>NZ_CP104011.1:2491936-3737904 GCF_025133575.1 Pseudomonas sp. GCEP-101 | reverse complement strand
ATCCAGGCTGCGCGCGTGATCGATGGCGTACCACTGCTGCAGCACGCGGTCGTTGCCCAGGTTGGCGTCGCGCACGGCGAAGGCCTGGCTGGCGCTCCAGGGGAACTTGCCCGGCACGCTCAGCAGCGGGCCGTATTCGGACTCGTACAGCGTATGGCTGCGCGTGCCGACGCGACCATTGGGCTCGAGCACGCGAACGCGCAGGGTGACTTCCTTCAGCGGCCGCGACTGGCCATCGACACGGTAGCGGCGCGGGTCCTGCGGGTCGAGGTCTAGGCGGTACAGGGTGAAGTGGCTGGAGGTATCCACCGTGTGGCTCCAGGCCAAGTCCTTGCTGAAACCGATGTTCACCAGCGGCATGCCCGGCAGGGAGGCGCCCATCACGTCGAGCTGGCCGGGGATGGTCAGGTGCATCTGGTAGAAGCGCAGCGCGCCGGACCAGGGAAAGTGCGGGTTGGCCAGCAGCAGGCCGTTACCGTCGGCCGAACGCTCGCTGCCCACGGCGACGGCGTTGCTGCCGTGGGCCTGGTGGAAGTTCTCGCGGCGCGCCATCGCTGCCAGCACCTCGCCGTCGCTGACCACCGAGGACGTCGCCTGCCCGGGCGGCGTAGCGGCGATCATCGCCTCGGCGAACTGCCCGGCGCCGGCCTGCACCAGCAGGCGGCGGGTCAGGCGCAGCAGGTCGTCGGCCTCCAGCGGGCGCAGCCAGGCCTTGCCCGCGCACTGCGTGCCGGCGGCCTGGGTATCCCACAGCCAGCGGTTGAAACCGGCCGCGTAGCCGTCGAGCAGGTCGCGGATCGGCTGCGGCTGGGCGCTGCGCAGTCGGCGCAGGGATTCGTTGTCGTTGAGCCAGGTGTAGAAGAAGTCCGACGGCAGGTTGCCGATACCGGCGGAGGACGTGCCGTCCACGCCGAAATAGCGCGAGCGCTCGCCCCGTGCCGTGAGGACTTCCTCGGCCAGCAGGCAGGCGTTGTCGCGGGCGTAGGCGTAGCCGATACCGTAGCCCAGGCCCAATTCGTCGCGGGCCTGGATGTGCGGGATGCCATAGCGGGTCCAGCGGATCTGCGCTTCAAGCGCGGCGCCATGGGCCAGCGCGGGCAGTCCGGCAGCCAGCAGGCTGCCGGCCACGGTGGCCAGTCGGAAGGTCTTGCTCATCGATTCCCTCAATGCTCGGATGACGGCCGGATGCCCGGCCAGGGGCACGCGGCCGCGCCGCTCGCGCGGTGCCGGTGCACGGGGTGGATGGCGGCTCACGCCAGCCAATGCAGTGCGCTGGAACTCATCGCGCCGCGCCTTCCGAGGCACGCGCGCAGGCAGGTTGGGCAGGACATTGGGTTCTCCTTTTCTTGTTGGGCGCCTCACGAAAATGGCGATGCGCCTCTTGAGGGGAACGGATGGGGAGCGCGCGAAATTAACCCGTACGCGATGGCAATCAGCCACATCGCAAGGCTCTATCTCGCGGCTTTCAACCGCTCCAGAGGCGCCGCGGGCGGTTCGACTTCATCACACCGGGAGGGTTCCGGAGCGCTGCCCGGCCGTGCCTGCCCACGCGCGAAAAAATGGAAGAACGCGCCAGCGCTGCCATGCTTGGGGAGCCCACAAAAAATCCAAGAGGCTTGCCCATGTTCGAGTTCTTCTACGCGCTGCCGAGCCAGAACCGCGCGGCCGACTACCGCCACTTCCGCGTTGTCCCCGCCACCGGCGCGATCGGCGCGGACGTCAGCGATCTCGACCTCACCACCCTGGGTGCCGAGGGCTACACCGAGCTGCGCCAGGCACTGCTGGCGCACAAGGTGCTGTTCATCCGCGGACAGAACCTGAGCGTGGCGGACCTCGAAGCCGTGACCCTGCGCTTCGGCGAATTCGGCCGCGAACCCTATGTGGTCGGCATGGACGATCACCCGCACGTGGTGCGGGTGCTGAAGGAAGCCAACGAGAAGACGCCGGTGGTGTTCGGCGGTGCCTGGCACAGCGACTGGTCCTTCCAGGAGCGGCCGCCGGCCTTCACCCTGCTCTACGGCCACGACATCCCGCCGTTCGGCGGCGACACCCTCTACGCCAACCTCGCGCTGGCCTACGAATGGCTGTCGCCGAAACTGCGCGCGCAACTGGAAACCCTCGACGCCATCCACAGCCCCGAGCGCGCCTACGGCGCCGAGGCCAAGCACAACGACCTGATGGAGAACATGGCGGTGCGCTACGGCAGCCACGAGGGCGAAGTGCGCTCGCATCCGCTGGTGACCCGGCACCCGGAGACCGGCAAGAAGATCCTTTACATCAACCCGGCCTACACCAGCGGCATCAAGGGCATGCGCCCGGCGGAAGCGCAGCCGCTGCTGGACTACCTGTTCAGCATCGCCACCCAGCCGGCCTTCACCTGCCGCATGCGCTGGAGCCCCGGCACCCTGGCGATCTGGGACAACCGCAGCACCTGGCATTACCCGGTGTCGGACTACCACGGCATGCGCCGGGAGATGTACCGCACCACGGTGGTGGGCGACGTGCCGAGTCGCTGAACACCCCGCCCTACGCCACTGTAGGAGCGAGCTTGCTCGCGAACGGTGTTTTCCGGCAGCTCCGACGCCAGGCGGTTCGCGAGCAAGCTCGCTCCTACAAACGCCTACAATTCCGTGCCAAACCACGGCGCAACATGTAGGGCGCATAACCTGGAACAGGCTATCCGCCGGATGCATTGCGGCGGATAACGCTGGCGCGTTATTCGCCCTACGAAAGTCTCCCCACTGTAGGAGCGGGCCATGCCCGCGATCCGCCGGCAGGGCCGGCGTAGGCTTGGGTATTTTCCAACCCCGCCTCGACGCGCGGGGACTCTGCGGTTTCGTCCCTTCGGCGACTTTTGCCAACGACACAACGCGAACCGCCCGCATCGCTACGTTCCGGTGAACGCGGACGTTGTCCGCGATCGCGGGCATGGCCCGCTCCTACAGGTCGTGTCGACGCGGCTTACCACTCCGCTCCAAACCGCTGCGCATGCTCGCGCAACATCCCGCGCAGCAGTTGGGCCGCCGGCGGCAGGTAGGCGCCCTCCCGCACCGCCAGGCCGATGGTCCGTGTCAGCGTCGTCTCGGCCAACGCCACCTCGCGCAACTGGTCCATGCCGTGCCCGCCGGCCAGCGCTTCGCGGGCGAGGAAGCTGAGCAGGCGGGTGCGGGCGATCAGGTTGGGCAGCATGGTGATCGCGTTGGTCTCGATCTGCACCTGCGGCAGCGGCAGCTGGTGGGCCTGGAAGGTGCTGTCCATCCAGCGCCGCGACGACACCCCGGTAGCGGGCAGCACCCAGCGGTAGCGGCACAGGTCGGCCATGACCACCGGTGCGTCGAAGATCGGGTGGTCGCGGCTGGCGACCACCACCACCTGGTCCTGCAACAGCGGCTCGCTGCTCAATTGCGGGTCGTCGACGATCCGCGAGCAGATCGCCATGTCCAGCCGCCCGCTGCGCAGCGCCTCGCGCAATACGTCGTCCTGGCCCAGCACCAGGCTCATGGTGATGTCCGGCGCGCGCGCCAGAAGGTCCTCGGCCAGGCGCGGCAACAGGTATTCGGCCATGGTCGCCGCGCAGCCGAGGCGGATATTGCCCACCACACCGCTGGCGAAATCGCGCACTTCGCGACGGGTTTCCTCCACGTCCTGACGCAGTTGTCGCGCGCGCTGCAGCATCAATTCGCCAGCGGGCGTCAGACGGATGCGTCGTCCATCGCGCTGGAACAGGCGCGCGCCCAGTGACTCCTCCAGGCGCTGGATGCTCTTGGTCAACGCCGGCTGGCTGCGCCCCAGGCGCTCGGCGGCGCGTCCCAGGTGGCCGAGTTCGGCGATGGTTTCGAAGTAGGCGAGATCACGCAGGTCCATGGCGGCCAACTGATAAATTTCAGGAATGGATTCATGACTATTAGAAAATAGACTTGATGGATTCGGCTATCGATAATTCCTCCGTATTCCCCGCCCGGAGCCGTCCGTGTCCAGCCGCCCTGCCCTGTCCGTCGCCCGCATCCCCGCCAGCCTGCAATGGCTGGCCCTGG
Source organism: Pseudomonas sp. GCEP-101 (assembly GCF_025133575.1). Lineage (NCBI taxonomy): Bacteria > Pseudomonadati > Pseudomonadota > Gammaproteobacteria > Pseudomonadales > Pseudomonadaceae > Pseudomonas > Pseudomonas sp. GCEP-101. The sequence continues at coordinate 3,733,870 of NZ_CP104011.1, read as the reverse complement.
CACTGGGGGCCGGAGGCGCCGGGCAGTTGCTGACCTGGCTGGGCATCCCCGCCGCGCTGTTCCTGGGCCCCATGCTGGTGGCCATCGCCTTCGGTGTCAGTGGCGCGCAGATCCGCCTGCCGCGCCAGGCCTTTCGCCTCAGCCAGGGCTGCATCGGCCTGCTGGTCGCCCACGCCATGAGCTGGTCGGTGCTGCAGGCGATGGTCGCCTCCTGGCCGCTGATGCTCAGCGCCACCCTGCTCACCCTGCTGCTCTCGGCGGTGGTCAGCTACGCCATGGTGCGCTTCGGCGGCATCCCCGGCAGCACCGCCGCCTGGGGCACCGCGCCCGGCGGTGCGGCGGCCATGGTGTCGATGGCCGAGGCCAACGGTGCCGATCCGCGCGTGGTCGCCACCATGCAGTACGTGCGGGTGGTCTGCGTGGTCATGGCCGGCGCCCTGGTCGGCCGCCTGCTGGGGATCGAAGGCGGCGGCTCGGTGGCGCACAGCGCGCCGATCATCGACACCGACACCCTGCCGGACCTGATCAACTGCCTGTTGCTGATCTTCGTCTGCACCACCGCCGGCGCCAAACTGCCAGCCGGCCCGCTGCTGGTGCCGCTGGTGGCCGGCGCCGTGCTGCAGCTCTCCGGCGTGCTGCACATCACCCTGCCGCACTGGTTGCTGGCCAGCGCCTACGGCGTGATCGGCTGCTACATCGGCCTGCGCTTCGACCGCGAAAGCCTCGCCTACGTCGGCCGCCACCTGCCGGCCATGCTGGTCAGCGCACTGGCGCTGATCGCCAGCTGCGCCCTGTTCGCCTGGGCGCTGGCGGCCCTCACCGGGATGGACTTCCTCTCCCTCTACCTCGCCACCAGCCCCGGCGGCCTGGACGCCATGGCGATCATCGCGGTGGACACCCACTCCGACGTCGGCCTGGTGCTGGCCATGCAGACCCTGCGCCTGTTCGTGGTGCTGTTCACCGGCGTCTCCGTCGCCCGCACGGTGATCCGCCTGAGCCGCGCCTGATGCGGAACGGGAACCTGTAGGAGCGAGCTTGCTCGCGAACGGTTTCCCCAGCGCCGGAGCGACGCTGATTCGCGAGCAAGCTCGCTCCTACAGAGGATCCAACCGGGCATTGCAGAAACGTCGGATGCGGCACAGAGCCTTTCGGCGAATCTGCTACAAACCTTCGAGCGTCAGGTCGACCAGGCGCTCGACATACGCCACGTCCAGCTCCTCGGCGGAAAACAGGATGCGGTACACCAGCGGCGCCATCAGCCGGTCGACGATGCGGTCGACCTCGGGCACGTTCTCGCCGCGTTCCCGGGCGCGCAGCAGGATGATGTCGAACTGGCCGCAGGCAATGGCCATGCAGCGTCCCGAGCAGCCGCCGCCAGCCGCGAGCAGGTCAAGCACCACCGCGCGGCCGGGCACCGAGGCGGTTTCCTCCATGTACTGCTCGCCCCAGGCCAGCAGGTCGCCGCGCAGGCTGCCGGTATCCGCCGGTTCGGCGTCGGGGCGGATGCGCTGCAGGGCGACGTCGCCCAGCAACTCGTTGAGGTCGCCCCAGCGCCGGTAGATGGTCGAGGGCGTGACGCCGGCGCGGGCGGCGATCATCGGCACGGTCAGTTCCGCGCGCTCGCGCTCCTCCAGCAACTCCGCCACGGCCTTGTGCACCGAGGCCTGCACCCGCGCGCTCCGGCCCCCCGGCCGAACACCCTGATTGATTGCCATAAGCACCTTAACGCAAAGAATTTGCTTTTATCCCGAAAGGGGTCCAGCATCTCGCAAAAGCAAAATCTTAGCCTTTGCGAGCAGAATCATGACATACCCACCCTCGAAAAGCGCGGCCGGCTTCTCACCCCGGGCCTCGGCGTGGCTGCTGACGGCCATCCTCATGGCCTTCCTCGCCGCCGCGGCCGCGCCCACGCCGCTGTACGCGCTGTACCGCGAATCCTGGCACTTCTCGCCGGCCCTGTTGACCCTGGTGTTCAGCATCTACGCCGGCGGGCTGATGCTGGCGCTACTGGTGTTCGGCTCGCTGTCGGACCACCTGGGCCGGCGCCCGGTGATCCGCGCCGCGCTGATGCTCGAACTGTTGGCCATGGCGGTGTTTCTCTACGCCAACGCCGTGGAGCTGCTGATCCTCGCGCGCCTGCTGCAGGGCTTCGCCACGGGCATCGCCACCAGCGTGCTGGGCGCGGCCATGCTGGATATCGACCGCGAGCGCGGCCCGCTGATCAACAGCGTGGCGCCCATGCTCGGCATGGCCATGGGCGCACTGGGCAGCAGTGCACTGGTGCAGTTCGGCGGCGATCCGCTGCACGCGGTCTATGTGTGGCTGCTGGTGGTGTTCGCCGTGGGCATCGTGCTGCTGCGCTGGCTGCCGGAAAGCATCAGCCGGCAACCGGGGGCGCTGGCCTCGCTGAAGCCGCGCATCCGCATTCCTGTGCAGGCGCGCCGCGCGTTCTGGAGCGTGGCGCCGTTGAACGCCAGTCTCTGGGCGCTGGGCGGCTTCTACCTGTCGCTGGGGCCGACGCTGGCGCGCCAGGTCACGGGCCTGCAGGTGCCGATGATCGGCGGCGGACTGGTGTCGCTGCTGTGCCTGTGCGGCGCGCTGGCGATCTTCGCCCTGCGCCACCAGCCAGCGGCGGTGATCCTGCGCCGTGGCGGCCTGGCGCTCGTCGGCGGGCTGCTGATCACCCTGTTCGGCGTGGACAGCGCCAACCTCTGGCTGTTCTTCCTCGGCACCGCGGTGGCCGGGCTGGGCTTCGGCGGCGGCTTCCTCGGCGCGCTGCGCTCGGTGGTGCCGCTGGCCCACGCCCACGAGCGTGGGGCGCTGATGGCGAGTTTCTACGTGCTCAGCTACCTGGCCTTCAGCGTGCCGGCGATCCTCGCCGGGCTGGCGATCCAGCGCTACGGCCTGGTCGCCACCACCAATGGCTATGCCAGCCTGCAGATCCTCGCGGCCTCGCTGGTCCTGCTGTTGTCCTTGCGGGCGACGGGCGCGCGCAAGGCACAGGCCTGACTCAGGCCGTTCGCAAGAAGTCGTAGAGCCCGCGCACCGCAGGTGATTTAGCTCCGGGGCGAACGCGGCAGCGGGCGTGATCGACGCGGACTTTGTCCGCGGTCGCGGGCATGGCCCGCTCCTACACCTGCGAGCGCTCGCCCCTGCAGGAGAGGTATCCGCCATCCTACGAAGACGCGCCCTGCCGCGCCGCCCAGCGGCGGTACTGCCTGGCGCGGCGCAGCGTGTGCCATTGCTCCATCACCAGGGTGCGCAGCGGCGACGCCTGCGGGTTGGGCGCACGGCGGGCGCCGATGCGCTTGAGCTGCAGCTTGACCAGCGCCATGTAGGCCAGCGCCGCCAGCGGCTTGGAGCGCCAGCGGATCGGCGGCAGCTCCGGCTGGGTCTGGCTGCCGCGCTGCCAGTGCAGCACCAGCTGCGGCTCCAGCGCCAGGGCGGTGCCGATGCCGACCATCGCCAGGCCGCTCTCCAGCACCTGCTCCGCCACCGGCAGGCGACGGATGCCGCCGGTGACCATCAGCGGCATGCGCGCCGCCTCGCGCATCTCTCGGGCGAATTCGAGGAAGTAGGCTTCCCGCGCCAGGGTGCGGCCGTCGCGGGCGTCGCCCTGCATGGCCGGTGCCTCGTAGCTGCCGCCGGAGAGCTCGACCAGGTCGACCTTTTCGTCGTTCAGCCACTCGATCACCTGGCGCGCGTCGCTGGCGTCGAAGCCGCCGCGCTGGAAGTCGGCGGAGTTGATCTTCACGCCCACGCAAAACTGCGGGGAAACCTCGGCACGCACCGCGCGGACGACGTCCAGCAGCAGCCGCGCGCGATTCTCCAGCGAACCGCCCCAGCGGTCCTGGCGCTTGTTGGCCAGCGGCGAGAGGAACTGGCTGAGCAGGTAGCCATGCGCAGCGTGGATCTGCACGCCGGTGAAGCCGGCCTGTTCGGCAAGCCGGGCGGCGCGGACGAAGCGCTCGACCACCTCGGCGATATCGTCTTCGGTCATCTCGCGGGCAACGGCGAACAGCTTGGAGAACCTGCCCATCTCCAGCGGCACCGCCGACGGTGCGATGGCACCCTGGCCGAGGTTGGTCTGCACCTGCCGGCCGGGGTGGTTGAGCTGCAGCCAGAACTGCGCCCCGCGGGAGCGGCCCACGCGCGCCCACTCGCGGAAGCGCTGCAGGTGCCGGTCATTCTCCAGCACCACACCGCCGGGGCCGGTCATGGCGCGGCCGTCGATCATCACGTTGCCGCTCAAGATCAGGCCGACGCCGCCCTCCGCCCAGGCCTGGTAGAGGCGCAGCAGTGCGGCCGAGGGCGCCTGGTCGGCGTCGGCCAGGTTCTCTTCCATGGCGGCCTTGGCGATGCGGTTGGGGACTTCGCCGCCGTTGGGCAGGCGCAGGGGCTGGAAGGGCGACATGGCGAGGCTCCTGGGTTGTGATGCCGGCGAGGTTAAGTTTAAAGTTCACTTCAAGGTCAAGCCCCTTCCGGAGCCCAGCATGAAAATCGGTGAACTGGCCAGCCTCAGCGGCCTCGCCCCCTCGCGCATCCGCTTCTACGAAGCCAGCGGGCTGATCGCCCCGGCGCGCCGCCTGGCCAACGGCTACCGCGCGTACCCGCCGGAAACCCTCGACCTGCTGGAGATCATCCGCAGCGCCCAGCAGACCGGCTTCAGCCTGGAGGAAATCCGCAACCTGCTGCCGCATTCCACCCCGCTTGAGAACAGCCACGGCGAACTGGTCGCCGGCCTGCGCCGCAAGGTGGCGGAGATCGAGGCGATGGAGCAGCAGTTGCGGGAGAACCGCCTGCGCCTGCTGGCGGTGATTGACGGGATCGAGAACAAGCCCGAAGGCATGGGCTGCCAGGCGAACGCGGAGCGCATGCTGGCGCAGATGCGCGAGCGGAAAACCAGAAGCCAACCCGCCAAACCTGAAGGAGCGGGCCATGCCCGCGATGAGCGGACAACGTCCGCCGCTTCAGCGAAGCGCCCTGCCCCCACTGAGTCCTGAATCCGCACTCCGGCCGCTGGACGGTCCGTGATGCGGTCGCGGGCATGGCCCGCTCCTACACCACTACTCCCAGCCTGCGTAGGAGCGGACGCCGTCCGCGATTGGCCTCGCCCGAGCCCGGAGCCGCCGGCAAGCGATTGCGGACGAAGTCCGCTCCTACGTTATGTCCACCCCTCCAGCCGCAGCGTCGCCCGCACCAGCCGCTGTTCCTCCTGCTCGATCTCGCGCAGGTTGTCCCGCACGCTGTGGATATGTTCGCGCGCCGCGCGCTGGGCCTGTTCCGGCTGGCGTTCGCTGATGGTGCGGTACAGCCGCGCGTGCTGGCGGTCGATCTGGCGCTTCTGCGGCGGGCGGTTGTAGAGGTTGTTCACCGAAGCGAACACGGTGCTGAGCATCAATTCGTTGAGCGACTGCAGCGTGTGCACCAGCACCGGGTTGTGCGACGCCTCGCTGATCGCCTGGTGGAAGGCGTGATCGCGCCGCGCATGCTCGCGCGGGTCCAGCGGCTGGGGTTGTTCGAAGGCGGCGTGCATCTCCTCGAAGCGCCGGCCGATCAGCACCAGGTCGGCCTCGGTGGCGCGCAGCGCGGCCAGGCGCGCGGATTCGCCTTCCAGCAAGGCGCGCACTTCCAGCAGGTCGTAGAGCGTGCGCGGCTGCGAGCGGAACAGGTGCATCAGCGGCGATACGTCGTCGGCCCCGGTCAGATCGGCGACGAACGAGCCGCGGCCCTGCTCGGTATCGACGATGCCGCGCCCGCGCAGGGCCCGCAGCCCTTCGCGCAGCGCCGACCGCGAGCAGCCGAGCTTCTCCACCAGGCGTCGCTCCGAAGGCAGCGCCTGGCCGACCTTGAGCACGCCATCGACGATCAGCCGCTCGATCTTCTGCGCCACCTGGTCGGCAACGCGCAGCTTGGCCTGGGTCATCACGGTTCTCCACAACGGCGTTGAACAACTGGTAGGACCAGTAGGCGAAGCCCTGCCTACCCACAGGAACCCTAGCCCTCAGGACAGGACCTTTCCACTGCACGGCCGTGCAAGAACTGGTAGGACCAGTGTCGATGACGATGGACGTGGCCCGCGCAGCGGCCGCATGTTCAGGGTGCCGTGGCTCCACGCGACCGCATGGCGGGCGCGAACAAGAACAACACCAGAGCACCGTCAGCCCATGAACATCCTCTACGACGAACGCGTCGATGGCGCGTTGCCCGCGGTCGACAAGGCCGCCCTGCTGGCCGAGCTGCGCGCCGCCGTGCCGGACCTCGACCTGCTGCACCGCGCCGAAGACCTCACCCCCTACGAATGCGACGGGCTTTCCGCCTACCGCACCGTCCCCCTGCTCGTGGCGCTGCCCGAGCGCATCGAGCAGGTACAGGCGCTGCTCAAACTCTGCCATGCGCGAAAGGTGCCGGTAGTGGCACGCGGCGCGGGCACCGGGCTCTCCGGCGGCGCGCTGCCGCTGGAGAAAGGCGTCCTGCTGGTGATGGCGCGCTTCAACAAGATTCTCGAGGTGAATCCGCAGGGGCGCTTCGCCCGCGTGCAACCGGGCGTGCGCAACCTGGCGATCTCCCAGGCCGCCGCGCCGCACGGGCTGTACTACGCGCCCGACCCGTCCTCGCAGATCGCCTGCTCGATCGGCGGCAATGTCGCCGAGAACGCCGGCGGCGTGCATTGCCTGAAATACGGCCTGACCGTGCACAACCTGCTGAAGGTGGACATCCTCACCGTCGAGGGCGAGCACCTGACGCTGGGCAGCGACGCCCTGGACTGCCCCGGCTTCGACCTGCTGGCGCTGTTCACCGGCTCCGAGGGCATGCTCGGCATCGTCACCGAGGTGACCGTCAAGCTGCTGCCGCGCCCGCAGGTGGCGCGGGTGCTGCTGGCCAGTTTCGATTCAGTGGAAAAGGCCGGCCGCGCGGTGGCCGAGATCATCGCCGCGGGCATCATCCCCGGCGGGCTGGAGATGATGGACAACCTGTCGATCCGCGCCGCCGAGGACTTCATTCACGCCGGCTACCCGGTGGACGCCGCGGCCATCCTGCTGTGCGAGCTGGACGGCGTGGAAGCCGACGTGCAGGACGACTGCGAGCGGGTCGACGGCGTACTGCGCGCCGCCGGGGCCACCGACGTGCGCCTGGCCTGCGACGAGGCCGAGCGCGTGCGCTTCTGGGCCGGGCGCAAGAATGCCTTCCCGGCGGTAGGGCGCATCTCGCCGGATTACTACTGCATGGACGGCACTATCCCGCGCCGCGAGCTGCCGCGCGTGCTGCACGGCATCGCCGAGCTGTCGCAGGAATTCGGCCTGCGCGTGGCCAACGTGTTCCATGCCGGCGACGGCAACATGCACCCGCTGATCCTCTTCGACGCCAACGTGCCCGGCGAGCTGGAGCGCGCCGAGGCCATCGGCGGCAGGATCCTCGAACTCTGCGTGGCGGTAGGCGGCAGCATCACCGGCGAACACGGCGTGGGGCGCGAGAAGATCAACCAGATGTGCGCGCAGTTCAACGCCGACGAACTGACCCTGTTCCATGCGGTGAAGGCGGCGTTCGACCCGGACCGCCTGCTCAACCCCGGCAAGAACATCCCCACCCTGCACCGCTGTGCCGAGTTCGGCGCGATGCACGTGCACCACGGGCAACTGCCCTTCCCCGACCTGGAGCGCTTCTGATGGCCGACGCCAGCGCCGACCTGCTCGATCAGGTGAACCGGGCCCTGGACACCCGCACACCGCTGCGCATTCGCGGCGGTGACAGCAAGGCCTTCCTCGGCCGCCCGGTGAACGGCGTGGAACTGGACACCCGCGCCCACAGCGGCATCGTCAGCTACGACCCGACCGAACTGGTGCTCACCGCCCGCGCCGGCACGCCGCTGGCAGAGATCGAAACGGCGCTGGAGGCCGCCGGGCAGATGCTGCCGTGCGAGCCACCCCATCACTCCGGAGCGACCTTCGGAGGCATGGTCGCCGCCGGGCTTTCCGGCCCGCGCCGGCCCTGGGCGGGCTCGGTGCGCGACTACGTGCTGGGGACGCGGCTGATCACCGGCCACGGCAAGCTGCTGCGCTTTGGCGGCGAGGTGATGAAAAACGTCGCCGGCTACGACCTGTCGCGCCTGCTGGCAGGCAGTTTCGGCTGCCTGGGAGTGATCACCGAGGTCTCGATGAAGGTGCTGCCCAAGCCGCGGATGTGCGCCAGCCTGCGCCTGGAAATGGACGTTCACCAGGCGCTGGGGGAGCTCGCCGAATGGGGCGCGCAGCCGATCCCGATCACCGCCGCCTGCCATGACGGCACGGCACTGCACCTGCGCCTGGAAGGCGGCGAAGGTTCGGTGTGCTCGGCACGTCTGCGCCTGGGCGGCGAAGAGATCGACAGCGGCTATTGGCAGGACCTGCGCGAGCAGCGCCTGGGCTTCTTCGCCGGGCCCGGCACGCTCTGGCGTCTGTCGCTGCCCAACGCAACCCCCGCGCTGGCCCTGCCCGGCGAGCAACTGATCGACTGGGGCGGCGCGCAGCGCTGGCTGAAGTCCGAGGCGGGCGCCGAACTGATCCGCCACAGCGTCGCCGAAGTCGGCGGCCACGCCCTGCGCTGCACACCGGGCGACGACGGCTTCCATCCGCTGCCTGCCGCCCTGCTGCGCTACCACCAGAGCCTCAAGCGCCAGCTCGACCCGCACGGCCTCTTCAACCCCGGCCGGATGTACAGGGAGCTCTGATGCAAACCAACCTGAGCGAACAGGCCAAGCAGCTGCCGCGCGCCGAGGAAGCCGAGCGCATCCTGCGCTCCTGCGTGCACTGTGGCTTCTGCACCGCCACCTGCCCGACTTACCAGTTGCTGGGCGACGAGCTGGACGGCCCGCGCGGGCGCATCTACCTGATCAAGCAGGTGCTCGAAGGCGCCGCGCCGAGCGCCAGCACCCGCGAGCACCTGGACCGTTGTCTGAGCTGCCGCAACTGCGAGACCACCTGCCCCTCCGGCGTGGATTACCACAACCTGCTGGACATCGGCCGCGCGGTGGTCGAGCAGCAGGTACCGCGCCCCCTCGGCGAGCGCGTGATGCACCGCGGCCTGCGCGCCGTGGTGGCCAATGCCGCGCTGTTCGGCACCCTGGCCAGGGCGGGGCGCGCGCTCTATCCACTGCTGCCGGCGGGCCTGCAGAGCAAGCTGCCGCGCCATCTGCATCCCCCCGTGGAGCGGCCGAGGCCGCGCCACACCCGGCGCATGCTGATCCTGGAAGGCTGCGTGCAACCGGCCCTGTCGCCCAACACCAATGCCGCGGCCGCACGGGTGCTGGATCGCCTCGGCATCAGCCTGATCCCGGCGGCGGACGCCGGCTGCTGCGGCGCCGTGGACTATCACCTGAATGCCCAGGGACAGGGGCTGGAGCGGGCACGCAGGAACATCGACGCCTGGTGGCCGTCGATCCAGGCCGGCGCCGAAGCCATCGTGCAGACGGCGAGCGGCTGCGGCGCCTTCGTCCGCGACTATGGCCATCTGCTGGCGCACGATGCGCAGTACGCGGCCAAGGCGCGGCGGGTCAGCGAACTGTCCCGCGACCTCGCCGAAATCCTGCGCGACGAGCCGCTGGAAACGCTGCACCTGCACGGCGACCGGCGCCTGGCCTTCCACTGCCCGTGCACGCTGCAGCATGCGCTGAAGCTCGGCGGCGCGGTGGAAGGCGTGCTCACGCGACTGGGCTTCAGCCTCACCAGCGTGCCGGACAGCCACCTGTGCTGCGGCTCCGCCGGGACCTACTCGCTGACCCAGCCGGAGCTGTCCCGGCGCCTGCGCGACAACCGCCTGAAGGCGCTGGAGAGCGGCGCCCCGGAAGTCATCGTCACGGCCAACATCGGCTGCCAGACACACCTGGCCGGCGCCGGCCGCACCCCGGTGCGGCACTGGATCGAACTGGTGGAAGAGGCGCTGGCCGATGCGCCATTGGAAACCCTTCAAGGCGAGGTGCACGCATGCTCAACAAAGCCGTTCTGACCCAGCAGGAAGTCGGCCGCATCCTCGCCGCCGCGCGCGCCGAGGCGCAGCGCAACCACTGGGCGGTGTCCATCGCGGTGGTCGACGACGGCGGCCACCCGCTGGCCCTGGAACGCCTCGACGGCTGCGCCCCGGCCAGCGCCTACATCGCCACCGAGAAGGCCCGCAGCGCGGCCCTGGGCCGGCGCGAAACCAAGGGCTACGAGGACATGGTCAACGGCGGCCGCACGGCTTTCGTCACCGCGCCGCTGCTCACTTCGCTCGAAGGCGGCGTGCCGGTCGTTCTGGACGGCCAGGTGATCGGCGCGGTGGGGGTGTCCGGCGTGAAGGCCGGCGAGGATGCACAGGTCGCCAGCGCCGGAGTGGCCGCGCTTTGAGAGCGCTCAAGCGGCCCTGGCGACAGGTGGCCAGCGGCCGGGAGGTGGTCGTCGCCGGCCTCGAGCGAGCCGGCGACGACACCCCGAACAGCTTGCCCGAACCAACCTTCAGAAGCCCCGCTACGCGCCGCGTTGCGGGGCTTTTTCAATACCTGCCGGCCCGTGCGCCGCCCCGGCATGCGCACCGTGAAAGCGTTATCCACCGCTGACGTTTTGCCTCCGACAACAACAAGGGACAATCCCCATGCAAACCTGGCTGCAGCTCTACACCCCGCTCGGCAGCCTCGGCCTCTCGGCCCTGGCTGCGCTCGTGCCGATCATCTTCTTTTTCCTCGCCCTGGCAGTGTTCCGCCTCAAGGGGCACGTCGCCGGCGCCATCACCCTGGCGCTGTCGCTGCTGATCGCCGTGACCGTCTACCACATGCCGGTGGACAAGGCGCTGGCCTCGGCGGTCTACGGCTTCTTCTACGGGCTCTGGCCGATCGCCTGGATCATCGTGGCGGCGGTGTTCCTCTACAAGCTGACGGTGAAGAGCGGGCAGTTCGAGATCATCCGCAGCTCGGTGCTGTCGATCACCGTCGACCAGCGCCTGCAGGTGGTGCTGATCGGCTTCTCCTTCGGCGCCTTTCTCGAAGGTGCGGCGGGCTTCGGCGCACCCGTGGCGATCACCGCGGCGCTGCTGGTGGGCCTGGGCTTCAACCCGCTGTACGCCGCCGGGCTGTGCCTGATCGCCAACACAGCGCCGGTGGCCTTCGGCGCGCTGGGCATCCCGATCATCGTCGCCGGGCAGGTGTCGGGGGTGGACGCCTTCAAGATCGGCGCCATGGCCGGGCGGCAGTTGCCGATCCTGTCGGTGATCGTGCCCTTCTGGCTGGTGGCGATGATGGACGGCTGGCGCGGAGTGCGCGAAACCTGGCCGGCGCTGCTGGTGGCCGGCGGTACCTTCGCCATCAGCCAGTTCCTCACCTCCAACTACATCGGCCCGGAGCTGCCGGACATCACCTCGGCGCTGCTGAGCATGGTCTGCCTGACCCTGTTCCTGCGCGTGTGGCAGCCGGCGAACGTGCGCGAGACGGAGTTCTCCAGCGTCAGCGCCGACGGCACGGCGACGCTGGGCGCGGTCGGTGGCGGCGGCGTGCAGCGGCGGGAGTCGCAGTACAGCGTCGGGCAGATCTTCAAGGCCTGGTCGCCCTTCCTGATCCTCACCGTGCTGGTGACCATCTGGACCATGAAGCCGTTCAAGGCGATGTTCCTGCCCGGCGGCGCGCTGGAGAGCTGGGTGGCGGTAATCCCGGTGCCCTACCTCGACCAGCTGGTGCTCAAGGCTGCGCCCATCGTCGCCAACGCGACGCCAATGCCGGCGATCTACAAGTTCGACCTGGTGTCGGCCAGCGGCACGGCGATCTTCCTCGCGGCGCTGATTTCCATGGCGATCCTGCGCATCGGCGTGAAGAGCGGCGCGGCGACCTTCGGCGACACCCTCAGGGAACTGAAATGGCCGGTGCTGACCATCGGCATGGTGCTGGCCTTCGCCTTCGTCACCAACTACTCGGGGATGTCCACGACGCTGGCGCTGGTGCTGGCGGGCACCGGTGCGGCCTTCCCGTTCTTCTCCCCGTTCCTCGGCTGGCTGGGGGTGTTCCTGACCGGGTCGGACACCTCGTCCAACGCGCTGTTCGGCTCCTTGCAGGCGACCACCGCGCACCAGCTCGGGGTCAGCGACACGCTGCTGGTGGCGGCCAACACCACCGGCGGGGTGACCGGCAAGATGATCTCGCCGCAGTCCATCGCCGTGGCCTGCGCCGCCACCGGGATGGTGGGGCGCGAGTCCGACCTGTTCCGCTTTACGGTCAAGCACAGCCTGATCTTCGCCGCGTTCATCGGCCTGATCACCCTGGCGCAGGCCTATGTGTTCACGGGGATGCTGGTGCACTGACTACCCGACGTCAGGATTCCCTGTAGGAGCGAGCTTGCTCGCGAACCGCTACGGCGGCCGTCCGCGAGGCAGGCATTGCTGCTCCCTGTAGGAGCGCGCCATGCGCGCGATCGCGGGCATGGCCCGCTCCTGCAAGGAGCAAGAGCCCCTCACCCTAACCCTCTCCCGCAAGCGCGAGAGGGGACTATTCGGCAGATTGGGCAGCCTTGGGAAGTCAGTGTGTAGGGAGCATAATGCGCCAGCGTTATCCGCCGTGGGGGGAGGCGGCGGATAACCTGTTCCAGGTTATCCGCCCTACAGGACTGTAGGAGCGCGCCATGCGCGCGATCGCGGGCATGGCCCGCTCCTACAAGGAGCAAGAGCCCCTCACCCTCTCCCGCAAGCGGGAGAGGGGACTGTTCGGTGCAGGATGAAACCACACTGTCAGCCGGCACGATCGGCCCCCTCTCCCTCTGGGAGAGGGCTGGGGTGAGGGAACCGACCGAGCGCCAATCTCCAGCTGAACCAACCGATCAGAAATCTACCTTCCCCCGCCCCGCCTTGATCGCCCCGCGCTTGCTCTTGCCCTCCAGCCGGCGCGTCTTCGAACCCAGCGTCGGCTTGGTCGGGCGGCGCTTCTTCTCCACCTTCGCCACGCTGCGGATCAGCTCCGCCAGGCGGTTCAGTGCGTCCTCGCGGTTTTGTTCCTGGGTGCGGTACTGCTGCGCCTTGATCACCACCACGCCCTCGCCGGTGATGCGCTGGTCGCTCAGGGCCAGCAGGCGTTCCTTGTAGAACTCCGGCAGTGAGGACGCGCGCACGTCGAAGCGCAGGTGCACGGCGCTGGACACCTTGTTGACGTTCTGCCCGCCGGCGCCCTGGGCGCGGATGGCGTTCAGCTCGATCTCGGCATCGGGAATCTGCACGGTGTTGGAAATCTGCAGCATGGGAAGGATTCAGTGCGGAAATGATGGCCAGCATACCGCGCACCGGCGCGGCTGTCCCGGCGCCATCTAGCGCGCCGCGAAGCGATCGTTCCTGACTTTCGCGTCAATTTTTGTATACGAATTTGTGTACAAGTTTTTCTTGCAATGTCATCAATTCACCATTAGAACCCAGCCTGTCACCGCCCGCCATTCCTTCGGCGGGACGCCGGCCCCGAAAGCCACGAAAACAAGAAAAATACAGAGGTGCAGCATGGTTTCATCCGCGATGACGGCCCTTGGCGCCGCCCGCTCCCAACCGCGTTCCAGCCGCCGCCTGAGCAACGGCCGCCGGTTCGCCCTCGGTACCGCGCTGGTGCTCGCCCCGCTGGGCATGGCGCAGGCTGATGAGGATCGCTTCTTCGAGTGGACCAGCAACACGCTGGGCTTCCGTTACGGCAAGGGCTTCACCAACCCGAACAACCCGCACGACATCAGCAAGCGCATCTTCAGCTTCAGCCACGCCGACGGGTATCGCTACGGCAGCAACTTCTTCCACCTCGACGTGCTGCAGTCCGACAGCGATGACCCGCGCAAGGGCACCGACCATGGCAGCAGCGAGGTCTATGGCGTGTTCCGCAGCCAACTCTATGCCTCACGGGTGTTCGACCTGCCGCAGGGCAAGGGGCTGGTGAAGGACCACGCCTTCACCTTCGGCTTCGACGCCAGCCGCAACAACAACCTCGGCTCGGCGAAGAAGCGCGCCCTGGTGTTCGGCCCCACCCTCAAGTTCAACGGCCCCGGCGTGCTGGACCTGTCGCTGCTCTACTACCGCGAGAAGAACCATTCCGGCATCCCCAACGTGAAGCACCCGGACCACACCTTCGACACCACCTACATGGTCAACCTGACCTGGCTGCGGCCGTTCCAGCTGGGCGACCACGGGGCGAAGTTCCAGGGTTTCCTCAACTACACCGGGGAGAAGGGCGAAGATTACAACGACAACGACACCGCGCCGGAGACGCTGATCCGCACCTCGCTGATGTTCGCCACCCTGCCCGGCGCCAAGCGCCAGCCCAACCTGTGGCTGGGCGTGGGCTACGAGTACTGGCACAACAAGTTCGGCGTGGACGGTGGGCGCGGCACGCGGACCTCGACGCCGACGGTGAACCTGGAGTTCACCTTCTAGCCTCGGGAGTGGCGGCGGTTCGCGAGCAAGCTCGCTCCTACGAAGAGCAAGCTTGCGCGATCGCTAACCTGTAGGAGCGAGCTTGCTCGCGAACCCGCCCGGCACCCACCTCACCGATCGAAAGCCCATGAAAAAGCCCGGCATCGGCCGGGCTTTTCGTTCACGTGGCGCAGGAACATCAGCGCTCCTTGCAGGCCACGCCATCGGCGGGTTCGCCGCCCTTCCAGTCCTTGTACAGGGTGGCGTCTTCGCCCTTGGTCCACCAGACGTACTGGCCGGCGGCGTACTTGGCGCCGGAGGCGGAGATGACGTTGGCGAAGACCAGGCTGGAGGCGTCGGTCACCGGTACCACGGCGAGGCTGTTGTCGCCCTTGTTCAGGTACTGCACGCTGATCTTGCGGCCGTCCTCGCACTTGTACGAGACGCTGCGCGAGTCCAGCTTGGCGTCGCCGGGGAGGACCAGCGCGTCCACCTGGGGCGCTTTCTTCTCTTCGCCGCCGCAGGCGACGAGGAGGACCGGCACGGCCGCCGCGAGCAGCCAAAGTGCTTTTTTCATGAGTATCCCTCTGACGAAAAATGGCCCGGTCACTCTAGGAAAGGTCGGGCCGCACGGTCAATCGCGGGCGGCCCGTCTCAAAGTCGGGCGGCTCAATCCGCCAACGCGGCCCGCA
The DNA here is from genome assembly GCF_025133575.1 of Pseudomonas sp. GCEP-101. Classification (NCBI taxonomy): domain Bacteria; kingdom Pseudomonadati; phylum Pseudomonadota; class Gammaproteobacteria; order Pseudomonadales; family Pseudomonadaceae; genus Pseudomonas; species Pseudomonas sp. GCEP-101. Next base: position 3,718,814 of record NZ_CP104011.1, on the reverse strand, counting down.
CCTCGCCACGCGCCGCGCCCTGACGCTTGAGGCGATAGCAGCCGTACATCACCAGCAGCCACACCGGAATCGCATAGACCGACACCTGGATGCCCGGGGTGAGCAGCATGACGCCGAGGATGAACACCACGAAGCCCAGGCACAGCCAGTTGGCCGCGGGATACGCCACGGCACGGAAGGCGGTGCGCTTGCCGTCGGCATCCATGCGCGCGCGGAACTTCAGGTGCGCCAGGCTGATCATCGCCCAGTTGATCACCAGTGCGGCGACCACCAGGGACATCAGCAGCTCCAGCGCGCGGGCCGGCACCAGGTAGTTCACCAGCACGGCGAGGAAGGTCACCGCCGCAGAGACCATCAGCGAGCGCACCGGCACGCCACGGCTGTCCACCTTGGCCAGGGCCCGCGGCGCATCGCCCTGCTCCGCCAGGCCTACCAGCATGCGGCCGTTGCAGTAGGTGCCGCTGTTGTAGACCGAGAGCGCGGCGGTGAGCACCACGAAGTTGAGGACGTGGGCCGCGGTGCTGCTGCCGATCATCGAGAAGATCTGCACGAAGGGGCTGCCGCTGTAGGAGTCGCCGGAGGCATTGAGCGTTTGCAGCAGGCTGTCCCACGGGGTCAGCGAGAGCAGCACGGTGAGCGCGCCGATGTAGAAGATCAGGATGCGGTAGATGACCTGGTTGATCGCCTTGGGGATCACCTTTTTCGGCTGGTCTGCCTCGGCGGCGGTGAAGCCGAGCATCTCCAGCCCGCCGAAGGAGAACATGATGATCGCCATGGCCATCACCAGCCCGCCGATGCCGTTGGGGAAGAAGCCGCCGTGGGCCCACAGGTTGCTCACCGCCGCCTGCTCGCCGCCGGTGCCGCTGGCCAGCAGGTAGCAGCCCAGGGCGATCATGCCGACGATGGCGGCGACCTTGATGATGGCGAACCAGAACTCCGCCTCGCCGAAGGCCTTCACGTTGAACAGGTTGATCGCGTTGACCACCACGAAGAACAGCGCGGCGGTCGCCCAGGTCGGTACCTCCGGCCACCAGTAGTGGATGTACTTGCCCACCGCGGTGAGCTCCGACATGCCCACCAGGATGTACAGCACCCAGCAGTTCCAGCCCGAGAGGAAGCCGGCGAAGCCGCCCCAGTACTTGTGCGCGAAGTGGCTGAAGGACCCGGCGACGGGCTCCTCGACGATCATCTCGCCGAGCTGGCGCATGATCAGGAAGGCGATGAAGCCGGCGATGGCATAGCCGAGGATCATCGACGGCCCCGCGGACTTGAGCACCCCGGCCGAGCCGAGGAACAGCCCGGTACCGATGGCGCCACCGAGGGCGATCAGCTGGATATGGCGATTCTTCAGGCCGCGCTGGAGCTGGCCTGCGTGTTGAGTTTCACGCGTCATGCGTCACCTGTTGTTGTTATCTGTGACGGGAATCGGCCGCCCGGCTTGTGGCCGGACGGTGCGGGCAAGGCAAGGCTAAAGAGCGGTGGAACGGTGGGGCTTACTGGGCGTCGGGCTGCACCTCCGGGGCGGCCTGCTGGAAGACGTCGAGGGTTTCGCAGCGCGCGGCGATGGCGAGCAGGCGCGGGCAGGCGGAAAGGTCGCAATCGAAGCGGCGGGCGTTGTACAGCTGGGGAATCAGGCAGGCCTCGAAGTAGCCGGGGCGCTCGCCCAGGGACAGCGGCCCGGTCCAGTGGGCGACGCCCGCTTCCACCGCGCGCAGGCCGGTCTCGACCCAGTGGCGGATCCAGGCGTTCTTCGCCTCGTCCGCCACCTCGAGCGGGCCGCTGAGGTACTGCAGCACGCGCAGGTTGTTCAGCGGGTGGATGTCGCAGGCGATGTGCAGCGCCAGGGAGCGCACCTGCGCACGCTGCAGCGCATCGCGCGGCAGCAGGCCGGGCTGCGGGTGGGTTTCGTCGAGGTACTCGAGGATGGCCAGTGACTGGGCGATGCGCGCGTCGCCATCCACCAGCAACGGCACCAGCTCCTGCGGGTTGAGCTGTTTGTAGTCGGCGGCGTGCTGCTGGCCGCCGTCCTTCACCAGGTGCACCGGCACCTGACGGTAGGCCAGGCCCTTGAGCCCGAGGGCGATGCGCACGCGGTAGGCGGCGCTGGAGCGCCAGTAGGAATACAGGGTGAGCATGGCGATTCTCCGCCGGCGGCCGCGCTATCCGCGCGGCCACCCGGCAAGCGCGTTACTGGTCGGAGATCACGCCACGGCGAATCTGGTCTTCCTCGATGGATTCGAACAGGGCCTTGAAGTTGCCCTCGCCGAAGCCCTGGTTGCCCTTGCGCTGGATGATCTCGAAGAAGATCGGCCCGATTACCGTGTTGGTGAAGATCTGCAGCAGGATGCCATCGTCGCCCGGCGCGCCGTCGATAAGGATGTTCAGCTCGCGCAGTTGCTCCAGCGGCTCGCCGTGGCCGGCGACGCGGGTGTCGACCTTGGCGTAGTAGGTATCCGGCGTGCTCATGAAATCCACGCCATTGGCGCGCAGCTGGCGCACGGTGGCGTAGATGTCGTCGGTGGTCAGGGCGATGTGCTGGATGCCTTCGCCGTGGTATTCGCGGATGAATTCCTCGATCTGCGACTTGTCGTCCGCCGACTCGTTGATCGGGATGCGGATCTTGCCGCACGGCGCGGTCATGGCGCGGGACAGCAGGCCGGTGAGCTTGCCTTCGATGTCGAAGTAGCGGATCTCGCGGAAGTTGGCGATGCGCTCGTAGAAGCCGGACCAGACGTCCATCTGGCCGCGCTTGACGTTGTGCGTCAGGTGGTCGATGCACAGCAGGCCGACGGCGTTGTCGTTGGCGCTGCGGCCTTCGATGAACTCGAAGTCGACGTCATAGATGCTCTTGTCGCCATAACGGTCGACGAGGTACAGCAGCGAGCCGCCGATGCCTTCGACACAGGGGATGTTCAGTTCGCCGAAGTTGGCGTGGCTGCCCACCAGTTTCGCGCCCTGGGATTCGACATAGGCGGCGGCCTGGGCTGCGTTCTTCACCCGGAAGGCCATGGCGCAGGCGCTGGGGCCGTGCTTCTTGGCGAACTCGTGGACGTGGCCGGTGGGGCTGCCGTTGAGCACGATGTTGATGTCGTTCTGCTGGAACAGGAAGACTTCCTTGGAACGGTGCTTGGCGGTCTCGGTGAAGCCCATGCCGGTGAACAGCTGGCGCAGCTGCTCGATGCCCTGGGCGTCGGGGGCGGTGAATTCGACGAACTCGAAGCCGTCGGTGCCGATGGGATTGTGTTGTTCGATCTTGGTCACGGCGTTCATCCGGCCTCCTCGTTGTCGTTATCGGCTGGCTCGGCGCGGGGGCCGTCCAGGCGTCTGGAATGCCTTCATCTCAACTGTCGGCGGGCATTGGAACAAGCGGGGTGCCGGGCGATTGCCACACGCCGGGAGGCTGGGCCCGGCAAGAAATCCTTACGCGGCCAAAAGCCCCGTGCGGCATGCCGCCGCAGCGTAAACATTTCGTGACAGCCTGGTGCGCCAGGCTGCCAGTGCGGATGTCACGCACTCGTCACGGGCCCCCGCGGCGGCTACCATGCGGCTCATCGCCCCTGCCCGATTGTCCCCATGGCCCGTGCCGCTCCTCCCGATTTCGACGCCACCCCGGCTTCCCTGCGTGCCCTGGCCCGCAGCTACCCGCGCGGCCTGCACATCGAGCCGCACTCCCATGACTGGGGGCAGGTGCTCTACGCCATGTCGGGGGTGATGTGGCTGGAGACGCCCTCCGAGGCGCTGCTGGTACCGCCCAACCGCGCCGTCTGGCTGCCGCCGCAGGTGCCCCACGGCATCCGCGTGGTCAGCGAGTTGCAGATGCGCAATATCTACCTGCGGCCGGGAACGGCGGACGCCCTCGGCGAGCAGGTGCAGGCGTTCGAGGTGGGCGGATTGTTGCGCGAGCTGATCGTCAGGCTGGTAGAGCACGAGCGCGAGCCGGACACCGATTACTACCAGGCGCTGTCGCAACTGGCCGTGCTGGAGCTGCAACGCGCCCGCAGCCTGCTGTTGCGCGTGCCGCTGCCGGACGACTCCGACCGCCGCCTGCTCAACCTGTGCCTGGCGGTGATGGCCGAGCCGAGCCAGGCCATTTCCTTCGAGCAGCACGCCGCCGACGCGGGCGCCAGCGTGCGCACCCTCGCCCGCCTCTTCCAGCGCAGCCTGGGCATGGGTTTCGCCCAGTGGCGCAGGCAGGTGCAACTGGCCACGGCGGTGGCGCAGCTCAACGAAGGCATCGCGGTGAGCCAGATCGCCCATGGGCTGGGGTACCAGCCGGGGAGTTTCAGCGAGATGTTCCGGAGGGAGCTGGGCGTGGCGCCGTCGGAGTATTGCGGGCGGTAGAGCGCTCCCTGTAGGAGCGGGCCATGCCCGCGATCCGCCGGCAGGGCCGGTGGTTTCCCACCACAGCATCGCGGACAGAGTCCGCTCCTACGCAACTAACAATGCCGGCGCCGACCTGTAGGAGCGCGCCATGCGCGCGATCGCGGGCATGGCCCGCTCCTACAAGGGGCGCAACCGTTCGGCGTCCACCGGTAATCACGACTTCCGCTGCGGAGAACTTCGCGGGCATGGCCCGCTCCTACAAGAGGCGCAGCCGTTCGGCGTCCACCGGTAATCACGACTTCCGCGCGGAGAACTTCGCGGACAAGGTCCGCTCCTGCCAAAGGCCATCGCCAGCCGCTCCGGCTTTTGACGACTTCCTGAGCAATATCCGCGCACTCCGAACAGCCCCGTTCAGGAGGCCGAGTGGAAGCGGAGTTTAAGGGGTTGAGCGGCATGGATGCCGCGAAAGCGCTGTCGGGCCAGGGATGGCCCGTCAGCGCGTGCCCCTGAAACTTCGCTGGAGCGAGGGAATTTTTCGCCCAGGCGAAAAACCGGATGTTCGGGGCAAGACCTTTGCCCACTTTGGGTCGTTTGCCAAAGTGACTCGCCCGAGGGGGCGAAACACAGAGCCTGGGCGTACACCTGAGCGGCGCAGGAACCCCCAAGTCGAAGCAGCCAAACAGGATCAACATCCGAGCAAGAACAGGGCGCCGGCCCTGCCGGCGGATCGCGGGCATGGCCCGCTCCTACAAGGGGCGCAACCGTTCGGCGTCCACCGGTAATCACGACTTCCGCGCGGAGAACTTCGCGGACAAGGTCCACTCCTGCCAAAGGCCATCGCCAGCCGCTCCGGCTTTTGACGACTTCCAGAGCAATATCCGCGCACTCCGAACGGCCCCGTTCAGGAGGCCGAGTGGAAGCGGAGTTTAAGGGGTTGAGCGGCATGGATGCCGCGAGAGCCGCGATGGGCCAGGGATGGCCCGTCGCGGCGCGCCCCTGAAACTTCGCTGGAGCGAGGGAATTTTTCGCCTAGGCGAAAAACCGGATGTCCGGGGCAAGACCTTTGGTTACTTTGGGGCGATTGCCAAAGTAACTCGCCCGAGGGGGCGAAACACAGAGCCTGCGCGTACACCTGAGCGGCGCAGGAACCCCCAAGTCGAAGCAGCCAAACAGGATTAACATCCGAGCAAGAACAGGGCGCCGGCCCTGCCGGCGGATCGCGGGCATGGCCCGCTCCTACAGAGGAGCGCTGGCTGCCGGCACGCTCATCCAATACCCCGCTCAGCATCTGTCCGATATTCCGAAGCCAATGACCGGCGGCGCCCTGGCGCGGCTCCTAGACTGGCTCCATTCCCGCCGGCCGCCGGCCCCATCCGCGGAGGACAGCATGAGTTACCTGATATCCCTGGCCATCGGCATCGCCGTCGGCCTCGCCTACCACTTCCTCGACTTCCGCTCGCCGGCGCCGCCGCTGGTGGCGCTGGTCGGCCTGCTCGGCATGCAGATCGGCGAGAACGCCCTACCGCTGCTGAGCCGCTGGATTCACTGACCTATCCCTTCCGATTGCCAAGGACCCGAGCCATGAAAGCCCTGCAATTCGATCGCACCGGCGACCTCGCCGCCCTGAGCTTCACCGACATTGCCGACCCGGTGCCCGCCGCCGACGAGGTGCTGGTGGAAGTCCACGCCGCTGGCCTGAACCCCAGCGACGTGAAGAACGTTCTCGGCCGCTTCCCCTACACCACCCTGCCCCGGGTGCCCGGTCGCGACTTCGCCGGCACTGTCGTGAAAGGCCCGGCCGAGCTCCTCGGCAAGTCGGTCTGGGGCACCGGCAAGGCCCTGGGGTTCACCCGCAACGGCAGCCACGCGCAATTGTTGAGCGTGCCGGCGGGTGGCGTGGCGCTGATGCCCGAGCGCATGAGCTTCGCCCAGGCCGCCAGCTGCGGGGTGCCCTTCACCACCGCCTGGGACGCCCTGGAGCGCAGCCAGGTGGGCGCCGGCACGCGCCTGCTGGTGATCGGCTCCGGCGCCGTCGGCGCAGCGGCCATTTCCCTGGCCAAGGCACGAGGCGCGCAGGTGCTGGGGGCGGTGCGGCGCGCCGAGTCACAGGTCGAACTGCACTCCCAGGGCGTGCCGAGCATTCTGCTGGGTACGGCGGAAACCCTGGCCGCGCAGGTGGAGGAACACTTCCCCGGCGGCGCCGAGGTGATCTTCGACACCACCGGTTTCTGGCTGCCCGCGGCGGTCTCGGCACTGGCCACCTTCGGCCGCATCGCCATCATCGCCGCGCCGGTGGACGGCCACGTGCAACTGCCGGCCCTGGCGCTGTACCGGCGTGGCGGTTCGGTGGTGGGGGTGAATTCGCTGCTTTACGACACGGTCGCCTGCGCCGCGATGCTGCGCCAGTTCGGCCAGTGGTTCGACGATGGCCGACTGCCCCTGCCCACCGGCCTGCGCGAAGTGCCGCTGAGCGAGGGCGTGCTGCGTTATCACGAGATCAACGAGGGCAGCAGCGAGAAGATCATTCTCGTGCCGTGAGGGTGATTACCGGGTCCTGGGAGAGCCCTCTCACCCCAGCCCTCTGCCGAGGGAGAGGGGGCCGTCCGCGCCAGCCGGCGACGGCATCGTCATCCTGATATCACTGCACGGTGCTCCAGCGAGCGGCAGAGTCCTCACGCCGATCTGCCCCCTCTCCCTTCAGGGAGAGGGTTGGGGAGAGGGCAACGCCTCGCGCCGATGAACAGGCGATACCTCGCCCCGCCCTACCCCACCACCTGCATCGGCCCACGCCGCACGTCGCCCTGGGCCTGCTCCAGCGCCAGGCACTGGTCGAGGAACATGCGCATGTAGCCATAGCTCTTGCAGATCGCCTCGCGCAGCGCCAGGCAGCGCGGCATGGGGAGTTGCGGGCCGCAGAGGGTGCAAATGATCTCCAGGGCTTCCCAGGGGTGATCGTCGTCGTAGCGGGCGTGCATCTTCAGCCAGCGCATGGCGTCCTTGCGGGCGCCGGCCGGCAGGGTGCGTTCGTAGGTATCGGTGGAGCAGACCAGCGCCGACCAGTCGCCGGTGGCGCCTTCGATGGCGTAGTTGGTGGCCGCCATGGCCAGCGCCAGCTCTTCGGTGGCGCAGCTGTGCCAGCACCAGTGGCCGAGGGCGTGCAGTTCGGCGGGCACCAGCTGGGCCTTCAGCTCGGCGAGGGTCACGCCGTAGGCCTCGGCCCAGCGTACCCAGTAGTCGGCATGGTTGAGCTCGACGCGGATATTGCGCATCAGCCAGCGCCGCGCCATGTCTTCGCCGGGGCTGCGGCCAAAGCGCGTCTTGAGCAGGTTGTGGGACATGTACAGGGGGAACTGCTCCACCACCTGCCAACCGCCGATGAGGAAGGCGCGCAGGGTCTGGCGGCTCAGCTGGCCGTCGCGCATGCGGGCGTAGAACGGGTGCTCGACCACCGCCAGGCGGCTGGATTCGCACTCCTGCACCAGGCGCTGGGCCCAGAGCGGATAGCTGGAAAGCTCCTTGAGCGGCCCACTGCGAACAAAGGTGTCGTTCATCCAAGGCTCCGTTGCTGGTCGATCCATGCAAGCACCGGTAAATCAGGCCTCAGGTTAGTCCTCTCCGGGCGGCGCGTCACCGTCCGGAGGTTGTGTCGGATGCTACAGCTGCGACGTGCGTCTCACGCAGGAAGCTCCGATTGAAAGGTTGCGGCCTCGCCAGCCCGTACCCCTGGGCGTAGTCGATGCCGATTTCCCGCAGCACTTCGAGGATTTCCTGGGTTTCGACGAACTCCGCCACCGTGCGTTTGCCCATCACGTGGCCGATCTGGTTGATCACCTGGACCATGGCGCGGTCGATGGGGTCTTCGAGCATGTCCTTGATGAAGCTGCCGTCGATCTTCAGGTAGTCCACCGGCAGGTGCTTGAGGTAGACGAAGGAGGACATGCCGGCGCAGAAATCGTCCAGCGAGAAGCGGTAGCCCAGCGCCTTGAGCTCCTGGATGAAGCGCGTGGCGTTGACCAGGTTGGCGATGGCGCTGGTCTCGGTGATCTCGAAGCACACGCTGGCCGGCTCGATGCCATGGCGCGGCTGCACCTCGCGCAGGAAGTCGAGGAAGGTGTCGTCGCCGATGGTCGCGCCGGACAAGTTGATCGCACAGGTCTGGATCGGCTCGAAACCGCCATCGGCATTGCGCTCGGCGAGGATCCTGAAGGCGTTCTCGACCACCCAGCGGTCGATTTCCGGCATCAGGCCGTAGCGCTCGGCGGCGGGGATGAAGTTGATCGGCGCCACCAGCCGGCCGCACTCGTCGTTCAGGCGCAGCAGCAACTCGACGTGGGCCCCCTCCCTCACCCGCTCGTCCACCGGGTAGATCGGCTGAGCGAAGAGGCAGAAACGCTCCTCCTCCAGCGCCAGGCGGATGCGCTGCACCCAGGCCATCTCGCCGACCCGGTTGGACAGCTCGGTATCATCCGGGCGGAACACCTGGGCGCGGTTGCGGCCTTTTTCCTTGGCCATGTAGCAGGCCATGTCGGCGCAGCGCAGCGCCTCCTCCACCGAGACCAGCATGGTGGAGATGTGCACCACGCCGATACTCACGGTGATGTTGAAGCCGCGGCCCTCCCACATGAAGTGCAGCGCCTGCACGGTCAGGCGGACGCGCTCGGCGATCTGCACCGCCAGGTCCGCCGGGCAGTGTTCGAGGAGAATGCCGAACTCGTCGCCGCCCAGCCGCGCCAGGGTGTCGCCGTCGCGCAGGCACTGCTGCAGCACGGAGCAGACCTGGCGCAGCAGCTCGTCGCCAGCGGCGTGGCCGCAGGTGTCGTTGACCAGCTTGAACTGGTCCAGGTCCAGGTACATCAGCGAATGCTGGTCGCGGGAGTCCGCCGAACTTTCCAGCGCCTGCTTGAGGCGGAATTCGAACTCGCGGCGGTTAGTCAGGCCGGTCAGCGCGTCGTGGGTCGCCTGCCAGGACAGGCTGGCCATGTACTGCCGCTCGCGGGTCATGTCGTGCAGCACCAGCACCACGCCCACGACGCGCCCCTCGGCATGGATGGGCGTGGCGACCAGGGTGACCGCCACGCTGGTGCCGTCCAGGCGCTGGATCAGCTTGCTGGTTTCGCTGCCGCCGTCCACCTCGCCGCGCAGGATCTGCCCCACCAGCGGCAGCCCCTCGACGTGGGTACTCTCGTCGAATACCCGCAGCAGCGAGCGCAGCGGCAGGCCGACGGCCATGGAGTTGTCCCAGCCGATCAGGCGCTCCGCCGCCGGGTTGAAGTAGGCGATGCACTCGTACTCGTCGAGGGTCACCACGCCGTCGCCGATGGCCGCCAGGGTGGTCTGCGCGCGCTCCTTCTCGGTATCCAGGGCGCTTTCGAAGGCGCGCTGCTGGCGCAACAGGATGCGCGTGCGCCAGACCGCCAGGAGGATCAGCGCCAGGCCGGTGGCGCCGTTGGCCAGCAGCAGCACCCACATGATCAGCCGCGAGCCCTGCCCCAGCGCGGCGGAGAAGGCCATGGCGGCGGGGGTGACGCCATCGTTGATCGCCTGGATCCGGCTGTTCCAGTAGCTCAGGTCACCGGGCCGCACATCGTTGGCGCGGATCTTGGCGCTCATCTCGTCGGACAGTTGCTCTAGCTGGTCGAGGTAGGCGTCGCCGATGATCCACATCTTCACGGCCTGGTCGAAGTAACTGAATTCGTGGAAGTAACGGTACAGCCAGATCAGCACGTCGACGTCATCGGGATGGATGCCGCCCTGCAGCGCGCCGGCGCGGGCCAGCTCCACGTCGGGTCGGCTGAGATCGAGGGCGGCACGGAAGGTGCGGTCGCCCTGGGGAATGGCGATGGCGGTGCGGTAACGCTCGTAATCCGCCGGGTCATGGCTCTGGCCGTAGAGCTGCAGGTAATGGATGGCGTCCTTCTGCCCCTTGGACCAGAGGCTCTCGCCGCCGACATAGGCACGCACGCCCGACAGAATGAGGAAACTGCCGCTGCCGATAAGCGTCTGCAGCAGGACCACGACCATGAATGGCCAGACCAGCTTGAGCAGACGCGTCGTCCGCCGGGTCGGCAAGAGCCCCATTGCATCCATCACCCGATTCGGTTTCCTTCTTTGAAAGTCTGGCAGGCCATGGGGTGCGGTGAAGGCTCACCTTGGGACTTTTCTGTCAGGCCGCCCCTTCTTTAACTTCTAGCCGATCGCGGGAAATCCTCCAACCTCCGCGTAGGGCCCTGGCCCCCGGGGAAGACGCCGTCTGGCGGAAAAATGCTTTTTGGCTGCGGGAAATGCCTTTCATCGCCCCAGCCCAGGTCGTTCGGACGCGGCCGATTAGTGGCCTTGCGACAGCGGAGGCCATGTGCCATACCTCAGACGATCGTGCAATCTGCACAGTGCAGCGGCACGTTTGCGAGTGACCGACAAGGCTGCACGACCGGCGGCGGCACCGCTGTTGAACGAATCACCGGCCAGGACCGGTGGCGCCTTCTTCTAACCCAGCGGATATCCCAGGCGGACGGCAATGGACGATCGCAATCAGCATCCGGGGTCACTCTCCGAGGCCATCGAGCAGCTGGAACAGCAGTTGCGTCATCTCAAGGATGAAGAAAGCAACCTGCTCTCGCTCGCCACGGGCGGCACGCCGCCAACGGAAGTCCCCCGCGTATTGCCCTTCCCCCGGCGTCGCGAACGGCCGATGGGGGAAGGCGCCGGCAACGCCGTGCTGATGGACTACCTCTACGGCATCGACAGCACCTTGCGCTCGTTGCTGCCCGACGGCCCCACGGAAGAGCTGTTCCGCTATGCCAGCTCCGCTCCCGCCTCCCGCGCGCTGCGCTCGCGCCGCCAGTTGCTGGCGCGGGAGATCGACCGCTGCTGCGACCAGCTCAACGGCCAGGCGCGCATTCTCTGCGTGGGCTGCGGGCACCTGCGCGAGGTCGAGCTGGCGCGCTCGCTGCGCCATGGCCAGTTCCGCCAGTTCACCGCGCTGGACGCGCAGGCGCTGTGCCTGCAGACCGTCGAGGCCAGCTATGCCGCCCTCGGTGTCCAGACCCAGCAATGCACGCTCGACGAGCTGTTCTACGGCCGCCAGGACCTGCGCCATTTCGACCTGATCTATTCACCGGGGCTGTACGAGGTGCTGGACGACCACGACGCCCGCGACCTGACCCGCAACCTGTTCGCCCGCCTGTTGCCCGGCGGTCGCCTGCTGATGGGCAACTTCCTCCCCGACGTGCCGGACATCGGCTACCTCGAAGGCCTGCTGGACTGGCGCCCGCATTACCGCAGCGACGCCGGCCTGCTCGACCTGCTGCTGGGCATCCCCTACAACGACATCGGCAGCGCGCGGGTCTTCCACGACCAGGGCCATTGCGTGGCCTTCCTCGAAGTGACCCGCTACGGCTGATCAGCCCTGCTGGAGATGGCCATACAGGCGCGCATAGAGCCCGCCTTCGGCGATCAGTTGCTGGTGGTCGCCGTCTTCGGCGATGCGCCCGCCATCGAACACCAGCACGCGGTCGGCCTGTTTCACCGCAGACAGGCGGTGGGCGATGATCAGCGTGGTGCGGCCCTCGAGGAAGCGCTCCAGCGCCTGGTGCAGGGCGTACTCGGTGGCGGCGTCGAGGGCGGAGGTGGCCTCGTCGAGGATCACCACCTTCGGCTCGGCCAGCACCATGCGAGCAATCGCCAGACGCTGCCGCTGGCCGCCGGACAGGCGCACGCCGGAACGCCCCACCACACTGTCCAGCCCTTGCGGCAGGGCGCGGATGGTGTCGGCCAGTTGCGCCACTTCCAGCGCGCGCCAGCAGGCGTCGTCGCCGCGCTCGCGGCCCATGGTCAGGTTGGCGCGCACCGTGTCGTTGAACAGCGCCGGATGCTGCAGCACGACCGCCACATGCTCGCGCACGCAGTCCAGGCCGATCTCCTCCAGCGCCGCGCCACCATAGCGGATGCTGCCCGATTGCGGCTGGTAGAGGCCCAGCAGCAACTGCACCAGGGTGCTCTTGCCGCCGCCGCTGGCGCCGACGATGGCGACCTTCTCGCCCGGAGCGATATCCAGGTCCAGCCCATCGAGCACCCGCTCGTCGCGGTAGGCGAAGCTCAGATCGCGCACCTGGATGCCGACGCTGGTGTGCCCGGCGAAGGGGTCGCGGCGGTGCTCGTAATGCGGCTCGTCGGCGCGCGCCAGCAGCTCGTTGATACGGGCCAGCGCGCCGCCGGCGGCGTAGAAGGCGTATTGCAGGCTGAGCAGTTGCTCCACCGGGCCGATCATGAACCAGAGGTAACTGAACACCGCGAGCATCTGGCCGATGGACAGGTCGGAGAACAGCACGGTGAGCATGGCCGCGGCGCGGAACAGGTCGATGCCGAACTAGAACAGCAGCCCACTGGCGCGACCGGCGGCGTCGCTCTTCCACTGCGAGGCGACGGCGTAGTCGCGCACTTCACGGGCGCGCACGCCGAGGCGGCCGAGGAAGAACCCCTGGCGATTGCCGGCGCGCACTTCCTGGATGGCTTCGAGGGTTTCGGTCAGCGCCTGGGTGAAGCGCGAGGTGCTGTCGTTCTCCAGCTTCTTCAGGTGCTTCACGCGCTTGCCCAGCTGCACCGTGGCGAAGATCACCAGCGGGTTGAACAGCAGGATCAGCAGCGCCAGCTTCCAGTGCATCCAGATCAGGATGCCGGCGGTGCCGCAGAGCGTCAGCAGCGCCACCAGGAAGCGGCTCAGGGTGTCGCCGACGAACTTGTCGAGGGTGTCGAGATCGGTCACCAGGTGCGCGCTGACGGAACCGCCACCGAGGGTTTCGTACTCGCCCAGGGCGATGCGTTTCAGGCGCTCGATCAGGCGCAGGCGGATGCGGTACACCACGTCCTTGGACAGCCGCGCGAAGAGCTTGGCCTGCAGCACGTTGAACACCAGCGCGCAGCTGCGCAGCGCCAGGGTCACCAGCAGCATCAGGCCGATGTACCCCGCGGGCTTGTGCCAGCCATCGGGCAGCCAGTGGTTCATCACCTGCAGGGCGGCGTCGCCCTTGCCCAGCAGCACTTCGTCCACCAGCAGCGGCAGCAGCAGCGGGATCGGCACGCTGCAGGCGGTGGCCAGCACGGCAACCAGGTTGGCCAGCAGCAGGGCCTTGCGGTGACGGAAAGCGAGCCGGCGAATTTCCGCCCAGCTCAGGCGGTCAGCCGACAGCTCAGGCATGCCGCCCGCGCTCCAGCCAGCGATCCAGCAAGGGCGCAAGCTCGCTCAACGGCTGGTAGCCATTGGTCAGCAGCGCCAGTTGGCCGTCGCGCTCGGCCAGCAGCGTGGGGAAGCCGGCGATGCCCAGATCGCGGGCCCAGGAGAAATCGGCCAGGGTCGCCAGGTGGTTGTCCTGGCTGTCGAAGGCTTCGGCGAACTCGATGCGCGGCAGGCCGACGCTGTCGGCCAGTTCGGCGAGCACGCTGGCCTGGGTCACGTCGCGACCCTCCACGTAGAAGGCCCGCTGGATCTCCCCCACCAGCGCCCAGGCGCAGTCCTCGTCGAGGCGGCGCGCCGTGACTACCGCGCGGCAGGCCGGCTCGGTGTCGTAGACGAAGCCGTCGGGCAAGGCGCCGTCGAAGCGGAACGGCTGGCCGGTGGCGTCATGCACCGCGTGCCAGTGTTCGAGGATGTAGCGCTTGGTGGTCGGCTCCAGCGCGGCGCCCTGCCCCGTGCGCAGGCCGCCCATCACCAGCGCCAGCGGCACACCCGCGGCGCGCGCCTGCTCCACCAGCTTCCCGGCCACCGGGGCGAAACCCCAGCACCAGGAGCACATCGGGTCCATTACGTAGAGCAGGCGGCTGGTCATGGATCAGTTCTCCGCGCGGGGATCACGGCCAATGGGATGCGGCTGGTTGCGCTGGCGCGCCAGTTCGATCTGCTTCTGTCGCTCGCGGGCACTGGCGCGGGTCTTCTCCGACAGCGTGTCCCAGCAGTGCGGGCAACTGATGCCCGGCGCGTAGTGCGCCGAGGCGCGGTCGAAGGCCGAGATCGGGTTGCGGCAGGCATGGCACTGATCGTAGTCGCCTTCGGACAGGTCATGGCGCACGGTCACGCGGTTGTCGAACACGAAGCAGTCGCCGCGCCAGAGCGTCTCGGCCTCGGGCACTTCCTCCAGGTACTTGAGGATGCCGCCCTTGAGGTGGAAGACCTCCTCGAAGCCTTCGCTGAGCATGTAGCTCGACGCCTTCTCGCAGCGGATGCCGCCGGTGCAGAACATGGCGACCTTCTTGTGCTTCGCCGGGTCGTAGTGCTGGCGGATGTACTCGGGGAACTCGCGGAACGACTTGGTCTTCGGGTCGATGGCGCCCTCGAAGGTGCCGATGGCCACTTCGTAGTCGTTGCGGGTGTCGATCAGCAGGACTTCAGGGTCCGAAATCAGCGCGTTCCAGTCCTTGGGCTCGACATAGGTGCCCACCTGCGCGTTCGGGTCCACCCCCGGCACGCCGAGGGTGACGATTTCCTTCTTCAGCTTGACCTTGGTGCGGTAGAAGGGCTGTTCGTCGCAGTACGACTCCTTGTGGTCCACATCGGCCAGGCGCGGGTCGTTGCGCAGCCAGGCCAGCAGACCGTCGATGCCGGCGCGGGTGCCGGAGACGGTGCCGTTGATGCCTTCCTCGGCAAGCAGCAGGGTGCCCTTCACGCCGTTGTCCAGCAGGGTTTGCAGCAGGGGTTCGCGCAGGGCGACGTAGTCGGGCAGGGAGACGAACTTGTACAACGCCGCGACGACGATTCTTTCGGTGGTCATGCATCACTCCAGTGGTCGCCCGCGTAAAGGGCGGACCGGCTTCTTGGGAGAAGAAAGTTCGAAAACGACAGCTGATCGGAATCTGAAAATGACAGCGCCGGCAGAAGCCGGCGCTGGGTGTCGCATTCTACCGGAGCGGGACAAAGCCCGCACCCTGCCGCCGATCAGTGCGGCATGCGGTCAATGCAGGTCGTGCTTGCTGCCGCCGCGGCAGGTCGGCGACTCCGGTGCCGCGCCCTGCTGCGCCCACTCCTCGGGGGTGTAGGTATGCAGGGCCAGGGCGTGGATCTGGCCCATCAGCTCGCCGAGCGTGGCGTAGACCTTCTGGTGGCGCTTCACCGCGTTCAGCCCGGCAAAGACCGGGCTGACGATCACTGCCTTGTAGTGCGTTTCCTGCCCGCGGCTGTGCATATGGCTCTCGTCGAGCACCTCGAGGTGTTGCGGTTCGAGGGCGCCCAGGGCGGTGTGGAGGCGGTCACGCATGCTCATGTCGGGTCTCGCTGGCAATCAGGCAGTCAGGTCGGTGCAAAACGAAGATCAGGGCTTCTTGGCCGGAGCGGCCGGGGCTTTCACGCCCAGCTCCTTGTCCATGTCGGCCATCAGCTTGTTCACCGGGTCCACCGCGGTTTGCAGTTTCGCCTGGGTCAGCTGGGCGGATTCGGCGGTCAGGCGCGGCATCTTCTCCAGCACCTTGCGGCCCAGGGGCGAGGCGTAGAAATCGTTCAGCTGCTTGAGCTCGGACTCGCTGAAGTTGCTGGTGTAGAGCTTGACCAGCTCAGGCTTGAGCTTGTCCCAACCCACCGCGCGGTCCAGTTCGGCATTGGCCTTGGCCTGGTAGCGGTCGAGCACGGCCTTCTTGCTGTCCGGCGCCTTGGCCTGGGCGAAGCGCTGGGCGAGCATCTGCTGGACTTGCGCGTAGACCGGCACGGTCAGCTTGTCGGCATGCACCTGCTTGAGGAATTTCTCCGCCTCGGCGTTGGCGTCGGCCAGAGCCACGGAGCTGAAGCCGACCAGAAGAGCGGCAGTGCAGAGGGAACGAAGAACGGTCATGGGGCAGTCCTGTGAGTCTGAAGGGTGTCCGGGTGGGACCCGCCATTCTGCGCCTAAGTTCGGAATCGGCTCAAGAGACGGGGAAATCCCCTGGAAGTGACCGGCTTCTCTTGTAGGACAGTTCATGAAACGGCATGCTGCGGCGCGTTGCCACAGGGATGTGACCGATGAACACCTTCACCCACCCACCGACGCCGCCTGCCGCGCCGCCCCTGTGCGATGCGCGCGGCCGCCTGAACGGCGCGGCCGTGGGCTGGTCGTCGCGGCCGCAGACGCTCTGCCGGCTGACCGGCAACCTCGGCCGGCGCAAACGCTGGAACCACTGGTGCATCAACGCGCCGGGCTGGATGCTCTCGATCACCATCGCCGACCTCGACTACCTGGGCTACGGCGCCGTGTACTTCCTCGACCTGGAGACCGGGCGCTCGGTGCACCGCACCCAGTTCAGCCCGTTCGGCCTGGGCTGCCACCTGCCGGACATGCCGAACCAGAGCCATCGCTTCGAGCACGGCCAGCTCAGCCTGGGTTTCGACGAGCAGCCCGGCCAGCTGCGCATCACCGCCTGCGCGCCGAACCTGGGCGGACAGCCGCTCAACCTCGCGTTGGAAGTGCAGCGCCCGGCGCACCTGGAATCGGTCAACCTGGTGGTGCCGATGACCGGCAACTGCTTCCACGCCTGCAGCCGGCAGATGGGCCTGCCGATCCGCGGCAGCCTCACCCTCGGCCACAAGACCTATCGCTGCAGCGAGGGCCAGAGCTTCGCCGCGCTGGATTTCGGTCGCGGCGTCTGGCCCCTCCACACACACTGGACGCGCGCCGCGTTCGCCGCGCCCGGCGGCATCGCCGGCAACTTCGGCAGCGGCTGGACGGAACGCAGCCACCTGAGCGAGAACGCCCTGTGGTTCGGCGGCGAACTGCAAGCGCTGGATGGCCCCGTGGATATCCGCCAGGCGCCGCACGACCCGCTCTCCCCCTGGCAATTGCGCGACGCCGACGAGCGCGTCGAGCTCACCTTCACCCCGCGCAAGCTGCACCGCGCCTGCCCGCGCCTGGGCCCACTGTTCGCCGAGACCAGCCAGTGGTTCGGCCGCTTCGACGGCGCCCTGCGCAGCGCCGACGGCGAACAGGTGCCGGTGAACGGCGCCCTCGGCTGGGTCGGCGCCACGCACGCGCGCTGGTGATCGGCCACCGCTGGCCGGACGCCGGAAAGCGCTCTATCACGGCCATTGAGGCATTGTGGAACCCGCCAGCGCCATAGCGGCCTAAACTGGCCGAGACCCCATTTCCGGAGATGCACCATGAGCCGCACCGAAACCGACAGCCTCGGCCCCATCGAAGTCCCCGACGACGCCTACTGGGGCGCCCAGACCCAGCGCTCGCTGGAGAACTTCGCCATCGGCGGCCAGCGCATGCCACTGGCCGTCGTGCATGCCCTGGCGCTGATCAAGAAGGCCGCCGCGCGGGTCAACGCGCAACTGGGCGAACTGCCGGAGAACATCACCAGCCTCATCGAGGAAGCCGCCGACGAAGTGCTGGCGGGCGAACATGACGACCAGTTCCCCCTCGTCGTCTGGCAGACCGGCAGCGGCACGCAGAGCAACATGAACGTCAACGAGGTCATCGCCGGGCGCGCCAACGAGATCGCCGGCAACGGCCGCGGCGGCAAGAAACCGGTGCACCCCAACGACCACGTGAACCGCGCCCAGAGCTCCAACGACAGCTTCCCCACCGCCATGCACATCGCCGCCGCCCAGGCGGTGCACCACGACCTGCTGCCGGCCATCGCCGAGCTCAGCGGTGGCCTTGCGCAGCAGGCCGCGCGCCACGCCCACCTGGTGAAGACCGGGCGTACCCACCTGATGGACGCCACCCCCGTCACCTTCGGCCAGGAGCTGTCCGCCTTCGTCGCCCAGCTGGACTACGCCGAGCGCGCCATCCGCGCGGCGCTGCCGGCGGTCTATGAACTGGCCCAGGGCGGCACCGCCGTGGGCACCGGGCTGAACGCGCCGAAGGAATTCGCCGAGGCCATCGCCGCCGAGCTGGCCGATCTGTCCGGGTTGCCTTTCGTCTCCGCGCCGAACAAGTTCGCCGCCCTCGCCGGCCACGAACCGCTGGTGACCTTGGCCGGGGCCATGAAGACCCTCGCCGTGGCGCTGATGAAGATCGCCAACGACCTGCGCCTGCTCGGCTCCGGCCCGCGCGCGGGCTTTGCCGAGGTGAAGCTGCCGGCCAACGAGCCGGGCTCCTCGATCATGCCCGGCAAGGTCAATCCGACCCAGTGCGAAGCGCTGTCGATGCTCGCCTGCCAGGTCTTCGGCAACGACGCGGCGATCACCTTCGCCGCCAGCCAGGGCCACCTGCAGCTCAACGTGTACAAGCCGGTGATCATCCACAACCTGCTGGAGTCCGCGCGCCTGCTGGCCGACGGCTGCCGCAACTTCAACACGCATTGCGTCGCCGGCATGGAGCCCGACGCGGCGAAGATGCGCGAGCACCTGGACCGCGGCCTGATGCTGGTGACCGCGCTGAACCCGCACATCGGCTACGACAAGGCCGCCGAGATCGCCAAGAAGGCCTACGCCGAGGGCAAGACTCTGCGCGAAGCCGCCCTGGAGCTGGGCTACCTGAGCGACGCCGAATTCGACCAGTGGGTGCGCCCGGAAACCATGCTGGAGGCCGGGCAGAATGGTTGAACCGACCCGCACCGGCGCCACCCCGCTGGAGGGCGACGGCAAGCGCGTGCTGCTGGTGCTGGGCTCGCCCAAGCCCGGCGGCTTCTGCCACGCGCTGGCCGACGCCTACGCCCACGGCGCTCGCGCCAAGGGCCACGTGGTGCACCTGCTCAAGCTCGGCGAACTGAACTTCGACCCGGTATTGCGCGGCGGCTACGAACAGAGCCAGACCCTGGAGCCGGACGTGCTCGAAGCTCAGCGGCAGATCCACTGGGCGCAGCACATCGCCTTCGTCTACCCGGTCTGGTGGGGCGGGCTGCCGGCGCTGCTGCAGGGCTTCTTCGACCGCGTGCTGCAACCGGGCTTCGCCTTCCGCTATCGCTCGGCCGAGTCCCGCGAGTTCGAACCCCTGCTGGGCGGGCGCAGCGCCGACCTGCTGGTCAGCCACGACCAGACCCACTGGCACTATCGCCTGCGCCAGGGCGCCCCGGCGCACCGGCAGATGACCCGTTGCATCCTCGCGGCCTGCGGCATCGCCCTGCGCCATCTGGAGGAGTTCAGCCCGGTGCGCGGTTCCGGCGAGGAACAGCGGCAGACCTGGCTGCGGCGGGCGGAGCAGCTGGGCACGCAGGTCTGAGCGGACGGCGGACGATGCCCAAGGCCTTGTCCGCCGAGCTTTTCATAGCCATGGCCTGCGCCTTCAGAAGGGTTTCCCGGCACCTTGGGAAAACACCTACAACCGGCCCCAATGCGACTTCCCTAGCATGCCCTCGCCCCAATCCGGGGTTCGTCTTGCCTTGGAGGCAGCATGCTTCGCAAACTTTCCGCCGAAATGATCGGCACGTTCTGGCTGGTGTTCGGTGGTTGCGGCAGCGCCATCTTCGCGGCCCAGGGAATCGGTACGCTGGGTGTGTCCCTGGCGTTCGGCCTGACCGTCGTGACCATGGCCTACGCCATCGGCCCGATCTCCGGTTGCCACCTCAACCCCGCCGTCAGCCTCGGCCTGTGGGCCGGTGGCCGCTTCAACGGTCGTGACCTGCTCCCCTACATCCTCGCCCAGGTGATCGGCGGCATCCTCGCCGGCGCAGCCCTGTTCTGCATCGCCAGCGGCAAGCCGGGCTTCGACGCCCTCGCCGGCTTTGCCGCCAACGGCTTCGGCGAAGGCTCGCCGGGCGGCTATTCGATGCAGGCCGCACTGGCCACCGAAATGCTGCTGACCGCGTTCTTCCTGTTCGTGATCATGGGCGCCACCGACAGCAAGCTGGCCCCGGCCGGTTTCGCGCCGATCGCCATCGGCCTGGCCCTGACGCTGATCCACCTGATCAGCATCCCGATCGACAACACCTCGGTGAACCCGGCGCGCAGCCTGGGCGTGGCGATCTTCGCCGACCCGCTGTTCATGAAGCAGGTCTGGCTGTTCTGGGTCGGCCCGCTGCTGGGCGGCGTGATCGGCGCGCTGGCCTACCGCGCGGTGCGTCCGGCCCAGGCCTGATCCACGGCTCGCTTTGCCAGCTGAAACGGGCGCCTTCGGGCGCCCGTTTTCGTGGGTGGTGAGCCTGCCAGGGCAGCCTGTAGGAGCGAGCTTGCTCGCGAACAGGTTTTCCGGCCGGCACCGCTGCCGCGCGGGTTCGCGAGCAAGCTCGCTCCTACGGCCAATGACCTGCTTCCCCTGGCAGGGGATTCAGACGTTGGCGATGCGTGCCCGGCGCGCCCGGTAGCTGCGCAGCAGCGATGGCGCCAGGGCGGTGAGCGCCGAGCCGACGACCACCAGCAGCGCGCCGACATAGGCCAGGCCGTTGAGGTCTTCCGGGCGCACGAAGTCGGGCCACAGCGAGGCGGCCAGCGCCACCGAGGCGAAGGTCACCAGCGGCGTGATCGCCAGGGTCGCGCTGACCCGCGAGGCTTCCCAGTGCGCCAGCGCCTCGGCGAAGGCGCCATAGGCCACCAGGGTGTTCAGGCAGCAGGCCAGCAACAGCCAGCCTTGCAACGGCGACAGGTCCAGCGCCTCCAGCGGATGCGCCCAGGGCGTGAGCAGCGCGCCGCAGCCCAGGTAGATCACCATCATCACCTGCCCGGACGTCCACTGCGTCAGCAATTGCTTCTGCGCCAGGCCGTAGAAGGTCCAGATGAAGGCGGCGAAGACCACGATCAGCACGCCGGTGGTGTATTCGCCGAGGGAGCCGAACAGCTCGGCCAGGCGCTGGTTGAAGAACAGCCCGAAGCCGGCGATCAGCACCGCGAGCCCAAGGGCCTGGCCGACGCTGAAGCTCTCCTTGAAGACGAACAGGCTGCCCAGCAGCAGGAGGATCGGCGCGATCTGGATGACCAGCTGCGTGGTGCCCGGCGTGAGCATGCGCAGGCCGATCAGGTAGCACACATAGTTGCCGGTCAGGCCGAGGATGGCCGCCAGCACCAGGCCCATGCCGCGTGAGCCCAGTGGCGCGAAGCGCGGCAGCTGGCGGGTGAAGGCCAGGTAGATCAGCAGCAGGCCACCGGACACCACCAGGCGAAACCAGGTGACGGTGATCGGGTCCATGACCTTCAGGACCTCCTTGAGCTTGATCGGCAGGATGCCCCAGAGGACGGCGGTGACCAGTGCCAGGAACAGGCCGAACTGCCAGCGGCCGGATGAAACGTGCATGAGAGCCTCGACGCGTGTGCGGTCCGCCATGCTAAGTCATGGCGGTATCGCCCCATAGGAACAGTTGCGCGGCGCAACTGTTCCGGTCGTTCGCCCAGCTGCACGCGTCGCGGCGGATCACACCAGGGTGGACAGGCGCAGCAGCCACCAGATCAGGATGATCAGCTGGACGAAGAAGGCCGCGAAACGCACCCAGACCGCCAGCGCCGAGGTGCTGAGCAGATGCACCAGCGACTGGACGATGCGCGCCACCAGCAGGGTCGGCGCCAGCGGGTCGGTGATCAGCGTCTGCTGGGTGACCATGGCGTAGAGCAGCACGGCGCAGAACAGCGGCACGTTCTCCACGCAGTTGGCGTGGGCGCGCACCACGCGCTGGCCGAAGGCGCCCGGCGTGGTGCTGCCGTCGGCGGCGAAGGCATTCACCTTCATGCGCCCGGACATCACCAGGAGGCCGCGCTGGTTGACCACTAGCAGGACCAGCAGCACGGTCCAGGCGACCAGGCCGAGCAACGCGAAGGCAGAGGGACTCAGGGACATGGGGACTCCGTTCTCTTGTTGGTTTGAGCGGAGTCTAGGGGAGGTAGAGCAATTGCTCTATATAGTGCCGCCGCACGGGATGGGATCTTGCAGGAGCAAGGGCATTTCGCCGGGAAAACCGTGCAGGTGCATTCCCCTCACCCCAGCCCTCTCCCAGAGGGAGAGGGAGCAGATCGTGCCGGCTGACGCTGTCGCTTCATCCTGCACCGTACGGTCCCCTCTCCCTTCGGAGCGGGGCGCGTAGCCAGGGTTAGGGTGAGGGCAAGCCCACGCACAGGATTTCATGTGGGAGCGCCTCCCCTGTAGGAGCGAGCTTGCTCGCGAACGTGACTGACGCCGGGGCTCGGGCGGTTCGCGAGCAAGCTCGCTCCTACAAGGGCCAGCCCGACGCCATATCCGCAAAAGAAAACGGGCAGCCCGTCGCCGGACTGCCCGCCTCGTCCAGCGCCGTATTCACAGCTTGGCGATGGAAACCTCGGTGGATTTCACGAAGGCGATCACTTCGCTGCCGATGGTCAGCTCCAGTTCCTTCACGGAACGGGTGGTGATGACCGAGGTGACGATACCGGCCGCGGTCTGCACGTCGATTTCCGACAGCACATCGCCTTCGACGATTTCCTTGATGGTGCCTTTGAACTGGTTGCGGACGTTGATGGCTTTGATGGTCATGGCGTAGCTCCTTGGGAGAATCGGGGGTTCACTGTGGGGTCAGAGCGCCCAGCGCAGTTGCGTGGGCAGTGGGGAAACAGGTTCCGGCTCCGGCGGTTGGGCCGGCAGCGACAACACGCGTTCGAGCACTTCGGCTTCCAGCGCGGCCAGGCGGGCCGAGCCACGGGCGCGCGGCCGGTGCAGTTCGACGTTGAGGTCCAGGCCGATCTCGCCGTCCTCGATGAGGATCACCCGGTCGGCGATGGCCACGGCCTCGCTGACGTCGTGGGTGACCAGCAGCACGGTGAAACCATGCTGCCGCCAGAGGTTCTCGATCAGTTGCTGCATCTCGATGCGGGTCAGGGCATCCAGCGCGCCCAGCGGCTCGTCGAGCAGCAGCAGGCGCGGCTGGTGGATCAGCGCACGGGCCAGGGCCACGCGCTGCTTCTGGCCACCGGACAAGCCCGCCGGCCATTCGTTGGCACGGTCGGAGAGGCCCACCGCCGCCAAAGCGTCCAGCGCCTTGGGGCGCCAATCGCCCTTCAGGCCCAGGCCGACGTTGTCGATCACCCGCTTCCAGGGCAGCAGACGCGAGTCCTGGAACATCAGGCGAGTCTCTTCACGGGCGCTGTCCAGCGGCGCGGAGCCAGCCAGCAGTTGGCCTTCGCTGGCTTCATCCAGGCCGGCCAGCAGGCGCAGCAGCGTGCTCTTGCCGCAGCCGCTGCGACCGACGATGGCGACGAACTGGCCGGCGGGAATCCGCAGTTCGATGCCCTTGAGCACCTCGCGTTCGCCGAAGCGCTTGCGCACGTTTTCCAGTGCCAGCGGGATGCCTTTCTTGAGTTGCTGGGGCAGGTTGTTCACCGCGTTCATGCCGCACCTCCCTTGACCTGATAGGCGGGGTGCCAGCGCAGCCAGATGCGTTCCAGGCCGCGGGCGGCGAGGTCGGCCAGTTTGCCGAGCACGGCGTAGAGCAGGATCGCCAGCACCACCACGTCGGTCTGCAGGAACTCGCGGGCGTTCATCGCCAGGTAACCGATGCCGGAGTTGGCGGAGATGGTCTCGGCGACGATCAGGGTCAGCCACATGAAGCCCAGGGCGAAGCGCACGCCCACCAGGATCGAGGGCAGCGCACCGGGCAGGATCACCTGGCGGAACAGGGCGAAGCCGGACAGCCCGTAGCTGCGCGACATTTCCAGCAGGCCCGGATCGATGTTGCGGATGCCGTGGTAGGTGTTGAGGTAGATCGGGAACAGCGTGCCGAGAGCGACCAGGAAGATCTTCGCCGACTCGTCGATGCCGAACCACAGGATCACCAGCGGGATCAGCGCCAGGTGCGGCACGTTGCGGATCATCTGCACCGAGCTGTCGAGGAAACGCTCGCCCCACGTCGACAGGCCGGTGATCAGGCCCAGGGCCAGGCCGATGCTGCCGCCGATGAGGAAGCCGACGGCGGCGCGCCAGGTGCTGATCGCCAGGTGCTGCCAGAGCTCGCCGCTGACCACCAGGTGGTAGCCGGCCTCGGCCACGGCGCTGGGCGCGGGCAGGATGCGGCTGGACAGCCAGCCGAATTCCACCGCGAGCTGCCAGATGACCACCAGGCCCACCGGCAGGGCCCAGGGCGCGAGGCGCTGGGCAAGGTTGTTGGTAACGCTCATCTCAATTCTCCGGATTCTTCGTCGCTACGTCGGGCGCATCACGCGCCAGCGTTATCCGCCCCAGGGTTTCAGCTCGCCGAAGCGGCCTTGGGCAGGATGTCGTTGGCGACCATCTCGCCGAACGGGCTGACGTAGCCGCGCGCCTGCGGTTGCTGCGCCTGGGCCAGGTCCAGGTGCGGGAACAGCAGTTCGGCGACCCGGTAGGACTCTTCCAGGTGCGGGTAGCCGGAGAAGATGAAGGTGTCGATCCCCAGGTCCGCGTACTCCTTCACGCGGGCCGCCACGGTCGGGCCATCGCCCACCAGCGCGGTGCCGGCGCCGCCCCGCACCAGGCCGACACCGGCCCAGAGGTTGGGGCTGACTTCCAGGTTGTCCTTGTTGCCACCGTGCAGGGCGGCCATGCGTTGCTGGCCGACGGAATCGAAGCGCGCCAGCGAGGCCTGGGCGCGGGCGATGGTGTCGTCGTCCAGGTGGGAGATCAGGCGGTCGGCGGCTTGCCAGGCTTCCTCGTTGGTCTCGCGGACGATCACGTGCAGGCGGATGCCGAAGCGCACCGTGCGGCCCTGCTTGGCAGCCTTCTCGCGCACCTGGGCGATCTTCTCGGCGACGGCGGCCGGCGGCTCGCCCCAGGTCAGGTACAGCTCGACCTGCTCGGCCGCCAGGTCCTGGGCGGCATCGGAGGAGCCACCGAAATACAGCGGCGGGCGCGGTTGCTGGATCGGCGGGTAGAGCAGCTTGGCGCCCTTCACCTGCAGGTGCTTGCCGTCGTAGTCGACGGTCTCGCCTTCCAGTACGCGGCGCCAGATACGGGTGAATTCGACCGAGGCTTCGTAGCGCTCGGCGTGGCTCAGGTGCAGGCCGTCGCCGGCCAGCTCGTCCGGGTCACCGCCGGTCACCAGGTTGAACAGCGCGCGCCCACCGGAGAGCCGGTCGAGGGTTGCGGCCTGGCGGGCAGCCACGGTCGGGGAAATGATGCCCGGGCGCAGCGCGACCAGGAATTTCAGACGCTGGGTCACCGGGATCAGCGAGGCGGCAACCAGCCAGGAATCCTCGCAGGAGCGGCCGGTGGGGATCAGCACACCACCGAAACCGAGGCGGTCGGCGGCCTGGGCGACCTGTTGCAGATAACCGTGGTCCACGGCGCGGGCGCCTTCGGCGGTGCCCAGGTAATGGCCGTCGCCGTGGGTCGGCAGGAACCAGAAGATGTTGAGACTCATCGCAGTAACTCCAGATAAGCGCGCCGGCGTGGCGTAGCCGCGCGATGATGGGATTCGGGTGTTTCTAAGCGCTTTTTTGTAGGAGCGAGCTTGCTCGCGAACGGATTTCCCGGCAGCGCTGGAGCTGGGCGGGTTCGCGAGCAAGCTCGCTCCTACAGGTGTGTCACTGGGCGGCGGCCACCTTGGCCGGGGCCGTCCAGACCACGTCCTTGATGCTCAGCTTCTTGGGAATCAGCTTCAGGTCGGTGAAGGTGTCGGCGATCTTCTGCTGCGCGGCGGTCACTTCCGGGGTGATCGGCTGGGCGCCGTAGCCCTGGCGTTTCACCGCGGTGAAGGTGATGTCCGCCGGCAGGCCGAGCAGCGGCGCGACCTGGTCGGTGACCTGCTGCGGGTTCTGCTGCGACCACTGGCCCACCGAACGCACTTCGTCGATCAAGGTGGTGATCACCTGCGGGTGGTTGTTCGCGTAGGGACGGGTCGCCAGATAGAACTGGTGGTTATCCACAAGGCCGGTGCCATCCACCAGGGTGCGGGCGGAGAGCTGCTTCTCGGCGGCGGCCTGGTACGGGTCCCAGATGACCCAGGCATCCACGCTGCCGCGCTCGAAGGCGGCGCGGGCGTCGGCCGGCGGCAGGTACACGGGCTGGATGTCGGTGTACTTCAGGCCGGCCTTTTCCAGGGCGCGCACCAGCAGGTAGTGCACGTTGGAGCCCTTGTTCAGGGCAACCTTCTTGCCCTTGAGCTCGGCCACGGATTTGATCGGCGAATCCTTGGGCAGCAGGATCGCTTCGCTGGTGGGCGCCGGCGGTTCGTGGGCGACGTAGACCAGATCGGCGCCAGCGGCCTGGGCGAAGACCGGCGGGGTTTCGCCAGTGACGCCGAAGTCGATGCTGCCGACGTTCAGGCCTTCCAGCAGCTGCGGGCCGCCGGGGAATTCGGTCCATTGCACCTTGACGCCCTGCTCGGCCAGGCGCTTTTCCAGCGTGCCGCGGGCCTTGAGCAGCACCAGGGTGCCGTACTTCTGGTAGCCGATACGCAGGGTACCGGGTTGTTCATCTGCCTGGGCGTTGTAGGACAGGGCCGCGATCAGCAGGGCCGCCAGTCCACTGCGCAAAGTGAGGGTCCGCATGGGAGTGCTCCTTTATCGAGTGTGCTTGCCGGACCTGCGGTCCCGTTGGCGGGACGGTGAGGGCCTGTTCGTGTTTGACGCAGCGGGCGCCTGCCGGGTTGGGGCTTGGCGTTCGCGGCGTTGGTTGGTCGGTCAGATGCTCCAGCGGGCGTTGAGCAGCCGCTCGTTGAGCAGGTTCGGGTCGATGGGTTTCGGTCGTCGCGCCAGGGCGCTGTGGAACTGCTCCAGGGAGTCCAGCAGGCGGTGTTCGAGGGTCGATTCCAGGCGCGCCGGGGTTGTGCCCTCGGGGTAGTGCACCTGGCTCTCCTCGGCGAACACGCCGTGCAGGGTTTCCTGGGCCTTCAACGCGGCGAGGACGGGCTTGAGCGCGTAGTCCACCGCCAGCATGTGGGCGTTGCTGCCGCCGGTGGCCAGGGGCAGCACCACCTTGTGTGCCAGCGCGCGCTCCGGCAGCAGGTCGAGAATCACCTTCAGCGCACCGGCGATGGACGCCTTGTACACCGGAGTGGAAATCACCACGCCGTCGGCGCGCAGCACCTGCTCGATCAGCTCGACCACGCGCGGGCTGTCGAAGCGCGCATGCAGCAGGTCCTCGGCGGGGAAGTCGCGCACGCTGTACGAGCGCACCTCGGCGCCGCGGGCGTGCAGCCAGTTCCGCGCGATGTCCAGGAGGACACCGGAACGGGAACGCTGGCTCGGGCTGCCGGCAAGGGTGACTACATACATCTGCACGCTTCCTTATAACGATCAGAGCGGTACAAATGCCGCGCTGCTAACCAATGTGCATAGACCTTAACAGCCCTTCGCATATTCCAATAAATGGTATTTATTCATTTAGTTATGCGATTTTGTTTTTAACGTAGGAGCGAGCTTGCTCGCGAACCGCTTCACGGCGGGTTACCGAAGAGCGTTCGCGAGCAAGCTCGCTCCTACAGGGAGGTGAAGGTCAGATGACGTGGGACTGGTGCAGCTCGGTCAGTGCTTCGCCGCGCAGGAAGGCCAGCTCCACGGCGCGGCGGTCGCGCGGACGCGGCAGCGGCACGGGGAACTCGCGGCGCAGGCGGCTGGGGGTGCCGCCCAGCAGCAGGACGCGATCGCTGAGGTAGAAGGCTTCGTCGAGGTCATGGGTGACCAGCAAAATGCTGATGTCGTAGTCCAGCGCCAATTGCTGGATCAGGTCCTGCAGGCGGATGCGGGTGAAGGCGTCCACCGCGCTGAAGGGTTCGTCCAGCAGCAGGACCTGCGGCCGGCCGTAGAGGCCGCGGGCGATGGCCGCGCGCTGGGCCATGCCGCCGGAGAGCTGCTTGGGCAGCAGGCCGCCCTTGCCTTCCAGCCCCACGTCGCGCAGCAGGTGTTCGATGCGGTGGTCGTCGGCCAGCCAGCCGTCGGCGAAGCCGATGTTCTGCGCCACGGTCAGCCAGGGCAGCAGGCGCGGTTCCTGGAACACCACGCCGATGCCGCCACCGCCGCGGCCGGTGTCGCCGTCCGGGCCGAAGCCCAGCAGCGGGTTGCGTTCCAGGGAGCCGGCGAACTCGTCGTCCAGCCCGGCGGCGATGCGCAGCAGGGTGCTTTTTCCACAGCCACTGGGGCCGAGCAGGCTGACCACTTCGCCCGGCGCCAGGCTCAGGCTGACGTCATCCAGCACACGCACGCCGGAGAAACTCTTGCGGATATCCCGCAGCTCCAACAGGGCGCTCATCGGCTCTCTCCGTTGCCGGCAAAGGTGTCGCGCCAGGCCAGCGTACGCTGTTCCAGCGCCTTGAGCAGGCTGTCGCTGAGCTTGCCCAGCACCGCCAGCACCAGGATGGCGGCGATGACGATGTCCGGCCGCGAGGTTTCCCGGCCATCGCTGAGCAGGTAGCCCAGGCCGCGGGTAGCGGCGATCAGTTCGGCGGCGACGAGGAACATCCAGCTCAGGCTCAGCGCGCCGCGCAGGCCGGTGAACAGGCTCGGCAGCGCTGCCGGCAGGAGGATGCGCCGCACCAGGGCGAAAGGCGACAGGTGATACAGCCGGCCCAGTTCCACCCACTTGCGGTCGACGTTGCGCACGCCGGCCACCAGCGACAGGTAGACGGGGAAGAAGGCGCCCAGGGCGATCAGCACGATCTTCGGGGTTTCGTCGATGCCCAGCCAGAGCAGCAGCAGGGGCACCCAGGCCAGGCTGGGGATGGCCCGCAGCGCCTGGAAGGTAGGTTCAAGATAGGCCTCGGCGCGCTGGCTCAGGCCCACCCAGGTGCCGATCAGCACGGCGGCCGCCGCGCCGATGAAGAAGCCGGCCGCCACCCGCGCCAGGCTGGCGGCGACGTGTTTCCACAGCTCACCCTGGGCCAGTTGCCACAGCGTCAGCGCGACGCTGCTGGGCGCCGGCATCTGGTGCTCGGCGAGCCAGCCGACGCGCACGGAGAATTCCAGTGCCGCGCAGAGGATCAACGGCACCAGCCAGGCGCGCCAGCCCAGCCGCGGCCAGCGCAGTGGCAATGCACGACGCTGGCGGGCCAGGCGCAGGCTCTGGGAGGGCATGGATTATTGCCCCGCCTTGGCGACGGCGGGTTTGCCGATCACTTCGCCGGCCAGTTGCGGGGCGATCAACTGATCGACCACGGCGGTGACGTCGGTGCCCGGACGCACCAGTTGTTCGTCCAGCAGGATCGGTGCGGCGGCCTTGAGCGCGGCGACCTGCTCCGCCCCCGGCAGCGGCTTGCTGAAGTCGGTGCGCGAGAGTTGCAGCTTGGCCACTTCCAGCGGCAGCTTGGCTTCCTCGGCCAGCAGCTTGGCGGTCTCCTCCGGGTGGGCCACGGCCCACTGGCGCGCCTCTTCATAGGCGGCGATGACCTGTTTGATCAGGGCCGGCTGCTCCTGCTCGAATTTCTCGGTGACGCTGAGCACGCCGTAACTGTTGAAGTCGACGTTGCGGTACAGCAGGCGCGAACCGGCCTGCAGCTCGCTGGCGGCCATGTGCGGATCGAGGCCGGCCCAGGCGTCCACCCTGCCCTGCTCCAGCGCGGCGCGGCCGTCCGGGTGCTGCAGGTGGACGATCTCCACGTCGTTCTTGTCCAGCCCTGCCTGCTGCAGGCTGCGCAGCAGGAACAGGTAGGGGTCGGTGCCCTTGGTGGCGGCGATCTTCTTGCCTTTCAGATCGGCGACGGACTTGAGCGGGGAATCCTTGGGCACCACCAGCGCCGTCCATTCCGGGCGGCTGGCGATGTACACGGTCTTCAGCGGGCTGCCATTGGCGCGGCTGAGCACGGCGGCCAGGCCCGCGGTGGAGGCGAAGTCGGTGCTGCCGGCGTTGAGGTATTCCAGCGAACGGTTGCTGCCCTGGCTGAACACCCAGCGCACTTCGGTGCCCTGCGGCTTGAGAGCTTTTTCTAGATAGCCGAAGTGCTTGAGCACCAGGCTGGTGGGGGCGTAGTAGGCGTAGTCCAGCCGCACTTCCTTGGGCGCGTCGGCGGCGTTGGCGGGGCTGTTGTAGGCGCCGATCGGCAGGCTCGCGAGAAGAGCGACGGCCAGGCTGCGGCGCCAGGTGGAATGACCCATGGTCTTCTCCTTGGCGGGGCTTGCGTCTTCTTCCCGTTTGGCGGGCAAGTCAGATCTTGAATAAAAAAGCGCGGCGTGGTCCGCGCATGAAGGATAAAAAATGGGCCGGCGGACCGGCCCGATTTCCGCTCGAGGTTTGCTCGTACGGTGACTCCCCGGATGGGGAGCGGAGAGTCACTTGTTCGGTTGCGGCGTCAGGCGCAGGTAGGGCTTGATCGCACGATAGCCTTTGGGGAAGCGCTGCTTGATCTCTTCCTCGTCCTTGAGCGAGGGCACGATCACCACGTCGTCGCCGTCCTGCCAGTTGCCGGGCGTTGCGACCTTGTGGTTGTCGGTGAGCTGCAGCGAGTCGATGACGCGCAGGATCTCGTTGAAGTTGCGCCCGGTGCTCGCCGGGTAGGTGATGGTCAGGCGCACCTTCTTGTTCGGGTCGATGACGAACAGCGAACGCACCGTCAGGGTGTCGTTGGCGTTCGGGTGGATCAGGTCGTACAGCTCGGACACCTTGCGGTCGGCGTCGGCGATGATCGGAAAATTGACCACGGTGTTCTGGGTCTCGTTGATGTCGTCGATCCACTTCAGGTGGGAGTCCACCGGGTCGACGGACAGAGCGATGACCTTGACGCCCTTGGCGGCGAACTGGTCCTTGAGCTTGGCGGTCAGGCCCAGCTCGGTGGTGCACACCGGGGTGAAGTCGGCCGGGTGGGAGAACAGGACGCCCCAGCTGTTGCCCAGCCATTCATGGAAACGGATGCGGCCTTCGCTGGATTCCTGTTCGAAGTCGGGGGCGATGTCGCCAAGTCGCAAGCTCATGGGTCTCTCCTTGTTCGTGTTGGTAGCCACTATGCACAAGGTCTTTCCGCAATAAAAAGAATATATTTTGATTTTCTTATAACCAAAACACCATTCTCGCCAGGACCCTGTTTGGCGGCGACCGCCGCCGGGACACTGAGCATAGCCAAGACGCCGCCCGAGCCGGCCGGCAGGTGTTGCACGCCTGAAACGACGGCTTGCCGTTCGTCGCCATTCCTCTCCAGCCCCGGCGCGGCGGGGCTTTGCGGCATACACTCGATTTAATTGAGCCTTTTGATGAGGGAGGGCAGCGTATGTTGGGACAACGGGCCGGCGACGATCAGGCAGGCACTCATTACCGCAGCGACCGCATCAGCGCGGTCAACGGCCAGTACTTCTTTTCCACCCGCGAGGGGACGCTGGAAGGCCCCTACTTCACCCGCTTCGATGCCGAGCGCGAGGTGGCGCAGTACATCAACCGCATGCGACAGGCGGCGGGGCTGATGGCGCGCGCGCAGTAGCCTGCGGGCTGGCAGAAGGTGAAAAACCAAACCCCGGCCTGGTGCCGGGGTTTTGTTCGTCTGTTTCCTGAGATCGGTTCGCGAGCAAGCTCGCTCCTACGAAGAGCTCGCCGCCCGTCCTGTAGGAGCGGACCTCGTCCGCGAAATCCTTCGCGACGAAATGCATAGCCACCCGAGACACCGACAGCCACCGCCCGCTCCACCGCTCGCGCCCTTGTAGGAACGAGCTTGCTCGCGAACCCGCAGGACGCGTCGGCCTTGCCGACGGATCGCGGGCGTGGCCCGCTCCTACAGTATGACGCCACCGCTCTCGCTCCTGTAGGAGCGGACCTTGTCCGCGAATTCCTTCGCGACGGAATGCACAGCCACCCGAGACACCGACAGCCACCGCCCGCTCCACCGCTCCCGCCCTTGTAGGAGCGAGCTTGCTCGCGAACCCTCAGATGCATCGGCGACGAGTCGCGGGCATCAGGGCTCTTCGCTCTGCCCTACTCCGTGCATCCGCAGTTTGTTGGCAATCGTGGTGTGCGAGACGCCCAGTCGCTTGCCCAGTTGCCGGCTGCTCGGGTGCTCGCGGTACAGGCGTTCCAGCACGGCTTTCTCGAAGCGGCCGACGATGGCGTCCAGCCCGCCTTCCAGGGAGAAATCCCCCAGCGGATGCGGCGCCCCATAGTCCGGCAGGCGGATGTGCTCGGGGCGGATGGTGCCGCCCTCGCACAGGGACACCGCCTGGAACAGCGCGTTCTCCAGCTGCCGCACGTTGCCCGGCCAGTGGTAGCGGCCGAGGCGGTCCAGCGCCTGCGGCGAGAGCTTGGGCAGCGCACAGCCGATCTGCCGGCTGGCCTGGTCGAGGAAGTGCTCCACCAGCGGCTCCAGGCCGTCCAGGCATTCGCGCAGCGGCGGAATGTGCAGCGACAGTACGTTGAGGCGGTGGTAGAGGTCCTGGCGGAATTCGCCCTTGGTGCACAGCTCGGAAAGGTCCACCTGGGTCGCGCAGATCACCCGCACATCGAGGTACACCTCCTCGTCGCTGCCCACGCGGCGGAAGCAACCGTCCTGCAGGAAGCGCAACAGCTTGGCCTGCAGGCGCGGGCTCATCTCGCCGACGCCATCGAGGAACAACGTGCCGCCGGCGGTCAGCTCCAGCAGGCCGAGCTTGCCTTCCGGGCGCGCGCCTTCGAAGGCGCCGGGGCCGTAGCCGAACAGCTCGGTCTCGGCCATGGATTCAGGCAGGCCGGCGCAGTTCAGCGCCATGAACGGCGACTGCCCGCGCGGGCTGGCAAGGTGGCAGGCGCGGGCCAGCAGTTCCTTGCCGGTGCCGGTCTCGCCCTCGATCAACAGCGGCGCATCCAGCGGCGCCATGCGCCGCGCCTCGCGCACCACCGCGGCCATCACCCGCGAGCTCTGGAAGATGCTGTCGAAGCCGCGCAGCTCCAGGCGGCGCACGTTGTAGATGCGCTCGCCGACCCGGTCGGCGCGGTGCAGTGTGAGCACGGCGCCGGCCAGCGCTTCGCTTTCGTCATGTTCGGATTGCAGCGGCGCGATGTCGGCGAGGAACACATCACCCTTGACCTTCACCCGCAGGCCATTGATGCGCGCCTTGTTGGCCCGCACCAGCTCCGGCAGGTCGAGGTCCTCGGCGTAGCGCGACAGCGGAATGCCCGGCACTTCGTCGACGCGCACGCCCAGCAGCTGCGCGGCCGCACGGTTGCCCGCGACGATCTGCCCAGCCATGTCGATCGACAGCACGGGGAACTCCAGCGCCGCCAGCAGCGCGTTCAGCTCCAGATGGCGCCGCTCGCTGGGCATCAGGCCGACGCGCTTGACGCCGAACACGCCGGGCACCGCTTCGAGCTTGGGCTTGAGCGACTGGAACTGCAGGTTGATGAGGTTCGGGCAGAGCAGGTAGATGGCGTTGCCCTGCTCGCCACCGACTTCGCCGCGGTTGACGTTGATGCCGTAGTCGACCAGCAGGTTGAGGATGTCGCGCAGGATGCCGACGCGGTTCTGGCAGTGCACTTTGATGCGCATGGCGGGCCCGTGGTTGTCGTTGTGGTGGGCGTTCCGGCAGGTTTTTTCGCAAGACGGCCGGAAATTTCCGTCAAGAATATGTGACACATCACCGCACCTTCAAGCCACAACCGCATGACGGCGCCGCCAGTCGTCAGCATTTCTTTACGGATCGACCGCTTCCGCCGCTGTCGGCGCAGCTCCCGGGGGGCTGCTCGGCGGCACGCGTCGCGCTATTGCTTGAGTCATCACAAGAACAGGCAGCTCGACGCCGGAGGATCCATGAAGACAACGCAATACGTGGCCCGCCAACCTGACGAAGACGGTTTCATCCACTACCCGGAAACCGAGCACCAGGTCTGGAACACCCTGATCACCCGTCAGCTGAAGGTGATCGAGGGCCGCGCGTGTCAGGAGTACCTGGACGGCATCGAACAGCTCGGCCTGCCCCACGAGCGCATCCCGCAACTGGGCGAAGTCAA
Source organism: Pseudomonas sp. GCEP-101 (assembly GCF_025133575.1). NCBI lineage: Bacteria > Pseudomonadati > Pseudomonadota > Gammaproteobacteria > Pseudomonadales > Pseudomonadaceae > Pseudomonas > Pseudomonas sp. GCEP-101. The sequence continues at coordinate 3,684,837 of NZ_CP104011.1, read as the reverse complement.
CCGGGTGCTGCAGGCCACCACCGGCTGGCGCGTGGCGCGGGTACCGGCGCTGATTCCATTCCAGACGTTCTTCGAGCTGCTGGCGAGCCAGCAATTCCCCGTCGCGACCTTCATCCGCACCCCCGAGGAGCTGGACTACCTGCAGGAGCCGGACATCTTCCACGAGATCTTCGGCCACTGCCCGCTGCTGACCAACCCCTGGTTCGCCGAGTTCACCCACACCTACGGCAAGCTGGGCCTGGCGGCGAGCAAGGAAGAGCGCGTGTTCCTCGCCCGCCTCTACTGGATGACCATCGAGTTCGGCCTGCTGGACACGTCCCAGGGCCTGCGCATCTATGGCGGCGGCATCCTCTCCTCGCCCAAGGAGACCGTCTACAGCCTCTCCGGCGAGCCCGAGCACCAGGCCTTCGACCCGCTGGAATGCATGCGCACGCCGTACCGCATCGACATCCTGCAGCCCCTGTATTTCGTGCTCCCCGAACTCAAGCGCCTGTTCGAACTGGCCCATGAGGACATCATGGCGCTAGTGCGCGAAGCCATGCGCCTGGGTCTGCACGCGCCGAAATTCCCGCCGAAACAGGCCGCCTGATCCGCTGCAATCGAGCCCATCTGTGCCTAGGATGAGACGTGCTCGCGCGCCTAAGATGGTTCGCGAGCGCACTCCTATGCCACCCCACGACAAGGAGAACCTTCATGACCGCACTCACCCAAGCCCATTGCGAAGCCTGCCGCGCCGACGCCCCGAAGGTGTCCGACGAAGAACTGGCGGTGCTGATCAAGCAGATCCCGGACTGGAACATCGAGGTCCGTGACGATCACATGGAACTGGAGCGGGTATTCCTGTTCAAGAACTTCAGGCACGCCCTGGCCTTCACCAACGCGGTAGGCGCCATCGCCGAGGAAGAAGGCCACCACCCCGACCTGCTGACCCAGTGGGGCAAGGTCACCGTCACCTGGTGGAGCCACGAACTTCGCGGCCTGCACCGCAACGACTTCATCATGGCCGCGCGCACCGACGAGCTGGCCGCGACAGCAGAGGGACGCAAATGAGCCATTTCGCCAAGGTCACCCGCGTACCGGGCGACCCGATCCTGGGCCTGCTCGAAGCCTATCGGGCGGACCCCAACCCCGCGCGGCTCGACCTTGGCGTGGGCGTCTACAAGGACGCCCAGGGCCTCACGCCGATCCCTCGCGCGGTGAAGCTCGCCGAACAGCGCCTGGTCGATACCGAGACCACCAAGAGCTATGTCGGCAGCCACGGTGACGCGCTGTTCGCCGCGCGCCTGTGCGAGCTGGTGCTGGGCGTCACCTCGCCGCTGCTGGCCGGGGCCCGCGCCGACGCCACCCAGACGCCGGGCGGCACCGGCGCCCTGCGCCTGGCGGCGGAGTTCATCGCCCACTGCCTGCCGGGCAAGCACATCTGGCTGAGCGACCCGACCTGGCCGATCCACGAGACCCTGTTCGCCGCTGCCGGCGTGCCGATCAAGCACTACCCCTACGTTGGCGCGGACAACCGCCTCGACGCGGACGCCATGTTCGCCATGCTGGAGAAGATCCCTCAGGGCGACGTGGTGCTGCTGCACGCCTGCTGCCACAACCCCACCGGCTTCGACCTGGACCACCAGCAGTGGCAACGCGTGCTGGAGATCGTCCGCCGCCGCGAGCTGCTGCCGCTGCTGGACTTCGCCTACCAGGGCCTGGGCGACGGCCTGGAAGAGGACGCCTACTCGGTGCGCCTGCTGGCGCAGAACCTGCCGGAAGTGCTGGTCACCAGCTCCTGCTCGAAGAACTTCGGCCTCTACCGCGACCGCGTCGGCGCGCTGATCGTCTGTGCCGAGAGCGCCGACAAGCTCACCGACATCCGCAGCCAGCTGGCGCTGTTCGCCCGCAACCTGTGGTCCACCCCGCCGGCCCACGGCGCGGAAGTGGTCGCCACCATCCTGGGCGACCCGGAGCTGAAGAACCTCTGGCTGGACGAGCTGGACGGCATGCGCGGGCGCATCGCCGACCTGCGCGTCGGTCTGGTAGAAGCCCTGCGCCCCCACGGGCTGGCGGAGCGCTTCGCGCACATCGCCCTCCAGCGCGGCATGTTCTCCTACACCGGCCTGCAGGCCGAGCAGGTGCGCATCCTGCGCGAGGAGCACAGCATCTACCTGGTGAGCAGCGGCCGCGCCAATATCGCCGGACTCGACGGCGAGCGCCTGGATCATCTGGCAGCGGCCATCGCCCGCGTCTGCCGCTGACGACGCTTTCTTCCCCCTCGACCGGCCACTGGGCCGGTCTTTTTTTGCCCGGTCTCGGGGGCAGCCCGAGCGTAGGAGCGGACTTCGTCCGCGATGTGCCACCGGCCAGCGCGGAGCAGCCGGGAATCGATCGCGGACAGAGTCCGCTCCTACACAGGCTGGTTGCGCCGGGTAAACCTGTAGGAGCGGACTTCGTCCGCGATGTGCAACCGGCCAGCGCGGAGCTGCCGGGAATCGTTCGCGGATAGAGTCCGCTCCTACCTGAATAATCGCGCCGGGGCATGCCCTCTCCCCCGCCCTGGCTGCGCGCCCCGCTCCGAAGGAAGAGGGAGCCGCCCGTGCCGGCTGACCCCGCAGTTTCAGCCGGCGCTGATCCAGTCCCCTCTCCCTTCAGGGAGAGGGTTAGGGAGAGGGAAACACAGGCACGGACTTTCAGAGAGCGATAATTGCTCCTACGCAACCAGCTTGCGCCGGCGCAAACCTGTAGGAGCGAGCTTGCTCGCGAACACCCCCAGCACCGAGCTGCCGGTTAATCCCGTTCGCGAGCAAGCTCGCTCCTATCAAGGGGCCGCATGCCGATGTCGGTCAGTAATCATCGCGCTTGCGAAACGCCCAGCGCCCGGCCAGGCCGGTAAAGCTGGCCACCAGCACCACCAGGATCCAGAAGCCTTCCGGGTCGTTGGCGAAGGGGATGCCGCCGACGTTCATGCCGAAGAAACCGGCGATGATGTTGATCGGCAGCGCCAGCACCGTGACTACGGTGAGGGTGAACAGCGTGCGGTTGCTCTGTTCGTTGATCTTCGCGGCGATCTCTTCCTGCAGCAGCTTGATGCGCTCGCCCAGCGCGGTGAGGTCGTTGATCACCAGGGAGAATTCCTCGGTGGCTTCGCGCAGCACGCGCACGTCGTCCTCCGTCAGCCACACCGGCGGGCGGTTGAGCAGGCGCATCAGCGAGCCCGGCTCCAGCGCCAGCAGGCGTTGCAGGCGCACCAGTACGCGGCGCATGGCGCCCAGGTCGGCGCGACTGGTGGCGAGGCGCGAGGACAGCAACTGGTCCTCGATGCGGTCCACGCTCAGGCTGGTCTCGCGGACGATGCGGGTGAGGATATCGCCCTGGTCGCGCAGCAGGTGCACCAGCAGCTCCAGCGGCGAATTGAAACACTCGCCGCGCTTCACCGACGAGCGCAGCGTATCCACCGAGCGCAGCGGCTGCGCGCGGGCGGTGACCAGCAGGCGGCCGCGGGCGCACACCCAGAGGGTGGCGACGTCCGAGGACATGCGGCTGCCGAAGTCGAAGACCACGTCGTTGACCACCGCCAGCAGCGCGTCGTCCACATGCTCGATGCGCGTGGAGCGCGAACCTTCGCGCAGGGTTTCGAAGAAGTAGTCGGGCAGTTCCAGGTGCGACTTCATCCAGCGCTCGCACGCCGCGTGCGCCAGGTTCAGGTGCAGCCAGAGGAACTCGTCCGCCGCGCGCGGCTGCCGCAGGCGCTGCAGGGCGGTGGGCGAATCGATCTCCAGACCGGGCTGGTCCGGACGAAAGCTGAAGCCGTAGAGCAGGCCGAACAGGTCGGAGTCCTGGTGGCTCTGGACGATGCTGTGGTTCATGGTTTTCTGCGCACGCAAGTGGGGCGCGCCTGTAGGGGTGAGCTTGCTCGCGAACCCGCACGGCACGGACTGTTCGCGAGCAAGCTCGCTCCTACGAAGAGCAGGTCAGGCCCGCCCTCCGGTGTTATCAGAAGCCCATGACCTTCCCATGACAGCCAGGTGTCAGCCGAACAGCGCGGCGACCGTGCGCTCTCCCAGCGCCGGGCCGATGCTCATGCCAACGCCGGTGTGCATCAGCACGGCGGTGACGCCGTCGGCGGCCTGCAGCACCGAGAACGGCCCCGGCCCGCGCGCGCCATAGACGCCCTGCCAGCGCTCGACCACCTCCACGCGCATGCCCAGCGTGTCCTCGGCCAGTTCCAGCATCAGCCGGTCGACGAATTCGGCGTTGAACGGCGCGGCGTCGCTGCCGTAGTGGTGGGAGTCACCGATGATCAGCTCGCCATGGGGCGTGGGGCTGACCAGCAGGTGGATGCCCTGCGCCTCCAGCTCCGGCGTCTCGCGGCGGATCTGCTCGCGCACCGCCTCGGCCTCGGGCAGGTCGGAGAAGGCGCCGTAGTGCACACAGCTCAGGCCGGTGAGAATCGAATGGGCAAGGCCGACATCGACCTGCGGACGGGCGCGCAGCATCTGCAGGCGACACACCTGCGGCTCCAGCGGCGCGATGACCTCGGCCAGCAACGTCTGGTAGTCGTGGCCAGAGCAGACGATCACCTGCCCGGCGGTGAAGGTCCCCGCGGTGGTGCGCAGCACGCCGATGTCGACATCGCGCACCAAGGTGGAGAAATGGAACGCCACGCCGTGCTCGCGGCGCAGGTGGTCGATCAGGCTCGGCAGCGCCTCGCGGGAATACAGCTGCTGGTCGTCGAAGCCCACCAGCGCGGCGCGGTGGTGGCGGAACTGCCCCTGGTAGAGGTCGTTCAGTTCGCTGCCGCGCAGCAGGCCTACGCGGTAATCCAGCGCTTTGGCACGGCCGGCGCAGAAGGCTTCGAGCAGGCGCTCCTCGGCTTCGCTGCGGGCGAACAGCAGCGAGCCGTTGCGCCGCAGGGAGAACCCGGCGCCCTGCGCCCAGTGCGCCCAGATCGGCCGGCTGGCACGGGCCAGGTCCGACATCACGCCCGGCGGCTGGCCGGTGACCAGCGCCTGGCCGAAGTTGCGCACCGAGGCGCCCAGGGGCGTGGCGGTGCGCTCGAAGACGCGCACGGAGAGGCCGCGGCGGGCGGCGGCGTAGGCGTGGGAGAGGCCGAGGATGCCGGCGCCGACGATGGCGACGTCGCAGTGGGTGTGGGTCATGGTGGATGTCCTGCGTGGTGAAGAGCCCCTCTCCCCAACCCTCTCCCTGAAGGGAGAGGGGGCCCTCCTCTGCCGAGAAGAATTCCGGGTTCATCCCGCGACGTCGGGGCATTCAGGCAACTGCCTTCAGCAACCCGCTGCCTGGGTCAGCAAGCAAATGACACGTCGGTCGCGCCGCCCTGTCACGCTTCGCTGGCCAACAGGACTTCACCCACCTCGAACCAACACGCCGAGCAGCCCCCTCTCCCTTCAGGGAGAGGGTTGGGGAGAGGGGGCCGCCAGCGCCGAACCACAGACGAACTTCAGCCGAGCCTTACTTCTGCGCGACCTTCTCCGACTTGCCGTCATAGCGCTTGCGCCATTCGGCGAGGATCTCGTCGCGGTTCTTCGAGGCCCAGGCGAAGTCGTTCTTGATCAGGCGCTGCTCGTAGTCGGCCGGCAGTTCGGTCTGCGGCTTGGCGATGCCCGGCTGCGCCAGCACGGCGAAGTTTTCCTTGTACAGCTCCATGGCCTTGGGGCTGGCGGAGAAGTCGGCGAGTTTCTTCGCCGCGGCTTCGTGCTGGGTGCCCTTGACGATGCCGGTGGCCTCGATTTCCCAGCCCAGGCCTTCCTTGGGCAGGACGATGTCCAGCGGTGCGCCCTGGCGCTTGAGCTGCACGGCCGGGTACTCGAAGGAGATGCCGATCGGGAATTCGCCGGCGGCGGCCAGCTTGCACGGCTTGGAGCCGGAGTGGACGTACTGGCCGATGTTCTCGTGCAGCGCGTCCATGTAGGCCCAGCCCTGCTTCTCGCCGAAGGTTTGCAGCCAGGCGGAGACGTCGAGGAAGCCGGTGCCGGAGGACGCCGGGTTGGGCATGACGATCTTGCCCTTGTACTCGGGCTTGGTCAGGTCCTGCCAGCTCACCGGCTTCTCCAGGCCCAGCTTCTGCGCCTCGACGGTGTTGAAGCAGATGGTCGCGGCCCAGACGTCCATGCCGACCCAGGCCGGCGGGTTGGCCGGATCGCGGTAGTTCTTGCCGATGGCGTCCAGGTGCTTGGGCGCGTACTTCTCCAGCATGCCCTGCTGATCGAGGATGGCCAGGCTGGAAGCGGCCAGGCCCCAGACGGCGTCGGCCTGCGGGCGATCCTTCTCGGCCAGCAGCTTGGCGGTGACGATGCCGGTGGAGTCGCGCACCCACTTGATCGTGATATCCGGGTTCTCGGCTTCGAAGGCCTGCTTGTAGGCGGTCAGCTGTTCCGGTTCCAGGGCGGTGTAGACGGTCAGCTCGGTGTCGGCGGCGTGGACCTGTGCGACGAAACCGGCAACCACGGCGGCGGCGAGGGCAAGACGTTTGAACATGTGGAGCTCCTTGGCAGTGTGGGTCTCCCGCGCGGGGCGGGGTTGTCAGGGGTTGAGCCCGGCACGCAAGCACCGGGCGACAGCGTCCAGCGGTGTTACGGGTTCGCGCCCCTCCTCCAGGCCTGGGAGCGGCGCAGCAGGCCGCGGGAGGCGCCGGCCAGCAGCAGCGACACCGCGGCGGAGGTGAGCAGGATCAGGGTGGACATGGCGGCCGCGCCGCCGACGTTGCCGGAGTCGTCCATGTTCAACACGGCGACGGCGGCCAGGAGGGTGTCCGGGGTGTAGAGGAAGATCGCCGCGGACACCGTGGTCATCGCCGAGACGAACAGGTAGCGGGTGATGTCCAGCAGCGCCGGCAGGCAGATGGGCACGGTGACGCGCAGGTAGTGGCGCCACAGCGGCATCTTCAGCGACAGCGCGGCCGCCTCGAACTCGCCGTCGAGCTGGCGCAGCGCGGCGGTGGCGGTCATCTGCGCGGTGGTCAGGTAATGGGCGATGGTGCACACCACCAGCAGCGCCATGCTGCCGTAGAACACGTGCAGCGGGTTGCCCGGCAGGTTGAAGAAGAACACGTAGCCCAGGCCGAGCACGAGGCCCGGCACGGCCATCGGCACGAAGCACAGCATGCGCAGCAGTTGGCTCAGCCAGCGCTGCTCGCGGGTTTTCTCGATCAGGTAGGCGCCGGTGAAGATCAGCGCGCTGCCGATGAGCGCGGTGCACGCGGCCAGGGTGAGGCTGTTGCGGTAGGCCAGCCAGCCGCCGCCGGCGGTGGTGTCGAAATCGTAGTGGTGCAGCGACAGCGAGAGGTTGTACGGCCAGAACTTCACCAGCGAGGAGTACACGGCCATCCCCAGCACGCCCAGCAGTACCGCGCTGATCAGCACGACGATGGCAAGGAAGGCGCCGTCGCGGCGACGCGACGGTTTGGGGTGATAGACCTGCGCACGACCGCTCATGGCGTCGCCCTGGCGGCGACGCAGCCAGGTGTCGACGGCGAAGCTGAGCAGCGCCGGCAGCAGGAGGATCATGCCGATCTGCGCGCCCCGGCCGAACTGCTGCTGGCCGACCACCGCCTTGTAGGCTTCCAGCGCCAGCACCTGGTAATCGCCGCCCACCACCACCGGCACGCCGAAGTCGGTGATGGTCAGGGTAAACACCAGGCAGAACGCGGCGAACACCCCCTGCCGCGAGGCCGGCCAGGTGATGCTGCGAAAGGCCTTCCACGGGCCGGCGCCCATGCTGGAGGCGGCGTCGAACAGGCGCGCATCGGCCAGCGACAGCGCCGACAGCAGGATCATCAGTGCATGGGGGAAGGTGTAGATGGCCTCGCCCAGGACGATGCCCCAGAAACCGTAGATGTTGTCGGGCAGCCAGTGGCGCAGCAGGCCCTGGTTGCCGAACAGGTAGATCAGCGCAATCCCCGGCAGCATCGACGGCGCCAGCAGCGGCAGCAGGGAAATCCCGCGCCACAGGCCCTTGGCCGGGATCAGCGTGCGTTGCAGCGCGTAGGCGAACAGGTAGGCCGCCGGCACGACGATGCACGCCACGCTGAGCGAGACCTTCAGGCTGTTGCCCAGCAGCCAGTGGAAGTTGTCGCTGCGCAGCAGCTCGCCCATGGCCGCCAGGCCGCCGCCCTGCCCCGCTTCGCCGCTGAAGCCGCGCCAGAAGATGGCCAGCAGCGGCATCAGCACCGCGAGGGTGAGCAGGACCAGCAGCAGGTATTTGCCGCCGCGGACGAACAGGCGATCACCCAGATCGCCGCGAATCTTGCCGGCCGAGAGCGCCGGGCTGTGTTTCACCACGGCATCCATCTCAGGCGAACACCTGCAGGCTGCGCGGCGGCAGCGACACCCAGATGTCCGGGGTACCCAGGCGCGGCATGTCCTCGGGCGCCAGCTCGGCGAGCAGCGCGTGGCCCGGCAACTGTTCCAGCTCAAAGCTCATGCGGCAGCGATTGCCGAGGAAGGTGATCTCGCGGACCTGGGCGCGGAACAGGTTTTCCTGGTGCACGGCGGGGTTCACGCTGATCGCTTCCGGGCGGCAGAACAGCCGGCCGGAGGCGTTCGGCGCCTGGCTATGCAGGCGCAGGTTGAGGCCGCCGACACGGGCATGGCCATCGCTGCCGCGCTCGAACGGCAGCCAGTTGCCCTGGCCGACGAACTCGGCGACGAAGGGCGTACCCGGCGCGCTGTAGATCTCCTGGGCGGTGCCGTACTGCTCGATGCGCCCGTGGTTCATCACCGCGATGCGATCGGCCATCAGCATGGCCTCGTCCTGGTTGTGGGTGACCATCACGGTGGTGATGCCCAGGCGTTTCTGCAGCTGGCGCAGCTCGCCGCACAGGTGCTCGCGGACACGGGCGTCCAGCGCCGACATGGGTTCGTCGAGCAGCAGCAGCGACGGGCTGGGCGCCAGCGCACGGGCCATGGCGACGCGCTGCTGCTGGCCGCCGGAGAGCTGGCCGGGGTACTTCTTCTCGCTGCCGGAGAGGCCAACCAGTTCGAGCATCTCGGCGACGCGGCGGCGGGCTTCGTCCTTGCTCGACGAGGTCAGGCCGTAGGCGATGTTCTGCTCCACGGTGAGGTTGGGGAACAGCGCGTAGGACTGGAACAGGATGCCGTAGTCCCGCGCCTGCGGCGGCAGGTTCGACACGTCGCGCAGGCCCAGGTGGAGGCTGCCTTCGTCCTGTTGTTCGAGGCCGGCAATGCAGCGCAGCAGGGTGGTCTTGCCGCAACCGGAGGGGCCGAGCAGGCACACCAGTTCACCGGCCTTGACCTCCAGCGACACGCCGTCGAGGGCGACGAACTGGCCGAAGCGCTTGCGAAGATGGCGCACGCTCAGCGGCGTGCCGGCGAGGATGGGATGCATGGCGGTACCTCGTGTGCGTGGGGCCCACGCCGCGTGAGCCGGGGCGTGAAGGAACGAGGTCCATGCTAGGGAGCGATTGCGACGGCACTATTGCTAAAGGGCCAAGTGCACCGATAGATCCATAGGCAGATTTGGGTATGGGGGCGAAAAAATTTGCGAAGTGACCTGTAGGAGCGGACCTTGTCCGCGAAATCCCGCGCGGCGGGATGGGACTTCACCGGCAAACACCAACAGGTAGCGCCTATTCGCAGGAGCGCCCTGCGGGCGCTGTCGCGGGCATGGCCCGCTCCTACAGGGCTGCTCCGTCGATTCCGTGGGAGCGGACCTTGTCCGCGAAATCCTGCGCGGCGGGATTGATCTTCACCGGTAGACGCGGACGGGTAGCGCCTATTCGCAGGGGCGCCCTGCGGGCGCTGTCGCGGGCATGGCCCGCTCCTACACGGCTGCTCCGTCGATTCCGTAGGAGCGGACCTTGTCCGCGAAATCCTGCGCGGCGGGATGGGACTTCACCGGCAAACGCCGACGGGTAGCGCCCATTCGCAGGAGCGCCTGCCGGCGCTGTCGCGGGCATGGCCCGCTCCTACAGGGCTGCTCCGTCGATTCCGTAGGAGCGGACCTTGTCCGCGAAATGCTGCGCGGCGGGATTGATCTTCACCGGCAGGCGCTGCTGGGTAGCGCCCACATGAAAAACCCCCGGCGTCACCGCCGGGGGTTCTCATCGGTACCGGGCCGCTTGCGTGGAGCGGTCGGTGCCATCCGGGCCAGGGCCTGCGCCCTCGCCCGCCGTGCTCAGCGAACGGCTTCGAACAGGCCGGTGGCGCCCATGCCGCCGCCCACGCACATGGTGACGATGCCGTAGCGCAGGTTGCGGCGCTGCAGTTCGCGCACCAGGTGGCCGACCTGGCGCGAGCCGGTCATGCCGAAGGGGTGGCCGATGGAGATGGAGCCGCCGTTGACGTTGTACTTCTCGTTGTCGATACCCAGGCGGTCGCGGGCGTACAGGCACTGCGAGGCGAAGGCTTCGTTGAGCTCCCAGAGGTCGATGTCGGCCACCTGCAGGCCCTTGGCCTTGAGCAGCTTGGGCACCGAGAACACCGGGCCGATGCCCATCTCGTCGGGCTCGCAGCCGGCCACGGTGAAGCCGCGGAAGAACGCCTTGGGCTTGAGGCCCAGCTCCAGCGCCTTGTCCAGGCTCATGACCAGGGTCATCGAGGCGCCGTCGGAAAGCTGCGAGGCGTTGCCGGCAGTGACCGAGCCGTCCTCGGCGAACACCGGCTTGAGGGAGTTCAGGCCTTCGAGGGTGGTGTCCGGGCGGTTGCAGTCGTCGCGGTCGACCACGCCGTCGAGCACTTTCTTCTCGCCGGTGGCCTTGTCTTCAACCTGGTACTTCACGCTCATCGGCACGATTTCATCGTTGAACAGGCCGTCGGCCTGGGCGCGGGCAGTGCGCTGCTGGCTCTGCAGGGCGTACAGGTCCTGCTGCTCGCGGGTGACGTTGTAGCGGCGGGCGACGATCTCGGCGGTCTGGCCCATGGGGTAGTAGATGCCGGGGAACTCGTCCTTCAGGCGCGGGTTCACGAAGTTGTCGAGGTTCTGCTTGCCCATGGTCAGGGTGATGGACTCGACGCCGCCGGCCACCAGGATGTCGCTGCAGCCGGAGGCCACCTGGTTGGCGGCGATGGCAATGGCCTGCAGGCCCGAGGAGCAGTAGCGGTTCAGGGTCATGCCGGCGACGTGGATGCCCAGGCGCGACAGCACGGCGGCGTTGCGGCCGATGTTGTGGCCCTGGGCGCCTTCGTTGGAGCCGGCGCCGACCACGCAGTCGTCCACCAGCAGCGGGTCGAGGTCGTTGCGCGCCAGCAGCGCGTCGATGCAATGGGCGACCATGTCGTCCGGACGGGTCATGTTGAATTTGCCACGGAAGGACTTGGCCAGGCCGGTGCGGACGCTGTCGACGATCACCACTTCGCGCATGGGAAACCTCGTTGATTGTTGTTCGTTGGGAGGATGGGGTGGCCCCGAGCATAGGCGCCAGTGAGGACGCAGGGCGACGATCATTCACCAGCCGTATAGCCGTGCCCCCTCCCTCGTTGGGCGGGCACCAACGAAACCGCCGCCCGGAGGCGGCGGTTTCAGCGGGTTTCACCGCGCGTCAGACGGTGTCGGTCTTGATCGCGTGGTCGCCCAGCAGGCCGTTGAGCACGGTCTGGGTATCCCCCGCCGAGAGCACGCCGCTGCCGGCATGGCCCGCGTACTTGGCGGAGAGGTCGACGTTGGCCAGGTCGACGGTCTGGGTGACGGCGCCACCGCTGGTGGGGCTGACGCCGATGCTGGTGGTGCCGGCGTTGACCGAGAAGGTCAGGTAGTGCGCAAGCGACGAGGCCGTGGCGGTTTCCCCTTGCAGCAGGTCGGCGAAGTTCAGCACGTCGTGCTCGGCGATGCTGAAGTCCTTGATCACGTCGTGGCCGGTGTCGCCGGACTTCCAGATGAACTCATCCGCGCCGGTGCCGCCGTACAGGATGTCGTCGCCCGGCCCGCCGATCAGCTTGTCGTTGCCGCCCTGGCCGAACATCAGGTCATTGCCGGCGCCGCCCTCGAGGATGTCGTCGCCACCGCGGGTATCGCCGACGACGTTGAGCTCCTGGGCATGGGCGGCGATGTAGTCGAGCAACTGCCCGGACGTGGGGGCCGTCCCGCCGTTGGTCGCGGTCAGGTAGTCCACCAGTCCCTGGAAGCCCTGGCCGTTGTGCGTGCCAGCGGCATGCCCGGCCCAGGACAGGCTGTCGGTGTTGATGACATCGCCGAAGATGATGTCATTGCCCGAACCGCCCACCAGGTGGTCGTTGCCCACCGGCGCCGGCGAGACGTTGCTCACGCCCTCCTGCAGCGCCGTCGTCAGCTCGCTGCCGGTGTGGATGATCTGCGGCTGGCCGACATTGCCGACCACGTCGTTCTTGCCGTAGTCGATGGTCCCGGTGCCCACGGTGTTGGTGTTGTCGAAGAAGCGCAGGATGTTGGTGTTGACGCCGTCGTCGATGCCGATGGCGTTCACCGAGACATGGTCGGCGCCGGCGAACACGCCGGTGCCATTGAGCATGTCGGCGCCAGCGGTCAGGGCTTTCTGCACGTCGTTGTACTCGGTGCTGTTGCCGGAGTTGGTCGAGTCGCCATTGAAGGTGGTCGGGTTGCCGTCGGTGAGGAAGAACGCCAGGTTGACGTAGTTGTGCGCCGCATCCGCGCCGCCTCCCACCTGCCCGGCGAACCAGGCGCTGGCGGACTTCATCGCGGCCTCGTAGTTGGTGTTGCCGTCGGCGGTGAGGGCGTTGATCTTGTCGATCATGCCCTGCACGTTGCTGCTGTTGAGCCCGGCCAGGGTGGCGATGGTCGAGGAGGTGGCGAAGGAGACCAGCGCCACGTTGATCACCCCGTCATGCCCCTTGACCTGGTTGAGCAGGTTGATCAGGGCGTTCTTCGCCAGGCTCAGCCGGTCGGGCCCGCCCGGCTCGTTCATGCTGCCGGAGCGGTCGAGCACCAGGGCGATGTTGTAGTTCTTGCCCGGGGTGGTGGACACCGAGACGCCACCCTTGTCGCCCACCAGCACGTCGTTGCCGTTGCCGCCGACGATGTCACCGCTCTTGTCGGCGTCGCTGGGGTTGGGAATGGTGTGCTGGGTAGTGGACGAGCCGCTGTCATGGTCATTGCTGCCGACCACCAGCAGCGGGTTGGGCGTGCTCAGGTCCAGGCACAGGTTGAGGCTGGTGGAGTCGCCGTCGCCGTCGGTGATGCCCAGGTGGAAGTTGAGGTCCAGGTCCTGGGGCAGCACGGACTGTTTCACCTCGATGCTGGCAACCCGGTAATCACCGCCGGAGCTGCTCAGCACGACGCTGGTGAAGCCGGTCTGCGACAACTGGTAGGCCGAGCCCGAGGTGAAGTGGCCATCGGTGAGCAGGTTCCAGTGGGTGGCATCGCCCTCCCCGGTTCCGGCCGGCGGCGAGTAGGTGCCCTGGGCCAGCAAGGTGCCGCCCTCGCCGTAGACGCTCCAGGTCAGCACATCGCTGGTGGAGAGCTTCTGCACGTCGAAGCTGGCGTCATAGACCTTTTCGTTGAACGCGACGTTGAGCTTCTCGCCGGTGTCGATCAGGTTGTTGCCGCCTACGCCCATGCCGTTGTTGGACGGGTTCACCACACTGCCCGGGCTGGTGAAGGTGGCGGTAAGGCCATCGGCATTGAGGACAATGGAGGTCTGCGGGCCGCCGGCGGAGACCTTGGTCAGGTCGTAGTCCACCGAGGTGGTCGGCCGCGAGTTCACCACCTCGAAGCTGTAGCTGCCATCGGCATTGACCTTGAGGACGAAGAACGGCTGGTTGTTGCCGTCATAGGCGGTGAGCTGCGAACCGCCACCGGTCAGTTGGGTGACTACGTAGGTCAGGCCATCCGGCGCGGTGTTGCCGCTGAGGTCGAAGGCGCCCAGGCCATCGCCGCCGAAGCTGACATCCAGGTTGCCGGTGAGGATGAAGCCCTGGGAGTCGGAGACGTCCTGGCACGGCGGTTCGCTGTGCACCACCGGCAGGTCGTCCTGCACATGGATCACCAGCGAGCCTGCGCCCAGGCTGACCGGGTCGCCGTCGCCATCGGTGGCCTTGATCACGCCGCCGAGGTTGAGCGTCAGCTGCTCGCCGTCATCGCCATTGTGCAGCGGGTGATCCAGCGGGCCGAGCAGCTTGAACTCGTAGTGCCCCGCCGCATCCACCGACAAGGTGAAGATGGTCTTGGCACCGGCCATGGCGGTCAGCAGGTTGCCCACCACGCTGTAGCTGAGCGCCACGCCGCCGGAGGTCAGGTTCTGTGCGCTGAGCGAGGCGGTGTTGCCGGTCAGCGAGAAGGCACCGGGGCCGTCCGCGCCGAAGTTCACCAGGCTGCTGAGCGAACCCGTGGCCGTGGTGGTGTCGCCGGCGCCATCGGGGTTGCCCCCCGGCAGCGCATCTTCCATGACCTGGCCCGTGACGCTGCCGCCGGCGATGAGCACGGGGCCATCGTCCTTGAACACCAGCTTGCCGCCCAGGTCGAGGCTGGCGACACTCTGGTCGCCGTCGCCATCGGTGATGGTCGCCACCAGGGCGATCTTGCTACCCAGCAGGCTGACCGAGTCGTCGGGGTTGGTGGCGTCGGCGTGCTTGAGCGCCAGTTTCTGATCGAGCGTCAGGTCACCAGTGGTGCTGTTGAGGGTCAGGCTGAACGCGACCGCGCCGCCGATATTGCCCACGCGGCCCTCGACCACCGTATCGCTGACCTTGACCAGCACGATGCTTTGCCCGCTGGTGGTCTGCAGCCCGCTAGCAGTGCCGTCGGTCGCCGACAGGCCGTAGCTGACGGTGCCGCCGTCAGCACCGCCGTTGGCGGTGAAAGCGCCGCTGAAGTTGCCGGTGGCATCGGTGGCCAGCACGGTTTCATCCACCGTGAGGACCGGCGCCTGGCCGGCGTTGGCGCTGATGCTCGGGCCGTCGTCCTTGAAGACCAGCCGGCCGCCCAGGTCGAGGTTGGCGGAAAGCGAATCGCCGTCGGCATCGGTGATGGTGGCGGCCAGGATGATCTTGTTGTTCAGCAGGCTGACCGAGTCATCGGGGTTGCTGGCGTTGGGGTGCTGCAGCGCCATCTGCTGGTCGAGGGTGACCACGCCACCGGAGATAGTGACCTTGAAGGCGATGGCGCCCTGGTCCCCACCGACGCGGCCGACGACGCTGCCGCCTTCGTTGAACAGCAGGATGGTCTGGCCGCTGGTGGTCTTCAGGCCGCTGTCCAGGCCATTGGAAACGGCACTGAGCTGGTAGGTCACGGTGCCGGCGCCGTCGGCGCCGAAGCTGCTGCTGAATTGCCCGGAGAAGTCCCCGCTGGCGTTGCCGGCCAGGTTGGTTTCGTCCACCGTCAGCACCGGAGCGCCCTGGCTGCTGGCGCTGATGCTCGGGCCGTCGTCCTTGAAGGTCAGGCGGCTGCCCAGGTCCAGTTCGGCATGGCTGGAATCGCCGTCGCCATCGGTGATGGTGGCGACCAGGTTGATCTTGCCGCCGGCGATGCTCAGCGCGTCATCGGGGTTGCTGCCGTCCGGATGCTTGAGTGCCATTTGCTGGTCGAGCGTCACTACCCCATCGGCGACCGTGACCTTGAAGGCAATCGCCCCGGCCGGGCCGCCCACGCGGCCGACCACGCTGGTGCCTTCGTTGAACAGCAGGATGGTCTGGCCCTGGCTGGTCTGCAGGCCGCTGTCGCTGCCATTGGCGACGGCTTCGACCTTGTAGCTCAGCGAGCCCTGGCCGTCCGCGCCGTAGTTGCCGTTGAACTGGCCGGAGAAGTCCGCACTGGCATTGATGGCCAGGTTGGTCTCGTCCACCACCAGGCCGGGAGCACCCTGGGCGCTCGCGCTGATGGTCGGGGCATCGTCGTAGAACACCATCTTGGTGCCGAGGTCGACATGGGCCGACGCCGTGTCGCCGTCGCCATCGGTGATGGTGGCGGTCAGGGTGATCTTGCCGTCGGGCAGGCGCAGCGGCTCATCCGGGTTGGTCGGATCCGGGTGCTTGAGCGCCAGGCGCTGGTCGAGCATCAGCGCGCCCTGGTCCTCGCTGACCACGAAGGCGATCGCCCCGCTGCCGGCAACCTTGCCGACCACGGTGCCGTTGACGTTGTACAGCAGGATGCTCTCGCCCTGGGTGGTTTTCACGCCACTGTCGGTGCCATCGACGGTGGTCACCTTGTAGGTGATGGTCCCCGGGCCGTCAGCGCCGAAGCTCGGCGTGAACAGCTGGGACACCAGGCTGACTTCGACGCGGGCGTCGTTCGACAGGTTGGACTCGTCCACCTCCAGGCTGATGTCGGCGTCCAGGCAGGGAACGATGCTCGGGCCGTCATCGAGGAAGGTCAGCTTGCTGCCCAGGTCGATCTGGGCGCTGGCGCTGTCGCCGTCCTTGTCGGTGATGGTGGCGGTCAGGGTGATCTGGCCGGGCAGGTTGAGGGCGTCGTCAGGGTTGCTG
Source organism: Pseudomonas sp. GCEP-101 (assembly GCF_025133575.1). NCBI lineage: Bacteria > Pseudomonadati > Pseudomonadota > Gammaproteobacteria > Pseudomonadales > Pseudomonadaceae > Pseudomonas > Pseudomonas sp. GCEP-101. The sequence goes on along the minus strand of NZ_CP104011.1, from coordinate 3,668,461 downwards.
GCGTCCGGATGCGCGAGGGCGCGCAGCTGCTCCAGCGTGACCTTGCCGTCGCCGTCCACATACACGCGGAAGGCCACGGTGTCGGTGCCCTGCAGGCGGCCTTCGATGCCGTCGGCGGTGTTGTAGAGGTAGACCTTCTGGCCGGTCGCGGTGTCCTTGAGCCCGCTGTCGCTGTTGTCGGCCCCGGCCAGTGTGTAGGTGATGGTTCCGGCGCCGTCCGCGCCGAAGTGGGCGGTGAACAGGTCGGCAACCGACGCGCTGCTGGTGTCCGGCACGCCGAGGTGGGTTTCGTCGACGCTCAGCGCGATGTCGGCGCTGGTGCTGGCCGTGATGCGCGGGCCGTCATCGAGGAAGGTCAGCTTGTCGCCCAGGTCGATGGAGGCGGTGGCGCTGTCGCCATCCTTGTCGGTGATGGTGGCGGTCAACGCCAGGGTATTCGGGTTGAGGCTGACGCCCTCGTTATCGCTGCCCGGATTCGGGTGCACGATAGCGCGCACCTGGTCCAGGGTGATGGTGCCGTCCTGCCCGAGGGTCACGCGGAAGGCCACGTCGCCATTGACGCCGCCCACGCGGCCTTCCACGCCGCTGGCGGTGTTGAACAGGAAGATCTGGCTGCCCGTGGCGGTGTCTTTCAGGCCACTGTCGGTGTTGTCCTGGGTCTCGATCCGGTAGGTGATCGAACCGGCACCATCGGCGCCGAACTGCGCATTGAACAGGTCAGCCACCGAACCGGTGCTGCTGGCGTCCAGGTTCAGGTTGGTCTCGTCCACCGTCAGGTGCAGGCCCTCGGTGTTGCCGGCGGAAATGCTCGGGCCATCGTCGAGGAAGGTCAGCTTGCTGCCCAGGTCGATGGAGGTGGTGGCGCTATCGCCGTCCTTGTCGGTGATGGTGGCGCTCAGTGCCAGGGTGTTCGGGTCGAGGCTGACGCCTTCATTGGCATCGGCAGTGGGATGCACGACGGCGCGCAGCTGGTCGAGGGCGACCTTGCCGTCCTGGCCCAGGGTCACGCGGAAGGCCACGTCGCCGTTCACGCCGCCCACGCGGCCTTCCACGCCGCTGGCGGTGTTGAACAGGAAGATCTGGCTGCCCGTGGCGGTGTCTTTCAGGCCGCTGTCGGTGTTGTCCTGGGTCTCGATCCGGTAGGTGATCTGCCCCGCCCCGTCGGCGCCGAAGTTCCCGCTGAACAGGTCGGCGACGCTGGCCGTGCTGGTGGCATCCACGGCCAGGTTGCTCTCGTCCACCGTCAGCTGGATATCGTGCTCGGTGCTCGGCGCGATGCTCGGGCCATCGTCGAGGAAGCTGAGCTTGCCGCCCAGGTCGATGGAGGTGGTGGCGCTGTCGCCGTCCTTGTCGGTGATGGTCGCGCTGAGGGCGATCTTGCCGGCCAGGCTCAGCGAGTCGTTGGGGTCACTGGTATCGGAGTGCACCAGCGCGCGCAGCTGTTCCAGGGTGACCTTGCCGTCCTGCCCGATGGTCACGCGGAAGGCGGTTTCGCCGCTGGTCTCCAGGCGCCCTTCCACACCGTTGGCGGTGTTGAAGAGGAACACCCGCTGGCCGCTGGCGGTGTCGGTCAGGCCGCTGTCGGAGTTGTTGGCGGCTTCGAGCTTGTAGGTGATGGAGCCGGCACCGTCGGCGCCGAACTGGCCGCTGAACAGGTCGGCCACCGAGCCGCTGCTGGTTGCCGATTGGCCGAGGGTGGTTTCGTCCACGCTCAGCTGCAGCTCGCTGCCGTCGATAGGCGCGATGCGCGGGCCGTCATCGAGGAAGGTGAGCTTGCTGCCCAGGTCGAGGCTGGCACTCTGATGGTCGCCATCGGCGTCAGTCACGGTGGCACTCAGGCTGATCTTGCCTTCGCCCAGGCTCAGCGGATCGTTGGCATCGGCGCTGTCCGGGTGGACCAACGCACGCACCTGGTCGAGGGTGATCTTGCCGTCCTCGCCCAGCGTCACGCGGAAGGCGACGGCGCCATCGGCGCCGCCGACTCGGCCTTCGACGCCGGTGGCGGTGTTGAACAGGAAGATCTTGTCGCCGGTGGCGGTGTCTTTCAGGCCGCTGTCGGTGTTGTCGGTGGTGCTGATCTGGTAGGTGATCGAGCCGGCGCCGTCGGCGCCGAACTGGGCGTTGAACAGGTCCGCCACCGAGCCGCTGCTGCTGGCGTCCTGGCTCAGGTCAGACTCGTCCACCGTCAGGTGCAGGCCTTCGGTATTGCCCACGGAGATGCTCGGGCCGTCATCGAGGAAGGTGAGCTTGCTGCCCAGGTCGAGGCTGGCGCCCTGGTGGTCGCCATCGGCGTCGGTCACGGTGGCGCTCAGGCTGATCTTGCCTTCGCCCAGGCTCAGCGGGTCGTTGGCATCGGCGCTGTCGGGGTGGACCAGTGCACGTACCTGGTCGAGGGTGATCTTGCCGTCCTCGCCCAGCGTCACGCGGAAGGCGACGGCGCCATCGGCGCCGCCGACTCGGCCTTCGACGCCATTGGCAGTGTTGAACAGGAAGATCTTGTCGCCCGTGGCGGTGTCTTTCAGGCCGCTGTCGGTGTTGTCGGTGGTGCTGACCTGGTAGGTGATCGAGCCGGCACCATCGGCGCCGAACTGGGCATTGAACAGGCTGCTGACTGCCACGCTGCTGGTGGCGTCGGTGCCCAGGGCGGACTCATCCACGGTCAGTTGCAGGCCTTCGGTGTTGCCCACGGCAATGCTCGGGCCGTCGTCGGTGAAGCTCACCCGGCCGCCCAGGTCCAGCGAGCTGCTGGAGGTGACGCTGTCGCCATCACGGTCGGTGACCGTCAGGTTGCCCTGCAGTTGCACCAGGCCGGAATCGAGCGCAACGGCCTGGCTGGCGTAGCTGCCCTCGCTGCCCGGCAGGGCGTGGTCGATGGCGCTGAACTGGGTCAGGGTGACCACGCCGGTGCTGCCGTTCACCGACAGGCTGAAGACGGTGTTCTCACCCGTGATGCCGGCCGCGCTGGCGGCGGTGGACGCGACGATGACGCCCCCCACACTGTACAGGAAGATAGCCGCGCCGCCGCTGGTCAGCCCCGAGTCGGCACCGTTGCCGGCCACCAGGTTCAGGCTGTAGCTCAGTTGCGTGCTGCCGGCGCCGTCGCCGCCGTAGTTGGCGGTCACCTGGAAGGCCGAGCTGAAGTCGGTGGTGGCGGTGTCGAAGGCCGCACCGGCGGTGTTGGCGTCGTGGGTCTGCAGCAGCACGTCCACGCCATTGTTGGCGGACAGGCTGCCCTGTGGCGCATCGTCGACGATGCCCACGGTCACGCTGCCGTTGGCCGGCGTGCCGTTGCCATCGGTAATGACGTAGGGAAGGTTGAAGGTCAGGGTGTCTTCGGAGCCCTGTACCGGGTGGTCCACCGGCTGCAGGAGCGTCACTTCGAATGTGCCGGTGTTGATATCGGTGAGGGTGACGGTGAACACCGGCGTGCCATTGGCGCTGCCGGTGAGCACGAGGCCGTCAGGGCTGACGCTGTAGGTGATGGCCGCGCCGCCGGAGGTCAGGCTGGGCAGCCCCGCTGTGCCCCAGGCGAAGCTGCCGACGCCATCGGGGCCGAAGCTGTAGCCCAGGTTGCCGGTGAAGGTCGCCCCCTCACCCGCGCCATTGGGCAGGCCGCCGGGCAGCCCGGCTTCGAACACATTGGCAGCGCCGCCAGAGCCGGCGCTCGGCACGCCATCCGGCGGCACGACGGCTTCGACCTGAGGCTGCGGGTTACCAACGAACTCGCGCAGGGGCAAGGGACCGGAGCCGATGGGCCCGGTGGGGAAGCCGATGGTGGGGTCGATATGCCCGCCGATTTCGGTCAGCAACACGAAGGAGTGCCCGCCACCGGGCTTGCCATTGGCGGCAGCGCCCGCGGCGCTCGGGCCGGCGGCGGTGGCCTCGGCGGCCTGGGTCGGGTCGACGCCCGCGGCGATGGCGGCCTGCAGGGCCTTGACGTCGGTGACGTCCTGCTTGGTCGGTGTCGCCGGCTGTTGCTGGGCAACCGCCTGGTCACCCTGGTCCGACTGGTGCGCAGCGGCCAGCATCTGCGAGGTCAGCGGCAGCGAGCTGTCGCGCCCCAGGGTGATCTCGCCGCCCCCGGCGACTTTCAGCGCGACCGCGCCATTGGCGCCGGTGACCAGCTGTTCACCGACAAACACCTTGTCTCCCTGTGACAAAGGACGACGCGATCCATCGGCGGCTACCGCAAACACTTCGCCGATTACCTTGCTGACGACACCCATCAAAGTAGCCATGAGTCCTTCCTCCGCTGCACATCCCGCGGCCGGCTCCACCGGCGCACGATTGACCGAAACAGGCCATGGCACGCTTGTATCCGGATGCTGCGAAGAAAGTTGCGAAGGGAGCAAAGAGGACTGCTAGCGCTTTTGCATCAAAAAGCCAGCGACAATTTTTTGTCATGCTGGCCACGCGTTTTTTGTCCTTCTGCGGTGGTCCCCGCCCTTACTGCTACAAACCGTACCTGGCTTCGTTTGCAAGCGCCTCCTCCGGCCCATACCCAGGAAACACGAGGGCTTGCACGCTCAAACAATGTGCTGGTTTTCACAGGGCTCATAAGATTTTTTCCGAATAACCCTTGTGAAAAATTCTTCTGAGCTTTTCGAAAAGTTGTTCTTAGCTCTGATGTTACAGGCGTGAAACGCTTGATAAGACAAAAAAGCCAATAAATTGGCGATCAAAGAGCATCGAAGTACAGAACACCAGGAGCAAAGCCATGCGCAGTCGTAACGCGGCACTATGGAGCGGTGTATTTTTGGCGGTGTCAGGGGCTCATGGGCAGGCCATGACACTGACCGAAGCTATACAAAGCACGCTGCAATACCACCCGGAAATCAGCCAGAGCGTGAACAGTCGCCTCACTGCAGATGAGGAACTGAAGTTCGCCAGGGGCGGCTACCTGCCTACCGTCGATCTCGTGGCCGGTTACGGCCGGGAGAACACCGACAGCCCCACGACTCGCGCGCAGGGCAACCACAACGATGAAACCCTGACCCGCGGCGATGCGGAAATCCGTCTGCGGCAGATGCTGTTCGACGGCTTCGGCACGCCCAACGAGGTCAGGCGCAACGAGTCCAACGTCAACGCCAAGGCCTTCCGTATCCTCGGAACCTCGGAAACCGCCGCCCTGCGCACCGTCGAGGTCTACCTCGAAGTGCTCAAGCGCCGCGAGATGGTGGCGCTGGCGAAGAACAACCTGCAGGCCCACGAACGCATCGGCGACCAGATCCGCCTGCGCAGCGAGCGCGGCGTCGGCAGCACCGCCGACAACGACCAGGCAATCGCCCGTCTGGCCCTGGCGCAGAACAACCTCTATACGGAGGAAGTGAACCTGGCCGATGCCGAGGCGAATTTCTACAGCGCCACCGGCCGCATGCCCGACCAGCTGGAAACGCCGGCCACGGTCAAGGCGGAAGTCCCGCCGGACCTGCTGAGCGCCCGCCAGGGCATGCTCAACGACAACCCGCTGCTGAAGTCGGCACAAGCCGACGTCAACGCCGCCGAATCGCAGTACGAAGCGGCCAAGGCGCCCTTCTACCCGCGCTTCGACGCCGAGCTGGCCAAGGCCGCCAACAACAACGTCGACGGCGATGAAGGCCACTACAACAGCTGGGAAGCCCAGGTGGTGATGCGCTACAACCTGTTCAACGGGATGCGCGACAAGGCCCACCTGAACGCCACCTCGCACCAGATCGGCGAGGCCCAGGACATCCGCAACAACGCCCTGCGGCTGCTCAACGAAAACCTCTCGCTGGCCTGGGACGCGATGGAAAACTCGCGCAAGCAGACCCAGCCCGCCCGCGAATACGCCGACTACACCCGCAAGGTGCGCGAGGCGTACCAGCAGCAGTTCACCCTCGGCCAGCGCACCCTGCTCGACCTGCTGGACAGCGAGAACGAACTCTTCACCGCCAACCGCCGCTACGTCGACGTGCGCTACACCGAGGAGTACTCGATGTACCGCGTGCTCGGCAGCATGGGCAGCCTGCTGCGCTCCCAGCACGTGGTCGCCCCGCACGAGGCCGTGGCGCTGTCGGATGTGAAGAACGAGGCGCGCCTGCCTGACCTGAAATAAGAAAGTCGCACGCGCCCGTCACCGCCCCGCGCCGCCCGGTGTCGGGGCGACGGCCGTGAGGCGATACGACAGGGCACGGAAGAACCCGCGACCGGCGGGCCCGGCGAGCAGCTGCAACTGCTCGGCGTGGCCTGCCCGCGCGGGTCGGCGCGGCCCGGGAGGAAGTAGCGTGACCATGATCATCCAGGAGCGCGGCACACCTGCGCCGGGCGATCCGCGCCTGAGCCATGACGATCCCCTGCTCGACGGACTGCTGATCCTGTGCCGCCTGCACGGCTGCGCCGTGAGCCGCAACAGCCTGTCCGCCGGCCTGCCGCTACGCGACCAGCGGCTCTCCGCCGCCCTGCTGCCGCGCGCGGCAGCCCGCGCCGGCCTGCAGGGCCGGCTGCTGCGCCGCGAGCTGAAGAGCATCTCCAACCTCAACCTGCCGGTGCTGCTGCTGCTCAACGATGGCCGCAGCGCCGTGCTGCGCCAATGGCGCGACGACGGCCAGGCGCTGATCCTGCCCTGCGAGACCGACGGCGGCGAACAGGCCGTAGGCGCCGACGAGCTGGCCGCCCAGTACAGCGGCCAGGCGCTCTTCGCCCGCCCACGCCACGAACTCGAAGCCGCGCGCAAGCCGCTGGTGCCGCGCGTCGACGCCTGGTTCCGCGACACCCTGCGGCTGTCGCGCTGGCTCTACACCGACGCCCTGGTCGCCAGCCTGCTGATCAACCTGCTAGGCATGCTGGTACCGCTGTTCGTCATGCAGACGTATGACCGCGTGGTGCCCAACCAGGCGCTGTCGACCCTCTGGGTGCTCGCCGCCGGCCTGCTGATCGGCACGCTGTTCGAACTGCTGCTGCGGGTGCTGCGCTCCAACCTGCTGGACATGGCCGGCAAGAAGACCGACGTGGTGCTCTCCGCCACCCTGTTCGAACGCATCACCGGCATGTCGCTGGTGGCCAAGCCGGAGACCGTCGGCGGCTTTGCCCAGAGCATCCACGACTTCCAGGGCCTGCGCGAATTCCTCACCGCGCTGACCCTGACCAGCCTGATCGACCTGCCCTTCTCGCTGCTGATGATCCTGGTCATCGGCCTGCTCGGCGGCTGGCTGGTGGCCGTGCCGCTGCTGGCCTTCCCCATCACCATCGTGTTCGCCCTGATCATCCAGAGCCGCCTGCGCGACACCGTGCAGAAGAGCCTGACCCTGGGCGCCGAACGCCAGGCCCTGCTGATCGAAACCCTCGGCGGGCTGGAAACCCTCAAGGCCTGCGGCGCCGAGAGCGAGCGCCAGTACCGCTGGGAATCCACCCACGGCGCCCTGGCGCGGCTGGACAACCATGCGCGCTTCCTCAGCGCCCTGGCCACCAACGGCACGCTGTTCCTCCAGCAGTTCGCCGGCCTGGCAATGATCTGCGCCGGGGTCTACAGCATCCTCGACGGCAACCTCAGCGTCGGCGCACTGGTCGCCAGCTACATGCTCAACAGCCGCGTGCTGGCCCCGCTGGGGCAGATCGCCGGGCTGATCACCCGCTACCAGCAGGCACGCCTGACCATGAAGAGCACCGACGCGCTGATGGAGCTGCCGCAGGAGCGCCAGGCCCGCCAGCGCCCGCTGGAACGTACCCAGCTGCACGGCGCGCTGGAAGTGCGCCAGCTCAGCTTCAGCTACCCCGAGCAGACCACCCCGGCGCTGCACCACGTCAGCCTGCGCCTGGCCCCCGGCGAGAAGATCGGCATCATCGGCAAGAGCGGCTCGGGCAAGAGCACCTTCGGCCGCCTGCTCATGGGCTTCTACCACCCCGACGAAGGACAGATCCTGCTGGACGGCCTGGACCTGCGCCAGCTCGACGTCTCCGACCTGCGCCAGCAGATCGGCTACGTGGCCCATGACCTGCCGCTGCTGGCCGGCAGCCTGCGCGACAACCTGACTCTCGGCGCGCGCTACGTCAGCGATGCGCGGATGCTCGAAGTGGCCGAGCTGACCGGCGTCAGCGAGCTGGCCCGGCAGCACCCGGCCGGCTTCGACCGCCCGGTGGGCGAGCGTGGCCAGCTGCTGTCCGGCGGCCAGCGCCAGACCGTGCTGATGGCCCGCGCGCTGCTGCTCGACCCGCCGATCCTGCTGCTGGACGAGCCCACCAGCGCCATGGACAACAGCAGCGAGGAGATCCTGCGCAAGCGCCTGCACGAAGCCTGCCGCGACAAGACCCTGCTGCTGGTCACCCACCGCACCTCGATGCTCAGCCTGGTCGACCGCCTGCTGGTGCTCGACAGCGGCCGCATCGTCGCCGACGGCCCGAAAGACGCGGTCATCGAAGCATTGCGCAAGGGCCACGTCGGCCCGGCAGCGGGGTAATGGCCATGCACTTCTCGCAATCGATCCGTGGCTACCTGGGCGGCAACGGCGCCCGCGACACCGAATTCATGCCCGAGGTCCAGGGCACCCTGCTGGAGGACTCGCCCAACGCCACGCGCATCACCCTGTGGGCGGCGCTCGGCCTGCTGGTGGCGGCCATCACCTGGGCCTACTTCGCCGATATCGAGGAAGTGACCAAGGGCGAAGGCAAGGCCATTCCCTCCTCCAAGGTGCAGACCATCCAGAACCTGGAGGGCGGCATCGTCTCGGAAATCTTCGTCCGCGAGGGCCAGGTGGTGAACAAGGGCCAGCCGCTGCTGCGCCTGGACGACACGCGCTTCTCCTCCAACAAGGGCGAGACCGAGGCCGACCGCAACTCCCTGGAAGCCCGCGTGGAGCGTCTGAGCGCGGAAGCCGAAGGGCGCGAACCGGTGTTCACCGACGAGCTGAAAAAGGCTGCGCCGCAGGTGGTGGAAGACCAGCTGGCGCTCTACCAGACCCGCATGCAACGGCAGAACAGCGAGCTGAATATCCTCCAGGAACAGCTGCGGCAGAAGGGCCAGGAGCTGCAGGAGTTCCGCGCCAAGACCCAGCAGTACCGCTCGAGCCTCGGGCTGGTGCAGCAGGAGATCAACATGTCCGAGCCGCTGGTGAAGGCCGGCGCCGTCTCCCCGGTGGAGCTGCTGCGCCTGCGTCGCAGCGCGGTGGAAATCAGTGGCGACCTCAACGCCACCAACCTCGCCATCCCCCGCGCCGAGGCCGCGGTGAGCGAAATCCAGCGCAAGGTGGAGGAATCGAAACTGGGCTTTCGCAGCGACGCGCTGAAGGAGCTCAACGACGTGCGCACCGACCTCAACAAGCTCACCGCCACCAGTCGCGCCATCGACGACAAGGTCAACCGCACCCTGGTGGTCGCGCCCATGCGCGGCATCGTCAAGCAGCTCAAGGTCAACACCATCGGCGGCGTGGTGCAGCCGGGCAACGACATGGTGGAAATCGTCCCGCTGGAGGACAACCTCCTGGTGGAAGCGCGGGTGCGCCCCCAGGACATCGCCTTCCTCCACCCCGGCCAGACCGCCACGGTGAAGTTCACCGCCTACGACTACACCATCTACGGCGGGCTGAAGGCCAAGCTGGAAGTGATCAGCGCCGACACCATCACCGACGACAAGGGCAACAGCTTCTACCTGATCCAGGTGCGCACCGACAAGAACCACCTGGGCACCGACGCCAAGCCCCTGCTGATCATTCCCGGCATGGTGGCGACGGTGGACATCATCACCGGCGAGAAGAGCGTGCTGGACTACATCCTCAAGCCGGTGCTGAAGGCACGGTGGGAGGCGTTGCGGGAGCGGTGAGTTTCCCGGCGGGCTTCGCAGCGGGGGTTGGCACCCTCTCCCCAGCCCTCTCCCTGAAGGGAGCGGGAGCTCCGGCTGGAAGAATGACGCTGCCTGCATCCAATACGCCCGGCGAACTCAGTTGATGCACGTCACTCGGACCAGTCCCCTCTCCCTTCGGAGCGGGGCGCGCAGCCAGGGTTAGGGAGCGGGCACTCCCGCAGACTCCGAACGCCTCACTTTCCCTCCCCCCGCCAATGCGCCCCCGGCCCCTCCTCCGCCAGGCAATCCCCCGGATTGCGCAGAGGGCAGGCCTCCATCGACAGGCACCCACAGCCAATACAGCCATCGAGCTGATCGCGCAGCAGCAGCAACTTCTCGATCCGCTCGTTCAGGTCGTCCCGCCAGCGCGCCGACAGCCGCGCCCAGTCCGCTGCCGTCGGGTTGTGCCCGGTGGGCAACGAGCCCAGCGCCTCGGCGATCTCGCCCAGGGGAATGCCAACCCGTTGCGCCACCTTGATCACCGCCACCCGGCGTAGCGTGTCGCGGGCGTAACGGCGCTGGTTGCCGGCATTGCGCGAGCTGGAAATCAGCCCCTTGGCCTCGTAGAAGTGCAGCGCGGACACGGCCACGCCGGCGCGCCTGGCCAGCTCGCCGACGCTCAGCTCGCGGTGCATCGAACAGGAAGAAGATTCTTTCATGGGCTATTGACCTCAACTTAAGTTGAGGTTTTACCCTCGCCAGGCATTCGTTTCAAGCCAGGGAGCCCAGGAAGATGACGCAAGCCGCCCCGATCACCGCCCATGCCTGCGTGGACAATCCACACTTCATCCTGCAGATCGAGATCGACGTAACGCCCCAGCAACGTCCGCACATTGCCGCACGCCTGGGCGATTACCTGTCGCACCTGCAGGCACTGCTCTACCGGCGCCCCGGCTACCTCGCCAGCGAACTCCATGTGGAAGCCCCCTCGCAACGCCTGGTCGGCCGCCTGCACTGGCGGCACCGGGAAGACTGGGAAGCCGCCTGGGACTGCCGCCAGACCGCCAGCGACCTGTTCGCCGACAGCCTGCTCAAGCTCGGCGCGCGGAGCATCCGCTTCGGCAGTGGCGAGACGGCGTAGGGCATGCACGGTTATTCCACCGGTGGGGGCCGCTGTCTTTCCCTGCGTGATTCCGTTTTTGCGCTTTGCCCTCACCCCAGCCCTCTCCCTCAGGAGAGGGGGCGGATGGTGCCGGCTGACACGGTGGCTTCATCCTGCATCGAACGCTCCCCTCTCCCTCCGGGAGAGGGTTAGGGTGAGGGCGTGGCCGAGCGCTGAACTATCACGCAGGAGCGGGCCATGCCCGCAATCGCGACCGTGGCTCGCTCCTACCAGTAGGCCATGCCTTATTCAGGGGTCGGAAGGCTCATGTGCAGCAGCGGGAAGGGTCGCCCCTCGCCATCGGTGGGCGAGCGCCCGGTCTGGACGAAGCCGTAGTGCCGATAGAACCCCACCGCCTGCGGGTTCTGCTCGTTGACGTCGACACTCAGCGTGCCGCGCAACTCACGCGCGAAATCCAGCAGCGCACGGCCCAGGCCACGCCCCCGGCACTCCGGATCGATGAAGAGCATCTCCACATGGCACTCGTTCAGGCCGATGAAGCCCAGCGGGCGGTCTTCGGCATCCACCGCCACCCAGACCGCGACGGCCGGCAGGTAGAGGTCGCGGACCTGAGGCAACAGGTCGTCGATGTCCGACGCCTGGAGGAAGTGGTGGGTCGCGCGCACGGCGCCCAGCCAGATATCGAGCAGCCGCGGATTGTCCGCAGCGATGCGTTGGCGAATAAGCATGAAATCATCCTGATTCAGCGATTACGAAAGGGATAGCGCGCCACACACGGTGACGGCCGATGGAGCGTCGGCAGCATGAATGCCCGCTTCGCGATTCAACGCCTGGGCGGAGCACGGCAGAGGCAGCCGGAAAGAGAGGAAAGCCGATCCTACCCAGCCCTTCGCCGCGGGTAAAGCTCACCCGGCCGACCAGCGCCAGCCGTCAGCCGTGCATTCCAGTCGTGCCTCCAGCGCCAGCCGGTCGAGAAACGCCGCGTCATGGGACACCACCAGCAGCGCGCCGCGGTACTGTCGCAGCAGGTTTTCCAGCGCCTCGCGCGACGGCAGGTCGAGGTGGTTGTCCGGCTCGTCGAGCAGCAGCAGTTGCGCCGGGTGCTCGGCATACAGCTCGCAGGCCAGCGCCGCCTTCACACGCTCACCGCCGCTTAGCAGCGCGCTGGGCAGTTCGACCCGCGCCGCCGGCAACCCCATCTGCGCCAGGCGGGTGCGAAGGATCGACAGGTCAGCCACGGGATTGCGCTCGCGCAGCAGCTCCAGCACCGAGCGTTCGGGCAGCAACGCGGCGAGGTGCTGGTCCAGATAGGCGCTGCGCACCATCGCATCGCACGTGCCAGCCGCCGGGCCGAGCACGCCGGCGATCACCTTGAGCAGGGTCGACTTGCCGCTGCCATTGCCCCCCGTGATCGCCACGCGGCGCGGGCCGCTCAGTTGCCAGTCCAGCGCCGCGGTATTGCCGAGCGGCAGGCGCAGGCCTTCCAGCCGCAACACCCCGCGGGACTCGGGTAACGCGCAGTCGGGCGCGTTGAGCACCACCGGCGCATCGTCGGGCAATTGGCTGTAAGCCTCACGCACCTCCCGCGCCAGGCGCTCGCGACGCTCCTCATGCTGCGTGGCCAGACGGGCGATGCTGGTCTGGCTGCGCTCCTTCTGCCGGTCGATAAGGATCTTCGCCTGGTTGGCCTCCTTCGCGTCCTTGCGTCCCTTGGCCTGCCGATGCGCCTGGCGCTCGCGCTGCTCCTGCATGGCGTGCTGCTGGCGATCACGCTCCAGCTTGCGCCGCTGCAACTCGCGCTCGGCGGTGGCCTGCTCCTGCTGGCGCATCTCGCGGTAGACGGCGTAGCCGCCGGAATAACTGCGCAGGCCCGCAGAGGACAGCTCGACGATGCGCTGCATGTCGTCCAGCAGCAGGCGGTCATGGCTGATCAGGATCAGGCCGCCGCGCCAGCGCTGCACCTGCTCGCGCAGGGCCTCACGGCCGGCGCGGTCGAGGTGGTTGCTGGGCTCGTCGAGGATCAGCCAGTCCGCGTCGCTGAGCCAGGCGCCGAGCAGTGCCACCCGCGTGCATTCGCCGCCGCTCAGGCGTGAGGCGGGCGTGTCGGGCGTGAGATGGGCGAGCCCGGCGGCAGCCAGTTCGGCGTCCAGGCGGGCGCGGATATCCCAATGACCGTCGAGGCGCTCGAAGTCCGCGGGATCGACGCCGCCATTCTCGACCCGTGACAGCGCGTCCAGCAGCGGCTGCACGCCGGCCAGCTCAGCCACACTGCGGAATGCCTGCGGTTCGACGCGCTGCGGCAGGTAATGCACCGGCCCGGATGCCAGGCAACGGCCGGCACTGGGTGCCAGCTCGCCGGCCATGATCCGCGCCAGCACGGACTTGCCCACGCCATTGCGCCCGACCAACGCGGTGCGCCGCTCGTCGAAGGTTTCGTGGAGGTCGCTCAGCAGCGGCTCGCCGCTGGGCAATGGATAGGAGACGCCTTGCAGCGCCAGGGTGAACGGGCTCGTCATGCGCACTACCAGATTGATGCCGGAATTCCCCCGGAACGGGCCAGGGAAGGAAACGGGCCGTGAAACCACGGCGGCATCAATTGCGCATCGGACGAACACCTCGCGAAGGGGAATCAGGGGCGCAGTATAACGGCAGCCGCCGCGCCGGTGTGGCCGCCGGGCAGAAATCGGCGCGCGGGCAACCTTTCCAGATGCCCCGCCAGCGGCGACACTGCCCTCCCCGCGCATGCGCGGCAGCCCGAACACCTTACAAGGAAGTCCGTCCATGTCAGGCCCCACCTGCGTCGCCGAACTGTTCCGCGAAGAGCCTCTGTATTGGGGGCTGCGGGGCGATCCCTACCTGTGGCGGGAGATGGCCGAGCATCTCGCCGACACGCCGTGGCCCGCCAGCGAGGCCGCACTGGCGCAACTGCTCGCGCGGCTCTTCCAGGAGCTTGCCGGCATCGGCCTGGACCATCCCACCCACGTCCACCTGGCGCGCCATGCCCACGGCGGTATGTCCAGCGGGATGATCAGCACCCAGTTCTGGCGCGAACGGGCCATCCCGCTGCTGCTGGAGCGCTATCGTGCGACCTCCGCATCAACCTGAGCGCAATGCATGGAGTCAGCACAGGAGACTTAAAATCTCCTGGCCCACAATCGGAACAGACAGGATCGCCGGGGCGTGTAGGAGCGAGCTTGCTCGCGAACGGGTTCCGGCAACTTCGGAGCTGGGCGGTTCGCGAGCAAGCTCGCTCCTACGAAAAGCACCGCGTGGCGGATCATGCCCAAGGGGCATCCGGCCTAATGACTGATTCGGTTCAAATCGCGGGGCGCATGACGTGCCCCACGGTCCGGCCACGCGCCGGCCCCGCCGGCGGATCGCGGGCATGGCCCGCTCCTACACGGGCAGCGCAGCGCCGGACTGTAGGAGCGTGCCACGCACGCGACGGCGGACAAAGTCCGCCGCCATCAGGATCGTCGAGTGCATAACGCGCCAGCGTTATCCGCCGCGGGGCTATCGACACCTTGGCACACGCCGGCCCCGCCGGCGGATCGCGGGCATGGCCCGCTCCTACACAGGCAGCACGGCGCAGGACTGTAGGAGCGTGCCATGCACGCGACGGCGGACAAGGTCCGCCGCCATCAGCTGGAAGAACGCGGCCCGTGATTGCGCCGGAAGGTCTCCTCCCCCATCGCCGCAATCTGCCCCTCGATCAGCGCATCGAACGGGCGCAACAGGTCGGCGTGGGAGCGCGGCGCATCCAGCGCGTCCAGCGCATGCGCCACCGCCTCGATGGTCGACAGCGCGCCTTCGGCCGGCGCCTTGCGCAGGCGGTAGCGCGAGGTCAGCCCTGCCGGCAGTACCACCCGCGGCAGCGCCGCCAGCCGCGGGTTGAGGTGCAGCAGCTTGCGCGCCTTGCGCCAGGTGCCGTCGGGCACCACCAGCAGGCGCGGTTTATCCACAGGCCGCGCCGCCAAGTCGGCCAGCGCCACGGCGGACTCGCCGGGGAATAACAGCCAGGCATCCCACGCCGACAGGTCGAGATCGCTGAAGTCCTCGCCAACCCTCAGCTCCGCATTGCCCAGGCCAAGCACCGCCAGCCGCGCGGTGTTCAGCGCATGGCCCACCTCGCTGGGGTGCTGCAGCAAAAGCACACGGGTGCGGTTGTCCAGGCGCGGGATCAGCGCGCACAGGCAATGGTCCAGCGGCCGCTCGCAGCGGGGGCAACGGGCGCGGCTCATGTCTGGCTCGGCTGGGTGCGCAGCAGGTCGCGGAAGTTCTGGATCAGGGGCTCGCGGGAACGACCACGGCGCAGGATCAGCGAGAACGGCGCCTGGTAGCCGAAGGTCGCCGGCAACAGGGCGCGCAGGCGGCCCTGCTCCACCCAGGGGTGCGCGTAGTGCTCGGGCAGGTAGCCGATGTAGCCGCCGGAGAGGATCAAAATCAGCTGCGCCTCCATACTCTCGACGGTGCCGGCGCTGTGCTTGAAGCCGTGCCGCGCCAGTTCCGCCTGGCTCCAGTAGCCCCGCCCGACCATGCGCTGCTGGGTGATCAGCTCGGCGGGGATGCGCCGGCCGTCGAACAGCGGGTGGCGGTCGCTGCAGTAGAGCCAGTGCTGCTCTCTATAGAGAGGCTGGTAGACCAGGCCGTTCATGCGGCTGAAGAACGAGCCGATGGCCAGGTCCAGGCGGTTGTCCAGCACCGCCAGCTGCAGCTCGTAGGGGCTCTGCACCTGCAGGTGCAGGTGCACCGCCGGGTGCAGGCCGCTGAAGGAGCCGATGACGTCGGCCAGCGGCAGAGCCGGGTCGCTCACGGTGGAATCCAGCACGCCCAGGTTCAGGGTGCCGCGCAATTCGCCCTTCAAGGTCGCCGCATAGCGCTCGAAGCCTTCCAGTTCGCCGAGGATGCGCAGGGTTTCCTGGTGGAACAGCTCACCCTTGCTGGTCAGCCCGAAACCGCCCCGGCCGCGGTGGCAGAGCACGATGCCCAGTTGGTTCTCCAACTGGCTCATGTAGGTGCTGATCGCCGAGGTCGACAGGTTGAGTTCCTGCTGCGCGGCGGCGAACCCCTGGCTGCGCACCACGCAGGCGAAAATCCGCAGCAGTTTGACGTCGGGCAGTGCGCTCGCGCTCATGATGACTCCGCAAAACCGCGGCTGGGCCGCTCTAGTTCAGTAGTTTCTGCACCTGAAAACGGAGGATAGAAAGCCAGCTATCTATCCAGGAACCGCAGGCCACAAGCCCGGCGAGCCGTCCGCTGCGGCAAGGTGGCGCAGTCTAGCCGCCCTGATTAGTTTAGAAAACTCTGAAGTGATTATTTGTAGCCAGCGATTTTTTCTACTACCCCGCCTGATGAGAATCCGGTCTCAGTATTCAACAAGCCTGTTTCCACGAAGACAGCGATCAGCCTGAGGCCCTTCCCATGGACAAGAAACTTCACCAGCCCCTGGGCGGCAACGAAATGCCGCGTTTCGGCGGCATCGCCACCATGATGCGCCTGCCGCATATCCAGTCCCCCGAAGAGCTCAACGAGCTGGACGCCGCCTTCGTCGGCGTGCCCCTGGACATCGGCACCTCCCTGCGCTCCGGCACCCGCTTCGGCCCGCGCGAGATCCGCGCCGAGTCGGTGATGATCCGTCCGTACAACATGGCCACCGGCGCCGCGCCGTTCGACTCGCTGAACATTGCCGACATCGGTGACGTGGCGATCAACACCTTCAACCTGATGGAAGCGGTGCGCATCATCGAGGAGGCCTACGACAAGATCCTCGACCACGGCATCCTCCCGCTGACCCTGGGCGGCGACCACACCATCACCCTGCCGATCCTGCGTGCCATCCACAAGAAGCACGGCAAGGTCGGCCTGGTGCACATCGACGCCCACGCCGATGTGAACGACCACATGTTCGGCGAGAAGATCGCCCACGGCACCACCTTCCGCCGCGCGGTGGAAGAAGGCCTGCTGGACTGCGACCGCGTGGTGCAGATCGGCCTGCGGGCGCAGGGCTACACCGCCGAAGACTTCAACTGGAGCCGCAAGCAGGGCTTCCGCGTGGTGCAGGCCGAAGAGTGCTGGCACAAGTCGCTGGAACCGCTGATGGCCGAAGTCCGCGAGAAAGTCGGCGGCGGCCCGGTGTACCTGTCCTTCGACATCGACGGTATCGACCCGGCCTGGGCGCCCGGCACCGGCACCCCGGAAATCGGCGGCCTGACCACCATCCAGGCGATGGAAATCGTCCGCGGCTGCCAAGGCCTGGACATCATCGGCTGCGACCTGGTCGAGGTCTCCCCGCCCTACGACACCACCGGCAACACCTCGCTGCTCGGCGCCAACCTGCTGTACGAAATGCTCTGCATCCTCCCGGGCGTGGAGCGCCGCTGAGCGCACGAGCACACCGATGAATAACGACGCCTGCGTAGCACAGGTGCTGGAGGCTGCCCGCGATCTCGTGGCAGCCTTCGCGCGCACCGACACCGAAGCCTACTTCGCCGCCTTCAGCGAAGACGCCAGCTTCATCTTCCACACCTGGCCACAGCCGCTGCTCTCGCGCGCGGCGTACCGCGAGGTGTGGGAAGGCTGGCTGCGTGAGGATGGTTTCGAGGTCCTTGACTGCCTTTCGAGCAACACCTTTGTGAGCCTGCAGGGGGAGGACGTGGCGGTGTTCTGCCACGACGTCGCCACGCGGCTGCGCATCCAGGGAGAGGAAAGCCTGAACCACGAGCGGGAGACCATCGTCTTCCGCCGTGATCCGAAACTGGGCCGCTGGCTGGCCACACACGAGCACCTGTCACCGTCGCCGACGCCATAAAGACAGGGCTCCCCGGGAGGAAGTCATGGATAACAAGAACAACGCACACGCAATCACCACCATCGAGACATTCGGGGTCGAACAGATCCCGGACAACGAACGCAACGCCACGCCCACCGACCTGTTCCGCATGATCTTCGGCGGCGCCAACACCTTCGCCACCGCCGTGCTGGGCAGCTTCCCGGTGCTGTTCGGGCTGTCGTTCCAGGCCGGCGTCTGGGCCATCGTGCTCGGCGTGCTGGTGGGCTCGATCATCCTTGCGCCCATGGGCCTGTTCGGCCCGCTCAACGGCACCAACAACGCGGTCTCCTCGGGCGCCCACTTCGGCGTGCACGGGCGGATCGTCGGCTCGTTCCTGTCGCTGCTCACCGCCGTCGCCTTCTTCTCCCTCTCCGTGTGGAGTTCGGGCGATGCCCTGATCGGCGGCGCCAAGCGCCTGTTCGACCTGCCGGAAACCGACCTGACCCTGGGCCTGGCCTACGGCCTGTTCGCCGTGCTGGTGCTGATCGTCTGCATCTACGGCTTCCGCTTCATGCTGATGGTCAACAAGATCGCCGTCTGGGCCGCCAGCCTGCTGTTCCTGCTCGGCCTGTTCGCCTTCGCCGGCCCCTTCGACGCCGGCTACGCCGGCACCGTGCAGATGGGCAGCGAAGGCTTCTGGGCCGCCTTCATCGGCGCCGCCCTGCTGGCCATGAGCAACCCGGTGTCGTTCGGCGCCTTCCTCGGTGACTGGGCGCGCTACATCCCGCGCGAGACCTCGCAGAAGCGCATCATGCTGGCGGTGATCCTCGCCCAGCTGGCAACCCTGATCCCGTTCCTGTTCGGCCTGGCCACCGCCACCATCGTCGCGGTCAACGCGCCGGACTACATCGCGCAGAACAACTACGTCGGCGGCCTGCTGGCGGTATCGCCGAGCTGGTTCTTCCTGCCGGTGTGCCTGATCGCGGTGATCGGCGGCATGTCCACCGGCACCACCTCGCTGTACGGCACGGGCCTGGACATGTCCAGCGTGTTCCCGCGCCTGCTCAACCGCGTGCAGGCCACCCTGCTGATCGGCCTGCTGTCCATCGCCTTCATCTTCATCGGTCGCTTCGCCGCGAACCTGGTGCAGAGCGTGTCCACCTTCGCCGTGATGATCATCACCTGCACCAGCCCGTGGATGGTGATCATGATCCTCGGCCTGATCATCCGCCGTGGCTTCTACCACGCCGACGACCTGCAGGTATTCACCCGTGGCCAGGAAGGCGGCGCCTACTGGTTCCACAACGGCTGGAACTGGCGCGGCATGGGGGCGTGGATCCCGAGCGCGGCGCTGGGCCTGTGCTTCGTCAACCTGCCGGGCCAGTTCGTCGGCCCGCTGGGCAACCTGGCCGGCGGCATCGACATCAGCCTGCCGGTCACCCTCGGCATGGCCGCCCTGCTCTACCTGGCCCTGCTGCGCTCCTTCCCGGAACCGGCCGGCGTCTACGGCCCCAAGGGCCCGCGCTGGGTGGCCAGCCATGACCGCCCGGTGCGCAGCATCAGCGAACCGACGGCCTGATCCAGGCTTCGCTGCCTGGCGAAGCGCATGACCCGAAAGACCCCATCGGACCGGTTGCCGCCGGTCCGGTGCCCTACCGCACGCCACGAGCGAGCGGCAACAATGACAATGCAAGTGTGAGGAAAGCGACCCATGGCGTTAGATCTGATCGTCGTACTGATATATGCCGCCGGCATGTTGTGGCTGGGCTGGTACGGCATGCGCCGCGCCAAGACCCATGAAGACTACCTCGTCGCCGGCCGCAATCTCGGCCCGTCGTTCTACATGGGCACCATGGCTGCGACCGTCCTGGGCGGCGCTTCCACCGTGGGCACCGTGCGCCTGGGCTACGTCCATGGCATCTCCGGCTTCTGGCTGTGCGCCGCGCTGGGCGCCGGCATCATCGCGCTGAACCTGTTCCTCGCCAAACCGCTGCTCAAGCTGCGCATCTTCACCGTGACGCAAGTCCTGGAGCGCCGCTACAACCCCATGGCCCGCCAGGCCTCGGCGGTGATCATGTTCGCCTACGCGCTGATGATCGGCGTGGTCTCCACCCTGGCCATCGGCACCGTCATGCAGGTCCTGTTCGGCCTGCCGTTCTGGGTGTCCGTGCTGCTGGGCGGCGGCGTCGTGGTGGTCTACTCCACCATCGGCGGCATGTGGTCGCTGACCCTGACCGACATCGTGCAGTTCATCATCAAGACCGTCGGCCTGATGTTCATCCTGCTGCCGATCTGCCTGTACCGCGTGGGCGGCTGGGACGAACTGGTGGCCAAGCTGCCGGCGACCGCCTTCAGCTTCCACACCATCGGCTACGACACCATCATCACCTACTTCCTGATCTACTTCTTCGGCATCCTGATCGGCCAGGACATCTGGCAGCGCGTGTTCACCGCCCGCGACGAGAAGGTCACCAAGTACGCCGGCACCGCCGCGGGCGTGTACTGCGTGATCTACGGCCTGGTCGGCGCGCTGATCGGCATGTGCGCCAAGGTCCTGCTGCCTGACCTGGACAACGTCAACAACGCCTTCGCCGCCATCGTCAGCGCCGCCCTGCCGGACGGCATCCGTGGCCTGGTGATCGCCGCCGCGCTGGCCGCGATGATGTCCACCGCCAGCGCCGGCCTGCTCGCCGCGTCCACCACCATCACCGAAGACCTGCTGCCGATCGTCACCGGCCAGCGCTCCACCCGCCTGAGCCTGAACCGCATCTGCACCCTGGTCACCGGTGTCGTGGTCCTGGCCATCGCCCTGGTGGTGAACGACGTGCTCAGCGCCCTGACCCTGGCCTACAACCTGCTGGTGGGCGGCATGCTGATCCCGCTGATCGGCGCCATCTACTGGAAGCGCGCCACCACCGCCGGCGCGATCACCAGCATGGCCCTGGGCTTCGTCACCGCGCTGGTGTTCATGCTCAAGGACGGCTTCGATGCCAACACCCCGATCTACTACAGCCTGGCCATCGGCCTGGTCAGCTTCATCGTCGTCAGCCTGCTGTCGCCCCGCCCCGCGGCGGTAGCCGAAGCGGCCTGATAAGAAACCACGCTGGGCAAAAGGGCGCGGCGAGCTGATCTCCGCGCCCTTTTGCATGATGATCACGACTTACCTGCGAATCTTTAAGGAACTGCCATGACCACCTGCGGCGAATTCCTCGTCAAGCAACTCGAAGCCTGGGGCGTCGATACCGTCTTCGGCATCCCCGGCGTACACACCGTCGAGCTGTACCGCGGCCTGCCCCACAGCGGCATCCGCCACATCACCCCGCGCCACGAACAGGGCGCCGGCTTCATGGCCGACGGCTACGCGCGTGTCACCGGCAAGCCGGGCACCTGCTTCATCATCACCGGCCCGGGCATGACCAACATCCTCACCGCCATGGGCCAGGCCTACGCCGACTCCATCCCCATGCTGGTGATCTCCAGCGTCAACGAGCGCTCGCGCCTGGCCCACGGCAACGGCTACCTGCACGAGCTGCCCAACCAGCGCGCCATGGTCGCCGGCGTCAGCGCCTTCAGCCACACCCTGATGAGCGTCGAGGAACTGCCGGCCGTGCTGGCCCGCGCCTTCGCCGTGTTCGACAGCGAGCGCCCGCGCCCCGTGCACATCGAGCTGCCGCTGGACATCATCACCGCCCCGGCCGACCACCTGCAGGTGCTGCCGCGCGTACAGCTGGCCCGCCCTGCCCCGGCCCGCTCGCCGCTGCACGAAGCCGCCGCCAAGCTGGCCAAGGCACAGAAGCCGCTGCTGCTGCTCGGTGGCGGCTGCGTCGCCGCCCAGGCCGAAGCCCGCGCGCTGGCCATTGCCCTGGACGCGCCGACCGCGCAGACCATCAACGCCAAGGGCCTCCTGCAACCGGACCATCCGCTGCTGGTCGGCAGCAACCAGTCGCTGGTTCCGGTCCGTGAACTGGCGCTGGAAGCCGACGTGGTACTGGCCATCGGCACCGAGCTGGGCGAAACCGACTACGACGTGGTGTTCGACGGCAACTTCAAGATCGGCGGCGAGCTGATCCGCATCGACATCGACCCGCAGCAGCTGATGCGCAATTTCGCCCCGAGCATCGCCATCCAGGCCGACGCCCGCACCGCCATGCGCGCCCTGCTGGAACTGCTGCCGGCCCGCGAGGCCGACGCCGCCAGCCCCGGCGCCCAGCGCGCGGCCAAGGTGCGTGCGCAGCTGGCCGAGGACTTCAGCGGCTGGGCGCACTACCGCACCCTGTTCGACACCATCCTCGACGTGCTGCCCGATGCCCGCTTCGTCGGCGACTCGACCCAGACCGTCTACAGCGGCAACCACCTGGTAGAGCTGGACGGCGGCCGCCGCTGGTTCAACGCCTCCACCGGCTACGGCACCCTGGGCTACGGCCTGCCGGCGGCCATCGGCGCCAAGCTCGGCGAGCCGGGCCGCCCGGTGATCAGCCTGATGGGCGATGGCGGCCTGCAGTTCACCATGACCGAACTGGCCAGCGCCGTGGAAGCCAAGGTCGGCATCATCGTCCTGCTGTGGAACAACTACGGCTACGGCGAGATCAAGCGCTACATGGAACGCCGCGACATCACCCCGCTGGGCGTGGATATCTACACCCCGGACTTCCTCGCCATCGCCCGCGGCTTCGGCTGCGCCGCCGAACGCGCCCGCGATCACGCTCACCTGCAGGAACTGCTGCGCACCGCGCCGAGCGACCGCCCGCTGATCGTGGAAGTGATGGAAGCGGCGCCGTTCGCGCCGTAACACCCTCCCTGTAGGAGCGAGCTTGCTCGCGAACGGCCCAGTTCGGGCTTATTCAGTCGGAGATAACGGAGCAAGTGCTCGGCACCCTCTCCCCCGCCCTCTCCCTGAAGAGAGAGGGAGCTTGCCCGTGCCATTCGGAAGAACGGTGCTCACCGGCTGGCTCCGGATTATCCGAGCGCTCCGGTCGATCCCCTCTCCCTTCAGGGAGAGGGTTAGGGAGAGGGAGCAAAGCCCCCGCAGCACAGCCATAAACCCGTCAGCCTGTAGGAGCGAGCTTGCTCGCGAACCGCCCAGCTCGGGATTGTTCGCGAGCAAGCTCGCTCCTACGAAGAGCTCCGATACTCCGGGCTTGGCCCTGGCGCCAATGAATGGCAGGTTGTACCGGGGTACAACCGCTACCCGTTGCACACCCTACGCTCAGCACGACAAGGCGCGAATAAATGAAGATCGTCACCCGCGACCGCTGGTTCGAAGTCCGACACTGCTACGACGGCGTCAGCCTGATCCACGAGCCCTACGTCCGCCCCTTCTACCGCTGCAACATGTGGCACATCCAGGGCCGCGAGCGCGACGTGCTGGTGGACAGCGGCTCGGGGCTGGTCAGCCTGCGCGAACAGTTGCCCTGGCTCACCGACCGCCCGCTGCTGGCGGTGGCCAGCCACACCCACTTCGACCACATCGCCGGCCACCACGAGTTCGACGAGCGCCTGGTGCACCCGGCCGAAGCCGACATCCTCGCCCGCCCCGACGGCGAGCGCACCCTGGCCACGGCCTTCGTCGGCGACGAGATGTTCGACGCCCATCCGGACTGCCCGCTGTGCTACGCCGAATACCGCGTCAAGGCCGCGCCGGCGACCCGCACCATCGAGGAAGGCGACGTGCTCGACCTGGGCGACCGCACCCTGCAGGTGCTGCACACCCCCGGCCATTCGCCGGGCGGCATCAGCCTGTGGGAAGAGAAGACGCAGACGCTGTTCTCCGGCGACATCATCTACGACGGCCCGCTGATCGAGGATGCCTACCACTCCAATCTCGACGACTACGCCACCAGCCTGGCGCGCCTGCGCGCGCTGCCGGTGCGTACCGTGCACGGCGGGCATTTCCCGAGCTTTTCCGGGGAGCGGCTGAAAACCATGATCGACGACTGGTTCAAGGCCCACGAATGACAGGCAAGAAAAAACCCGCCAGCTGGCGGGTTTTCCTTTTGCGGTAACGCGGGCGTCATCAGTAGCGCCGGCGTTGCTCCATCAGGCGACGCTGTTCGTCGCTGCGGATGGGGATGGGTTGCAGACGTGGAGGCTCGATCAGGCCGAGCGCGACACCGAGTTTCCACGCAACGCTTTGCAGCCAGACTTTCATGGAATGCCTCCTCGTTCGAATTCAGGTCGGGCGGCCCGTTACCACCATGGGCCGCCCTAGGAAGAATAGCCCGGCGTCCCACTCTCCGCCCGTGCCACTCACTCCTTGAAACAAAGACTATCGCCTTCCCTCGCCGCAGCGCCTGACCTGAATCAAGAGCGCGGCACATCCGCACTCAGCGGCGAAGCATCCGCCGGATCCACTGTTCGCTGCTCACCAGGGTGATGCCCGCCAGCACCAGCACGGCGCCGGCGACGAAGTTCAGGGTCAGCGGCTCGCCGAGAATCAGCACGCCGAAGGCGATGCCGAACATCGGCGTCATGAAGGAAAACACCGCGAGGTTCGATGCCAGGTAGCGGCGCAGCAGCCAGAACCAGGTGAAGTAGCTGAAGAACGACACCACCAGCCCCTGGAACAGCACGCTGCCCACGCCGATGGCGGTGAAGCTCACGTCGCCTGTCTTGCCCAGCGCCAGGGCGGCGAAGGGCAACAGCAGCGCGGCGATCAGCAGCTGGTAGAACAGCGTCAGGATCGGTTTCGCCTCGGACAGCCGGGTGGTGCGCACCGCGACCGTAGTCATGCCCCAGGAGAACCCGGCCAGCACGCCGAAGGCATCGCCCAGCAGCATGCGGCTGTCCATGCTGGCGAGGTCGAAGCCACCGCCGAAGCACAGGGCGATCCCCGCGAAGCACACGCCGATGCCAAGCCACTGCAGCGGCCGCAGGCGCTCGCTGGGCAGCAGGAAGTGCAACGCCAGCGCGGAGAAGATCGGCGCCGTGTAGATGAACACGGCCATGTGCGAGGCCGAGGTGTAGACCAGCCCCTGGGCGATGAAGAAGAACTCGGCGGCGAACAGCACGCCCGCCAGCAGCCCGCCCTTGAGCGTGCCCTGGCGCAGGAAGCCTTCCCAGCCGCCGCGCCAGCACATCAGCAGCCCCACCACCACGGCGGCCACCAGGTTGCGACCGAAGGCCTGCATGATCGGCGCGATGTCCGGCGCGGCCAGCTTCACCACCACTTGCTGGATGCCCCAGATGACGCACAGGCCGGTCATGACCTGGATGGCGAAGGCGTCGGCGCCCTTGCGCTCGACGATGTTGCTGTGGGAGTTCATGGCAAAGCTCGGCAGTTGAAAAAAAAGCGGGAAGTCGAAAGGACAATCGGCGGACTTCCTCGAAGAAAGTCCGCCGATCATGCCAGTTCACGCCAGCCGGCCGCCAACGGAAATCCGCTGCTCAGCCAGTTGCCAGCGACATCACTTCCCGGATTTCACCTGGGTCCAGGTGCGGGTGCGGATGCGCTCCAGCTTCGGCGGCAGCATCTCCACCGAGTACAGCTTGGCCTGCACGTCCGCCGGCGGGTAGACGTTGGGGTTGTCGTGCAGGTCCTTGGAGATCAGCACGTCCGCCGCCTGGTTGGGGTTGGCGTAGGCAACGTAGTCGGAGATCGGCGCGACCACTTCCGGGCGCAGCAGGTAGTTGAGGAAGGCGTGGGCCTGCTCGACGTTCTTCGAGTCCTTCGGAATCGCCAGCACGTCGAACCAGGCGGCGGCGCCTTCCTTGGGAATGCGGTATTCGATGTGGATGCCGTTGCCCGCTTCCTTGGCGCGGTTGGCCGCCTGCATGGCGCCGCCGGACCAGGCCAGGGCCACGCAGACGTCGCCATTGGCCAGGTCGGTGACGAACTTCGAGGAGCTGAAGTAGGTGATGTTCGGGCGCAGCCTGGCCAGCAGTTCCTCGGCCTTCTTGTAGTCGTCCGGGTTGCGGCTGTTGGGCGACAGGCCCAGGTAATGCAGGACCTGCGGGATCACCTCGGTGGGCGAGTCGAGGAAGGCCACGCCACAGGATTTGAGCTTGGCGAGGTTCTCCGGCTTGAACACCAGGTCCCAGGAGTCCACCGGCGCGTTGTCGCCGAGCACCGCCTTGACCTTGTCGACGTTGTAGGCGATGCCGTTGGTGCCCCACATGTAGGGCATCACGTACTGGTTGCCCGGGTCCTTGCTCTCCAGCACCTTGAGCAGCGCCGGGTTGAGGTTCTTCCAGTTCGGCAGCTTGCTCTTGTCCAGGGGCTGGAACACGCCGGCCTTGAGGTAGTTGGGGAGGAAGCTGTCGCTGGGCACGACCACGTCATAGCCCGAATGGCCGGACAGCAGCTTGGCTTCCAGCACTTCGTTGCTGTCGTAGACGTCGTATTGCGGCTTGATGCCGGTCTCGCCCTGGAAGCCCTTGAGGGTGTCCGGGCCGATGTAGTCGAACCAGTTGTAGATGCGCACTTGCGGCTCGGCGCTGGCAACGCTGGCCGTGACGAGAGTGGCGGCGGCGAGCAGGCCGCGCAGCGCGGTTTTCTTGTTCATGTCCTTCCCCAGCTGGATGCGCTCGCGCAAAAGGTTGCGAGCAATGAAAAGCAAACGGGCGGATTCTCATCCGCCCGATTCGTCTTATCAGCGTGCAGCGCCTTCGTAGCCCTGCAGCACGTTCACCGCGTTGACACCGATGGCCTCCACCGCGTAACCGCCCTCCATGATGAACAGGGTCGGAATGCCCATGGCGGCGATGCGCGCGCCCATCTTCAGGTAGTCCGGGCTGTCCAGCTTGAACTGCGAAATCGGGTCGTCCTTATACGTATCCACACCCAGGGAGACAACCACCGCGTCCGGCGCGTAGGCGGAAATCTTCCGGCAGGCATCTTCCAGCGCGGCGGACCAGCCATCCCAGCCGGTGCCGTGGGCCAGCGGGTAGTTGTGGTTGTAGCCTTCGCCGGCGCCTTCGCCATGTTCGTCGGCGTGGCCGAGGAAGTACGGGTACTCCACCAGCGGGTCGCCGTGGATCGAGGCGAACAGCACGTCGTTGCGGCGGTAGAAGATATCCTGGGTGCCGTTGCCGTGGTGGTAGTCCACGTCGAGGATGGCCACGCGCTTGGCGCCCTGGTCGAGGAAGGCCTGGCTGACGATGGCGGCGTTGTTCAGGAAGCAGTAGCCGCCCATGAAGTCGCTGCCGGCGTGGTGGCCCGGCGGACGGCACAGGCCGAAGGCCATGTTGGCGCCCTGGCGCATGTGGTCCTGGGCAGTCAGCGCGACCTGGGCCGAGCTGTACACGGCCTGCCAGGTGCCGGCGGTGATCGGCGCCTCGGTGTCGAAGCTGTAATGGCCCAGCTCACCCATCAGGGCGGTCGGGATGGGGCCGTCACGGCGCAGGCGGCGACCCGGGAACGTGGTGGAAACCAGGTCGCCGGTGTGGCCTTCGGCCGCCCAGCGGGCCCAGGCGCCCTTGAGGAATTCGACGTAGCGGGTGTTGTGCGTGCGCAGGATCGGATCGAGGCCGAAGTCCTTCGGGGCGATGATCTCGCCCAGGTTCTGCGACTTCACGCGGGCCAGCACGGTGTCCGCGCGGCTGGGCATTTCGAAGCAGGGCTGGAGTTTGCCATCGACCAGTTCGGACTGGCCGAAATGCAGGCGGTGATCATCGCTGTACACGGTAAGCATGGGAGTACCCTCTGAAGGATTCTTGTTGTCCGGTGATGGAATTCTGCCCAGCGAACACGCGCGGCAAAACAGCGGAAGCGGCCAAAAGGGGATCGATATGGCCAGAATTTGTGACCCTTAACCATCTGCATGCTGTGATTGGCCGCACGGCGTCACCAGGGCCGAACGACGCGGCGCTATGCTCCAGGGAATTGTCCCGGCCAACGGCCGGTCGAACACCGACACGCGTTTTGACCACAGGATGGGGGAACATGCGGGAAACCTTCGTACGCGCCTGCAGCCGCGTGCTGCTGATGCTGACCTTGTCGCTGGCCGGCGCCGGCGCCGTGCTGGCGGACGAGCCGACCGACGTCCAGGCCGGCGATACCATCCAGTTGCCGGAGCTGCCCGAGGACGCCGGCGTCGACCAACTCAGCGCCCGCCTGGAGCTGATCCGCCAGCGCGTCTCCGCCGACAGCGACGATGGCCTGCTCTCCAACCTGCGGCAGTCGGCGCTGGCCGTGCAGGCCCGCGCGGAGCAGAACGCCACCGACATCGGCGCGGCGCTGTCGCGCACCGAAGACCAGCTCAAGGTGCTCGGCCCGGCGACGCCCAACGAGGCACAGAGCCTGAGCAAGCAGCGCAACGACCTGACGGATGCGCAAAAGGACCTGCAGAAACAGTTGGCGCGCGCCAACCAGCTGGACAAGGACGCCCAGGACCTCGCCGCACAGATCGTCAACCTGCGCCGCAGCCAGTTCAACTCGCAGATCGCCACGCGCTACCCGCCGCCGCTGAGCCCGCGCTTCTGGTCGACCCTGATCCGCCCCACCGACGATGACCTGACGCGCCTGCAGTCCATGCGCGCGCAGATCGGCAGCGCCTTCGCCACCACCTGGCAACCGGAGCACCGCTGGCCCTTCGTTGCCAGCCTGCTGGTCGCGGTGATGCTGTGGATTCCCGGCCGGCGCCTGCTCGAACAACTGCTGACCAAGGCGATGATCCGCTGGATTCCGGTCGGCCGCCTGCGCCGCAGCGCCCTGGCGGTGGCGGTCAGCCTGGCCACCATCCTCACCCTCGGCGGCGGCGCCACGGTGATCCACGAGGGCATGAACTGGCACGAGCAGCTCAGCGGCAACATGGCCAACCTGGGCGACCAGATGCTCTCGCTGGTGATCTTCTGCACCTTCACCGCCGGCCTTGGCCGCGCACTGCTCGCCGTGCAGCGCCCGTCCTGGCGCCTGCCCGACCTGCCCGACCCGGTGGCCACCGCCCTGTCCCCCTTCCCCTGGCTGATGGCCTGGCTGCTGCTGGTGCTGGGCACCCTCGACCGCATCAACAGCGCCAGCGGCGCCAGCCTCGCGCTGACCGTGGCGGTCAACGGCATCACCGCCCTGGCGACCGCCGTGCTGTACGGCATCGCGCTGTATCGCTACCGCCGCGCCCGCCGTGAAGCCGAAGGGCATGAGACGTCCGCGCTGGCGGGCATCCTCGTGCTGGCGATGCTGGTGACCGTGCTGCTGATCGTCCTGGCGCTGGTCACCGGCTACCTGTCGCTGGCCTACTTCTTCGCCGGCAAGCTGCTCTGGGCCAGCGTGGTGTGCGCCACCGGCTACCTGCTGACGACGCTGTTCGTCGACCTCTGCGAAGTGCTGCTGTCGCCGCGCCAACCCATCGGCGAACGGCTGGCGCAGAACCTCGGCGTCGACCCGCGCCACCAGGCACAGTTCGCCACCCTGCTGACCGGCGCCGGGCGCACGCTGCTGGTGTTGTCGACCCTGCTGATCGCCTTCTCCACCTCCGGCACCAGCCCCGGCGAGTTGCTCCAGGGGCTGGTGCAACTGGTGGAGAGCGGCCAATCCCTGGGCCGCCTGAACATCGTCCCGCAGGACATCCTGCTGGCCCTGGGCACCCTCGCCGCCGGGCTGTTCGGCCTGCGCCTGCTCAAGCGCTGGCTGGCCGACGAGCTGCTGCCGGAAACCAACATGGACGCCGGCATGCGCGCCTCGCTGGTGACCCTGGTGGGTTACATCGGCATGGTCATCCTGGTGTTGCTGGTGCTCTCGGCGCTGCGCATCAACCTCACCAGCCTGACCTGGGTGGTCAGCGCCCTGTCGGTGGGCATCGGTTTCGGCCTGCAGGCCATCGTGCAGAACTTCATCTCCGGCCTGATCCTGCTCACCGAACGCCCGGTGAAGGTCGGCGACTGGGTCAGCCTGACCGGCGGCGTGGAGGGCGACATCCGGCGGATCAACGTGCGCGCCACGGAAATCCAGATGTCCGACCAGTCCACGGTGATCGTGCCCAACTCGCAGTTCATCTCGCAGAACGTGCGCAACGTGACCATGGGCAGCGCTCTGGGCGTGGTCGGCATCAACCTCACGCTGCCGCTGGACACCGACGTGCAGAGGGTCCGCGAGCTGATGCTCAAGGCCTATACCGAACACGAGAACATCGTCGAGACGCCCGCCCCGTCGGTGACCTTCAAGGACCTGAGCGCCACCGGGCTGACCCTGGCGGCTTCGGGCAACGTCAGCAGCCCGCGCGCGGTGTATTCGACCAAGAGCGACCTGCTGTTCACCATCTTCAGCGGCCTGCGCGAGGCCGGCATCAGCCTGAGCACGCCGCAGAACCTCATCCTGCAGCGGCCGCAGGTGGCGCGCACCGAGGACACGGCAGCACCGCAAGTCGGCGATGACGCCGGGGCGAATCCAGCGCCGTAGAATGGAAAGGTTACGCCGGCAGCCCCACCTGCCGGCCTTCGCGCAACAGTCCCGCATGGGAGCCGCCGTTGCGCCTGCAGCGTCCTGTGCCCGCCGTTGGCCGGCGCCCGTCGCGGCAGCCGGCACTGCCGCCTGCCGCCTTCCTTCCTCGATTGCCGCGGGGCTCGCCTGCGGCTGCGTACGGGAGCTCGCGCGATGGACGAAGCCAGACTCAACGAGTTCATGGGCAAGCTGGTCACCGACATGGGTGGCGCGGCAATGCTCGCCAACATCATCCTGGGCGAGGAACTGGGCCTCTACAAAGCCATGGCCGATGGCCACTGGCTCAGCCCGGCGCAACTGGCCGAGCGCAGCGGCTGCAACGCCCGCCTGCTGCGCGAATGGCTCAGCGCCCACGCCGCCTCCGGCTACATGGAGCACCAGGACGGCACCTTCCGCCTGCCCGAAGAACAGGCCATGGCGCTGGCCATCGAGGACTCGCCGGTCTACGTCGCCGGCGGCGCCTCGGTCGTCGCCGCGCTCTACCACGACAAGGACAAGCTGGTCGCCGCCATGCGTGGTGACGGCGGCCTGGCCTGGGGCGACCACCACCCCTGCATGTTCTCCGGCACCGAGAAATTCTTCCGCCCCGGCTACCGTGCCCACCTGGTGGCCGAGTGGCTGCCGGCGCTGGACGAGGTGGTCGGCAAGCTCGAACGCGGCGCCCAGGTGGCGGACGTCGGGTGCGGCCACGGCGCCTCCACCATCGTCATGGCGCAGTCCTTCCCGGCCTCGAATTTCGTCGGCTTCGACTACCACCAACCGTCCATCGATGTGGCTAACCAGCGCGCCGACCAGGCCGAGGTCGCCACGCGCGCCCGCTTCCAGCGCGCCAGCGCCAAGGACTACCCCGGCAACGCGTACGATCTGATCTGCTTCTTCGACTGCCTGCACGACATGGGCGACCCGGTAGGCGCCGCGCAGCACGCGCGCCAGGCGCTGAAACCGGACGGCACGGTGCTGCTGGTGGAACCCTTCGCCAACGACCACCTGGAGGACAACCAGAACCCGGTCGGCCGGCTGTTCTACGCCGCCTCCACCTTCATCTGCACGCCCAACTCGCTGTCCCAGGAAGTGGGCCTGGGGCTCGGCGCGCAGGCCGGCGAGGCCCGTCTGCGCCAGGTGTTCGAGGAGGCCGGTTTCAGCCGCTTCCGCCGCGCGGCGCAAACGCCGTTCAACCTGATCCTCGAAGCCCGCCCCTGAATCCTCCGAGGATCGTCCGCAGCGCCCGCGTTCCGGGCGCTGCGGCGGCGAAACAATTCGTCATTTGCCCGTCATCAATCCGTTATCTGGCCCGGTGAAACTCGCAGGCTTTCAACCCTGGGAAGCCCCCGCGATGTTCAATAAAAAGACTGCCCACAAAGCTGCATCCCTCGCCCTGCTCGTCGCCGCCCTCACCGGCTGCGCCCTCCAGGCTCCGGTCGCCAGCAAGGAAGCCACGCCCAACAATGACGATTGGTACCTGGTGCGTACCGACGACACCCTCTACCTGTTCGACGACGCCACCGTCTACCGGGACTACCTGGTGACCGGCAAGACCACCTACACCAAGGAAGTCGGCGAGAAGGACAAGTTCGGCCAGAACGTCGTGCTGGTCGTGCGCGCCGAGGATCAGGGCAAGGACGCGAAGAAGATCGCCGCCTACCAGTTCTACAAGCAGAGCCTGCCGCCGGCCGCCGGCTTCTACGGCGAAATTCGCCAGGGCGGCGTGATCTACGTGGCCCAGCGCTACGGCGACATGGTCGACATGAACGGCCTGGGCGAGCCAATCTTCCGCCACACCGAAATCGCCAGCGGCCCCAACGGCGAGCGCGTGGTGTACCTGATGCAGAAGGAAGAGAAGAAGCCGGACGCCCTGATCGCCCGCTTCCAGAAGATCTACGGCATCACACCGGCCAAGGGCTGATGACGAAAAAAGCGCGCACTCCGGGGAGGGAGTGCGCGCTTTTTCATGCCCGGCGCCGCAACGGCGCGGGTGTGCCTCAGCTGGACGGCTCCAGCTGCGCGGCAGCAATCGTACTGGGCGGCTCGATGCCCCAGTCACCAAACTGGTACCAGTCATCCCCGAGCATTTCGGCCGGGTGCATGGTGCGGTCCGCGCCGTTGCCACACGCCAGGTTGGTCGCCGGACAGTAGCGGTCGCAGCCCCAGCAGATGCGCTCGGGGTGCGGCGGATTGAGGGGGAATTTCTTGGCCATGGTGAGGCCCTCGAGCGTCCTTGTGGGATCGCTCAAGGCTAGGCCCAGCAGCGTCGGGGGTATCTTGATCCACGACAAGCCCGACAGAAATTTCAGGCGAAGATCTTCATGTACGGAGCCCTATTTACGGGTCTTTACGCACGGAAGTGGCTCGGCGGCTGGCCGCTCCAGCGCTGGAAGGCGTGGCGCAGGCTGGCGGTTTCGCTGAAGCCCAGTTCCTCGGCGATGCGGTAGATGGGCATGTCGCCGTCCTGCAGCAATTCCTTGGCGCGGGCGAAGCGCAGTTCGTCGAGCAGTTGCTGGTAGCTGGTCTGCTGTTGCTGCAGGTGGCGGCGCAGGCTGCGCGAGGAGCAGTTCAGGCGCCGTGCCAGCTCCTCCAGGCCCGGTGGTTCCTGCAGGCGTTCGCCGAGGATGGCGCGGACCTTGTCGAGCCAGGCACGGCGCGCGGCCAGGTCGATGTTCTGGCGGCGGCACTGTTCGAGCATCTCGCGGTGGGTCACGGCGTCGGCCAGTGGCAGGCGCATGTCCAGCCAACTGGCGGGGAAGCCGATGGCGCTGCGCGGACAATCGAAGCTCAGCTGGCAGCCGAACAGCGTGGCGTAGGCGGCGCGGCGTTCCGCCGGGCCTTCGTAGTCGAATTCGGCACGCACCAGCGGCAGCGGCTGGCCGAGCAGGTCGGCGCAGGCCACCTTCAGCGAGCCCAGGCACAACTCGGTGTTGAACGGGCGCATGGCCTCTTCCTCGCCATAGCCAGTGGCGACCAGCCAGGCCATGTCGCCATCCACTTCCAGCGAGAGGTGGAAGTAGGTGCCCAGCAGCACCGGGTAACTCAGGCCGATGCGCAGCGCCTCGCCCAGCGTCGGCGCGGAGATCAGCGCGTAGCCCAGCAGCCCGTAGGCGGTGATCCGTGTGCGCACGCCCAGGCGCAGGCCGAGGGCGGGTTCCCCGGCGAGGTTCTGCACGTTGGCGAAGACCTGCTGCTCCTGCCAGGGGCTGACCAGCCGGCGCAGGTCGAGCAGGTCGTCGCCGGTGATGCCGCTGCCTTCGAGGATGGCCTCGCGGCTGTGCCCTTCCGATTCCATCAGCGCGACGGTCAGGGAGGTCATGTGCAGGGAGTTGAGCCAGGTGGAGCGGGAGAAGGTCAGTGGATTCATGTCGTGCCCATCGTAGACGCTACGGCGCGCCGGCGGGTGTTACCGGCTCAAGCGCAGCTCAGGGGCAGGCAAGTTGCGTGCCGGCCACCCAGCGTGGCCGGATCGATCCCCATGGGACGGGGCCTGGGACGCGCCGCGGG
Source organism: Pseudomonas sp. GCEP-101 (assembly GCF_025133575.1). NCBI lineage: Bacteria > Pseudomonadati > Pseudomonadota > Gammaproteobacteria > Pseudomonadales > Pseudomonadaceae > Pseudomonas > Pseudomonas sp. GCEP-101. The sequence goes on along the minus strand of NZ_CP104011.1, from coordinate 3,634,974 downwards.
CCTTCATCGGCCCGCGCGCGGGGTTACCTTTGGGGACACCGGACGGTGCAGATGCACCGTCCTGGGGCCCGCAAGCGGTCAACCGCGAGAGAGGAAGCGCATGCCTTCTTCCAGGCCGCTCAAGGTCAGCGGGTACATCTGCTCCTTCACCAGCTCGCGCACGAGGCCCGTGGAGGCGGTGTAGTTCCAGGTGTCCTTCGGGTACGGGTTGATCCAGATGAGCTTCTTGTACTTCTCCATGAAGCGCTGCATCCACACGTAGCCGGCTTCCTCGTTCCAGTGCTCGACGCTGCCGCCGGCCTGGGTGATCTCGTAGGGCGCCATGGCGGCGTCGCCAACGAACACCACCTTGTAGTCCGGCCCATACTTGTGCAGCAGGTCGAAGGTGGCGGTGCGCTCGCTGGAGCGGCGCAGGTTGTTCTTCCACACCGACTCGTAGATGAAGTTGTGGAAGTAGAAGTACTCCAGGTGCTTGAACTCGGTCTTGCAGGCCGAGAACAGTTCCTCGCAGACCTTCACGTGGGCGTCCATGGAGCCGCCGATATCCAGCAGCAGCAGGAGCTTCACGGTGTTGCGGCGTTCGGGGCGCATCTGGATGTTGAGCAGGCCGGCATCCTTGGCGGTGTGGTCGATGGTGCCGTCGATGTCCAGCTCTTCCGCCGCGCCTTCGCGGGCGAACTTGCGCAGGCGGCGCAGGGCGATCTTGATGTTGCGCGTGCCCAGCTCGACCTGGTCGTCGAGGTTCTTGTACTCGCGCTGGTCCCACACCTTGGCGGCCTTGCCCTGGCGCTTGCCGGCATCGCCGACGCGGATGCCCTCGGGGTTGAAGCCGCCGGAACCGAACGGGCTGGTGCCGCCGGTGCCGATCCACTTGTTGCCGCCGGCGTGGCGTTCCTTCTGCTCTTCCAGGCGTTTCTTGAACTCCTCGATGAGCTTGTCCAGGCCGCCCAGGGACTGAATCTGCGCGCGCTCCTCGTCGGTCAGCAGGCGCTCGAATTCCTTGCGCAGCCACTCTTCGGGGATCAGCGCCTTGAGGTGGTCGTCGAGCTTTTCCAGGCCCTTGAAGTAGGCGCCGAAGGCCCGGTCGAACTTATCGAAATGGCGCTCGTCCTTCACCATGATGGTGCGGGCGAGGTAGTAGAACTCGTCCATGTCGGCGAACACGACGCGGTGCTTGAGCGCATCGATCAGGTCGAGCAGCTCGCGCACCGACACCGGCACCTTGGCCGCGCGCATTTCGTTGAACAGGTTGAGCAGCATGATCAGATTCTCACTCTTCGCTGACAGGCAGCAGGCCCTGAGGCCGATTCAGATCGGCTTGCACCGCAAGCGCCAAGGCTCCATAGCCCACGCCAATACCGCGATTGTGTTGGGAGCAATTCTGCTCTGCCGAAACGTCCTTCCAGACGTACAGCTCCACCAGGGAGCTCAAATCATCCGTCGCATCCAGCTCAAACTCGATAAAGCGTCCGGACTGATCAAGCAACAGCCCCATCAGAGACGAACAGCCCGGCTCACAAACACCGAGGTTCAGAAGGATAGCCTTGGACCAGTCGACATTTCTCTCACGCGCCACGTCGATCAGCACCGGCGGAATATGTCCGGGCGCCTCGCGGAAATACGCGGCGCACTTGCGAATGGATTCCCGCAGAAGAGCGTTTTGATCCTGAACGCTCTTCTGGCGCTTACGCGCAATCCTGAATAGGTCCATCCGTAGCTGCGAATCAGCGGCTGGCGCGGCGGCTCATGAACGCCAGGCGTTCGAGCAGTTGCACGTCCTGCTCGTTCTTAACCAGCGCACCGGCCAGCGGCGGGATGGCCTTGGTGGGGTCGCGCTCGCGCAGCACGGCTTCGCCGATGTTGTCGGCCATCAGCAGCTTCAGCCAGTCCACCAGCTCGGAGGTGGAAGGCTTCTTCTTCAGACCCGGCACCTTGCGCACGTCGAAGAAGATGTCCAGCGCCTCGCTGACCAGCGTGCCGCTGATCTTGGGGTAGTGCACGTCGACGATCTTCTGCAGGGTCTCGCGGTCGGGGAAGGCGATGTAGTGGAAGAAGCAGCGGCGCAGGAAGGCGTCCGGCAGCTCCTTCTCGTTGTTGGAGGTGATGATGATGATCGGGCGCTGCTTGGCCTTGATGGTCTCGTTGGTCTCGTAAACGAAGAACTCCATCTTGTCGAGTTCCTGCAACAGGTCGTTGGGGAACTCGATGTCGGCCTTGTCGATCTCGTCGATCAGCAGGATCACGCGCTCCTCGGCCTCGAAGGCCTCCCAGAGCTTGCCCTTCTTGATGTAGTTGCGCACGTCGTGGACCTTGTCCACGCCCAACTGCGAGTCCCGCAGGCGGCTGACCGCGTCGTACTCGTAGAGGCCCTGGTGGGCCTTGGTGGTGGACTTGATGTGCCAGGTGATCAGCTTGGCGCCGAAGGACTCCGCCAGCTGCTCGGCCAGCATGGTCTTGCCGGTGCCCGGCTCGCCTTTCACCAGCAACGGCCGCTGCAGGGTGATGGCGGCGTTGACCGCCAGCTTGAGGTCGTCGGTGGCGACGTAGGACTGGGTGCCTTCGAACTTCATCGGTGAATCCTCGAACGGTAGCGGCCGGGGGGTAGGCCCGGGCGGAAATGTGCGTGTGGGAGACTGCGACTATAACGCGCATGGCGCTCGACTGTGAACGCAGGACGGGCATTCAGTCACTGAATGCCCGGTCACGCCCGGCCCAGCCACGCGCGATATCCGGCGGCGCTTTGCAGTTTCCAGTGAAGCCCGGCGCCTGCGAGGCCGCGCCCATCTTTGCGCCGGTTCTGCGTCTGGACTGGAGGACGGGCTGGGCATAGGCTTTCGGATCACCTTCGAGCGACAAGGACTCTCATCATGAGCCGCATTTACGCAGACAACGCGCAGTCCATCGGCAACACGCCGCTGGTACAGATCAACCGCATCGCCCCGCGCGGCGTCACCATCCTGGCCAAGATCGAAGGGCGCAACCCGGGCTACTCGGTGAAGTGCCGGATCGGCGCCAACATGATCTGGGATGCCGAGTCCAACGGCCGCCTGAAACCGGGCATGACCCTGGTCGAGCCGACCTCGGGCAATACAGGCATCGGCCTGGCTTTCGTCGCCGCCGCCCGCGGCTACAAGCTGATCCTCACCATGCCCTCCTCCATGAGCCTGGAGCGGCGCAAGGTGCTCAAGGCCCTGGGCGCCGAACTGGTGCTCACCGAGCCGGCCAAGGGCATGAAGGGCGCCATCGCCAAGGCCGAGGAAATCCTCGCCAGCGACCCGGCGAAGTACTTCATGCCGGCGCAGTTCGACAACCCGGCCAACCCGGCGATCCACGAGAAGACCACCGGCCCGGAAATCTGGAACGACACCGATGGCGCGGTGGACGTGCTGGTGGCGGGCGTTGGCACCGGCGGCACCATCACCGGGGTGTCGCGCTTCATCAAGAACACCAAGGGCAAGCCGATCCTGTCGGTGGCCGTGGAGCCGGTCGGCTCGCCGGTGATCAGCCAGACCCTGGCCGGCGAAGAGGTCAAGCCCAGCCCGCACAAGATCCAGGGCATCGGCGCCGGCTTCGTGCCGAAGAACCTCGACCTGTCGCTGGTCGACCGCGTCGCCACCATCGCCGACGAGGACGCCAAGAACATGGCCCTGCGCCTGATGCAGGAGGAAGGCATCCTCTGCGGCATCTCCAGCGGCGCCGCCATGGCCGCCGCGGTGAAGCTCGCCGAAGAGCCGACCATGCAGGGCAAGACCATCGTCGTGGTGCTGCCGGATTCGGGCGAGCGCTACCTCTCCACCATGCTCTTCGACGGCCTGTTCGAGGATCAGGAACTGGTCCAGTAAGCTCTATTCCGCCCCTTTGCGGGGCGGATTCCCACCTGCCGTTCCGAATCGGTGCGATTGCGGTCACGTGCGCTGTCTGCGGACCCGCAGGCAGCCATGGCCCCTCGCCATGTTCCGACAAAATGGTTAATTCTTGCCCAGCCCGCGACGCAGCGTCGCTCATCTTTCGCAGATGGCCTGGGCATTCCGCACCGTTGTCAGGAACACAAGAATGAAAATTTCCGCCCCGTTGCTCTCCACCCTTGCACTCTCGCTCACGATGGCCGCCGGCGCCGCCCAGGCCGACAGCGTGAAGATCTACAACTGGTCCGACTACATCGCCCCGGACACCGTGCCGACCTTCACCAAGGAAACCGGCATCCAGGCGACCTACGACGTCTATGACAGCAACGAGACCCTCGATGGCAAGCTGATGACCGGCAAATCCGGTTACGACATCGTGGTGCCGTCGAACCACTTCATGGCCAAGCAGATCCAGGCCGGCGCGCTGAAGAAGCTGGACAAGAGCCAGCTGCCGAACTGGAAGAACCTCAACCCGGTGCTGATGAAGGCGCTGGAAGTGAACGATCCGGGCAACGAGCACGGCTTCCCCTACCTGTGGGGCACCACCGGCATCGGCTACAACCCGGCGAAGGTCAAGGAAGTGCTGGGCGACAACGCGCCGATCGACTCCTGGGACCTCTTCTTCAAGCCCGAGAACATGGAGAAGCTGGCCAAGTGCGGCGTGGCGGTGCTGGACAACGGCCCGGAGCTGCTGCCGATCACCTTGAACTACCTGGGCCTGCCGCATCACAGCCAGAAGCTGGATGACTACAAGAAGGCCGAGGAAGCGCTGCTCAAGGTGCGTCCGTACATCCGCTACTTCCACTCCTCCAAGTACGTCAGCGATCTGGCCAACGGCGAGATCTGCGTAGCCGTCGGCTTCTCCGGCGACATCCTGCAGGCCGCCACCCGCGCCAAGGAAGCCAAGAACGGTGTGGAAATCCAGTACTCCACCCCGAAGGAAGGCTCGCCTCTGTGGTTCGACATGGTCGCCATGCCCAACGACGCACCGGACGAGAAGGCCGCCTACGCCTTCATGAACTACCTGCTGCGCCCGGACGTGATGGCCGGCGTGAGCAACTACGTGCACTACGCCAACGGCAACCTGGCCGCCGACCCGCTGGTGGACAAGGCGATCAAGGCTGACCCGGCGATCTACCCGCCGCAGGACAAGATGGCCAAGCTGTTCGCCCTCGAATCCATGCCGATGAAGATCGACCGCGTGCGCACCCGCACCTGGAACACCATCAAGACCGGCAAGTAAGCGTCACCCTTGCCTGACAACGCGCGGCCCTGGCCGCGCGTTGTCGTTTCTGTCGATGGCACCGGGCCGGATTTCGCGGGACCGCCCTGCAGGAGCGAGCTGGCTCGCGAACGAAGCCCGCGACGAAAATCGGTTCGCGAGCAAGCTCGCTCCTACGAAAAGCGTCAGCGCTGGAGCATTCTGCCTGCGCGATCGTTTCTGTCGCAGAAGTCGCGAATTGCCGCGCGACTCGCACACCGCTCGCGGCGGGCCCGCCGCACCGTTATAGTCAGCCTACGCAGCACGCTGGCTGCGCCACTGCACAGGTCTGCCCGCCATGTCCCGATACCCATTGCCCGATCCGGCAAACACCGCTGCAGCCTCCCCGGCCCGCGGCGCGGGTATGGGCAGCACCTGCCCTCCTCCTGTCGTCGCTGTTGCGCCGCCTCCGCCACCCGGCGTGAGTCGCTGACGCCCCACGCGTTTTCCACCGCCCGGTCCTGCGCGCCAACGGACGCGGCTCCCGGCCTGTGGCCGGCCATCGACGGCCGGTCGTGATCTGCCTGACGACAGGTGCAATGCCATGATTTCGCTCAACCGCTCGTCCCTGGCCGGCCTGGCCAGCACCTCCCTGTTCGTGCTGCTGTGGAGCAGCGCCGCCATCATCAGCAAATGGGGCCTGGCCCAGGCCTCGCCGATGGCCTTCCTCATCGCCCGCTTCGGCGCTGCCCTGGTGGCGTTGCTGATCCTCTCGCCGCTGCTCGGCCTGCGCTGGCCGCGCGGACGCAAGCCGGTGCGCCAGGCCGTGCTCACCGGCCTGGTCATGCTGGGCATCTACCCGATCTTCTACCTGATGGCGCTGGACCTGCACGTTACGCCCGGCGTCATCGCCACGGTGCTGGGCGTGCAGCCGATGCTGACCAGCTTCCTGCTCGAACGCCGGCATTCGCCAGCGCGGCTGGGCGGTCTCGCGCTGGGGCTGATCGGGCTGGTGATGGTGGTCTACCAGAGCATCGGACTGGCCGGGCTGAGCTTCGCCGGGTTGGCGTGCAGCCTGCTCGCCCTGCTGTCGATCACCGGCGGCTCGATCCTGCAGAAGAACATCCGTGAGAACCCCTTGGGCACCCTGCCCCTGCAGTACATCGCCGGGCTCCTGTTGTGCCTCGGCGTCGCGCCGTTCCAGCCGCTGCACGTGGAGTGGAATGCGGCGTTCATCCTCAGCGCGCTATGGATGGGGCTGATGGTCTCGGTGCTGGCCACCGTGCTGCTCTATCGGATGATCGCAGCGGGCAACCTGGTCAATGTCACCAGCTTGTTCTACCTGGTGCCGGCGGTCACGGCGCTGATGGATTACGCGGTGTTCGGCAATCGCCTGTCCGCCCTCGGCCTGCTGGGCATGGGGCTGATCGTGGTGGGGTTGATGCTGGTGTTTCGCCAGGCGGCTCCGGTGCGCAATACCGGGGCGGTGCGGGTTGTGGATAACTGATAGCCCTGAGGGGGGCCTGCCCTCTCCCTAACCCTCTCCCTGAAGGGAGAGGGGACTGTCCGGCACAGCCTGGAAGTTTCGAAGCTCCTTGTTCTCACCGGGAGAACACAGATCTCGAATCTCGCCGAGGACGGCTCCCTCTCCCTTCAGGGAGAGGGCTGGGGAGAGGGCGCCCCTTAGGTAAGCGCTATCAGAGAACGCCTGTTGAGCCTCACCCCGCCGCCTCCACCTTCGGCAACGGCGCCGGGCACAGCACCAGCCACAGCGCCAGGGCGATCAGCACGCCGCCCTGCAGGTGCGCCCAGGACAGCGACTCGTCCAGCAGCAGCACGCCCCAGAACACGCCGAACGGCGGGATCAGGAAGGTCACCGTCATGGTCTTCAGCGGGCCGATGCTGGCCAGCAGGCGGAAGTACAGGACGTAGGCGAACGAGGTGCAGAGCAAGCCCAACCCCGCCAGCGCCAGCAGGATCTTCGGCTCGGCCAGCGGCGCCAGCGGCATGTCCAGGCTGGTGCCGAGGAAGAACGGCAGCAGGCACAGGGTCGCGCCGGTCTGGCTGCCCAGGGCCGAGACGGCGAAATCCAGCCCGCCCTGGTCGTTGATCCAGCGCTTGGTGATGAAGCCGGCGAAGCCATAGCAGGTGGTTGCCACCAGGCACGCGGCAGCGCCCCAGAGCAGCCCAGCGTCAAACGGCACGGGGCCGGCGCGGGTGAGCACCGCCACACCGGCCAGCCCCAGCAGCACGCCGCCGGCCTTGGCGCCGGTGAGCGCCTCGCCGAAGAACAGCGAGCCGATCAGCACGCCCATCAGCGGCGTGGTGGCGTTGAAGATCGCCGAGTAACCGGCCGGCAGCGTCTGCGCCGCCAGGCTGTACATCAGCACCGGGACGCCCGAACTGATCACGCCGATGAGCAGGATGCGCCACAGCTTGCCGCGAAAGTCCCAGCGGGTACGCATCGCCAACAGGATGACCACCAGGCCGATGGCCGACAGGAAGACCCGGAAGAACGCCGTCGGCATCACGCCGATAGCCGGCACCAACTGGCGCATGAAGAGGAAGCTGGCGCCCCAGATGGCGGCCAGGGCGAGCAGGTTGAACAAGGCAGCGATGTTCATCGCGGAAGACTCCAGAGCGGGCAGACCACCAGCCTACGCCAGTGGTGAAGACCATCCATCCACAGCTGACTTTCAAAGTCCACTCTCAGGCGCGGCGCAGCCGCGCCATGCTCAGCACGTCGGCGTACACACCATCGCGCAGGGCGAATTCGCGCAGCGTGCCTTCGACCTCGAAGCCGAACTTGCGGTACAGCGCAATCGCCGGCGCGTTGTCGGTGTAGACGGTCAGCTCGACGCGGCGCAGGCCCATCCAGTTGTCGGCCACCTCCATCAGCTCGGCCAGCAGCCGCGTGCCCAGCCCGCGCCCCTGCCAGGCCACCGCCACGCCCATGCCGATGCTGCCGCAGTGGCTGCGGCGCACACGGGGAAACTGCTCCAGGCTGGCACTGCCGATCACCTGGTCCTGGTGCATCGCCATCAGCGTCACCCGGCGCTCGTCGTCCAGCACCAGTCGCTTGCGCCACAGCTCCGGGGCCTGGTACGGCATCTGCAGCACCTGGCGGGCCACGGCCGGGTCGTTGTAGAGGACCGCAAGGCCTGGGATGTGCTGCTCGGTGCAGCGTTCGATGCGGATGTCGTCCATTACGCGGCGGCTCCTTGCCGGGGTTTTCCAGGAGAAAGGCTGACCAGCATACGCGCGAAACTTGCCGGAAAGTTGCACCAGAACCTGGCGAATCCACCCTTTCCCTCACCGCCCCCCGTGGCTAAGCTCGCTGCACAAGAACCCAGCAGAGGCGCTCCCATGGCTCAGCACTGGCCGGCGACCGAGATCGCGACCCTGATCCTCGAAGGCTTCGACGACTATCGTGCGAAGTTCCACCAGATCACCGCCGGAGCGCCCGCGCGTTTCGAGCAGGCACAGTGGCAGGAGGCCCAGCGCGCCTCTGCCGAGCGCATCGAGCTGTACGAGGAAATGGTCGCCGAGACCGTCGGCCGCCTCACCCGCACCATGGCCGGCATCGACCTGGTGGACGTCGAGCGCTGGCCCATCGTCAAGAGCGCCTACATCACCCTCATCGACCCGCGGCTGGACGACGAACTGGCCGAGACCTGGTTCAACTCGATCTTCTGCGGCCTGTTCAGCCACGACAACATCAGCGACGGCACGATGTTCGTGCACACCACCCGGCCCTCGCTGCGCGCCCACTCGCGCGACCCGCACACACGCATCTACCGCCCCGGCGGCCAGCTGCGCCAGGCGCTGGAGAGCATCTTCGACGACTACCGCTTCGCCGTGGACTATGACGACCGCGAGCGCGACCTGCAGCGCATGGACAGCCTGCTGCACGCCAACCTGCCGGACTGGGTGTGCAAGGATCCGACCCTGACCATCGAGCTGATCGGCTCGGTGTTCTACCGCAACAAGGGCGCCTATGTCGTGGGCCGCCTGTTCACCCCGGACGAGCAGTGGCCGCTGGTGTTCCCGCTGGTCCACCACGAGGGGCGCGGCATCCAGTTCGACACGGTGATCACCGACGAGGCGGAAGTTTCGATCATCTTCTCCTTCACCCGCTCCTACTTCATGGTCGACGCGCCGGTGCCGGCGGAGATGGTCGCCTTCCTCAAGCGCCTGCTGCCGGGCAAGCACATCGCCGAGCTGTACACCTCCATCGGCTTCTACAAGCAGGGCAAGAGCGAGTTCTACCGCGCGCTGATCAACCACCTGGCCACCACCGACGACCGCTTCGTCATGGCCCCCGGCGTGCGCGGCATGGTGATGAGCGTGTTCACCCTGCCGGGCTTCAACACGGTGTTCAAGATCATCAAGGACAACTTCAACCCGGCCAAGACCGTGGACCACGCCACGGTGATCCAGAAGTACCAGCTGGTGAAGAACCACGACCGCGTCGGGCGCCTGGCCGACACCCAGCAATTCGCCGACTTCCGCTTCCCGGTGCGCAAGTTCGACCCGGACTGCCTCGCCGAACTGCTGGAGGTCGCGCCCTCCACCGTGGTGCTGGAGGGCGACGTGGTGCTGATCCGCCACTGCTGGACCGAGCGCCGCATGACCCCGCTGAACATCTACCTGGAACACGCCACGCCCGCGCAGGTGGAAGAGGCGCTGAAGGACTACGGCCTGGCGATCAAGCAACTGGCGGCGGCGAACATCTTCCCCGGCGACATGCTGCTGAAGAATTTCGGCGTCACCCGCCATGGCCGCGTGGTGTTCTACGACTACGACGAGATCAGCTACCTCACCGAGGTGAACTTCCGCCACATCCCGCCGGCCCGTTACGAGGAAGACGAGATGTCATCCGAGCCCTGGTACTCGGTGGGGCCGATGGACGTGTTCCCCGAGGAATTCCCGCGCTTCCTGTTCGTCGACCTGAAGCTGCGCCGGCAGTTCGCCAAGCTGCACGGCAACCTGTTCGACGCCGATTACTGGAAGAGCCTGCAGGAGCAGATTCGCGCGGGGAAGGTGATCGACGTGTTTCCCTACCGCCGACATGAGTCGCCGGAGCAAGCGCTGGCGCGGTGAAGCAGGCCGGGCATGACCTGCAGGAGTGAGCTGGCTCATGAATTCTGGCGCGTCGCCTGAGACCATTTCGTCCGGCAGACAGAGGTTCGCGAGCAAGCTCGCTCCTACGAAGAGCCGCCGAAGCGCGGCAACGGACTCCGGGCTCTGCCTGTAGGAGCGAGCTTGCTCGCGAACCCTGGCGCTTTGCCTGATGCCACTTCCTCCGGCAGACGGAGCTTCGCGAGCAAGCTCGCTCCTACGAAGAGCCGCCGAGGCGCGGCAATGGCGAAATGCTCTCGTAGGAGCGGACTTCGTCCGCGATTGGCCCCCATCGCGCCGGATGTCATCGCGGACAAAGTCCGCTCCTACGCTGGCGGGTGTCAGTGCAGTGACCCTGCAGAAACCTCAGCGATCAGTTCCAATGCCGCCGCGACGCCCGGCGGTTATCCCCAAGCCCCACCAGCGCGGCCACCGAGGCCATCAGCACTTCGGCGATCCACGTCAGCAGCAGGCCGCCGGCCAGCGCCCAGCCGATGGCCTCGGGCTCCAGCACCACCTGGTAACGGTAGTTGGCGTAGGTTTCCTGCAGCAGCTCGTGGTTCGGCGCGGTCACCATGTGCAGGGCGCGCTGGTACCAGTTGCCCTGCAGGGCCTGCCATTCATTCTCGAACAACTGGGCGCGGCGGATCAGCCGCTCGATGTTGTCGGCGTCGCGCTGGAACACCGGGTCGGCGCTGCCACGGTAATGCGCCACCAGGGCATTCAGATCGCCCTTGAAGAATTGCCCGGACGTATCCTTGAACCCCTGCAATGCCTGGGTCGCCTCGATACGGTGGGCATCGACGCGTTGCGCGTAGTCCTTGATGAAGCCCGGAATCTGGACCGCGACCATCAACCCCAGTGCGAACAGCACCATGCGTACGTAGCTGCGCAGCATTGTTTCCCCCTTTCGTTCTTATGATGTGCAAGGCGCCCCGGCATTCTCCCGATTGCCGCCCCGGCGCACCGGGCATGCTTCACGTCCCGCTCAGATACGCCCCTGGGTGACGATCTCGCCCCGCCACCAGAGCATCCACTCGCCGCCTTGCATCAGGGTCCAGTTTTCATTGTCGGTCAGCGGCTCGGTGGCGATCACCGTGACCACGTCGTTGGGCGTGGTTTCCGACTGGAAGTCCACCGTCAGATCGGCATCGCGCAAGCGTGCCGGGCCGAACGGCGCACGGCGGGTGATCCAGGCCAGCTTGGTGCTGCAAAAGGTGAACAACCAGTCGCCATCGCTGAGCAGGCAGTTGAACACGCCCTTCTCGCGGTAGGAGGCGCACGCGGTGACCAGCGTTGGCAGCAGCACTTCCACCGGCACCGGCTCGGGGAAGGCGCGGCGCACGCGGTTGAGCAGGTCGCAGAAGGCCGCCTCGCTGTCGGTGTCGCCCACCGCGCGGTACAGGCCGGGCTCGGGGTGGAAGTCGGCGAGCTGGCCGTTGTGGGCGAAGGTCCAGTAGCGCCCGCCCATCTCGCGCACGAACGGGTGCGTGTTGGACAGGCAGACCTTGCCGACGTTGGCCTGGCGAATGTGGCCGATCACCGCCTCGCTCTTGATCGGATAGCGCTGCACGAGCCGCGCGACTTCCGAGTCGACGCTCGCCGAGGGGTCCTGGAACAGCCGCACGCCGCGCCCCTCATAGAAGGCGATGCCCCAGCCATCGCGGTGCGGGCCGGTGCCGCCGCCGCGTTGCATCAGCCCGGTGAAGCTGAAGACGATGTCCGTCGGGACGTTGGCGCTCATGCCGAGCAACTCGCACATGAATCAGTTCTCCTCCATCAGTGCTTCGCGCAGCTGATGCAGCTCGCGATCCAGGCGATTGTGCATCCTTTTGCGCCCCAGCGGCAGGAACCGCGTGACCGCGCGCAGCAGCAAGGCGGGCAGGTCGCTCAGCTCGCGGGGGATGAGGTGCAGGTGAAAATGGGCGACGTGCTGGTTGGCCGCAGGGCCATCATTGACCAGCAGGTTGATGCCGACCCGGCCGTAGCCGGCACGCCGCAGCACGCGCTGCATGCGTTCGGCCAGCGGGATCAGCCCCTGTTGCGCGTCCGGCGAAAGCTGGTGCAGGAAGGTCGCATGCTCGCGTGCCACCAGCAGCAGGTGCGCGGGGCGCAGCGGGTAGATGTCCAGCAGCACGATGAAATGATCGTCTTCGTAGAGGATACGGGCCGGCACGCGGCCGGCCGCGATGGCGCAGAACACGCAGTCCATGGGAACTCCTCGAGAGGCCGTTCAGTTCATGCTGGACGCGTGAGCAGCAGGACGCAAGGCCGGCGTCAGAGGCGCGGCTCGATCCGGGCGCGGTTGTCGCGCCGCTCGCTGGGGTGGGCATCCACGCCTTCCACCAGCTCCGGCTGCATCAGCTGGCGCAGGGTGGGTTCGTCTTCCGCTGCCTTGTCCTGGCGGCGCTTCTTCAACGAACGCTCCAGCGGCCAGCGCACCGCCACGAACAATAGGTACAGGCCGAACGCCGCCAGCAGCACCAGGGCCAGGTCGGAAACGGCGCGCCAGGCGTTGTTGCCCACCTTGAACACCACGTCCAGCGCGGTGATGGCGATGGCCGGGGCGTACAGGTTGTTCGCCGGGTCCACCGGGGTCGGGGTGAACAGCAGGACGATGACGATCACCCGCAGCGGCTCGCGCAGCCAGCGCCACATCCAGCCGGTCATCAGGAACCAGACCAGGGTCAGGCCAAGGCCGGCGGCGACATAGGCGCCCCAGGCAAACAGGTAATCGTGTTCGTTCATGCGCGTGCGTACGTGCGGTGTCGACAGAGGGGTGCGTATGATAGCTGCTTTTCCCCATGGGTGCGCAGCCAGGCGTCATCCATGCCGCCACCAGGAGCCGCCATGACCGACCGTCAGCCCCCCATCGCCCGCCGCGAAGCCGCCGCCGATCCGTATGCCTGGCTGGAAAACCGCGATTCAGAGGACGTCCTTGACTACCTGAAAGCAGAAAATGCCTACCTGGAAGATCGGCTTCTTCCTCAGACAGCGCTGCGCGAAACGCTCTTCCAGGAGATCAAGGGGCGTATCCGCGAGACCGACCTGTCGTTGCCCACGCCCTGGGGCCCCTGGCTCTACTACCAGCGCACCACCGCCGGCGACGAATACCCGCGCCACTACCGCAGCCCGCGCCCGGCCGATGGCTCGCTGACCGTCGAGGCAAGCGCCGAACAACTGCTGCTGGACCCGAACGAACTGGCGGGCGACGGCTTTCTGTCAGTTGGCGCCTTCAGCATCAGCCCCGATCATTCGAAGCTGGCCTACAGCCTGGATACCAGCGGCGACGAGATCTACACCCTCTATGTGAAGGAGCTGGCTGACGGCAGCGTCACCACCCTGCCCTTCGAGGACTGCGACGGCAGCCTGACCTGGGCCAACGACAACCGCACGTTGTTCTTCGGCGAGCTGGACGACACCCACCGCCCGCACAAGCTGTATCGCTACTGCCTGGGCGACAGTGATGCCCAACTGATCTTCGAGGAGCCGGACGGTCGTTTCTTTCTCAACTGCTACCGCGCCAGCTCCGAGCACCAACTGGTGCTGCTGCTCAACAGCAAGACCACCAGCGAGGCCTGGGTGCTGGACGCCAATACGCCCGAGGGCGAATTCGTCTGCCTGGCGTCGCGCGAGGAAGGCCATGAGTACTACCCGGACCACGGCCGTCTGAACGGCGACTGGGCCTGGCTGATCCGCAGCAACCAGACCGGCATCAACTTCGCGCTCTACCACGCCAGCGAAGCGCAGCCGACCCGCGAGCACTGGCACGAGCTGGTGGCGCACCGCGACGAGGTGATGCTCGAAGGCCTGACCCTGAGCGCCAGTGCCCTGACCCTGAGCCTGCGCGAAGGCGGCCTGCCGATCGTCGAGGTGCACCCGCACGGCCAACCGGCGCACCGCGTGGATTTGCCCGATGCTGCCTACAACCTCTACGTGCAGGACAGCCTGGAGTTCGACAGCCCGGTCATCCGCCTGCGCTACGAGGCGCTCAACCGACCGGCGCAGATTCGCCAGCTGGACCTTGCCAGCGGTGAGCAGAAGGTGCTCAAGCAGACGCCGGTGGAAGGCCCGTTCGACGCCGACGCCTACGAAAGCCGCCGCCTCTGGGCCGACGCTGCCGATGGCGTGCAGGTGCCGATCAGCCTGGTTGGCCGCCGCGACGTGCTCGAAGGCGTCGCCCGCGGCACGCCGGCGCCGCTCTATCTCTACGGCTATGGCGCGTACGGCGAGAGCCTCGACCCGTGGTTCTCCCACGCCCGCCTGAGCCTGCTGGAGCGCGGTTTCGTCTTCGCCATCGCCCACGTGCGCGGCGGCGGCGAGCTGGGCGAAGCCTGGTACCGCGCCGGCAAGCTGGAGCACAAGCAGAACACCTTCAGCGACTTCATCGCCTGCGCCGAGCACCTGCTCAAGCATGGCTACAGCACCCCGGCGCAGTTGGCCATCAGCGGCGGCAGCGCCGGCGGCCTGCTGATCGGCGCGGTACTCAACCAGCGCCCGCAGCTGTTCGCCGCGGCCATCGCCGAGGTGCCCTTCGTCGACGTGCTCAACAGCATGCTCAACCCCGACCTGCCGCTCACCGTCACCGAGTACGACGAGTGGGGCAACCCGCAGGAGCCGGAGGTCTACGAGCGCATCCGCGCCTACGCGCCCTACGAGAACGTCAGCGCCCAGGACTACCCCGCCCTGCTGGTGGTCGCCGGGTACAACGACAGCCGCGTGCAGTACTGGGAAGCGGCCAAGTGGGTAGCCAAGCTGCGGGTGAGCAAGACCGACAGCAACCTGCTGCTGCTCAAGACCGACCTGGGCGCCGGCCACGGCGGCATGAGCGGCCGCTACCAGGGCCTGAAGGACGTGGCGCTGGAGTACGCCTTCCTGCTCAAGGTACTGGGCATCGACGGCAACGCCTGATGCTCTATACCTGCCCCTGCTGCGGCTACTTCAGCTTCGGCGACCCTCCGGGGTCGTACGAAACCTGTGAAATATGCTTCTGGGAAGACGACCACCTGCAGCTCTGCTTCCCCGACGCGCGCGGCGGCGCCAACGCCGTGAGCCTGATCGAGGCGCAGGTCAACTTCGTGCAATGGGGCGCGTGCGAGCGACGCTTCCGCGCCCAGGTGCGCCCGGCGACCATCGATGACGAGAAGGACGAGCGCTGGTTCCCGCTGTGGGAAAAGCGCGTGGCGCTGCCGGACGCGGAGAAACCACTGTCCGGCGAAGAGGCCTGCTACTGGCTGCGCGACTGACGAATTCCGCCGGCAGGATCAGCCGGCGCGGAAGATCAGGTGCTCTTCCCAGTCGTCCTCGGGCACCGAGCCCTCGGCGAGCATGCGTCCGGACTGGGAAATCCGCTCGTGGTGCACCGCGTCCGGATCGCCGCAGACCAGGTGGTGCCACAGCGGCAGGTCCTTGCCTTCGGACACCAGACGGTAGCCGCAGGTCGGCGGCAGCCAGCGGAACTCGTCGGCCTGCGCCGGGGTGAGCTGGATGCAGTCGGGCACGCTGGCGCGGCGGTTGGCGTAGTCGGTGCAGCGGCAGGTCTTCAGGTCCAGCAGCTTGCAGGCGATGCGCGTGTAGTAGACGGTGCCGTCGTCCTCGTCTTCCAGCTTCTGCAGGCAGCACAGGCCGCAGCCGTCGCACAGCGACTCCCACTCGTCCTGATCGAGCTGGTCGAGGGTCTTGCGTTTCCAGAAGGGTTCGACTTTGGCGGCCATTTTTGCGTCAGGGGCGATTTCACGGGGCGCAAAGTCTAAGCCCGCCGCGCGCCCAGGCCAAGCGCAGGCGACCATTGACCGTGCCGCGCTTGCCAGAGCGAGCGGCGCTGGGTAGTTTGATCGGCCCACGGGTGCGGTCCGCCTGCCTTTTCCACAGTGCCGCGCGACCCGCCTTGCACCCGATCCCACCGCGATGCCCGGCCGACCACGGCACCATCGGCAGATTCCCCCCTTCAAGGAGCCACCATGAGCGCCAATCCTCGCGTTTCCGAGCACCCGATCGACCCGCAGTTCATCAATCGCTGGTCGCCCCGCGCCTTCAACGGCGAAGCCATTCCCCAGGAGACCCTGCTGAGCTTCATCGAGGCCGCGCGCTGGGCGCCGTCTTCGTTCAACTCGCAGCCCTGGCGCTTCCTCTTCGCCCTGCGCGACACGCCGAACTGGCAGCGTTACCTGAACCTGCTCGGCGAATTCAACCGCAGCTGGGCGCAGCATGCGTCGGCGCTGGTCGTCGTGCTGTCGAAGACCACCTTCGCCCCGCCCGGCTCCAGCGAAGAGAAGCCCGCCCTGTGGCACAGCTTCGACACCGGTTCCGCCTGGGGCTTCCTCGCCCTGCAGGCGAGCCTGGCCGGCTGGCACACCCACGGCATGGCCGGCTTCGACCGCGAACTGGCGCGCACCGAGCTGAAGGTCCCGGCGGACCATGAAATCCACGCGGTGATTGCCATCGGCAAGCTGGGCGACAAGGCGATCCTCTCCGAGAGCCTGCAGGCCCGCGAAATCCCCAACACCCGCCGCCCGCTGGCGGAGATCGTCGCCGAGGGCGATTTCTCGCTCTGACTGAACACGACTCCCTGTAGGAGCGGGCCATGCCCGCGATCGCGCGCATGGCGCGCTCCTGCAGGGCTACAGTGAGGCCGACCTAGAGGAGCGAGCTTGCTCGCGAACCGCTTGGCACCGTGCCGTGCAGGGTCGCGAGCAAGCTCGCTCCTACGAAAAGCGCTTCAACGAAAAAGGCCCCTTGCGGGGCCTTTTTCACGTCGGCGAGCGGTCAGTAGCCGCGGGCGAAATCCACTTCGCCGCGCATGGCCTGCCCCGCCCAGAAGCGCGTGAGGTTGTCGCGGAACAGGTCGATCAGCAGGCTCGGCAGCGTCGGCGCGGCGGTGTGCCCGGTGAGCAGCAGGCGCGGCGTATGCCAGAACGGGTGCGAAGCCGGCAGCGGCTCCTGGCGGCAGACGTCGATCACCGCGCCGGCCAGCTGGTTGGCTTCCAGCGCGGCGACCAGGTCCTCATCCACCACCGACGTGCCACGCCCGGCGTTGAGGAACAGCGCGGTGGGCTTCATCCGCTGGAACAGCGCGAGGTTGTAGATATCGGCAGTTTCCGGGGTATCAGGCAGCAGATTGATCACGTAGTCGGCCGTCTCGGCCAGGCGCGGCAGGTCATCCAGCCCACCCATGCGGCCGAAGGGCACCAGGGTGCGCGGGTTCTTCGCCACGCCGACGAGCTCCACGCCAAAGGGCGCCAGCATATGCGCCACCGCCTGGCCGATCTCGCCGGTGCCGACGATGAGGACATGCCGACCACTCAGGCTGCCCGGTGCGCGGTCGTCCCACTGCACGCCGACCTGGCTGGCGAGCCGGCCGAGGAACTGCCGCTCGTGGGCGAGCATGTAGGTGAGCAGGTATTCGGTCATGACCTGGCCGAAGATGCCGACGGCGCGGGTCAGGGCATAGTCCTTGGGCAGGTCGTCCGCCAGCAGCGGGGTGATGCCGGCCCAGCTGGACTGGATCCACACCGGGTGCACGCCCTGGCGCAGCAGTTGCGCGGCGAGGGTCGGCTCGCCGAGCCACACGGGGCACTCCGCGGCCGCTTCCAGCAGCTTGTCCGGATCGCTGCCGGAGATCACCGTCAGACGGGGTTCGGCCGCCATCAGCAGGGCGGCATACAGGGAATGTTCACGATCGAGTACGAGCAGGCGCATGGTCAGGCCTTTCGCTTCGAACGGTGGTGGGTATCCGGCTGGCGCATCTGGACTCGCTTCAAGGGAGCTTCCCTGGGGAAATCGTCATCAGTTCTAGGGAAGTCAGGCGGCTATAGACACAGCCAGAGACCAAGCGTTCCGCTCCGTTGAACCCTTTTTACCCCTGCATAATGCGCTCAGGCCGCGTATTTGCACAGTGCCAGCACTGGGCGATACGCGGCCTGAGGGGAATGACCAGGCAGTCCCGGTCAGACCGGGTCGTTGCGCCGCAGCAATTCCTCGGGCAGGTGCTGGATGTACTCCTCTTCCGCCGGCGGCATCTGCAGGTGGAAACCCTGCTTCTCGATGTTCTCCAGCACCACGTTGATGTCCTCGCGGGCCAGCTGGCGTTCCGGGCTCAGCACCAGGTCGAAGGTGTGTTGCGGCGCGCCGAACGCGGCGAGCAGCGCCTCGGGCACGCGGCTCAGGGCTTCGCGCTTGTCGACGTACAGGTACATCTCGTTCTTGCGCGGACTCTTGTAGATGGAGCAGATGCGTTTCATGGTCTGATTTTCCGCGTTATTCGGCAGTGGGGGCAGCCAGGCTGTCCAGCAGGGCCTGCCCCATCAGCTCGCGGCGCCAGCCTTGCAGCGAATCGGGCAGGTGGTAGGGGCCGTTGGGCCAGCCGGTCTTGAGCAGGGCTTCGAGAATCTTCTTGCGCAACATCAGTTCGGGCGCCATTTCCAGGCGCTCGGCCTGCTTCTGGCCGACTTCGCGCAGCTTCTTCAGCACCGGCGTGACTTCGCGCGGCAGCGGCTCGGGCAGGGTCTGCGGCCAGGCGGACTCGGGCAGTTTCGCCGCGTGGGCGATCAGCGCGATCAGGGTATCGCCGTCCTGGCGCACGGTGCGCGGGTGCATGTCATCGATGCGGGCCAGGGCGACCTTGTCGCTGGGCTGGAAGCGCGCCAGCGGCCACAGGGTGTGCTCGCGCAGAATGTGGTTGCGCGGCTTGTTGCGCAGGCGCGCCTGTTCCTCGCGCCAGACGCACAACTCCCGCAGCACGGCCAGTTGCTGGCGGTCCAGCTTCCACGCCAGCTTGACGTCGAGGTAGGCCTCCTGCGGGTCGCTGACGCGGTTCTGGTTAAGGGTCAGGTCGGTGCCGTCGGCCAGCAGCCACTGCAGCTTCTCGTCGCTCAGGCGCGGTGCTAGCTTCACGTAGACCTCGGCCAGGTGCTGCACGTCCTCGGCGGCGTAGCGCACCTGCATGTCGGTCAGCGGGCGCTGCAGCCAGTCGGAGCGGGTTTCGTCCTTGGGCAGGTCGAGGCCGAGGATTTCCAGCACCAGCCGGGAGTACCCCATGGAATGCGGCATGCCCAGGTAGGCGGCGGCCAGCTGGGTGTCGAACAGCGGCTGCGGCAGGCTGCCGGTCAGGCGCTGGAAGACTTCCAGGTCCTCGCCGCAGGCGTGGAACACCTTCACCACCAGCGGCGATTCCAGCACCGCGGCGAACGGCGACCAGTCGCGGATCAGCAGCGGGTCGATCAGCCACACGCCACTGCCGTCGCCCACCTGCACCAGCCCGGCGGCCGGATAGAAGGTATCGACACGCATGAACTCGGTATCGAGCGCGAGGTACGGCAGTTCTTTCCAATCCTGGCACTTGCGCTCCAGGGTGGCATCGTCGCGAATCCACTGTATGTCGAGGACGGTCACGAACATCTCCTTCGTTTCGGTGCGCGCATTATATAGAGATGCTGGATGTGCGAGCATTCCACTCGGCCATCGGTCTGTGATGACTGCATGGCAACTTCTACGCTTTGCCCCGCCCACAACGACAAGAAGGCAGCTTGCGCATGAAAAAACTCCTCGGACTGGTCGTCCTGCTGGTCGTAGCCCTCGCGGTCTACCTGGCGCTCACGCCCAGCCCCATCGACCCGCTGGCCTGGACGCCGCCCAAGGCGCCGGCGATGACCGGCGTACTGGAACCCAACGACACGCTGATGAAGGCCGAACTGCTCGCCCAGGGCCAGATCGTCGGCCCCGAAGACACCGCCGTGGACAGCCAGGGCCGCGTGTTCGCCGGGCTGGATGACGGGCGCATCGTGCGCATCGGCGCCGAGGGCAAGGCCGAAACCTTCGCCCAGACCGGCGGCCGCCCGCTGGGGCTGGCGTTCGACAAGAGCGGTAATCTCATCGTCGCCGACGCCTGGAAGGGGCTGCTGGAGATCAACCCGCAAGGCAAGATTCGCGTGCTGACCGATTCGGCTGACGGAATCCCCTTCGCCTTCACCGATGACCTGGACATTGCCAGCGACGGCCGCATCTATTTCAGCGACGCTTCCAGCCGTTTCCACCAGCCGGACTACATCCTCGATCTGCTCGAGGCCCGTCCCCATGGCCGCCTGCTGCGTTACGACCCGGCCACCGGCAAGACCGAGACGCTGCTCAAGGATTTGTATTTCGCCAATGGCGTGGCGCTGTCGCAGCACGAGGACTTCGTGCTGGTCAACGAGACCTACCGCTACCGCATCACCCGCTACTGGCTCACCGGCGACAAGGCCGGGCAACATGACGTGTTCGTCGACAACCTGCCGGGCCTGCCGGACAACCTCGCCGGCGATCGCAGCGGTACGTTCTGGGTCGCCCTGCCCTCACCGCGCAAGGCGGATGCCGATGTGATCCAGCAGATGCCCTGGCTGAAGCGCCAGCTCACCAAGCTGCCGCGCGCCGTGCTGCCCAAGCCGGTGCCCTACGGGCTGGTGATCCAGGTGAACGAGCACGGCGAGATCGTGCGCAGCCTGCACGACACCAGCGGCCAGCACCTGCGCATGGTGACGTCGGCCAAGCCGGTGAACGGCGTGCTGTACCTGGGCAGTCTGGAGAACGACCGCATCGGCCGGCTAAACATCCGCTGAAGGCTCCCACTGCACTGACGCTCAGGCCGGCGCCTGCTCCTTCAGGGCGGGTGCCGGCGCGGGCGCGGCGGAGGGCTCCAGCAGTTCCTGCATGCGCTGGCGTACCTCGCTCATCAGCGCATCGATGCCCCGCTCGGTGAATGCGGTGGAGTCGATCGGCGCGCCGACATGCACTTCCACCGGCGTGCCGATGTTCAGCTTCAGGCCCCCGGCCGGCAGCAGCTGCTGGATGCCGCGGATCGCCACCGGCACGATGATCGCGTCGGTCTGCTGGGCCAGGCGGAAGCAGCCCTTCTTGAACGGCTGCAGCTTGCCATCCCGCGAGCGCGTGCCCTCGGGCGCCGCCCACAGCACGATGCCGCTTTCCATCATCTCGCGCGCCTTAGCCAGGTCGGCCATAGCCTGGTGGCGGTTGTGCCGGTCGATGGAGGGAAACTCCGCCGCGCGCATCGCCGCGCCCCACACCGGCACGGCGAACAACTCGCGCTTGGCCAGCATGCGGATCGAACCGGGCAGGGTCACGAAGATCGCCGGGATGTCGTAGAAGCTCGAATGGGTGCACAGGATCATGTAGCGGCGGCCATCGCCGAAGTCGGGCACCTCGCCATGACGGCTCAGGCGCGCGCCGGTCAGGCGCAGCAGGCTGCCGGACCAGTCGCGGGTGAAGCCGTCGACCTTGCTGCGGCGCAGTCGGCCGACAGCGCCCAGCGCGAGGACCCGCACGCTGTAGCCCAGGGTGATCAGAACGGTCGCCAGGCCCACCAGGGCGACGCGCAGCGGGCCGGCCTTGCGCGGCACCGATTGCTGGTTGTGCATGTTCGCCAACTCCCCACCAACTTTTCATCGTACAAGCCTTATGATGCGCCAAAGCCTTGTCACGACACAGGAACGCGCCCATGACCCACGCCCGCCTGCTCACCCCCGAGCAACTGGCCGCCCGCCTCGATGACCCGAACCTGGTTCTGCTCGACTGCCGCTTCGCCCTCGAAGATCCGGCCTATGGCGCGCGCAGTTACCAGGAAAACCATATCCCCGGCGCGCATTTCGCCGACCTCAACCGCGACCTTTCCTCGTCCGTCATCCCCGGCGTCACCGGCCGCCACCCGCTGCCCGATCCGCAGCATCTGCAGGAACACCTGCGCGCCTGGGGGCTCAACGCCGACAGCGAAGTGGTGCTGTACGACGACGGCCCCGGCGCCTTCGCCGCCCGCGCCTGGTGGCTGCTGCTGTGGCTGGGCAAGCGCGAGGGCGTCTACCTGCTCGATGGCGGCCTGACCGCCTGGCGCAACGCCGGCCTGCGCCTGACCACCGCCGAATCGCCACTGCGCCCCGGCGATTTCACCGGCGAGCCGGACAACAGCCTGCTGATCAGCGCCAACGAACTGGCCGCGAAACTGGGCGACGCCGGGCTCCCGCTGATCGACGCCCGCGGCCTGCCGCGCTTTCGTGGCGAGATCGAACCCATCGACCCGGTCGCCGGGCACATCCCTGGCGCCCAGTGCGCAGCCTTCACCGACAACCTCGGCAGCGACGGCCGCTTCCTGCGCCCGGAACACCTGCACCAGCGCTTTGCCGCCCTGCTGCGCGGCCGCCCCGCCGAGGACCTGGTGGCCTACTGCGGCTCCGGCGTCACCGCCTGCCACAACCTGTTCGCCCTGAGCCTGGCCGGTTACCCGCTGGGCCGCCTGTATGCCGGCTCCTGGAGCGAATGGATCACCGACGCCCGGCGTCCGGTGGCCAAGGGCGACTGATCGCCGCCTCGTACGTCAAAACGCAAGGCGCTTCACACCGGCGCCTTGCGTTCCTATGGATAGGTGTTCGGGCATCGGTCAGACTCATGCCCATTTTTCAAAGGAGTGATCCCATGCCCTCGCGCATCCGCCAAACCCTGCTCGCCAGCCTGCTGCTGGGCCTGTGCAGCACCCTCACCGCCCACGCGACCGAACTGGAAGCGACCCCCTGCGCCATCCAGGACGAGTGGTCCGACCTCTATGGCGAAGACCTGGTGAAGGCCGCCAAGGCCGGCCACGCCAGCGCCCAGTACACGCTCGGCCTGGAATACGACTCGGGCAGCGACGAGTACGACCAGGACTACGAGAAAGCCGCCTACTGGTACGAGAAGGCCGCCCAGCAGGGCCACGCCTGCGCCCAGTACAACCTCGGCAATGCCTACGACAACGGCGACGGCGTCGAGCAGGACTCGGCCAAGGCGGTGTACTGGTACCAGAAGGCAGTCGATCAGGGCGACAAGGACGCGCAGTTCAACCTGGCGATCATGTACGAGAACGGCACCGGCGTGACCCGCAGCTACAAGAAGGCCTTCGCCCTGTACCTGCTGTCGGCCCAGCAGGGCGATGTGGACGCCGAGTTCGAAGTCGCCGAGAGCTACGCCAAGGGCCGCGGCGTGGCGAAGAACCCGGCGCAAGCCCGGGCGTGGTACCAGAAGGCCGCTGACCAGGGCCACGAGGAAGCCGCGGAAAAGCTCGCTGCGATGCCGGAGTTAGCCCCAAGCATCTAATCGCCAGAAGGAATATGAAGGGTTTCTGCACCGACGAAACAATTTAAAAACAGTCCTTTACATCATCTTCATCGCACTACACTTCAAATCGAGCGGCTAAGTCCGCTTCCGGCGGGGCCGAGGATAATCATCAGAAGCTGCCAAGACGCCCAGCCCCGCCGGTCATTGATGACGAGGGATGTCATGGGAATCGCCGCGAATGATCTCTGCCAGTATGTGATCCGCCCCACCCTGCATTACCTGGGGCGTCACAGCATCGCGGCCGAATCGCTGCTGCTGGGGGCAGCGGCCTGTCAGTCGGCGCTGGGGAGCGCCCTCGATGACAGCCATGGCCACGGGCTGTATCGCATTGGCGAACAACGCCACCAGATGCTCTGGGATGGATTCCTGGCACTGGACCCGGAGCTGGCCAGCCGTGTGCGTGGGCTGGCCAGCCAGCATGCGTTTCTCGATGCGCCGCACCTGGAGCTGACCGTCAACCTGCGCTACAGCACCGCCATCGCCTGGATGCTGGTGGAGGCGGAGCGCCTTCCCCTGCCCCTGGCCGATGACCCCATGGAGCTGGCCCGCGTCTGGCGCCAGGTCTTCCATCCCCATGGCCGGCTTCACGATTTCGTCGACGCCTGGCACAGCTACGTCGGAAATTTCAGTCGAGTCGCGTAGGACTTTTTAACGTGACCAGTCGGTCAGAAATTATTTACATACAGCGACGAACGGCCATCATTCAGATGGAACGCTTGTTTGAGCCCGAAAGCCCAAGGTAGAGCGCCTGCCCACCACTACCCAAGACCCGGGAATCTTGGTAGCTTGCGCGCCGATAAACACAGGAGTTGCTCTTACAATGAAAACAACATGGCTCAAGACTACCCTCGCACTGACCATCAGCGCTGCCTCCGCTCAGGTGCTTGCCAACGGCATCGCCATCAACGAGCAGAGCGCCAGCGGCGCCGGTACCGCCTACGCGGGCCGCGCTTCTTCGGCATTGGACGCCAGCACCATCTACGGCAACCCTGCCGGCATTTCCAAGCTCAAGCGAACTGAAGTCAGCGGCGGTCTGGCCGTGGTCTCCGCCAAGGATGACATCAGCGACGCCCACAGCACTGCCACGGGCTCCAACAAGGGCGACTCCGTCCCGGTAGCCGCCGTTCCGTTCGGCTACTTCGCCACCCCGCTGGACGACAAGGTCAGCGTCGGCCTGGGCGTGTACGTGCCCTACGGCATCATCAACGACTACGAAAGTGGCTTCCAGGGCCGTTCCCACGGTTCCTACAGCAAGGTCCAGGTGATCACCGTCCAGCCGACCATCAGCTACAAGTTCAACGACGTGGTGGCTGTCGGCTTCGGTCCGACCATCAACCGCATCGACGGCAAGCTGGAAAACTACCTGGCCACCGGCGCGCTGAACGGCGCCCTGGGCGGCAACGGCGACGACACCAAGATCAGCATCAAGGGCGACGACACTGCCGCCGGCTTCAACGTCGGCGTGCTGGTCACCCCGACCGAGAGCACCTCCATCGGCGCCACCTACCACTCCAAGGTGAAGTACGAGCTCAAGGGCCACACCACCGTGTCCAACTCGCCGGCCGGCCTGTTCGACTCGCGCATGGATGCCAGCCTGGACATCACCCTGCCGGAGTCGCTGGACCTCTCCATCACCCAGAAGCTGGATGACCGCTGGACCGTCTACGGTGGCACCACCTGGACGCGCTGGAGCCGCTTGAAGAGCATTGAAGTGCAGAACACCGGCGCCCCGCTGGCCGCCTTCGACACCATCGGCGAAGACCTGAGCTGGCATGACACCTGGTCCGCCGCCATCGGTACTTCCTACCAGCTGGACCAGCAGTGGGTCCTGCGTACCGGCTTCGCCTACGATCCGTCGCCGACCACCAACGAGCACCGCAACGTGCGCATCCCGGTGGGCGATCGCAAGATCTTCACCCTGGGCGCCGGCTACTCGCCCAACGCCGACATGACCTTCGACTTCGCCTACGCCTACCTGTGGGAGTCCACTGCCGGCGTCAACCAGCCTGACGGCGAGCGTCTGGCCGGTGTCAACCTGCAGCCGGCCTACAGCGCCAAGTACGACAACAGCGCCCATGGCCTGACCGCGCAGATGACCTATCGCTTCTGATAGCGTCTGCGTCACGAAAAAGCCGGGCTGACGCCCGGCTTTTTCTTGCCCGCGATTCGGGGCCCCCCCTGTAGGAGCGAGCTTGCTCGCGAACCGCTTGGCGATGACATCGCCGGTGAACTCCATTCGCGCGCAAGCTCGCTCCTACACTGCCGTCAGGTCACCGGCTCCGGCTCCGGCTCGGCATGCTCACGGCAGATCAGCTCACCGTCGCCGCTTTCCAGGCGCTCGCCGGTCAACCTGCAAAGCGCCCCGTCGTCCAGTTGCTGGTGAAACCGGCAGGTCCGGCACAAGCCAAAACCCGGCACGTTCTCCTGGCGCTGCACCGTCGCCAGTAACTCCCGCAACAGATCGACCAACGCCGCGCTGCGCTCCCCCAATGCCTCCTCGGCCTTGCGCAGGAAGGCCGGCGGCACCAGGGCATCGATCAGCTCCCTGCCCTCCTCGGTCAGCTCCAAATGCACGCTGCGGCGGTCCTGGACGTCCGGGCGCTTCTCGATCAACCCCTTGGCCTCCAGCGCCTTGAGCGACTGCGACACCGTGCCCTTGGTCAGCCCGAGGAAATCCGTCACCCCCAGCGGCGTATTCGAATAGCGGTTGCAGCGTGCCAGGTAGTTCAGCGCGCTCAGCTGGATCGGCTGCAGATCGGCCATCAGCGGCTGCTCGCGCGCCCAGGCGCGCATCAGGCTGGCGATGCGTTCGAGATAGTCGTACAGGGTTGTATCGGTCATGGGCTGATCCCTCCGATAGATAGTATCGATCAAAAACCAGTTTGACAGAAGGCCGATTTCGCTCGCAGACTGAAATGGTATCGATTCGATACCTATTCAATCAGGAGAAGCAACATGAGCAACGCCATTTACTACCATGCCGGCTGCCCCGTCTGTGTCGAAGCCGAGCGCGCCCTGCTGCCACTGTTGAACCGAGAAGTGGAGGTGGTGCACCTGGGCGAGCAGGCGCCGCGCGTCGCCGAAGCCGAGGCGGCGGGTGTGAAATCGGTGCCCGCCCTGTTGATCGACGGGCAGGTGCTGCACCTGAACTTCGGCGCCGCCCTGGCGGACCTGAAATAGGTGTGGGCATGAACGATTACCAGCCGCTGCACTGCGATCTGCACGACTACCTGGAGATCGCCTGTCTGCACCGCTACTGGCTGCGTATCGAGTTGCGTGACGGCCTGGCGTTCGACGCCCAGGCCTTCACCACCCACACGCGACGACGCCCGGATGGCGCGCTGGAGGAAACGCTGGAGGTGCGGGTCGACGACGCCAGCCGGGAGCTCCGGCTGGACCGTCTGCACGCCATCACGCCACTGTCGGCGCCGGCGCTGTTCGGCAGGGTGGTACTGAATGCGGCCGGCTGAGCGGCCGCGGCAACCTCACCACATGAGGTCGTCGGGCACCACGTAATCCTTGTACGGATCGTCCTCGTCCGGCTCGCCGCTGGGTTCGCTGAGCAGCACGATACGGCGCTCGTCACGCTCCTGGATGCGCAGCGCGGCATCGCGCGGAACGATCTCGTAGCGGCCGTCGTAGCTGACGATGGCCAGGCTGCCGCGGCTGAGCTTGTCGCGGATCAGGTCGTTGACCGCGATGCGCTTGACCTTCTTGTTGTCGACGAAGTTGTAGTAATCGTCCGACTCCAGCTTCGGCAGGCGCGTGCCTTCGATCA
Source organism: Pseudomonas sp. GCEP-101 (assembly GCF_025133575.1). Lineage (NCBI taxonomy): Bacteria > Pseudomonadati > Pseudomonadota > Gammaproteobacteria > Pseudomonadales > Pseudomonadaceae > Pseudomonas > Pseudomonas sp. GCEP-101. The sequence goes on along the minus strand of NZ_CP104011.1, from coordinate 3,607,838 downwards.
GTTGCTTGATCTGCGCGGCCTTGGCCTTCTTCTCGGCCTTCTCCTGCTGCTGGCGGTTCAGCTCGGCGTCGCGGGCCTGCTTCTCGGCCTGGGCCTGCAGGGCCGCCTGGCGCTGGCTGTCATCCTTGGCCACCTGGTTCTTGTGCTCCAGGCGCTGCTGTTTCTGCTTCTGCTTGCCGGCCTGCTTGGCCTGCTTCTCGTTGACCAGCCCGGCTTTCAGCAACTGATCACGCAATGACATGCTCATGAATCGAGGCTCTCCAACAGCCCATATTGATGCAGGACAACTCCCAGACCAACGCATAGGTGCGGCGGGAGCATCCTCAGGGGGTATAATCCTCGGGCCTGTGCCGGCGCAGTGCAAGTGCCTGGCTTGAAATCACTCATCTGGAGCGGACTCGTAACCTCCATGCTGAAGCTCATCGTTCTCGCGATACTGGCCATCTTCCTCGTCGCCATCCTCTACGTGCACCTGCGCGGCAAGGTGCGGCTCCCCTTCCTGCGGCAGGTGGTGAACCACTCCGCCTGGTTCGCGCCCTACAACTCGCTGATGTACCTGAACTCCAGCGTGCCGTCCAAGCCCTACCTGGACCGCGAGCGCTTCCCTGAACTCGACACGCTGCGCGACAACTGGCAGACGATCCGCGAGGAAGCCGAGAAGCTGTTCGACGAGGGCTACATCCGCGACGCCCTGAACAACAACGAGGCCGGTTTCGGCTCGTTCTTCAAGAAGGGCTGGACGCGCTTCTACCTCACCTGGTACGACGGCCCCCTGCCCTCCGCGCAGCAGCTGTGCCCCAAGACCGTGGAACTGGTCAGCAGCATCCCCAACGTCAAGGGCGCGATGTTCACCCGCCTGCCGCCGCGCAGCCACCTGAACAAGCACCGCGACCCCTACGGCGGCTCGCTGCGCTATCACCTGGGCCTGGCGACGCCGAACTCCGACGAATGCCGCATCTTCGTCGACGGCCAGCCCTACGCCTGGCGCGATGGCGAGGACGTGATGTTCGACGAGACCTTCGTCCACTGGGTGAAGAACGAGACGGACGAGTCGCGCCTGATTCTCTTCTGCGACATCGAACGCCCGCTCAAGTCGCCGCTGCTGACCCGCATCAACCGCCGCGTCAGCGCCTTCCTCGGGCGTGCCACCGCGCCGCAGAACGTCGAAGGCGAGCGCGTGGGCGGGATCAACCAGGCCTATTCGGTGTTGATCCGCTTCGGCAATGCCATCGGCAGCAAGGTGAAGGTGTTCAAACGTGCCTATCCCAAGGCCTACCGCATCGGCCGGCCGATCCTCGCGGTGGCGCTGCTGGTGGTGATCCTGCGCTGGTTGTTCGGCTGAGCCCCGGCAACTGTAGGAGCGCGCCATGCGCGCGATCGCGGGCATGGCCCGCTCCTACAAATCAGCTCCGGCGCAGGGCTCGCTCCTACTGAAAAGCCAACAAAAAAGCCCCGCGATTGCGGGGCTTTTTCATGGGTGCCGTTCAGGCACGACAGCACTTATCCACAGCTGAGCGGGTTCTTCTCGTCGCGTTTGGCAGCGGCCCACAGTTCGTCCATCTCTTCCAGGTTGCTGTCTTCCAGGGTGCGCCCCTGGTCGCGCAAGGCCGTTTCGATGTAGCGGAAGCGCCGTTCGAACTTGACGTTGGCGGCGCGCAGGGCGGTTTCCGGGTCGACCTTGAGCTTGCGCGCCAGGTTGACCACCACGAACAGCAGGTCGCCCACCTCCTCGGCCTGGGCCTCGGTGTCGCCGCCAGCCATGGCTTCGAGCACTTCGTCCAGCTCTTCACGCACCTTGTCCACCACCGGCAGCGCGTCGGCCCAGTCGAAGCCGACCTGGGACGCACGCTTCTGCAGCTTGGCGGCGCGGCTCAAGGCCGGCAGGGCGTTGGGTACGTCGTCCAGCAGGGACAGCTGCACCGGCTCGGCGGCCTTGGCGGCGCGCTCCTCGGCCTTCAGCTCTTCCCAGCGCTGCTTGACCGCCGCTTCCGCCAGCTTCGCCGGGTCCGACTCGCCGTACAGGTCGCCGTCGGGAAACACATGCGGATGGCGGCGAATCAGCTTGCTGGTGATGCCATCGACCACCGCATCGAACTCGAAACGTCCCTCTTCCCGCGCCAGCTGCGCGTAGTAGACGACCTGGAAGAGCAGGTCGCCCAGCTCCTCGCGCAGGTGGTCGAGGTCGCCGCGCTCGATGGCATCGGCCACCTCGTAGGCTTCCTCGAGGGTGTACGGGACGATGGTCGCGTAGCTCTGCTTCAGGTCCCACGGGCAACCGTGCTGCGGGTCGCGCAGCCGGGCCATGAGGTAAAGCAGGTCGTCGAGCTTATGCATCCTTGGCACCCGCGCGGTCACGCCGCGCCTCGATGATGTTGGGCAGCTGCGAGATGCGCGCCAACAGGCGGCCCAGCGAATCGAGACCGGGGATCTCGATGGTCAGGCGCATGATCGCGGTGTTGTCTTCCTTATCCGAGCGGGTGTTCACCGCCAGCACGTTGATGCGCTCGTTGAGCAGCATCTGCGAGACGTCGCGCAGCAGGCCGGAACGGTCGTAGGCGCGGATGACGATGTCCACCGGATAGGTACTGACCGGTACCGGGCCCCAGCTGACCTGGATGATCCGCTCCGGCTCGCGCCCGGCCAGTTGCAGCGCGGTGGCGCAATCCTGGCGGTGAATGGTCACGCCGCGGCCGAGGGTGATGTAGCCGACGATCGGGTCGCCCGGCAGCGGCTGGCAGCAGCCGGCCATCTGCGTGAGCAGGTTGCCGACGCCCTGGATCTGGATGTCGCCGCGCTTGCCGTGGCCGATCTTGCTCGGCTTGCGCGGGATGAGTTCGAGCTGTTCGCTGCCGCGCTCGGGCTCCACCAGTTGCTGCGCGTAGTTGACCACGTGGGCCAGGCGCAGGTCGCCGGCGCCCAGGGCGGCGAAGAGGTCTTCGCCGGTCTTGTAGTTGGCCTTCTCGGCGAGCTTCTCGAAGTCCACCGGCGGCAGCGCCAGGCGGCTCAGCTCGCGCTCGAGCATGGCCTTGCCGGCGGCGACGTTCTGGTCGCGCGCCTGCAGCTTGAACCAGTGGACGATCTTCGCCCGCGCCCGCGAGGTAGTGACGTAGCCCAGGTTCTGGTTCAGCCAGTCACGGCTCGGCCCGCTCTGCTTGCCGGTGATGATTTCCACCTGCTCGCCGGTCTGCAGGCTGTAGTTCAGCGGCACGATGCGGCCGTTGATCTTGGCGCCGCGGCAGTTGTGGCCGACCTCTGTGTGGACGCGGTAGGCGAAGTCCAGCGGCGTCGAACCCTTGGGCAGGTCGATGGCGTGGCCGTCGGGGGTGAAGACGTAGACCCGGTCAGGCTCGATATCCACCCGCAGTTGCTCGGCCAGGCCGCCGATGTCGCCCAGTTCCTCGTGCCACTCGAGCACCTGGCGCAGCCAGGAAATCTTCTCTTCGTAGTGGTTGGAGCTGGCCTTGACGTCGGTGCCCTTGTAGCGCCAGTGCGCGCAGACGCCCAGTTCGGCTTCCTCGTGCATGGCGTGGGTGCGGATCTGCACCTCCAGCACCTTGCCCTCGGGGCCGATCACCGCGGTGTGCAGCGAGCGGTAGCCGTTTTCCTTGGGGTTGGCGATGTAGTCGTCGAATTCCTTGGGGATGTGCCGCCAGAGGGTGTGCACGATGCCCAGCGCGGTGTAGCAGTCGCGCATTTCCGGCACCAGCACGCGCACGGCGCGCACGTCGTATATCTGGCTGAAGTCCAGGCCCTTGCGCTGCATTTTCCGCCAGATGGAATAGATGTGCTTGGCGCGGCCGGACAGGTCCGCCTTGATGCCGGTGGCGGCCAGGGCGTCCTTGAGCTGCCCCATGACGGTGGCGATGTACTGCTCGCGGTCCAGCCGGCGCTCGTGCAGCAGCTTGGCGATCTGCTTGTACTGGTCGGGTTCGAGGTAGCGGAAGGACAGGTCCTCCAGCTCCCACTTGATGTGGCCGATGCCCAGGCGGTGGGCCAGCGGCGCGTAGATGTCGAACACCTCGCGGGCGACGCGCATGCGCTTTTCTTCGTCGGCATTCTTCACCGCGCGGATCGCGCAGGTGCGCTCGGCCAGCTTGATCAGGGCGACGCGTACGTCGTCGACCATGGCCACCAGCATCTTGCGCAGGTTCTCGATCTGCGCCTGGGTGCCGAGCACCAGGGATTGCCGCGGGTTGAGGCTGGTGCTGATCGCCGCCATGCGCAGCACGCCCTCGATCAGCTTGGCGACTACCGGGCCGAAGCGCTGTGCCACGTCCTCCAGCTTGACCTTGCCCTCGCGCACGCCACGGTAGATCACCGCGGCGACCAGCGACTCCTGGTCGAGCTTGAGGTCCGCCAGGATCTCGGCGATCTCCAGGCCCGTCTGGAAGCTGGAGGTGCCGTCCGCCCAGGAGTTGTCAGCCGTGCTGACAGCCCTGTCTTCCACCTCGCGAGCGAACTCGCAGGCTTCCAGCAGGACCTTGCGATCCAGTACCGGGACCAGGGTCTGGACATGGTCCAGCCAGGCCTCGAGGTTGATGCTGCCGTCGGTATTGACCGGCTGGTGCGCTCTCACCTGTACCATCGTGTCTACCCTTCCCCACGGTGCGCCACAACACACCGCTCACTGCGCCGGCCTTTCTTGCGTGAGCCGGTCGGATTGCGCGAGCCTTCCTAGCTCGCCTCGAACAAAGCCATGGCCTCGACATGGGCCGTCTGCGGGAACATGTCGAGGATGCCGGCGCGTTTGCAGCGATAGCCCTGTCGGGCCAGTTCGCCAGCGTCGCGCGCCAGGGTCGCCGGGTTGCAGGACACATAGAGTACCCGCTGGGCGCCCAATGAACGCATCTGCCGCGCCGGTTCGAAGGCTCCGTCACGCGGAGGATCGAGCAGCACGGCGGTGAAATCCTCCGCCGCCCAGGGGGCGTCGGCAAGCGGTTTCGTCAGGTCTGCCTGATGGAACCGGGTATTCGCCAAGCCATTGGCGCGGGCATTGGCGGCGGCGCGCTCGACCATGGTCTGCACACCTTCCACGCCGACGACCTCGCGCACCTGGCGCGCCAGCGGCAGGGCAAAGTTGCCCAGGCCGCAGAACAGGTCCAGCACGCGCTCGTCGCGGGCCGGCTGCAGCCAGTCCAGCGCCTGGGCGACCATCGCCTGGTTCACCGGCTCGTTGACCTGGACGAAATCGCCGGGCCGGTAGGCCAGCGTCAGATTCCAGGCTTCGAGCCGGAAGCCAAGCTCGCGGTTCCCGTTGTTTTGCGTGCCGTCGGTGCAGAGCGTCGGTTCGCCGTCACCCTGCAACCACAGCTGCACATCCCGTGCCGAACAGAATTCCAGCAGTCGCGCACGATCGCTATCGGACAAAGGTTCGATATGCCGCAGCAGCAGCGCGCTGGACGTGCCGTGGAACAGCTCGACATGGCCCAGCGCCTGCGGCTTGGCGAAGCCGCGCAGCACGTCCGGCAGCTCGCGGGCCAGCCCCTGCAACTCGGGCACCAGCACCAGGCAGTCGTCGAAGGCGACGATGGCCTGGCTGGCGGCGGCGCGGAAACCGACGTCCAGGCGCTTGGCCTTCACGTCCCAGCGCACGGCCAGGCGGGCGCGGCGGCGGTAACCGAATTCCGGCCCGACCAGCGGCGCGGCCCATTCCTCCGGGACCAGGCCGGAGAATCGCTCCAGCTGCTCGGCCAGGGTGCGCTGCTTGAGTGCCAGCTGATCGGCGTGGGACAGGTGCTGCAGGCTGCAGCCGCCACAGGTGCCGGCCACCGGGCACGGCTCGCTGCGGCGGTTGGCGGCGGTGGTGAAGAGGCGTTCGCTGCGTGCGTCGACGATCTGCGCGCGCGCCGAGAGCACGCGGGCTTCCACCGACTCGCCGGGCAGGGCGTTGGCGACGAACCAGGTGCGGCCGTCGAGGTGGGCGATGCCACGGCCGTCATGGGCCAGGCGCTCGATGTTCAGGCGCTGCTTCTTGCCCACCGGTACCGCAGGGCTGCGCGCTCCGCCACTGGGCTGGAAGCGCAGGCCGGATCTCTGCTTGGCCATGTCAGTGGGCGTCGAACACGCCCGACGACAGGTAACGGTCGCCACGGTCGCAGATGATCGCCACCAGGGTCGCGTTTTCCAGCTCGCGCGACAGGCGCAGCATGGCCGCCACCGCACCGCCCGAGGAGACGCCGCAGAAGATGCCTTCTTCGCGGGCCAGACGACGCATCACGTCCTCGGCCTCGCTCTGCTGCATGTCGACGACGCGGTCGACGCGGGTGGCGTCGAAGATCTTCGGCAGGTATTCCTGCGGCCAGCGACGGATGCCGGGGATGGCCGAGCCTTCCATCGGCTGCAGGCCGACGATCTGCACGTTGGGGTTCTGCTCCTTGAGGTAGCGCGACACGCCCATGATGGTGCCGGTGGTGCCCATGGAACTGACGAAATGGGTGATCTCACCGCCGGTCTGCTGCCAGATTTCCGGGCCGGTGGAATGGTAGTGGGCAATCGGGTTGTCGCCGTTGGCGAACTGGTCCAGCACCTTGCCCTGGCCTTCACGGGCCATCTGGTCGGCGAGGTCGCGGGCGCCTTCCATGCCCTGTTCCTTGCTCACCAGGATCAGCTCGGCGCCGTAGGCGGTCATGGCGGCCTTGCGCTCGGCGGTGGAGTTGTCGGGCATGATCAGGATCATGCGGTAGCCCTTGATCGCCGCCGCCATCGCCAGGGCGATACCGGTGTTGCCGGAGGTGGCTTCGATCAGCGTGTCGCCGGGCTTGATGTCGCCGCGCAGTTCGGCACGGGTGATCATCGACAGCGCCGGACGATCCTTCACCGAACCCGCGGGGTTGTTGCCCTCGAGCTTCACCAGCAGGGTGTTGGAGGTTTCCCCGGCCAGGCGCTGCAAGCGCACCAGCGGGGTATTGCCGACGCAATCGGCGATAGTCGGGTACTGCACGGTCATGGAGGCACTCGGTTCCGAATCGCGAGAGGGGATGACTCCCTATGATACCGGCAAAAGCCGCCCCGCCATACGAAACTTCCTAACAAGCCATGTTCAGGCGCCGGCGGCCAACTCAGGCGGCCGCTGCATCCGGCAGGCGCAGGTGCACGCGCAGGCCCGCACCGGCGCAATCCGCCCAGAGCTCGCCGCCCTGCATGCGCAGGGAGCTGCGGGCGATGCTCAGGCCCAGGCCGAAGCCTTCGCCGGTGCGCGCATCGGAGAGCCGGGTGAAGGGCAGGAAGATGCGTTCCAGGTCAGTTTCTGGCACACCGGGGCCGTCGTCCTCCAGCCACAGGTGCCAGCCCCCGGCCTCGCGCCGGCCGCTCAGGCGGATGCGGCCGTTTTCCGGGGAATGACGGATGGCGTTGCGCAGCAGGTTTTCCAGGGCCTGGGCCAGGCCGTTGAGATGGCCGCGCACGCGGCAATCCGCCGGCACCTGGTAAAGGAAGCGCTCGATGGCCCAGCCCGCCTCGAAGCGCGCATCGTCCACCAGCAGGTCCCACAGCGAGCGCAGGTCGATCTCCTCCAGCTCCACGCGCGGGCGTTCGGTGTCCAGCCAGGCCAGTTCCAGGGTGTCGGCGACCAGGCGCTGCATCACCTCCACCTCGCGCTCCACACGCTGGCGCAGGGCCGCTTCGCTGATGGGGCTGTCGCCCGCCACGCGCAGGCGGCTGAGTGGCGTGCGCAATTCGTGGGACAGGTCGCGCAGCAACTGACGCTGCAGGCCGACCTGGCCGCGCAGGCGTTCGGCCATGTGGTCCAGCGCACGGCCCAGTTCGCCGAGTTCGTCGCGGCGGGCGATCAGCTGCGGCCCGGCGACCGAGCCCAGGTTATCCGCTTGCAGGGCATTGGCGTGTTCGCGCAGGCGCTTGAGCGGGCGCACCAGGCGGCGATAGATCAACCCGCAGAGCAGCAGCGCGAGGATGGCCGGCACCAGCGCATGGCTGATGGATTGGCGCAGGAAGCTCAGGCCGCCCGGGAGGAAGCGTGGCGGCAGTTGCAGCACCAGCCGGCCGGCGCCCGGCTCGTCGGGAAAGGGAATGCCGATGTACGGCAAGGTCACCGAGCGCGAGCTCACCGGCCAGTCCAGCCCGCGCTGGAAGGTCAGGTGCGCCACGTCGTCCAACGGCAGCGGCTGGCTGCCCAGGGACTGTAGCCGGCCATCCACCACCGCCATCCATACCGGCTCGCGCTGCCGCATCTGCGCCAGCCAGGCATCGACGCCTGCCGCACCGCCCTGGCGCCACGCCTGCTGGGCCTCGTCCGCGTACCCCGCCAGCACCTGCCGCGCGGCATCGGAGAGGAAGTAGCTGTCGCGTTCCATCTGCTTGCCCCAGTTCCAGGACAGCCAGATCACCGACAGGCACAGCACCACGAGGGCAACGGCGAGCTTCCAGAACAGCGAGTGGCGGCCGGGCATGTCAGTCCTCGGCCTCGGCGAAGACGTACCCCTTGCCCCACACGGTGTGCAACTGGTGGCGCAGGTAGCCGATGGCCTGCAACTTGCGGCGCAGGTGGCTGACGTGCATGTCCAGGCTGCGGTCGTGGGCGGTGAAGGGGCGATGCAGCACATGCTGATAAAGGAAGGGTTTGCTCAGGGTCTCGCCCTGGCTGCCGAGAAAGGTCTCCAGCAGGCGGTACTCGGTGCCGGTCAGCCCGGCCCACTGGCCGTCGAGGCCGACGTCGTCCTTCTGCGGGTCCATCTGCAGCTCGGTGGGCGTGCTGCCCAGCGTCTGGCTGCCGCGCTCCAGCGCCACCCGGCGCAGCACCGCCTCCACCCGCACGCTCAGCTCGGCGAGGCTGAACGGCTTGGGCAGGTAGTCGTCGGCACCCTGGGAGAAACCGGCGATGCGGTCCTGCTCGGCGCCCAGGGCGGACATCAGGATCACCGGCACCGCCCGCTCGCGGCGCAGGCTGCGGAGGATCTCCAGGCCGCCGATGCCGGGCAGCATGATGTCCATCAGCACCAGGTCGTAGTCGCCGCCGCGCGCCTGGGCCAGGCCCTCGCCGCCGTCCTGGCACCAGGTGACGTCGAAGCCGCGCTCGCTCAGATGGGACGACACATGGGCGCCCAGGGTCGGGTCGTCCTCGATGGTCAGCAGGCGTAGCCCGGACGAAGCAATGGCATTCATATCAAATAAGAGTGATTAGCAATTGCGTGAAGTATTCACGATTCCGCGCACTCCCGGCAAGGCAAAGGGCTTCCGAGCGGGGGCCGAACCGCTACACTGCCGGGGATAAACGCATCGGAGGAAGCGCGTGTTCAAGGATCTCGGCATCAAGGGACGGGTACTGCTGCTCACCCTGCTGCCCACCAGCCTGCTGGCGCTGGTGCTGGGCGGTTATTTCACCTGGGTGCAGCTGTCGGACATGCATGCCCAGTTGATCGAGCGCGGGCAACTGATCGCCGAACAGCTGGCGCCGCTGTCCGCCCCGGCCATGGCCAACCACAACAACGAGCTGCTCGAGCGCATCGCCAACGAAGCGCTGGACCAGCCCGACGTGCGCGCCGTGACCTTCCTCAACCCGGACCGGGAAAAACTCGTCCACGCCGGCCCCAGCATCCTCACTCCCATGCCCGCCGGCGACGGTTCGCGCCTGAGCATGGCGAGCAGCCTCGATACCACGCACTTCCTGCTGCCGGTACTGGGCAAGCACCGCAGCCTGTCCGGCGACCCCGACGAGGACGCCGAGAAGCTGCTCGGCTGGGTCGAGCTGGAGCTCTCGCACCACGGCACCCTGCTGCGCGGCTACCGCAGCCTGTTCACCAGCCTGCTGCTGATCGGCGCGGGCCTGGCGGTCACCGCCCTCCTCGCCCTGCGCATGAGTCGCGCGATCAACGCGCCGCTGGGGCAGATCGCCCAGGGCGTCGCCCAGCTCAAGGAGGGCCGCCTGGAAACCCGCCTGCCGGCCCTGGGCAGCCACGAGCTGGACGAACTGGCCGGCGGCATCAACCGCATGGCCGAGGCGCTGCAGAGCGCCCAGGAAGAGATGCAGCACAACATCGACCAGGCCACCGAGGACGTGCGGCAGAACCTGGAGACCATCGAGATCCAGAACATCGAGCTGGACCTGGCGCGCAAGGAGGCCCTGGAGGCGAGCCGGATCAAGTCCGAGTTCCTCGCCAACATGAGCCACGAGATCCGCACGCCGCTCAACGGCATCCTCGGCTTCACCAACCTGCTGCAGAAGAGCGAGATGACCAGCCGCCAGCAGGACTACCTCTCCACCATCCACAAGTCCGCCGAAAGCCTGCTGGGAATCATCAACGAGATCCTCGACTTCTCGAAGATCGAGGCCGGCAAGCTGGTGCTGGAGAACATCCCGTTCAACCTGCGCGAGCTGATCCAGGACACCCTGACCATCCTCGCCCCCGCTGCCCACGAGAAGCACCTGGAGCTGGTCAGCCTGATCTACCGCGACACCCCGCTGCAGCTGGTGGGCGACCCGCAACGCCTGAAGCAGGTGCTGACCAACCTGGTGAGCAACGCCATCAAGTTCACCCACGACGGCAGCATCGCCGTGCGCGCCATGCTCGAAGACGAGAGCGACGACCGCGCGCAACTGCGCATCAGCGTGCAGGACACCGGCGTCGGGCTGACCGACGCCGACCTGCGCGCGCTGTTCCAGGCCTTCAGCCAGGCCGACAATTCGCTCTCCCGCCAGGCCGGCGGCACCGGCCTGGGGCTGGTGATCTCCAAGCGCCTGATCGAGCAGATGGGCGGCGAGATCGGCGTGGAAAGCAGCGCCGGCGATGGCTCGGAATTCTGGATCAGCCTCAACCTGCCCAAGGCCCGCGACGACGGCGACGACCTGCCGCCCGCCCTCGCCGGCGGCCTGCGCGTGGCGCTCTACGAGCCCCACGAACTGACCCGCACCGCCCTGCACCACCAACTGGAAGACTGCGGCCTGGAAGTCACCGAATTCCCCGACCTCGCCACGCTGGAAAAGACCCTGCTGGCCGGGCCCTCGGACCAGCCGCCGATCACCCTCGCGCTGCTGGGCGTGACCGCCGCGCAGCATCCGCCCGAGGCGCTGCGCCAGTCCATCCGCGAACTCGAGCAGCACGGCTGCAAGAGCCTGGTGCTGTGCCCGACCATCGAGCAGGCGCATTACAACGACGTGCTGCCAGACGCCCAGGTGCAGAGCAAGCCGGCCTGCACCCGCAAGCTGCAGCAGGCGATGAACGAACTGCTGCACCTGCGCCCCGCGCGCAAGGACAAATCCGCCAATGGCAAGCTGGAGCGCACGCCGCGCCTGCTCTGCGTCGACGACAACCCGGCCAACCTGCTGCTGGTGAAGACCCTGCTCAGCGACATGGGCGCCGAAGTCGTCGCCGTGGACAGCGGCCTGGCCGCCGTCGAAGCGGTGCAGCGCGAGCGCTTCGACCTGGTCTTCATGGACGTGCAGATGCCGATCATGGACGGCCGCCAGGCCACCGAGGCGATCCGCCACTGGGAAGCCGACCGCGAGGTCAGCCCGGTGCCGATCATCGCCCTCACCGCCCATGCCCTCGCCAATGAGAAGCGCGCCCTGCTGCAGGGCGGCATGGACGACTACCTGACCAAGCCGATCGACGAACGCCAACTGGTCCAGGTAATCCTCAAGTGGACCGGCCTGGCCCTGGGCGAGCCGCGCGACGAACGCCCGCGTCACCCCGAACACACCCTCGACGGCCTCGCCGTGCTGGACCCGGAAGAAGGCCTGCGCCTGGCCGCCGGCAAGCCGGAACTGGCGGCGGACATGCTCGGCATGCTGCTGGCGTCGCTGTCCGCCGACCGCCAGGTGATCCGCCAGGCCCGCGAGCGCAATGACCGCAACACCCTGCTCGAACGCATCCACCGCCTGCATGGCGCCACCCGCTACTGCGGCGTGCCGATGCTGCGCGCCGCCTGCCAGCGCGCCGAGACGCTGCTCAAGCAGAACGACCCGGACGCCCCCGCCGCGCTGGATGAACTGGACAAGGCCATGGCCGAGCTGGCGCAGGCCACCGAAGGCCGCGTGGAAGCCGAAGCCGGCCAGCCGCACTGAAGACGGAAATCACCCGATGCGCATCATCCTGTTCAGCAACCAGACCTACGACCGCGACAGCTTCCTTGCCGCCAACCATGGCCACGGCTTCGAGCTGCATTTCCAGCAGACCCAGCTGCGCCTGGACACCGTGGCCCTGGCCATGGGTTTCGAAGTGGTCTGCCCGTTCGTCAACGACGACCTCTCGCGCCCGGTGCTGGAGCACCTGGCGGCCGGCGGCACGAAGCTGATCGCCCTGCGCTCGGCCGGCTACAACCACGTCGACCTGGCTGCCGCCCACGCATTGGGGCTGGCGGTGGTGCGGGTACCGGCCTATTCGCCCCACGCCGTAGCTGAACATGGCGTAGGACTGGTCCTGGCGCTCTGTCGGCATCTGCACCGCGCCTACAACCGCACCCGCGAAGGCGACTTCTCCCTGCACGGGCTGACCGGCTTCGACCTGCACGGGCGCACCGTCGGCGTGATCGGCAGCGGGCAGATCGGCGAAGTCTTCGCCCGGATCATGAGCGGCTTCGGCTGCCACATCCTGGCCTACGACCCCTACCCCAACCGCGCCATCGAGGCGCTGGGCGGGCGTTTCGTCGAACTGGACGAGTTGCTCGCGCAGTCCGACATCATCAGCCTGCACTGCCCGCTCAACGAGGCCACCCGACACCTGATCAACGCCCGGAGCCTGGCGCGCATGAAGCGCGGCGCCATGCTGATCAACACCGGGCGCGGCGCACTGGTGGACACCCCGGCACTGATCGAGGCGCTGAAAAGCGGCCAGCTCGGCTACCTCGGCCTGGACGTCTATGAAGAGGAAGCCGACATCTTCTTCGCCGACCGCTCCGACCAGCCGCTGCAGGACGACGTGCTGGCGCGCCTGCTGACCTTCCCCAACGTGATCATCACCGCGCACCAGGCCTTCCTCACCCGCGAGGCGCTGGCCGGGATCGCCCAGACCACCCTCGCCAACATCGCCGCCTGGCAGGGCGGCAACCCGGTCAACCTGGTGGAGGGCTGAGCGGATGGCGCTCGCATCCGCGCGCCGCGCGCCCTAGAATGCCGCGCTTTCCCGGAGGATCCATGGCTCAGCACGATTTCCGCTACACCCTGCTCAACCCGCAATTCACCCTCAACGAGTGCCGCGCGCTGACTCCGGGCCGCTACCAGGTCACCGGCATCGGCGGCTCGATCAAGGCCGGCGACACCCTGCTGGTCAGCCTCAAGGGCAGCAAAAGCCTGAGCATGACGCTGGACGTGGAAAAGGTGCGCCACCTGATCAACCCGCCGGGGCAGTGGATGGCCGTGGCCAAGGGCCCGGTATTCCGTGAACTGGCCATCCACGAGTGGAAGGTCAATTGCGACGGCTGCGCGGCTACACTGGATTTCGAATTCGCCGTCGACGCGACCCTCGGCAAGGCCGCCCAGCAGCCGGCCGCGGAGGCGCGCATCGGCGAACTCGGATGGGCGAAGGTCGGCAATCGCCACCTCTGCCCGGATTGCCAGAGCAAGGAGACCGCATGAAAACCCTGATCGCCAGCGCCTGCGCCGCGCTGGCCCTGGCCGGCTGCGCGAGCAAGCCGGTACCCGAAGTCGAGCAGACCTACAGCGTCAGCTGGATCGGCGTCCACCCGCTGATCGACTACACGCACATCAGCCTGACCCTGGACGGCAACGGCCGTGCCTACGGCAGCGCCGGCTGCAACCACTGGTTCGCCAGCTACAAGCTCGAAGGCGACCAGCTGACCTTCGGCCAGCCCGGCGCCACCCGCAAGCTCTGCGCGGACCTGGTGATGGAGCAGGAACAGCAGTTCCTCAAGATGCTCGGCGACGTGCAACGCTGGGACATCACCGAGGACGGCGAACTGCGCCTGTGGCCCGCCAGCGGCCGCGCCATGCGCATGAAGCCGGAAAGCTGATCGCCGCTTGCCCCGCTAGAACAGACTGAGCTGCTCGTGGGCGCCGCGCAGGTCCACCAGGCGCACGCCCACGCCGATCAGCCGCACCGCCTTGTTGCCGCGCGCAAAGGCCTGCCCCAGCAGCAGCCGATAGCTCTCCAGATCCCGCGCGGCCCCCGCCTGCTCCAGGGTGGTCTGGGTGAAGTCATGGAACTTCAGCTTGATGAACGGCTTGCCCGGCCGGTAGCTGGCATCCAGGCGCGTCATGCGCCGCTCCAGTTCGCCCAGCAGTGAGGGCAACTCCTCCTGGCAGGCGGCCAGGTCCGGCAGGTCCTGGTCGAAGGTGTTTTCCACACTGATCGACTGGCGCCGGCTGTCCACCTGCACCGGGCGCTCGTCGATCCCTCGCGACAACCCCCAGAGCCGCTCGCCGAAACTGCCGAACTCCTTGGCCAGCTGGATGCGCGACCAGTCGCGCAGGTCGGCGCAGGTGCGAATCCCCAGGCGCGCCAGCTTTTCGGCGGTCACCTTGCCCACACCGTGCAGCTTCTTCACCGGCAGTTCGGCGACGAAGCCGTCCACTTCGTCCGGGGTCACCACGAACAGGCCGTTGGGCTTGCGCCAGTCACTGGCGATCTTGGCGATGAACTTGTTCGGCGCCACCCCGGCGGACACGGTGATATGCAGGGTTTCCCAGACGCGCTGGCGAATTTCGCGCGCGATGCGCGTGGCGCTGCCGCCGCATCGCTCGCTGCCCGTCACGTCGAGGTAGGCCTCGTCCAGGGACAGCGGTTCGATCTGGTCGGTGTAGTCGCGGAAGATCGCGTGGATTTCCCGTGACGTCTCGCGGTAGACGTCCATGCGGGGGCGCACGATGGTGAGGTCCGGGCACAGCTTCACCGCGGTGCGCATGGCCATGGCCGAGTGCAGGCCATAGGCGCGGGCCTCGTAGTTGCAGGTCGCGACCACGCCACGCTTGTCCGGCGAGCCACCCACGGCCAGCGGCTTGCCGGCGAGGCTGGGGTCGTCGCGCATCTCGATGGCGGCATAGAAGCAGTCGCAATCGATGTGGATGATCTTTCTCTGCAACGTCACGAAGAAGGCGCCTGCATCACCATCGGTCGCCGCCCAACGAGGCGGCGGGAAACCCGTCCATGATAATGCAAGCGGACGTCGTTTCGGTTATCCACAGGCATGAAATCCCGCCTGGGAAGCGATCCCCCGTCCCCGCCTTCACATGCTAAATAGTTGATAGAAAATCACTTTTTTCCGATTTCCGTTGACAGGAAGCCCCACGGGCGTAGAATGGCTGCCGCGGGATGGAGCAGTCTGGTAGCTCGTCGGGCTCATAACCCGAAGGTCGTAGGTTCAAATCCTGCTCCCGCAACCAGACACAGGAAAAGGCCACTCTTCGGAGTGGCCTTTTTCGTTTGCGCGCGATTTAAATTATTGATCGAACGGCAAATATCGATTGACAAGACCTTTCACCCGCGTAGAATGGCCGACGCGGGATGGAGCAGTCTGGTAGCTCGTCGGGCTCATAACCCGAAGGTCGTAGGTTCAAATCCTGCTCCCGCAACCAGACACCGTGAAAAGGCCACTCTTCGGAGTGGCCTTTTTCGTTTGCGCGCGAGTTAAATTGTTGATCGAAAACGAAAATACCGTTTGACACAGGCCGTCATCTGCGTAGAATTGCCGCCGCGGGATGGAGCAGTCTGGTAGCTCGTCGGGCTCATAACCCGAAGGTCGTAGGTTCAAATCCTGCTCCCGCAACCAGACACCAAGAAAAAAGCCACTCTTAGGAGTGGCTTTTTTCGTTGCGGCCAAAAAATCTCGCCCACGGGTGGCGTCTCACGGATCAGGAAAATACTCTTCCGGGGACTTGGGAATTCGCGTCAGTGCCCCTACTCTGTCGCGCTAAATCGTTTGAGGTGCCCGATGAGCGCCAACCCTGCCACACCCGATACCCCTGCCCTAGACGACGCGCAGCCCCGAGCGGCCTGGCTCGAATGGGTCCATGCCAACCGCCAGGCACTCGGCCTGGGCGTGACCCTGGTCCTGTTCAGCCTGGCGCTGATCGCCTGCTATCACCTGCTGCGCGACATCGACGCCTACTCCCTGCACGACGCCCTGCTCGACGTTCCCAGTAGTTCGTTGTTCGGCGCCTTCGCCGCCACGGTGGTGGGTTTCCTGTTCCTGTTGGGCTATGAATGGTCGGCCAGCCGCTTCGCCGGCGTGAAGCTGCCCACCCCGGCGCTGCTGACCGGTGGTTTCTCCGCCTTCGCCATCGGCAATGCCGTCGGCCTGTCGATGCTGTCCGGCGGTTCGGTGCGCTATCGCCTGTATGCCCGCCAGGGACTGGGCGCCGGCGACGTCGCCCTGATGACATTGTTCGCCAGCCTTTCGCTGGGCTGCGCCTTGCCGGTGCTGGCAGCGCTGGCGGCGCTGAGCGATCTGTCCGACGCTTCCCTGGCCCTGCACCTGCCCGAATGGCTGGTGGCCGTGCTGGCGTTGGGGATCATCGCCTTCTGCCTGCTGCTGGTGGTCGCCGTCGAACGCCGCCGCCTGCCGGAACAACCCTCCCCCGACAGCCACCTGGTCCGCTTCGGCAAACGCACGCTGCGCCTGCCGGGCCTGCGCCTGTCGCTGCTGCAACTGCTGATCACCGCGCTGGACGTGGCCGCTGCCGCCACCGTGCTCTACCTGTTGCTGCCCGAAGCACCGCCCTTCGGCGCCTTCCTGCTGGTCTACCTGATCGCCCTGGCTGCCGGCGTGCTCAGCCATGTGCCGGGCGGCGTCGGCGTGTTCGAAGCGGTGCTCCTGGCGGCCTTCGCCGGCCAACTGGGCGCCGCGCCGCTGGCCGCCGCGCTGCTGCTGTACCGCCTGATCTACGTGGTGCTGCCGCTGATCGTCGCGTGCCTGTTGCTGCTGTTCCTGGAGGCGCGCCGCATCCTGGTGGCCAAGCAGGCCGTGCGCATCACCTCCGGCTTCGCCGCCCAGATCCTCTCGCTGTTGGTGTTCATCTCCGGCATCGTCCTGCTGTTCTCCGGCGCTACGCCGTCCATCGATACCCGCCTGGACGAAGTCGGCTTCCTGGTGCCGCACCGCCTGATCGATGCCTCGCACCTGGCCGCCAGCCTGATCGGCGTGCTCTGCCTGCTGCTCGCCTACGGCCTGCGGCGCCGTCTTTCCGCCGCGTGGGCGCTGACCCTCGGCCTGTTGATCGCCGGCGCCGGGCTGTCGCTGCTCAAGGGCTTCGACTGGGAAGAAGCGCTGATCCTGAGCTTCACCGCCGCCCTGCTGGTGATCTTCCGCAGCGCCTTCTACCGCCGCAGCCGCCTGATGGACCTGCCCTTCTCGCCGCTCTACCTGGGCGCCGCCGCCTGCGTCATCGCCGCGTCCATCTGGCTGCTGCTGTTCGCCTACCAGGACGTGCCCTACAGCCAGGAGCTCTGGTGGCAGTTCGCCCTCGACGCCGACGCCCCGCGCGGCCTGCGCGCCGCCCTGGGCAGCTGCCTGCTGCTGGCCGCGCTGGCGCTGTACTGGCTGCTGCGCACCGCGCCGCCGGCGATCCATGCGCCGACCCGCGAGGAGCTGGATATCGCCGCCGGCATCCTGGCCAATTCCGCGCAGCCTGACGGCGGCCTGGCCCTGTCCGGCGACAAGGCCCTGCTGTTCCACGAAGGCAACGATGCCTTCCTGATGTATGCGCGCCGCGGCCGCAGCCTGGTGGCACTGTTCGACCCGGTCGGCCCGGCCCAGGCGCGCGCCGAGCTGATCTGGCAGTTCCGCGACCTCTGCGACCTGCACCACGCGCGCCCGGTGTTCTACCAGGTGCGCGCGGAGAACCTGCCGCTGTACATGGACATCGGCCTGACCGCGCTCAAGCTCGGCGAGGAGGCGCGGGTCGATCTGCGCCGCTTCGACCTGGAGAGCAAGGGCAAGGAGATGAAGGACCTGCGCTACACCTGGAACCGGGGCCAGCGCGACGGCCTGAGCCTGGAGTTCCACGATGCCGGCCAGGCGCCGATGGACGAGTTGCGCGCCATCTCCGATGCCTGGCTGGGCGGCAAGAATGTCCGCGAAAAGGGCTTCTCCCTCGGCCGCTTCACCCCCGAGTACCTGCACTATTTCCGCGTCGTCGTGGTCCGTTTCCAGGGCCGCGCCGTGGCCTTCGCCAACCTGCTGGAAACCTCCGGCAAGGAGCTGGCGAGCATCGACCTGATGCGCGTGGCCCCCGACGCGCCCAAGCTGACCATGGAGTTCCTCATGCTCGGCCTGATCCTGCATTACAAGGAGAGCGGGCATACCCGCTTCAGCCTCGGCATGGTGCCCCTGGCCGGCTTGCAGCCGCGCCGCGGCGCCCCGCTGACCCAACGTCTCGGCGCGCTGGTTTTTCGCCGGGGTGAGCAGTTCTACAATTTCCAGGGGCTGCGACGCTTCAAGGACAAGTTCCAGCCCGACTGGGAACCCCGTTACCTGGCCGTGCCCGCCGGACTGGATCCGCTGGTGGCCCTGGCCGATACGGCCGCCCTCATCGCAGGCGGCCTGAGTGGATTGGTAAAACGCTGATATGTTGAAACGACGCTGGCGACACCTGCTCGCCCTCCTCCTGCTGATCATCCTCGCCGTCGGCCTGCTGCTGTGGAGCCGTCCGGCGTCCCAGGCCTCGCTGGAACACCGCCAGCTCGCCGATGGCAGCGCCGTCGCCCTGGCCATCCCCGGCAAGCAGCCGAACGCCCGTGTTCTGCTTGCGGTAAAGGCTGACCAGAAACTCGACGACGGCCAACTGCTGGCCCTGGCCCACGACAGCGGCGCCCGCGTGGTGCAGTTCGTCTTCCCGGAAAACGACTGCGCCGCCCAGCAGGCGCGCATCAAGGCTGCCAGCGAACTGCTCGACGGCCAGCCGACCCTGGTCGCCGGCATCGGCCCGGGCAGCGCCTGGGCGCTGCGCTGGCTCGCCGGGCAGTCCGACGACAAGGCCAAGGCGCTGTCGGTCGATTTCTCCATGGAAAAACCCGACTGCGCCGCCACGCCGCTGCCGACCGCGACGCCCCATGGCCATTGGCTGGCCGCCTGGAACGACAACCCGGACGACGCCAGCGCGCGCTTCGCCCGTGGCCTGAAGAACGCCGAGACGGTGATCACCGACTACGACACGCCGCTGCCCAAGGTGCTCGCCGACCAGCTGCGCCAGCTGCTGCAAGGCGGCGGCGACAGCGTGCCGGTGGTGGAAGTCCCGGCCGCCAAGCCGTCGGAAACCGTCACCCTGTTCTACTCCGGCGATGGCGGCTGGCGTGACCTGGACCGCGACGTCGCCGCGCAGATGGCCGAGCTCGGCTATCCGGTGGTGGGCGTCGATGCGCTGCGCTACTTCTGGGAGCACAAGACCCCGGAACAGAGCGCCGCCGACCTTGCCCTGCTGATGCAGCACTACCGCGAGAAATGGGGCGCCAAGCACTTCGTGCTGGCCGGCTACTCCTTCGGCGCCGACGTGCTGCCGGCGATCTACAACCGTCTGCCGGCGGACGCCAAGAAGGACGTCAGCTCGGTGATCCTGCTGGCCTTCGCCCGCAGCGGCAGCTTCGAGATCGAGGTGCAGGGCTGGCTCGGCAAGGCCGGCCAGGAAGCCGCCACCGGCCCGGAAATGGCCCGTCTGCCGGCGCCGAAAGTGCTCTGCGTGTACGGCATCGACGAGAAGGACGAAAGCGGTTGCACCCAGCCGCAGGCCGTGGGCGAGAACCTGCAACTGCCCGGCGGCCACCACTTCGACGAGGACTACCCGGCCCTGGCCAAGCGCCTGGTGAATGCCATCCGCTCACGGCAGCCCACCGCCGACGAGGGTTGACCGACATCAAAAGGGCCGCACATCGCGGCCCTTTCACTTTGCCTTCACGGTGCCTGAGGCAGGCTGAAGGCTCTATGCTGACACCGATAGCTCCGTCGCCAGAACGGGGCGTCACGCTCCCCGAGTCACACAAGGAACCGTCATGAGCCTGTCCAAGACCCCGTCCCGTTATGGCAGCCTGTCCATCGCCATGCACTGGATCATGCTAGTGCTGATCGCCGCCACGTACTTCTGCATGGAGTACCGCACCAACTTCCCCAAAGGCAGCGACACCCGCGCGCTGTTCTCCCAATGGCACTTCATGCTGGGCCTCTCCGTGTTCGTGCTGGTCTGGCTGCGCATCATCGGCCGCTTCATCTACCCCGCCCCGCCGATCGTTCCGGCGCCGCCGGCCTGGCAGATGGCCCTGGCGCACCTGGCGCACCTGGCGCTCTATGGCCTGATGATCGGCCTGCCGCTGGCCGGCTGGATCATCCTCAGCGCCGCCGACAAGCCCGTGCCGTTCTGGGGCCTGGAGCTGCCGCACCTGGTGGGCAAGAATCCGGACCTGGCCAAGCAGGTGAAGTACTGGCACGAGACCATCGCCGTGCTCGGCTACTGGCTGATCGGCATCCACGCCCTGGCGGCGCTGTTCCACCACTACATCAGCCGCGACAACACCCTGGTGCGCATGCTGCCGGGCAAGGGCGAGGCAAAGCCGGAGTAACCCCTCCGCCCGCAAGGCGGGAATCTGTAGGAGCGAGCTTGCTCGCGAACAGCCTGACCGAAAGCTCCTGTGCTGCGCGGGTTCGCGAGCAAGCTCGCTCCTACGAAATGCGTTACTCCTGGCGATACGGCAGCGCCGCGCGGGCTTCTTCGGCGTAGGCCAGGATGCCCGCCCGCTCCCCCACCAGGAATTCTTCCACCGCCTCCCGCAGGCCCGGATGCCCCAGGCGATGCCAGGAGCGCGTGATCACCGGCTCGAAGCCGCGGATCAGCTTGTGCTCGCCCTGCGCGCCGGCGTCGAAGCGCTTGAGGCCGTGGCCGATGGCGAAGTCCAGGCCCTGGTAGAAACAGGTTTCGAAGTGCAGGCGGTCGAACTCCGCCAGGCAGCCCCAGTAGCGGCCATACAGCGTGTCGCCGCCCAGCAGGCTGAAGGCCATGGCAACGGGCCGGCCGCGCTGGTGGGCGAAGACCACGCGGATCGCCTCCGGCATGCGTTCGCCGATCAGGCTGAAGAATGCGCGGCTCAGGTAGGGCGCCTGCCCGCGCACCTCGTAGGTGCTGCTGTAGCAGGCATAGACGAAGTCCCAGTGCGTCTCTGACAGCTCACGCCCTTCCATCCAGACGAAATCCAGCCCGAGCCCGGCGACCTGCTCGCGCTCCTTGCGCAGTTGCTTGCGCTTGCGCGAACTGAGCGCGTCGAGGAAATCCTGGAAGTCACGGTAGCCCCGGTTGTTCCAGTGGTATTGGCAGCCCAGGCGCGGCAGCCAACCTTCCGCGCAGCCGAGCAGCGCATCAGCGGCCGCATCGGTGAAGTTCACGTGCACGCCCGAGCAATGCCCCTCGTCCACCTCCCCCGCCAGCGCGCCGACCAGGCTCAGCGCCGCCTCCGGGCTGCCCAGCAGGCGGGCGCCGCCCACCGGTGTAAAGGGAATGCCCACCAGCAGCTTGGGGTAGTAGGGGATACCCGCACGCAGGCAGGCATCGGCCCAGCTCCAGTCGAACACGTACTCGCCGTAGGAGTGGCTCTTCAGGTAGGCCGGCGCGGCGGCGAGCAGGCGCCCGTCGTCGTTCAGCAATACGCGATGTGACGGCTGCCAGCCGGTGCGACCGCCGACGCTTCCGCTGTCCTCCAGGGCGCAGAGGAAGGCATGGCGCAGGAACGGCTGATCGTCCGGCAGCAGGGCGTCCCACTGGCGGGCGTCGAGGTCGGCAAGGCGGGAAAGGGTCTGGATTGGCATGGCAGACAGTCTGGCGCGCGGCGTCGGCATTGGGAAGATCGCGAACGAAATCTGCAGCGCAGCGGGATTCGCGTTCGTCGGTATCCGGCAAAAAAGCCTGTCGGGTGTTCTATGTTGGGACCTGAGAAGGCTTGCCGGCGCGCGACGCCGACATCGTTCCGCCCGCCACCGCCCTTCCGGGGCCGTTGGCGAATCGCCAGGAGGATGCCCCATGAGCCTGATGCAATGCCAATACCGCCGCTACACCATCACCGCCGATGTGGTCGAACACCCCGGCCTGCCGACCCCGTGGGCCGCCGGTTGCCACATCACCAGCCCGGACGGGCACACCACCCGACGCAAGACGCTGCCGCTGGAATTTGCCTTCCTGTCGGATCTGCAGAAGGCCCAGCATGCGTCCATCGCCCACGGCAAGTGGCTGGTGGACCAGAGCCTGGACCACGATCGCCAGCTGTTCTGATCAGCCGCCGAGGTAGCCCGGCTCCTCGCTGACCGGCACCTCCGTCAGGCGCACCTGACGGCTCAGGAACTCCTGCGCCGACGCCCGCCAGGTCTGCGTGCTCGCCCAGTCCGCACAGGCCCGCCGGTCCAGTGCCAACGCCCGCAGACAGGCGCTGCGCAGGTTCGCGTCCATGGCCCCGGTGACGCCTTCCTTTAGCACGTCGAGCGGCCCCGCCACCGGGAAGGCCGCCACCGGCGTGCCGCAGGCCAGTGCCTCGACCATGACCAGGCCAAGGGTGTCGGTCAGCGAAGGGAAGGCCAGCACGCTGGCAGTGCGATAGATCTCGGCCAGTGCATCGCCGTGGCGATAGCCGAGGAATTCCACCTGTGGATAAGCCGCCTCCAGCTCTGCACGCTGCGGGCCGTCGCCCACGACGCGCTTGTGCCCCGGCAGGTCGAGGCAGAGGAAGGCTTCGAGGTTCTTTTCCCGCGCCAGGCGGCCGACATACAGGAACACCGGCTCATCCGGCGGTGTGCCCGCGCCAGGCTGGAAGCGCTGGATATCCACCCCCTTGCGCCACAGCGCCAGACGGGCGAAGCCCTGCGCGGCGAAGGTGGCGCGCATGCGTTCGCTGCTCACCAGCACGGCCGCGCTGGGCCGATGAAAGCGGCGCAGAAAGGCATACCCCCACGCCAGCGGCAACCAGGGCCAGCGGGTGTTC
Source organism: Pseudomonas sp. GCEP-101 (assembly GCF_025133575.1). Classification (NCBI taxonomy): domain Bacteria; kingdom Pseudomonadati; phylum Pseudomonadota; class Gammaproteobacteria; order Pseudomonadales; family Pseudomonadaceae; genus Pseudomonas; species Pseudomonas sp. GCEP-101. Next base: position 3,584,985 of record NZ_CP104011.1, on the reverse strand, counting down.
ACGTATTCGGGAAAGCGGGTGTGAATGGCGCTGCTGAACCTCATTCCCCGGCGTACCAGCCAACGCCGGGCGGCCCAGCCCAGCGGGCCTTCGGTGGCGAGGTGGACGCAGTCGGGGGCGAAGGCGCGGATCTTTTCGCCGACCTTCCACACGTCCCAGGCCAGGGGAATCTCCGGGTAGCTGGGGCACGGACGATGACGGAAGTCCTGCGGGGTGATCAGGCCAACCGCATGGCCCTGCCCTTCCAGTTCGGCCACCAGCGCCCGCAGGCTGGTGACCACGCCGTTGACCTGCGGCAGCCAGGCATCGGTGACGATCAGCAGCCTCATGCCGCCGACTCGACCACCGCCGGCGCGGCACTGCGTGCCTGCTCCTCGGCCAGTCGATAGAGCTGGATGCTGCCGTCCCAGTGTTCGATGAGCGCCGAACAGGACTCCACCCAGTCACCGCAGTTGAGGTATTCCACCTCGCCGATCCGGCGGATCTCCGCGTGGTGGATGTGCCCGCAGACCACGCCGTTGAGGCCGCGCTTGTGCACCTCGTGGGCGATGGCTTCCTCGAAGTCGCTGATGAAGTTCACCGCTGTCTTCACCTTGTGCTTGAGGTACGCCGACAGCGACCAGTAACCGTAGCCATAGCGGCTGCGCCAGTGGTTGAGCCAGCGGTTGAGGGTCAGGGTGAATTCGTAGGCCGAATCGCCGAGGAACGCCAGCCACTTGTGGTAGCGGGTGATCACGTCGAACTGGTCGCCGTGGATGACCAGCAAGCGGCGGCCGTCGGCGGTGGTGTGGACGATCTCGTCCACCAGGCGGATGTTGCCCAGCAGCAGCGAGGAGTATCGGCGCAGGAACTCGTCGTGGTTGCCGGTGACGTAGATCACCTCGGTGCCGCGCTTGCTCATCGTCAGCAGGCGGCGGATCACGTTGGTGTGCGCCTGCGGCCAGTAGATGCCGCCGCGCAGCTTCCAGCCGTCGATGATGTCGCCCACCAGGTAGATGCGGTCGGCGTGGTAGCGCTTGAGGAAACCGGCCAGGTGCTCGGCCTGGCAGTCGCGGGTGCCCAGGTGGACATCGGATATCCACAGGGTACGTACCCGTTGTTTCTTCGTCGGCGTCATGCGTTGCGCGCTGCTCATCGTCGGCGGCCTCCGGTAGGTTTCCGCGAGTGTCGGCGAGCGCGGTGAAGTGCACATGACCGACTGGCGACAGTCCCGTTACAGCCGCCGGCGCGCTAGACTGACGGCCAGCCCGCCAGCCCGGAACACGCTTGCATGAGCCAGATCCTCTCCCTGCGCCACTACAGCCACGACCACCTCGCCCATAGCCACAGCCATGCGCAGCTGGTACTGGGGCTGTCCGGCAGCCTGGATTTCGAGGTGGGCGGACGCGGCAGCCTGGTGACCCGGCAGACCTTCGCCGTGGTGCCGCGTGACGAACACCACGCCTGCGCCAGCCCCGACGGCAGCCGCTGCCTGGTGGTGGACCTGGAGGACGAAGAGGGCCTGCTCGAAGGCCTGGGCCAGCACAGCGACGCCGGCCGCCGTCTGCTGGAAACCCCCGGCCAGCGCCTGCTCAGCAACGACCAGGCGCAGCTGGTGCAGTGGCTGGCCGGCAGCTCGCTGCATGACCCGGTGCTGGCACGCCAGGGCGCGATCCTCCTGCTCGCCAGCCTCGCCGCCGGGCAACAGCGCATCGAAGAGCCGTCTCAACTGCCGCTGGCCAGCCTCGACAGCTACATCGACCGCCACGCCGCGCACCCGTTGCAGGTGGCCGACCTGGCGCGGCTCGCCGGGCTGTCCGCCGCACGCTTTCATGCCCGCTTCCTCGCCGAAACCGGGCAGACGCCCATGGACTACGTGCGCCAGCGTCGCCTGCAACTGGGCCGGGACCTGCTGCGCGGCTCGCACCTGTCGGTGGGCGAGATCGCCGCGCAGGTCGGCTACGCCTCGCAGAGCGCCTTCACCGCCGCCCTGGTGCGCCAGTTCGGCATCACGCCGCGTCAACTGCGCCAGCAGGCGCGCGACAATTCCCGCTAGCCGCGCGACAGACAGCCGCGCGCCCAGGGCCTAGACTGCCGGCCATCGAACCGAGCAATGACCAGGGAACAGCGATGTCGGCAGACACCATCGAGTGGCAGGATTTCGAACGCGTCGAACTGCGCGTGGGTACCATCGTCCAGGCCGAACCCAACGTGAAGGCACGCAAGCCCGCCTACATCCTGCAGGTGGACCTCGGCCCGCTGGGGATCAAGACCTCCAGCGCGCAGATCACCGCGCACTATGACGCAAGCGAGCTGATCGGCCGCCAGGTCCTGTGCGTGTGCAACTTCGCGCCCAAATCCATCGCCGGCGTGCGCTCGGAAGTGCTGGTCACCGGTGCCTACGACAGCGACGACAAGGTGGTGCTGGCCGGCTTCGACAAGCCGCTGCCCAATGGCGCGCGTCTCGCCTGATTTCCCTTCCAGTGCGCGCCGGCCGGGCCGGTGCGCTTTCCTCTTTCCAGACAAGGCCCCGCCACAGCCGTCGGCGGGGGCTACGGCATGAAGCGCGTTACCCAGCTCACTCCCCGCGGCGCCCTGATCGGCCTGCACATCGGCGCCCTGATGTTCGGGCTGTCCGGCATCTTCGGCAAACTCATCCTCGCCGGCCCGTTGATCATCGTCTTCGGCCGCGCCCTGTTCGGCTCGCTGTCGCTGGCGGCGGTGTTCGCCGGGCATCTGCGCGCGCAGAAGCGCCCCACGCCGAAACAGGCCGCCATGCTGGTAGGCGGTGGCGTGCTGCTGTGTACGCACTGGCTGACCTTCTTCCTCGCGGTGAAGGTCGGCAACGTCGCCGTCGCCACCCTCGGCTTCGCCAGCTTCCCGGCCTTCACGGTGCTGCTGGAAGGGCTGCTGTTCCGCGAGCGCATCCGCAAGGGCGAGTACCTGGTGGTGGTGCTGGTGTGCATCGGCCTGGTGATGGTCACGCCCACCCTGGACCTGCGCGACGGCGCCACCGCGGGGCTGCTCTGGGGCACGCTCTCCGGCCTGCTGTTCGCCCTGCTGTCGCTGGCCAACCGGGTGAGCGTGCGCGGCATCGATCCGATCCAGGCGGCGCTGTGCCAGAACCTGACGATCATCGCCTGCCTGCTGCCGCTGGTGCTGCTCGACCTGCCTTCGGTGAGTGGAATGGACTGGTTGTGGCTGGTGGCCCTGGGCGTGCTCTGCACCGGCGTCGCCCACAGCCTGTTCGTCGCCAGCCTGCGGCTGATCAAGGCGCGCACGGCGGCGGTGATCTTCGCACTGGAACCGGTGTACGGCATCGCCTTCGCCGCCGTGCTGTTCGGCGAACAGCCGAGCCTGCGGATGCTGGCGGGCGGCGTGCTGATCATCGTCGCCACCTTCCTCAGCGCGCGCGGGCACTAGCCGCGGCCTGCGGGGCCGGCTCTTGCTGGAGGGGAGCTTGGCGATCCGGCCGGGGCCGCCGCGTTGCCGACACCCAGGGTCCCGGCTGCGCCGGGATATCGCGGAGAAGCTTTGCTCCTACCGTGATACTCCAGCGCTCGGGTCTGCCCTCACCCTGACCCTCTCCCCGCGGGAGAGGGGACTGTTCGGAGCAGGATGAAACCACAGCGTCAGTCGGCACAATCTGCCCCCTCTCCCTCTGGGAGGGTTGGGGTGAGGGGAAGCCCGCGCTCGCGCCCCCTCTGGCAGCGGCGCGAGATCGGTTCGCGAGCAAGCTCGCTCCTACAGGCGCGGTGCACAGAAAAAAGAAGGCCGCCCCGCAGCGCACGAAACTCGAACCTTGCCCGGGGGAGGGAATGCCAAGGATTCATCGCACGACAGCCTGCGTGGCGGCCTGGGGTGATTGTCTCGCGCGCTGCCCCTGCGCAGTGTCAGCACGGGGTAAAGACTGGGTAAAAAACCCGTTACACGCGGTATCAGCCCTGTTGCAGCAACCCGTGGCAGTAGCGCCGTACGCCCTCCTCCACCCCCATCATCGGCGCGCGGTAGCCCGCTTCGCGGAGGAAGGCGATGTCGGCGCAGGTGTAGCACTGATACTTGCCGCGCAGCTCATCGGGGAACTCGGTGTATTCCAGCAACCCGGCGCGGATCGCCGCGTCCAGGGTCAGCGGTTGCAGATCCTGCTGTTCGCGCAGGGTGTTGATCACCGCCAGGGCCACGTCATTGAACGGCTGGGCACGGCCACTGCCGAGGTTGAAGATGCCACTGCGCTCCGGGTGGTCGAGGAAATGCAGATTGACCCTGGCCACGTCCTCCACCGAGACGAAATCGCGCAGGTGGCCGCCGGCTGGGTAGTCGCCGTATTCGCCGAACAGCCTGACCTTGCCGGTTTCGCGGAACTGGTTGAAGCAATGGAAGGCCACCGAGGCCATGCGCCCCTTGTGCTGCTCGCGCGGGCCGTAGACGTTGAAGTAGCGGAAGCCCGCCACCTGGGTGCGCGCGGTGGGCAACAGCTTGCGCACGCGCTGGTCGAAGAGGAACTTCGAATAACCGTAGACGTTCAGCGGCCGTTCGCAGGCGCGCAACTCGCGGAATTCATGGCCGCCGCCATACACCGCTGCCGACGAGGCGTAGAGGAACGGCACGCCCAGGGACAGGCTGGCGTCCAGCAGCTCGCAGCTGTAGCGATAGTTGTTGTCCATCATATAGCGCCCGTCGCGCTCCATCGTACTGGAGCAGGCGCCCTGGTGCAGCAGCGCGCGCACCACGCCGAAATCGCCACGGGCGTAGCGCTCGATGAAATCGCGCTTGTCGAGGTAGTCGCTGATATCGCAGTCGGCGAGGTTGACGAACTTGTCGCCCTCGGTCAGATCGTCGACCGCGATGATGTCGGTCTCGCCGCGCTGGTTCAGCGCCTTGACGAGGTTGCTGCCGATGAAGCCGGCGGCGCCTGTAACGATGATGCTCATGGCGGGCATCCTTTGCGGAGAATGGATGCCACCAGACTAAAAGTGTGACCGACATCTCCCTTTGACATACAGCAAGGAAGTTAGCCAGCTATCGAATTGTTCCATCCGAGGGTACAGCGCCGGTTCAGGAACGGTCGTTGTGGCCCAGGTCGCGCTGCGGATCGATGCGGTCGCGGACCCGCTGCTTGAGCACCTTGGCTTCCGGGAAGCCGCCGTCGGCCTTGCGTTCCCAGATCTGCTCGCCATCGCAACTGATGTGGAACACGCCGCCGGTGCCGGGCACCAGGCTGACCTTGCCCAGGTCGTCGCCAAAGGTGCTCAGCAATTCCTGGGCGAGCCAGGCGGCGCGCAGCAGCCACTGGCACTGGGTGCAATAGGTGATGACGATTTCGGCTTTGGCTTCGGACATGAATCAGACTCTGCTGTAGGACGCGAACCTATAATACCGGTCCGAAACGCCCTACCGGATTCTTCTCTTCATGCGCCGACTGCTGTTCGCCCTCCTCCTGCTTCTCCCCCTCGGCACCCTGGCGGCGAACACGGCGCCGAAGATCGGCCTGGTCCTGTCCGGTGGTGCGGCGCGTGGGCTGGCGCACATCGGTGTGCTCAAGGCGCTGGACGAACAGGGCATCCATGTCGACGCCATCGCCGGCACCAGCATGGGCGCGGTGATCGGCGGCCTCTACGCGGCCGGCTATACCCCCAGGGAGCTGGAAAAACTGGCCCTGGGGCTGGACTGGAAGCAGGCGCTGTCCGACTCGCCGCCGCGGGTCGACGTGCCCTTCCGCCGCAAGCAGGACGACCGCGACTTCCTGGTGAAGCAGAAGCTCAGCTTCCGTGACGACGGCACCCTCGGCCTGCCGCTGGGCGCGATCCAGGGGCAGAACCTGTCGATGCTGCTGGAAAGCCTGCTGGTGCACACCAGCGACACCCGCGACTTCGATCAGTTGGCGATCCCCTTCCGGGCGGTAGCCACCGATATTTCCACCGGCGAGAAAGTGGTGTTCAGCAAGGGCCACCTGCCCCAGGCGATCCGCGCCAGCATGTCGATCCCGGCGGTCTTCGCGCCGGTGGAGGTCAACGGCAAGCTGCTGGTGGACGGCGGCATGGTCGACAACATCCCGGTGGACGTGGCGCGGCAGATGGGCGTCGACGTGGTCATCGTGGTCGACATCGGCAACCCGCTGGCGGACCGCAAGCAACTGCTGACCGTGGTGGACATGCTCAACCAGTCCGTCACCTTGATGACCCGCAAGAACTCCGAGGCGCAGCTGGCCACGCTGAAATCCAGCGACATCCTCGTGCAACCGCCCCTGAGCGGCTACAGCTCCACCGACTTCGGCCGCGTGCCGCAGCTGATCGACGCCGGCTATCGCGCCACCCGCATCCTCACCCCGCGCCTGGCCGCGCTGCGCAAGCCCGCCGATGCCGAGGCGGTGGCGCTCAACGAGGCCCGCGAGCCCGGCGAACGGCAGCCGGTGATCGACCGCATCGAGGTGGAGAACAACTCCAAGGTCAGCGACGACGTCATCCGCCACTACATCCGTCAGCCCCTGGGCGCCCACCTGGACCTGGAGCGCCTGCAGCGCGACATGAGCACCCTCTACGGGCTGGACTACTTCGACCAGGTGCAATACCGCGTCGTGCGCAACAAACCGGACAAGGACGGCAAGGCGGGCAACGTGCTGGTGATCCATGCCTACGGCAAGCGCAGCGGCACGGACTACCTGCGCCTGGGCCTGAGCCTGTCCGACGACCTGCGCGGCGACAGCACCTTCAACGTCGGCGGCAGCTACCGCATGAATGGCATCAACCGCCTCGGCGCGGAATGGCTGACCCGCCTGCAGATCGGCGACCGCCAGGAGCTCTACAGCGAGTTCTACCAGCCGCTGGACGTGGGTTCTCGCTACTTCGTCGCGCCCTACCTGTTCAACGAGGCGCAGAACGTGGAGGCCACCGATGACGATGACCCGATTGCCGAGTACCGCCTGGAGCGCTACGGCTACGGCCTCAACCTCGGCCGGCAGATCGCCAACAACGGCGAGTTCCGCTTCGGCGTCGCCCAGGCCTTCGGCAAGGCCGATGTGCGGGTGGGCGAGCAGGACCTGCCCAACTACCACTTCAACGAAGGTTATGCCCAGTTGCAGTATTCCTTCGACACCGTGGACAACGTCGACTTCCCCCGCGAAGGCGAGAACATCCAGACCTCGTTCCGCGAACACACGCCCTCGCTGGGCGACGACGACCGCTACCGCCAGTGGGAATTCCGCCTGGACAAGGCGCTGAGCAGCGGCCCGAACACCTGGGTGCTGGGCGGCGGCTACGGGCGCACCCTCGACGATGCCAATGTGGTGGTGTCGAGCTTCCTGCTCGGCGGCGCGCGACAGCTCTCCGGCTTCCGCCAGGACGCCATCGCCGGGCAGAACTACAGCCTGGGCCGGGTCATCTACTACCGGCGCATGACCGAGCGCTCCTTCCTGCCGCTGGACTTCCCCTTCTACCTGGGCGGCAGCCTGGAGCGCGGGCGGGTGTGGAACAACGACAACAGCTACGACACCGGCTACATCAACGCCGGCAGCATCCTCATGGGCTTCGAGACGCCGCTGGGGCCGCTGTCGTTCAGCTACGGGCTGAACGATGCCAGCGAGCAGGCGGTGTACATCAACCTGGGGCGCAATTTCTGAAGTGCTCGCTCGCTGGCACAGTGCACAACCGTTTGCGCTTGAATGCCCTGCAACTGGCCTTCCCCTGTGGGAGAGGGAGCTGGGCAGACTGACGCTACCGAGCCAAGCCTGCGCCGATCGCTCTCCCTCAGGGAAACTCCGAACGAGCCAATGCCGATTCGGCAATCGCCTGTTCAATGCGTTCTCAGCACTGCCACAGAGAACCGATTCGTCCCGTAGCCCGTGGATTGCCCTGGGGCAGCGACAGGACTCGGCTCAGCGGGGCGCCATTGCAGCAGATCCGCAGGGACTTTTCCGGAGTTCCCCTAATGAAATATCCAATACGAACGTATGCATTCCACAAGTCCTCTCGTTGCCCAACACAATCTGTTCGACGCATGCTGTTTAGATGACGTTCGGAGAATGTCTCTCAGCTCAGAAAGAGATCAAGAACCGGTTGCCTGTTTCACTTAGCGACAAGGTGGGGAAGGAGTGGTGCTCAGGCATGAGCATCGATCCGCTCTGCCCGCAGCCGGGTTGCCAGGAATGTGGCGATGGCCTGCCCCAACACTCGGTGGGCAGGCTCGTCGAGGTGTACCCCGTCGATATCGCTGACCTGTACCCACCGGCCTGCATCCAGGAACGCGCATTGCCGAGCGTTGGCCAGTTCATGGTAACGCGCGGAAAGCTCTCGGCTATGAACAGAGCGCTCATCGAACTTGGTCGCCATGAGCCCCTTGAGGGCACCGATGGCCGGGGGAGCGATCAAGAGGATGTCTGGCCGTGGCATTCCGGGCTCGATTGGCGCCCGTTCGATGAGGGCCATGAGCCTCTCGATGCCCGCGACGGAGTCTTGTGGATCGCAGCGATGCACGCTCTGAAAATCATTGGTGCCGAGCATCAGCAATACCCAGGAGAGCGGTGATTGTGCTTCGATGCATTCGGCCAATCCGTCCCGACCATCCCGGCCGTTCTTGTCGGGATCCGGCATGGCCGTACGCCGACCATTGAGGCAGTTTTCGACGACACGAACGGCATGTCCCTGTTGCGCCAGACAGCCTTCCAGAACACCGGGCCAACGCCGGGGGAAATCCAGCCTCTGCCGTGTGCCCGGCACAATTCCCCAGCTGAGGGAATCCGAGTAAACCAATATCTGATGCACATCGCCTCCGTGGGCTCGCCCTTGGTCTTAAGTCAATAGAAGTGTCTCAACTCCGTCAGCAGAGACTTGTCCGGACTGAGATTTCCGGCGAGCGAGTCCAGGCTTCCATGAGCAGCCTGGCCCTGCAGGGTCCAACGCCAACCATCGCGAAAGCCCCAGCCGTAACGCAGGAAGCTCACTCGCTCGCCCGCCGTGCCCTGCAAATGCCCCCACTCGGCGTCGTGCTTGGCGTCGAACTGCTGACGTAAGTTGACCGTGATCCAGCTTTGCGCGTCTCTGAAGTTTTGCGACAAGCGCTGGTTATACGCTTCCAGAAGGGGCTCGCCCTCCGCCGGTAGGACCGCCCGGTGATGCAATAGCTGAAGGCTCAGTGTGCCGTCGCTCCAGACGCCCTTGTCCAGGCCGAGCGACAGCCACGACTCTTTACCGGGGACTCCAGGGAACGCCGAGGCGTCATTGATGACGTAGGCGACATCCCAGCGCAGGATGTCGCCGTCAAGATTCACGCTGCCGTCAGCGGCGAGCCGCCGTTGATCATAGATGGAGACTTCACCATTGCGCTTGAGCACGGGGTATAACGCCGCACCGTCCAGGTAGCTGGCACCTAGTTCCCAGGCGCCACGTCGCCACTCCGCACGGGCTAGAGCGGCATCTTTGGGGGACCGCTGCAAGGGACGGTCCTCCGGCAGTGGGGCAACCATGGCCGATGGCAACAGATCGCCGCGATCCTGCCGAAGCCCGGCGAGGATCAGCGTGGCCGTATCGGTCGCATACCAATCCAGGCGCAATGCTGGAAGCCCGATGCGTTGTTCAGCAGCCACGGCGGTCAACTGCGTGTAGTCACGCGGTGCGAACTGCCCCTGGGGGCGGAGCCAGTCGCTGCGGCCTTCCGGCAGAAACTGGCGACCCGCGGTCAAATCGAGTCGCTCACCGCTTTGCCTGAGCCAGAGCTCTCGGACCGCGGTGGTCCGTGTGTTGTCCCCGAGGTTGTCGTTACTGGGCAACTCGATGCGCACCATCGCCCGACGGTTATTGACCGACAGCTGCGCATCCAAATGCCCGCGCGCCCCCAGCACAGAGCGTCGATCACTGAACTGCTGGTTGGCGGTGGCGCCGTCCAACGCCACCCAGCCGGAGACTTTCTTGTAAAAAACAAGCGGCTCGGCGCTTGCTGGTGCCGCCATGCAAGCCATGCAAGCCATCACTCCGACCAGGGCTCTCATTGCCCCCTCTCAAGGTTGCGCACGGAGAACAACTGTGGATTCAAGCCCTGGTCTATTTTGCGGTCGCGGTAGTCGATGGTCGTGCGGTGGGATATCCGCATATCCAGCATTTCCACGTGGTTCAGCCGCCAGCGACCTTGAATCAACTGCGGCGAGCTGGCGGTGAATCGCTTGACCAGCACTCCGCTCTTGTCGCTGAAGTCGATTCTGAGCGTCAGTAGACGCTCGGGATCGATCCACAGCCGTTTTTTACCGTAGAAGCTCTCTTTCTTGAGCGTTTCATCAATTGGAACCTGCTCGATCACCAAGCAATGGCGGCCGTCCTGCTGTTCAGAGCCTGCGAGCGTGAATTCGAACTGATCCACTTTGTCATCGCTGACATCCTCATAGAAAAAGTCGGTCCCCATGTAACGATCAGAGCGGTTGCTGGAGGGAATCTTTCGGCTGGTATGGTAGGCCGGCAAGTACAACCACTGGTCATCCGGCCGGTCGCTGTTTTCCAACGTCAATACCGCACTTCCGTCCATTTCCGCCGGGCTGGAGAAGCGGATCAGGCGCATGTCCTGATCGATTCCCGGCGCGCGTTGCCGTTGATACAGCGTGGCTTCGCGCGTGTTTCTGGTGCCCTCCTTATCCTGCAGGGTCATGTCGATGCCCACCTGCTCATCGGGGGGAGAAGCCAATGCGGCCGTGCTGGATCACCAGGTTGTCCAGAGCCAGTACGTCACCGCGCTTCATCTTCACCGCCAGCGCTGGCTCCCAGAGCACCGCGCGCAGGAAGGTGATCAGCGACTCAGGGATCGGCGTGCCATCCCCATAGGCCGTCGTCGCCGGATAGGCATCTTCCGGCAGGTCCGACGGGTAAAGCGGGTGGTTGCGCCAGTAAGAGCAGTGCAACTCGGTCACTTGGTTGAACCACAGCTCCTCCCCGGTATCGCAATGCTGGACGAAGGCCGGGTTTACATAGCTGTATGACAGGCGGTCTCGATCTCCCCAGCGATAGTCGAACCCCTTGCTTTTCATAATGGATTCCACCACCCGCTTGTCTGTTGTTTCAAAGGTTTCCGGCCAGCCGATCTCGCTGCTAGTATTTTCACGGGGAAGATTCCGGTAATAACGAACACCCAGGGTGCGAAACTTATCCAATATATCTGCCGGTATTCTCATGACACTCTTACGAATATCACTGATAGGAACTTCTCCGCCTTGCAACCCTTCTTGGGCACAAAAGAAAAATATCTTTCTCGGAAATTTAGACAAATAAGCCATTTCATTATGTGGCGCCATGGTAATCCGCGAATCCTCATTACTCGCCATCAAGACCAATCCGGGTTCGTGGTTTCTAACGGCAATCCCTCCGGAATAACTGAAGGGCTTGTAGCCCAGATGCTCGACGAACGAGTTGAAGTCCTCCCTATCACACAGGCGCAGTCCCTCGAACAAAATTGCACCACGCTCGTACAAAGAGCTATTTATAATCTCTCGGCAGAACATAGCGATATCTTCCACGGCGCCTCCAGCCTGACCTCCTTCAATCATCAAAAGGTGCTCACTGCTCGCACGCGGAATAGTTTTGGGTACATCCGGACTACCGGAGCCTGCCAGATAGCTTCGATCGCGAATGGCTACTGCCCCCATGTCTGAATTGCAGGAAATGCTCATGCTAAAGCCCTCCGTGTGTGCGAAAATCAGGAACCGACTGCCGAATCACAATCGCAATTCAACTGTCCAAGAAACTTCTTCCCCTCTTCGTTTAGAGGCTCTTTTGATCCGGTAATCCAGAGCCGGCAATTGGGAGAACCGCATTGACAGGCGAACTGCCGCATCAACGTCCCTTCCGTGACGGCATAATCCATGCACAGTAAGTCACCCCGGACTATGTCTTTCAATGCCCAGAGTTCCAGGCTCGCCATGTCCAAAAAGACGTTGGGGTCGCAGGAATGAAGCAGCAACCCGGTAAAGTGCGGATCGTACATATGCACGGCTTCATTAATTTCCAGCGTATGCAAGCGTCGAGACGCCAGAAGCTGTCCGGATACTTTGCACAACAAATGCCCCCTGCGAATTTGCCTCAGGCTTTTTATTCCAACGCCACGTCCATCCCCCGTGGAGATCACCTGAAAATCCGTAGTAGAAGGGTAGCAATTTTCTAAAGACAGTTCGCCAAATGGATATATACTGAAATCCGACGAAAACAAACCCATAGGAATGGCCTCTTGATATGTATTACCAAACCACTAATAACCCGTTTTAATTTTTTATATCGACGACTCAAGGGTTCGTCGGAGTTCGCCAAGCGTCAGTGTCGCGTTAGCGAAAAGCGATAGCGGGAGCTCCGCTTGGAACGCTTTGTTAAATCCGTTTCTCAGCTGCGCGGTATCGAGCGAGTCCAATCCAAGCGAGGCTAAATCGAGAGACTCGTCCCAGCGACTGAGATAGGCTTCGAGGAACCTCCGTACAGGGTCGTCATGAACAGTGCCTTCAGGCTGCGGGACATCCTGGCCAGTGGATGGGGCCACATGTTGCGGAGCCATCCCCACCGTCTGTTGGGAAAGCTGTTGCAGCAACGGCCAATCGGCCCACGGCGATGCCTGCCACGCCACATCGCAGGCGATGTAGCGGCGAGCTGCGCCACCACTGAGTACTTGCCCCAACACGCTAGACAAGGCACTGAGGGCATCTGCCGATGAGAGCGGTGTTTCGCCAACGGCACGTGCGCGCTGCAGCACCTTCGCGTTATCGGCAGCCATGCCAGCCTCCCCCCACGAGCCCCAGGCCAGGCTGAAGACCGGAATCCCTTCCGACCATTCCGCCTTTTGGTCGAGCCATGCGTTAGCCGCCGCATAGTTGGCCTGCCCAGCTGCCCCCAGGAGCGCACTGGTGGACGAATAGCCGATGACCCATTCGCATCCCCAGCGAACTGCATGGGGCATCAGTTGTTCCAGGGCCAGTTTGGGCCTCAGGACGTTGGCCAGTCGAACGCCGTCCTGATTAGCCAACGCCGCGTCGTCCAGCACTCCCGCCAGATGGAAAATTCCATCTATCTGCGAGATGTCCTGCAGAGCCCTTTCCAGTGCCTGCGAATCACTGAGGTCACACGCAATATGGCGTACACCTCGCAGGGGGCTCTCCACGTGGGAGCGACCCAGCACGGTGATTCGAGCCGGCGAAACGGCCTGCTGATCGATCAGCCAGTCAATCAACAGACGTCCCAGCGCGCCGCTTCCCCCGGTAATCAGGTAATGGCGGGCCGTCGCGCCCATTACGCCATTCGACAGGATCGGCAGTGTGGTCGAGGCCAGGCGTGCGCCAAACAGACAACCGCCACGCCAAAGGAGATCGCGTTCTTGGGGATGCCGTGCGCTTAACATCGCCAGATGGCTGACTTCGCTCGCCAGCGCCAAGCGCAGCGTCAGATCGGGATGCTCAGTCCAGAACAGGTTCTGCACGCGAAGCATTCCAGACTCATTGGCGGCGACTCGTGCCATTCCAGCGCAGGGCCCGCTGTCGGCGGACGCGGGCAGGATCCAGGTCAGAGTCCCCCGAGCATCCAGGGCGACGAGCTGTTGAAGCAGTCTCAGGAATCCGCCGTATCGACCTTCCCTGTCCGTGTTGTTTGTAGGTCCTGACAGATAGAGCAGCGTGACCTTCGCCGCGTCATGCCGCAGGTGCCGGCCCAGGTCGTCCAGCACCTGCTCCTCCTTCCCTGCTTCGACCGTCCAGCATGCTTGAGCCGTTGCGTCCGCTTCGGCATCTGTGGGCACCGGCAATGGCTGCCAGCGCATTCCATAGAGCCGGAGTGTGGACGGCTGAGCCGCCGCCCTCCTGTGTTTCTGCAACCATTGAACCACACGCTCGAATATCAAGGTCTGGTCACGCACCATGAAGTCATGCGCACCACCGTAGGTGATGACGGATGACGAAGGCGCGGCTGACAGCTCGAACCAACCCTCCGCTTCTGCCAGCGAACAAGCCGGATCCTGCTCGCCACAGTGCACCATGACCTCACAACGAAGCGTCCGCTCCGTCCCCCTCACTTGCGACATCCTCAAACCTATACGCCTATCGCTCTCAAGGTCTGCCGTCAGAATGGGGAGATACAACTCCTGCCACAGTGGATTGGCTCGTGTCTCGGCGCTCACCATCAGGAGCGATTCCGGGGCGAGTGCGGTGGTATCCGCCGAGACGTTATGTATCGGGGCGTGGCCAACCACGATCAAACCTTTGCACTGCCCACTTCGATCTGTATCCGCCAGTTCACCAAGCAACAACTCCGTGGCAAAGGCGGCGCCATAGCTCAACCCGCAGAAGGCAAATGGCAATCCGGCCGAATCCTCACGGATCAACCGCTGCAGCTCGCTGCGAACGGCCTTGTCCATCTTGTCGTCACTGGGAAACGGCTCCTCCATCCTGGCGTTTCGACCTGGCAGCTCAATGGATACGACATCCAACCACTCCGGAGCCGATGTCGCCCAGTGGCGAAAATCCCGCGAACTGCCGCCAGCGCAGGAGAAGCAATAGAGGCGCATTTGAGCACGCTCGTGGGGCGGCGCCTGGCGGATCAGCCAAGCCGAAGTGAGCACGGGAGAAGGCTTGTGCTCCGGCGCGCGCGCGACCCCCTCCTTCACGTAGATTGACGCCTGCGGGTTGACCCAGTAACTCTGCCGATCAAAGGCATAAGTGGGCAGAGGAATGCGTCCTGCTCCGGAGTCCTGTTGATAGGCCTTCCAATCCACCACCACGCCCGCAGACCAGAGGCGGCCGAGCAGTTCGCAGAAAATGTGCTCGTCACTGACATCGCTCTGCGCCGGGCGCATCCCGGCCAGAATTGTAGGCGTCATAGCCCCGGTGTCGGCGCGCGACCTGAAGAAACGCCTGGCCAAGCCGGTCAATACCGTCGACGGCCCGATCTCCAGCAGGACATCCGGTTGCCAGTGCAACAAGGTTTGCAGATTGTCACTCCAGCGAACGGTCGCCAGGAGGTGTTGACTCCAATAATCCCGGTCGAGAACGTCCTGCCCCATCCAACCGCCACTCACGTTACTGGTCATGGGAATGCTTGGCAGTCTGGCCGAAACCCCAGTCGCGGTCGCCCGCAGGCGCTCCGCCACCGGGCTCATCAATGCGCTGTGGAAAGGATGGGAGACGGGTACGCGGCGGCACTCCAAGCCCAGTTCACGCAAAGCTCGCTCTGCCTCCAGCAGGCTCGGGAGCAGGCCGGCCAGGACCCATTGATCGGATAAGTTGCAGACGGCCAACCAAAGATCGGGGTGCTCGGCTAACCAAGCGTGAAAGACCGATTCGGCCCCGCTGACACTCAGCATGCCTCCCGTGCAAGGCTCACCCTGCTCATCGACCAGATCCAGGGCCTCCGTCGCCTGAGCCCGAGCGGCAACCAGCTTCGCCGCGTCATCCAGTTCCAGAGCGCCGGCGATCACAGCGGCCGCATACTCTCCGATGCTATGGCCCGCGACAGCAATCGGCTTAATGCCCAGCTCGATCAAGCTCATGGCAAGTGCGTATTCAACGCAGAAGAGACCGCACTGCGTGATGACCGGCCGCCGCAGAGAAGCCTCATCCGCGTGCAGAATCGCCGCTTGCGGGTTGTAGCCCAAGGCTTTGGCGAGCGCTAGGCATGCGTTCTCGAAGTACCGCCGGAACCTTCCTCCGTCGGCATTGCCGCAATACAGTTGATGCGCCATGCCCACGTGCTGAGAACCCTGCCCGGAGAAGCAAAACGCAACCGTCGCATGGTGTCCCGCTTTGACGCGGGAGGCCTGTTCCTTAGCGGCCCGAATAGTCCGAGCAGGATCCGGCTCGTGGATGTTGATGCACACCGCAGTTCTGAGCGGATGATGCTCACGGGCCAGCTGCAAGGTGAAAGCTGCATCGGCCAGGGTAGCCGGCGAGGCGTGGGCCAAGGCCACGGCAAGGTTGTCGAGATTACTCTCAAGCGCTTTGGGACTCTTGGCGCTGACACAAAGCAGATGGTGTTCTCTAGCGTTTCTCTCAGACGCTACCGTCTTCGTATTCGAGGGTGCAGGCGCCTGTTCCAAGATGACGTGAACGTTGGTGCCACCGATACCAAAACTCGAAACTCCGGCGCGGCGTGCCCCACCTCTTTCGGGCCAGGCCTGATCCTCACGACATACGCTAAAAGGACTGTCGGGATTGTCGAGGAAAGGCACCAGTTTAGCGTTGCACTCATGGTAATGAGCCGTCGGAACCCAGTGGCGGTGATAGAGGCAGAGTACCGTCTTGATCAATCCGGTGATGCCAGCGGCACAGTTAGCATGGCCGATATTGCCCTTCACGCTCCCGATCATGCAGCTGCCGGGTACGACAGCTGCCGCTTCCCTCATCTGCACGAACGCATCGCTGAGCCCCTTCAGCTCGATGGCATCACCGATGTGCGTCGCCGTGGCGTGGCACTCGACATAAGAGATTTGTTCCGCCGAAACACCGGCCATTTGCATGGCATCGACGATGCAGCGTGTTTGGGCAGCCGCATTCGGGGCGGTATAGCCGGCCTTCTGCCGCCCATCGTTGGACATGCCATAACCACTCAGCACCGCCCAGATCAGGTCGCCATCGGCAATCGCATCGTCCAGGCGTTTGAGGACCACCGCGCCGACCGAATCACCGAACAGCGTACCGCTGGCTTGCTCATCGAAAGGATGAACCCGCCCATCGACACTGCCGACCAAACCCTCTTCGTAGCAATAGCCAAAGTTGGGGAAGTTGATCGCAGAGGCCCCAGCGATCGCCATGTCGCACTCGCCACTCATCAGCGACTGCGCCGCCTGCGCAACGGCAAGAAGACCGCTGCTGCATGCCGAGGTGACGGTCACCCCCGGGCCGCCCAGATCCAGCTGATAGGATACTCGCGTGGCAATGTAATCCTTCTCGTTACTAATCTCGGTAAGGAACAGCTTGCCCGGATCGAGCGGCTCTCTCAGGCCCCCGCCTTGCAGGTGATGAATCAGATAGCCATCGATGCCGCACGCCGCGTAGACAGCGGTCCGCTTACGGTAGGGACTGTCGAAACGGGCATACCCGGCCTGCTCCATGGCCGTCCAGGCGACCTCCATGAAGAGGCGGTGCTGAGGGTCCATTAACGTCGCTTCACGTTGACCGATTCCCCAGAACAGAGGATCGAATTGATCGACACCGTCGAGTACCTGACCTGCGGATACCCAGTTCGGATGCCCGATGACCGCCTCGGGCACGCCCTTGGCACGTAGCGTCTCATGATTGAAGCGACTCAGACTGTCCCGTCCCTCTCGGAGATTCGCCCAGAACTCATCGAGCGTACCCGCGCCGGGGAAACGGCCGGCCATTCCGACAATAGCCAGTGCCCCCGGAGGCTCGCGACGCTGCAATCGGCGAGTTTCAGGCGGAGGCTGATGCCTTTGCAGACTCCATGTAACGAAATCGTCCAAGGTGCTGTGCTGGTAAATATCGATCACGCTGAGCGAGAGGCCCAAGCGGTCGGTTAGCTGAGCGATCAATTGCGCAGCAAGCAGCGAGGTGCCGCCCAGCTCAAAGAAACTGTCCGAGGACTGAAGGTGATTGATGCCCAATATTTCCCGCCAGATCGCCGCAATCTGCTTGCCTAAAGCCGGCAGATCACCGGCTGGCGACGCATCGAGCGCACTCACGTCTGGAATGGGCAGAGCCTTGCGATCAAGCTTGCGCGATTCGCCGGCGCGCATGGGCAACTCGTCCAGACCCAGGACGAACCGCGGACGGGCATATTCAGGCAAGCGCCTGCGCAAATGCTGTCGGGCCTTGGCCAGTAAAGGCTCCGAGGGCTTTCCCGCATCGCCAACCAAGTAGGCAGCCAGCGCCTTGGGCTGGCCGCTGCGCTCATCCAGCAATGGCAGGACCACTGCAGTCGCTACACCCTCAAGTTCGAGCAGTACCCGTTCTATCGAGAGGAGCGAGACCTTGAAGCCACGAATCTTGATGGTGTCGTCAATGCGCCCCATGACCAACAAGTGGCCATTGCCCAGCACTCGGGCACGATCGCCTGTGCGATACATATGTTCGGCGCCAACGGCCAACGACCGAAGCTCCGGCGTCAAGGGCAGGAAGCGCTCGGCAGTCCGTTGCAGGTCTCCAAGATACCCCGGAGCAACGCCCGGCCCCGTGAGGTACAACTCGCCAGGTACGCCCTGCGGTACACAAACGCCCTGCTCATCCAACACAACGGCGGCGCTACCTGGAATCACACGACCGGCTGTAGCCCAAAGACGCCGATTAGGGCTGTTAGAGAATAAGTCGCCGTAGCTCACGTCCAGACTTTCCCAGGTGCTATAGGCATTGACCAACCGCACCGACGAAGGCAACAGAGATTTTGCCTTCTCCACCAGCATGCCGGAAACGACTTCGCCCATCAGGAAGCACAATCTGACGGTGCTCCAATAACGTGAAAACTGGCGGTCAGCCCCTGGGCTATCCAGCATGTTTTCCAGCAGCGACGGCGTCACAACCAGTCGATTGACCCGGTGCTTTTCCAGAAAAGCCTGCAACCGCGGCGGATCGAAAATGATGCTGTCGGGAATAATGACTGCAACCTGACCGAATAAAATTGGGCGCAAGCATTCCCACGCAAAAAAGACATTCAAGCCTTCCCGCTCAGGTGAGCTCTGGTAGGGATATAGTTCGTTCCTTGCCTGGAAGCAGTAAGTGCAGCCACCTTCAGTAGTGAACACAGCCTTAGGGCGCCCGGTGGAGCCGCTGGTCATGGAGATGATGGCGATGTCTTGCGCAGAGCGCCGAACGTATGTCCAGGGGCTCGAATCCGACAGCGGCCCCGTCAAAACGACGGAGTCCAACAGAAGTCGAGCCACTCCGCTGGGCAAGCGATCCTCCAGCACCGCTTCGGATAGCAGGAAGCGCAACTCACACGATTCGATGAACTCGCCTAGCTGGCTACCTGACCAGTTGGACTCCAGTAAGCAAGCCGGGGCACCTACCTTGAAACATGCCAGCAGGCCGATCAGGTACTCCGCTCGATGTCCAATGAGTAGGCCTACCGATTCATTTGGCATGACCCCCGCAGCGAGCATCTGCGCACCGACCCGTTGGCTCGCCTGCGCCAACTGCCCATAAGTCCAACGTCGCTCGCCATCCTCCAGCGCCAGCGCTTGAGGGCGCAGGAGAGCCTGTTCCGCGAAAAGTTGGGCAACACCTTTGAACTCAGCCACCGTTTTCCAAGCAAGGGGCTCCCAGAGCACGGAACGAGGCAGTCGCTCAAGTTGTCGCGCTATATGCCGCTCAATGCTGGATGTTAATTCTTCGATTGAGTCGAAAAGGTAGAAGTGATCACCTTCATAGGATTGAATCTCTACCTCGGCCATGGGCAAGTAGCTTCTCCAGGCCTCAATTTCGCTAGGTGTAAGACTCTTATCCGCGCGCCCATACGAAACAACCACGGGACAATCCAGAGATTGCAGCGCCTCTTCGTTATACCGATAGGTTTCGTCGAGACGAATATCCGCACGCAAAGCAGGAAGAAAAGCATCCGCCAACGCCTGATCAGTAAATGCCCCGCTCCGCAGTATTCCTTTGGCCTCAAGAGTGCTGACAAACTCTGCATCGTTCAGCTCATGAGCAGCCGGAGCGACAATAGGACATCCCGGAGCTCGATGTGAGGAAAGGAATAATACGTTGGGCGTTTCGACATTCCGACGTGCTAAAGCTTGCGCCGTCTCGTAGGCCAACAACGCTCCCAAACTATGACCGAAGAAGGCAAAGGGCATATCTCCGGTGTGTTCGATAACCCGATCCGCCAAGTCTTCTATCAGAAGATCTATTTCCGTGTAATGCGCCTCTTCAGAGGACGCACCACGCCCTGGCAACTGAAACTCAACCCATTCACAGGCGGCTTCGCTGGCCATCGCCAATGGGTGATAAACGTTACCTGGCGAGCCGGCGAAGGGAAAGAGGAATAGCCGCATGGAGGCTGATGAGCACCGCTTGATGGTGGCTGAAGATACCCGATTCAAGATTCCTCCCGCGTACGACAAAGGTCATCCAGAAGAGCTTTTTCAACGTGCACTCGTTATTACTAGCGAAGAAAACTAGAACGATTGAACAAAAAATCCAGAAATTTATTCGCGCCAATCAGGCCTACCCGCCTTGATTTGGATCAATGTATTTTGGCAAGCCCTAGACAATCGCAGACTTGAGAACCACACAAGACAAACCACAACTTTAAATATGAGAAGATTCCCCTGCGCGACCAAGTAAATTTGATTGCGGAAACTTGACCAAGACATCGTAAGACATATCTTTTTTCATTAAGGAAATTATTTCATCGCAGCGGACAGAAACCGAATTATTTTATGACTTCAGAAAGTCTCTACTAATCAATAGTAAAATTAATCAGGTGTGAGCACCGCACACAGGCGGAGTGACAGCAAGCCAATAATGGCGTCCTCCTGAAACCTTGCCTTGCGACAGAATATCTGCGACCACAAGGGAGGGCCGCTAACTGGAAGTGCACCTTCACGTAGCCGAATGGCCGCTTGATCATCCGGAATGGATGTTCACCCCTGGCACGGATCTGAGCTGTGGCCTTCTCGATCCTGCGCTTGGCTTCATAAAGCACGCTGTGCTTGCCGTATTTCGTATAGGTGCTGCGGCAAGCCGCGATCTGCCTGACTCCCGGTTTCAGGTCGAACTTGCCACACGAATGATGGTGGCATCGACATGGTGCCCTGGCGCAGCGGCAGGACTCAGCGTCAGCGGGAGCTCCATATCAGGACTTTTCTTCAGGTAGAGGGGCTAACCTGGCACACTGACGCCACTGAGCGAGCCTGCGCCATTTCCGCTCCATCTCCCTTCGGAGCGAGGTGCGCAGCCAGGCTTAGGGAGGAGAAATCCCAGGCAGGGACGTTCGCAAAAAGGCAGGCGCCCCTCTAGGTTGCGCCCATTGGCGAACGAGGTGTTCCCGCGATTGAAAAGTCAGCGCTTGAATGAAAAAAGCCCGGCAGACGCCGGGCTTTTTCATTCAAGCGCGGGATCAGGCGATCAGCGCCAGCAGCTCGCGCGCTTCGGCCTTGGCCTTGGAGTCGCCGCTGGCAATCACTTGCTTGAGGATGCCGTAGGCTTCTTCCAGGTTGCCCTGGTCGATGCAGGTGCGGGCGCGGTCGAGGCTGGCCAGCAACTCGTCGTGCTCATGGCTGACATCGTCCGGCAGGTCGAAGATCAGGTCGTCTTCCACGCCCTTGGCCTTGCTGCCATGGCCGAACATCTCGCCATGTTCGCCCAGATCCAGCTCGGTGATTTCCGGCAGTTCGTGGAGGTTGCTGCGGAAGTCCGACGGAACGTCCTGGCTGACCTTGGCGGCCGGCTTGCCTGGCTTGGGCGAGTCGAAGGGGTTGTCGAGCTTGTCCCAGTCCAGGTCCAGCGACAGGTCGCTGAGGTTCATGGCGAAGTCCGGCTGGTCGTGCTCGGCCTTGGGCTGCTCCACCGGGCTCTCCGTCGACTCGCCCAACTCCAGATCGTCCCAGTCGGTCAGCGTCTCGCCAGTGGGCGGCTGCAGGGTGTCTTCGGGGCGGATCAGCATCGCCGGATAGCGCGATTTGAGCTGGTCGATCTGCTTCTGGTCGCCACCCACGGCCACCAGGGCATGCTCCTCCTCATGGAAGCCAGCCACATCGCCCAGCTCAGCCAGTACCAGCAGCAGCTTCATGCGCAGCTCGCGGCGGTTCGGCTCGGCGTTGACGGCCTTGCGCAGCATGTCGCGGGCCTGGGTGAAGCGGCCGTAGGCGATGTAGATGTCCGCGCCTTCCAGGCTGTCCGCGCTGGCGGCCGGCAGACGAACCACGCCGGCCTCCGGCGTGGCGATGACCACCGGGTGCGGCACCGGAACCGGCGCCACCACCGCGGCAGCCAGCGGAGTGGCGGCCGGAAGCGGTTTGATCGGTTCGGCGGCGGCCGCGCGCACGGGTGGCATTTCGACCGGCTTGTCCTCGCGCTTGCGGCGGGCGAACAACAGGCCGACCAGCAGCGCACCCAGGGCGCCTGCGCCCAGCCACGGCCAGAAATTGAAGCCGGAGCCCTGCGCGTCCTGCGCCGGAGTTGCCGGCTGGGCGACGCTTGGCGCGGGAGCGCTCTGGGGCGCCGGCGCCACCGCATCGGGCGCAGCGGCCACGGCATTGGTCGGGGTGTTGGCCGTCGGAGCGCTGGCTGCCGCGGCGTTGCCGGAGGCGTTCGTGCCCTGCCGGCGATCCAGCTCGGCCTGCAGCGCCTGCACCTGCTGGTCGCGGCTCTGCAGCGCCTGCTGGAGGGCCTGCAGCTGCTTCTGCAGGTCGTCCATGCGCTGGTTCATCTGGTCACGCTGGGCGTTGGCCAACAACAGGTCGGCTTCGGCCTTGGCCACGTTGGCGTCCGCGGCCGTAGCCGGCGAAGCGGCAGCCGCGCCCTGCGTGGACGTCCCGGCGCTGGCCGCCGTCGCGGGCGGTGTCTGCATCGCCCCGGCGGGTAGTTCAGCGCTGGGCGAGGACGGAGCCGCTGCCGGTTGCGTCGCCACCGCCACGTTGGCGGCGCCTGCATGCTGCTGCCCCTGCGGCAGGATCAGCGTCTGGCCGACCTTCAGCCGATGCGGATCACCGTTGACGAAAGCCTGCGGGTTCAGCGCGACGATGCTGTCCATCAGCTGCGCGCGCGAAGCGCCAGTACCGCTGAGTTGCGAGGTGATTTTCCACAGGGTGTCGTTGCGCACCGTGGTGTAGCGCCCCTCACCCGCCGGCAGCGGCGGCTGCGCCGGCGCGTGGCGCACGAGCTCCGGGCGGTAGCCGTTGGCGCGATACTCGGACGAGCGCGTAGGCGCCGCTGTGCGGGTGCCCAGATTGGCGGCGACGCTGCGATTGGCGCTGTTGTAGTCCGGCGGATCGATCAGCAGCGTGTACTCGCGCAGCATGCGGCCGTTGGGTCGCTCCACGGCGATGAGGAAATTCAGGTAGGGCTCGTGCACCGGCTGCGTGGACACCACCTTGATGTAGCCACGCCCGTTGCGGATCACCGGGGTGAACCGCAGGTTCTGCAGGAACACGAAACGGTCGACGCCGGCGTTCTCGTAGTCCGCAGGACTGGCGAGCTTGGCGATCAGTTCGTCGGAGGTCATGTCGCCGGTTTCGAGCAGGGCGATCTCGGCATCCAGCGGCTGGTTCAGCGCCGAGTGCAACGTGATATCCCCAAGACCGAGGGCGTTCGCGTGAGCGGAGACAAAAACCGAAAGTGCGGCCAGCGTCAGCGGAATTCTATTTATTCGAGCCATAACCCCATCCCATTGTCCGGGTCTGCACGCCATCCCCTGACCACTCGAAAGCGGCAGGCTGAACCTGTCCACACGTGAACCACGCCGGCTACAGACCGTCTCGCACCACTCCTCTGTACCTTGCAGGGTACAGGCCGTCTGATATCACGGATTAGGTGGTGCGCAGGGTTTGGTCAAGGAGAATCGTCGAAAAACCGGCGAATGGTTCAGGGGTGGATAGCGAATGGCCAGCGATCCCGCGAGGAACCGCCAGAAAAATGGCTACTTTAACCGAATAACGTGATGAATTGCTCAGTTTCGCTCAAGGTTGCCGAGAATCCGGCTAAGCGTTTTCTGACACAGAGCGATTTCCTCTTCGGAAATACCCGTCAACACTTCGTTGCGCACGGCGGCGGCGATGTTCTCGATGTCGGCAATCAGGACGTCTGCCTTGGGCGTCAGGGCAATGCGCTTGGCGCGACGATCCTCGGCAACCGCCTGGCGGCGGACCAAGCCCTGGGCTTCGAGGCCGTCGAGTAGACGGGCCAGCGTCGGGCCCTCGACGCCCACCGACTGCGCCAGCTCGCGCTGGGTAGGGGTGGCAGCGTGACGCGCCAGATGCAGCAGTACCAGCCAGCGTGCCTGGGACAGGCCGAGATGGCTGAGACGGCGGTCGAGTTCGGCACGCCATGCACGCGACGCCTGGGCCAGTTGGGTACCGAAATAGTGCTTATCGTTGTCTGACATTCTGCTGCGTACGGTAGGAAATGGGACGGCTAATTGATTTGACTAATTATTAGCCAGCTAATCAAGCCCGTACAATGACAGATTGTCGCAGGGTGTAAATCCCGATCTCACCATTTCGCATACTGGTCTTCGACAAATCCCCACAGGTTCTCGATCCGCACCTCGGCCTGCCCTGCCGGCCGCAACACGCCGCTGAAGCGGCCGAAGATCTGCTTGAAGTTGCTCGCCAGCACGCCCAGGTTGAGGCGCTCCTGGTGCAGGCCGTGGGCCTCGAAGCGCAGGTCGACCTGGCCGTCGTAGGAGCGGATGGTCCAGGGCTTGAGCGGATGGTCGCGGTCGAACTCGAAACGCACGCTGTCCACCTTCACCAACTGACCATCGAGCCAGTAGCAGTTCTCGGTGAAGCTGGTCTCGTTGACCCCGCACGACAGGTTCAGCCCGACGCGCCGGCCCTGCGCCTCGCCGGACAGGCACGCCCAGTTCCAGAAGGTTTCGCGGCGCATGTAGCCGGCGGACCAGTCGTGGTGCGCGTAGGCATCCAGTTCGTGCAGGTCGTAGTGGCCCAGCGCACTGCGCACCTCGCCCTGGCAGTGCACGCCGGCCACCTTGCGCGCATAGACCCAGCCGTTCACTGCTGTCGGCGTGCACAGGCTCATGGGCTCGAAGGCTGGCTGCTGTTCACTGAAGCGCGCGTCGATGCGGGTGCCGTCGTCCAGTTCCACCAGCAGGCGTTTTTCCAGTGGCGTGGCGCTGTTCTCCAGGCGCAGCAGGTTGCGCCCCTGGCGTAGTTCGCAAACGCCGTCGTTGGGGTTCTGCGAGAAGTTCGCGCCCCTGCCCAGCGGGCACTTGAACTGGCGCTCGATCATCCGCCCGCTTTCGGGGTGGTAGAGGTAGACGAAGCCGACGGTGAGCAGGCTGACATCGGCCAGTGCGCAGCCGCCGATCAGGGTCGGGCTGATCAGGCCGAAATACTGGAACTGGTGGAAGCGGCGCCACTTGCTCAGTGTGCCGAGACGACGGCCCATGGGCGAGCGGAAGTCGAAGTCGCGGTAATTGATGGTCGCCGGGGTGCCGGGAAAGATGCCGTAGTGCGGTTGGCCGTTGGGCTGGATCAGCTGCTGCATGGGCGCGGGCTCGGTGGCAAGGTCCGGCGCATGCTAGCACCGGGCCTGCGCGCGCCGCAGTCACGCACGGCGCCAGCGTGGGGGACGGAATGGGCCATGTTGACTGATGCGGCTCCCGCTGTAGGAGCGCGCCCTGCATGCGATCGCGGGCATGGCCCCCTCCTACAGATCTACCCCGGCGCAACCAGCCTGCGTAGGAGCGAGCTCTGTCCGCGAACGATGTCCGGCTGATCAGGGCTGGCCGGTTGCACATCGCGGACGAAGTCCGCTCCTACGAGGTATATCAGCGCTCGGCTTGGCCCTCACCCTACCCCTCTCCCAGCGGGAGAGGGGACCGTTCGGTGCAGGATGAAACTACAGCGCCAGCCGGCACAATCTGCGCCCTCTCCCTCCGGAGCGGGGCGCGCAGCCAGGGCTGGGGTGAGGGGGAAACGTCGGCACAAACTTGCAGAAAGAAGACAGTTGCTCCCACAGGGGCAGCGCCACTCAGGCCACCACCTGGTTGCGCCCGAACGCCTTGGCCTCGTAGAGCGCGCGGTCGGCGTGTTCGTAGATGCTGCGCAGCGGGTGCCCGGTTTCCGGCCACAGACAGGAGACGCCAATGGACAGGGTCACTTCGTCCGCCGTCAGCGATCCCTCGTGGGCGATGCCCAAGGCCTGCACCGATTCGCGCAGCACTTCGGCGCGCTCCTTGGCCTCGCGTTCGCTGGCACCATAGAGCAACACGGCGAATTCCTCGCCGCCCAGGCGCACGGCCATGTCCAGCGGCCGCCGCGCGCTGGCCGCCAGGACCTCGCCGATGCGCTGCAGCACACCGTCGCCGGCCTGATGGCCGTAGCGGTCGTTGTAGGCCTTGAAGTGGTCGACGTCGCAGAGCAGCAACGCCAGGCCGACGCTCTCGCGCTGGGCCTGGCGCCACAGGCGCTCCAGCTGGCGATTGAAGCTGCGACGATTGTGCAGGCCGGTCAGCGCGTCGTGCTCGGCCATCACTTTCAGCAGTCGGCTGATCAGGAAGTGCTGGCGGGATTTGTAGTCCAGCAGGTAGCAGCCCACCGCGCCCACCAGGTTGCCGAAGAGGAGGAACACCACGTTGCTGACCAGCTTGGGCAGCGGCAACGCTGCGTAAAGTTCGAAGCCCACGTAGGCCAGCAGGATCACCAACGCGCTGCCCACTGCCTCGGCAAAGCGCAGGCCGATCAGGAAGTAGGCCGCCATGCTGACCAGCAACAGGCCCTCGTAGGGATAGCTCGGGTCGACGGTATGGGCGATGCCGGCCACCGCCGCCGCGCCAACGCCGACACTGAGGATGCAGGCCAGGCTCAGCGGCACCAGCAAGTGGATATGACGGCGCTGCAGGATCAGCCCGCCGCACACGGTGAGCAGCACCAGCACGCCAATGCGCACGGCGAGCATGTCCCAGTGTTCGGGGGTTCGGATCAGCAGGAAATCGATGGCTGCCAGCGCCAGCCAGATCAGCACGCCGATGGTCAGGGCGGTGCGCTTGAGATCGAAGCTGTCTTCGAGCAGGTACTGGCGATACTGGGTTTCGAGGTCGGGTTCGAAACGCAGGCGGCGAAAGCCCCGGGAGAGCTGTTCGGCATAGGCATTGGAACGGACGTCGTCCAGCCAGCTTTGTTGTTGTGGCACGCTCACCTCTTCTCGTGGAGGTCTAAGTGCCACCATAGCCGTTCGGGACGGGCGTCACAAGTTTGTCGTTTTGCCCCGTCACGAATATGACGGTGCAGCTGGGCGCGGGTCGCGCCTACGAGATCAAGAGCTTCTCGCTGTCAGACTTCCAGCTCGGCCTGCAGCGCGGCGCGCACGCAGTGCAGCACCCCCAGTGGCACGCGGCCTTCGAACAGCTCGGCGATGGCGCTCACCGGCGGGAGTTCGCCGTCTTCGTCGAGGAAGGCGTCCTGGACTTCGCCGAGCAGTTCCTCGGGCAGGTCCAGCGCCTGCTCCAGGGTCAGTTGCTGGCGGCCGATGGCCTCGGCCAGCAGGCTGTAGACGTTCTTCTCGCTGCAATCGAGCTGGCGGGCGATCTGTGCGGGGGTCATGCCGGCGCGGGCCAGGGTCACCAGCTCGTGGCGCAGGTCGGTGACCGGGGCCGGGGTGTCCGGCGCCTTGTCCGACTCGGTCAGCACATCGAGGAAGGCCTGGCCGTAGCGCTCCAGCTTGCGCGCGCCAACGCCGCTGACCTGGGCCATGGCGGACAGCGTGGTGGGCTGGCTGCGCAGCATTTCCAGCAGGGTGGCGTCAGGGAAGATGACGTAGGGCGGCACCGAGTGTTCTTCGGCCAGCTTGCGCCGCAGGGTGCGCAGGGCTTCCCACATCTCGCGCTCTTCCTGGCGCACCAGCTGGCTGGCCGGGCTGGCGCCGCCGGAGGACGACGACTTGCTGCGCTGCGGCTTGGGATCACGGCGCAGGGCCAGGGTCTCTTCGCCGCGCAGCAGCGGACGGCAGGCCTCGGTCAGGCGCAGGCCGTTGAAGCCGTCGACGTCCACATCGGCGAAGCCACGGGCAACCAGCTGGCGGAACAGCGTGCGCCATTCGTCCTCGCCCCGGGCCTTGCCGATGCCGAATACGGCCAGGTGCTGGTGGCCGACGCTGCGCACCTTTTCCGTGTCCTTGCCCAGCAGCACGTCCACCAGGTGGCCGACGCCATAGCGCTGGCCGCTGCGGTAGATGGCCGACAGCGCCTGGCGCGCGGGCTCGGTGGCATCCCAGGTTTCCACGCCGTCGACGCAGATGTCGCAGTGGCCGCAGGGGTTGGGCATCACTTCGTCGAAGTAGGCCAGCAGCGCCTGGCGGCGGCAGCGGGTCTCCTCGCACAGCGCCAGCATGGCTTCGAGCTTGTGCCGCTCGACGCGCTTGTGGCGTTCGTCGCCCTCGGAGTTCTGCATCATCTGCCGCAACAGCAGCACATCCTGCAGGCCATAGGCCATCCAGGCATCGGCGGGCAGGCCGTCACGGCCGGCGCGGCCGGTTTCCTGGTAGTACGCCTCCAGGCTCTTGGGCAGGTCCAGGTGGGCAACGAAGCGCACGTTGGGCTTGTCGATGCCCATGCCGAAGGCGATGGTGGCGACCATGATCAGCCCTTCCTCGTTGAGGAAGCGCTTCTGGTGGTAGGCGCGCAGGTCGTTGGACAGCCCGGCGTGGTACGGCAGCGCCGGGAAGCCCTGGGCGGAGAGGAACTCGGCGACCTCCTCGACCTTCTTGCGCGACATGCAGTAGACGATGCCGGCATCGCCGCGCCGCTCGGCGAGGAAGCCCAGCAGCTGCTTGCGCGGCTGCTCCTTGGGCACGATGCGGTAGAAGATGTTCGGGCGGTCAAAGCTGGAGAGGAACTGCTCGGCGTTCTGCAGGTGCAGGCGCTGGATCATCTCCTCGCGGGTGCGCATGTCCGCCGTGGCGGTCAGGGCGATGCGCGGCACGTCGGGGAACAACTCGGCGAGCTGGCCCAACTGCAGGTATTCGGGACGAAAATCATGGCCCCACTGCGACACGCAGTGCGCTTCGTCGATGGCGAACAGGCCGATCTGCAGGCGCTGCAGGAAGGCCAGCATGCGCGGCTGCACCAGGCGCTCCGGGGCAAGATAAAGCAGCTTGATCTCGCCGCGCTGCAGGCGGTCGGCGATCTCGCGCTGGGCCTCGGGGCTCAGCGAGGAGTTCAGCGCCGCCACCGGCACGCCCAGTTCGTCCAGCGTGGCGACCTGGTCTTCCATCAGCGCGATCAGCGGCGAGACCACCACCGTCAGGCCGTCGCGCAGCAGCGCCGGGACCTGGAAGCACAGCGACTTGCCGCCGCCGGTGGGCATCAGCACCAGCGCATCGCCGCCGCTGGCCACGCGCTCGATGATCCGCGCCTGATTGCCGCGGAAGGCGTCGTAACCGAAAACGTCTTTGAGAATGCGCAGGGCCTGATCGAGCATGGGGGACTCCGAATGAAGCCGCGCATTATACGCAAGCGATCCGCTCGCGGCCGGCACCTTGTCCGGGAAACTGCGGAAAAATCCGTCACATGCATCCGAGCTCTGCGTCGGAGCCCTGCGTCGGCGCGGGCTGCGCGGGCATTTGGCTTTTGCCGCGAGCCGGCGGAAAGACTACAATTCGGGACCGATCACCTCCGAGGTAGTACCCGATGTCCTTCGCCGACCAATTGTCCCGCCTGCAAGCCTTTCTCGATGCCGATGACCTGCACGAGGAAGCCTTGGATTACGTGGCGGCACACGGCTACCTGACCGCCCTGGCGATCTGCCCGGAGGAAGTGCCCGAGCGCGAGTGGATCGACGCCCTGTTCGCCGAGCCGCCGCACTACCGCAGCGAGGACGAGCGCACCCAGATCGAATCCACCCTGGTCCAGCTCAAGGCGCACATCACCCGCCAGATGGCCGGCGACGAGGAGCTGGAGCTGCCCTGCGAACCCTACCTGGGCGACGAGCCGGACGACTCCGATATCCGCGGCTGGTGCATCGGCTTCATGGAAGGCGTGTTCCTGCGAGAAGCGGTGTGGTTCGAGCAGGCCGAGGAAGAGGTCAGCGAGCTGCTGCTGCCGATCATGGTCGGTTCCGGCCTGTTCGACGAACAGCCCGAGTTCGACGAAATCGCCCGCGACCGCCAACTGGTGGACGACATGGTCGCGCAGATTCCCGAGCTGCTGACCAACCTGTTCCTGCTCTGCCAGGCGCCGGAAGAAAAGCCGGCCCTGCTCAAGCCCCGCAGCCATTGATCCGCCGCCGGAGCCGCGGCATGCGGCTCCGGCTTCGCTTCGCGCCCGTCGATGCCACCGGAAATCCGCCAAAGCCGTCACGCCTGGGTTCGCTACTGCCTGCTTGGCGTGGGCTGGCTCAGCGTGGCGCTGGGCGTGATCGGCATCTTCCTGCCGGTGCTGCCCACCACCCCGTTCCTCCTGCTGGCCGCCGCGTGTTTCATGCGCAGCTCCCGGCGTTTCTATGACTGGCTGGTGAACCACCCGAAACTCGGCCCGTGGATCCGCGACTACCTCGACGGCGAGGGCATCCCGCTCAAGGGCAAGGTCTACGCCATTGGCCTGATGTGGTGCAGCATCCTCCTCTCCGGCTTCCTGGTGCAGCGGCCCTGGGCCTGGGCGTTCATGCTGACGAGTGCGACGCTGGTGAGCCTCTATCTGATCCGGATGAAGACCCGGCGGTTGGATTGAATCCTCAGTGGGGAGAGGGAAAACCTCCAAACGCCGAAGCCCCCGACACCACCTCTTCCGTGCCTCACGCGCATTCCCCCCAGCCCCGTCCCCCGCTGCCTCGCGCCACGTGGCGATGCGCCAGCGCAAGTTTGCGAAGAGCGCCTAGACTCCACACATCCCACATGGAGCGCTGGCGATGCAGCCACCCCGAGGAGCCCTTAGGCTGTTCGCCAGCCCGCTGCGTCTGCGGGCCGGTGCGCTGCTGCTCGGGCTCCTTGCGCTGACGGCCGGCGCCGCGTGGAACTTCGACGCCATCCTGAAGAACGCCGAGCAGAAATACGGCAATCTCGGCACCGCCAAGAGCCGCATCGAATCCTGGGGCCGGCTGATCGACGACAGCGAAAACCTCGACGAAATGGCCAAGCTCAAGGCGGTCAACGCCTTCTTCAATGGCGCCCTGGTGTTCACCGACGACCGCACCGTGTGGCACCAGGAGGACTACTGGGCGACGCCGGTGGAGTCGCTCTACAAGGGCGCCGGCGACTGCGAGGACTACTCCATCGCCAAGTTCGTCACCCTGCGCCGCCTGGGCGTGGCCAGCGACAAGCTGCGCATCACCTACGTCAAGGCATTGCAGCAGAACCAGGCGCACATGGTGCTCACCTACTACGCCTCCCCCACTGCCGAGCCGCTGGTGCTGGACAACCTGATCCCGCAGATCAAGCCCGCCTCCCAGCGCAAGGACCTCCTGCCCGTCTACGCCTTCAATGCCGAGGGCCTGTGGCTGCCCGGCCCGGGCGGCGGCAAGCGCACCGGCGACAGCAAGAAACTGTCGCGCTGGCAGGACCTGTTGACCAAGATGCGCGCCGAGGGCCTGGACCTCGACGAGACGCGATAGGAGAAACCCGGCATGTCATTGCTCAAGCAACTGTTCCTGGCGATCTGCCTGTTCCTCGTGGTGGCCTTCGCCGGCAGCTTCGCCGCCAGCCTGGAAAGCTCCCGCGAGCAGATGATCAGCCAGTTGCGCTCCCACGCCCAGGACGCCGCGACCGCGCTGGGGCTGTCGCTCACTCCGCACGTGGACGACCCGGCGATGATCGAGCTGATGGTCAGCTCCATCTTCGACTCCGGCTACTTCGCCACCATCCGCGTGGTGAGCATTCCCGAGGGCAAGGTCATCGTCGAGCGGGAGAGCGACACGCAGAACCAGCAGGTGCCGGCCTGGTTCGCCAGGCTGGTCAACCTCAAGGCACAGGGCGGCGACGCATTGATCATGCGCGGCTGGGAGCAGGCCGCGCGGGTCGAGGTGGTCAGCCACCCGCAATTCGCCCTGGCCAAGCTGTGGGACGGCGCCCTGGGCAGCCTCGCCTGGCTGCTCGCCTGCGGCCTGGTCAGCGCCGTGCTCGGGGGCTGGCTGCTGCGCACCCAGCTCAAGCCGCTGGACCAGATGGTGCAACAGGCCCACGCCATCACCCGCCGCGAATTCCTCACCCTGCCCAAGGAGCCGCGCACCCCGGAGCTCAAGCGCGTGGTGCAGGCGATGAACCAGATGGTCGACAAGCTCAAGGCCCTGTTCGCCGAGGAAGCCACCCGCAGCGAGAAACTGCGCGAGGAGGCCTACCAGGACAGCCTCTCGGGCCTGGCCAACCGCCGCCTGTTCGACGCGCGGCTGGACGCGCAGCTCTCCCCCAGCGAACAGAATGCCGCCGGCTACCTGCTGCTGTTGCGCCTGAATGACCTGGCCGGTCTCAACCAGCGCCTGGGCGGCCAGCGCACCGACGCACTGATCCGCGACGTCGCCGAGCTGCTGGAGCGCGAACGCCAGCAGCACGGCACCCCCGACTGGCTGGCCGCGCGCAGCCGTGGTGGCGAGTTCACCCTGCTCGCGCCGGGCGTCGACAGTGCCAGCGCCGAACTGTTGGCCGACCAGCTCAGCGCCGCCCTGGAAAACCTGCGCAACACCGGCGCCAGCGACTGCACGCCGGTGGCGCACCTCGGCCTGGCGGCGTTCCGCCCCGGCGAGGCGGCGGCCAGCGTTCTGTCGCGTGCGGACCAGGCCCTGGCGCAGTCGCAATCCTCGCCGGATCGCCCCTGGCAGCGCCTGGACAGCTCCGGCAGCCAGCCCGTGCAGGACTCCCGCAGCTGGCGCGAGTGGCTCGACGACGCCCTGCACAAAGGCAAGCTGCAGCTATGGTTCCAGCCGGTGCGCGCCTGCGCCGAGAACGGTGAACTGCTGCACCAGAAGGTCCTCGCACGGCTGCTCGACCCCAAGGGCGAGGCCGTCGCCGCCGGGCAGTTCCTGCCGTGGATCGAGCGCTTCGGCTGGTCCGCGCGCTTCGACCTGGCGATGCTCGAACACGCCCTCGCCCACCTCGCCCAGCAACCGGGCCCGCTGGCCCTGTCGCTGTCAGCGGAGACCGTGCGCAGCGCCGAGCCCCTGCGCCAGCTGTTCGAGACCCTGCGCGCGCACCCGCAGGAAGCGCGACTGATGACCCTGGAAGTGGACGAACGCTACCTGCCGCCACCTGCCGAACTGGAGCGGCTCGCCCAGTCCGTGCAGGAAGTCGGCGCCAAGCTCGGCCTGCAGCACTTCGGCGGACGCTTCAGCCTGATCGGCAACCTGACCCGGCTTGGCCTTGCCTACCTGAAGATCGACGGCAGCTACATCCGCGCCATCGACCAGGACAACGACAAGCGCCTGTTCATCGAGGCCATGTACCGCGCGTCCAACAGCATCGACCTGCCGCTGATCGCGGAGATGGTCGAGACCGAGGGCGAGTTGCAGGTGCTGCGGGAGATGGGTATCGCCGGCGCGATGGGACGGCTGGTCGGGGCGCCGAAGCCTTCGCAGAGGAATGGCGGGTAGACCGTCGGCCCTGCCGGCGGATCGCGGGCGTGGCCCGCTCCTACAAAGGGCGGCCGCTCACTCTTGCAGGCTTCCAGAGAAACAACCGCGCACTCCGAATGCCCCGTTCAGGAGGCCTCGTTGAAGCGGAGTTTCAGGGGTTGAGCGACATGGATGTCGCGAGAGCTGCGATGGGCCAGGGATGGCCCTTCGCAGCGTGCCCCTGAAACTTCGCTTCAACGAGGGAATTTTTCGCCTAAGCGAAAAACCGAATGTCCGGGGCAAGACTTTTTGGTTCCTTTTGTGGCGTTTGACAAAAGGAACTCGCCGAGAGGCGAAACCAAATGTCCAGCGTACACCGAAGCGGCGCTGGAACACCCTGGTCAACGCAGCAAGCCGGCGAAACCGGAGCGAAGGCCAACGTCGGCCCTGCCGACGGATCGCGGGCATGGCCCGCTCCTACAGGGAAGCGCCGAGCGGGCCTAGTTCGCGAGCAAGCTCGCTCCTGCGAAAAACCGAACGTCTCAGTCCTTCTTGCCCTTCTTCGCACTGGCATACGCCGCCTCCAGCGCGTCGTTGATGGTCCTGAGCACCTTCACCCGCGCATAGCGCTTGTCGTTGGCCTCCACCAGCGTCCAGGGGGCGATCTCGGTGCTGGTGCGGTCGACCATGTCGCCCACCGCGTCCACGTACTGGTCCCACTTGTCGCGGTTGCGCCAGTCTTCCTCGGTGATCTTGTAGCGCTTGAAGGCAATCGACTCGCGCTCCTTGAAGCGCTCCAACTGGGTTTCCTGGTCGATGGACAACCAGAACTTCACCAGCACGATGCCGTAATCCGACAACTGCTCCTCGAAGTCGTTGATCTCCGCGTAGGCGCGCAGCCAGTCGGCGTCGCTGGCAAAGCCCTCGACCCGCTCCACCAGCACCCGGCCATACCAGGAGCGGTCGAAGATGGTGAACTGCCGGCGCGCCGGAATGTGCCGCCAGAAGCGCCACAGGTAAGGCTGCGCACGCTCCTCCTCGGTGGGCGCGGCGATCGGTACGATGCGGTACTGCCGCGGGTCCAGCGCGTCGGTGACACGGCGGATGGCGCCGCCCTTGCCGGCGGCGTCGTTGCCTTCGAACACGGCGATCAGCGAGTGGCTGCGGAAACGCTTGTCGCGCATCAGCGTCGCCAGGCGCGCCTGTTCCTTGGCCAGCTGCTCCTTGTACTGGTCCTTGTCCAGCTTCAGGCTCAGGTCCAGGGCGTCCAGCAGCCCTTTGTTGTCCAGGCTGGACACCAGCGGCGCCGCATGGGGTTGCGGGGTCGGGCGGTCGGTGCGCTTGAGCGCGGCCTGGAGGCTTTCGAGAATCGTGCGGCCGACCGTCAGGCTGCGGTAGCGCTCGTCGGAACCCTCCACCACGTACCAGGGCGCGTAGTCGCGGCTGGTGCGGCGCAATACGCGCTCGCCGTAGCGCACGAACTTGTCGTAGACCTCGTTCTGCTTCCAGTCGATCTCGCTCAGTTGCCAACTGCGGGTCGGGTCGTTCTCCAGCGCCTTGAGGCGTTCCTTGAGCTGCTTCTTGGAGAGATGGAACCAGAACTTGAAGATCAGCGCGCCTTCGTCGGAATACATGCGCTCGAAGCGCTCGGCGTCACCGATCAGGCCATCGAGCTGGCTGTCCTTGATCTCCCCGGTGACCCGCGCGTAGAGCATCTGGCTGTACCAGTTGCCGAAGAAGATGCCGGTGGTGCCCTTGGGCGGCAGGCGGCGCCAGAAGCGCCACTGCGGCGGCCGCGAAAGTTCCTCGTCGGTGGGCAGCATGAAGCTCTCGACGCGGATCAGGCGCGGGTCCATCCACTCGTTGAGCAGCTTCACCGTCTCGCCCTTGCCGGCGCCCTCGATGCCGTTGATCAGGATGATCACCGGGAAGCGCGCCTGCTGCTTGAGCTCGTACTGCGCCTCGAGCAGGGCCTCGCGCAGTACCGCGACTTCCTTCTCGTAGGTTTCCTTGTCGATGGAATGGCCGATCTCGGCGGACTCGAACATGCACCTCTCCTTGTTTCGAAGTGTCTAAAAGGTAGCGGATGTCGGTCGGGGTCTGCTGAGATTTTCCATTGCGCGTCCTACGCCACTTTCCTCGTGCGGCGTTCGGCAGAAAAACGCAACGTATCCCGCCGATGACCGCCCTGCCGCTTGATCTGGCGCGGCAACCGGGCGCATGCCGCAGGCGCTGAGATGGGGCCCGGGAATCGGCTAAACTGCCGCCTTCGTTTACCTGCCCTGCCCTTTTCCATGCCAGACATCAGCAGCGCCCAGATCGACTGGGACGAGAACGGCCAGCCAACCTCCCGCGTCTATGGCGACGTGTACTTTTCCCGCGACTCGGGCATCGCCGAGACGCACCACGTGTTCATCGACGGCAACCGCCTGCCGGAGCGCTTTGCCGCGCTGCCTGCCGGCGGGCGCCTGTGCATCGGCGAAACGGGCTTCGGCACCGGGCTGAACTTCCTCTGCGCCTGGAAGCTGTTCGAGGAACGCGCACCGCGCGATGCGCGACTGCACTTCGTCACCACCGAGAAGTACCCGGTGGCGCCGGACGACCTGCGCCGCGCATTCGCCCTCTGGCCGGAGCTGGCGCCGCTGTCCGCGCAGTTGCTGGAGCAGTATGTGGCGATCAACCCCGGCTTCCAGCGCCTGGTCTTCGCCGGCGGCCGCGTGGTGCTGACCCTGCTGGTGGGCGACGTGCTCCAGACCCTGCCGGAGCTGGACGCACGTATCGACGCCTGGTTCCTCGACGGCTTCTCCCCGGCGAAGAATCCGGAGATGTGGAACGATGCGCTCTATGCCCAGCTCGCCCGCCTGTCCGGGCCGGGCACGACCCTGGCCACCTTCACCAGCGCCGGCTTCGTGCGCCGCGGGCTCGGCGCTGCCGGCTTCAAGATCCGCCGTACACTGGGCTTCGGCAAGAAATGGGAGATGTCCCAGGGCGACTTCATCGGTGAGATGGCAACGGCCGGCAAACCCTGGTACGCCAGACCGTCCGGGGCAAAGTCGGTGCGCGAAGCGCTGGTGATCGGCGGCGGCATGGCCGGTTGCGCCAGCGCCGCCAGCCTCGCCGCGCGGGGTTGGCAGGTGACGCTGATCGAACGCCACGCGGGCCTTGCCGAAGAGGCCTCGGGCAACCCGCAGGGCGTGCTGTACCTCAAGCTGTCCGCCCACCACACGGCGCTCTCGCGGCTGATCGTCAGCGGCTTCGGCCACACGCGGCGGCTGATCCAGCGGCTGCGCCAGGGCGAGGAATGGTCCGATTGCGGCGTGCTGCAACTGGGCTTCGATGACGCCGAAACCCAGCGCCAGGGAAAACTGGCCGACGCCTTCCCGCCCACGCTGCTGCGCCAGTTGGACAAGGTCGAGGCGGAAAGTATCGCCGGCATCGGCCTGCCCGCCGGCGGGCTGTTCTACCCCGAAGGCGGCTGGGTGCATCCGCCCGCGTTGTGCCGGCACCTGGCGCACCATCCGAACATTCGCGTGCTGACCGGCGAGGAAGTCCGCCTGGAACGCGACGCCGATGGCTGGAGCGCCTGGAATGGCGAGCAGAAGCTTGCCAGCGCGCCGATCGCCATCCTCGCCACCGCCGCCGAGGTGCGCCGCTTCGCCAGTGCCCAAGGCCTGCCGATGAAGCGTATCCGTGGGCAGATCACCCGCCTGCCCGCCACCGCCGAGAGCGCCGCGCTGAGCACCGTGGTCTGCGCCGAGGGCTACGTCGCCCCGCCGCGCCTGGGCGAGCACACCCTGGGGGCCAGTTTCGAATTCAAACGAGACGACACTGAGCCATCATTGGAAGAG
Source organism: Pseudomonas sp. GCEP-101 (assembly GCF_025133575.1). Classification (NCBI taxonomy): domain Bacteria; kingdom Pseudomonadati; phylum Pseudomonadota; class Gammaproteobacteria; order Pseudomonadales; family Pseudomonadaceae; genus Pseudomonas; species Pseudomonas sp. GCEP-101. Next base: position 3,548,050 of record NZ_CP104011.1, on the reverse strand, counting down.
CACCTGGGCAACCTCGACCTGCTGGCGGAGATATCCATGGACCTGCGCGAACGCCTGCACGTCGCCCAGCTCGACCCGGCCACGCTGCAAGGCCGCGCCGCCTTCCGCTGCACCACGCCGGACTACCTGCCGCTGGTGGGCCCGCTGGCGGACCGCGAGGCCTTCACCCAGACCTACGCGGTGCTCGGCAAGGACGCGCGCCAGGTGCCGGAGACGCCCTGCCCCTGGCTCGACGGGCTGTACCTGAACAGCGCCCATGGCTCGCGCGGGCTGGTCACCGCGCCGCTGGCCGGCGAACTGCTGGCGGCCTGGATCGACGACGAGCCGCTGCCCGTGCCGCGCGCCGTGGCGGAGGCCTGCCACCCGAACCGTTTCTTCCTGCGCGACGTCGTGCGCGGCCAGAAGAATTCCTGATCACCGCACGGCCCGCCAGCGGGCCGTGCCAGCTTCCAGAGCGGACCACCGACATGGATGCACTGCTGTTCGAATCCTCCGCCATCGGCCTGATCCTCGGGCTGCTGCTGGGGCTTACCGGCGCCGGCGGCTCGCTGGTGGCCCTGCCCCTGCTGCTCAGCCTGCACCTGCCGCTGCACGACGCTATCGGCGTCAGCCTCGGTGCCGTGGCGCTGTCGGCAGCCATCGGCGCCGTGCCGCGTGCACGCCAGAGGCAGGTGGCGTGGAAGCCGCTGTTCTGGCTGGTGATCACCGGCTGGCCGGGCAACGCCGTGGGTCAGTGGCTGGGCAAGTTCGTGCCGGACGCCTGGCTGATCGTCGGCTTCTGCCTGCTGGTGCTGTGGTCGGCCTGGCGCATGTGGCAGGGCTCGGGCCAGCCACGCACGGGCGACAAGCCGATGCGCAACGCGCCGCTGCTGGGGGTGGGGTTGGCGGTGGGGTTGCTGTCCGGCCTGATGGGCGTAGGCGGCGGCTTCCTCATCGTGCCGGGGCTGCTGTGGTTCACGCCGCTGTCGATGCTGGCGGCAACGGCGACGTCCATGGCGGTCATCGCGCTGGTATCCGGGGGCGGCTTCCTGCTGTACCTCACCCATGCGCAGCCGCCGCTGCCCTTGCTGGCGTGCCTGGCGGCCGGCGGCGCCCTCGGCGTGCTGTTCGGCAATCGCCTGGCGGTACGCCTGGGCGGGGCAACGCTGCAGCGCCTGTTCGCCCTGATGCTGGTGGCGGTGAGCCTGTCGCTGGCCGCGCAGAAACTGGTAAGCGCCTAGCGCCCTAGCACTCTTCCTCCTCGGCGCCGGCGCCGGGGGTTTCGAACAGCTCGGCCGCGCGCAGCAGGCCGGCGAGAATGGCGTGCTGCTCCCACTCCGGCAGCCCGGCGAAACGCTCCAGCGCATGCTCGGGCAGTAACGCCGGACCGTACTTGAGCGCCCGTTGGCCGGCGGCGGCCAGGCTCAGCCATTGCTTGCGGCGGTCGTCCTCGTCGCGCCGCCGACTGAGCAGGCCCTTGCTTTCCAGGCGGGTCAGCGCGCTGGAAATCGAGGATTGCGACAGCGCCACCTGCCGCGCCAACTGACCAGCGGTAATTTCCCCCTCCAGGTCGACCACCTGCAGGATCAGCAGCTGCAGCGGCGTCAGTTCGCCGTCACGGCCCAGGCTCTTGGAGTGCACTTCCGCCGCCTGCTGCAGCCGTCTCAAGGCCTGCAACATCGCGAGTGCATGGGCGTTGCGCGTCGAAGTCTTGCTCTCGGCCATCTCAGTCCACCTGCTGCTTCGTCACTTTTCCTCAATGAAATCAAATAGAACTCTCGCCAGATCGCCGGGTCATCCCCTAAGGCGCCCATGAGACGCCACCCACTTCATCCCCAACGGAGATCCGGTAAGGACATGTGCGGAATAGCAGGAGAACTACGTTTCGATAACCAGGCTGCGGACCTCGCCGCAGTCGAACGCATCACCCATCACCTCGCCCCCCGGGGCCCCGATGCCTGGGGCTTCCACAGCGAAGGGCCGGTGGCCCTGGGGCACCGGCGGCTGAAGATCATGGACCTGGCCGAAGCCTCGGGTCAGCCGATGATCGATACCGCGCTGGGCCTGTCGCTGGTGTTCAATGGGGCAATCTACAACTACCCCGAGCTGCGCAGCGAGCTGGAAGCCCTGGGCTACCGCTTCTTTTCCGGAGGCGATACCGAAGTCCTGCTCAAGGGATACCACGCCTGGGGCGAACAACTATTGCCACGCCTCAATGGCATGTTCGCCTTTGCCATCTGGGAACGCGACAAACGGCGCCTGTTCATCGCCCGCGACCGTCTCGGCATCAAGCCGCTGTACCTGTCGCAGACCGGCAAGCGCCTGCGCTTCGCCTCCAGCCTGCCGGCGCTGCTCAAGGGCGGTGACATCGACCCGACCCTGGACCCGGTGGCGCTCAACCACTACCTCAACTTCCACGCCGTGGTCCCCGCGCCGCGCACCCTGCTGGCCGGCGTGCAGAAACTGCCGCCGGCCACCTGGATGAGCATCGACGCCAACGGTCACACCGAGCGCCAGCGCTGGTGGAACCTGGACTACGGCCCGCTGCCCGATGAGCGCGAGCTGACCCTGGATGACTGGGAAGACCGCCTGCTCGCCAGCCTGCGCGACGCCGTGAGCGTGCGCCAGCGCGCCGCCCGCGAAGTCGGCGTGCTGCTCTCCGGCGGGGTGGACTCCAGCCTGCTGGTGGGCCTGCTGCACGAGGCCGGCGTCGAGGACCTGCTGACCTTCTCCATCGGCTTCGAGGATGCCGGCGGCGAGCGCGGCGACGAATTCCAGTACTCGGACCTGATCGCCCGGCGCTATGGCACCCGCCATCACCAGCTGCGCATCGACGAAAACGAAGTGATCGCGCAGTTGCCCGCGGCCTTCCGCGCCATGAGCGAGCCGATGGTCAGCCACGACTGCATCGCTTTCTACCTGCTCTCGCGGGAAGTCTCCAAACACTGCAAGGTGGTGCAGAGCGGCCAGGGCGCCGACGAGCTGTTCGCCGGCTACCACTGGTACCCGAAAGTCGCCGGTGCCAAGGACCCGCTGCAGGCCTACCGCGCGGCCTTCTTCGACCGCAGCCACGGCGAATACCTCGCCACCGTGCGCGAAGCGATGCGGGTGGAGGACGTGGCCAGCGAGTTCGTCCGCGAGCACTTCGCCCAGCCCGGCGCGCAGGACCCGGTGGACAAGGCGCTGCGCCTGGACAGCACCATCATGCTGGTGGACGACCCGGTCAAGCGCGTGGACAACATGACCATGGCCTGGGGCCTGGAGGCCCGCGTGCCGTTCCTGGACTACCGCGTGGCCGAGCTGTCGGCGCGCATTCCGTCGCGCTTCAAGCTCGGCGATGGCGGCAAGCAGGTGCTCAAGGCCGCCGCACGCAAGGTCATCCCCAGCGAAGTGATCGACCGGCCCAAGGGCTACTTCCCGGTGCCCGGCCTCAAGCACCTGCAAGGCAATACCCGCGCCTGGGTCAGCGAGCTGTTGCTGGACCCGAGCCAGGACCGTGGACTGTTCGAGACGGCGATGTTCGACCGTCTGCTCAGCGACCCGGCAAGCGACCTCACCCCGCTGCGTGGCTCCAAGTTGTGGCAGTTGGCGGCCCTCAACCTCTGGCTGACGGAACAAGGCCTCTAGAGCCCGGCGGCGTCGGGTACGACGCCGCCTTTCCCAACCGCCCAGGACAGATGCCTTATCAGGGAGCGCACGATGAAACCCCATTCCAACCTGCCCCACCCCCACAACCAGCGACTGCTGCGCGGTCAGGCACCGACCTACGAGCGGCTGCAGGCGCGCCTGGCCGGCGAGCATGCGCAAAGCCACGGCCCGCTGATCCTGCAATGCGGCTGGGGGCGCCTGCTGATCGGCCACACCTTCCCCAATGCGGAAACACTCGCCGCCGAGTTGCTCAACGAGCAGCCGGGCGAGCGCGACATCGCGCTCTACGTCGCCGCGCCGCAGCAGGTGCTGGCCCATGCGCCGCAGCAACTGTTCCTCGACCCCTCCGACGCGCTGCGTCTGTGGTTCACCGATTACCGCCCCGCGCGCCGGCCCTTCCGTGGCTTCCGCATTCGCCGCGTGCACAGCGACGACGACTGGGCAGCGATCAACCGCCTGTACCTGTCACGCGGCATGCTGCCGGTCGACCCGGCCAAGGTCACCCCGCGCCACCAGGGCGGCCCGGCCTACTGGCTGGCCGAAGACGCCGAGACCGGCACGGTGATCGGCACCGTCATGGGCATCAACCACGCCAAGGCGTTCCGCGATCCGGAGGGCGGCTCCAGCCTCTGGTGCCTGGCGGTGGACCCGCAATCCAGCCGGCCGGGAGTGGGCGAAGCGCTGGTGCGCCACCTCATCGAGCACTTCATGAGCCGCGGCCTGGCCTACCTCGACCTGTCGGTGCTGCATGGCAACCAGCAGGCCAAGTCGCTCTATCGCAAGCTGCGCTTCCGCGAGCTGCCGACCTTCGCGGTGAAGTGCAAGAACGGCATCAACCAGTCGCTGTTCCTCGGCCCCGGCCCGGAAGAAGGGCTCAATCCCTACGCCCGGATCATCGTCGACGAGGCCCATCGGCGCGGCATCGAGGTGCAGGTACAGGACGCCGACGCCGGCCTCTTCACCCTCACCCAGGGCGGCCGACGCATCCGCTGCCGCGAGTCCCTGAGCGACCTCACCAGCGCCGTGAGCATGAGCCTGTGCCAGGACAAGACCCTCACCCACCGCGCCCTCGACCGCGCCGGCCTGCGCCAGCCGCAGCAGCGCCTGGCCGGCACCGCGCAGGAGAACGCCGCGTTTCTCGAGGAGCACGGCGCGCTGGTGGTCAAGCCGGTGGATGGTGAACAGGGCCAGGGCGTGGCCGTGGACCTGCGCACCGCGGAGGAAGTGGAGAACGCCGTCGCCCACGCCCGGCAGTTCGACAGCCGGGTCATCCTCGAGAGCTACCACGCCGGCCAAGACCTGCGCATCGTGGTGATCGGCTACGAAGTGGTGGCCGCCGCGATCCGCCGCCCCGCCGAGGTGATCGGCGATGGCCGGCACAGCATCCGCAAGCTGATCGAGGCGCAGAGCCGCCGTCGCCAGGCCGCCACCGGCGGTGAAAGCCGCATCCCGCTGGACGGCGAAACCGAGCGCACCCTGGCCGCTGCCGGCTTCGGCTACGACGACGTGCTGCCCAGCGGCCAGCGCCTGGCCGTGCGGCGCACCGCCAACCTGCACACCGGCGGCGTGCTGGAGGACGTCACCGAGCGCCTGCACCCGACGCTGGCCGACGCCGCCATCCGTGCCGCGCGGGCGCTGGAGATTCCGGTCACCGGCCTCGATCTGCTGGTCACCGAGGCCGACCAGCCGGACTACGTGATCATCGAAGCCAACGAGCGGCCCGGACTGGCCAACCACGAGCCGCAGCCCACCGCCGAACGCTTCGTCGACCTGCTCTTCCCGCTCAGCCGGGAACTGCTGCACCGCGACAACCGTGACCAGCCACACCCCAACGTGGAGGCCCCGGCATGAGCCAACTGCCCCAACCGGACCTGAACTACCTGCAGCGTGTGCTGCTGGAAATGCTCGCCATCCCCAGCCCCACCGGCTTCACCGACACCATCGTGCGCTACGTCGCCGAGCGCCTGGAAGAGATCGGCGTGCCCTTCGAGATGACCCGCCGCGGGACCATCCGCGCGACCCTGCTGGGACGGCGCAAGAGCCCGGACCGCGCGGTCTCGGCGCACCTGGACACCATCGGCGCCATCGTCCGCGAGATCAAGCCCAACGGCCGCCTGGCCCTGGCGCCGGTGGGTTGCTGGTCGAGCCGCTTCGCAGAGGGCAGCCGGGTCACGGTGTTCTGCGAGAACGGCGTATTCCGCGGCAGCGTGCTGCCGCTGATGGCCTCCGGGCATGCCTTCAATACCGCCGTGGATACCTTGCCGATCAGCTGGGACCACGTCGAACTGCGCCTGGACACCTACACCGCCAGCCGCGCCGACAGCGAATCCCTGGGCGTGGCCATCGGCGATTTCGTCGCCTTCGACCCGCTGCCAGAGTTCACTGAGAGCGGCCACATCAGCGCCCGTCACCTCGACGACAAGGCCGGCGTCGCCGCACTGCTGGCCTCGCTGAAGGCCATCGTGGAGAGCGGCCAGGTGCCGCCCATCGACTGCCATCCACTGTTCACCATCACCGAGGAAATCGGCTCCGGCGCAGCTGGCGCACTGCCCTGGGACGTCAGCGAGTTCGTCGGCATCGACATCGCCCCGGTGGCCGAGGGGCAGAACTCCAGCGAGCACGCGGTCAGCGTGGCCCTGCAGGACTCCGGCGGGCCGTATGACTTCCATCTCTCCCGTCATCTGCTGCGACTGGGCGAACGCCACGAGGTGGCGGTGCGGCGCGACCTGTTCCGCTACTACCACAGCGACGCGCAGTCGGCGATCACCGCCGGCCACGACATCCGCACCGCCCTGCTGGCCTTCGGCTGCGACGCCACCCACGGCTACGAGCGCACCCACATCGACAGCCTCGCCGCCCTGGCGAAACTGCTGACCGCCTACATGCTCAGCCCGCCGGTATTCGACAGCGACGCGGAACCCAGCGAGGGCACGCTGGAGCGCTTCAGCAAGCAACTGGAGCATCCGGTCCACATGGAAAGCACCACCCACGTACCGCCGGTGGACGAGCTGATCGACAGCGGCGATGGGGCGTCCGACAAGGGCAAGGATGCGGACAAGGGCAAGAAGTGAAGCTGCGCGCAGCGCAGCGCGGGACTACAATCCTGCGCTGCGATTTGCGAGTACCCGCCATGCTGATTCCCTTTGAGCTCATCGAAGCCGACACCCTCAACAACCTGCTGGAAGACTTCGTCACCCGCGAAGGCACCGACAACGGCGACGACACGCCGCTGGACGTGCGCGTGGAACGCGCCCGCCATGCGCTCAAGCGCGGCGAGGCGGTGATCGTCTTCGACCCGGAAAGCCAGCAGTGCCAGCTGATGCTCAAGAGCGAAGTGCCGAGGGAATGGCTGGAGGAGTGAGCCAGTGGGTGAGCCTGGGCCTGTTGTCGGAACGGTTTCAGCCGCGACTTCGGCACGTTGGATCAACCGCTGCCCTCTCCCTAACCCTGGCTACGCGCCCCGCTCCGAAGGGAGAGGGGACTGGATTGGCGCCGGCTGAAATCAAGGCATCAGCCGGCACGTATAGCCCCCTCTCCCTTCAGGGAGAGGGCTGGGGAGAGGGTGTCCAGCACAAACGTCGAGGCATGCATAACCAGAACGTAGGGTGCATAACGCCCACGGCGTTATCCGCCAACTGCTGAACGGCGGATCAGAGCGCGAGACGCTCACCGACCGCTCCGTCGCCGCCGGTCATTCTGTTCGCGAGCAAGCTCGCTCCTACAGGTTTGGCCGGAGCGCGGGCGACGTAGGGCACTTAACGCGGAACGCTTTATACGGCCTTCGGAATCCCGCTCAAGGCGCGAGGCGCGGTCCGAGCAGCACGACGCTGGCGCCGATCACGCACAGCGCCACGCCCACCCAGTCGCTCCACAGCGGGCGGCTCTTTTCCACGAAGGCCAGCCAGAACAGTGAGGCGGCGACGTAGATGCCGCCGTATGCGGCATAGGCGCGCCCGGCGTAGTTCGCCTCGACGCGGGTGAGCAGCAGGGCGAACAGCGTCAGGCTGAGCAGGCCGGGGACGATCCACAGGGCGCTCCTGTCCAGGCGCAGCCAGAGGTAGAAGGCGTAGCAGCCGGCGATCTCGCAGAACGCGGCGAGGACGAACCAGAGGTAATTGATCACAGCGGTCTTCTCTTGAAGGGCAGTCGGGAGAATTCAGCCGCGCAGACCGCCCTCGCGTTCCCAGGCGCAGCGCACTTTCAACTCGCCTTCGCGCGGGCTGTGGAAGCCGTTCTCGGACTCCCAGCGGAAGGTGTGGCTGCCGTTCACTTCCGTTTCCAGGTGCACCACCGCGCTGGCCCAGTAGAGGCGGCGCAGCAACGCTTCGAACTGTTCGACCCAGAGTTTCCACTCGTACTCGATGGCCGGGTAGCTGGCGCCGAAATGGATCACCTGGGACTGGTAAAGTCCCGCGCCTTCGGTCTCGCAGCGGCTGAACATCTCGCGGCCGAGGAACGGCCAGGCTTCGCCCATGGGCAGGCTGTCGAGCACCTTGCGGTTGGCGGCGCGGCGCAGGCGGCGCTCCATCGAGTCGCCGGGCCAGTCGCGAATGCAGCCATAGACGATGGATTCGGAGTGCAAGCGGGTGATTCCTTCAATGACACCGGTGCCTTCTAACACAGGCCTGGCATCGCGCAAAGCGCGAATCCCCGACGCTGCGCAGTAGCCCGAAAAAGCAAAAGCCCCGCGACATTCGCGGGGCTTTCACCGGGGTCCAACGTACATCAGCCAGGCAGGCCGGTGACTAAAACTAACCCTTTGCACCGAGCTGGGCAAGCCCTCTCTTTCACTGCACCGAAAGGGGGCAAATTTCTACGTCAAAACCTGCCGAGCGAGCGTGCGAGCCGGAACGGAACAAGGCACCGCCGTGCCGACGCGCAGCAGATCGTCATCCGCTTCTCAGCCCAGGCTGCGGCGCTTGGCCTGCATCTTCTCCGCCATCTTCGCCATCTCGTCGTACAGCGCCTGGGGGTTCTGCTGCTTGATCTGCCAGGCCAGACGGCCCTGCTCGTGGGGCAGGATCATGAACACGTCGCGGGCGACTTCCTGGTGGATGTAGTCGGCGATGTAGGCGGCGCTGATCGGCGAGCTTTCCAGCAGCTTGCCCACCTGGGTCTTCATTTCCGGGCTGGGGCCGCGGAAGGAGTCCAGCAGGTTGGTCTGGAAGAACGACGGGCAGACCACGTGCACCTTCACGTCCACCAGGCTGAGGTCGGCCAGCAGGCTTTCCGAGAGCGCCACCACGCCGGCCTTGGCGACGTTGTAGTTGCTCATCGCAGGGCCCTGCATCAGCGCAGCCATGGAGGCGATGTTGATGATGCGCCCCTTGCTCTTCTCCAGCAGCGGCAGGAAGGCCTTGCAGCCCTTGACCACGCCCATCAGGTTGATCGAGATCTGCCAGTCCCAGTCCTCCAGCGACAGTTCGCTGAAGAAGCCGCCGGAGGCGACACCGGCATTGTTGACGATGATGTCGATGCCGCCGAATTTCTCTTCGCAGGACTGCGCCAGCTGGGTCAGCTGGCTGTAGTCGCGCACGTCGCAGCGCTGGGTGAAGCCGTCGCCGCCGGCCTCGCGCACCAGCTTGAGGGTTTCCTGCAGGCCTGCCTCGTTGACGTCGGCCAGCGCCAGCTTCCAGCCCTCGCGGGCCCAGCGCAGGGCGATTTCGCGTCCGAGGCCGGAACCGGCGCCGGTGATCATGATGCGATTTTGCATAGGGGAGGTCTGCCTTTTCTTGTCGTGTTCGGGACGGAGGGTCGACAAGGACATGTCGACCACTGTGGCCCGAAGTGTAACCAAGGCTTTCAGCCTCCAGCGGCGAAATCAGGGCGCTGAATGCCCCCGGCAAACCGCCGGCGCACCAGCGCGGATCAGGCCTGGAGCAGCACGCAGAGTTTGCCCAGCACCAGGGCGATGCCGGCACAGACGAGCAGGTGGGCGGCGCAATTGAAGCGCTCGCGCTTGAGCTGGGCGAAGCCGCTGATACGGTAGCGCAGCATGAACACGCCCAGCGCCAGGGGAATGGCCGGGCCAAGGAAGGCGAACTGCCAATAGCGGTGCGGGTTGGCAACCGGGTCCAGGGTCATGGCTTCGGCCAGCGGCGGCAGGCCCAGCCCGCACTGGACGAGCAACCACACCACGCCCAGTACAAGCAGTACAACACCGAGCATCCCTACGACTCCCTGATGGCAAAGGCCCAGTATGGTAGTGCAGGTCTTGGCGATGGGATGTGCGACGAATCACCCTGTGGCGTATCGGCGCGGTGACAAAGGCGGGGAACGTTTAAAGCTGCGGCGAGGGTCGAGCGATCGCGGACGGAGTCCGCTCCTATGCACGACTCAGTGCTTTTCGTAGGAGCGGATTCATCCGCGATGCTCTCAGCGAAGCTCGGTCAGATCCTCCCGAGCAACAGCAACACCAGCAGCACGACCAGCACCACGCCGATCACGCCCGAGGGGCCGTAACCCCAGTTGCGCGAGTGGGGGAAGACCGGCAGGCCGCCGATCAGCATCAAGATCAGGATGATCAACAGGATAGTCCCGAGTCCCATATCGTCTCTCCTCTTTCAGTCGACGAGGGGCGATGGCTCGCGGGATGCGATTGGCCAGCGCTTGTAGATACCGACCGGGACGGCGACAGGAAGATTCAAAGAATCTGCGCAGGGTCGGCCTCAGCTCAGGTCGCGCGGCAGCGAGCCCTTGCGCAGGCGCAGGAACATCAGCGCGGCGGTGCGCGCGTCGCCGATGGCGGTGTGGCGGCCTTCGATGGGGATATCCAGATTCCGCGCCAGGGTGTCGAAGCGCAGGTCCAGGTGCAGGTCGGGGAAGCGCCGGCTCATCTTGCGGTGGTAGATCTCCGAGACCTCCACCCGCGGGTTGTCCAGCCGCGCGCCGAGCTGCTCGCGCAGGTGGCGACGCAGCACGGCGACGTCGAAGGACAGGTAATACCCCAGCAGCGGCCGCTCGCCGATGAAGGCCTGTACCCGACGCAGCGCCTCCACCAGCGGCAGTTGGCCTTCGAGGTCGGCGCGGCGCAGCTTGTGGATGCGGATCGACTCCCCGTCCAGCGACGGCGGCGGCTCCACCAGCAGCTCCAGGCGCTCGCCGAGGATCAGCTTGCCATGGCGGATCACCACCGCGCCGATACTGAGGATGTCGGCCTTGCGCGGGTCCAGGCTGGTGGTTTCCAGGTCCAGCGACACCAGCTCTTGCGCCTGCGCCGGGTCGTGCCGCCACCAGTACAGGCGGCGGCGCCAGGCGGACCAGTGCGGATCGGGTGCAGCAACGCAGGCGTTCATCGGGTCTCCAGGTGGAATTGGCGGGTCAGGCTCTGCTTGAACTTCTTCACCGTGTGCAGCCCGAAGCGCAGCAGGTCGCGCTCGTGACGACTCAGGCGCGATACATCCAGGCCCTGCACGCGGCCGTCGCGCTGGCCGTCCAGTTGCTGGCGCAGGCGCAGCTGGAGCAACAGCTCGAAGGTTTCGGCCAGGTTGTCGGCCAGCGATTCGTCCAGCACGCCGAGCGCTTTCAGGGCAGCCAGGCGGCCGAGGGTGCCGCGCTCCTCCAGCCCATGCCGCACCGCCAGCACGCGGGCGCCGTGGACGATGGGAAAGAGGCCGCCACGCTTGACGTCCAAATGCGCGTCCTGGGTCTTGAGCTGACCGAGGAAGGTCAGCGGCGTGTCGAACTGCAGCGCCGGCATGGCCAGGTCGCTCATCCAGCGGCCCGTGTCGCCGGCCAGTGCGTTCAGGCACTCGCGCAGGCCGTCGAAAAGCTGTCGGTTGCCCGCCACCGGCCAGGCATCGGCGAGGATCGACAGGCGCATCAGTTGCTCGGGGCGCCCCTGCAATGGCAGCTCGCGCAACTCGCGCTGCCACTGGGCCAGTGGTTTGCACCACTCCGGCCGGCTGGCCATGACCCCGCCGGGGCACGGCGGATAGCCGAATTCCAGCAGCGCCGCGGAGAAGCGCTGCATCAGCAGCAGCCCCTGCTCCACCGGCAGGCCGTCATCGAGGATCAGCGCGTTGTCCTGGTCGGTCTTGAGCAGCTGTTCCGCGCGCCCTTCGCTGCCCATCACCAGCAGGCAGCAACGGCCGCGCAGTACCGGCGGGACCTGCAGTTCGAACAGACGCTCGAGCAGCTGTTCGTTGAGGGCGCTGACCAGCTGCATGATGAAACGCAGGCGAATGCCATTGCCCGCCAGGGTCGCGATCAGCGTGTGCAGGGTCTCGGCGGCGGCGCGCAGCTCGGCCTCGCTTTCGGCGCGGGCGATACGCAGCGCCAGCACATGGGAGTGGGTGGAGAACAGGCTGAGCACCTGGGTCAGGTGCAGCAGGCCGACCACCCTGCCCTCCTCGCACACCGCCACCCGTTCGATGCGCTGGCGGGTCATGAGGATCATCGCGTCGAAGAGGAAGTCCCCCAGCTCCACGTGGCTCAACGGGCGGTGCGCCAGCGGGCCGATGGGTTGCGCCTCGCTGAAGCCGTCGCGAAAGTGCGCGGTCATCAGGTCGGTGCGGGTGACGATGCCCAGCGCGCCGTCCTCGCGCACCAGCAAGGCGTCCGCGCCACGGCTCAGCTGCAGGCGCGCGGCGTCGCCCAGGGGCAGCGCAGGCTCCACTTCGAGGGCCGGCAACAGGTGTTCGCGGGCGATGCGGGTGAGGATGAATTCGGCGAGGTTCTGCCCGTCCCGACGCTCCAGCTGGCGCTTGCTGGCCAGGTCCGCGCGGAAGAAGCGGGCGAACTGCGGGTTGTCCGCGCACAGCTGGTGGAACACCGTGGCCGGCAGTTCGTAGACGATGCTTTCTTCCACCGCCTGGTAGCGGTGCTTGCTGCTGCCGGAGAACAGCCCGCGCACGTCGAACAGGTCCTCGGCGCCGTACTGGGCGAACAGCTTGCCGTCCTCGCCGCGCTCCTCGATCACGCCCTTGAGCACGACGAACAGGCACGGCACCGGCGCGCCGGCGTCCAGCAGTACTTCATCGACCGTGTAGTAGCCCACGCTCAGCGCGTCGCGCAGCTGCTCGCGCTCCAGCGGGCGGAGCTGGTCGAAGGGTGGCGAGGCGAAGTTGAAATCGTCGGACATCCGTCATCCGTCCCTGTCAAAAAAGCGGGGCCGGAGGTGTCGCCACCCCCGGCCCCGGCAGGTTAGCTCAGGCTGTCAGTGGGCGACGGCGCCCGTGGCACCCAGGCCGGTCTGCGAGCGGATGAACTGCGGGAAGAAGCGCGCGCGCTCTTCGTCGGCCGCAGTGGACTTGTCGGTGATGGAGAAGAACCAGATACCGATGAAGGCCACGGCCATGGAGAACAGCGCCGGGTATTCGAACGGGTAGATGGGCTTCTCGTGGCCGAGGATCTGCACCCAGATGGTCGGGCCGAGGATCATCAGCACCACGGCGGTGATCAGGCCCATCCAGCCGCCGATCTTGGCGCCACGGGTGGTCAGCTTCTTCCAGTACATGGAGAGCAGCAGCACCGGGAAGTTGCAGCTGGCGGCGATGGAGAAGGCCAGGCCGACCATGAAGGCGATGTTCTGCTTCTCGAACAGGATGCCGAGGATGATCGCGACCACGCCGAGGCACACGGTGGTGATCTTCGACACGCGCAGCTCGTCCTTCTCGTTGGCCTTGCCGCCTTTCAGCACGCTGGCGTACAGGTCATGGGACACGGCCGAGGCGCCGGCCAGGGTCAGGCCGGCCACCACCGCGAGGATGGTGGCGAAGGCCACGGCGGAGATGAAGCCCAGGAACAGGCTGCCGCCCACGGCATCGGCCAGGTGCACCGCCGCCATGTTGTTGCCGCCCAGCAGGGCGCCGGTGGCGTCCTTGAAGTCCGGGTTGGTGCTGACCAGCAGGATCGCGCCGAAGCCGATGATGAAGGTCAGGATGTAGAAGTAGCCGATGAAGCCGGTGGCGAAGAACACGCTCTTGCGTGCTTCCTTGGCGTCACTGACGGTGAAGAAGCGCATCAGGATGTGCGGCAGGCCGGCGGTGCCGAACATCAGCGCGAAGCCCAGGGAGAACGCGGAGATCGGGTCCTTCACCAGGCCGCCGGGGCTCATGATCGACTCACCCTTGGGGTGAACCTTGATGGCTTCGGAGAACAGGGTGCTGATGTCGAAGTTGACGTGCTTGAGCACCATGATCGCCATGAAGGTGGCGCCCGAGAGCAGCAGCACGGCCTTGATGATCTGCACCCAGGTGGTGGCGAGCATGCCGCCGAACAGCACGTAGAGCACCATCAGAATGCCAACCAGCACTACCGCGACGTGGTAGTTCAGGCCGAACAGCAGCTCGATCAGCTTGCCGGCGCCGACCATCTGCGCGATCAGGTAGAAGGCCACCACCACCAGCGAACCGCAGGCGGACAGGGTACGGATGTCCTTCTGCTTCAAGCGGTAGGAGGCCACGTCGGCGAAGGTGTACTTGCCCAGGTTGCGCAGGCGTTCGGCGATCAGGAAGAGGATGATCGGCCAGCCGACGAGGAAGCCGATGGAGTAGATCAGGCCGTCGTAGCCGGAGGTGAACACCAGCGCGGAAATGCCCAGGAAGGACGCGGCGGACATGTAGTCGCCGGCGATCGCCAGGCCGTTCTGGAAGCCGGTGATGCTGCCGCCGGCGGTGTAGAAGTCGGCGGCGGACTTGCTGCGCTTGGAGGCCCAGTAGGTGATGCACAGGGTCAGGCCGACGAAAGCGACAAACATTACGATGGCGGAGACGTTCAGCGGCTGGCGCTGCACCTCGCCAGTGAGGGCGTCAGCCCAGAGTGCGGGGGCAAATGCGGCCAAAGCGAGGGCCGCTGAGATTCGGCCTTTCATTGCTGGGCCTCCTTGAGGATTTCCTGGTTCAGGCGGTCGAATTCACCGTTCGCGCGGCGCACGTAGATGCCGGTGAGCACGAAGGCAGAGAGGATCAGCCCGACGCCCATGGGGATGCCCCAGGTGACGGACGAATCGGCACTGATCTTCGCGCCGAGCAGCTGCGGCTGGAAGGCGATGAGCAGGATGAAGACCACGTACAGGCCCAACATGATCAGGGAGAGCAGCCAGGCGAATCGCTCGCGCTTGGCCACCAACTCTTTGAAGCGCGGATTGGTATCAATCCGCTGGTAGATGCTGTCGTTCATTTTGTTCTTGTCCTCACAGCGGGGATGACGCGGATGTCGTCGATCCCTAATTTATGTCGCCGCTGCAAGCGCTCCAGACGACTTTAGTCGTAGCGGGAGGCGGACCGGTTTCGCGTTTTTTTCGAACAAGCCCGGAATAGACGCTGCCGCATGAAAAAATCCCCCGCGAACCTTCCGGTTCGCGGGGGATTTTTCTGTGTCGAAGGCGGGGTTGGCGCTAACGGCTTACAGCCATTGCTTCACCCGATCCGGGTGCGCCTCGACCCACTTCTTGGCAGCCACTTCCGGCTTCTCGCCGTTCTGCACGGCGAGCATGACTTCGCCGATTTCCTGGCCGTCCTTCCACTGGAATTTCTTCAGGAAGGCCCAGACTTCCGGCGCCTTCTTCTCCAGCGCCGGGTTGGCGACGCTGTCGACGTGCTCCTCTTCGCCGTAGACCTTTTTCGGGTCTTCGAGGAACTTCAGCTTCCACTTGGCGAACATCCAGTGCGGAATCCAGCCGGTGACGGCGATGGCCTTCTTGTCGTTCTCCGCGCGGGTCAGCTCGGCGATCATGCCGCTGCCGGAACTGGCCACCAGTTTGTAGTCCAGGCCGTAGTCCTTGATGGCCTGGTCGGTCTTGAGCATCACCCCGGCGCCGGCGTCGATGCCGACGATGCGGCCGTCGAAGTCGGCCTTCTGCGCCTGCAGGTCGGCGATGCTGTTGGCTTTCACGTACTCGGGCACGATCAGGCCGATCTTCGCGCCCGGGTAGTTCACGCCCAGGTTGACCACCTTGTCCTTCATCTTGTCGTAGTAGGCGCCGTGGGTGACCGGCAGCCAGGCCGAGAGCATGGCGTCGAGCTTGCCGCGCGCCACGCCCTGCCACATGATCCCGGCCGCCACCGGCATCAGCTTGACCTGGTAGCCGAGCTTCTCGCGCATGATCTCGGCGGCGACGTGCGTGGTCGCCACGCTGTCCGACCAGCCGTCCACGTAGCCGATGGTAATTTCCGGCTTGGCCGCCGCAGTGGCCAGCCCGGCTGCCGCCGACAGCACCAGCCCTGCGCCCAGGCCCAACAGGCGTCGCATCATTCGCATGGTTTTCTCCCCGTGATTTTATCGGCGCGCCTGGGCGAACCCGGCGCATTTCGCGGTCTTGGCCGCCCCTTCATGATCGGCGCACGCTGCTGGCGAACTGCTCTGAGAGCGACGCCAAGCCGTCCGATCCGCGACAGAACCCGTCCATCCACGACCGCGCCTTTCCATCCACGACGAGGGTGCCGGCCTATCGCCTCCATGCAGAGGCTCGATTACCGGAATGGGCGCGGGCGCAGTAGTCTTTCAGCAACGGAGAATCATTCTCACCTGAGGATCGCCACCATGCTCAAGACCGTCACCTTCACCCTGATGCACTTCACCATCGCCTTCAGCGTCGCCTACGCGCTGACCGGCAGCATCACCGTGGGCGGTCTGGTGGCGGTGGTCGAGCCGCTGTGCAACGCCGTGGGCTTCCACTTCCACGAGAAGTTCTGGAAGCGCATCGAAGGCGCTGGCGCGGGCGACGCCGCACCGGCGCACAACTGGATTCACCGCCACGCCTGAGCGGCGGTGCAGGTGGGCACTGACGGCGGCCGAAGGCGTTGCTAAGATGCGCGCCTCGTCACGGTTCGCGTGCCCCCATGCCCCAGTCCTCGCGCTTTCCGCTCCTCCCCTATTGCCTCGCCCTGCTGCTTGCCGTGACCGCCCTCTGCGGCCTCTGGTACGGCCTGGGCAAGCCGGTGATCCTGCCGGACGCGGCGACGCCCACGCACAAGCTGCAGTGCGCGTCCTACAGCCCGTTCGCCAAGGACCAATCGCCCTTCGACCAGCCCTTCGTCCTGCGCCCGGAGCAGATGGACGCGGACCTGGCCCTGCTGGCGACGCGCTTCGAATGCGTGCGCACCTATTCGATGACCGGCCTGGAAGGCATTCCGGCGCTGGCCCGCAAGCATGGGCTGAAGCTGATGCTCGGCGCCTGGGTCAACGCCAACCCGGTGGACACCGAGCGTGAGGTCGAGGCGCTGATCAAGGCGGCCAACCAGTACCCGGACGTGGTCCAGGCGGTGATCGTCGGCAACGAGACCCTGCTGCGCAAGGAAGTCACCGGACGCTACCTCGCCGGACTTATCCACAAGGTGAAGGCCCAGGTGCGCCAGCCGGTGACCTATGCCGACGTCTGGGAGTTCTGGCACCAGCACCCGGAAATCGCCCCGGCGGTGGACTTCCTCACCATCCACCTGCTGCCCTACTGGGAAGACAACCCCACCCGCATCGACGACGCCCTCGCCCACGTGGCGAAGATCCGCGAGGACTTCGGCCGCGAGTTCGCGCCCAAGGACATCCTCATCGGCGAGACCGGCTGGCCCAGCGAAGGCCGCCAGCGCGAAACCGCCCTGCCCAGCCGGGTCAACGAGGCGCGCTTCATCCGTGGCTTCGTGCACATGGCCGAGGAAAAGGGCTGGCACTACAACCTGATCGAAGCCTTCGACCAACCGTGGAAGCGCCAGAGCGAAGGCGCCGTGGGCGGCTACTGGGGCCTGTTCAGCGCCGACCGCGAGGAAAAGGGCGTGCTTGCCGGGCCGGTCAGCAACCTGCCGCGCTGGCCGCTGTGGCTGGGGCTCTCCGGCGCGATCCTGCTCGCCGGGCTGCTGGCGGGCGGCCGCCCGGGTTCTGCGCGCAATGCCGTGCTGCTGCCGCTGGCCAGCGCGCTGGGCGGCGGCTGCATCGGCCTGTGGCTGGAGCAATCGGCGATCACCAGCCGCTTCTGGGGCGAATGGCTATGGGCCGCGGCGCTGACGGGCCTGAACCTGCTGGTGCTGCTGCATGTCAGCCTGGCCCTGTCGGCTCGGGCGGGCTGGCGCTCGTCGGCGTTCGCCTGGCTGCAACGCCGCGCCGGCCTGTGGCTGGGGGCCGCCGGTTTCGCCGGCGCGGTGCTGATGCTGGGGATGGTCTTCGATGCGCGCTACCGCAGCTTCCCCAGCGCCGCCCTGCTGTTCCCCGCGCTGGTCTACCTGTGCCGGCCGGTCGCCGCGCCGCGCCGCGAAGCGCTGCTGCTGGCGCTGATCATCGCCCTGGGGATTCCGGCGCAACTGGCGCTGGAAGGGCTGAGCAACCTGCAGGCGCTGGGTTGGGCGGCGGTGAGCCTGCTTCTGCTCGGCGCCCTGCTGCGTGGGCTGCGCGCCGAACGCTGCGCATGAGTCAGTGCGGTTGCGCGCGGACCAGGCGCAACCCCGCCAGCACCACGGCGAACACGGCAAACCCGGCGTTGTAGAGCACCAGCGCCGGCAGGCCGAACAGCATCGCCAGCACCGCCAGCCACCAGCCCGCCTGGCGCGGCGCGAAGAACGCCAGCAGCGAAAGGCCCAGCGCCAGCTTGCCGAACACGGCGAAATGAATCGCCCAACCCAAGCGCTCGCGCACACCGCACTGCCAGCGCGCGGCCTCGTCGGCGCAGATGCCGACCCAGCGGCCATCCTCCATCAGCCCGTAACGCAGGCCATAGCTGGCAGCCAGCCAGAGCGCCAGGGCGAGCAGCAGGAGGATCACGGGGAAACGACGGGACATGGCGCCACGACTCCGGGCAGGCGGGGAAATCGGCGCCCAGCATAGCGAGCATGGGGGCCGATGCAAGGGGCGCCGATTCGCGCCTAGACTTCGTCCATCCACGGAGCCTTCGATGAAGCGATCGTCCCTGTTCCTGCTGGTCTGCCTGGCGACCAGCTTCTGGTGGCTATGGCCGACCGACCGGCCCGCGGCGCCGCAGCCGCGCAGCCAGGCCTTGGCCGACGGCGGGTGGCGCGTCGAGCGCTATGCCATCTACCCGTTGCAGGACTTCAGCATCGAGGCGCGCGTACTGGGCCGCGAGGATTACCACCTGGGCCGCGAGGCTGAGCTGTCGCCCACCGACCTCGCCCTGGGCTGGGGCCCGATGGATGACCCGATGGTGCTCGCCGATATCCGCATCACCCAGGGCAACCGCTGGTTCTACTGGCATGCCGACACGCTGCCGATACCGCGCCGCGAGTTGGAAACCCACGCCGCCAACATGCACATGATCCCGGCCGACGACGCCGTGGCGCGCGCCCTGGCCCAGGTCCGCGCGGGCGAGCACGTTCGCCTGGCGGGCAAGCTGGTGCGCGTCGAGGGCGACGACGGCTGGCGCTGGGTCAGTTCGCTGACCCGCGAGGACACCGGCGCCGGCGCCTGCGAACTGGTCTGGCTGGAGCGCCTGGAGCACTATTGAAAAGCCCTGTTGCCAGCGGCGCGGGGCTTTGGGCATGCTCGGCAGGTTTCGCTTTCCAAGGAATTGCCCATGCCTCGCGTCACCCTGCGCCCCGCCACTCCCGACGACATCCCGCTGATCCTCGAACTGATCCGCGAACTGGCCGACTACGAAAAACTGGTCCACGAAGTGAAGGCCGACGCCCAGCGCATGCGGGATCACCTGTTCGGCCCGCGCCCCTATGCCGAGGTGCTGATCGGCGAAGTGGACGGCACGCCGCAGGGGTTCGCGCTGTTCTTCCACAACTACTCCACCTGGCTCAGCCAGCCCGGCATCTACCTCGAAGACCTCTACGTGCGCCCCGCCGCCCGTGGCGCCGGCCTGGGCAAGGCGCTGCTGACGGAACTCGCGCGGCTGGCGGTGGAGCGTGGCTGCGGGCGCCTGGAATGGTCGGTGCTGGACTGGAACGAGCCGGCCATCGGCTTCTACCGCAGCCTGGGCGCTCGCCCGCAGGACGAATGGACCGTCTATCGTCTAACCGGCGACGCGCTGAAAGACCTCGCGCGCAAAGGCTGACAAGCGAGTCGCACTTGTAGGAAATATGCTGGTCTTACTCGGCGGCCAGCCTAGAGTTGGCCCTCCTTTGAAAGGACTCCGAACCATGACACTTCTTCGCCGCGTGGCCGCCTTGATCGGCGGCCTCGCACTGGGACTCGCCGGGCCGGCTTTTGCCCGCGATGTGGATCAGGCCAACTACGGCTTCCCGCTGCTCAACCCGTTCGAGGCGACCATCGCCACCACCCCGCCGGAGCTGCGCCCGCAGCTGCCGGAAGACGATGACATCCGCCAGTCCGACTACGCCCTGAAGCTGCGTCCGGAGCGCGAGTACGAGCTGCCGAGCAACTTCTGGCCGGTGAAGAAGCTGCATTACCGCCTGGCCCGCCAGGACCACGAGGCGCCGCTGGTGTTCATCATCGCCGGCACCGGGGCGAACTATGCCAGCAGCACGCCGGAGTACCTCAAGCGCCTGTTCTACGGCGCCGGCTACCACGTGGTGCAGCTGTCCTCGCCGACCAGCTGGGACTTCATGGTCGGCGCCTCCCGCGTCGCCACCCCCGGCTATACCCCCGACGACGCCGACGACCTGTACCGGGTGATGCAGGCCGTGCGCGCGCAGCATCCGGACCTGCCGGTCAGCGACTACTACCTGACCGGCTACAGCCTGGGCGCGCTGCATGCGGCGTTCGTCAGCAAACTCGACGAGTCCCGCCGCAGCTTCAACTTCAAGCGCGTGCTGCTGCTCAACCCGCCGGTGAACCTGTACACCTCGGTGAGCAACCTCGACAAGCTGGTGCAGACCCAGGTCAAGGGCATCAACGACACCAACACCTTCTATCAGGTGGTCCTGGCCAAGCTGACCCGCTACTTCAAGCAGAAGGGCTACGTCGACCTGAACGACGCCTTCCTGTTCGACCTGCAGCAGTCCAAGCAGCACCTCTCCAACGAGGAGATGGCCATGCTGATCGGCGCGGTGTTCCGCTTCTCCTCCGCCGACATCGCCTTTACCTCCGACCTGATCAACCGCCGCGGGCTGATCACCCCGCCCAAGTACCCGATCACCGAAGGCACCAGCCTGACGCCCTTCTTCAAGCGCGCCATGCAGTGCGACTTCGAGTGCTACATGACCGACCAGCTGATGCCGCTGTGGCGCGCCAAGTACGACGGCGGCAGCCTGCCGCAACTGGTCGACCAGGTCAGCCTGTACGGCGTCCAGGATTACCTGAAACAGAGCCCGAAGATCGCCGTCATGCACAACGCCGACGACGTCATCCTCGGCCCCGGCGACATCGGTTTCCTGCGCCGCACCTTCGGCGATCGCCTGACGCTCTACCCGCGCGGCGGCCATTGCGGCAACCTCAACTACCGCGTGAACGCCCAGGACATGCTGGATTTCTTCAAGGGACAGAATGCCGCTTCCGCAGGCATCGCCACCGCGCAGACAGGGAACTGACGCCATGCCATCACGCCACTCCTGGACCCTCGCCCTGCTGCTGGCCTGCGGCTTCGCCCAGGCCGAGACGCCGCAGCCGGTCAGCACGCCGACCACCACCGCCTTCGACATGGCGCCGGACGACGACGGCTTCAAGCACCCGCTGGACGCCCTGAAGTTCAACCCCGGCCTCGACCAGCGCGAGTTCGAGCGCGCCACCTTCGACGCGCTCAACGTCTACGACCCCTGGGAGTCGTGGAACCGCCGCATCTACCACTTCAACTACCGCTTCGACGAGTGGGTATTCCTGCCCGTGGTGCACGGCTACGAATACGTCACCCCGCGCTTCGTGCGCACCGGCGTGAGCAACTTCTTCAGCAACCTGGGCGAAGTGCCGACGCTGCTCAACAGCGTCGCCCAGCTCAAGCCCGAGCGCGCGGCCAACAGCACCGCGCGGCTACTGTTCAACACCATCATCGGCATCGGCGGCCTGTGGGACCCGGCCACCGCCATGGGCCTGCCCAAGCTCAGCGAAGACTTCGGCCAGACCCTGGGCTACTGGGGCGTGCCCGAAGGCCCGTACGTGATGCTGCCGATCCTCGGCCCCTCCAACCTGCGCGACACCGGCGGCCTGGTCACCGACTTCATCGCCGCCCGCGAGGTCAATTACCTTAACTACTCCGAGCTGAGCCGCGAGTACTGGGAACTGCCGGTGCTGGAGATCATCGACAAGCGCTACAGCAACGGCTTCCGCTACGGCCAGATGAACACGCCCTTCGAGTACGAGAAGCTGCGCTACTTCTACACCGAAGCCCGGCGCCTGCAAATCCAGGAGTGACACGGCACCGCCGCCCTCGGGCGGCGGTTTTCTTCGCGACCAACAATCGAATCCATCGATAGTTAAACTGAAAAACTCGCAACCATTTATCCATCCAATGGGACTAGGATGATCTCCATTCACAGATCAAGGAGGTCCCCATGACCCGCTTACGTACCGTGATCGACCAGCACATCGGCCACCCGGCCTCCGACGGCGCCGGCGTGCGCCTGACCCGTGTGATCGGCGGCCCGGGCATCGAACGCTTCGACCCGTTCCTGATGCTCGACCAGTTCGACACGCAGAACCCTGACGACTACATCGCCGGCTTCCCCGCGCACCCGCACCGCGGCTTCGAGACCGTAACCTACATGCTCGAGGGGCGCATGCGCCACGAGGACCACCTGGGCAACACCGGCCTGCTCAAACCCGGCGGCGTGCAGTGGATGACCGCAGCCCACGGCATCATCCACAGCGAGATGCCCGAGCAGGTGGAAGGCGCCATGCGCGGTTTCCAGCTGTGGCTGAACCTCCCGGCCAAGGACAAGCTGGCCCCGGCCGGCTACCGCGACATCGAGCCCGAAGACGTGCCGCGGGTGACCACCGCGCAGGGCGTCGGCGTGACCGTGATCGCCGGGCGCTTCGACGACGGCGAGACCGCCATCGATGGCGCCGTGCAGCGGCCGGGCACCGAGCCGCACTACTACGACCTGGTGCTGCCGGCAGGCGCCGCCGTGGCGCCGCGCATTCCGGCGGGCCATCGGGTCATGCTGTACGTCTACGAAGGCTCGCTGCAGGTGCCGGGCGAGCGTGGCGACGACACCGTGGCCACCAACCGCCTGGTGCGCCTGGGCCAGGGCGATGAGATCCGCCTGTCCAGCGACCAGGGCGCGCGCGTCCTGCTGCTGGCCGGCAAGCCGCTGAACGAGCCGATCGTGCAGTACGGCCCGTTCGTGATGAACAGCCGCGAGGAAATCGAACAGGCCCTGCGCGATTACCGCGACGGTGTATTCGCCGTCTGAAGCCTCGCCGGCCTTCTGTAGGAGCGGGCCATGCCCGCGATCAGCGGACAAGGTCCGCTGTTACAGACCTCTGCGGTTTACAGCGACCAATCCTCCATCCCCAGGAAGCGCGCGATCTCCGCGCGCTTTTCCATGGCATCGCGGTAGCCCAGCTCGATCAGCGCGTTGCAGTACCCCGGTTCGAACAACAGGTAGCTGAGCACCCCTGCCCCGCTCGCCTTGGTCGCGCCCGGCCCGCGCAGGAACAGGCGCAGCGCGCGCGGCAGCTCGTGGCGATACTGCGCGGCGATCTCGTCCAGCGGCCGGCTCGGCGAAATCAGCAGGACATCCACCGGCGCCAGTCCCAGCGTCGCGCGGCGCGCCTCTTCGGGCACCAGCGAGCTGAGGAAATTGATGCGGTGCAAGAGTTCGATATCACCCTCGAGGCTGTCGATGAAGGTGCTGTTGAGCAGGTGGATGCCCACCTGCGCCAGGCTCGGCGGCTGGCCCGTGCGGTAGTTGGCCACCTGCTCGTTGGCGCTGCCCACCGTGGGGTTGCCGCTGACGCCGATCACCAGCACGCGGTTGGCCCCCAGGTGCAGCGCCGGGCTGATCGGCGCCTGCTGGCGCACCGCCCCGTCGCCGAAATACTCGCGGAAAATCTTCACCGGGCGGAACAGCAACGGGATCGCCGAACTGGCCAGCAGGTGCTCGATCTGCAGCCGCGTCGGAACGCCGATGCGCCGATGACGCAGCCAGGGATCGATGGTCGCGCGGCCCTGGTAGAAGGTCACCGCCTGTCCGGATTCGTAGCCGAACGCGGTGACCGCCACCGCCCGCAGATTGCGCCGACGCACGGCCGCGGCGATGCCGGAGAGGTCCAGTTCCCGCTCGAGGAGGTAGCGCAGCGGCGTGCTGTCGAGCAGCGCCACCGGCTCGCGCTTGCCCAGCCCCAGCAGACTGTGGCCAAGAAACCTGAAGGCCTGGCTGAACACGCCGGGCCAGTCGGCGCGGTACACCTGGCCGGTGCGAAAGCCCTTCCAGACCTTGGTCAGGCGCTCCACCGCGGCGGTGAAGGACAGCGCCCCGCAGGCCAGCCCGACGGCGTTGATGGCGCCGGCGGAGGTGCCGACAATCACCGGGAAGGGATTCTCCGCGCCCTCCGGCAACAGCTCGGCAATGGCGGCCAGTACACCGACCTGGTAGGCCGCCCGCGCGCCGCCACCGGAGAGGATCAGGCCGGTGACAGCCGGCGATTCGTGGGGAGTGGCAGGGGCAATGGCGGAGTCGGTCACGGCACAGATCCTTGTCGCGTCGTTTCCAGCGTAGCCCGCCGGAGCGTCACTTCTTCTTGGCGTAGAGCTTCGGCTCGCCCTCGGGGCGGCTCTTGAAGCGCCGGTGCGCCCAGAGGTATTGCTCGGGCTGGCGGCGAATCTCGCTTTCAACCCACTGGTTGATGCGAATGCAGTCGGCCTCTTCGCTCTCGCCGGGGAAGTCTTCCAGCGGCGGATGGATGGTCAGGCGATAGCCCGAGCCATCGGCCAGGCGCGACTGGGTGAACGGCAGCACCAGCGCGCGGCCCAGGCGCGCGAACTTGGTGGTGGCGGTGACGGTGGCGGCCTGGATGCCGAACAGCGGTACGAACAGGCTCTGCTTGGCGCCGTAGTCCTGGTCCGGCGCGTACCAGATGGCGCGGCCGGCGCGCAGCACCTTGAGCATCGCGCGCACATCTTCGCGCTCGATGGCGGTGGCGTCGGCATTGTGCCGCTCGCGGCCGGTGCGCTGGACGAAATCGAACAGCGGGTTGTCGTGCTCGCGGTACATGCCGTCGATGGTCTGCACCTGGCCCAGCAGCGCCGCGCCGATTTCCAGCGTGGTGAAGTGCGCGGCCATGAGGATCACGCCCTTGCCCTCGGCCTCGGCCTTCTTCAGGTGCTCCAGGCCCTCGATGTGGGCGAGCCTGGCCAGCCGCGCCCTGGGCCACCACCAGCTCATGGCCATCTCGAAGAAGGCGATACCGGTGGAGGCGAAGTTTTCCTTGAGCAGACGCTTGCGCTCGCCGGCAGACAGCTCCGGGAAGCACAGCTCCAGGTTGCGCGCGGCAATCGCCCGGCGGCTGCCGACTACGCGGTACATCACCGCTCCCAGCGCGCGGCCCAGGCCCAGCAACGCCGAGTACGGCAGTTGCACCACCAGCCAGAGCACGCCAAGGCCGAGCCAGAGCGGCCAGTGGCGGGGATGGAGGAATTCTCGGCGAAAGGTGGGGCGGTCCATGGAACTTTCCGGTGACGATCAAAGCCCGACATTCTACCTTGCCGACACGTCCTGCGCCGCAAGCGTTGCCTAGCACTCGGCCACGCTTGCGGCTGCCGGGGCGGTCCGCTATAAGTCCACCCATTTTGACGACGCAGTCCGACCATGAGCCAAGCTGACCTTCTCGACCACGATCCCGTATTCCAGCTCAAGGGCAGCATGCTGGCCGTCACCGTCCTGGAACTGGCCCACAATGACCTGCCGCGCCTGGATCGCCAGCTCGCCGACAAGGTTGCCCAGGCGCCCAACTTCTTCCGCGACACACCGCTGGTGCTGGCGCTGGACAAGCTCCCCGACGGCGAAGGCCAGCTCGACCTGCAGGGCGTGCTGGACATCTGCCGCCGTCACGGCCTGCGCACCCTGGCCATTCGCGCCAGCCGCGAGGAAGACATCCGCCTGGCGACCATGTTCGATATCCCGGTGCTGCCGCCGTCCGGCTCCTCCCGCGAGCGCGTGGTCGAGGCCAGGGATGCCGTGCCGCAGGTGACCGGCGCCGCGCCGGTTCGTCGCCCACGGGGCGAGAAGCTCGCGGAAAAGGTGGTCGAGCAGGCCGCCGACGCGGGCGCACAGGCCCAGGCGCCCGCCGCCAGGCCCTCCGACAACGCCCAGGAAGCCAAAGCCGAGAAACCGGCTGCATCGGTCGAGGAAAAGTCTGCCGACGCGGCGGAAACCGCGCCGGAGGCTGCGGTTGAAAAGCCGGCCGAGCCGCCGGCACCGGTGGTCCGACCGACCAAGCTGGTGACCAGCCCGGTGCGTGGCGGCGTGCAGATCTACGCCGCCGGCGGCGACCTGATCGTGCTCGCCCCTGTCAGCCCGGGTGCGGAACTTCTCGCCGACGGCAATATCCATGTGTACGGTCCGATGCGCGGCCGCGCCCTGGCAGGCGTCAAGGGCGATACCAGCGCACGTATTTTCTGCCAGCAACTGGCCGCCGAACTGGTGTCCATCGCTGGTAATTACAAGGTCGCCGAAGACCTTCGACGCAGTCCGCAATGGGGGCAGGCGGTGCACGTCAGCCTGTCGGGTGACGTGTTGAACATCACCCGCCTTTAACGGATACTGCCGCGACTTTCAGGGACCAGAATTCTTCGTTTTTTCTTTGGGGTGAATCACCTTGGCCAAGATCCTCGTAGTCACTTCCGGTAAGGGTGGCGTCGGTAAAACCACCACCAGCGCAGCCATCGGCACCGGCCTGGCCCTGCGCGGCCACAAGACCGTCATCGTCGACTTCGACGTGGGCCTGCGTAACCTCGACCTGATCATGGGCTGCGAACGCCGCGTGGTGTACGACTTCGTCAACGTCATCAACGGCGAAGCGACCCTGACCCAGGCCCTGATCAAGGACAAGCGCCTCGAAAACCTGTTCGTGCTGGCCGCCAGCCAGACCCGCGACAAGGACGCCCTGACCCAGGAAGGCGTCGGCAAGGTCATCGAAGAACTCAAGCAGTCCTTCGACTACGTGATCTGCGACTCCCCGGCCGGCATCGAGAAAGGTGCCCACCTGGCCATGTACTACGCCGACGAGGCGATTGTCGTGACCAACCCGGAAGTCTCCTCGGTTCGCGACTCCGACCGCATGCTCGGCCTGCTGGCGAGCAAATCCGCCCGCGCCGAGAAAGGCGAGGAAGCGATCAAGGAGCACCTGCTGCTGACCCGCTACAACCCCGAGCGCGTCACCAAGGGCGAAATGCTCGGCGTCGAGGACGTCGAGGAAATCCTGGCCATCCGTCTGCTCGGCGTGATCCCGGAATCCCAGGCGGTGCTCAAGGCATCCAACCAGGGCGTACCGGTCATCCTCGACGAAGAAAGCGATGCCGGCCAGGCGTACAGCGACGCCGTCGAGCGGCTGCTGGGCAAAGACATGCCCCACCGCTTCCTCGACGTGCAGAAGAAAGGATTCCTGCAACGACTGTTCGGAGGACGTGAATGAGCCTTTTAGATTTCTTCCGCAGCCGGAAGTCGCAATCCAGCGCCTCTATCGCGAAAGAAAGACTCCAGATCATCGTCGCCCATGAGCGCGGCAACCGTTCGCAACCGGACTACCTCCCGCAGCTGCAGAAAGACCTGCTGGAAGTGATCCGCAAATACGTGCCCATCGACCAGGAACAAGTCCAGGTCGAGCTGGCCAACCAGGGCAGCTGTTCGATCCTGGAACTCAACATCACCCTGCCGGAGCGTTGATCCGGCTTGGGTGAACCTGCGGCGGCCTCGGCCGCCGCAGTCATTTCTGTCCTTTTTATTCGCCTACGAGCTTCCATGCCGCTTTCCCAGATCGAATTCGTCCACGAGGACGCCGCCCTCTTGGTGGTGAACAAGCCCACCCTGCTGCTCTCGGTGCCCGGCCGCGCGGACGACAACAAGGACTGCCTGATCACCCGCCTGCAGGAAAACGGCTATCCGGAAGCGCGCATCGTCCACCGCCTGGACTGGGAAACCTCCGGCCTGATCGTGCTGGCCCGCGATGCCGACAGCCACCGCGAGCTGTCCCGCCAGTTCCACGACCGCGAGACCGAGAAGGCCTACACCGCGCTGTGCTGGGGCGAACCCGAGCTGGACAGCGGGCGAATCGAAGCGCCGCTGCGCTATGACCCACCGACCAAGCCGCGCCACGTGGTGGACTTCGAGCAGGGCCGCCATGCGCTGACCTTCTGGCGGGTGATGGAGCGCCACGGCAACTGGAGCCGCGTCGAGCTCACGCCGATCACCGGCCGCTCCCACCAGTTGCGCGTGCACATGCTGAGCATCGGTCACCCGCTGCTGGGCGACCGCCTGTACGCCGAAGGCGAAGCCCTCACCCTGCGCGACCGCCTGTGCCTGCACGCCAGCATGCTGGCCCTGACCCACCCGCAGACCGGCGAGCGCCTGCGCTTCGAATCGCCCGCGCCGTTCTGACGGCTTCGGCTGTTGCCGGAGCGACTGCCTTCCTTCTGGCAGGTTTGTGCCGACGCTTCCCCCTCACCCCAGCCCTCTCCCGGAGGGAGAGGGAGCAGTCTGACGGCTTCGGCTGTTGCCGGAGCGACTGTCTTCCTTCTGGCAGGTTTGTGCCGACGCTTTCCCCTCACCCCAGCCCTCTCCCGGAGGGAGAGGGAGCAGATTGTGCCGGCGGACGCTGTAGTTTCATCCTGCACCGAACAGTCCCCTCTCCCTCCGGGAGAGGGTTAGGGTGAGGGCAGCCCCGAGCGCTGGAGCGTCACTGTATGAGCGGACGCTGTCCGCGATGCTTAGCCGGCCAGCTCGGAGCAGCCGGAACTGATCACGGACGAAGTCCGCTCCTACGGGCGCCTCACTTTCCGGCGGCCCTGTAGGAGCGAGCTTGCTCGCGAACGTGACTGACGCCGGAGCTCGGGTGGGTTCGCGAGCATGCTCGCTCCTACGAAGAGCCCCAGGCCGCAGAATCGTGCATTTACGTTAAACTTCCGGCCATTCGCTGTCCGGAGTTACCCATGCGTACAGAACTCAACCAGGGCCTGATCGATTTCCTCGCGGCCTCCCCCACCCCGTTCCACGCCACCCAGGCCCTCGCCCGGCGCCTCGAAGAGGCCGGCTACCAGCGCCTGGACGAGCGCGACGCCTGGCGCACCGAGGCCGGCGGCCGCTACTACGTCACCCGCAACGACTCCTCGCTGATCGCCTTCAAGCTCGGCACCGCGCCGCTGCTGGAGAACGGTCTGCGCCTGGTCGGCGCGCATACCGACAGCCCCTGCCTGCGCGTCAAGCCGAACCCCGAACTGGTGCGCAACGGCTACTGGCAACTGGGTGTCGAGGTCTATGGCGGTGCGCTGTTCGCGCCCTGGTTCGACCGCGACCTGTCCCTCGCCGGCCGCGTCACCTTCCGCCTGGCCGGCAAGGTCGAGAGCAAGCTGATCGACTTCAGGACGCCCATCGCGGTGATCCCCAACCTGGCGATCCACCTCAACCGCGAAGCGAACATGGGCTGGTCGATCAATGCGCAGACCGAACTGCCGCCGATCCTCGCCCAGGTCGCCGCCGGCGAGACCCGCGACTTCCGCGACCTGCTCGGCGAACAGCTGCAGCTGGAGCACGGCATCACCGCCGACGCCATCCTCGACTATGAGCTGAGCTTCTACGACACCCAGCGCGCCGCCGTGATCGGGCTCGACCAGGCCTTCATCGCCGGCGCCCGCCTGGACAACCTGCTGTCCTGCTTCGCCGGCCTGCAAGCGCTGCTGGGCAGCAGTGACGAGCAGAGCGGTCTGCTGGTCTGCACCGACCACGAAGAAGTGGGTTCCTGCTCCGCCTGCGGCGCCGACGGCCCGTTCCTCGAGCAAGTGCTGCGCCGCCTGCTGCCCGAGGGCGACGCCTTCACCCGCACCGTACAGCGCTCGCTGTTGGTGTCCGCCGACAACGCCCATGGCGTGCACCCCAACTACGCCGACAAGCACGACGGCAACCACGGCCCGAAGCTCAACGGCGGCCCGGTGATCAAGATCAACAGCAACCAGCGCTACGCCACCAACAGCGAGACCGCCGGGTTCTTCCGCCACCTGTGCCTGGAGAACGAAGTGCCGGTGCAGAGCTTCGTGACCCGCAGCGACATGGGTTGCGGCTCCACCATCGGCCCGATTACCGCCAGCCAGATCGGCGTGCGCACCGTGGACATCGGCTTGCCGACCTTCGCCATGCACTCCATCCGCGAACTGGCCGGCAGCCAGGACCTGCACTACCTGGCCAAGGTCCTCAGCGCCTTCTACGACAGCGCCGACCTGCCCTGACCCGAACGCCCGGCACCCGCCGGGCGTTTTGTTTCTGGAGAGTCCACGAGGAGAGCCAGCCATGCCAATCACCGGAAGCTGCCTGTGCGGCGACATCGGCTATGAGATCGACGGCCTGGACATGCCCATCGGCCATTGCCACTGCCGCACCTGCCAGAAAGCCCACTCGGCAGCCTTCGCCAGCACCGCCGGGGTAGTGCGCGAACACTTCCGCTGGACCCGCGGCGAGGACAAGGTGGCGGCGTACGAATCGTCGCCCGGCAAGCTGCGCAAGTTCTGCCCGCGCTGCGGGACGCAACTGATCGCCGAGCGCGCCGGCCAGCTCCACGTCATCGTCCGCGTGGCCAGCCTGGACGACGACCCGGGCGCGCGCCCGATGCGGCATATCTGGGTGTCCCATGATCGGCCGTGGCTGGCGCAGGACGGGATTCCGGCTTATCCGGAGTGGAACCCGGATCGCTGACGGCAGCTGCTTTTCGTAGGAGCGAGCTTGCTCGCGAATCGTGAAGCGTCGGAGTTGCCTGATACACCCTCTCCCTAACCCTCTCCCTGAAGGGAGAGGGGACTGTCTTGAACGTGCGGAAAGTTGAGAGCTCGCCGGTTGACTCAAAAGCATCAAGGCACACCGATCTACTCCCTCTCCCTTCGGAGCGGGGCGCGCAGCCAGGGCTGGGGAGAGGGGGCAAACCGGCAGTGACGTCGTTGGGCGGTTCGCGAGCAAGCTCGCTCCTACACGTCTGGTTCAGCGCCAGAGGGTCAATCCGGCACTTCCACGCTTACGTGAATGGCATCGTGCCGCCAGAACTCCAGGTCGCAGTCGATGATGCGCCCGTGCTGGTCGCCGTTGATGCGGGTGATGCGCAGCGCCGGGCTGCCCTCGGCGACGCGCAGCACGCTGGCCGCCTCGCCGTGCAGGGCGGTGGGCACCATGTCGAAGCGTACGCGGCCGTAACGGATGTCGTAGCGGCTGGCGTACAGCTCGGTCAGCGAACAGGTCAGGTCACTGTCGAGAATGCCCGGGAAGTACGCCGGGTTCAGGTAGTGCTCGACATAGAGCACCAACCGTCCATCCACCCGGCGCACGCGGCGGATCTGGTAGACGCTGGACAGCGCCGGCAACTCCAGCAGTTCGCAGATCGCCGCGCTGGCGGGCACCTGGCGGGCCGAGAGGACTTCGGTTGCCGGCAGCCGGCCCTGCCCTTCCACCATGGCGTGGAAGTGGCTGCGCACCAGCGGGTTGTACAACAGGCGCGGCGGCGAGACGAACCAGCCGCGGCGTTCCTCGCGATAGATCAGCCCCTGCGCCTCCAGCTGCCCCAGCGCCTCGCGCAGGGTGATCCGCGTGGTGTCGAACAGCTCGCTCAGCTTGCGTTCGGCCGGCAGCTTGCCGCCGGCGCTGAGCAGGCCGCTGTCGATCTGTTCGATCAGGGCGCGGCAGATCGCCGTCACCGTGGGTAGCGCCGTATCGCGCATTCGTTTCCCTCTTTTGGACTAGTCCAGCCCCAGAACAGGGCATTTCCTTCCCCAGCCGGGGCACGTTCATCCTAGGAAAACCCGATGACCGTCCCGTGACAATGCCTTTTCAAGCAGCCGCCATGCCAGTTAACGACACCAGCGTAGCCCAGGCGAATCGCGGTATTGGCGATGGTCTACGCTTTTCCCCGACGACTCGCTGGCAGCGCGCGGCCGGGTCAGCGCGCCAGCGGCTTACATCAAACTGTCATCCGCCTTGCTTAGATTGGCCTGCGTCTTGCTGATCTAGACCACGTTTGAAAACACCAAAACCGAAGGAGCACCGAATGAAACGCTTGCTTGCTTCACTGCTGGGATCGGCCATTGCCCTGGGCAGTGGCCTCGCCATGGCGGCCAACGCCGATCTGCAATCGCTGGAAGCCGCCGCCCGCAAGGAGGGCCAGGTCAACAGCGTGGGCATGCCCGATAGCTGGGCGAATTGGAAAGACACCTGGAAGGACCTGGAAAGCAAGTACGGCCTGAAGCACATGGACACCGACATGAGCTCGGCCCAGGAACTGGCCAAGTTCAAGGCCGAGAAGGAAAACGCCAGCGCCGACATCGGCGACGTCGGCGCCGCCTTCGGCCCCATCGCCATCCAGATGGACGTCAGCCAGCCCTACAAGCCCAGCACCTGGGACCAGGTGCCGGAGTGGGCCAAGGACAAGGACGGCCACTGGGCGCTGGCCTACACCGGCACCATCGCCTTCATCGTCAACAAGCAACTGGTGAAGGACGTGCCGCACAGCTGGGCCGACCTGCTCAAGGGCAAGTACAAGGTCACCATCGGTGACGTCAGCGCCGCGGCGCAGGCGGTCAACGGCGTGCTGGCCGCCAGCATCGCCAACGGCGGCGACGAGAAGAACATCAAGCCGGGCCTGGAGTTCTTCGCCCAGCTCGCCAAGCAGGGCCGCCTGTCGCTGACCAACCCGGTGATCAACACCCTGGAGAAGGGTGAAGTGGAAGTCGGCATCGTCTGGGACTTCAACGGCCTGAGCTACCGCGACCAGATCGACCCGTCGCGCTTCGAAGTGCTGATCCCCTCCGACGGTTCGGTGATCTCCGGCTACACCACCATCATCAACAAGTACGCGAAGAACCCGAACGCCGCGAAGCTGGCGCGCGAGTACATCTTCAGCGACGCCGGGCAGATCAACCTGGCCAAGGGCAACGCCCGGCCGATCCGCGCCGAGCACCTGACCCTGCCGGCGGACGTGAAGGCCAAGCTGCTGCCCAACGAGCAGTACGCCAAGGCCCAGCCGATCAAGGACGCCAAGGCCTGGGAAGAAACCTCCAAGCGTCTGCCGCGCCTGTGGCAGGAAAACGTCATCATCAACATGCAATGACGCCCAGCCGCCCCGGTTCGCGCCGGGGCGGCCGCGTTTCGACGAAGGCCCCGCCCCATGCGCCACGACGTCATCCTGGTTGTCCTCGACGGCCTCAACTACAGCGTCGCCCACGATTGCATGGGCCACCTGCAGGCCCTGTGCAACGCCGGCCGCGGCCAGCTGTACCGGCTCGAATGCGAGCTGCCCTCGCTGTCGCGCCCGCTGTATGAATGCATCCTCACCGGTGTGCGCCCCATCGACAGCGGCATCCTGCACAACGATGTGTCGCGCCTGTCCAACCAGCGCAGCCTGTTCCACTACGCCCGCGACGCCGGCCTGACCACTGCCGCCACGGCCTACCACTGGGTCAGCGAGCTGTACAACCGCACGCCCTTCGACCCGGCGCGCGACCGGCATACCGACGACCAATCCCTGCCGATCCAGCACGGCCACTTCTACTGGACCGACCATTACCCCGACTCGCACCTGTTCACCGACGCCGAGTCGCTGCGCCGCCGGCATGCGCCCAACTGCCTGCTGGTGCACCCGATGAACATCGACGACGCCGGCCACAAGCACGGCCTGGGTACGCCACAGTATCGCAACAGCGCGCGGCACGTGGACATCATCCTTTCCGAATACCTGCACCAGTGGCTGGCTGCCGGCTATCAGGTGATGGTCACCGCCGACCACGGCATGAACGACGACCGCAGCCACGGCGGCATCCTTGCCGAGGAGCGCGAAGTGCCGCTGTTCGTCTTCGGCGAGGCGTTCAGCCTCGATGACCAGGCGCGCCCACGCCAGGTCGAACTCTGCGGCACGCTGTGCGAGATCCTCGGCGCCGCCCACGACAAACCGGTCTGCCGGGAGTTGCTCAAGGCATGAGATCGAACACCGGAAAACTCTTCGCCCTGCTCTGCCTGCTGCCCTTCGCGCTGTTCTTCTTCGCCTTCCAGCTCGCACCGCTGCTGTGGGTGATGATCAACAGCGTGCGCACGGGCGACGGCTGGGGCCTGGCCAACTTCGGCGAGATCTTCGGCTCGCCGTTCTACCGGCAGGCGATCCGCTACAGCCTGGAAATCTCGGTGTGGTCGAGCCTGATCGGGCTGTTCGTCGCCATCCTCGGCAGCTACTCGCTGCGCCAGGTGGACAGCAAGCTGCGCGACTTCGTGATGGCCTTCGCCAACATGACCAGCAACTTCGCCGGGGTGCCGCTGGCCTTCGCCTTCATCATCATCCTGGGCTTCAACGGCGCGATCACGCTGCTGCTGAAACAGGCGGGGATCATCGAGGACTTCAACCTCTACTCGAAGACCGGCCTGATCATCCTCTACACCTACTTCCAGATTCCCCTGGGGGTGATGCTGCTCTACCCGGCCTTCGACGCCCTGCGCGAGGACTGGCGCGAATCCGCCGCTCTCCTGGGCGCCAGCCACTGGGCGTTCTGGCGGTACATCGGCATCCCGGTGCTGACGCCGGCCCTGCTGGGCACCTTCGTCATCCTGCTGGCCAACGCGCTGGGCGCCTACGCCACGGTCTACTCGCTGACCACCGGCAACTTCAACGTGGTGCCGATCCGCATCGCCGGGCTGGTCTCTGGCGACGTGTTCCTCGACCCGAACCTGGCCAGTGCGCTGGCGATGGTGCTGGTCGGCCTGATGAGCATCATTACCCTGGCCCACCAGTGGCTGCTGCGCCGGAGCTACCATGTCGCGAAATAGGATCTGCCATCAGTCATTTCCTCTGATTGCGTTGCCGCCAGAAAGTGGCCCAGGCAAGGCGCAGCCTGCCGCCAATGGCATTCCCTTGGCAAAGGCTGCAACGCGGCATGGGCCGCTTTCTGGCGCAACCCGAAGGGACGGGCCAGCTATTGCGCAGTGCAGCGTTGCTCGTCGCTCATTTGGAATGACCAAACCACCCTCCTCGCGTCTCGCCCTGCGCAATAACTGGCTCCGTCGCAACAGAGGAAATGACTGATGGCAGACCCACGTTCGCTGTACCACCGCGTGGTGGTCTACGCGCTGTTCCTCATCCTGCTGGTGCCGCTGGCCGCCACCCTGCTCTACTCGCTGGCCACCTCGTGGAGCGCCAGCGTATTGCCGGACGGCCTGACCCTGAAGTGGTTCCTGACCCTGTGGAGCGACCCGCGCTTCCTCGTCGCCTTCGGCCAGTCGCTGCTGGTGTGCTTCGGCGCGCTGATCCTCAGCGTGGTGCTGGTGCTGCCGCTGATGTTCGTCATCCACTACTACTTCCCGCGCCTGGACGCGCTGATGAACGTGCTGATCCTGCTGCCCTTCGCGGTGCCGCCAGTGGTGTCGTCGGTGGGCCTGCTGCAGCTCTATGCCTCGGGCCCGGTGCCCATCGTGGGCACGCCGTGGATCCTGATCGGCTGCTACTTCACCATCGCCCTGCCGTTCATGTACCGGGCGATCAGCAACAACCTGCAGGCGATCAACCTGCACGACCTGATGGACGCCGCCCACCTGCTCGGCGCCAGCACCTGGCAGGCCGCCCTGCTGGTGGTGCTGCCGAACCTGCGCAAGGGCCTGATGGTGGCGCTGTTCCTGTCCTTCAGCTTCCTCATTGGCGAGTTCGTCTTCGCCAACCTGCTGGTGGGCACCCGCTACGAAACGCTGCAGGTGTTCCTCAACAACATGCGCAACAGCAGCGGCCACTACACCAGCGCGGTGGTGGTTTCCTACTTCCTCTTCGTCCTGCTGCTCACCTGGGCGGCGAACCGTTTAAGCAAGGACAAGGCATGAGCTTCCTCAGCGTCGAGACACTGAACAAGAGCTACGGCACCACCACGGTGTTCCAGGACATCGATTTCGCCGCCGAGCGCGGCGAGTTCGTCACCCTGCTCGGCCCCAGCGGCTGCGGCAAGTCCACCCTGCTGCGCTGCATCGCCGGCCTCACCGCGGTGGACAGCGGGCGCATCCTGCTCGATGGCGAGGACATCGTGCCCAAGAGCCCGCAGAAGCGCGGCATCGCCATGGTGTTCCAGAGCTACGCGCTGTTCCCCAACATGACCGTGGAGCAGAACGTCGCCTTCGGCCTGCGCATGCAGAAGGTACCGGCGGCGGAGTCGGCCCAGCGCGTGCGCGAGGCCCTGGAGATGGTCGAGCTCGGCCCGTTGGCCGCGCGCTACCCGCACCAGCTTTCCGGCGGCCAGTGCCAGCGCGTCGCCCTGGCCCGTTCGCTGGTCACCCGCCCCCGCCTGCTGCTGCTCGACGAGCCGCTGTCGGCGCTGGACGCGCGCATCCGCAAGCACCTGCGCGAGCAGATCCGCCGCATCCAGCAGGAATTGAAACTGACCACGGTGTTCGTCACCCATGACCAGGAAGAAGCGTTGACGCTGTCCGACCGCATCGTGCTGATGAACGCCGGGCGCATCGTCCAGAGCGGCGACGCCGAAACCCTCTACACCGCGCCGGAGAACGCCTTCGCCGCCGGCTTCATCGGCAACTACAACCTGCTCGATGCCGCCCAGGCCACCAGGCTGCTGGACCGGCCGTTCCGCCAGCAGGTGGCGATCCGCCCCGAATCCCTGCGCCTGAGCGTGGAGCCGGGCGAAGGCATCCCGGTTCGGGTACTCTCCCACAGCCTGCTGGGCAACGTGATCCGCTACCGGGTCGACGCCAATGGCGTCGAGCTGACCGTGGACGTCCTCAACCGCAGCGCCGAGCGCCTCTACCCGGCCGGCACCCAGCTCGGCCTGCAAATCGATAGTGAAAGCATTCGGGAGGTGGCCTGATGGCCCTGGTGATATTCGACCTCGACGACACCCTGATCGACGGCGATTGCGCGAGCCTGTGGAGCCAGCGCATGGCCGATCTGGGCTGGGTGGACGCGGAGTCGTTCCTCAAGCGCGACGCCGAACTGATGGCGCTGTACGCGCAGGGCAAGCTGCCCATGGAGGATTACATGGCCTTCACCCTGGAGCCGATGGCCGGGCGCAGCGTGGAGGAAATCGAGCGCGAAGTGGGCACCTTCGTCGAGGACGTGATCGAACCGCTGATCCACAGCGACGCCTGCGCCACCCTCGCCCGCCATCGCGAGGGCGGCGACCGCCCGCTGGTGATCTCCGCCTCCGGCGTGCACCTGGTGCAACCGATCGCCGAACGCATCGGCATCGACGAGGTACTGGCCATTGACCTGGAGGTGGTGAACGGCCACTACACCGGTCGCACCGTCGGCGTGCTCACCTACCGCGAAGGCAAGGTGCTGCGCCTGCTCGACCTGCTCGAAGGCGACGACAGCCAACTGGCCGAGGCGCACTTCTACTCCGACTCGCGCAACGACCTGCCGCTGCTCAAGCTGGTGGGCAAGCCGCACGTGGTGAACGCTGACCCGGTGCTGCTGGAACACGCGCAGAAGATGGGCTGGGACGTCCTCAACTGGAAGTGACGTCGCGCAATGGAAAAGGGCCGCGGAAGCGGCCCTTTTCATCTGCGGTTCTGCAGGCGCGAGCTGGCTCGCCGAGCCTCAGCTCAGGCTCTCGTCGATCAGCACCACCACCTTGCCCTGTACCTGGTTGCTCGCCAGGGCATCGAAGGCGCTCTGTGCATCCCGGATCGGGAAGGTGCGCTCCAGCTGCGGGCTGAGCTGGCCGGATTCGAACAGCGGCCAGACCTTCTGCCCCAGCTCGGCGATCAGTCGCGCCTTGTAGTCGGCATCGCGCGAGCGCAGGGTGGAGCCGATCAGCTGGATACGCTTGCCCAGCAGCAGGGCGAGGTCCAGCTCGGCCTTGCGACCACCCATCAGCCCGATAACCACCCATCGTCCGTCGCGGCCGAGGATTTCCAGGTCCAGCTGGGCGTAATTCGCGCCCACCGGATCAAGGATGACGTCGAACGGGGCAAAATCCCGCAGCGATTCCAGGCTCTCGCCGCGCAGCGCGCCGCCTTCGGCCCCCAGCGCTTCACAGTAGGCCAGGCGGTCGGCGGACCCGACGCTGACCCAGCACGGGCTGCCGAACGCCTTGCACAGCTGGATGCCGGCGGAACCCACACCGCTGGCGCCCGCGTGCAGCAACACCTTCTCGCCCGGTTGCAGCGCGCCGAGCATGAACAGGTTCAGCCAGGCCGTGGCGTACACCTCCGGCAGCGCGGCGGCTTCGGCCAGGCTCAGGCCCGCGGGCACCGGCAGCGCATGGCGTTCGTCCACCACCACCTGCTCGGCCATGCCGCCGCCGGCCAGCAGCGCACACACGCGGTCGCCCACCTGCCAGGTGCTGCCGGCGCCGACTTCGGTCACCACGCCGGCGCATTCCAGGCCGATGACGTCGCTCGCCCCCGGCGGCGGCGGATAATGGCCGGCCACCTGCAGCAGGTCGGCGCGGTTGAGCCCGGCCGCCGCGACCTGGATGCGGATCTGCCCCTGCGCACAAGTCGGATTGGCGCGCTCAGCCCATTCCACTCGCCCTTCGATACCTTGCAATGCGTTCACGCTGCCTCCATAGTGACTTCGCAGGGCCCGCTCCGTATGGTCGGGCCCTTTTTCTGCGCCGAATTCACCTGCGATTGAACCCGGCGCCGCCAATTACGGCCTAATATGCGTCATAACTCCGCGATCAGTCGAATCAGCATGAAGCGATTTTTGCCCCGTACCGCCCTGTTGTTCATCCTCGGCGCAACCGCCCTTTCCTCGTTCGCAGCGACCACCAGCCCGAACGTCTGGGACGGCCTGCAACCAGACCGGGATCAGGTGATCGCCAGCCTCAACATCGTTGAGCTGCTCAAGCGCCATCACTACAACAAGCCGCCGCTGAACGACGAGCGCTCGGCAAAAATCTACGACAGCTACCTCAAGACCCTCGATCCGGCGCGCATGTACTTCACCGCCGCCGACATCGACCAGTTCGCGCCCTGGCGCACCCAGTTCGACGACTTCCTCAAGAGCGGCGAGCTGGAGCCCGGCTTCACCATCTACAAGCGTCACCTCGATCGCCTTAAGGAGCGCCTGGACTTCGCCCTGGCAACCCTGAACAAGGGCGTCGACAAGATGGACTTCACCACCGACGAAACGCTGGAAATCGACCGCGAGAAGTCGCCCTGGGCGAAGGACAGCGCCGCGCTGGATGAGCTGTGGCGCAAGAAGGTGAAGGACGAGGTCCTGCGCCTGAAGATCGCCGGCAAGGACAACAAGGCCATCCAGGAACAGCTGACCAAGCGCTACAAGAACCAGCTGATGCGCCTGGAGCAGACCCGCAGCGAAGACATCTTCCAGGCCTACATCAACGCCTTCGCGCAGACCTACGACCCGCACACCCAGTACCTGTCGCCGGACAGCGCGGAAAACTTCGACATCAACATGAGCCTCTCGCTGGAAGGCATCGGCGCCGTGCTGCAGAGCGACAACGACTACGTCAAGGTCGTGCGCCTGGTACCGGCCGGCCCCGCTGAGAAGAGCAAGCAGATCGCCACCTCCGACAAGATCATCGGCGTCGCCCAGGGCAAGGGCGAGATGGTCGACGTGGTCGGCTGGCGCCTGGATGAAGTGGTCAAGCTGATCCGCGGCCCGAAAGGCTCGCAGGTCCGCCTGGAGGTGATCCCCTCGACCAACGCGCCGAACGACCAGACCAGCAAGATCGTCACCATCACCCGCGAGGCGGTGAAGCTGGAAGACCAGGCGGCGAAGAAGTCGGAAATCACCATCGACCACGAAGGCAAGAACTAC
The DNA here is from genome assembly GCF_025133575.1 of Pseudomonas sp. GCEP-101. Classification (NCBI taxonomy): domain Bacteria; kingdom Pseudomonadati; phylum Pseudomonadota; class Gammaproteobacteria; order Pseudomonadales; family Pseudomonadaceae; genus Pseudomonas; species Pseudomonas sp. GCEP-101. Next base: position 3,508,687 of record NZ_CP104011.1, on the reverse strand, counting down.
AAGCTGGGCATCATCGACGTGCCGGCGTTCTACCTCGACTTCAAGGCCTACCGCGCCGGCGATCCGGACTACAAGTCCACCACCCGCGACGTGAAGAAGCTGATCGGCGAACTGCAGAAGGACAAGGTCGACGGCATCGTCATCGACCTGCGCAACAACGGCGGCGGCTCGCTGCAGGAAGCCACCGAGCTGACCGGCCTGTTCATCGACCAGGGCCCGACCGTGCTGGTGCGCAACAGCGACGGCCGCGTCGACGTGCTCAACGATGACGAAGGCAAGGCCTACTACACCGGCCCGATGACCGTGCTGGTCAACCGCCTGTCCGCCTCGGCGTCGGAGATCTTCGCCGGCGCCATGCAGGACTACCATCGCGCGCTCATCGTCGGTGGCCAGACTTTCGGCAAGGGCACCGTGCAGACCATCCAGCCGCTGAACCATGGCGAGCTGAAGCTGACCCTGGCCAAGTTCTACCGCGTCTCCGGCCAGAGCACCCAGCACCAGGGCGTGATCCCGGACATCAGCTACCCGTCCATCGTCGACGACAAGGAAATCGGCGAAAGCGCCCTGCCCGACTCGATGCCGTGGGACACCATCAAGCCCGCGCTGAAGGCTCAGGCCGATCCGTTCAAGCCGTTCCTCGACCAGCTGCGCACCCGTCACGATGCGCGCACCGAGCACAACGCGGACTTCGTCTACGCCCGCGAGCGCCTCGCCCTGGCCCAGGAGCTGATGAAGGAAAAGACCGTCAGCCTCAACGAAGCCAAGCGTCGCGCCCAGCAGACCAGCATCGAGAACCGTCAACTGGCCATGGAGAACGCCCTGCGCAAATCCAAGGGCCAGGAACCGCTCAAGGAGCTGAAGAAGGAAGACGAGAACGCCCTGCCGGAAGAGGACAAGACCAAGCCGCAGGACGACGCCTACCTCACCGAATCCGGGCATATCCTGATCGATTACCTGAATCTGGATTCTCAGGTGGCCAAACACTGATCGGGTGACATCAAACAGTCATGACACTGTCGTGAAATGCACAGGGCCGGGAAACCGGCCCTTTGCTTTTCCAGCCACCGAGAACCGTCATGACCGTCACCGAGCAGTTGAGCGCGCTGGACCAGATCCTCGCTCACGGCGACCTGCACTGCCTGTTCCAGCCCATCCTGTCGCTGTCGGAACGGCGCCTGGTGGGCTACGAGGCCCTTACACGCGGCCCGTCCAACGGCCCGCTGCACTCTCCGCTGACGCTGTTCAGCATCGCCCGCAGCAGCGGTCGTCTGAGCCAGCTGGAGCTGCTTTGCCGGCGCAAGGCCTGCGCGCGTTTCCGCGACCTGAAGCTGGCGGGCAAGCTGTTCCTCAACGTCTCGCCGGAGTCGCTGCTGGAACCGACCCACCAGCCCGGCCGCACGCTTCAACTGCTGCAGACCTTCGGCATCTCGCCCAGCGACGTGGTGATCGAGCTGACCGAGCAGACGCCCATCGAGGATTTCACCCTGCTCGACACGGCGCTGCACCACTACCGCGCCATGGGCTTCTCCATCGCCCTCGATGACCTGGGCGCCGGCTATTCCAGCCTGCGCCTGTGGTCCGAACTGCGCCCGGACTATGTGAAGATCGACCGCCATTTCATCGAAGGCATCCACCTGGATGCGGTGAAGCGCGAGTTCGTCGGCTCGATCCTGAAGATGGCCCACGCCTCCCGCGCCCAGGTGATCGCCGAAGGCATCGAGATTGCCGAAGAACTGGCGGTGCTCTCGGAAATGGGCGTGGACCTGGTGCAGGGCTACCTGCTCGGCCGCCCCAACGAATCCCCTCCGCGCGATGCCCGCGCCCTGCTCCCGGAAGTCGACAGCGCCGGCGCCCTGCTCGCCGAGGACCAGTCGGACCTCGAACCCCTACTGCTGGAGCAGCCGGCGGTGCGCGACAGCACGCCCATCGGCGACGTGCTGGAAGCCTTCCGCGCCCAGGCCAACCTGAACTCCCTGGCGGTGCTGAACCGCGACGAACAGCCGGTGGGCATCGTCCATCGCCATGCGCTGTCGGATGCCCTGCTCAAGCCCTTCGCACCGGAGCTGTATGCGCGCAAGCCGATCAGCCGGCTGATGAGCGAGGACTTTCTCGCGGTGGAGCGCAGCCAGTCGCTGCAGCAGGTCAGCCGCCTGCTCACCAGCCGCGCGCGGCAACGCATCGAGGAGGACTTCATCATCACCCTGAACGGCCGCTACCTCGGCCTGGGCCGGGTGATCGACGTGCTCAAGCTGATCACCGAACTGAAGATCCGCCAGGCCCGCCACGCCAACCCGCTGACCCTGCTGCCGGGCAACGTGCCGATCCAGCAGTGTCTGTCGCGCCTGCTGCAACAGGGCCGCGAAGCCGTGGTGTGCTACGTCGACATCGACAGCTTCAAGCCCTTCAACGACCTCTATGGCTACGCCCGTGGCGATGAAGTGCTGCTCTGCCTGGCGCAGTGCCTGGGCGAGCGCGTGGACCCGACGCGGGACTTCGTCGGCCACATCGGCGGCGACGATTTCATGCTGGTGCTGGGCACGCAGGACTGGCGCGAACGGCTCAATCACCTGCTGGAGGATTTCCAGGGCCAGTGCCGGCGCTTCTACAACCGCGAGCATCTGGACGCAGGCTGCTTCGTCGCGCACAACCGCCAGGGCCGGCGCGAGGAATATCCGCTGCTGTCATTGTCGATCGGCGTGGTGCACGTGAAGAGCGGCGCTGGGCAGCGGCTGGATGCCAGCCAACTCGCGGGGCTGGCGTCGGAGGCCAAGCGACACGCGAAGAACATGCCCGGCTACAGCCTGCACATCCTCACCGCCGAGTGAGTCAGAGGCCCAGCTGGCGGGCGCGCGCCTCGTAGCGCTCGGCCTGGCCCTCATCAGGCACCAGACCAGGGCCCCCGCTGCGGTACAGTTCGCCGAGCTTGCGCGCCGCCAGCGGGTGGCCCGCCTCGGCGGCCTGCGCCCAATAGCGCGCGGCTTCCTGCGCATCGCCGGCGTGACGGGTGTCGCCCTTGAGTGATTGCACGCCCACCTGGTAGGCGGCCTTGTCATCGCCGGCCGCCGCCGCAAGGCGCAACAGCCGCAGGCCCTCCTCGCGGGCGCCAAAACCCTGCCCGCGAAACAGCAGCAGATGCCCATAGAAGCTCTGTGCGCCAACATCGCCCAGCGCGGCCATGCGCGCGAACTGGCCCTGCATCCAGGCCCAGGCGCGCGGCTGGCGAACCATCCAGGGCCAGCCCATGAGGCGCCGCGCCACGGCGTAGCTCAACCGCGCGCGCAGGCGCCAGAACAGCTCGCGGGGCGTTGCCACCTCAGGGCTCCTCGGGGTACTCGAACTCGAATACGCGCACCACTTCAGCCGCATGCCAGCCGGCGGCGGCGGGGCCATCCGGTGCGCCGGAGAATCGGCCGAGGCGCTCGACGTATTCGAAGAAGCCGGTGCGCGGCAGGCGGCTGGCGCCCTGGCTGATCACCAGCGAGCTGCGCAGCGGACGGCCGGCCCGCGCATCCAGCGCCGCCAGATGTTCCAGTGCGGCGGTCAGCACGGTCATCGCCGGGGTCGGCAGTTGCAGGCGCTCGATCAGCGCCCGGTAGGTGAGCAGATGGCGTTGGCGGCGGGCATCTTCCAGCTCGCCGAGCAGGCCTTCCCAATGCTTGCGACTGATCTGCACGCTCAAGAAGCCGACTCCCCAGTGCCCAGGGCACGACGCAGGCCATGCTGGATGGCGTCGCTGGCTTCGCGCTCGCCGTTCTCGATCTGCCCCAGGTAGGACGGGCTGATGCCCACCGCCCGCGCCAGCGTCTCGATGGACAGGCCGCGGGCTTCGCGCAGTGTTTTCCAGTCCGGCTTCTCGTCGAATGCCGGGGCGGCAACCGGCTTGACGACCTGGGCGACACCGCGGCCGGCGGCGGCCAGGAGGGCCTGGTAGTCGGCCCAGGGAACCACGGCGTACTCCGCTTCGCCGTCACGCATGATGACTTGAACGTTCATGACAACACTCCTTGCAGGCGGCCATCTTAACAGCCTGATGCGCGCCTGTGCCGGCTATACTGCGCAGCGCCCATGCCACCAGACCAGGGGACCGACTTGCAGCGTTTCCTTCCGTTCTGCCTTTGCCTGGCCAGCGCCCTGTGTGGCGCCGAGGAACTTCGCTGGGGCTATTCGCCAAGCAATGGCATGCCCTACGCGGAAAGTATCGACCATGAATTGGCACCTGGCTTCATCCGCGACCTGGGCGAAACCGTCGGACAGCGTCTGGGGCTCGAGGTTCGCTTCGTGGAAATGCCGGACAAGCGCGCCGAAACGGCACTCGCCCAGGGCACTATCCACCTGCTGTGCATCAACAACCCGCAGTGGATGAAGGCGCCGGAAAAACTGCATTGGTCGCCCAGCCTGTTCGAAGAAGAGGACGCACTGGCCCAGCGGGTGGACGCGCCCCCTATGGAAGACCTCGCCCGGCTGCACGACGTCCGCATCGGCACCAGCCTTGGCTACGTCTACCCTGCCCCGCTGATGCAGGCCTTTGCCGAAGGCCGGGCGAAGCGCGTGGATGTGCGTGACCTGGATACCCGCCTGCACATGCTCGAAGCCGGTCGCCTGGAGGCGCTGATCGATATGCGTCGGCCGCTGGAATTTCTCCTCGCCCAGCATCACGACCTGCCGGTGGCGATCAGCCGCAGCAACGTGCAGCGCTATTCCATCTACTGCTCGTATGGCCCGGCGTTGCCGATACCTGCCGAACGCCTGGATGCCGTGCTGCAGGCCCTGGTGGAGGACGGCTCCATCCAGCGCCTGCTGGGCGAGCAGAGCGCGCGGCTGCGTCAGAGGCGCTGAATGGCCTCCGGCGGCGGCAACTGTTTCAGGGCTTCGCGGGTTTCCACCCCCTGCGCATCGCGCCAGACCTTGAACGCATCGATTTCCGACTGCCAGCGGCGCACGACCCAGGCGAGCACCGCCAGGTCATCGAGGAAGCCGACACCCAGCAGCCAGTCCGGAATCAGGTCCACCGGCGACAGGAAGTACAGCAAGGCCGCCACCACGGATACCAGCGCCTGGGAACTGATGCCGCGGTAATCGCCACGCACCCAGGCCACCAGCAATTCCTGCAGCAGCTTCAGATCGGTCTTCGCCAGCTTCACCCGGCCACTCTTGCGCGCCACGGCGAACAGCAGCGCAGGCACCCGGCCGCCGGCGATAAACCGGCTGGCCAGCTTCAGGAAACGATCGAATCCCGGAGGCTTTTTCATCGACTCACCTCGATAGGAAAATTCGCACAGGGCAGGTTCAGGTTATCCACCTTTCCTGTGGATAACTCTGTTGAAAGCCACCCACGATATCGCCCAAACGCCCGCGCCATGAGGGTTGCAGACAGATCGGCGATTTTTTGTTCACCCCTGTAAATGCGTTAAAAATCATGCAGTTGCGGCTATGCGAAGGGCCCGGCAATGTCAAGGGGAGGCGATTGTTTCAACTGCGTCAAATATGTGCATAAGGGTAACACCGGGCCAAAGGTTACTCCCTTTCAGACCCGACGGTCAGCGCGCCGTTCCAGAGCGCTTGGCGCAGAAACGAAAACGCCCCGTGGATCACGGGGCGCTCTCACTGGTACGAAGGTACTCAGTTATTTCTTGGGCGCTTCTGCCGCCGGGGCCGGAGCGTCGGCCTCAGGCTGGTTCGGGTCCTTGATGGCCAGCAGCTCCAGGTCGAATACCAGGACGGAGTTGGCCGGAATGGTCGGGCTCGGGCTCTGGGCGCCGTAGGCCAGCTCGCTCGGGATGTACAGCTTGATCTTCTCGCCGACGTGCATCAGTTGCAGGGCTTCGACCCAACCCGGGATCACGCCGCCAACCGGCAGGTCGATCGGGCTGCCACGCTGGATGGAGCTGTCGAAGACCGTACCATCGACCAGCTTGCCTTCGTAGTGAACGGTGACTACGTCGGTGGCCTTGGGCTGCGGGCCGTCGGCTTTCTTCACGACTTCGTACTGCAGGCCGGACTTGGTGGTGACCACGCCGTCACGCTTGCCGTTTTCCGCGAGGAATTTCTTGCCGGCTTCCAGGGCCTCGGCATTCTTCTTGGCAACCTGCTCTTCAGCGCGCTTCTGCAGGGCGGTGAAGGCCTCGGTCAGCTCTTCGTCGGTCAGCTTCTGCTTCTGCTTGCCAACGGCATCCTCGATGCCCAGGGCGACGGCTTTCGAATCCAGGTCACTCATGCCTTCCTGGGCGAGGCTCTTGCCCATGTTCAGGCCGATGCCATAGGAGGCTTTCTGCGCAGGCGTCTTGAGTTCCACTTCGGCGGCCTGTTTGTCGCAGCCCGCGAGAACCAGGCCGACCAGCGCGATCGCTGCCGCCAACCGATGTTGTTTCATGCTGAATCCTTGTCTTTGCGCCGTCATGGCTGAAGTGATGAAGCCGCGAGCTTATCAGGCGCTCGTGGCCAGTGGCTATGGGCAATAGGAACCACGGCTGGGAGAGAAGTTCCCACACCAAACTTATAAGAAAATTAACAGGATAAGTCTGACGGCCAGCCCGCATTCGCCGACTCAGGCTCGGCAGATTTTTAAGGGAAAAATCGCAGGCAAAGAAAAAGCCCCCAGGTATTGCTACCTGAGGGCTCTTTGAAATGTGGCGCAGCGGACGGGACTCGAACCCGCGACCCCCGGCGTGACAGGCCGGTATTCTAACCGACTGAACTACCGCTGCGTCGGACCTCGAGTGGTGGGTGATGACGGGATCGAACCGCCGACCCTCTGCTTGTAAGGCAGATGCTCTCCCGGCTGAGCTAATCACCCTTCGTCTCGAAGTGGGGCGCATTCTACGGAGGACATTTGAACCTGGCAAGCCCCCGGATGAAAAAAATTTTCAGATGTTCCAAAGGCTTAGAGGACGAGAGCGAATGACGAAACGGGGTTGGCCTGAACCGCGCCGAACGGAATAATGGGTCCTTTGTGTCCAGGAGTTAGCCCCTCATGTGGTTCCGCAACCTGCTCGTATACCGCCTCACCCAGGATCTGCAGATCGACGCCGATGCCCTGGAGAAGGCCCTGGCCAGCAAGCCGGCGCGCGCCTGCGCCAGCCAGGAACTGACCACCTACGGTTTCTCCGCGCCGTTCGGCAAGGGCCCGGACGCTCCGCTGGTGCATGCCAGCGAAGGCTTCTTCCTGGTCAGCGCGCGCAAGGAAGAGCGCATTCTTCCCGGCAGCGTGGTGCGCGATGCGCTGAAAGAGAAAGTCGACGAGATCGAAGCGGCGCAGATGCGCAAGGTCTATAAGAAGGAACGTGATCAGCTCAAGGACGAGATCGTCCAGACCCTGCTGCCGCGCGCCTTCATCCGCCGCTCGGTGACCTTCGCCGCCATCGCGCCGAGCCTCGGCCTGATCCTGGTCGACACCTCCAGTGCGAAGAAGGCCGAAGACCTGCTCTCCACCCTGCGCGAGGCGCTGGGTTCGCTGCCGGTGCGACCGCTGACCGTGAAGACCGCGCCGACCGCCACCCTGACCGACTGGGTGAAGACCCAGGAAGCCGCCGGCGACTTCTTCGTGCTCGACGAGTGCGAACTGCGCGACACCCACGAAGACGGCGGCGTGGTGCGCTGCAAACGCCAGGACCTGACCAGCGAGGAAATCCAGCTGCACCTGACCTCCGGCAAGCTGGTCACCCAGCTGTCCCTGGCCTGGTCGGACAAGCTGTCCTTCGTCCTCGACGACAAGGTGGCGATCAAGCGCCTGCGCTTCGAAGACATGCTGCAGGAGAAGGCGGAGCAGGACGGCGGCGAAGATGCGCTCGGCCAGCTCGACGCCAGCTTCACGCTGATGATGCTGACCTTCGCCGAGTTCATCCCGGCGCTGATCGAAGCGCTCGGCGGCGAGGCGATGCCCGAAGGCATCTGATGCCCCGTCAGGCGCCGCGCCCGCGCGGCGCCTGACACCCCAAACAGGCCCACCTGAAAAGAAGGACGACCCATGCGTGCTCTCATCCTGCTCAGCCGCTTCATGGGCAACACCTTCGCCCTCTGGGTGCTGCTCTTCGCCATCCTGGCATTCTTCGTTCCCGCCCTGTTCACGCCGCTCACCGTCGCCATCGTGCCCCTGCTCGGCGTGGTGATGTTCGGCATGGGCCTCACGCTCAAGGTCGAGGACTTCGCCGAAGTCGCCCGGCACCCATGGCGCGTCACGCTCGGCGTGATCGCCCACTTCGTCATCATGCCCGGCATGGCCTGGCTGCTCTGCCAGCTGATGCACCTGCCGCCGGAAATCGCCGTGGGCGTGATCCTGGTCGGCTGCTGCCCCAGCGGCACCGCCTCCAACGTGATGACCTGGCTGTCGCGCGGTGACCTGGCGCTGTCGGTGGCCATTGCCGGCGTCACCACCCTCCTCGCCCCGCTGCTCACCCCGGCGCTGATCTGGCTGCTGGCCTCGGCCTGGCTGCCGGTGTCGTTCGGCGCGCTGTTCTGGTCGATCCTGCAGGTCGTGGTGGTGCCCATCGTGCTCGGCCTCGTCGCCCAGCGCCTGCTCGGCGCACGGGTACGCCACGTGGTGGACGTGCTGCCGCTGATCTCGGTGATGTCCATCGTCATCATCGTCGCCGCCGTGGTCGCCGCCAGCCAGGCGAAGATCGCCGAATCCGGCTTGCTGATCATGGCCGTGGTGATGCTGCACAACGGCTTTGGCTTCCTCCTCGGCTACTTCACCGCCAAGGTCTTCGGCTTGCCGCTGGCGCAGCGCAAGTCGCTGGCGCTGGAAGTCGGCATGCAGAACTCCGGGCTCGGCGCGGCCCTGGCCAGCGCGCACTTCTCGCCGCTGGCAGCGGTGCCCAGCGCGCTGTTCAGCGTCTGGCACAACATCTCCGGCGCCACGCTGTCGACCTGGTTCCGGCGCATGACCGACGAGCCATCGCCGCAGAAACACGCCCCGCAATAGGGCAGGAATCCGGCGCCGGGTTGCCCGGCGCCCTGATTTTGTGCAAAATAATGCACATCGTGAGGACGACCTCACCACCTTCCGGTGCTCCAGCGGGGACGGCCCTTCGTATCCATCCACCGTCTGGAGAGCGTCATGTCCTGGATCATCCTGTTCATCGCCGGCCTGTTCGAAGTCGCCTGGGCCGTCGGCTTGAAATACACCGAAGGTTTCACCCGCCCGATACCGACCGCTCTGACCGTGCTGGCAATCATCACCAGCATGGGCCTGCTGGGCCTGGCCATGCGCAACCTGCCGCTGGGCACCGCCTACGCCATCTGGACCGGCGTCGGCGCAGTGGGCACCGTCATCGTCGGCATCGTGCTGTTCGGCGAGTCCATGGCGCCGGTACGCCTGCTCAGCGTCGCGCTGATCCTGTGCGGACTGGTCGGCCTGAAATTGAGCCACTGACGCTGTATCGGTTCTCGATACCGGCGGGCTGTCGCTTTCCCGAAAATTTGTCGGTATGCTGCGGGCCACTGTGTTTGCTAGGGTCACTGTGGCTCGTGACCTGGCGGGGCCATTCCCCGCCACCCGGCTTCGACTGCACCTTGCAACTCAGGACGAGCGCGGACCTTTTTTTTCCGCACAACAATATTCAATTGTTCAAGGTGTAATTCCATGTCGAATCGTCAGACCGGCACCGTCAAGTGGTTCAACGACGCCAAGGGCTTCGGCTTCATCACTCCGGAAAGCGGCAACGATGTCTTCGTGCACTTCCGCTCCATCCAGGGCACCGGCTTCAAATCGCTGCAGGAAGGCCAGAAGGTCTCCTTCATCGTGGTTGAAGGCCAGAAGGGCCTGCAGGCTGACGAAGTTCAGGTCATCTGAACCGCGACACGCCCATGAAAAAGCCCCGGCACTGCCGGGGCTTTTTCTTTGCCGCGGGAAAACTCAGCGAGCCGCCCCGCGCAGCGCCGCCACCTGTTCCTGCAGCACCTGGCGCCGGGCCTCCTGCGGCGCCACCGGCTCGCCGGCCACCAGGCTGACCCGCGACCACAGGCGGCGGAAGAAGCCCTTCTGCGGGTCGCGGCTGAAGAAGCTGCCCCACAGGCCCTGCAGCGCCATCGGGATCACCGGTACCGGGGTTTCCTCGAGGATGCGCTCCACCCCACCGCGGAACTCGTTCATCTCGCCGTCCAGGGTCAGCATGCCCTCGGGGAAGATGCACACCAGCTCACCGTCGCGCAGGTACTCGGCGACCTTGGCGAAGGCCTTCTCGTAGGTTTCGGCATCCTCGTTGCGCCCGGCGATGGGCACCGCGCCGGCGGTACGGAAGATGAAGTTGAGCACCGGGATGCGGAAGATCTTGTAGTACATGACGAAGCGCACCGGACGACGCACGGAGCCGGCGATCAGCAGCGCATCGACGAAGGACACGTGATTGCACACCAGCACCGCCGCCCCTTCATCGGGGATGGCGTCGAGGTTGCGGTGATCCACCCGGTACATCGAATGGGTCAGCAGCCAGACCAGGAAGCGCATGGTGAACTCGGGCACGATCTTGAAGATGTACACGTTCACCGCGACGTTCATCAGCGAGAGCACCAAGAACAGTTCGGGGATCGTCAGCTTCGCCACCGACAGCAGCAGGATCGAGACGATCGCCGCGACCACCATGAACAGCGCGTTGAGGATGTTGTTGGCGGCGATCACCCGCGCGCGCTTGTCCTCCTCGGTGCGCGCCTGGATCAGCGCGTACAGCGGGACAATGTAGAAGCCGCCGAAGATGCCGATGCCGAGGATGTCCGCCAGTACCGCCCAGGACTGCGAATGCTCCAGCACCGCGAGCCAGTTGTACGGCTGCTCGCCCTGCGGGAAGCCGCCCGAATGCCACCACAGCAGGATGCCGAACAGGCTCAGGCCAATGGAGCCGAAGGGCACGAGGCCGATCTCCACCTTCTTGCCGGAGAGCTTCTCGCACAGCATCGAACCCAGCGCGATGCCCACCGAGAAGACGGTGAGGATCAGCGTCACCACACTCTCGTCGCCGTGCAGCAGCTCCTTGGCGTAGGTCGGAATCTGCGTCAGGTAGACCGCGCCGAGGAACCAGAACCACGAGTTGCCCACCAGCGAGCGCGACACCGCCGGGCGCTGGCGCAGGCCGAGCAGGAGGATGCTCCAGGACTGGCGGAAGATGTTCCAGTCGATCTTCAGCTCCGGCAGCGCGGCGGCCGCGCGGGGAATCTCGCGGCTGGCGAGGAAGCCGCAGGTCGCCACCAGCACCACGGCGATGCCGACGCCAGCGGCGTAGTCCTGCCGCGACATCAGCACACCGGCGCCGATGGTGCCGCAGAGGATGGCGAGGAACGTGCCCATCTCCACCAGGGCGTTGCCGCCCACCAGCTCGTCCTCGCGCAGGTGCTGCGGCAGGATGGAGTACTTCACCGGGCCGAACAGCGCGGAGTGGGTGCCCATGGCGAACAAGGCGAGGAACAGCAGCGGCAGGCTGCCGAACAGGAAGCCCGCGGCGCCCACCAGCATGATGACGATCTCGGCCAGCTTCAGCCCGCGCATCAGCGCGTCCTTGTTGAACTTCTCGCCGAACTGTCCGCCCAGGGCGGAGAACAGGAAGAACGGCAGGATGAACAGCAGCGCGCAGAGGTTGACCAGCAGGTTGCGGTCACCGCCGACGGTGAGGTGGTAGAGGATCGCCAGGATCAGCGACTGCTTGAAGATGTTGTCGTTGAACGCACCCAGCAGCTGGGTGATGAAGAAGGGCAGGAATCGCTTGGTGCCCAGCAGGGCGAATTGCGAATGTTGAGACATCGTCCTTGTTTACCTGCGTAGCGGCCTCGGGCCGGAATGACAGCACGGATATGACGGCAACAGCGTGAAGAAAAGCCACATTTTCCGCACAAATCCATTGCGCTGGCGACAAATTCGCAAAGCGCGGGCCAAGAAAAAGCCCGTCACGCAGGACGGGCTTTTCCAGGTGTCGGCACCGATCAGAAGCCGACGCTGCCCTGCACATAGAAGGTGCGCGGCTCGCCGAGGTAGATGCCGGCGTTGTTGTCGCTCGAACGGGTGTAGTTCATCTGGTCGAAGAGGTTCTTCACCCCGGCGGCGACCTTCAGGTTCGACGCCTGCGGACCGAAGTCGTAGCCCACGCGGGCGTTCCACAGCACGTAGCCGGGGATGTCGCCGTACTGGCCATCGGCGCTCGGCTCGGTGATGTAGTTGCCGGTGAAGCTGCCGTTGGCGTTGGTGGTCGGGCCGGGCGCGCGCTGCTTCGACTGGGCGAAGCCGTCGAAGTTGTAGGTCCAGCGGTCATGCTCGTAGCGCAGGCCGATGGTGGCCACCTGGCGCGAGTAGAGCGGCAGGTCGCGGCCCTTGAAGCCGGGAATGTCGCCTTCGTAAGTCGCGCGGGTGTAGGTCAGGGTGCCGTAGGCGGTCAGGCCGGCGAGGACCGGGTCGAGCGCGGCCATGTCGTAGTGCGCCGAGGTCTCGATGCCCTGGTGCTTGGTGGCGCCCAGGTTGGTCCAGCCCACGTCGTTGCTGATGTACTGCAGCTCGTCGTCGAAGTCGATGTAGAACAGCGTGACTTCGCCGCCCCAGCTGCCGTTGTCGTAGCGCGTGCCCACTTCGTAGGTCTTCGCCTTCTCCGGCTGCAGGCCGCTGGCGGTATTGTTGCCGCTGCCGCCCTGGCCGAGCTGGAAGTACTGCAGGCTGCCGAAGGACGTCTCGTAGTTGGCGAACAGCTTCCATTCGTTGGACAGGTGGTACATCACCGCCAGCGCCGGCAGCGGCTCGTTGTAGTCCTTGCTGCGGTTCTTCTCCTGGACCGGCTTGCCCTTGTTGTCGATGACGGGGCGCTCGTGCCAGTCGGTGGAGATGCGCTCGAAGCGGATGCCCGGGGTGACGGTCCAGTTGCCCACATCGATCTTGTCGTCGAGGTAGACGGAGTTCGCCTCGGTGCCGCCGGTGCGGTCCTGGTAGGTGTGGCCGTCGCCGCCGGGGGTCGGCAGCGTGGTCGGGATGTTGTTGATCAGCGCGACCTGGCTGGCGCGCTCGTGCATCGCTTCCTTCAGGTAGCGGTAGCCGATGCTGGCTTCCTGGGTGGTCGGGCCGACCATGAAGATCTTCGAGACGCGCGGCTCGATGCCGAAGGTGTGGTAGTCGCGCGGGTAGGATGCCAGCGTCTTGAGGTCGCGGTTGGCGATGGTGCTGCCGCGGAAGCTGTCGCTGTAGTAGGTCAGCACTTCGACCTGGGTGAGGTCGTCGATCTGCCGCTTGTACTTGAGCGACACGTCCTTGCGGCGGCCGGTGAAGTTATCGTAGTCGCGCACCGACTGGTACGGGTCCTTGTCGAACTGCGCCTGGTTCAGGCCGCCGGGCATGTCGGCGCTGCCGTCGTAGTAGTGGAAGTTGGCGGAGAACTCGTCGACGTCGGTGGGCGCCCAGTGGGTCTTGAACATCACGTCGTCGATGTCGGTGGCGTCGTTGCTGTCGCGGTAGCCCGCGCCCTTCACGCCCGAATACAGCAGTGCGGCGCCCATGCCGTTGTCGGCCGTGCCGCCGAGGAAGGCGTTGTAGAGCTTCTTCCAGCCGCCGTGGGAGGCGGTTTCCACGGTGCTGCCGACATCGCCGGAGAACTCCTTGGGAATCGCGCGGGTGACGAAGTTGATCACCCCGCCGACGTTCTGCGGACCATAGCGCACGGAGCCGGCGCCACGCACGACGTCGACGCTGTCGAGGTTGCCCACCGACAGCGGGAACATCGACAGCTGCGGCTGGCCATAGGGCGCGACGGCAGCCGGTACGCCATCGATGAGCACGGTGGAGCGCGGCGACAGGCGCGAGGTGAGGCCGCGCACGCCGACGTTGAGGGACACATCGCTGCCGCCGGTACCGTTGTTGTCCTGCACCTGGACGCCGGGAATGCCGCGCAGCACGTCGCGCACGTTCTGCGCGCCCTCTTCGATCATCTGCTCGCGGCGCACCACGGTGCGGGCGCCGGGGTGGTTCTGCACCACCTGCTGGTCGGCCTCGCCGAGCCAGTCACCGACCACGGTGACGGTCTCCAGCTCCTTGGTGTCTTCCTCGGCCTGCGCCGGCAGCAGCGGCGCGGCCAGGGTGATGGCGATCGCCAGGCGCGACCACGAACGGACTTGCGACATGCTTCCCCCTCCCCGGGTACTTCGTGAAGGGGGAGGAAATTAGAACTGATTGTAAATTTTGTAAATGCAAATGTATCGCAAATGAAAAAATATTCCGGTTGACTCAGATTATCTTTTCGGTTTTTGAAGACGCCTCTTCGGCCGCCGCACGAGGCCAGCCAGCGTTGGGGCAGAAGGTGGACGGCGGACAATCAGACCGAACGGAACGAGCGGGCGCACGCCTGGCGGTATTCGCCGGGGCCGACGCCATAGGCCTGCTTGAACTGCCGGCTGAGGTGGCTCTGGTCGGCGAAGCCCAACTGCATCGCCACGGTCAGCGGCATGCAACCCTCCTTGAGCAGCGCCCTCGCCTGCTCCAGCCGGCGCTGCTTGAGCCAGGCGTGGGGCGGCAGGCCGGTGGCCTTGCGGAATACGCGGGCGAAGTGGAACGGCGACAGGCCGACGGCGGCGGCCAGTTCCTCCAGCGAGGGCGGCTCCATCAGCCGCGAGCCGAGCAGCTCGCGGGCGCGCGCCACGGCCACCGGTTCGTGGCCGGCCGGCGGCGCCTCGGGTATCCGCGCGTGGCGCTGGAACAGCAGCAGGAGCGCCTCGCGCCAGCAGGTCTGGCGCTGCAGCACGCTGGCATCGGAATCCACCAGGCGGTGCGCCGCGAACAGCGCCTGGACCAGTTCCGGATCGAACACCACGCTGGCGTCGAACGACGGCGTGCCACCACCGCCCAGCTCCAGTTCCTCCAGCACGCCGGAGACCTGCGCCAGCTCCGGGTAGAAGCCGCGGTAACGCCAGCCGGCCTCGTCGGCCTTGGAGCCGGTGTGGACCTCGTCGGGGTTGATCAGCACCACGCTGCCGGCCGGCGCGACGTGCTCGGCGCCGCGATGGTGGAAGCGCTGTGCACCCTGCTCGATCATGACGAAGGCGAAGCCCTCATGGACGTGGGGCGAGAACACCTGCTCGATGTAGCGCGCGTGCAGCAGCTCGACGCCGCCCAGCTCCTGGGCGCGCCAGAAGCGGGTGCGTTCGCCGCTCGCGTGGTGTTCTGCCATGGATTACACCGCCCTGGAATTATCTGAACGCCGCGCCATCGCGGGCACCTCCGTGCCTGTGCTGGCCCTCACCCCAGCCCTCTCCCAAAGGGAGAGGGGACCGTTCGGCGCAGGATGAAACTATCGCACCAGGCGGCGCGGATAGCTCCCTCTCCCTCTGGGAGAGGGCTGGGGTGAGGGGGGTTGCAAGCACAGCACAGAGTACCACTCAGCCGTTGAAGCCCGCCTCCAGCGCGGCCTTCACCTGCGGCCATTCCTGGTCGGTGATGCTGTAGAGGATGGTGTCGTCGAGCCGCCCGCCGGCCAGGCGCCGGTGGTTGCGCAGGATCCCCTCGCGCACTGCGCCGAGCTTCTCGATGGCGCGCTGCGAGCGCAGGTTGCTGGCGGCGGTCTTGAGCTGCACGCGCACCATCTTCCAGCTGTCGAAGGCGTGGCGCAGCATCAGGTATTTCATCGTGGCGTTGAGGCCGCTGCCGTGCTGGGCCTGGTCCAGCCAGGTGGCGCCGATCTCGCACGCCGGCAGCGCCGGGAGGAAGTCCATGAAGCGCGTGGTGCCGACTATCTGGTTGCCCAGGCGCACCACCAGCGGCAGGGCGCGGCCCTCGCGCTGTTCGGCCAGACCCTGGCGGTACCAGTCCGGGCGCCCCGGCGCGCTCATGAACTGCAGCACGTCGCGGTTCGCTTCCGCCAGGCTCACCAGTTCCGGCACGTCGGCCTCCACCATGGGCTCCAGGCGCAGGGCCCCGCGCTGCAAGGTGATGGGTAACGGTCTGAACATGGCGCCCTCCTCGACACACGACGCGAAATCATCGCTCACATCAGAGCGTAGCGGCCCGGCGAAGTGCCGCGCACCAGTTCAGGTGCGACGGACGGACCGCGAGAAGGCCGGCACGCTACCAGTACGGCGCCCGGCTCTCAAGTGTGAGACAGGGCACAGCGCCACTGAGACATTGGTAGCAGGCGTCTGACAGTTCCGGACTTTGGTGCGAAACTGCTGCGAGCGCTCCTGCGGGGGAGCCAGTCATTTCCGGAGTCAGCATGTCGTTGTCCAGTGGGCTGATCGCAACGGTCGCCCTGCTCTACATGGCGGTCCTGTTCGCCATCGCGTTCTATGGCGACCGCCGTCGCGCCCCTCTTTCGCCGCGTGTCCGCGCCTGGGTCTACAGCCTGTCGCTGGCGGTGTACTGCACCAGCTGGACCTTCTTCGGCGCCGTCGGCCAGGCCGCCGACCAGCTCTGGTCGTTCCTGCCGATCTACGTCGGCCCCGTGCTGCTGATGCTCTTCGCACCCTGGGTGCTGCAGAAGATGATCATGATCAGCAAGCAGGAGAACATCACCTCCATCGCCGACTTCATCGCGGCACGCTACGGCAAGTCCCAGGCGCTGGCGGTGGTGGTAGCGCTGATCTGCGTGGTCTGCGTGCTGCCCTACATTGCCCTGCAGCTCAAGGGCATCGTCCTCGGCGTGAACCTGCTGATCGGCGCCGGCCCCGACTCCACCGGCATCCGCGCCCAGGACACGGCGCTGATCGTGTCGCTGATCCTCGCGCTGTTCACCATCGTCTTCGGCACCCGCAACCTGGACGTCACCGAACACCACCGCGGCATGGTGCTGGCCATCGCCTTCGAGTCGCTGGTCAAGCTCACCGCCTTCCTCGCCGTGGGGATCTTCGTCACCTACGGGCTCTATGACGGCTTCGGCGACCTGGTGGACAAGGCCCGCGTCGCGCCGCAGCTCAACGAGTACTGGAAGGAGACCGTGCACTGGCCGGCGATGCTGCTGCAGACCGGCGTGGCGATGACCGCCATCATGTGCCTGCCGCGGCAGTTCCATGTGCTGGTGGTGGAGAACATCGAGCCGCGCGACTTGAACCTGGCGCGCTGGGTGTTCCCGATCTACCTGGTGCTGGCCGCGCTGTTCGTCGTGCCCATCGCCCTCGCCGGGCAGATGCACCTGCCCGCCGGCGTGATGCCCGACTCCTTCGTCATCAGCCTGCCGCTGGCCGAGGCGCACCCGGCGCTGGCCCTGCTGGCCTTCATCGGCGGCGCGTCGGCGGCCACCGGCATGGTGATCGTCGCCAGCGTGGCGCTCTCCACCATGGTCTCCAACGACATGCTGCTGCCCTGGCTGCTGCGCCGCAAAGGCGAAGCCGAGCAGCCCTTCGAGGTGTTCCGCCATTGGCTGCTGACCGTGCGCCGGGTGAGCATCGCGCTGATCCTGCTGCTGGCCTATGTCAGCTACCGCCTGCTCGGTTCCACCGCGAGCCTCGCCACCATCGGCCAGATCGCCTTCGCCGCCATTGCCCAGCTGGGCCCGGCGATGATCGGCGCGCTGTACTGGAAGCAGGCCAACCGCCGCGGCGTGTTCGCCGGCCTCGCCGCCGGCTCTCTGCTGTGGGCCTACACCCTGGTACTCCCGGTGGTCGCCAAGGGCCTGAGCTGGCCGCTGCACACCTTCCCCGGCCTCGCCTGGCTCGCCGGTCGCCCGTTCGGCCTGTCCATCGAACCGCTGACGCTCGGCGTGCTGCTGTCGCTGATCGGCAACTTCGCGTTGTTCGGTCTGGTCTCGGTGTTCTCCCGCACCCGCGTCTCCGAGCACTGGCAGGCGAGCCGCTTCATCGGCCAGGAAATCTCCCAGAAGCTCAGCTCGCGCTCGATGCTCGCCGTGCAACTGGAAGACCTGCTGATGCTCGCCGCCCGCTTCGTCGGCGAGGAGCGCGCGCGGCAGAGCTTCATCCGCTTCGCCTACCGCCAGGGCAAGGGCTTCACCCCCAGCCAGAACGCCAACGACGAGTGGATCGCCCACACCGAGCGCCTGCTCGCCGGCGTGCTCGGCGCGTCCTCCGCGCGCGCCGTGGTGAAGGCCGCCATCGAAGGCCGCGAGATGCAGGTGGAGGACGTGGTGAAGATCGCCGACGAAGCCTCCGAAGTGCTGCAGTTCAACCGCGCGCTGCTGCAGGGCGCCATCGAGAACATCACCCAGGGCATCAGCGTGGTGGACCAGTCGCTGCGCCTGGTGGCCTGGAACCATCGCTACATCGAGCTGTTCGAGTACCCGGACGGGCTGATCTACGTCGGCCGGCCCATCGCCGACATCATCCGCTACAACGCCGAGCGCGGCCTGTGCGGCCCCGGCGACCCGGACCTGCACGTCGCCAAGCGCCTGTACTGGATGCGCCAGGGCACGCCGCATACCTCCGAGCGGCTGTTCCCCAACGGCCGGGTGATCGAACTGATCGGCAACCCGATGCCCGGCGGTGGTTTCGTCATGAGCTTCACCGACATCACCAACTACCGCGACGCCGAGCAGGGCCTGAAGAACGCCAACGAGAGCCTGGAGCAGCGCGTGCAAGAGCGCACCTTCGAGCTGTCCCAGCTCAACCACGCGCTCATCGAAGCCAAGGGCACGGCCGAGGCGGCGAACCAGTCCAAGTCGCGCTTCCTCGCCGCGGTCAGCCATGACCTGATGCAACCGCTGAACGCCGCGCGGCTGTTCTCCGCCGCCCTCGCCCACCAGGAACAACTGCCCGAGGAAGCCACCGAACTGGTGCGTCACCTGGACTCCTCGCTGCGTTCAGCCGAAGACCTGATCACCGACCTGCTGGACATCTCGCGTCTGGAAGGGGGCCGAGTCAGCGCGGAGGTCGCGGCCTTCCCGCTGAGCAACCTGTACGACACCCTGGGCGTGGAATTCCGCGTGCTGGCCCAGGAGCACGGCATCGACTTCCACGTGCGCGGCAGCAAGCTGCGCGTGGAGAGCGACATCAAGCTGCTGCGCCGGGTGTTGCAGAACTTCCTCACCAACGCCTTCCGCTACGCCAAGGGCCACGTGCTGCTGGGCGTACGCCGCGAGGCCGGGCACCTGCGCCTGGAAGTCTGGGACCACGGCCCGGGCATCCCGCCGGACAAGCTGCAGGTGATCTTCGAGGAGTTCAAACGCCTGGACAGCCACCAGACCCGCGCCGAAAAAGGCCTGGGCCTGGGCCTGGCCATCGCCGATCGGCTGTGCAAGGTGCTGGGGCATCGCCTGGAAGTACGCTCCTGGCCGGGCAAGGGCAGCGTGTTCAGCGTCAGCGTGCCGCTGGCCCGCCAGCCGGCACCGGCCCCCTTGAACGGGCACAAGGTGGAAACCCCGCAACAACTCAACGGCGCGCAGGTGCTCTGCGTGGACAACGAAGACAGCATCCTCACCGGCATGAACAGCCTGCTCAGCCGCTGGGGCTGCCGCGTGCTCACCGCGCGCAGCCGCGCGGAATGCCAGGCGCTGCTCGACGAGGACGCGCGCCCGCAACTGGCGCTGATCGACTACCACCTGGACGACGGCGAACTGGGCACCGACCTGATGGCCTGGCTGCGCACCCGCCTGGGCGAGCCGGTGCCGGGCGTGGTGATCAGTGCCGACGCCCGCCCGGAGCTGGTGGCGCAGATCCACGCGGCAGGGTTGGACTTCCTGCCCAAGCCGGTGAAGCCGGCGGCATTGCGGGCGTTGTTGAGTCGGCATTTGAGTCTGAGGTAAGTCGCCCAGCCGAGCTTTGGCTGCGGCGGCGGTTCGCGAGCAAGCTCGCTCCTACAGGCGCGGTATACGCGCTCTTCGTAGGAGCGAGCTTGCTCGCGAACCGCCCACCGTCATCAGCCAGATCATCCTCACGCTACCCTCCCCCGCCACTGCAACAGCACCACGCCGGCAATGATCAACCCAACCGCCAGCAGCCCCTCCGGCGAAAGCCGCCGCACCGGGAAGCCGGCCCAGCCGAACTGATCGCACAGCGCCGACATCAGCATCTGCCCCGCCACCACGCAGGCCAGGAAGGTCGCCGCGCCCAACTGCGGCGCCAGCATCACCGCGACCGTCAGGTACGCCGCGCCAAACAGCCCGCCCAGCCAGCCCCACCAGGGCGTGGTGGCGATGCCCGCTGCCGGCGGCAGCGGCACACGAAAGGCCAGCAAGGCGACGATCACCGCCACCAGGCTCACGCCCAGGGACGTCAGGCTGGCGCTCAGCGGATGGCCCAGCTGGCGGCCGAGCAACGAATTGCTGCCCGCCTGCAAGGCGACCAGCGCGCCCACCCCAATGGCGGGCAATAGCAGCAGCAGTTTCGACATCGAGTGATCTCCCTGGCTTGTCGATGCCGTGCAGCTTCTGCTATCCATCCTGCGCATGGAAATGAATGATTGGTACAACCGGAATGCACTCGATTCATGACCTGCGCCGCATCGATCTGAACCTGCTGGTGGTCCTCGACGCCCTGCTGGAGGAGCGCCACGTCTCCCGCGCCGCGCAGCGCCTGGCGATGACCCAGCCGGCGGTGAGCCACGCGCTGGGCCGCCTGCGCGACCTGCTCGACGACCCGTTGCTGGTGCGCGCCGGCAACCAGATGCAGCTGACCCGCCGCGCCTTCGAGCTGGCCGGGCCGCTGCGGGAGATTCTCGGCGGCGTGCGCCGGCTGGTGCTGGGCGATGAGTTCGACCCGGCCAGCGCCGAGCTGGAGTTGCGCCTGGGCATGTCCGACTACGGCGCGTGGGTGGTACTGCCCGCCCTGCTGCCGACCCTGCGCCGCGAAGCGCCGGGCATTCGCCTGGACGTGCGTCAGGCCTCGCGGGTGGGGATGGCCGAGCAGGTGGCCAGCGGCGAACTGGACGGCGCCCTCGGCGTGTTCCCGATGCTGCCCGAGGGCCTGCGGGTGCAGCCGTTGTTCGAGGAGCGCTTCGTCTGCCTGTGCTCGCTCGAAACCCTCGGCGGCAGGAAGCGCCTGGACCTGGAAGACTACCTCGCCGCCCCCCACCTGCGGGTCGCCCTGCAGCAGAGCCCGGCCGAAGAGATCGACAGTCACCTGGAAAAACTCGGCCGGCGTCGTCAGGTGGCCGCCACCGTGCCGCACTTCAGCGTCGCGCCCAGCCTGCTCGCCGGCACCGACCTGGTGCTGACGATTGCCGAACGGATGCTCCCGGAGGACCTCGACGCCCACGGCCTGGCCAGTTTCGAGCCGCCGCTGCAACTGGCGCCGTTCGACTTCGTGCAGATCTGGTCGGACACCAGCGAAGACGACCCCGCGCGGCGCTGGTTGCGCGGCAAGCTGGCCCGGGCGGCGAGCTGAGCCTTACTCCGGCGTCTCCAGACGGCGGAGGATTTCCCCGACGCGCTCGCCAAGCATCTCGTTGGCCGAGCGCTTCAGGCCGCGCGCCAGCTCCACCAACACCACCTGCTCGGCGACCGGCCGCAGGCGCTGGAAGACTTCGGCGAGGCGCTCCAGGTCCGCCGCGCCGGGTAGCAGGTCAGCACCGGGCTTGTCCACCAGATGGGTCACCACCAGCCGCACGATGCCGGCGGCCAGGTGTTCGGTGTCCGTGCGCAGCACCGCCAGATGCTCCAGCAGCGCCGCCAGGGGAATGCCGGCGCGGTACAGCTCGACCCCGGCATTGAACAGCCGCGGGCTGGGGATGCTGATGCGTTCGCCATCGAAGGCCAACAGGCCCTGCGCCAACGCCTGGTCGATCACCGCGTCATCGAGTTCGTCGCCGAACAGCGCCTGCAGTTCGCTGAACTCGATGCTGCCAGGCGACTCCAGGTTCCACGGGCCGACGATGGCCTGGTCGAGACCGAGCACATGGTCCAGGTCGTGGCCGTGCTCCCAGCTTTCCAGCAGTTCCTTGATGTTGGCGATGTTGTAGCCGCGCTCCAGCAGCCGGTTGATCAGGCGCAGACGGCGCAGGTGGCTGGCGAAGTACACCCCGGCGCGGCCACGGCGCTCGGGCGGCGGCAGCAGGCCGCGGTCCTGGTAGGCGCGCAGGTTGCGCACGGTGCTGCCGGCCTCGCGGGCCAGTTCATCCACCGTGTATTCGCGCTCCTCTTCCAGCGCCGAGGGTGCATCGTCGGGGCGCTGCAACAGGCGCTGCAGGAGGTTAAGGGGTGTGCTCATGGGGCGGATGATAGCCAGCGCCAGCGTGGCGCCACAATCCAAAGCGCTAATCCATTCGTGACCGTTCGCGCGGCCGCAAGGCCCAACCAAAGACGGGACCTGCACCCGGCGAAAATCCGCCGCCTCGCCACAACCCGCGCCGCCAGCGGTTCCCCACGACGGTAACACCCGACGTCGGTGCGCACGGCATGGCGCAACACGCGCCGATGGGTCAGCATCGATCGTGACATCAACCGATGTAAAGATAACAACAACCAGCCTGGAGAAAGTCATGTCCCAAGGCGCGTGGGGGTCTACTCCCGACGATCTGGCTGCCGAAGACCTGCTGCATTTCCGCGAGACTCAGCAACTGGCCTACCGCTGCTGCGAAACCATTGCCGGCGAACTGCGCCCCGGCATCAGCGAGCGCGAGACCGCCGCGCTGATGAAGACCTGGCTGCTCGATCACGGCGTGCGCGACTGGTTCCACCAGCCCTTCGCCTGGTTCGGCCCGCGCACGGCGTTCAAGGGCTTCGACGGCCTGCGCCACCTGGGCGGTTTCAACCTGGCCTTCTACCCCGGCAAGCAGCGCCTGGAAGAAGGCATGCCCTTCATCCTCGACTGCGCGCCGACCCTGGGCGCCTACACCGCGGACGTCGGCTATTCCGGCGCGCTGGGCCACAACCTGCTGCTGGAGCGCCTGCTGGACGACCTGCTGGCGCACCGCAACCTCATCGTCGAGCAGGTGCGCCAGCGCCTGCCGCTGGCCGAGGTCAGCCAGGCGGTGGACCGCCTCTGCCAGCGCCAGGGCACCCAGCCGCGGCACAAGGCCTACCCCTTCCAGGTGCTGGCCCACCGCGTGGAAAAGCTTGGCGCGCGGAACAGCGGCCCGTCACTGGCGCGCTTCGGGGTGCGCAATATCGCCACGCTGATGAAGAACGCGTGGATCACGGGCCGCCGCGAGGGCTGGTCGCCGCTGTGGTCGAGCAACGAGCGCTCGCGGCACGCGCCAACGCCCGGCCTCTGGGCGGTCGAACCGCACCTGGGCCTGCGCGGTGTCGGCGCCAAGTTCGAGGAGCTGCTGGTGGTCACCGAGGATGACGCCTACTGGCTGGACGACGACCTGCCCCACGTGCGCCGCTGGATCGCCCGCGGCCTGATCAGCGCCCCGGCTCGGCGGGAGGTGGCATGAACGCCATGCTGGAAAAGTCCCTGCCGACGCCCGAACGCCTGGAGGTGCAGTCCGGCAACGTACGCCTGGCTGTGTGGCGCTGGGGCGAACCGCATCTGCCGATGCTGCTGTTCGTCCACGGCTACCCGGACAACCACGAGGTCTGGCTGCCGCTGATCCGCCAGTTGGCCGGGCGCTACCAATTGGTCGCCTATGACGTGCGCGGCGCCGGTGAATCCGACAAGCCACGCAAGACCCGCGACTATCGCCTGGAGCTGCTCAGCCAGGACCTCAGGGCGGTGCTCGATGCCGTCAGCCCGCAACGCGCGGTGCACCTGGTGGCCCACGACTGGGGCTCGATCCAGACCTGGGAGAGTGTTACCGATCCGCAGCTGCGCACGCGCATCGCTTCCTACACGAGCGTCTCCGGGCCGTGCCTGGACCATGTCGGCTTCTGGATGCGCGACCGCCTGCGCCGCAAGACGCCGCGCGCGCTGCTGCAGGTGGCCAGCCAGCTGCTGCACTCCTGGTACATCTACTACTTCCACCTGCCGCTGCTACCGTCGCTGTCGTGGCGCTTCGGCGCCGCGAAGGCCTGGCCGCAGTATCTGCGCAAGGTCGAAGGCATTCGCAACCCGGTACGCAATCCGCACCAGGCCAGCGACGGCGAACATGGGGTGAAACTCTACCGGGCCAACTTCATCCCCTCGATCTTCACGCCGCGCAAGCGCCATACCGAGGTGCCGGTGCAGCTGATCGTGCCGACCCGCGACCGCTACGTCGGCCAGCAGTTGTTCCAGCAACTCTCCTTGTGGGCACCGCGCCTGTGGCGCCGCGACGTCACCGCCGGGCACTGGCAACTGCTCGCCGAGCCGACTCAATTGGGCCGCTGGATCGACGAGTTCGTCAGCCACCTCGAAGGCGGCGAAGCCACCCCGGAACTGCAACGTGCCGCGCTGAAACCCGGCGCCGGCCCCTTCGCCGGCAAGCTGGTGGTGGTGACGGGCGCGGGGGGCGGCATCGGCCGTTCGACCCTGCTGAGCTTCGCCGAGCGCGGCGCCAGCGTGCTGGCCGCGGACATCGACCCGGCCGCCGCCGAACGCAGCGCCGAGCTGGCCCGCGCGGTGGGCGCCAATGCCTACAGCTATTGCGTCGACGTGGGCGACAGCGCGGCCATGGAGCGCTTCGCCCAGTGGGTGAAGAACAGCCTCGGCGTGCCGGACGTCGTGGTCAGCAATGCCGGCATCGGCATGGCCGGGCCGATGCTCCAGACGACCCCGGCGGAGTGGGAGCGCCTGCTGCGCATCAACCTGTGGAGCGTGATCGACGGCTGCCGGCTGTTCGGCAAGCAGATGGTGGAGAGCGGCAAGCCGGGGCACCTGGTCAACGTCGCCTCCGGCGTGGCCTTCGCGCCGTCGCGCAACTATCCGGCCTACGCCACCAGCAAGGCGGCGGTGCTGATGCTCAGCGAATGCCTGCGCGCCGAACTGGCCGGCAACGGCATCGGCGTCAGCGCGGCGTGCCCGGGCTTCGTCGACACCGGCATCGTCCAGGCCACGCGCTTCGCCGGCCTGGACGACGAACAACAGGCCAGGCAGCGCGCGACAGTGCAGCGCTTCTACCGTCGGCGCCGGCTCAGCCCGGACACCGTCGGCGAGCGCATCGCCCGCGCCGTGGAACGCAACCAGCCGGTGGTGAAGGTCGGCAGCGAAGTGCACCTGGGCGCCCTGCAATGGCGCTTCATGCCCTGGCTGTCGCGCCTGTTCGCCCGTCTCAATCTGACTGCCTAGGGGTCTCCATGAACGACCACCACCATAAGCTGGTACAACGCAAGGTGCAGTTCGACTACAGCGATTCGCCGCTGCACTGGATTCCCGGCGAGCCCGAGGCATCGCACGTGGTGAACGTCATCCACATGATGCTGCCGGCCGGCGAGCTGTGGTTCTGCCGGCTCTACAACAAGGCCTTGCCCTTCGTGACGGACAACCGGCTGCGCGACGACGTGCAGGGCTTCATCCGTCAGGAGGCGATGCACGCCCGCGCCCACAGCGGCGCGCTGGAGCGCTACCTGAGCCACCACGGCATCGACTCCACGCGCTACCTGAAGGTGATGGATTACCTGTTCGAACAATTGCTCAGCGACACCCCGCTGGGGCTGACCTTGTTCAACCGCACGGCCTGGCTCAGGCGCTGGTGGATCGGCCAGCGCTGCGCCATCGTCGCGGCGGTGGAGCACTTCACCTGCGTGCTGGGCAAATGGATCCTGGAGGCCGACGCACTGGACCGCGCCAAGGCCGACCCGGTGCTGCTGGACCTGTTCCGCTGGCACGGCGCCGAGGAGGTGGAGCACCGCAACGTGGCCCACGACCTGCACGTGCACCTGGGCGGTACCTTCGTCAGCCGGCAGTTATGGATGTTCGTGGTCTGGCCGCTGATCATCTACCTGTTCGCCTTCGGCACCCGCACCCTGTCGAGGCAGGACCCGAGCCTCACCCGGCCGCGCTCCTTCGCCGCGATCTGGCGCGACGGCTCGAAGACCGGCGTGCTGCCTAAGATCAGCTCGGTGACCACCAGCTTCCTGCGCTACTTCAAGCCCTGGTACCATCCCGACCACGAGGCCAACACCCAGGAAGCGCTGGATTATCTCGCCCGCTCACCCGCCGCCAGCCGCGCCGCGCGCGCGTCGTAAGGCCTGCCGGCGCGCCCGCGCAGTGGATGCGCGGCGCGCGTCGATCGCATACTGCGGCATCCGTTATTCGACTCAGGGATGCCGCCGTATGCCGATGGGAACCTACCCGCTTTACCCCGCCCTCGCCGCCCGCGTGGAACGCCTGCCCGAGCAGGTGGAGGTGGTCATCGCCGGCAGCGGCATCATGGGTTGCGCCACCGCCTGGTACCTCGCCGGCCTGGGCCTGAGCGTGCTGGTGCTGGACAAGGCCGGCCTCGCCAGCCAGCAGTCCACCCGCGCCTGGGGTTTCGTCCGCCAGCAGGCGCGCGACCCGGCGGAAGTGCCGCTGATGATGGCCGCGATTTCCCTGTGGGAGCGTCTGGAAGAACAGCTGCAACTGCCGCTGGAATGGCGCCAGGGCGGCTGCCTGTACCTGGCCGAAACGCCGGAGCAGCAGCACAAGTACGAGGACTGGCTGAAGGTCGCCGCCAACTTCGGCCTCGGCACCCGGCTGCTGGGCCGCGCGGAGGTCGCGCAACTGATGCCGGCACTGAGCGACCCCGCACGCGGCGCCCTGTATACCGCCAACGACGGCCAGGCCGAGCCTCGCCGTGTCGCCCCCGCCTTCGCGCTGCGCGCCATCGAGCGCGGCGCGGTGTTCGTCGAAGGCTGCGGCGTCACCGGCATCGACCGTGCGGCCGGCGCCATCTGCGGCGTGCAGACCGAACGTGGTTATGTGAAGACTCGCCAATTGCTGGTCTGCGCCGGCGCCAGCAGCTGGCGCCTGGTGGAAAGCCTCGGGCTGCCGCTTCCGCAGCAGGCCGTGCGCTGCACGGTCTCGCGCACCAGCCCGGGCCCGGACATCGGCGCACAGAGCTTCATCGGCCACGGTATTGGCTTGCGCCAGCGCGCCGATGGCAGCCTCAACCTGGCGGACGAAACCCAGGCCGATATCGACCTGAACCTCGATTATCTGCGTGGGGCCCGTCACTACCTGCCGCACCTTCCGGAGCACCGCGCGGGCTTTTCCCTCAAGCTCAACGGCGCGTTCCTCCACGACCTGCGCCAGCGCCTGCCCGGTTCTGAACGCAGCGTGAACGGCCCGCTGCTCGGCGAGCGCGATCCGCAGGTGAAGGCGAACACCTCACGCGTGTTCCAGGCACAGCGCAACCTGGCCAGGGCATTCCCGGCGCTGCGCGAGGTGAAGGTGGTGGAAAGCTGGGCCGGCCTGATCGACGTGCTGCCCGACGGTATCCCGGTGCTCGACGCACCGCCTGAGGTGCCCGGCCTGCTGGTCGCCACCGGCTTCTGCGGCCACGGCTTCGCCATGGGGCCCATCGTCGGCCAGTTGATGAGCCAGTGGATTCACACGGGCGAGCCGGGCATGGACCTGCACGCCTTCCGCCTGCGGCGCTTCGCCGATGGGACGGCGGGCAAGCCCTACTCGTTATTCTGAAAGTAGGCGCTTCGCTCTACGTAGGAGCGAGCTTGCTCGCGAACCGGCATTTCCCGAAACGTCGATTCCACCGGCAGACTCTTCAAGGAGCGCGCCCTGCGCGCATTCGCGGGCCTGGCCCGATTGCCCGATAGTCCCGCGTTCGGGTCGGCCCTCACCCTCTCCCAGAGGGAGAGGGGACCGTTCGGTGCAGGATGAAACCACAGCATCAGCCGGCACGATCTGCCCCCTCTCCCTCTGGGAGAGGGCTGGGGTGAGGGAGAGACGCAGGCACAAAGCTGCCAGAAAGGATCCTCGTCTCTACACAAACGCAGCGTTACTCGCCCTCTTCCACCACCGGCGAATCATCGCTCAACGCGCGCTCCAGCCAATCCGTCGGCAGGCTCTTGCTGGCCCGCGCGCCCAGCAGCTTGACCTGCTCGGCACGGCTGATCAGGTTGCCGCGCCCTTCGCTGAGCTTGTTGCGCGCGGCGGCATAGGCCTTGTCCAGCTGCTGCAGGCGCGTGCCCATCTCGTCGAGGTCCTGCACGAACAACACGAACTTGTCGTACAGCGCCCCGGCGCGCTCGGCGATTTCCCGGGCGTTCTGGTTCTGCCGCTCCTGGCGCCACAGGCTGTCGATCACCCGCAGCGTCGCCAGCAGCGTGGTCGGGCTGACGATCACGATGTTGCGCTCGAAGGCCTCCTGGAACAGGTTCGGCTCGGCCTGCAGCGCCGCCGAGAAGGCCGCTTCCACCGGCATGAACAGCAACACGAAATCGAGGCTGTGCAGGCCTTCGAGGCGGCGGTAATCCTTCCCGGAAAGCCCTTTCACGTGATTGCGCAGCGACAGCACATGGGCCTTGAGGGCCTGCTGGCGAATCACCTCGTCCTCGGCTGCGATGAACTGCTGATAGGCCGTCAGGCTGACCTTGGCATCCACCACCACCTGCTTGTCGCCGGGCAGGCGGATCAGCACGTCCGGCTGGAAGCGCTCGCCATCCGGCGCGCGCAGGCTGACCTGGGTTTCGTACTCGCGGCCCTTTTCCAGGCCGGCATGCTCCAGCACGCGTTCGAGCACCAGCTCGCCCCAGTTGCCCTGGGTCTTCTGGCCCTTCAGTGCGCGGGTAAGGTTGGTGGCCTCCTCGCCCAGGCGCAGGTTCAACTGCTGCAGGCGCTCCAACTCCTTGGTCAGAGAAAAACGCTCGCGGGCCTCGGCCTGGTAGCTCTCCTCCACACGCTTCTCGAAGGACTGGATACGCTCCTTGAGCGGGTCGAGCAACTGCCCCAGGCGTTGCTGGCTGGACTCGGCAAAGCGCTGCTCGCGCTCGTCGAAGATCTTCCCGGCCAACTCGGCGAATTGGGCGCGCAAGTCCTCCTTGGCGGCTTGCAGGTCGCCCAGGCGCTGCTGGTGATGGTCCTGCTGCTCACGCAACTCGGCGGACAACGCCGCGTGCTCGGCGGAAAGGCGGCGCAGTTCGGCCTCCTTGTCGGCGCGCTCGGCCTGCCAGTCCTGCTCGGCATTATCCAGGCGGGCCAGCGCCTGCTTGTTCAACTCGATTTCCCGACGCAGCGCGGCGGCCTCGGCGGACAGTTCGTTATGCCGGCCGCTCAGGCGCTGGAAGGCCTCGCGGTCCGCCTCGGCCTGGGCGCTGAGTCCGTCCTGCGCCAGTTGCGCCGTGGCCAACCGTTCGCGCAGCAGGCCGGCCTCCTGCTCCACCGCCAGCCTGCGCGCCTGCAAGCGCCAGGCAAGCGCCGCCATGGGCAGCAGACCGGCAAGCGCACCGAGCAACAGGGCGGTCAGATCGAGGGGCATGCAGGACTCCGAGGTGTGGCAATCGATCGCGCCAGTCTATCAGTCACCCACCCGAAGAGCCTTCGTCCACTGTAAAGGCCCTGGAACAAGGCTCCTGAGCAAGCGCTCGGGACAATCCACAGAAGCTGTGGATAACTCAGTGGAGAACTTGCTGAAAACCGTCCATACCCCCAGTGAACTGGGGCCATGTGACAGATTGGTGATTTTTTCACCAATCAAAATTTCCCTTATTTTTCAACAAGTTAAAAAACGCAAGGAAATTTGTGGGGTG
The DNA here is from genome assembly GCF_025133575.1 of Pseudomonas sp. GCEP-101. Classification (NCBI taxonomy): domain Bacteria; kingdom Pseudomonadati; phylum Pseudomonadota; class Gammaproteobacteria; order Pseudomonadales; family Pseudomonadaceae; genus Pseudomonas; species Pseudomonas sp. GCEP-101. The sequence goes on along the minus strand of NZ_CP104011.1, from coordinate 3,479,309 downwards.
GCGATGTGCAATGTTCCGAGGGCTTGACAGAGTGCGTCAGCATTGTGCACAAGTGCGCGCCACGCAGCAGCCGACCGCCCCGTTTCAGGGCAGTGGATAGGAAGTGTTCTCAGGCAGACAGTGCATTCAACCGGACACGGGAAGCTCCCGCTCCCCCGCCACTACCGGTGAATGTCAGGCAATCTGCACCTGGCGGCGCGGCATACGCTGCGGCCGGACAATACGCGGTGGTTCGGGAAGCTGGATCGCTTGCTGCTCGGCGGCACAGACCCGCGCATACATGCGCTCGGCCGCGCTGCGGCTGCTGCAGTCGTAGAAGAACTGGTTGAGGTACACGCGCCAGCGACGATGGTCGCTGGGATGGACGGCTATCCGTATATCCATGGTCTGGCGCTCCCTGCTTGGCCATCCCGCAACATACACCGCCCACCGCCAGGCGACAGTGGCAGACGATGAACGGTCAGGCCGGATGCGGCAGCCTGCCATTCACCAAGTACTGTTCGCGCCGGTACAGTCGCGGGCTGTCGGGCACCTGGGCATGCTTGAAGGCGACGTACTCCGCAGTGGTTTCGCACAGCCAGGGCATGAGGTTGCGCGGGCGCTTCTCGGTGAAGGCCGAGGGCACGAACAGCGCCACGTTGATCCCGCCCTGGGGACAGCGTGCCGAGCGATACTCGAACGCTTCGATGCCCGCTTCGCGCATCGCGCTGCCCAGCCCCTGGGTCACGCTGTAATCCTGCGGATCGGTCAGGGCCGCGTGTTCACGGAAGGGCGGCAAGTGCAGGCGCACACCCTTCTGCACCTGGAAGCGCGCCTCGAAAGATGCGTGCTCGGACAGGATTCGCCCGCTGGGCGGCGGCGTCGCCATGCCCTCCCACAGCACGAAGCGGTAGAACGCCGACTCGGCCATGGCGGTTTCCAGCTTCAGCGCACCGTAGAACAGGCTCGGCTCATGCCGGCGGCCGAAGCGCGAACCCCAGCGCAGCGGCGGATAGCGGAACGGCGTCTTCAGCAGGTAATGCAGCGGCTCGGCGGGCGGCGGCATGCGTGGCTTGCTGGTTTCCAGCAACTCCTCGAGCAGGGCCTGTTCCTCCAGGGTGTCCACCAGTTGCAGCGTGGCCACCTGGCCCTGGCTTTCCACCAGGCGCACCAGACGCCCGCGCATGGGGGCGACGACCGAATCCTCGTAGTTCGCCCAGAGCCGGGCACCGGCGGCGAAGGACATTCAGACCTTGCCCCGAATGGCGTCCAGATACTCGACCACCGCGACCAGCCCTTGTACCTGCTCCATCAACTGCAGCGGCACGCCGCCCAGGTGGCGGTTCTCGGTACACAGGAAGTGACGCATGTCCTCATGGTTGCCACCGAACAGGGCGAACAACGCACGGTAGATGCGCACCAGCAACAGCGCCAGTTCGCCGGTCTTGCTGTCCACACGCAGGCCGTTCTGCTTCCAGCGGCTCACCGCGCTGCGGTCCACGCCGACGATGGCGGCCAGCTGCTGCTGGGTCATCGCCAGGTGCTCGCGGGCAGTCAGCACCGCCTTGGCCAATACGGCATCGGCAGCCGGGTTTTCCCTCAGCAGAGCGCTCATGACAGAACTCCATCCAGTGCATTTACCGCAAACATATCATCAAATGCCGCAAACACACAAAACAGAAGAAACCGGGAGGCACCCTGAGCGCTGTGTATCGGCAGGCTGACAAATCGGGAAAACTCTTTACCGGACATTTACTTGGCCTTGGCACTCCTTGACGCAACGGCGAGGTCTCATGAAGTACCCGGATTGTCCGGGACTTGAAAATGGCAACACGCACCGCACCGCCGGTTGCGCCAGGAGAACACCATGAAGAAGTCCGTCGCCCTACTCTGTGCCGCCCTGATGCTCGGCAGCCCGCTGGCCAGTTTCGCCCAGCCCGGCCCCGGCCCGGACAACGGCCCGAACTGGCAGGACAACCGCGGGCCGCAACAGCAGCAACGTCAGCAGCCGCCGCGCGGCCCGCAGGGCAACTACCCTGCGCAAGGCCGACACGGCGAGCACTACGACCACGGCTACCGCAATCCGGATTACCGGCCGCAGCCCGGCTTGCCGGTGCCCCATCGCGACTGGCGCCGCGGTGTCGTCGTGGAGCCGGTCTATCGCGGCGACCGCTACTGGGTCACCGACTGGAATGCCCGCCACCTGTACGCCCCGCCGCGCGACCATCGCTGGCTGTACGTCAACGGTGACTACATTCTGGTGGCCATCGCCAGCGGTGTGATCGTCAACATCCTCAGCGGCTACTGATGCGCCTCAGGCGCTGGCGCTGACCATTGAGCCAGCGCCACTGCCACCGGCCCGGCGGATGGCATCGGCCAACGCCGCGGCGGTCTGCTGCATTGCCGCACTGGTACTGGCGATGCGGCTCTGCACGGACATCAGCGCAGCGGTGCGCTCGGCATCCGAGGCGTAATGGCGCTGCTGCGCCTCGGCCAGCTCGCGCTGTTCCTGCTGCAACTGCTTCTGCAACTCCTTCAGGCGCTTCTGCAACTGCTCGACCGCCGTGCTGGCGGTGCTTCCCGAGCTTTGCTGGCTCTTGCCGCCGGCCGCAGCGGCGCTGGTTTGCAGACGCGGACTGTCGGTGGCGCTGCCGCTCTGGGTCGCGCCTGCCGACGCAGTGGTTTCGCCAGCCACGCGCAACTGGCTGGCAAATGTCTGGATGGAGGGGTTGATGGAAAGGCTCATGCCGGATGTCCTTTGTTCCGGGAATTCAGCCGTTCTATCGGCCGCCGGAGCAAAAGCTTGAAAGCGCCTTCGCACGCCTGCGCAAACGCCCTAGGATAGACGCCTTTATTTGCAGCCCGCCGCCATGGACAAGAAACGCGCTTACCAACTGATCCTCGCCCGCCTCGCCGAAGACCTGGACATCGCCGTACGCGCCGCCCAGACCGCCCACGAGACGGCAACCCACGAGGAGAACATCGCCGAGAACAAGTACGACACCCTCGGCCTGGAAGCGGCCTACCTCGCCGCCGGCCAATCGCGCCGCGTCGAGGAAATCCGCCAGGCGCTGTCGCTGTTCGAAAACCTGCAGCTGCGCGATTTCGATGAAGAAATGGGCATCCAGACCAGTGCCCTGGTGCAATTGGTCAACGAGCAGGAGCAGCAGCGCTGGGTCTTCATCGGCCCGGACGGCGCCGGCCTCAAGGTGCAATACGACGGCATTGACGTCCTCGTCATCACCACCCGCGCACCACTGGGCAACGCCCTGCTTCATCGCCATCCCGGCGACGAGGTGGAAGTCGGTGCCGGCAACGCGCGCCAACGCTACGAAATCCTCGACGCCTACTGAGCGCGCCGCGGGCCATCGCGCGCATCGATGAAAAATCTGAGCGAAACAGACAATACCCGACGCGCCGGCTGACGCAGGCTAAGCTTCAAGGCCACACCTCATCCCCTCCCGGCCTCAAGGAGAAGCATCATGCTGTTCAATTGGTCCGAGTATGTCCCTGCCGTGAAAAAAGCCTTCGGCGCCCTGGGCAAGAAACACCCGAAGATGATCGCTGCCTACCAGGCCCTGGAAGCCGCCGCCGCGGACGGCGACGCCCTGGACGCCAAGACCCGCGAGCTGATCGCCATCGCCGTGGCCATTACCACCCGCTGCGACGGCTGCATCGGCGTCCACGCCGAAGCCGCGCGCAAGGCCGGCGCCACCGAAGCCGAGATCGCCCAGACCCTGGCCACCGCCATCTCCCTCAATGCCGGCGCCGCCTACATCTATTCCCTGCGCGCCCTCGAAGCGTACGAATCCGCCGCCGCGCCGAAATGATCCACCGCCCGCGACGCCACGGCGCCGCGGGCCTGCCTCTTTCCCTCAGGGCTGCCATGGGTTATCAGTGGCGCTTCGCCAAGCAAAGCCTGCCCCCATGTCACAACAACCCACCCTCGGTTTCTGGAAACTCACCCTCGCCATCGCCGCGGGCATCTGGCTCGGCTGCCTGGCCGTCGCCGCCACGGCCTGGCTGGCCTGGCCCACGCTGCCGCCTGGCCTCGCCACCCGCCTCGTCCCACCCGTTGCGCCTGCGCCCGTCGCTCCACCGCCGCCGCGCAGCCAGGAAGAAATGTTCCAGCGCTACCTCGAACGACAGCAGACGGTGCAGGAGCAACAGAATCGTCAGATAGAGAAGTCGGAGCAGGAAAAACGCTTCAACAGCGCGCCGTGCCAGTTCTGGCGCCAGCAGTACCAGGCCAATCCCACGGAAGGGAATCGGCAGAAGATGGATGGGTATTGCGGGTGAGGGAGCGCAGGGCGGGGAATTTCACGACGCAGAAAAGACAAAACCCCTGAAACGCTAGGCATTTCAGGGGTTCTGGCCATATGTAATGGCGGAGAGATAGGGATTTGAACCCTAGGAGCCATTGCTGACTCAACGGATTTCGAATCCGTCCCGTTCGACCACTCCGGCATCTCTCCGTGCGGCGCGCATGATACCAGCTTGAAGTCCGAACGCGAAGCTTTGTTTTCGGATTTTTTTGCGTGGTATCAGGCGCTTGCGTGCGCTCGTCGGATCAGAGCGGTACGCCGAGGCGGTGAGCCACTTCTTCGTAGGCTTCGATGACGTCGCCCAGGCCCTGGCGGAAGCGGTCCTTGTCCATCTTCTTGCGGGTTTCCTTGTCCCACAGGCGGCAGCCGTCCGGGCTGAACTCGTCGCCGAGGACGATCTTGCCGTGGAACAGGCCGAACTCGAGCTTGAAGTCCACCAGCAGCAGGCCGGCGTCGTCGAACAGCTTGCTCAGCACTTCATTGACCTTGAAGGAATAAGCCTTCATTTCGGCCAGTTGCTCCAGGGTCGCCCAGCCGAAGGCCTGGACGTGGGATTCGTTGATGAACGGGTCGCCCAGGGCGTCGTTCTTCAGGAACAGTTCGAAGGTCGGCGGGGTGAGCTGCAGGCCCTCTTCGACGCCCAGGCGGCGCACCAGGCTGCCGGCGGCGTAGTTGCGCACGACGCACTCGACCGGAATCATGGCGAGCTTCTTGACCAGCACTTCGTTGTCCGACAGCAGGGCGTCGAACTGGGTCGGGATGCCGGCGGCTTCGAGCTTCTGCATGATGAAGGCGTTGAACTTGTTGTTCACCATGCCTTTGCGGTCGAGTTGCTCGATGCGCTTGCCGTCGAACGCCGAGGTGTCGTTGCGGAACAGCAGGACGAGGCGGTCGGCGTCGTCGGTGGTGTAAACCGACTTGGCCTTGCCGCGATAGAGTTCTTCGCGTTTTTCCATGATGGGCTCCGCTTGTTTAAGGGGTGGGCTCAGGCGATGGTGCGCCAGTCGAGTCCAGAATGCTGATCGGCTACCTGCAGCCAGTCCGGGTCGCACCCGAGGGTGTCGACGAAGCTTTGCCGGGCCAGCTGCGGCGAGTTGTTCTTTTCGCTGAGATGCGCCAGCACCAGGTGCTGCAGGCTTCCCCAGCCCAGCTGGGCCACCAGTTCGGCGGCCTGCCGGTTGTTCAAATGTCCCCACTGGCCGCCTACACGGACCTTGAGTGGGTAGGGATACGGACCGCGGGCCAGCATGTCGGTATCGTGATTCGCTTCGATGATCAACGCATCGAGGCCACGATAGCATTCCAGCACCTGCGCCGTGGCGGCTCCCAGATCGGTGAGCTGGCCAAAGCGCTTCCGGCCATCGGAAAACACGTACTGCAGGGGCTCCCGCGCATCGTGGGAGACGCTCACCGCAGTGACTTCCAGGTCTTTCAGTACCAGGCGGTCGCCGCATTTGAGCAGCCCCGCTGGTGTCGCCGGCTTGCGCATTCCCTGCAGGGTACCGGCGCTGAGGTACACGGGTATTCGATGGTGCCGGGCCAGCAGTTCGACGCCGTTGATGTGATCGGAGTGTTCGTGCGTGACCAGTACCGCGTCCAGCTGCCCGGGCTCTACGCCCAGGCGCGCCAGACGGCGGATGGTTTCACGCAGCGGAAAACCGCAGTCGATCAGTATCCGGGTGTCAGAACTGCTCACCAAGGCCGAATTGCCCCGGCTTCCGCTCCCCAGGACCGCGAAGTGCATTCCGCATACTCTCCTGGAGTTTCTCCAACACGCCCTGCGCCACGTCAGCCGGTGCGGAGGTGTTGATGTCTTTGTCGACGGTGATCTGGACGGTGTTGCTCACGCTGGTCAGGCGAACCTGGTAGCGCTGGGCCTTGGCGTCCTCTTCTTCCTTGGTCTTCTCGCCACCGCCGAACAGGCGGCTGAAGAAGCCAGGCTTGTCTTCGTCCTTCTTCTTCGCGCCTTCGGCGATGTTGACGTAGTACACGCCCAGGCTGCGATTGAGGTCGTCGACGCGGATGTCGGCGCGATCCAGGGCACGGCCTACGCTGACCCAGGCGCGGTCGAAGTCGGAGTCGACGGTGAGCACCGGGTTGCCGCTGCCGTCCTTGTTCAGCTGGACGGCGCCGGGGGTGTCGTAGTCCGAGTGCGCGGCGAGCAGGGAGACGGAGCCGCCCTTCTCGGCACTGGTGGCCATGCTGGCGATCATTTCATCGAGCAGCGCGGCATCCAGGCTCGGCACGGCCGGCTTGGTCGGCCAGTCACCGCTGGCGGTGCTGCCGGCCGGACGGGTTTCACTCAGTACGTAGACTTCGCTGGTGTTGGTCTGCACGCCCGGCTCGATGCGCACGCGAACGCGCGCTTCGCTGTCAGGCTCGACGCCCGACACACGGCTGCTCAGGCGACGCGCCAGGGGCGCGGAGAGCTGCGACAGCGGCTGCCAGTTGGTGCTGAACTCGCCGGTCTGCGGACGCTCGTTGGCGATGGAGAAGCCGTTGTCCTGGAAGAACTGGTGAGCGACCGGCCAGACTTCGGCCGGCGGACGCTGGGCAACCAGCCAGCGCGAGTCGCCACTCTTCTGCAGGCTGAAGTCGCTGACTTCACCGGAGCCGGCCAGCGGTTGCGGGCGCGGCACTTCGAACTCGCCTTCCTTCTCGGTGCTGGTGGCGACGTTCATGGGAATCGGCAGCAGCGGGTCGAGCGGCTTGCTCTGCAGGCCTTCGGGCACCTTCATCGGTGCGGTTTCGCGGGCGTTCAGGTAATCGTCGCCACGGTCGCGGAAGTAGCCTTCCGGGCCCCACAGCCAGCCGCAGCCGGAGGTGTTGCCGATAACCAGGGCGAGCGCAGTCAGTCCTGCCAGTCGCTTCATGCGAGGGGGCTCCTTAAGCCAGGACGCCGGTCTGGCGCATGGCCTGACGCAGCGGTTCGTGGCAGCGCGGGCTGAGCCAGGTCAGGGGCAGGCGGATGCCCTCTGGAATCAGCCCCATTTCGTGCAGGGCGAACTTGACCGGGATGGGGTTGGATTCGATGAACAGTGCCTTGTGCAGCGGCATCAGGCGATCGTTGATGGCGCGGGCGGCGGCGGCATCGCCACGCATGGCGGCGGCGCACAGGTCGCTCATGGCGCGCGGGGCGACGTTGGCGGTCACCGAGATGTTGCCCTTGCCGCCCATCAGCATCAGCTCGACGGCAGTGGCGTCGTCACCGGAGTAGACGAGGAAATCCTTGCCGACGCGGTCCAGTACTTCCTTGCCGCGCTGCAGGTCGCCGGTGGCTTCCTTGATGCCGACGATGTTCGGCACCTTGGACAGGCGCTCGACGGTCTCGGGCAGCATGTCGCAGGCGGTGCGGCCCGGCACGTTGTAGAGGATCTGCGGGATGGCCACGGCTTCGGCGATGTGGCGGAAGTGCTGGTACAGGCCTTCCTGGGTCGGCTTGTTGTAGTACGGGGTCACCAGCAGGCAGGCATCGGCGCCGCCGGACTTGGCAGCCTCGGTCAGCTCGACGGCTTCGCGGGTGGAGTTGGCGCCGGTGCCGGCGATGACCGGGATGCGGCCGTTGACCTGGTCGACCACGCGACGGATCACGTCCAGGTGTTCGTTCACGTCCAGAGTGGCCGATTCACCCGTGGTGCCGACCGCTACGATGGCGTTGGTACCTTCCTGCAGGTGGAAGTCCACCAGCTTCGCGAGGCTGTCCCAATCCAGTCGACCCTGAGCATCGAAGGGGGTGACCAGCGCCACCATACTGCCCGCAATCATGCAACCGCTCCTGCCGGAAAAAGAAAGCCGTAATGGTACTGTCGCCACCGGCCACGCACAAGGTGACGCAGCGACCCGCGAGCGGCCAGACATTCCCCTCATCGGCGCTTTTCGCTACCCTTCCTCCTTTGTCGATGCGGCCCGGTTGGCCGCCATTCCCAGGAAAGCTGCATGTCCACCTCTCACCCTCGTGAACAATTCCTTCTGATCAGTGCTCTGGGCCCGAACCCGATGGAGTTGACCAGCGTGCTGTGCCGCACCTGCGTCGACAACCGTTGCTCGGTGGTCAGCAGCCGCCTGACCCGTCACGGCGAGTTCAGCGCGCTGATCCTGCAGGTCTCCGGCAGCTGGGATGCCCTGGCCCGCCTGGAAGGCGGCCTGTCGCCGCTGGCCAAGCGCCACGGCTTCACCCTCAGCGTCACCCGCAGCAATGTCCACGTCACCCGCGCCCAGGCCCTGCCCTACGTGGCGTACGTCAGCGCCGTCTATCGTCCGGACATCCTCAACGAGCTGTGCCAGTTCTTCATCGATCACAACATCGAGCTGGAGAACCTCACCTGCGACACCTACCAGGCGCCGCACACCAACACCAGCATGCTCAACGCCACCATCACCGTGACCCTGCCGGCCGGCACGCAGATCAGCTGGCTGCGCGATCAGTTCCTCGATTTCGCCGATGCACTGAACCTGGACGCGCTGATCGAACCCTGGCGCCCGCAGCATCCGTAAGACGGCTCTCAAGGAGAACGTCCCCATGGCAGTCGAATTGAACCAGCCCGTTGCCGACTTCCAGGCGCCGGCCACCAGCGGCGTCGAATTCCGCCTGTCCGCATTCAAGGGCAAGCAGATCGTCCTGTACTTCTACCCCAAGGACAGTACCCCCGGCTGCACCACCGAAGGCCAGGGCTTCCGCGACAAGATCGAGGACTTCGCCCAGGTCAACACCCTGGTGTTCGGCGTGTCCCGCGATGGCATCAAGTCCCACGAGAACTTCAAGGCCAAGCAGTGCTTCCCCTTCGAGCTGATCAGCGACAAGGATGAAGCCGTCTGCCAGCTGTTCGACGTGATCAAGCTGAAGAAGCTCTACGGCAAGGAATACCTGGGCGTGGACCGCAGCACCTTCCTCATCGATGCCCAGGGCGTGCTGCGCCAGGAGTGGCGCGGCGTGAAAGTGCCGGGCCATGTGGATGCCGTGCTCGCCGCGGCCCAGGCACTCAACGGCTGAGCAGTCGAACCCGGCGGCAGCCGCGCCGCAGACGAAAAAGGCCGCTGATCAGCGGCCTTTTTCTTTTTCGATCCCGGAACGCATTCACATCATCGGGCTGACCTGCGGCTGCGCGGCCGGCTGTCGCGGCCAGGCATCGAGCACCGCTTTCACCAGGGTCGCCAGCGGGATGGCGAAGAACACGCCCCAGAAGCCCCACAGCCCGCCGAACAGCAGCACCGCGCAGATGATCGCCACCGGGTGCAGGTTCACCGCTTCGGAGAACAGCAGCGGCACCAGCACGTTGCCATCCAGCGCCTGGATGATCGCGTGGGCGGCCATCAGGTAGATGAACTGGTCGCTCCAGCCCCACTGGAACAGCCCGATCATCGCCACCGGCACAGTGACCACCACCGCGCCGATGTAAGGCACCACCACCGACAGGCCGACCAGCAGGGCCAGCAGCGCCGCGTAGTTCAGGCCCAGCACCGCGAAGGCGATGTAGGTCGCCACGCCGGTGATGAAGATCTCGATGACCTTGCCCCGGATGTAGTTGGCGATCTGCTGGTTCATCTCGTTCCACACCTGCTTCATCAGCCCGCGTTCGCGGGGCAGGTAGCGGCGGAACCAGTGGTAGAAGCGCCGGCGATCCTTGAGGAAGAAGAACACCAGGATCGGCACCAGCACCAGGTAGATCATGACGTTGACCACCACCGGCAGGCCCGACAGGGAGAAGGTCAGCGCCCACTGGCCGAGCTGGCCCAACTCGTTGCGCGCCGCCTCGACGGTGCGCAGTACCTGCTCCTCGGTGACCATGTCCGGGTAGCGCTCGGGCAGCATCAGCAGGGTCGCCTGCCATTCGCCGAGCATGCCGGGCAACTCGTTGAACAGGGTGAACAACTGCTTCCACAGCAGCGGCACCAGCACCAGCAGGAACACCGCGAGCAGGCCGAGAAACAGCGAATACACCAGCCACACCGCGAACAGATGCGGTACGCGCAATCGCTCCAGCACGCCAACCATGCCCTGGATGAGGAAGGCGATGACCATCGCCGCCAGCACCGGCGCGAGCATCCCGCCAAAGGCCAGGATGACGGTGAATCCCAGCCCGAGAATGACCGCCAGCACTATCGCCTCCTCATCGGAGAAATAGCGCTGCATCCAGTCCTGCAAAACCTTGAGCATCAACGAACCTGCGAAACGAAAGGGATAACGTCGCGGTTACCCGCGATCGGAGGCTACTTCTTGCGCAGCCAGTAGCGATAGACGCCGGCTTCGACCTCTTCATGCAGCAGCGAGTGCCCGGCCAGATCGGCGAAAACGCGGAAGTCACGCTGGGAGCCAGCGTCGGTGGCGGTCACCTTGAGCACCGCGCCGCTGGGCAGACGGTTCAGCTCGAGCTTGGCCTTGAGCAGCGGCAACGGACAATTGAGACCGCTGGCGTCCAGCTCCGCGTCACAGACGGGGACGGATGGCGTGGAATCGGACATCGAAACGAACTCCGGTGAGGGCGCCCAAGAATACCGAAAGCGTTGGAAAAGTAACCAGGCCCGTCGAATCAGCGATTCGTTAATCCGGCCGTCAGCCTCAGGTTTTAAAAAGGACGACAACGGGGAAATACCCGTTTTGAATTGCGCCGCACTTGCGACCTGCAAACTAGGCATAGGCGTTAGCCTGCGGCTAAAGTAGAGCCTTTCTCGGAACGAGCCTCGTGTACATGAAAGTACTCCGCCCTGCCCTGCTGTCGCTCGCTATCGCCCTCGCCACGCCGGCCCTGGCGGACGACCTGCCTTCACTGGGGGACGCCAGCTCGTCCATCGTCTCCCCGGAGCAGGAGTTCCAGCTCGGCCGCGCCTGGCTGAGCATGCTGCGCAACCAGGTCGACACGCTCAACGATCCGCAACTCAAGGACTACGTCGAGTCCAGCGTCTATCGCCTGGCCGAGTCCAGCGAACTGCAGGACCACCGCCTGGCCTTCATCCTGATCCGCGACAAGCAGATCAACGCCTTCGCCGCACCGGGCGGCGTGGTGGGTGTGAACGGCGGCCTGTTCATCTACGCCCAGACCGAAGGCGAGTACATCGCCGTACTGGCGCACGAACTTGGCCACCTGAGCCAACGCCACTTCGCCCGTGGCATCGAAGCGCAGCAGCGCATGCAGATTCCGGTGATGGCCGCCATGCTCGCGGGCATCGTCGCCGCCGCGGCCGGTGCCGGCGATGCCGGCATCGCCGCGATTGCCGGTACCCAGGCCGCGGCGATCCAGAACCAGCTGCGCTTCTCCCGGCAGAACGAGCAGGAAGCCGACCGCGTCGGCGTCGCCACGATGGTTCGCGCCGGTTACGACCCGCGCTCCATGCCCAACATGTTCGAACGCCTGGCCCGCCAGTACCGCTACGAGGGCAAGCCGCCGGAGTTCCTGCTGACCCACCCGGTCACCGAATCGCGTATCGCCGACACCCGCAACCGCGCCGAGCAGTACCCCAAGGGCGGCAAGGAAGACTCGCTGCGCTACGAGCTGATGCGCGCGCGCGTCCAGCAGATGTTCGAGGACACGCCGGGCATGGCCAGCAAGCAGTTCCGCGCCCAGCTTGACGAAGACCCGAAGAACGACGCCGCCCGCTATGGCCTGGCGCTGTCGCAGACCAAGATCGGCCAGCTCAACGAAGCCCGGAGCAACCTTCAGCAGCTGCTGGCCAAGGCGCCCAACGACATCAGCTACAACCTGGCGATGGCCGACGTGGATATCACCGCCAACAAGCTGTCTGACGCCCAGGCGCGGGTACAGAAGATGCTCGGCCAGTACCCGGACAGCTACCCGCTGATCCAGGCCAACGCCGACCTAATGATGAAGACCAACCGCGCGCCCGACGCCGAGAAGACGCTGTTCAAGCTGTCCCAGCGCCGCCCGCTGGACCCGGACGTGTGGAACCGCCTGGCCGACGCCTGCACCCTCAGCGGCAACGCCATTGGCGTGTACCAGGCCCGCGCGGAATATTACGCACTGACCGGCGACTACAAGCAGGCCATCGAGCAGCTGGACTTCGCCAAGCGCCGCGCCGGCGGCAACTTCACCCTCGCCGCGCGCCTGGATGCCCGCCAGCAGGAGTTCCGCGAACAGGAACGCATCCTCAAGGAGATGATGGGCCGCTGAGCGGAACCCGTAGGAGTGAGCTTGCTCGCGAACGCACTGGTTTCGGTGTCATGCGGTTCGCGAGAAAGCTCGCTCCTACAAAAAGCCAAGAAAAAGCCCGGCATCTGCCGGGCTTTTTCGTTCACGCAGTCGATCAGGCATTGCCCGCCAGCTTCAGCTTCGCCGCCTGGGTGAAGTCGAGCATGCGCTTGAGCGGCTTGATCGCCTTGGGAATCAGTGCCGGGTCGACGAAGATTTCTCCCGAGCCTTCTTTCAGGCACGCCAGGGTGCGCTCCAGGGTGTTCATGGCCATCCACGGGCAATGCGCACAACTGCGGCAGGCCGCGCCATTACCGGCGGTGGGCGCCTCGATGAATTCCTTGTCCGGGCACAGCTGCTGCATCTTGTAGAAGATGCCGCGGTCAGTGGCGACGATGAAGCGCTTGTTCGGCATCGTCTGCGCCGCCTTGATCAACTGGCTGGTAGAACCCACCGCATCGGCCAGTTCCACGACGGCTTCCGGCGACTCCGGGTGCACCAGGATTGCGGCGTCCGGGTAGACCGCCTTGAGGTCTTCCAGTTGCTTGGCCTTGAACTCCTCGTGAACGATGCAGGCACCGTCCCAGAGCAGCATGTCCGCGCCGGTTTCACGCTGGATATAACGCCCCAGGTGCTGGTCCGGCGCCCACAGGATCGGCTCGCCGTTGTCCATCAGGTGCTCGACGATTTCCACGGCGCAACTGGAGGTCACCACCCAGTCGGCGCGCGCCTTTACCGCCGCCGAGGTGTTCGCGTAGACCACCACGGTGCGCTCGGGATGCTGGTCGCAGAACGCAGAGAATTCTTCCACCGGGCAGCCCAGGTCCAGCGAGCAGGTCGCCTCCAGGGTCGGCATCAGCACACGCTTTTCCGGGTTGAGGATCTTCGCGGTTTCGCCCATGAAGCGAACCCCGGCCACCACCACGGTCTGGGCCGAATGCTGGTTGCCGAAGCGGGCCATTTCCAGCGAGTCGGAAACGCAGCCGCCGGTTTCCTCGGCCAGCGCCTGGATGACCGGGTCGCAGTAGTAGTGCGCGACCAGCACGGCGTTCTGCGCCTTCAACTCGGCCGCGATGGCCGCCCGGTACTCGGCTTCTTCCTGCGCGCTCAGCACCCGCGGCTGCTTCGCCGCCAGATGGGCCTGGACCAGCAGGCGTTCGGAAATCTGGGACATCGTGTGGAAACCTCAACAGGCACGGTCTGATTATGCGGGCGATTTTATCACCACCGCCTTGCCGGCGACGCGCCGTCGATGGCCGTATGGCGGACTTTTTCCGGCACATGGCAAAAGCCCCGTGACCTTTCGATCACGGGGCTTTCACAGGATGTGGTGGTGGGTCGTGTAGGATTCGAACCTACGACCAATTGGTTAAAAGCCAACTGCTCTACCGACTGAGCTAACGACCCGACGTGGTGCGTATAATACTGATTTCTAACGTAAAAACAACACCCCGTGAAAACTTTTTTTCAGAAATATCGCGTTGGGTCGGAAATCCCGGCGGCAGCAAAGCCTTCGGAACGCAGCCGGCAGCTGTCGCATTTGCCACAGGCACGCCCATCCTCATCGGCCTGATAGCAGGAAACCGTAAGGCTGTAGTCGACGCCCTGGGCGATGCCCGCCTCGATGATCTGCGCCTTGGAGAGGAATTGCAGCGGCGCCTGGATGCGGAAACCCTCGCCCTCCACGCCAGCCTTGGTCGCCAGGTTGGCCATGCGCTCGAAGGCTTCGACGAACTCCGGGCGGCAGTCCGGGTAGCCGGAATAATCCACGGCGTTCACGCCGATGAAGATATCCCGCGCGCCCAGCACCTCGGCCCACCCCAGCGCGAGGGACAGGAACACCGTGTTGCGCGCCGGCACGTAGGTCACCGGAATGCCCTCGCTCGGCGCTTCCGGCACCTCGATGCTGCTGTCGGTCAGCGCCGAACCGCCGATGCCATTGAGGTTCAGGCCGATCACCTTGTGCTCGATCACGCCCTGCTGGCGCGCCACGCGTTCGGCAGCCTGCAACTCGGCGCGGTGACGCTGACCATAGTCGAAGCTCATGGTGTAGCAGTCGTAGCCATCAGCCTTGGCCATGGCGACCACGGTCGCGGAGTCCAGGCCGCCTGACAGCAGGATCACGGCTTTCTGGTGGTTCCCGGAGTTCTTGATGGACATGAATGGCTCCTCCGCGCTCAGTGGCCCGGCTCGTCGTTCCAGAGAATCTTGTGCAGTTGCAGCTGCAAGCGTACTGGCAGGTTATCGCTGACGATCCAGTCCGCCAGCGCGCGCGCATCCACCTGGCGGTGGCTGGGCGAGAACAGCACCTCGCCAGCGCGGTGCTCCAGGCGGTACTCGATCAGCTTGGACACGGCCCAGTCATAGTCCTCGCGGGAGCAGATGACGAACTTAACCTGATCGTTGGGGGTGAGCTCGCCGATGTTCTCGTAGCGGTTGCGCGCCACCTCACCGGAACCCGGAGTTTTCAGATCAAGAATTCGGCTGACGCGACGGTCGGTTTCGGAAATATCCAACGCACCGCTGGTCTCCAGGGAAACCTCGTAACCGGCATTGCACAGGCGCTCGAGCAGCGGGATGCAGTTCGGCTGGGCCAGTGGCTCGCCTCCCGTCACGCAGACGTAGCGCGGACGGTACTGCGCGACCTGCTCGAGGATGGCATCAAGGCTCTGGATTTCACCGCCACTGAAGGCATAGGCGGTATCGCAGTAGTTGCAGCGCAGGGGACAGCCGGTCAGGCGTACGAACACGGTCGGCAAGCCGGCGGTGCGCGTTTCCCCCTGCAACGAGTAGAAAATCTCGGTAATGCGCAGGGTCTGTTGCATATCAGCCACGGGCGTGACGGCGATACAGGCCATCCGCCTCCGTTGCGTTGAAGTCGTGAGCGCAGGGTGGGCGCTCGGCAAGCCCGGAACTCAGCAGACATCAGCCGAGCTGAAACCGCTGGCGATTTCCGGGGGCGGGGATTTTAACGAAAAAACCCGCGACAAGCGCGGGTTTTCAAACAGCAGTATCGGAAGCTTACTTCAGATTCTTCAGATCACGCTGCGACAACTGTGCGGCGGAAGTACCCGGGTACTGGGCCACGACCTGCTGCAGAATGCCCCGGGCCTTGTCGGAGTTACCCAGGCGACGCTCGACGTCGGCGAGCTTGTACAGCGAATCCGGCACCTTGGCGCTGCTCGGGTAGGCCTGGCTGACACGGGCGAAAGCCTGGCCTGCGCCCTGCAGGTCGCCCTTGGCAAGGTTCACTTCGCCGAGCCAGTATTGCGCGTTGCCAGAGTACTGGCTGCTCGGGTACTTGCGCAGAAAAGCGCCGAAGGCCTGGCTGGCCTTGTCGAAGTCCTTGGCCTTGATCAGGTCGAAGGCGGCGTCGTAGTAGAGCTTCTCTTTGGCCGGGTCACCCGGCTCGCTGCTGGCGGCAGGCTGCTGTTGCTGGGCGGCGGCGACGCCTGCTCCGGCGGCAGCTCCGGCACTGGCGCCGACAGCGGAGGAATCCTGTTGAACAGCAGCACCGGCCGCTCCTGCACCTGCACCGCTGGAAAGGCGGCTGTCGATGTCCTGGAAGCGCTCCTGGTTCTCCTGCTTCATCTGTTGGATCTGGTTCTGCTGCTCTTCGAGCATGCCGCGCAGACGGGACAGCTCGTCCTGCATCTGCTGCAGCTGCATGAACAGCTGAGCCTGACCGGAGACGGGAGTATTCATCCCGCCTCCGGCGTAGGCGCCATCAGCGCCTGCGGTGCCATAACCCGAGGGCGGCGTGCTGGCATAGCCACCATTGCCGTCCTGTACCGGAACCGCGGCTGCCGCCATCAGGGGCAGTCCGCATGCGATCAAGGTCAGAAAACGCAGGCGCATCGGCATCACGTCTTACTTCTTCAGCTCAACGCGACGGTTCTGGGCCCAGGACTGCTCGTCGTGGCCAGTGGCAACCGGACGCTCTTTGCCGTAGGAAACCAGTTCCAGCTGAGCCGGGGAAACGCCCTGCAGTACCAGGTAGCGCTGAACGGCCTTAGCACGACGCTCGCCCAGAGCCATGTTGTACTCGCGGGTGCCGCGCTCGTCAGTGTGACCTTCCAGGACTACGCGCTGGCCGGAACCTTTCAGGTCCTTGGCGTGTACGTCCAGGGCACGCATGGCTTCCGGCTTGAGGTCGGAGCTGTCGTACTCGAAGTAGAAGGTGGTGATAGCGCGCAGAGCGGCTTCGTCGCTCAGGGAGCCGTCAACGGCACCGCTGTTGGCGCCGTAGCCAGCGTTCGGATCAACGCCGCCATTGGCGCCTTCGCCAGTAGCATCGCCTTTCTTGGACGAACAGCCGACGGCAACAGCCATGGCGAGGGCGATAACGGCAAACTTGCCGAATTTCAGCATTTCCATCATGTAACTCCTAATGAACCCCAGTGTATAAGTTTGAAACAGTTGGCAACCGTCAGTTCAGGTAAGGGGACCAGGAAGGCTCTCGCACGTCGCCTTGAGCGGTGGGTAGCGGTAACCGAACACGTCCGTTGATGCTCACGAGCATCAACACGCCCCGGTCCTGCTGGCGGGTGGCGTATATTAGCATCGTGCCATTTGGCGCAACAGTGGGCGAGTCATCCAGGTTGGTATTGGAAAGTACCCGGAGATTACCGCGCTGAAGGTCCTGCGCTGCGATCTGGAAGTTGGTGAAACCGTCCTGGCGGTGAACCATGACCAGGGTCTTCTCATCCGCCGAGAGTTTCGGGTTGGCGTTGTAGTTGCCGATGAAGGTCACGCGGTCGGTGGCGCCCGAGTTCACGTTCATCTTGTAGATCTGCGGCTTGCCACCACGGTCCGAGGTGAAGTACAGGGTCGAGCCGTCCGCGCCCCAGAAGGGTTCGGTGTCGATCGCCGAGTTGTTGGTCAGGCGACGCAGCTGTCGGCTGCCCAGGTCCATCACGTAGATCTCCGGGTTGCCGTCGCGCGACAGCACGAAGGCCAGGCGGTTGCCGTCCGGCGAGAAGGCCGGAGCGCCGTTGAGGCCTTCGAAGTTGGAGATCTGCTCGCGGCGACCGGTGTCGACGTACTGCATGAAGATGCGCGGACGCTTCTGCTCGAACGAGACGTAGGCAATGCGACGGCCATCGGGCGAGAAACGCGGCGACAGGATCGGCTCGCGCGATTGCAGCAGGGTCACCGGGCGCGCGCCGTCATAGTCGGAACGCTGCAGGGTGTAGCGGGTGTTGTCCACCGAGAAGCGCTCCGCGGTCACGTAGAGCAGCTTGGTGGAGAACGCGCCCTTGATGCCGGTGAGCTTCTCGAACGACTGGTCGGCGATGTAGTGCGACATGTCGCGCAGTTGCTCGGTGGTGCCGCCCACGCTGCCGGTCAGGACCTGCTGCTGGGTAGCCACGTTGAGCAGGGCGTACTGGATCTGCAGGCGGCCGCCGCTGGGCACGATGCTGCCGACCAGGACGTACTGCGCGCCGAGGGCCTGCCAGTCGCGGTAGATCACTTCGCTGGCCTGGGCCGGCTGGCTGATCATGTTCTGGCGCGGGATCGGCTCGAAGTAACCGGAGTTGCGCAGGTCGTTGCCGATGATGTTCGACATGTCCTCGGGCAGCACATTGCCACCCTGCCAGCCAAACGGGACCACGGCGATCGGGACGGCCGAATCACGGCCGCTGGAGATTACCAGCGGGTCGGCGGCCTGCGCTGCACCGGCCACCAGGGCCAGGGCGAAGAGCGCGAAGCGAATCAGGGTACTCACAGATCTAAATCCTCCGGTTTGAAGACCATGCGGCGCTGACGATACAGCTTATCGAAAGTGGCGCGATCCAGATTTTGCAGTTCGGGAATACGGCCCACATTTCGGACCGCAGCCACGGCCGAATCGTCGAACGGCTTGTCACCGCTGGAGCGGGTCACGCTCACGTTGGTGATGGCTCCGCTGGGCAGCATCTGAATCAGCACTTCTACGCTCATTCCATTGCGAGCTGAAGGCGGACGGTTCCATTGCTGGCTCACCAGGCTGACGATCAGATCGTCGAAGTTGCCCGCTACCTCGTTGCCTTGCTCGTCGGCCAGTGCCTGCTGCCGCTGCGGGGTGTCCGACAGCAGTTCAGCCAGGGCCTGGGCCTTCTTGTCTTCCGTTGCCTTGCGGGCTGCGGCGGCGGCTGCAGCGGCAGCCTTCTTCTTCGCAGCCTCGACCGCGGCAGCCTTTTTCTTGGCTTCGTCCGCGGCGGCTTTCTTCTTCGCGTCCTCGGCGGCCTTCTTCTTGGCTTCCTCGGCAGCTTTCTTCTTCGCCTCTTCAGCGGCCTCTTTCTTGGCCTCTTCCTCGGCTTTCTTCTTGGCGATATCCGCCTGCTGCTTCTGCTCGGCAGCCTTCGCTTCAGCGGCCTTCTTGGCGGCTGCCGCGGCATCGGCCGCCTTCTTGGCGTCGTCTGCCTTCTTGGCTTCTGCGGCCTTCTCGGCTTCTGCGGCTTTCTCGGCCTTCTCGGCGGCCTCAGCAGCCTTTTGAGCCGCGTCGGCCTTCTTTTGTTCCTCGGCTTTCGCAGCAGCCAATGCCTGCTGCTCAGCCTTCTTCTGCTCGAGCTGCTCCTGCTCGTACTGCTTGGCCGCAGTCTTCTTCGCCTCGCCGGCTATCTTCTGGTTAGTCTGCTGGGTCGCCTGGCTCTTGGACTTGAGCTGGTACAGGGTGGCCTGGACGATCGGCCGTGACGGCGGCAGCTCAGGCGTGCTGGCCCAACTGACGAACAACATGGCGAAGATCAGGACGTGCAGCGCCACGGCGAGGACCGTGGGCCAGAAGTAGCCTTCCGATTGAGAACGCTCGAGCTGGTGCATCAATTACCTGGTGCCTCGGTAATCAGACCGACGTTGCCGACCCCGGCTTTCTGCAGGCCGCCCATGACGGCCATGACCGAGCCGTAGTCGACTGCCTTGTCCCCACGGACGAAGACCTGGACCTTCTTACCCTGGCGGCTGTTCTCGGCCATGATGCCGGAGGCTGCGCTGACCAGTTGGTCCAGCGACACGGCGGTCTGGCTGGCCTTGCCCTGGTCCGGGTCCACTTCGGAGCCCATGTTCCAGTAGTAGGTCTTGTCGGCCTTGATGGAGATGGTGAGCACGCGGGAATCGTTATCCTGCGGCAGCGCTTCGCTGGAAACCTTGGGCAGGTCGACCTTGACGCCCTGGTTGAGCATGGGCGCGGTCACCATGAAAATGACCAGCAGCACCAACATCACGTCGATGTAGGGCACCACGTTCATTTCCGCGACCGGCTTGCGCTTGTGACGAACTCTTGCCATGACGGCTTACCTCTTGGTCGTCTTCAATCGTCGCTGGTGTGCACTTTGCGGTGCAGGATCGCCTGGAATTCGTCGGCGAAGGTGTAGTAGCGGCCGATGAGCATTTCCGAGCGAGCGGAGAAGCGGTTGTAGGCGATAACGGCGGGGATGGCCGCGAACAGGCCGATGGCGGTGGCGATCAGCGCTTCGGCGATACCCGGCGCCACGGTGGCGAGGGTGGCCTGCTGCACGGTGGCCAGGCCACGGAAGGAGTTCATGATGCCCCAGACAGTGCCGAACAGACCGATGTACGGGCTGGTGGAACCGACGGTGGCGAGGAATGGCAGGCTGGTTTCCAGCTTCTCTTCCTCACGGGAAATGGCGACGCGCATGGCGCGCGAAACGCCTTCCATCACGGCATCCGGGTCGACGCCGGCCTGCTGGCGCAGACGGGAGAATTCCTTGAAGCCGGCGCGGAAGATCTGCTCGACCCCCGAATCCGGATCGGGGTTGCTGCCCGCCTGACGATAGAGCTTGGACAGGTCGATGCCCGACCAGAAGCGCTCTTCGAAGGATTCCAGGGCCTTCTTCGCCGAGCGCATCATGTTGCTGCGCTGGAAAATCATGATCCAGGAAGTGACCGATGCGGCCACCAGGGTCAGCATCACCAGCTGTACCACGACGCTGGCGTTACTGATCAAGCTCCACATGGAAGTATGGTCGACGACGTTCGGTTCCACGTTAATCTCCTGCTGAAAGGGTGTCCGGACTGCCGGCAAATGCCGCACGCAACACATCTGGGATGGCGCGGGGTTTCAAGGTGTCCGCCCGCACGCACGCCACCACGAATCGCCCCTCGCAGAGCAAGGTCGAATCCGACGCCCGTCGAACCTGTTGACGAAACTTCAGGCTCGCACGGTTCAACTCCTCCACTTCGGCGCTGACGAGCAGCTCATCGTCCAGGCGGGCGGGGGCGTGATAACGCGCCTCGGCCGAGTGAACGACGAAAAGCAGGTTCTCCCCCGCCAGCTGTGACTGGGCGAAGCCCAGATCACGCAGCCGCTCGGTACGAGCCCGCTCCATGAACTTGAGGTAGTTGACGTAGTAGACGATGCCGCCGGCGTCGGTGTCCTCGTAATAGACCCGATACCGCTGTTGGAACGGCTGACCCCCGTGTTGCGCGCGCATACTCTAGAACCAAGTAAAGACTTTGCCAATCGGCAATCGTCTACAAATGCAATTAATTACCATCTTCAGGGGCAAACAGATCCGGCGTCGCCCCCTCCCCCATCCGCTTCGGCACGTTCAGGCCGAAATGCAGGTACGCATGCCGGGTCACTACACGCCCCCGAGGTGTGCGCATGATATAGCCTTGCTGGATCAGATAGGGCTCCAGCACGTCTTCAATCGTGTGTCTTTCTTCACTGATGGCCGCCGCCAGGTTGTCGATACCCACCGGACCACCGTCGAACTTGTCGATCATGGTCAGCAGCAGGCGACGATCCTGATGATCGAAACCGCGCTCGTCCACATCCAGCAGGTTCAGCGCCTTGTCGGCGATATCGCTGCTGATGTGTCCGGTGCCACGCACTTCGGCGAAATCCCTCACCCGCCGCAGCAGGCGGTTGGCGATACGCGGGGTACCGCGGGCGCGCCGGGCGATTTCATAGGCGCCCGCCGGCTCGATTTCAAGGCCCAGGATGCCTGCCGAACGGCTGACGATGCTGGTCAGGTCCTCCACGCCGTAGAACTCCAGGCGCTGGACGATCCCGAAACGGTCGCGCAGCGGGTTGGTGAGCATGCCGGCGCGAGTGGTCGCCCCCACCAGGGTGAAGGGTGGCAGGTCGAGCTTGATCGAGCGCGCGGCCGGGCCTTCGCCGATCATGATGTCCAGCTGGAAATCTTCCATCGCCGGATACAGCACTTCTTCGACGATGGGCGACAGGCGATGGATCTCGTCCACGAACAGCACGTCGTTGGGTTCGAGATTGGTCAACAGCGCGGCGAGATCGCCGGGGCGCTCCAGCACCGGGCCGGACGTGCTCTTGATCGAAACACCCATCTCCTGGGCGATGATGTTCGCCAGGGTGGTCTTGCCCAGGCCGGGCGGGCCGAAGATCAGCGTGTGATCGAGGGCTTCCTGACGCCCACGGGCCGCCTGGATGAACAGTTCCATCTGCTCGCGCACCACCGGCTGGCCGACGTAGTCCGCCAGCTTGAGCGGGCGGATGGCGCGGTCGAACTGCTCTTCGCGGTCGCGACCGGAGACAGAGGAAATCAGGCGATCGGCTTCGATCATCGATAGCTACCTAGACCATGCCTTTCAATGAGCGGCGGATGAGTTCTTCGCTGGACAAGCCTTCCTCCTGCACAGCGGCCACGGCACGGCTCGCCTCCTGGGGTTTGAAGCCCAGGGCGATCAGCGCGCTGACCGCATCGGACTCGGCGCTTGAGACTGCGGCGACCAGCTTGGGTTCCACCACCAGCGGCGCGATGGAGGGAATATTCTCCCACGCCTTGAAGCGATCCTTGAGCTCCACCAACAGGCGTTCGGCGGTTTTCTTGCCGACGCCGGGAATCTTCACCAGGGTGGAAGTATCCTGCGCCTGCACGCAACGCACCAGCTCATCGACTTCCAGGCCGGACATCAACGCCAGGGCCAGCTTCGGCCCCACCCCGTTGAGGCGGATCAGCTCGCGGAACAGCTCGCGCTCGCGCTTCTCGGCAAAGCCGTAGAGCAGGTGGGCATCCTCGCGCACCACCAGGTGGGTGTGCAGGGTCACCGGCTCGCCCAGGCTCGGCAGACGGTACAGGGTGGTCATCGGCACTTCCAGCTCGTAGCCCACGCCATTCACGTCGACGATCAGGTGCGGCGGCTGCTTTTCCGCCAGGGTGCCACGCAGGCGTCCAATCACGGGTGTTTGTCCTTGCTCAATGTTTTTCCGGATATCACAGGCGCAGGCGACCGCCACGACGACGGGCGCCAACCAGGCCGTGCGGCACCAGGCTCTGCCGGGTGTGCGCGTGGCACAGGGCGATAGCCAACGCATCGGAGGCGTCGATCTGCGGCTTCTGCGTAAGCTTGAGCAGGTGCATCACCATCATCTGCACCTGCTGCTTGTCCGCCCCGCCGGTGCCGGCGATGGCCTGCTTGACCTGGCTGGCGGTGTACTCGGCAATCTGCAACCCCTCTTCCGCCGCCGCGACGATGGCGGCGCCGCGCGCCTGGCCCAGCTTCAGCGCCGAATCGGCGTTGCGCGCCATGAACACCTGCTCGATGCCCATCATGGTCGGCTGGTAGGTCTGGATGACCTCGCGCACGCCACGGAAGACGATCTGCAGGCGCTCGAACAGCTCGCCGTTGCCGGTCCGGATGCAGCCCGACGCCACGTATTCGCAGCCGCGGCCGGTGTCGCGCACCACGCCGAAGCCGGTAATCCGTGAGCCTGGGTCGATGCCGAGAATCAGGGTCATGTCCGTTCGATCACACCTAGTCTGCAACGCGCCTTTCACATAACAAAAACCGGAAGCGGGAGGCGCCGCTGACGACCACTCCCGCTTCCGGCTTCGCACATCGCCGGCGGTGGGATCAGCCCAGCTGGGCCATCACCTCGTCGGGGATATCCGCATTGGAGTAGACGTTCTGCACGTCATCCAGGTCTTCGAGCATGTCGATCAGCTTGAGGACCTTCTGCGCGGTGTCCAGGTCCAGGGTCGCGGTGGTCGACGGGATCATGGTGATCTCGGCTTCCTCGCCCTTGAAACCGGCTTCGGTCAGCGCTTCGTTGACCGAGATGAAGTCGGCGAAGGTGGTGAAGACGTCGATGGAACCATCGTCGTTGACCACCACGTCGTCGGCGCCGGCTTCCAGCGCGGCATCCATCAGGGCTTCTTCGTTCACGCCCGGCGCGTAGCTGATCTGGCCCTTGCGCTCGAACAGGTAGGCCACCGAACCATCGGTACCCAGGTTGCCGCCGCACTTGCTGAAGGCATGGCGCACTTCGGCCGCGGTGCGGTTGCGGTTGTCGGTCATGGCTTCGACGATGATCGCCACGCCGCTGGGCGCGTAACCTTCGTAGGTCAGCTCGGCCATGTTGTCCGCTTCGCTGGAGCCCACCCCGCGCTGGATGGCGCGATCGATGGTGTCGCGGGTCATGTTGGCGGTCAGCGCCTTGTCCACGGCCAGGCGCAGACGGGGGTTGTCCGCCGGCACCCCGCCACCCTGCTTGGCGGCGACGGTCAGCTCACGAATGAGCTTGGTGAAGATCTTGCCCTTCTTGGCGTCCTGACGTTCCTTGCGGTGCTTGATGTTGGCCCATTTGGAATGACCAGCCATAACTCACTCCGTATCGCTTGTTTGCTTCGCAGGCGGCGCCCGGCGTGGCCGGCGCCGCTGCAATCTGAATCGACTTACTCGGCGGCCTTCTGCTGCTCGCGCAGGCGGATGTGCAGCTCGCGCAGCGCCTTGCCGTCCACGGTGCCCGGAGCCTGGGTCATGACGTCGCCGGCGCTCTGGGTTTTCGGGAAGGCGATGACTTCGCGGATCGACGCCGCGCCGGTCATCAGCATCACCAGGCGGTCCAGGCCGAAGGCCAGGCCACCGTGGGGCGGTGCACCGTACTTGAGGGCGTCGAGGAGGAAGCCGAACTTCTCTTCCTGCTCCGCATCGTCGATGCCCAGCACGCGGAACACCGCCTGCTGCATGGCCTTGTCGTGGATACGGATGGAGCCGCCGCCCAATTCGGTGCCGTTGAGCACCATGTCATAGGCACGGGACAGCTTGCCGGCCGGGTTGGCCTCCAGCTCTTCCGGGGTGCACTTGGGCGCGGTGAACGGGTGGTGCAGCGAGGTCAGGCTGCCGTCGTCGTTCTCTTCGAACATCGGGAAGTCCACGACCCACATCGGCGCCCACTCCTTGGTGAGCAGGTTGAGGTCATGACCGACCTTGATACGCAGCGCGCCCAGGGCGTCGCAGACGATCTTGGCCTTGTCGGCGCCGAAGAACACGATGTCGCCATCGACCGCACCGACGCGATCTAGGATCACGTTCAGGTTCGGCTCGGCGATGTTCTTGACGATCGGCGACTGCAGGCCTTCCACGCCCTTGGCGCGTTCGTTGACCTTGATGTAGGCCAGGCCCTTGGCGCCGTAGATGCCGACGAACTTGGTGTAGTCGTCGATCTGCTTGCGCGGCATGCTCGCACCGCCCGGAACGCGCAGGGCAGCAACGCGGCCCTTCGGATCGTTGGCCGGGCCGGAGAAGACCTTGAACTCGACGTCCTTCAGCTGATCGGCGACGTCGACCAGTTCCAGCGGGATGCGCAGGTCAGGCTTGTCCGAACCGTAGCGGCGCATGGCCTCTTCGAACGGCATGTGCGGGAATTCGTCGAACTCGACGTCCAGCACTTCCTTGAACAGCTGGCGAACCATCTTCTCGGTGATCTCGATGATGTCGCTTTCTTCGAGGAAGCTGGTCTCGATGTCGATCTGGGTGAATTCCGGCTGGCGGTCGGCACGCAGGTCTTCGTCGCGGAAGCACTTGGCGATCTGGTAGTAACGGTCGAAGCCGGCGACCATCAGCAGCTGCTTGAACAGCTGGGGCGACTGCGGCAGGGCGAAGAAATGGCCCGGGTAGGTACGGCTCGGCACCAGGTAGTCGCGCGCGCCTTCCGGGGTCGGTCGACCGAGGATCGGGGTTTCCACGTCCAGGAAGCCGTTGTCGTCCAGGTAGCGACGGATGCTGCTGGTGATGCGCGCGCGCAGCTTCAGCTTGGCGGCCATTTCCGGGCGACGCAGGTCGATGAAGCGGTAGCGCAGGCGGGTTTCCTCGCCCACGTCGGAGTACTCGTCCAGCGGGAACGGCGGGGTTTCGGCCTGGTTCAGCACTTCCAGCTCGTGGCCCAGCACCTCGATGGCGCCGGAAGCCATGTTGGCATTGCGCGCGCCTTCAGGACGCAGGCGCACCTTGCCGGTGATCTTCACCACGTATTCGCTGCGCACGCGGTCCGCCTTGGCGAAGGTCTCGACGCGATCCGGGTCGAACACCACCTGGGCCAGGCCTTCACGATCACGCACGTCGAGGAAGATCACCCCGCCGTGGTCGCGGCGGCGATGGACCCAACCGCAAAGAGTGACTACCTGGCCGTCCAGGCTCTCGTTCAACTGGCCGCAATAGTGGCTGCGCATCATGGTGTGTTTCGCTTCTCGAAAGTCTTGAATTCTAGGGAACCGCTCATTCGCTGGCGGAGCAGCCGCCACCACCGCAACCGGTGGCCGGACAGGCCGCAGGGGCATCGCCGGAGGCGAGGTTCTTCTTCGCTCCGGTCTTGAAGTCGGTCTCGTACCAACCGCTGCCGCCCAGGCGGAAGCCCGGTGCCGACAACATCTTCTTCAATTCGGGAGCCTTGCAGGCCGGACAATCGACCAACGGCGCATCGCTGATCTTCTGCAGCGATTCCAGCTGATGCGCGCAGGACTGGCACTGGTACTCGTAAATCGGCATGGGACACCTTGACTGATCACACTGCCACGGGCCCGCATCCCGCGGCAAAGACGCGGATTATAGCCTGAAAAATCCGCAGGTTGCAGCCAGGCTCCGGCAAGGAAGAAGCGGCCGGCTGCACAGCCTGTTAATAGAAATTCCCAATCGATTACCTTGATATAGACCAAGAGCTTCACATCGGACCGGGTGATAGCCTCGAATGCAACGCTTTTGAATCCACCGATGCCCACGATGAGGAGATCACCATGGAAATCAACATCGGAATCGCCGAGCAGGATCGAGCCGCCATCGCCGAAGGCCTGTCCCGGCTGCTGGCCGACACCTACACGCTGTACCTGAAGACCCACAACTTCCACTGGAACGTCACCGGACCGATGTTCAACACCCTGCACCTGATGTTCGAAGGGCAGTACAACGAACTGGCACTGGCCGTGGACAGCATCGCCGAGCGCATCCGCGCCCTGGGCTTCCCGGCGCCGGGCACCTATGCGGCGTATGCGCGCCTGTCATCGATCAAGGAAGAGGAAGGCGTGCCGGATGCTCAGCAGATGATCCGGCTGCTGGTGCAGGGCCAGGAGGCAGTGGTGCGCACCGCGCGCAGTATTTTCCCGCTGGCCGACAAGGTGGCCGACGAGCCCACCGCCGACCTGCTGACCCAACGCATGCAGGTTCACGAGAAGACCGCATGGATGCTGCGCAGCCTGCTCGCCGACTGATCCCTCCTTATATAAGGAAGCCCGCCGCGCGGCGGGCTTGCTCCCCCTACGAATGGCCTAAGCGGTTGATTTGAGAAGGCAAGTGGTTTGCTGTTAAATAACCGCCGTGCGTTTCGCGCATAGGCCGTCCGGCACGCTTTCATTTACTTTTCCGGCGTCGCACTCAGGGACGGCTGCTTCTTTTTTCGTTACCGCTCAAGGTGAATCCGTAGCCATGCTGAAGATCGTCCATCTCGTGACGGGCGTCGCCGCACTCGTGCTGTCTCTTGTTCCGAGCCTGCGCAGCGATGCCCTTCCCTACCTGCAACAAAGCGACGCCGTTTACCTGGCCCTGCTCGGCCTGACCAGCCTGCTGCTCGCGCCGGTCGGCCAAGTGAAACAGCCCTCAGCCCTGCAAGGCCTGGCCACCGCCCTGGTGGTGCTGGCCGTGGTGCTGCAAGTGCTGATTCTGCTTGCGCCGCTGCCCTTCATCGGCGAGCAGCCGGCCATCGTCCTGCCACTGCTGAGCCTCGCAGGCGCGGTGGTCATGCAGTGGCTGGCCAACCTGAATCCGCGGCGCAGCAGTGCGCCGAGCGAAACCTTCGCCGGGGAGAACCGCGAAACCGGCACCGTGAAGTGGTTCAACACATCCAAGGGCTTCGGCTTCATTTCCCGCGACTCCGGCGAGGACATCTTCGTCCACTTCCGCGCTATCCGCGGCGAGGGCCACCGCATCCTGATCGAAGGCCAGCGCGTAGAGTTCTCGGTGGTCCAGCGCGACAAGGGCCTGCAGGCGGAGGATGTGATCGCCGCCCTGCCCAACCGCCGCTAAGCACCACCCCATGAAAAAGCCCGCCATCAGGCGGGCTTTTTCATGGGCGCATCAATAGTGCGGCGGCGGCGCTTCATCATCGGCCACGCCCACCTGCCCCTGCAGGTCTTCCAGGCGCTTGAGCAGCGCCTGCATCTGCAGGCGCAGGCGCTCGATCACCCGCTCCTGCTCGTAGACCACATCACTCAGGGTCTGCAGCGCATCATCCTGGAAGGCCAATCGGCTTTCCAGGTCGGTCACGCGGTTTTCCAGATCCATCATTCACTCCTGGCTGAAGCGAAAACCATCGCCCAGCGCCATGCGCAGCTTCTCGCGCACCCGCGCCAGCTCCTCGCCCGTGTATGCCACAGCCGGGTGCTTGCCCCATACCGGGCCCGGCCAGGCGGCATCGCCGTGCTTGCGCACGATCACGTGCACATGCAACTGGCTGACGACGTTACCGAGGTTGGCCACGTTCATCTTGTCGGCATCGAAGGTGTCCTTGAGCACCTCGGCCAATTGCGTGGCTTCGCGCCACAACTGCTGCTGGTCGGCGGCGTCCAGCTGGAAGATTTCACTGACTTCCTCCCGCCGCGGGACCAGGATGAACCAGGGGTACTGCGAGTCGTTCATCAGCAGCAGGCTGCTCAGCGGGAAGTCACCCACCGCGATGGTGTCCTGTTGAAGACGGGAATCCAGGGCGAACATAAGACCTCTCCTGTTCGACGAAGCTTGTTTAAGCCTAGCTCCCCGAAGGAGCCGAAGGGCGCGAAGAATACTAGAGAGCCCCGCCGGCGAACATGCCCACCCCGCGCCCCCTCGCGGAGCAGGCCGCTCAAGACCCCGCACCAGCATGGCGCATGACGCGGATTGGCATATCCCGACAGCAGGCGCGTGCGGGAATCTGCACGGCAATCACCGCCATCGGCGGCGAAAAATCGATTAAACAGCTACAAATACGGGATGCTGAAAAACGACATCGGTGCGCGCCCATGTTGCAAATCGCCAACAGAAGCCGTGAAATGCGTCATCGCGTCGCAAGACGGGCACTGTGAAGGCACATCCGGGCATTTGTGCACGGTTGTTGCTAGAGCCAAGGACATCGCACCGACGGCCACCCCTATTCGAAGAAGTGGTCGCGGACGCGGGAGAACTTAAGAAGTGGTCAATGGAATAGAGAACCACAGGGACTGAAGTACCAATGAAGCAATCAGGGGGCAATCTCTTTTTGCAACATGAGAACTGCTTGAATGCGACATGTGTCATGCAGCTTTGCGACAGTCCCGTAAAGTTTTTGTGTGTTTATTTGGGCAACTATCGCCAACTGAACACGCGTGCTATAAGTTAGCGCCGACAAAAAGAATGAGCCGTCACCGCGGCACTGTGATGGCAGATAATTTCAAAACCAAAGGAGCAATCACAATGAAAGTGATGAAGTGGAGCGCCATCGCCCTGGCGGTATCTGCAGGCACCACGCAACTGGCAATGGCCGAGCCCTTCGTAGGCAATCAGGCTGATGCAAAAGGCTTTGTCGAAGACAGCAGCCTGAACTTCCTGGTTCGCAACTACTACTTCAATCGCAACAAGAAAGACGGCGCCACCGATGCCCGTGACTGGACCCAAGGTTTCTGGGCCAATTACAACTCCGGCTTCACCCAAGGCACCGTTGGTTTCGGTGTTGACGCCTTCGGCTACCTGGGTCTGAAACTCGACGGTGGCAGCGGCTACGGCGGCACCGGCAACCTGCCGGTTCACGATGACGGCAACAAGGCCGACGACTTCGGCAAGGCCGGCGGCGCTATCAAGATCCGCATCTCCAAGACCGAGCTGAAGTTCGGTGACATGCAGCCCACCGCCCCGGTGTTCGCCGTCGGCGGCACCCGCCTGCTGCCGCAAACCGCCAGCGGCTTCAGCCTGATGAGCAGCGAAATCGACGGCCTGGATCTGGAAGGCGGTCACTTCTACTCCGGTACCGGCCAGGACACCACCAACCGCGACGGTGAAATCTGGTCCCAGTACGGTGGCGTCACCGCCAACAGCGCTGACTTCCTGGGTGGCAAATACGCCATCAACGACCAGTTCTCCGCTTCGCTGTACGGCGCCAAGGTCGAAGACCTGTGGAACCAGTACTACGTCAACCTGAACTACACCCTGCCGATCGCGGACAACCAGTCCCTCGGCCTGGACTTCAACTACTACAACACCCGCGACGAAGGTTCCGCCAAGCTTGGCGACATCAGCAACAACACCTTCTCGCTGGCCGCCGCTTACACCATCAGCGCGCACACCCTGACCCTCGCCTTCCAGAAAGTGAACGGCAACACTCCGTTCGACTACATCGGTATCGGCGACAACAACGCTGGCGGCGACTCGATCTTCCTCGCCAACTCCGTTCAGTACTCCGACTTCAACGGCCCGGGTGAAAAATCCATCCAAGGCCGTTACGACCTGAACATGAAAGAGTACGGCGTACCGGGCCTGACCTTCATGGGCCGCTACATCTACGGTAAGGACATCGACGGCGACAAGATCGATCCGACCAGCCCCTATGCCAACTACGGCTATGGCCCGGACGGCAAACACCGCGAGACCAACCTGGAAGCCAAATACGTTATCCAGAGCGGCCCGGCAAAAGACCTTTCCTTCCGTGCTCGTCAGGCTTGGCACCGCGCCAACTCCGACCAGGCTGAAGGCAACATCGATGAATTCCGCCTGATCATCGACTACCCGCTGTCCGTTCTGTAATCCAGAACGAACTGCAGGTAACAAAAAGCCCGGCTTGCGCCGGGCTTTTTTATTGCAACTTACCTACAACTTCGAACGTATCCGTTACATCGGCAATACATAGGTGCCGGTGACATGGGCCACCAACTCCTGCGGATTACTGACCGAATAGACAGCCACTTCGCACACCACTTGGCGGCGCCCCAGCTTCAATATCTTCGCCTCCGCCAACAGGTCTTCGGGCTTGGGCTTGCTGAGAAAATTGATATTCAGGTTGGACGTCACGGCCATCTCGACGTTATCCAATTGCGCGAGGATTACCGCATACATTGCCGCATCCGCCAACGCCATGATGGTCGGCCCGGACACCGTTCCGCCGGGGCGTACCAGCTTTCCATGGAAGGGTATCCGCGCGAAGGCGCTGCGCCCTTCCAGTGCATCGATGCGGAAATCCATGTCGTCCGCCATGGGCAATCCCGCGCGGATGAACGCCTGTACCTGGGCTGCATTCAAACGACTCACGCCACTCCTCCGTCTCCGCCCGCCGCGCCCTGTACGCAGCAAGACCTGCACCGTACAATGCCCAGCCTATATTCCCCTTCGCAACCGACAAAACGGCCAAAGATGCGTACCAGTCAGTACCTGCTGTCCACCCTGAAAGAAACCCCTTCCGATGCGGTCGTCATCAGCCACCAGCTGATGCTGCGCGCCGGCATGATCCGCAAGCTGGCGTCCGGTCTCTACACTTGGCTGCCAATGGGTCTGCGGGTACTGCGCAAGGTGGAGGCCATCGTTCGCGAGGAAATGAACGCCGCCGGCGCCCTGGAAGTGCTGATGCCCGCCATCCAGCCCGCCGAACTGTGGCAGGAATCCGGCCGCTGGCAGCAGTATGGGCCCGAGCTGCTGCGCCTGAAGGATCGCCATGACCGCGACTTCTGCGTCGGCCCGACCCACGAGGAAGTGATTACCGATCTGGCACGCAACGAGCTGAACAGCTACAAGCAGCTGCCGATCAACATGTACCAGATCCAGACCAAGTTCCGTGACGAGATCCGTCCACGCTTCGGCCTGATGCGCGGCCGCGAGTTCATCATGAAGGACGCCTATTCCTTCCACACCAGCCAGGACTCGCTGCAGGCCACCTACGACATCATGTACCAGGCCTACAGCAAGATCTTCACCCGCCTGGGCCTGGATTTCCGCGCCGTGCAGGCCGACAACGGCTCCATCGGCGGCAGCGGCTCCCACGAATTCCATGTGCTGGCCGGCTCCGGTGAGGACGACATCGTCTTCGGCGAGTCCACCGACTACGCCGCCAACATCGAGAAGGCCGAGGCCCTGCCCCGCGAATCCGCTCGCGGCGCCGCCACCGAAGAACTGCGCCTGGTCGACACTCCCGAGACCAAGACCATCGCCGCACTGGTGGAAAAGTTCGGCCTGCCGATCGAGAAAACCATCAAGACCCTGGTGGTTCACGCCGCCGAGGAAGGCAAACTGATCGCCCTGATCGTCCGTGGCGACCACGAACTCAACGAGATCAAGGCCGGCAACCACCCGCTGGTGGCCAGCCCCCTGCAGATGGCCAGCGAAGCCGACATCAAGGCTGCCATTGGCGCCGCACCCGGCTCCCTCGGCCCGCTGAACCTGCCGCTGCCCTGCATCATCGACCGCTCGGTCGCGCTGATGAGCGACTTCGCCGCCGGCGCCAACGTCGACGACAAGCACTACTTCGGCGTCAACTGGGAACGCGACCTGCCGGTACCGGAAATCGCCGACCTGCGTAACGTCGTCGAGGGCGACCCGAGCCCGGACGGCAAGGGCACGCTGGTCATCCGTCGCGGCATCGAAGTCGGCCACATCTTCCAGCTCGGCACCAAGTACAGCGAAGCCATGAAGCTGTCCGTACTGGGCGAGAGCGGCAAGCCGGTCACGCTGATCATGGGCTGCTACGGCATCGGCGTATCCCGCGTGGTCGCCGCCGCCATCGAGCAGAACTACGACGACCGCGGCATCCTCTGGCCGGCCGCCCTGGCACCCTTCCAGATCGCCATCGTGCCGATGAAGTACGAGAACGAAGCCGTGCGCGCCGCCGCCGACAAGCTGTACGCGGACCTTACCGCCACCGGCTTCGAAGTGCTGCTGGACGACCGCGACAAGAAGACCAGCCCCGGCGTGAAGTTCGCCGACATGGAACTGATCGGCATCCCGCACCGCATCGTGGTCAGCGAGCGCGGCCTGGACGAAGGCACCCTGGAGTACAAGGGCCGCCGTGACGCCGAGTCGCAGCCTGTCGCCCTGTCCGACCTGCAAGCCTTCATCACGGCCAAGATCCGCAACTGAGCAGAGCGATGTCCACCGGAAGTACCTCCAGCCTCGCGGCTGCCGCCTTGTGCGGCAGCCTCCTGCTGAGCGGCTGCGCCAACCAGCTGCCGCAACGCAGCGAGCATGAAGAGCGCGTCGAGCGCAAGCTGCTCGACCACAGCCTGCAGATCGACGTAGGCACGCCGGCCACCCTGGAACTGCCGCAGCGCCGCATTCGCGTGCAGGAACAGAAGACCTTCGAAGTCACCGAGTTCGAGGTCACCCGTCGCTACGACCGCTACACGCCGTACCAGGGCTGGCGCAAGGTGTATGAGATGCCCCTGGGCGTCGTCGCCTTCGTCGGCGGCATCGGCGCCAACGTGGTCAACGTGTTCGCCCTCGGCAACCTGCCCGAGAGCATCACCCGCGGCTGGATCCGCTATGGCATCGATGGCATGAACCCGTTCATGAACGTCGAGTCCAACGGCCGCGCCGAGCAGAACCTGGCCTCGATCGACGAAACGCAGCGCGACAAGCGCACCGAGTACTCCAGCCTGCCCTGGTCGGAGCGCCCGGTGACCGTCACCGCCGGCAAGAGCTCCCAGGAACTGCTCACCGATCGCCATGGCGTGCTGCGCCTGAACCTGCTGGAAGGCCCGTTCAGCGACGACGAAGTCAGCCGCATCGGCCGTCTGCAGTTCAGCGTCCAGGACCCGTCGGACGACACCCGCGCCGATGCCAGCCTGCTGGTCAGCCGCTCCCTGCGCGGCAAGCTGCAGGAAGCCCACGCGCTGATCTATGACGACCTGGAAGGCGAGGACGTGCACCGCTGGGTGCACCGGGTAAAGCGCCTGTCCGACCTTGGCCTGGAAGAAGAAGCCAGCGAGCTGGAGCAGAGCCTGATCGAACTGACCCGCAACGATCCGGAGCTGCAGAAGGAATTCCTCCACAGCCTGATGACCGACGCCGGTCGCCTGGCAGCGGACCCCGGCGTCAGCAACTGACGTCTAGCGGCGAACGATGAAGCCGGTGATGCCCTGGGGCGTCATCGGCTCCAGCTCCACTGCGGCCACCTTGGCCTTCACCGGCCCTCGCGCCAGCCACTTCTCCAGCTCGCGCACCGCATCGTCCTCTCCCTCGATCAACAGCTCCACGCGCCCGTCGTCGAGGTTGCGTATCCAGCCGTCGATATCCAGGCGCTCGGCCTGTTCCTGCGTGCTCTGGCGGTAATATACGCCTTGCACCTTGCCACTGATGTAGCCGTGCAGACAGATCCTGGCCATCACTGCTTCTCCTCGCGCAATGCGCTCAAGCGCGCCTGCACGCCGGCGGCGGTCTGCTCGCCGAGCAACTGCTCGCGCATCTTGCCATCAGGGTCGACGATATAGGTGACAGGCAGCGCGTCGCTGCGTGGCAGGCCCAGACGCGGCGCGGGGTCGTCGGCCAGCACGGTGTACTGCACGCCCAGGGCCTGCGAGGCCTTCGCCAGCTCGGCATCGCGCAGCCCGTCGAAGTTCACCCCCAGCACCCGGAAGCCCTGCGTATTGCCCTGTTCCGCCAGCTGGTTCAGCTCGGGAATCTCCTTGCGGCATGGCGCGCACCACTCGGCCCAGTAATTGATCACTAGCCACTGGCCATCTACCTTCGCAGCGGGTACTTTCTGTCCATGCTGATCGGTGCCATAGTCCGCCGAGCAACCGGCCAGGATCAGGCCAGCCATCACGCCCATCACAATACGGAGCCGCACTCCCATGCCTTCAATCCTCGTGTATGCGGGGTGGTCATGATGCTCGATGCCCTGCGCCTGGAGGTGCCGGACATCCTCGAAGAAGATGCCGAGGCAATGAGCAACCTGGCGGTCAGGCTTCAGGAATCGCGGCTTCAGCCCCTGCAGGAAGGTCTGCAGAGAGCCCTGGGCACGCTGTTCCGCCTCAACCGGTGCGCGCTGACCTTACTGGAAAGGCAACGCGCCCTGCAAAGCCTCAGCGAAGAATACCGGTATTACGAACGCCTGATCCGCCAGGAAAAGACGCCGCCGGCACTGTTCGTACACTTCTGCAGCGAACTCGCCGCCGGCTTCAAGCGCCTGCTGCTGCAGATCCTCAACGGCCGCAAGCCGTCGCGGCCGCACATGGCCTGGTGCTTGTACATGGCCCAGCACTTTCTTGCCCAGGCCCTGCTGCGCCATTACCAGCAGTACCAGCAACCGCCGGGCAGCCTGTGGCGCGACAGCCATTTGCTGTACTGGATCGGCGAGCATCAGGATTGCCTGGACGAGCCGGTGGCGGCGGCGTTCGATCCCGTCCCGGCCGGCACCCTGCGCGGGCTGTACCAGCAGATACTGCTGCTGGCCCTGAGCAACCCGTTCCACCTGACCGAAGGCGAAGCGCCGCAACTGTTCAGCGCCCTGGCGTCCCTGGCCGCGCTGGGCCGGCTGCTGCCCTGGGACGACGATGAACAGGAAGGCTTCGTGGTCGACCTCGGCTCGGACGAGCCCTGCCTCGCCGCCGAGCAGGCCGCCGATGCGCCGGCCGAGCAGCTGCGGCGCCTGGAGCTGGGCGCCCTGCTCATCGCCCTGCACGATCCGGCGCCGCTGCGCCGCCTCGAACAAGGCGCACTGCTGGAGCGCGTGCGCCACCACTGGCTCGGGCATCAGCCGCGTCGCCATGAGCGCGCCGAACAAAGCGGCACCTGCCGCGTCGTGGTTGGTCTCCCGGCAATCCAGCAGCA
The DNA here is from genome assembly GCF_025133575.1 of Pseudomonas sp. GCEP-101. Taxonomy (NCBI): domain Bacteria; kingdom Pseudomonadati; phylum Pseudomonadota; class Gammaproteobacteria; order Pseudomonadales; family Pseudomonadaceae; genus Pseudomonas; species Pseudomonas sp. GCEP-101. Next base: position 3,443,854 of record NZ_CP104011.1, on the reverse strand, counting down.
CCTGCTGGACAGTTCGGCCAGCCCCTGTCGGGAAGCGGCGCTGATGGATGCCAGCCCTGGCGGCGCGCGCATCCTCTGTGCCGGGCAGCAAGCCGGCCAACTGCCCGTCGGCCAGCTGCTGCTGATCCCAGGCAACGGCGGCACACCCACCCTTGCCGTGGTGCGCTGGCGGCATCTCAACAGCGATGGCCTGCACCTGGGGCTGCGTTATCTGAAAGGACTCCCTCGCCCAGTCTGGCTGCGCCGCGCACCGGACGCCCAGCGGCACCCCGGCGTCCTGCAGAGCACACCGGAACCGGGAAATGGCTGGTATCACGGGCTGTGGGTCGCCCAGGGGCAGTTCGTCGAAGGGGAGAACCTCTGGCTGCAGCTGGCCAGTTTCGACAACCAGACCATCCTGCCGCTGCCCGTCGCCAACCTCAGCACGCCCTTGGTAGCTCGCCACCCACTGCGCCTGGCCTGATTGTCGAATTTGGGAGAGAAGTCACAGGCAAGATCGGCAGTACGCCCGGATTGCCTGGCGCCCACCTTTTTATAATTCGAACGTTCGTTCTGACTTTCGGGACGATTCTCGCTCGCCGATCACTCAGCGACCTTCAGAATGCGCTTGGCGCCACGTACGCCGGCCTTCATCGACAGGACAGCCCGATGCAGCCCACAGACCAGCTTGTCAGCAAGGTTCCCAGCCATATCGTCGCCAGTGCGCGACCGGCCAACGCGGCCAATGGCGGGCGGTTGGCCGACTTCAACGTCGCAGTGTGGCTGCATCTGCCCGGCGTGGCGGACCTGCCGGTAACGCTGCTGCTCAGCTACCGCGATGGCGAGCGCAGCCGGGAGGTGGTGATCGACCATGGCACGGTCAACAAGCAGAGCCGCATCCTGCTGTCCGGGGTGGCGCGGCTGCCGTTCTCCCAGCGGATCGAAGAAGCGCAGATCAAGCTGCGCGCGGCCGTTTCCCTGTCGCGGGTCATCGCCGAGGAGGTCTTCATGCAGGCGGTGGAGCAGCAGGCAGGCGCGGCGCGCCCGGCCGTCACCAGCCTGTGACGCATCAGCCCAGCTGACGCACCAGGGTGTCGTCCGACGGCTCGGCCGCAACGGGTTCGGTGGTTTCCTGCGGAACGGACGGCAGGAGCGATTCGGGCCAGCTGCTGAAATGCAGACCAGTGATTCTATTCAACCGCTCCAGAGCGCTCGTCAGATCGCGCTGATGCAGGTGCACTACGTTGTTCTGGTCTTTTTTCATGGATTTACTGGCCCTGAAGGAACTTCTGAAGGACTCCTTTGTCCTGTCAGGTCTATAGCCAGAAGTGTGCCAATTCTGAAATAGCGAGAATTGGTGCCCCGTCAGGACCAGTGCAACACCGCGCAAGCAACAGTTTCGCCGCAAACTGACGTTTTGCGTCACTCGGAATGTGACGGCTTCAACCATTTCGCCAGGCTGTCCCCGAACAGCGCCTCACGATCAGCCTGATAGCGCGCCAGCGTCTCGCGCAATTGCGCGTACCAGGGTTCGTCCAGCTGTGCCGGCAACGCCTCCAGGCACGGCAGTGGCCAGGGGCTGCGGTTGAGCAGGTGATGCAGGCTGTAGCTGCCCAGGTCGCGGCACAGCACCCAGGCGGCGGTGGTCGAACCGGCGCGGCAGACCAGTTGTTCGCCCTCCAGGAAGTCCAGCACCTCTTCCCACTCGTCCTCCGGCAACAGCCAGCCAGCGCGGTGCAGGTGCGCCAGGCGCGTCGGCAGGCCGTGGCGCTGGCGGTCGAAGAACACCCGCAGCACGCCCAGGATCACCAGCAGGCGCGGCATCGCCCGACGGCGCCAGAGGCGGGTCGAGGACAGGTTGCAGACCAGCTCCGCGCCGAACAGTACGATCAGCCACGACAGATAAATCCACAGCAGGAACAGCGGCACCGTGGCGAAGGCGCCGTAGATCAGCTTGTAGCCGGGGAAGAAGCTGACATAGAAGCCGAACAGCGACTTGGCCGCCTCGAACAGGATCGCGGTGAATACCCCGCCGGCCAGTGCGTGCAACACCGGCACCCGCGCGTTGGGCACCGCCGCGTAGATCAGCGTGAAGGCCGCCACGCTGGCCAGCAGCGGCATGAACTTCAGCAGCATCGCCGCCCCCGGCAGCGCGTGGGGGCCGGAGAGCAACGACAGAGAAGTGATATAGGTCGACACCGCGAACCCCGTGCCCAGCAGCAGCGGGCCGAGGCTGAGGATCGCCCAGTACAGCAGGAAGCGGGTCACGCCCCGGCGTGGCTGGCGCACGCGCCAGATGGCGTTGAAGGCCTTCTCGATGGTCACCAGCATGGTAAAGGCGGTGACCGCCAGGAACGCCACGCCCAGCCAGGTAAGGTGGCGCGCCTGCACGGTGAAGTTGCGCAGGTAGGCCTCCACCGCCTCGCCGGTGGACGGCACGAAGTTGCGGAACACGAACAGCTGGATGCGCTCGCCCATGCCCTCGAAGGCCGGCACGGCCGAGAGCATGGCGAAGGTCACGGTCATCATCGGGACGACCGCGAACAGCGTGGTGTAGGTCAGGGCCGCGGCGCTGTTGGGCGCCTTGTCGGCGAGAAAGCGCTGGACCAGATAGCGGCCGAATTCGACCAGGCCCTGCAAGCGTTCGTGCATGAAGTGTCCTTTGGCTGCACCGAAAAAACCGTCCTCATGGATCACGGCGAACGACAGCGGTTCAGTCCAGTCCGAGGAGGCGGTTAGAATAGCCGCCACTTCATCGGCCTTGCGAGTCCCGGCACATGAGCCAGATTTCAATTTTCCACAATCCGCGCTGCTCCAAATCCCGTAGCGCCCTCGAACTGCTCGAAGCGCGCGGCATCCAGCCGGAGATCGTCCGCTACCTGGAAACCCCGCCCAGCGCCGCCGAGCTCAAGGCGCTGCTCGGCAAGCTGGGCATCGGTGCGCGCCAGCTACTGCGCACCGGCGAGGACGAATACAAGGAGCTGGACCTGGCCAACCCGGCGTTGAGCGACGACCAGTTGATCGACGCCATGGCCCGGCATCCCAAGCTGATCGAGCGGCCAATCGTCATCGTCGGGGACAAGGCGGTCGTCGGCCGTCCGCCGGAGAACGTGCTGGAGATCCTGCCTTGAGCACGCCCTACATCCTGGTCCTCTACTACAGCCGCCACGGCGCCACCGCCGAAATGGCCCGGCAGATCGCCCGCGGCGTCGAGCAAGGCGGCCTGGAAGCCCGCGTGCGCACGGTGCCGGCGGTTTCCACCGAGTGCGAAGCGGTCGCCCCGGACATCCCGGCCGAAGGCGCCCTGTACGCTACCCTGGATGACCTCAAGGACTGCTCCGGCCTCATCCTCGGCAGCCCGACCCGCTTCGGCAACATGGCGGCGCCGCTCAAGTACTTCCTCGACGGCACCAGCAGCCTGTGGCTGACCGGCGGCCTGGTGGGCAAGCCGGCCGCGGTGTTCACCTCCACCGCCAGCCTCCACGGCGGCCAGGAGACCACCCAGTTGTCGATGATGCTGCCGCTGCTGCACCACGGCATGCTCATCGCCGGTATCCCCTACAGCGAGCCCGCCCTGCTGGAAACCCGCGGCGGCGGCACGCCCTACGGTGCCAGCCACTTCGCCACGGCCGATGGCAAGCGAAGCCTGGACGAACACGAAATCACCCTGTGCCGCGCGCTGGGCAAGCGCCTGGCCGACGTCGCGCGCAAACTGGAGAGCTGAATGGCCCGCAAGAACAAACCGCTGCCGCCCATGGAATGGCTCAAACCCCGGCTGGCCGCCAGCCGCGCGGTCGCCCTCGGCAGCTTCATCGGGCTGATCCTGCTCATCGTCCTCTGGGATGTGCTGTTCGCCGACGCCCACGGCGGCGCGCAATGGGTGCCGTGGGTGTTTCTCGGCTTCAAGCTACTGCCGCTGCTCGTCGTAGCGCCGGGCATCCTGATCGGCAGCGCGCGCGGCCACGCCTGGGCCTGCTACGTGATCAACCTGTACTTCATCCTCGGCGTGCTCAACGCCTTCGATCCCAACCACGCCATCTTCGGCTGGGCGGAGATCATTCTCAGCGTGTCGCTGTTCTGCTCGGCGCTGATGTACACGCGCTGGCGCTTCCAGTACGACCGCAAGCTGGCTGGCGAGAACTGATCAGTGCGGTTGCTACTCCTGCCGGGTCTCAATGGTAGCAACCGCCTCTTCGCCCCACTGCTAGCCTGCCTCCCAGACAGCCTGCCGGTTGAGTGTCTCGAACTACCTGAGTGCGGGCCACAAGACTACCGAAGCCTGGCTGACTCGCTGTATCCCAGACTTGGAAGTGCCCCTTTCGTCCTGCTGGGGGAGTCATTCTCCGGCCCGCTTGCCCGGATGCTGGCTGGACGAAGGCCGATCGGGCTACGTGGCGTGGTCTTCGCGGCAACCTTTGCCAGCAAACCGAACCCGCTTCTCAGCCTTCTCAGATTGCTTCCCGTGCTGCCGCCATCGCTCCTCGCGCAGCGCAACCTGATTCGCCAGTTCTGTGCAGGGACAGACGCGCCAGAAGCGCTGGTAGCCCTGATCGCCGATGAAATCAGGCGCATGCCTGCCGCCTTGGCTCGCGCGCGTCTGACAGTTCTGGCTGACCTACGCAACACTAATGAACCGCTACCGTCTCCCTGCCTGAACCTGGTGCCATCCAATGATCGCCTGGTTACCAGCCGTGCACGCATCATGGCTGCTGACGGCTGCGGCACTATCAAAACGAAAGAAATCGACGGCCCGCACTTCCTCCTACAGAGCCGAGCACAGCCCTGCGCAACGGCCATCATGGGGTTTCTAAACGAGTTGAGCTGAAACCTGGCGGTGTTTACCAGCCCATGGTTTCCTTGAGGAAGGGAATGGTCAGCTTGCGCTGGGCCTGCAGCGAGGCCTTGTCCAGCTCGTCGAGCAGGTCGAAGAGGAACTGCATGCTGCGCGCGCCGCGGGTGAGGATGAAGCGCCCGACTTCGTCGGTCAGGTGCAGGCCGCGGCGCGACGCGCGCAGCTGGAGGGCGCGCAGCTTCTCGTCGTCGGTCAGCGGGTGCAGCTGGAAGATCAGCGAGAGGGTCAGGCGGGATTTCAGGTCCGGCAGCTTCACGCCCAGCTCGCGCGGCGACACCGAGGCCGACAGGAGCAGCTTGCGGCCGGAATCGCGCAGGCGATTGAACAGGTGGAACAGCGCCTCTTCCCATTCGCGCTTGCCGGCCAGGGCGTCGAGATCGTCCAGGCACACCAGCTCGCGCTGTTCGAGGTTGTCGAAGATTTCCGGGCCATAGGCCACCAGGTCCGCCATGGGCAGGTAGACCGACGGCTCGCCCAGCTGTTCGGAACGAATGCACGCGGCCTGCAGCAGGTGGCTGCGGCCCACGCCCTCGGCGCCCCACAGATAGATCAGGCTTTCCGTCCACCCCGCCTCGGGCTCGCACAGACGCTCGACGTAGCCGAGCGCCGCGGCGTTGGCACCGGGGTAGTAGTTGGCGAACGTTGCGTCATCGCGCAGACGTACGCTGAGTGGGAGCTGCATAGGAGTCATGCCGGGCCGGGCGTTTCTTCAATCGCTTGGGGTGGGCCTTGGTGACTGAAAGTTTATCCAAATCAGAAGGATAACGCAGCTACCACGTGCGACTCAGAGCCGCCGGCGCCGGGAAGCGGGACTTTGCCCGCCCCCGCAGCGTTGATCACCAGCGGAAGCGCAGGGTGTTCGGCCTGGCCACGGCCGCGTTGGGCACCGGCTGGCCGTTGGCATCCACTGCCGCTTGCGCCGGCTCCGCCGGGGCCTCCTGCAGGCGGGCCAGGCCCAACTGGGCGCGCAATTGTTCGGGGCTGGCGGTGACCTGGTACACCAGATTGCCACCCTGCACCTCGACCAGCTTGGCGCCCATCGGCTCCAGCAGGCGCGACACTTCGGCGTAGCGCGCCAGGTCGGCGCCCTCGATCTGCAGGACCTGGGCCGACGCCGAACCTGCCGAACCGACGAAACGCTGCGACAGGCGCTGCGAGACGCCCAGCATCACCGCATCGGCCAGTGCGTCCGGCGTATCGCCCTGGGCTTGGCCCTGCTCGCGGCTGTCACCCATCCACACGCGCCAGGTGGCGGTCCATTTGCCGTCGGCTTCCTTGGCGTCCACCGCCAGCAGGGCATCGGCACCGTAACGCTCGGAAGCGGCTTTCAGCGCGTCCGGCTGGGCGGCGTTGAGGTTCTCGGCAGTGCCGAGTTGTTGTTCGCCAAGATCAGCCATCGGCAGGCGCAGCGGCAGGCCGCGGCGCTGGGCGGCGCGGTTCAGCGGCGCGGACGCTTCCTGGCTGTCGCCCACCAGGCTGCTGCCGCTGGCGCTTTCGTTCAGCCACCAGGCCAGCACGCTCGGGCGGCTGGCGCCCCAGACCGGCAGGCCGGCCTGGCGCAGGGCGTTGTCGGTGGCGGTCGGGTCGAAGTCCACCACCAGCGCCAGGGGCGGGCCGTCCTCGTAGCCGTACTGGCTGATCAGCTGTTGCGGGTCCTTGAAGTACCCGGCCAGGGCCGGGTTCTGCGCAGCGCCGGTGTTGCCGGTCAGGCGCAGTACCAGGGTCTGCAGGGCGCGGGTCAGGCCGGCGTTGCGCTCGTCCGGCTGCTGGGAAGCGACCGGTTCGTGCACCTGGTAGAGGTTGCCCAGCGTTTCAGCAAAAGACGGCAGGCTGAGCAGCGACAGGCAGAGGATCAACAGGCGGGCGGTCAGACGCATGGCGGGCTCTCGCGGGAAAAATCAGAAATACCGACTGCTACGAGTCGGCAAGGAAGGCCTATACCTTAAACAGCCGTCCGGCCAGCAGCAACAGCGCGAGATGGCCGCTGCCGGGCAAGCCTGATAAAATCCCGCGCCTCCCGCGCAGGCCGGCAAGCGCGAACGGCGCACCGGCGGCAAGACGAATCATCCCTTCTATAGGCCTGGATTTATGAGCAACAAGCAACCCTCGTTGAGCTACAAGGACGCCGGTGTGGACATCGACGCCGGCGAAGCCCTGGTCGAACGCATCAAAGGCGTGGCCAAGCGTACCGCGCGTCCGGAAGTCATGGGCGGCCTGGGTGGCTTTGGCGCTCTGTGCGAAATCCCGGCCGGCTACAAACAACCCGTGCTGGTCTCCGGCACCGATGGCGTGGGCACCAAGCTGCGCCTGGCGCTGAACCTGAACAAGCACGACAGCATCGGCCAGGACCTGGTCGCCATGTGCGTGAACGACCTGGTGGTCTGCGGCGCCGAGCCGCTGTTCTTCCTCGACTACTACGCCACCGGCAAGCTCAACGTCGACGTGGCCGCCACCGTGGTCACCGGCATCGGCGCCGGTTGCGAACTGGCCGGCTGTTCCCTGGTCGGTGGTGAAACCGCCGAAATGCCGGGCATGTACGAAGGCGAAGACTACGACCTGGCCGGCTTCTGCGTCGGCGTGGTGGAAAAATCGGAAATCATCGACGGCTCGAAAGTGGTCGCCGGCGACGCCCTGATCGCCCTGCCCTCCTCCGGCCCGCACTCCAACGGCTACTCGCTGATCCGCAAGATCATCGAAGTCTCCGGCGCCGACATCGAAGCCACCCAGCTGGACGGCAAGCCCCTGGCCGACCTGCTGATGGCCCCGACCCGCATCTACGTCAAGCCGCTGCTGCAGCTGATCAAGCAGACCGGCGCGGTCAAGGCCATGGCCCACATCACCGGCGGCGGCCTGCTGGACAACATCCCGCGCGTACTGCCGGACAATGCCCAGGCCGTCATCGACGTGGCCAGCTGGCAGCGCCCGGCGGTCTTCGACTGGCTGCAGGAAAAAGGCAACGTCGACGAGACCGAAATGCACCGCGTGCTGAACTGCGGCGTGGGCATGGTCATCTGCGTGGCCCAGGACCAGGTCGAGGCTTCGCTCAAGGCCCTGCGTGACGCCGGCGAACAGCCGTGGGTCATCGGCAGCATCGACGCGTGCGCCCCCGACGCCGAGCGCGTGGTCCTGAACAACCTGAAAGGCCACTGATGTCCACACCTTGCAATGTCGTGGTGCTGATTTCCGGCTCCGGCAGCAACCTGCAAGCCCTGATCGACAGTCTCGCCGGCGCTGACACGCCGGCCGTCATCCGCGCGGTGATCTCCAACCGCGCGGATGCCTACGGCCTCGAGCGTGCGCGCCAGGCCGGCATCGAGACCCGCTTCCTCGACCACAAGGCCTACGCCGACCGCGAAAGCTTCGACGCCGCGCTGATCCAGGCCATCGATGGCTTCGACGCAGACCTCGTGCTGCTCGCCGGCTTCATGCGCATCCTGAGCGCGGACTTCGTGCGTCATTACCAGGGCCGCCTGTTGAACATCCACCCGTCCCTGCTGCCCAAGTACAAGGGCCTGCACACCCACCAGCGTGCGCTGGAGGCTGGCGACGCCGAGCACGGCTGCAGCGTGCACTTCGTTACCGAGGAACTTGACGGTGGTCCACTGGTCGTACAGGCGGCAATCCCGGTAGAGTCTGACGACACGCCGGAAACGCTGGCGCAGCGCGTTCACGTGCAGGAACATGTGATCTATCCGCTGGCCATGCGCTGGTTCGCCGAAGGCCGGGTACGGCTGGGCGAACACGGCGCCATGCTGGATGGTGAGCTTCTGCCCGCCTCCGGCTATTCGTACCGAACCTAGGAGATTCGCGATGCGTAGAGCCCTGCTGTTCCTGATGGCAGTACTGACCCTGCCGGCCCAGGCTTTCGAGCTCAAGCCGTTCGAGGCCAGCTACACCGCCGACTGGAAACAGATGCCGATCAGCGGGACCGCTTCCCGCAGCCTCAAGCAAGGCGACGGCGGCCGCTGGGAACTGGATTTCAAGGCGTCCATGCTGCTCGCCAGCCTCACCGAAAGCAGCACGTTCAAGGTGGAAAACGACACCTACCTGCCGCTGACCTACCGCTGGGCCCGCGAAGGCCTGGGCAAGAACAAGCAGACCGAGCTCGATTTCGACTGGGCCGAGAAGCAGGTGCTGGGCAGCGACCGTGGCGACCAGGTGCGCCAGCCGCTGAACAAGGGCCAGCTGGACAAGTCCACCTACCAGCTCGCGCTGCAGCACGATGTGGCCGTCGGCAAGAAGGCCATGAGCTACCAGGTGATCGAGGGTACCGACACCGATACCTACGACTTCCGCGTGCTCGGCGAAGAGAAGGTCCGCACCCAGGCCGGCCTGATCACCGCGATCAAGGTAGAGCGCGTGCGCGACCCCACCAAGAGCAACCGCAAGACCATCCTGTGGTTTGCCAAGGACTGGGACTTCCTCCTCGTGCGCCTGTACCAGCAGGAGTCCGACGGCAAGGAATATCAGATCATGCTCAAGGACGGCACCGTGGGCGGCAGGACCGTCCAGGGCGAGAAAGGCTGATCCTTCAGCGCAGACGAAAAAGCCGGGCAGATGCCCGGCTTTTTCATTTCTGCGCCACGCACAAGACCGGACCTGTAGGAGCGAGGGGCGCACAGCTCTTGCTCGCGAACTGCTTGGCGCCGACGGCGCCGGATACCCCGTTCGCGAGCAGGCTCGCTCCTCCGTCGATAATCCTGCGCGAAGGGGCGCCCTCACCCCAGCCCTCTCCCAGAGGGAGAGGGAACCGGTCGGTGCAAGGTGAAACCATGGCGCCAGCCGGGCACGATCTGCCCCCTCTCCCTCGGGAGAGGGCTGGGGTGAGGGGAAGCACAGGCACGGATTTGCCCAGCAGAAGAGTGTTGCTATCTGAATCACGCCCAGTACAGCACCTGCAGGAGCGAGGGGACGCCCATTTCCTGCTCGCGAACCGCTTGGCACCGACACCGCCGGAATCCACGTTCGCGAGCAAGCTCGCTCTTACCCACAACGAAAAAGCCGGGCATCTGCCCGGCTTTTCTTTAGCGGCGCATCAGCCTTCGTTCGACGGCTTGCGCTTGAAGCGCCGGGCGATCCAGCCGATGGCCAGGGCCGGGACGATCCACAGCTTCTTCAGCAGCACCAGCAAGGTGGCGAACAGGCCGACCTTGGCCGCGACCTTGCCGGCGATCAGCGCGCCCAGGCCGTAGGCGGCGACCTTGTCGACGCTGGGGTTGAAGTCGACGTAGCGGTTGCCCGGGTTGAACTCGGTCATCGCCAGTACCTTGCCGACGTTCTTCTCGATCTCCGGCAGTTGCTCCATGCCGGCGACGAAGTTCAGCACCAGCACGCCTTTGCGGCCCAGCGCGCGGATGTTGTAGTTCAGCGTGTGCTCCTTGGCGTCACCGAACTGCAGCTCCTTGGCCCAGTACAGCTTCTTCTCGGCGGCATCGTAGTGCGGCGGCGCGGCCCAGCCGATCAGCTGGATCGCCTCGAAGCCCTGCTGCTCACGCTGCGGATTGGCTTCCTTGAGGTCGTCCTGCATGTCCTTGAGCATTTCGGCGTAGTCGATCTTCGCCGCGTCCTCGTCGGAGACGTAACCGCTCTCCTCGTACTGCACGGTCACCGCCCAGGATTCCGCGGCAAAGGGCGACACACCGGCGGGCATCAGCATGCCCAGCGGCGGCTCCGCACTGGGTGGGTTGCCCCAGGCCTCGAGGACGCGCTCGGCATCCTTGCCATCGAGGAAGACGAAATCGGCGGGCAGATCGAAGGTGGCGAGGTTGTCGCCGACCACCACCTTGCCCTTCTGGAAGTGCAGGCTGGCGACGAAGGTCTCGGGCGACATCTCCTCGTCCGACTCGGCGGCCGCGGCAGGCGCAGTGGCGGCGGGCGCTTCGTTCTGGTTGGACGTGGCAGGCGCGGCGAATGCCGGTGCGGCAACGGCCTGGGCGAGCAGGGCAACGAGGAAAAGGGCTTTGCCATCCATGGGGAAAATCTCCTGAATCGAATCCATGACATCGGCGGCCAACGGGCGTGGCGCCGGACCCGAATTTTCGCATTCACATCGGATTCTGTAACAGGAATTTTCTGCTCATTCGGCACATGCGCACAAAAAAGCCCGGCATTCGCCGGGCTTGATGGCTGCCTGTAGGAGCGAGCTTGCTCGCGAAACGCTTGATACAGATGTTCAAGGTCTGTTCGCGAGCAAGCTCGCTCCTACGAAAAAAGAAAAACGGCGCCTCAGGGCTGGCTGGCGATGGCCTTCTCGATGGCGGCTTGCAGCTGCGGATCATCCGGCTTGGTCAGGCTGGAGAACTGCGCCACCACCTTGCCCTGGCGATCCACCACGTACTTGAAGAAGTTCCAGCGCGGCGCCTGGTCCGCCTGCTGGGCGAGATCCTTGAACAGCGGGATCGCCTCGTCGCCGCGCACGTGCTGCACCGACGTCATGTTGAAGGTCACGCCGTAGTTGCCGTAGCAGATCTTCGCGGTCTCGGCGGCGTCGGCGTCTTCCTGCTTGAAATCGTCGGAAGGCACGCCCAGCACTTCCAGCCCCTGCCCCTTGTACTGCTGGTAGACGGCCTCCAGCCCCTTGAACTGCGGGGTGAAGCCGCAATGGCTGGCGGTGTTGACGATCACCAGGGGTTTGCCGGCGTACAGCTCGCAGAGGTCCAGCACGTCCTTGGAACGCAGCTTGGGCAGCTCGCCCTGGGTCTTGAGCAGTGCCGGGCAGTCGGCGGCCTGCGCGGCCAGGGGCAGCAGCAGGGTAAGGGCGAGCAGGGAAAGACGTGGGCGCATCGTGGGAATCCTCTGGTGATCAGGCCACGCTACCCCGAGCGCCGGGTATCAGCAACTGCCCATGCCCAATTGCATGAGCGCCAGTCCGCCACGCTGCCAGCCCCACCACGCGGCGCCCGCCAGCGCCAGGCCGAGGCCCAGCGCAAGGGCGAGCAGCACGGGGCGCTTCACGCTGCCCCCAGCGCGGCGCGCTCGACCGGGCGCTCGCGCACCGGCCAGTTGAGCAGGCCGGCCAGCAGGCTGAGGAGGATGGAAATCTGCCAGACCAGGTCGTAGTTGCCGGTGTGGTCATACACGTAGCCGCCCAGCCAGCCGCCCAGGAAGGCGCCGACCTGGTGGAACAGGAAGGTGATGCCGCCGAGCATCGACAGGTTGCGCACGCCGAACAGCGTGGCGACCGTGCCGTTGGTGAGCGGCACGGTGGACAGCCAGAGCAGGCCCATGGCGATGCCGAAGAGGTAGGCCGTCCACACCGTCAGCGGCGCCCAGAGGAAGGTCACGATCACCACGCCGCGCAGCAGGTACAGGCCGGTGAGCAGCTTGGGCTTGCTCATCCGCCCGCCGAGCCAGCCGGCGATGTAGGTGCCGAACACGTTGAACAGGCCCACCAGCGCCAGCACCGTGGTGCCGACGGTGGCCGGCAGGTGGCGGTCGACCAGGTAGGCGGGCAGGTGCACGCCGATGAACACCACCTGGAAACCGCAGACGAAGAAGCCCAGCGACAGCAGCCAGAAGCCGGAATGCCCGGCCGCCTCGCGCAGCGCCTCGCCAAGGGTCTGTTCATGGCCCTGGGCGGGCAGCGGCTTGTCGCGCATCAGCGCCGCCAGCGGCACGATCAGCGCCACCAGCAGCCCCAGCGCCAGCAATGCGGCGGACCAGCCCAGCCAGCCGATCAGCCCGAGGGTGCCCGGCAGCATGGCGAACTGGCCGAACGAGCCGGCGGCCGCCGAGATGCCCATGGCCATGCTGCGCCGCTCCAGCGGCACCGCGCGGCCAACCGCGCCAAGGATCACCGAGAACGAGGTGCCCGACAGGCCGATGCCGATCAGCAGGCCAGCGCTCAGCGACAGGCTGAGGGCCGAGTCGGAATAGCCCATCAGCACCAGCCCGACAGCGTAGAGAATGCCGCCTATCACCACCGTGCGCATGGCGCCGAAGCGGTCGGCAATGGCCCCGGTGAAGGGCTGGGCGATACCCCAGATGAGGTTCTGCAGGGCAATGGCGAAGGCAAAGGTCTCGCGGCCCCAGCCGAACTCCGCGCTCATCGGCGCAAGGAACAGGCCGAAGCCATGGCGGATGCCCAGGGACAGGGCGAGGATCAGGGCGCCGGATAGCAGTATCCAGAACCCCGTGCGCGACAGCTTCGACATCGATTGCTCCTATGCGGGTATATGCCCGCTTTTATGCATTCCTACCGTTGCAAGGCGGCCACCGCTAGCGCTCCAGCGCGGCCAACTCATCCAGCAGGGTTTCCAGTTGACGACGTTTTTCCTCACCCAGGTACGCGGCGACGTCCTGCTGCGCCGCATCCCAGGCATCGCGACCGCGCACGATGCGTTCGAGCCCGGTCGGCGTCAGCACCACGATGCGGTTGCGCTGGTCCTCACCCTCTTCCAGCTTCACCAAACCCTCGGCTTCCAGCGGCTTGAGGTTGCGCCCGAGGGTACTGCGGTCCAGCCCCATGGCGTCAGCCAGGGCGGAAATGCTCGGTTGCTCCAGCCGCGACAGGTGCCGCAGCAGGGAGAATTGCGCCGTGGTCAGCCCGATACCCTTCAGGGCATCGTCGTACACGCGGGTCACCGCGCGGGCCGAGCGGCGCAGTTTGGTACACAGGCATTGGGTCGTCAGCATGGATACGTGTATATACCCGCATCATCGCCCGGTCAATGGCCGGCGCGACCGATTGTCCCATCTGCCAGCGCCGGGCGTTGGCGCAGCCAAGGGCACCGCGGCGCCCCGGCCGTATAACTGCGGCCATCCAGCCCCGCGCTTTCGACGGGGCGCATCACGGTCCGAGGTCCCCGATGCCCGTCTATAAAGCCCCGCTGCGCGACACCCGCTTCCTGCTCAACGAAGTCTTCGATTTCCCCCACCACTACCAGAACCTGGTCAACGGCGGCGACGCGACGCCGGACATGGTCGATGCCATCCTCGGCGAATGCGCCAAGCTCTGCGAGGAAGTGATCGCCCCGCTCTACCACAGCGGCGATGAGGAAGGCTGCCACCTGGAGAACGGCGAAGTGCGCACGCCCAAGGGCTTCAAGGAAGCCTACGACGCCTACGTCGCGGGCGGCTGGCAGGGCCTGTCGCACCCGGTGGAATACGGTGGCCAGGGCCTGCCGATGAGCCTGGGCGCGCTCAAGCAGGAAATGCTGGGCACCGCCAACTGGCCGTTCTCCATGTACCCGGGGCTGTCGCTGGGGGCGATGAACACGCTCATGCAGCACGGCACCGAAGAACAGAAACAGACCTACCTCACTCCGCTCACCGAAGGCCGCTGGGGCGGCACCATGTGCCTGACCGAGCCGCAGTGCGGCACCGACCTGGGCCAGGTGAAGACCCGCGCGCAACCCAGCGCCGACGGTAGCTACGCCATCACAGGCACCAAGATCTTCATCTCCTCGGGGGAGCACGACCTCACCGAGAACATCGTGCACATCGTCCTCGCCCGCCTGCCGGATGCGCCCAAGGGCACGCGCGGCATCTCGCTGTTCATCGTGCCGAAGTTCCTGCCGGGCGAAGGCGGCAGCCTCGGCCCGCGCAACGGCGTCACCTGCGGCGCGCTGGAAAAGAAGATGGGCATCAAGGCCTCGGCCACCTGCGTGATGAACTTCGACGCAGCCACCGGCTACCTGATCGGCGAGCCGAACAAGGGCCTGGAGTGCATGTTCACCTTCATGAACAGCGCGCGCATCGGCACCGCCATCCAGGGTGTGGCCACCGCCGAACTGGCCTACCAGGGCGCGCTCGCCTACGCCCGCGAGCGCCGCTCCATGCGTGCCCTGTCCGGCACCAAGGAGCCCGGTGAGATCGCCGACAGCCTGATGCACCATGGCGACGTGCGCCGCATGCTGCTGACCCAGAAGGCCGTGGCCGAGGGCGGCCGCGCGCTGATCTACCTGGCCACCCAGTACGCCGACAAGATGATCCAGGGCCTGCTGACCCACGACAACGCCGAGTACGACCGCTGGGACGACAAGCTCGGCTTCCTCACGCCGATCCTCAAGGGCTGCCTGACCGAACTGGGCCTGGAGAGCGCCAACCTGGGCATGCAGGTGTTCGGCGGCCACGGCTACATCAAGGAACACGGCATGGAGCAGATCGTCCGCGACGCACGGATCGCCACGCTCTACGAAGGCACCACCGGCATCCAGGCGCTGGACCTGCTCGGCCGCAAGGTGTTGCTGATGACCCAGGGCAAGGCCGTGCGTGACTTCACCGCCCAGGTGGCGAAGTTCGCCGTCGAACTGCTCAAGCAGGAGCCGGCCATGCGCGGCCGCGCGCTGACGCTGCTGAAACTCTGCGCGCAGTGGAACCTGCTGACCCTGCGCATCGCCCTCACCGCCCGCAAGCAGCGCGACCTGGTGAGCACCGCCAGCCACGACTACCTGATGTTCTCCGGCTACGCCGCGCTGGCCTACGCCTGGGCGCTG
Source organism: Pseudomonas sp. GCEP-101 (assembly GCF_025133575.1). Taxonomy (NCBI): domain Bacteria; kingdom Pseudomonadati; phylum Pseudomonadota; class Gammaproteobacteria; order Pseudomonadales; family Pseudomonadaceae; genus Pseudomonas; species Pseudomonas sp. GCEP-101. The sequence continues at coordinate 3,428,587 of NZ_CP104011.1, read as the reverse complement.
CAGGAAGCCACCGCACGCAAGCGCCTGCGCCAGGGCGGCAGCGAGTCGAGCGACTTCTACAAGGCCAAGATCGCCACCAGCGACTTCTACTTCGCCCGCCTGCTACCACGCGCCAAGGGGCATGCGGCGGCGATGGCCAAACCGGTGCGTTCGATCATGGGCCTGAAGACGGAGCATTTCGCCTTCGATTGACGCGCTTGTTGTAGGAGCGAGCTTGCTCGCGAGCGATCTCGCCGGACGCACCCGTGCCATGCGGTTCGCGAGCAAGCTCGCTCCTACAGAGTCAAGTCCGCGCGGATACTGAGCAGATCCATCCTCACAGCGCCAACGCCACCAGCACAGCGCACTCGATCATCTCCAGCATCGCCCCGGCGGTGTCGCCGGTGGTGCCGCCCAGGCGGGCGATGAAGCGGCTGCGCAGCCAGACGAACAGCACCAGTGCCACCACCAGCGCGAGCAGTCCGGCAAGCCCCGCCAGCACCATCAGTGCCGCGTTGGCCGCCAGCATCCACGGCAGCGCGCCGCGTGGCAGGTGATCGGCCAGCGCCTGGCCCAGGCCGCCCTTGCGCGCGTAGTCGGTGGTGAAGAACAGCAGCGGCAAAGCGCAGCGCCCCAGCCACGGTGCCAGCAGCAATCCCCAGTGCGGGTGATTGCCGAGCAGTGCACTGATCGCCGCGAATTTCAGCAACAACAGCAGCACCAGCGCGACCACCGCCGCCGGGCCGCAGCGCGGGTCCTTCATGATCGCCAGGGTGCGTTCGCGGTCGCCCAGCCCGCCGATCCAGGCATCGGCCGTGTCGGCCAGGCCGTCGAGGTGCAGCGCGCCGGTCAGGGCCACCCACACCAGCAGGATCAGCGCCGCCTGCAACAGCAGGTGCACGCCACTGAGCAGCTCGCCCATGGCGAACAGCACGGCACCGATCAGCAGGCCCACCAGCGGGTAGTACAGGGTGGCGCGGCCGAACTGCTCCGGCGTCGGCATGTGCCGCAGGCGCACCGGCAGGCGCGTGAGGAACTGCACCGCCACCAGGGGCAGCAGCCAGTCGCTGAGCGGCTCGGCGGGACCAACTGGCTCTTGCTCGCGCTGCGGATGCGGGTCGTTCATCAGCACTCTGCCTTGTGGATGCGCCAACCGGCGCCGTCGCGGGTCACGTCCAACGCCATGCATTCGCCATGGGCCACCACCACCTCCAACAGCCGCTTCGCCGGCAGGCCATTGGCCAGGGCGCCCAGCAGGCGCATCACCCCACCGTGGGTAATGACCAGCACGGACGAGCCGGCATGGGCCTGGTAGACGCGTTCCAGCGCCGCGAAGACGCGGGATTCGAAATCGCCCATCGTCTCGCCGCCGGGCGGCGGGTAGGCGTACGGATCGCTCCAGAAGCGCTCCAGCGCCGCGGCGTCGGTCTCCATCAGCGTAGCGGGCGACAGACCTTCCCACTGGCCGAAGTCCAACTCCTGCAACCCCGGCTCGACGCCCAGCGGCAAGCCGTGGCGCGCCGCCAGTTCCTCGGCGAACGCCGCGCAGCGCTGCAACGGCGAGCTGACCAGCGCCGACCAGCGACACGCATCCCCCAGCGCGCCGCGCATCTGCGCCCAGCCGGTTTCGGTCAGCGCGTCATCCAGGCGGCCGCGAAAGCCGCCGCCCCGTTCGGTCTCGCCGTGGCGCAGCAGCTCCAGGCGCAGCGTCATGCCGGGCGATCCGACACCGCCGCCTCGGCGAAGGTCGCCATGCCCGCGTGCAACCGGCAGGCCTGGCGCAGCAGCGGTACGGCCAGCGCCGCGCCACTGCCTTCGCCGAGGCGCAGGCCGAGGTCCAGCAGCGGTTGCGCATTGAGCGCAGCGAGCACGCGGTTGTGTCCCGGCTCGGCGCCGGCATGGGCGAACAGCAGCCAGTCGCGGCAACCGGGGTTCAGCTGCGTGGCGCACAGCGCGGCGGTGGTGCAGATAAAGCCGTCCACCAGCACCGGGATGCCTTTCTGCGCACAGGCCAGGTAGGCCCCCACCAGCGCGGCGATCTCGAAACCGCCGAGACGGCACAGCGCCTCGAAGGGCTCGTCGCACTGCGTACGGTGCAGCGCCAGCGCGCGGTCGATCACCTCGACCTTGCGCGCGACGCCCTGCGGGTCCAGCCCGGTGCCGGGGCCCACCAGCGCCTGCGCCGGCTCGTCCAGCAAGGCGCAGGCCAGGGCCGCCGCGGAGCTGGTGTTGCCGATGCCCATTTCGCCGCCGATGAACAGCTCCGCGCCAGCCTGTTGCGCGCGGCGCGCCGATTCGCGGCCGGTCTCCAGGGCGATCAGGCACTGGGCGGCGGTCATCGCCGGCTCCCGGGTGAAGTTCGCGGTGCCGGCGCCCACCATCACGTGCAGCACGCCCGGCAGCGGCTCCAGCGGCGTGGCGGTGCCGAGGTCGATCACCTCCAGGCGCGCATCAAGGTCGCGGGCCAGCACGCTGATCGCCGCACCGCCGCGCACGAAGTTGCGCAACATCTCGACGGTCACCGCCTGCGGATAGGCCGACACGCCCTCCGCCACCACGCCGTGGTCACCGGCGAACAGGGCGATCCAGAGGTGCTCCAGGCCCGGCCGCTCGCGGCCCTGCAGGCCGGCCAGGCGGATGGTTTCTTCTTCCAGCCGGCCCAGCGCGCCGCGCGGCTTGGTCAGCTGGTCCTGGCGCGCAGCGGCCTTGTCCTGCGCCACGCGGTCGATCGGCTGGGTCGATTGCAGCCACCATTGCAGACTCATAACGCTTCCCCCTTGAGCACCATGGGCAGGCCGGCGACGGTGAACACCACGCGCTCGCTGACCTCGGCCAGCGACTGGTGCAACCAGCCGGCCTCGTCGACATATCGGCGGCTGAGCTCGCCCATCGGCACCACGCCCAGCCCGGTTTCGTTGCTGACCAGGAGGATGCGCCCGGGCAGTTGCGGCAGGGTTTCCAGCAGGGCATCGATCTCGCCGCGCAGGCGCCAGCCGTCTTCATGGATCAGCAGGTTGGTGACCCACAGGGTCAGGCAATCCACCAGCACGCACTGCTGCGGCGCCGCCAGGCGCTCCAGCGCATCGGCCAGGGCCAGCGGCTCCTCCACCAGGCCCCAGTGTGCGGGGCGGCGCTCGCGATGCTGGAGGATGCGCGTGGACATCTCGCCATCGCCGGCCTGGGCCGTGGCGACGTAGGTGACCGGCAGGCCGCTTTCCAGCGCCAGGCGCTCGGCCAGGCGGCTCTTGCCCGAACGGGCGCCGCCGAGGATCAGTTCAAGCATATTGTCTCCGCGCAAACCATGACCTGTAGGAGCGAGCTTGCTCGCGAACGTTTTTTGCCGGCCACGTCAGTGTCGTGCGGTTCGCGAGCAAGGACTGGGGCGTCCCCCTCGGTCCTACGAAAAGCTGCCGTAAGGCGCATAACGCCCCAAGCGTTATCCGCCGAAACGTTGGCAAGCAGAAGCGGCGGATAACCGCGAACGGTTATCCGCCCTACAGTCCGCACAGCCGCCTCAGTTTTTCCGTATCCAGATGCGCCTCGACCTGGTCGGCCAGGCGCTCGATGTCGCGTTCGCGCAGGGCGTGGTAGTCGATGCCCTGCACCTCGCGCAGGCCGGCCCAGCGCAGCAGCGCCGAGCTGGCGGCGGCGGACTCGAACAGGCCGTGCAGATAGGTCCCCATCACCTGCCCGTCCTCGCTGAGCGCACCGTCGCTGCGGCCGTCGCTCAGGCGCACGGCCGGGTTCGACAGGGCCGGGCCTTCGCTGACGCCGGCATGAATCTCATAGCCGCTCACCGGGGCGTCTTCCAACGCCAGCCGGCCGCTGACATTGCGCAGCTGCTTCTCCGGCTCCAGCACGGTGTGGAAGTCCAGCAGGCCCAGGCCGTCGCTCTCCCCTGCCGCGCCCTCCAGGCCGTGCGGGTCGGCAAGGCGCCGGCCGAGCATCTGCAAACCGCCGCAGATGCCCAGCAGCTTGCCGCCATAGCGCAGGTGACGGCGGATCGCCTCATCCCAACCCTGGGCGCGGAGGAAGGCCAGGTCCGGCCGCACGCTCTTGGAGCCGGGCAGGATGATCAGGTCCGCCGGCGGGATCGGCTGGCCGGGGCCGACGAAGGTCAGCTCCACCTGGGGGTGCAGGCGCAACGGGTCGAAATCGGTGTGGTTGCTGATGCGCGGCAGTACCGGCACCACCACGCGCAGGCGCTCGCCGCTCTTGGCGGCCTGGCGAGTGTCGATGGCGTCCTCGGCCTCCAGGTGGAAATCCATGAGGTACGGCAGCACGCCGAGCACCGGCACGCCGGTGCGCTCCTCCAGCCAGTCGAGGCCGTTCTGCAGCAGCGCGATGTCGCCGCGGAAGCGGTTGATGACGAAGCCCTTCACCCGTGCCTGTTCGCTCTCGCTGAGCAACTCCAGCGTGCCGACCAGATGGGCGAACACACCGCCGCGGTCGATGTCGGCAATCAGGATTACCGGGCAGTCCACCGCCTCGGCGAAGCCCATGTTGGCGATGTCGTTGGCGCGCAGGTTGATCTCCGCCGGCGAGCCCGCACCCTCCACCATCACCACGGGATACTGCGCGCAGAGGCGCCGGTGGGATTCGAGCACCGCCTGCATCGCCACGCGTTTGTAGTCGTGGTAGGCCACGGCGTTCATGCTGGTCACCGCGCGGCCGTGGATGATCACCTGGGCGCCGGTGTCGCTGTTGGGCTTGAGCAGCACCGGGTTCATGTCGGTGTGCGGCGCCAGGTGGCAGGCCTGCGCCTGGACCGCCTGGGCGCGGCCGATCTCGCCGCCGTCGTCGGTGACCGCGCTGTTGAGCGCCATGTTCTGCGGCTTGAACGGCGCCACCGCCACGCCCTGCCGGCGCAGCCAGCGGCACAGTGCGGTCACCAGGGTGCTCTTGCCGGCATCGGAGGTCGTGCCCTGCACCATCAGCGTGCTCACCGCAGGCTCTCCATCTGGTTGAAGGTGCGCAGGCCGTGCTCCAGGCGCTCCCAGCCCTTCTCGTCCGGCGGCAGCCCGAAGCGCAGGCTTGCCGGGGTTTCGAACAGGCGCACCAGAATGCCCTGGCGCGCCAGGTGATCGCGCAGCGCCTGGGCGCGCATCGATACCACCCACTGGAACAGCGCCGTGCCGCCCTGTGGGGCGAAGCCGTGCTCGCCGAGCACCCCGGCCAGCCGCCGGCTGCCGTCATGCAGGTCGCGGCGGCGCTGGATCTGCTCCTGGAACTCGCCCAGCACCGCCTGGGCTATCCAGCGCGTCGGGCCGTTCACCGACCAGGGGCCGAGCAGCTTCGCCAGGCTCTCCAGCAGGCGCGGCTCGGCGAAGGCGAAGCCCAGGCGCGCGCCGGCCAGGCCGAAGAACTTGCCGAAGGAGCGCAGCACGATCAGCCCTGGCCGGCTGGCGCAACTGGGCGCCAGACTGTGCTCGGGCGTGCAGTCCATGAAGGCTTCGTCCACCACCAGCCAGCCGCCACGCTCCAGCAGGCGCGCATGCCATTCCAGCAGCACGCCGGCATCGATGCGCCGGCCGGTGGGGTTGTTCGGGTTGACCACCACCAGCACGTCGAAGCGCTCCAGGTGATGGGGCACTTCCTGGTCGCTGACCTCGCGCAGGATGTGCCCGGCGGCACGCCAGGCCTCGGCGTGCTCGGCATAACAGGGCGACACCACGCCAACCTTGCCCGGCCGGCGCAGGCGCGGCAGCAGCTGGATCGCCGCCTGGCTGCCGGGCAGCGGCAGCAGCTTCTCGGCGCCGTAGTAGCGGCGCGCGGCGGCTTCCAGGCCGTCGCCGTCTTCGGGCAGGCGCATCCAGGCGGCGGCCGGCACGCTGGGCAGCGCCCAGGGCCAGGGCGAAATGCCGGTGGACAGGTCCAGCCACTCGGCGAGTGGAATGCCGTATTGCTGCGCCGCTTTGCGCAGCCGTCCGCCATGTTCGAGCATCAGAGCACTCCGAGGATGAGGATGACCGCCAGCCACAGCAGCACGCCCTGGCGCACCAGGGCCAGCGCGCGCCAGATGTCCGCGGCGGTCGGCGCCGGGCCGTCGCCCAGTTGCGGGCGTTGGTGCAGCTCGCCGTGGTAGCGGGCGGAGCCGCCGAGGGACACGCCCAGCGCGCCCGCGCCGGCCGCCATCACCGGGCCGGCGTTGGGGCTGTCCCACTGCGGCGCCTGCGTGCGCCAGCAGCGCAGGGCGAGGCGGGTGTGGCCGAGCAGCGCGTAGGTGCAGGCCACCAGGCGCGCCGGGATGTAGTTGAGCACGTCGTCGATCTTCGCCGCGGCCCAGCCGAAGCGCTCGAAGCGCGCGTTGCGGTAGCCCCACATGGCGTCGAGGGTGTTGCTCAGGCGATAGAGCACCACGCCCGGCGCGCCCGCCACGGCGAACCAGAACAGCGCGGCGTAGACGGCGTCGCTGCCGTTCTCCAGCACCGATTCGGTGGCGGCGCGGGCCACGGCGGTGTCATCCAGTTCGGCGGTTTCGCGGCTGACCATGTACCCCACGCGCAGCCGGGCTTCGCTGAGGTCACCGGCACGCAGAGCCAGCGCCACCGGCTCGGCATGTTCGCCCAGGCTGCGCAGGCCCAGCGCGGCGTACAGCGCCAGCGCCTGGACGACCCAGCCGACGCAGGGCAACAGGCTGAGCAGCAGTGCGATCAGGGTCAGCGGGATGACGGCGATGATCCAGGCGGTGACACCGTGGCTGCGCCAGGCGAGGCCGGGGGTGTCGCTTCCTGAGATTTCGGAGCAGGTGGGAGGCCCCTCTCCCCCGCCCTCTGACTGGGCGTCCCCCCCATGAAGGGAGAGGGAGTTAGTCTGGAGCTGCAGGCCAGCAGTGCGCTCGCCGGAAGCCTCGAAATTTGGCACAGCTCGACTATCCCCTCCCCCTTCGGAGCGGGGCGCGCAGCCAGGGTTAGGGAGAGGGGGCTTTTCGGTGCTATCCGCCACTCGCGAACGATTGAACCGCCGCTCCAGCCGATCCGCCAGGCGCCCGAAGGCCACCAGCGGGTGCCAGCGCTTCGGCTCGCCCAGCAGGGCATCCAGCGCCACGCCAAGGACGCTCAGCAGGGCCAGGCTCATGGCTGCTCTCCCCAGCGGTTCTCGAACAGCAGCTCGCTGAGCGCGCGAGGTTGGCGCCAGCCTTCCAGGGCCAGCATCGGCGCCGGGTAGAACTCGCTGACCGGGCCGAGGCAGATCACCGCCACGGCCTCGGCCCCCGCCGGCAGGCCGAGCAGTTCGCCCAGCGCCGCCGGGTCGAACAGCGACACCCAGCCCATGCCCAGCCCCTCGGCCCGCGAGGCCAGCCAGAGGTTCTGGATGGCGCAGGACAGCGAGGCCAGGTCCATGTTCGGCAGCGTGCGACGGCCGAAGACGTGCGCCTCGCGGCCATCCATCAGCGCGGCCACCAGCACTTCGGCGCAATCCAGCACGCCCTCGACCTTGAGCCGCATGAATTCGTCGGAACGTTCGCCCAATGCCTCGGCAGTGCGCACGCGCTCCGCTTCCACCAGCCCGTGGATCGACTGGCGCAGCGCCCGCGAGGTGACGCGGATGAAGCGCCACGGCTGCATCAGGCCGACGCTGGGCGCCTGGTGCGCAGCTTCGAGCAGGCGCGCGAGCAGGTCGGGCGCCACCTCGCCGCCACAGAAGTGGCGCATGTCGCGGCGCTCGGCGATGGCGCGGTAGAGCGCGGCGCGCTCCTCAGGGCTGTAGGCGTGCTCGGTCATGGTCTCAGCAGCGCGGCGGCGGCGTCCGGGTCGGACGGCAGGTAGAAGTGGATATAGGACGCGGTGAGCCGGCCGCGGCGGAACACCGCTTCGGCCACCGGTTTGCCGTTGGGGCAGACGCCACGGGCCAGCGGCGCGTCGCCGCTCTCCAGCAGCGAATGGTGGAAGGTGTGCCCGCGCAGGGTGCCTTCGGGCAGCTTCACCGCCTGCAACGCCAACGCGGCGAGGCGTTTCTGCATGCGCGCCTCGCCAGGCAGCAGGCCGACCAGCGCGGCGCGCTCGCCGGCCACGTCGGTCAGCGCGTCGAGCAGATAGAGCATGCCGCCGCACTCGGCGAGGATCGGCTTGCCCCTCGCGTGGTGCGCGTGGATGGCCCGGGCCATGGCGCGGTTTTCCGCCAGCGCCGGCAAGTGCAGCTCCGGGTAGCCACCGGGCAGGTAGAGGCTGTCCACCGCCGGCAAGGCCTCGTCACGCAGCGGCGAGAAGAACAACAGCTCGGCGCCCAGCTCGCGCAACAGATCAAGGTTGGCCTGGTAGAGGAAGGCGAAAGCATTGTCTCGCGCGACGCCGATACGCACGCCATCAAGGCGCGGCGACGCGCGGCGCGGCGCGGGCGCGGCAAAGCTCACCGGCGCCGGCAGCTCGGTACTGGCGCTGGCGGCCAGGGCATCGGCGGCGGCGTCCAGGCGGGCGTCGAGGTCGGCCAGCTCGTCGGCCTGCACCAGGCCGAGGTGGCGGCTGGGCAGCTCCACTTCGGTATCGCGCGGCAGCGCGCCGTACCAGCGGATCCACTCCGGCAGGCTGTCGCGCACCAGGTCGCGGTGACGCTGGCTGCCGATGCGGTTGGCAAGCACGCCGGAGAACGGCAGGTCGCTCTGGTAGGTTGCCATGCCGACGGCCATGGCGCCGAAGGTTTGCGCCATGGACTGGCCATTGATCACCGCCATCACCGGCACGGCGAAACGCCGCGCCAGGTCGGCGGCCGAGGGCGAGCCGTCGAACAGGCCCATCACCCCTTCGATGAGAATCAGGTCGGCCTCGCCGGCCGCTTCCCAGAGCAGGCGACGGCTCTCTTCCTCGCCGACCATCCACAGATCCAGCTGGTAGACCGGCGCGGCACTGGCGCGGGCGAGGATCATCGGATCGAGAAAATCCGGGCCGCACTTGAACACCCGCACGGTGCGCCCGAGGCGCGTGTGCAGGCGCGCCAGGGCGGCGGTCACGGTGGTCTTGCCCTGGCCCGAGGCGGGGGCGGCGATCAGCAGTGCGGGGCATTGGCGCGCCGTCATCGGGAGCGCTCCCCATGGTGAGTAAAGAGCACCCTCACCCCAGCCCTCTCCCAGGGGGAGAGGGGGCCGTTCGGCGTGCCGCGATCCATTGGTGCTCGCCAGCAACTGTTCTGTGGGAGCGCAACGGCAGCGTAGTCGTCAATCGACTGATGGCATTGCAGCAGGACGCACCCAACTGCTCCCTCTCCCCTCGGGAGAGAGCTGGGGTGAGGGCGAGCCCCGTACATCAGAACTCCACCCCTTTCTGCGCCTTGATGCCGGCCTTGAAGGCATGTTTCACCAGGCCCATCTCGGTCACGGTGTCGGCGGCCTCGACCATCGCCGGCTGCACGCCACGGCCGGTGGCGACCACGTGCTGCATGGGCGGGCGCGCAGCGATATCGGCCAGCACGGTGTCCAGTTCCAGGTAACCGTGCTTGAGCGCGATGTTCACTTCGTCCAGCACCACCAGGCCGACCTGCGGATCGCCGAGCAACTGGCGGGCGACGTCCCACGCGGCCTGGGCCTTGGCGATGTCGCGCTGGCGGTCCTGGGTTTCCCAGGTGAAGCCTTCGCCCATCACGTGGAAGCTGACTTCCTCGGGGAAGCGGCGGAAGAACGCTTCCTCCCCGGTCGTCGCGGCGCCCTTGATGAACTGCACCACGCCCACCTTCATGCCGTGCCCCAGGGCACGGGCGACCATGCCGAAGGCCGCGCTGCTCTTGCCCTTGCCGTTGCCGCTGTTGACCAGGAACACCCCGCGCTCGCCCTGGGCCTGGGCGATCTTCTCGTCGATCACCGCCTTCTTGCGCTGCATGCGCGAACGATGGCGCTCGTCCTTGTCCGGGGATTCAGTCATGGCAGGGGACTCCTGAAAGGCAATGCACGAGCGTCGGCCTGCCGGCCAGGTGGCAGCGCGCGGGAAGAGGAAAAAGCAGGGACGCACCGCCGGCGCACGACGGCGCCACGCGGTAGTGGCCGCCCAGCGCAAAGGCTGGCGACCCGGGGAATAGGGATTTCACCTGAAGGATTCTCCGCCGCTCTCACCCGCGCGGCACTGACCAGTCGGGGCAGACGGAGGACGGCAACGCGCGGCGCGATGCGCCGACGTCGGCAGCGCCTCCCGCGATGCCATGCGATGCAGCAGGCCGGTCTCCGGGCTTGCGAGTGGAAGCGCCTGGCGTTTCCCAAGGAACCGCGCCTTCCCATGCAGGAGCACAGTGGCGGAATGCGGTTCGAAGCTCGCTTACCGTTGCGGGGGCAGCGCCGGAATGGTCGATTGCGCATCGACGTCACCGGCTTCCCTGTTTCACTCGCGGCTTGCGCCGAGAGCACCTGAAGCAGGCGCGCAGCTTAGTGGCTGGCGCAGGCCACGGTCAATTGCGCCGTTCGGCCAGGCCGATACCGGCGAGCAGCGAGAAGGTCTCGCGCGGCATCTCGTGGCACCAGCGCACCCAGATGGCACGCAGTTGGCCTACCGCGGCCCGCGCCTGGCGACGCGCACCTTCGTCCAGCCAGGGATTGGCCTGCAGCGCGTGCAACAGCACCTGCTCCACCTCGTCCAGGGCCTGTTCGCGATGGCGGCGCGGCCCGCCATCGAGCAGCAGTTGCCGCAGGCGCGCCAGGTAGGCCTCGCGTGCCCGCCGCAACGGCCCGCGCGCCTGGCTCAGGCTGTCGCGCAGGAACAACAGCTCATCGGCCATGCCCAGCACGAACAACCCGCCCCGCCAACGGGCGCGGCGCTCCTCCGGCAGGCTGTCCTGGTAGCGCATCAGGCGCAACAGGCGGTCCGCGCTGCGGCCATCGAACCACCCTTCCAGCTTCGCCAGCGGGCCGCGGGTCAGCCAGGCGAGGTCGGCCAGCAGTGCGCCCAGCACCCGCCGGTAGTGGCGCTGGCCCGGCCGCAGTTCGACGAGACTGAACACCAGCACGGCAAACCCCACTCCCAGCACGGTGGCCAGTGCGCCATTGAGGAAGTGGTCGAGGTCATAGACCATCTGGTTGCTCGGCCCCACGTTCTTGACGAAGAAGATGCAGAACGCCGAGGCCACCGCCGCGATGGGCGGCCGGGTCATGCACAGCGCAGCGATGAACAGCGGCACGCCCAGCACGCCATACAGCGCGGCGAAGCCCTCGCACAGCGGCAGAATCAATAGCAAGGCGACGGCGGCGACCGGAATCGATATCACGATGCCGCGCAGGAAGTTCAGGCCGGCGGCGGCTGGATTGTCGCGACTGGCGAAGAGGCTCAGCACCACGCCGGTGATGGACGCCGCGCCCAGGCCACTGGGCCAGGCCGTCACCACCCAGAAACCCGCGATGCAGAGGAAGGCCAGTGCGCTGCGCACGCCCGCCAATACGCCGCGCTCGATGTCCCGGTGCCAGATGATCGGTGTCGGCGCGCCCGGCACCGCTTCGCCGTAGACCAGCGCCTCCAGGCTGCGCCGCGACTGGCTGGCGCGCTCGACCACGGCCAGCAGGTGCTGCAGGTAACTGCGCGCCGGGGCGGTCTCTGCACGCTCCAGCGCGCTCGCCAGACGCGCCTTGCAACCGGCGAAATCCGGCTGGCCTTCCGCATCCAGGCAGTCGCGCACCTGCTCGCGCCACGGGAGCAGCGACGGCGCGTCAGGCGCGTCGAGCAACCGTCCTTCCCGCGCTGCGCGGCGGGCGGAGCGCAACAACCCGAGCAAATCGGCGTTCAGCGCACGCAGCGCCGACACCCGCAGGCGCCCGCTCGGGCCTTCGAACCAGGCCTGCTCCTGGCGGCCATCCAGCTCCAGAATGCTGCCCAGCGTGGCGATCAGCGGGCCGCGCTCATCGCTGCCGAGCATTTCCGTGGAGGCGGCCTTCAGCGCCGCCGACCAGACCTTGCGCGCCTGCTCCAGCAGCTGCTGCTCGGTGCTTCGCGGCCACAGCAGCATGCTGAACAGGGAGGCGCAGACGATGCCCAGGCTGATCTCCGAACACCGCGCCACGGCCTGGTCGAATACCGTCAAGGGCGCCGCCGACGCCGGCAAGGCCACCACGGCGGCGGTATAGCCGGCCAGCACGAAACCGTAGGAAGCGAAATTGCGCAGCATCGACGCGCCGGCCGTGCAGAACGCCAGCCATGCCGCCATCGCCAGCAGGAACGGCAAGGGCGCCTGCCCCAGCCAGGCGACCAGCGCCACCGACACGCCAGCCCCAGCGAGGGTGCCGAGCAGGCGGAACACGCTCTTGGCCAGCACCATGCCGCTCAGCGGCTGGCTGACCACGAAGACGGTCATCAAGGCCCACGCCGGCTGCTTCAGCTCGAAGTAAAACGCCAGGTACAGCGCGATGCCGCCCGCCAGCACCGACTTGGTGGCGAACTTCAGATCAACCAGGCGCGGTCGCAATACCGCGCGAAGGAATTCGGACAACAACGGAAAAGCAGGCATGGCGGCGACACCGCTGAATGACCGGCGGACATTGTTAGTTAGCTTGCTAACAATGTCCAGAAACATCCCGTAACCCCATCATTTCCATCCCGACCAATGGAGTCGGCAGAGAATTTCGCTAGACTCGCAGGATGACCGCGACCGCTCAAGCCGGCCAGATCCGGCTGGACCCCACCCCGCCCCAACCTTCGTTGCAGATCAGCGGCGACTGGACGCTCACCCATTTCGCCGAGCTTCAGCGGCAAGTGCACAGCCTAGGCGAACAGGGCAAAGACGCCACGACCCTCGACTTTACCGGCCTCGGCGCGCTGGACACCGCCGGTGCCGCGTTGCTCGCCGAGATCATCGGCAGCGCGCGCATGGGCCAGCTGGAACAGGTCGCCCGCAACCTGCCCGCCGAACGCCAGGCGCTGCTGCGCGCGGTGGGCAGCGCCATCACCCAGTGCCGGCTGGACGAAAAGGCGCCGGCGCCGAGCAACGCCCTGATCGATGTGCTGGAGCGCATCGGCATTGCCACCCTGACCTTCCGCGAACATGTGGTCGGCCTGCTCGGCTTCATCGGCCTGACCCTGCAGACCCTCGTGCGCAACCTGCTGCGACCGCGTCGTTGGCGTCTCACCTCGCTGGCCGCGCACATGGAGGAAACCGGGCTGGACGCCGTGCCCATCGTCGCCCTGCTCACCTTCATGGTCGGCGCGGTGGTGGCCTTCCTCGGCGCCACGGTGCTGCAGAAGTTCGGCGCGGCGATCTACACGGTGGACCTGGTCGGGTTTTCCTTCCTCCGTGAATTCGGCGTGCTGCTGACCGCGATCCTGCTCGCCGGCCGCACCGCCAGCGCCTTCACCGCACAGATCGGCTCGATGAAGGCCAACCAGGAAATCGACGCCATCCAGGCCCTGGGCCTGGACCCGGTGGAGCTGCTGGTGCTGCCGCGGGTGCTGGCCCTGCTGCTGACCCTGCCGATGCTGACCTTCCTGGCGATGATCTCCGGCATCTTCGGCGGCGGCGTGGTCTGCGCCCTGGCGCTGGACATCTCGCCGCGCATGTTCCTCTACATGCTGCAGAACGACATCGCCGTGCAGCACTTCCTGGTGGGCATCGTCAAAGCCCCGGTGTTCGCCTTCATCATCGCCGTGATCGGCTGCCTGGAAGGCTTCCGCGTCAGCGGCAGCGCGCAGTCGGTGGGCGAGCACACCACCTCCAGCGTGGTCCAGTCGATCTTCGCGGTGATCCTGCTGGACGCGGTGTTCGCGCTGTTCTTCATGGAGATGGGCTGGTGAGCGAACCGATCATCGTCGTCCGCGACCTGGCCAACCGCTTTGGCAGCCACGCCGTGCACGAGCACCTCGACCTCGACGTGATGAAGGGCGAAATCCTCGGCGTGGTCGGCGGCTCCGGCACCGGCAAGTCGGTGCTGCTGCGCAGCATCATCGGCCTGCGCCAGCCCAGCGAGGGCAGCGTCCATGTATTCGGGCAGAACCTGCCGGCCTTGCCGCCGCTGGAACGCTCGAAGCTGGAACGGCGCTTCGGCGTGCTGTTCCAGAACGGCGCGCTGTTCTCCTCGCTGACCGTCAGCGAGAACATCTGCCTGCCGCTGATCGAGCATGCCGGGCTGTCCCGCGCCGATGCGCAGTTCATGGCCAAGGTGAAGATTTCCCTCGCCGGCCTGCCACCGGACGCCGGCGCCAAGTACCCGGCCGAGCTCTCCGGCGGCATGGTCAAGCGCGCCGCCCTGGCCCGCGCCCTGGCGCTGGACCCGGACATCCTGTTCCTCGACGAACCCACTGCCGGCCTCGACCCGATTGGCGCGGCGGCCTTCGACCAACTCATCCTGACCCTGCGCGACGCCTTCGGCCTCACCGTGTTCCTGGTCACCCACGACCTGGACACCCTCTACACCATCTGCGACCGCGTCGCCGTGCTGTCGCAGAAACGCGTGCTGGTGGTAGGGCCGCTGGACCAGGTCGCCCAGACCGACGACGCCTGGGTGCAGGACTACTTCCACGGCCCGCGTGGCCGTGCTGCGCTGCAGGCCACCGAACACCTGCGGGAGGAAAGCTGAATGGAAACCCGTGCCCATCACGTGCTGATCGGCCTGTTCACCCTGGTCGTGTCGATCGGCGCGCTGCTCTTCGCGCTCTGGCTGGCGCAGTCGAGCAACGACCAGAAGTACAAGGTCTATGACGTGATCTTCAACGAGGCGGTGACCGGCCTGTCCGAGGGCGGCACCGTGCAGTACAGCGGCATCCGCGTCGGCGACGTGGTGTCCCTGCGCCTGGACCCCAACGACCCGCGCAAGGTGCGCGCGCGCATCCGCGTCTACGACAGCACGCCGATCCGCGAAGACACGCGCGCCAAGCTGGCCCTCACCGGCGTCACCGGCCAGGCCATCATCCAGCTTTCCAGCGCCGCCCAGGACAGCCCCCCGCTGGTGGCCCAGGACGGCCAGGTGCCGGTGATCAAGACCATCCCCTCGCCCTTCGCCAAGCTGCTGGCCAACGGCGAGGACATCGCCACCAACGTCAACAACCTGATCAACAACGTCAACCGCATGTTCTCCCAGGAGAACGTCGACCGCATCAGCCGTACCCTCGACCACATCGACCAGGCCACCGGCGTGGTCGCCGAGCAGCGCGACGACATCCGCCAGACCTTCAAGGAGCTGGCCGCCGCCAGCGAGCAGGCGCGCATCACCCTGGCCAACGCCAGCCAGTTGCTCGAACGCGCCAACCAGACCCTCGGCACCCGTGGCCAGAGCATCCTCGACGACACGCAGAAAACCCTCACCGCCCTGCGCAGCAGCAGCGAACGGATCGAGCAACTGGTCAACAGCAACTACGACTCGGTGAACGGCGGCCTCAGCGGCGTGGGCGAACTCGGCCCGGCGATCCGCGAACTGCGCTCCACCCTGGAAGACCTGCGCGGCGTTACCCGCCGCCTGCAGGAAAACCCCACCGGCTACCTGCTCGGCCGCGAACGCAACAAGGAGTTCCAGCCATGACCGCCCTCCCCCGCCTGCTCGGCGCCGCCGCCCTGGTCGGCCTGCTGGGCGCCTGCTCGATCCTCCCGGAAGCGGAGAGCCCGGACTTCTACGTGCTGCCGGCCACCCAGCAACCGGCACGCGGCCCGGCGACGGTAAACTGGTCGCTGCGCGTCAGCGCGCCCACCGCCAGCCTGGCGCTGGACACCAACCGCATCGCCGTGGTCCCGCAGGGCAACCAACTGAGCAGCTACCAGGGCGCGCGCTGGAGCAACCGCGCCCCGGGCCTGCTGCGTGACCGCCTGCTCGACGCCTTCACCGCCAACGGCAGTATCCACGCCCTGAGCAGCGACGAAACCAGCCTGCAGGCCGACCTCGACCTGACCGGCGACCTGCGCGCCTTCCAGAGCGAGTACCAGAACGGCCGGCCGGTGATCCACATCCGCTACGACGCCCGCCTGGTGCGCACCCTCGGCCAACGCATCGTCGCCTCGCGCACCTTCGAGGTCAGCCAACCGGTGGACGGCAAGCAGGTGCCCGAAGTGGTCAGCGCCTTCGGCAAGGCCGCCGACCAACTCTCCGCGCAGGTGGTGGAGTGGACGTTGCAGCAGGGGCAGCAGCAGAGGCTCCCGCTGCCGACGCAGCAATAAGCAGAAGGCCGGCGATTGCCGGCCTTTTTCATGGCCCCCCAAGCGGCTCTATCCCGTGGAACCTTCCTTCACGGAATCCACTCATATTTTGTACAAAATTTAAACAATGCCTATCGGACCATCAAGGCTCCGCTAATGGCATTTAGGTATCAGGCACGATACATTGCGGCGCCCTGCCGGCTCGACCGCAGGGCTCTCCAATTTTCTCGCGCGGTGCTGCCGGCTGGCAGCGCCCGATCGGCAGTTCGAGGAACCTTCGTTGCGCAGTCCAGGCAGTTTCCGTTACGACATCAATGGCCTTCGGGCCTGGGCAGTCGTCGCGGTGGTGTTGTATCACTTCGGTATCAAAGGCTTTACCGGCGGCTTCGTCGGGGTCGACGTTTTCTTCGTCATCTCCGGCTACCTGATGACCGGCATCATCCTCGGCGCCCTGGCCGCGCCCGCCGGCTTTTCCTTCTGGAACTTCTACCTGGCCCGCGCACGCCGCATCCTGCCGGCGTTGCTGGTGCTTTGCGCGGTGCTACTGGTGCTGGGCTGGTTCTTCCTGCTGCCATCGGACTACCAGCGCCTGGGCAAACACGTCTGGGGCAGCGTACTGTTCATCTCCAATCGCATGTTCCTGAAGGAGGCTGGCTACTTCGACGTCGCCTCCCATGACAAGTGGCTGCTGCACACCTGGTCGTTGTCAGTGGAGTGGCAGTTCTACCTGCTCTTCCCTGTGCTGCTGGTAGCCGCTTGGCGATGGTTCGGTGGCCGTCGCTGGCTTCTGCCATTACTGGGCGCTGCGGCGTTGGCTTCGCTGGCCTACTGTGTGGTGCTGGCCGGCAAGGACCCGTCGAAGGCGTTCTACTTCTTTCCTTCTCGCGCCTGGGAACTGCTGGCCGGTGGTGTGATCTTCCTCATCCAGAACCGCTGGCAGCCCGACGTTCGCCTCAGCCTGTGGATAGAGCGCGCCGGCATGGCACTCATCATCGGCTCGCTATTGCTCATCACCCCGCAAATGAGCTGGCCGGGGCTGCTGAGCCTTGTCCCGGTCTGCGGAGCCGCACTGGTACTCCTGGCGCGCCGCGACGACGCGCGGCTGACCGCCAACAGCACCGCCCAATGGCTGGGTACCCGCTCCTACTCGATCTATCTCTGGCACTGGCCAGTGGTCGTGGCGCTGGCCTATCTGGAGCTCTCCGGGCAGCTGCTGGCTATCGCCGCAGGCCTGGTGCTGACCCTGATACTGGGGCACCTTTCTTATCACTGGATCGAGCAGCCCAGCGGTCGCCGCCTCGGCCACCTCCGCCCGCTGGCGGCGACCGCCTGCGTGGTCGTCGCCATGCTCGTGGTGATGGGGCCAGCAAAAGTGGTGCGCAAGGCGGACTTCGAGCAACGCCTGCCTCAGGCGGTGCAGCGCGTGGACGACGAGCGCGAGAATCGCAATCCGCGCCTGGACGAATGCGACGCCAAGACCGAATGCCAGTACGGCGGCCCGAATACTCGCGCCATCGTATTGGGCGACAGCCACGCGCAGGCAACGGTGAGCGCCATCGTCGCCAGCCTGCCCGACGCGCAGGATGGTGTTCTGTTCATCGGCACCAGCGGCTGCCCGATCATCTTCGGTGCCCAGCTGGACACGCCCAAGCAGGAGATTTGCCAGAAGATCCTCGGACGCCTGCAGCAGCGCCAGGCCAGTCTTCTGCCGGGCACTCCGGTGATCGTGATCAACCGGGCGTCCTACTACCTCTTCGGCGGGCTTGCCGGCGAGGCGGACGAGACGCCGAACAAGCCGAAGCTGTATTTCACCGAACCGGCGGCATCCCCCAGTGCGGCCCTGCTGGAGGAGTACCGGCAGCACTACGTGGCAACCGCGTGTGAGTTGGCGGCGCATCATCCGCTCTATCTGGTGCGCCCGACGCCGGAAATGGGCGTGCGCGTACCAGAGGCAATGGGCCGCGCCATGTTGCTCAAGCGCGAGCGCAAGGTGTCCATGAGCCAACAGACCTACCAGCAACGCAACGCCTTCGTCAGCCAGGTACAGGACCTTGCAGGCCAGCAGTGCGGCGCCCACGTGCTGGACCCCATCCCCTACCTGTGCGATGGCCAGCAGTGCTCGGCCAGCCTTGATGGTCGTCCGCTGTATTACGACGATGATCACCTGAGCGAATTCGGCAACCGCCTGCTGGTACCGATGTTCAAGCCGATTTTCGCCGAGCAAATGGTGGGCGAGAGCCACGCCGCCTCTACTCGCGAAGGCAAGCAATCACCGCTCTGAGCAATGGCCGGACGATACAGCGAATCGTGGGGCCCCGGCGTTCCCCGGGGCCTCGCACTCAATGGCAGTGGTAAGGGCTTTCGCCCTCCAGCTCCTGGTCTGTCTCGACATCCTTGATGGTGACGATGGCCTTCGGGTAGACCGAGCAGAGGGAGTTGCGCACGGTGTAGATGCCGCTGCCGTGGGCAAGGAACTTGCCGTTGCTCAGGGCTTTGCCGGACTCGTCATGGGCGCTGACTTCGTAATTGCCGGTCATGGTGATGCAGCCGGCGAGTGCCAGCAGGGAAAGGACAGGAACGAGGACTTTCATCGATTCTCCTTGGACGCGAGGCGCCCCGCATGGCGCGGCGCGGGTGTCTATCCGTGACAGGTTCGCGAGAGCGGAAAAATGGCCAGCCAGCATGGCAAGACCGATGCGGATACGACCGACGCCGATCACCGCAGTTCAGCCAGCGCCTCCGCGAGAGCGCCGGCTGGCGTTGTTTCAGACGAGAGGCTGCCTCAGCGTTTGCCCATCGAGCGGCGCGAGCCGCGCGGATGCGGTGGGCGGTACTCTGCCTTGTCGTGCGGCTTGCGGTGCTGGTAGGCGCCATTGGCCTGCTGCTGGGCGGCCAGGGCGGCCTTGGCCAGCTCGGCCAGGGAAAGCTTGGGTTGTTCTGGCGCGTTGTCGGCGCTGTCGTCGCGGGGCGGCTGCTGGGAGGAGGTCATGGGTAAACCGGTTCTGAAAGGTTCGAAACGGCGATCATGATAGCCGAAGTCGCCCTCCTCTGGCTGCCTGCCCGCACGAGCGGCGCGGATAACGCCGTCAGCTGGTGGGCGGGAAGAGCGTATCCGGCCGGGTCACGTATTCGGTCGCTTCCGCCTCGGTCATCACCCAGATCTGGCTGACCCGGCTGTCCAGGCCCATCTTGATGCCGACGAACTTGCCGGTGATCTTCGGCAGCAGGCCGTAGACCATGAAGCGGTTGTTCTCGTCGCGGATACGGATGGTCACCGACAGCGGATAGCTGATGGTTTTCTTGTACAGCCCGATGGTGATCACCTGGCGCAGCAGGCTGGGTTTGGGCCGCTTCAGGGTAATGACCGGGTACATGGCACTGTCGACGAAGCCCACCAACATTCCCGAAGGCAGCTCCCGGGCGGCCAGCGCCGGGTTGCTCAGCCCCACCATCAGGGCCAGCGCGCCGAGCAGCTGAAGCGTCCAGCGTTGCAGCGAAGCGCGTGAAGGTACTGCTGAAGTCATCGGATTTCCCCGCCCTGGTTTTCCTGTTTTCGTTATCGCCCGGTTAAAGATTCCGGATCTGTGCGTGGAGCGTAGCGGTTCGCCGCGCGGCTGTCCGCACATTGATTCACAGCCTCTGGAGTTTTCACCTGCGAAGGGTGGATCTTCGGCGCGACATTCCCGTGCAAGGCGGCGTCACGGGCTCGCCCAGCGGATTGCGGCGGGCCTTCGCGCACTCTATCGTGACGCATCCTGCCGCCACACCGAGTATTTCTGATGAGCGCCCTGCGTGAAGCCCTCGCCCGCTTTCCCCGTCTCGACCTGGCCGGCGGCCCGACGCCGCTGGACAAGCTGGAGCGACTCTCCGCACACCTGGGCCGCGACCTGTGGGTAAAGCGCGACGACACCACGCCCTTTGCCCTGGGTGGCAACAAGGTGCGCAAGCTGGAATTCCTCGCCGCCGATGCGCTGAAAGCGGGAGCCGATACGCTGGTGACCGCCGGGGCGATCCAGTCCAATCACGGGCGCCAGACCGCTGCCGTTGCGGCGAAGCTGGGGCTGCGCTGCGTGGCACTGCTGGAAAACCCCATCGGCACTGATGACCGCAATTACCTGAGCAACGGCAACCGCCTGCTGCTCGACCTGTTCGGCACCGAGGTCGAACTCGTGCCGAACCTCGACACCGCGGACGAGTTGCTGGCGCAGACCGGCGAACGCCTGCGCCGCGAGGGCCGCCAGCCCTACCTCGTGCCCGTTGGTGGCTCCAATGCGCTCGGTGCGTTGGGCTACGTGCGCGCCGGGCTGGAACTGGCGGAACAGATCCGCGCCAGCGGTCAGGCGTTCTCCGCCGTGGTGCTCGCCTCCGGCAGCGCCGGCACCCATGCCGGCCTGGCGATTGCACTCGCCGAGGCCCTGCCGGAACTCGACGTGATCGGCGTGACCGTCTCGCGCACCGATGCGGCGCAGCGGCCGAAAGTCGAAGGACTGGTGCAGCGCACCCTGGAATTGCTCGGCCATGAAGCGCCGGCGGTGCCAACCATTCATCTGTGGGACGACTACTTCGGCCCGCGTTACGGCGAACCCAATGCCGGCACGCTCGACGCCGTTCGCCTGCTGGCCAGCCACGAGGGCCTGCTGCTGGACCCGGTCTACACCGGCAAGGCCATGGCCGGCCTGCTGGATGGCATCCGCCGCGAACGCTTCGCGAATGCGGGGCCGATCCTGTTCCTGCACACCGGTGGTTCGCCGGCGCTCTTTGCGTACCACCCTGCGAGCTGAACAAAATAACTTGCAGAACTAGGTATGTAATTTTTTATTATTTTATTGCATAACGATTCTGCCCATATAGTCGCCACGCGTTGACTAACCTGCTTAAAACACCAAAAACGGGGCCCACCATGACCTTTTCCGCACTGCGACGTCATTTCCTGCTTGCCAGCCTGACCCTCAGCCTCGGCGCCAGCCTCTTCGGCCAGGCCCAGGCCGCCGACGACCTGCTCGCCCAGATCAAATCCAAGGGCGAAGTCCGCGTCGGCCTGGAAGGCACCTACCCGCCCTTCAGCTTCCAGGACGAAAACGGCAAGCTCGCCGGCTTCGAAGTGGACTTCTCCAACCTGATCGCCAAGGAGCTGGGCGCAACCGCCAAGCTGCAGCCGACCAAGTGGGACGGCATCCTCGCCGCGCTGGAATCCAAGCGCCTCGACCTGGTGATCAACCAGGTGACCATCTCCGAGGAGCGCAAGAAGAAATACGACTTCTCCGACGCCTACACCGTGTCCGGCATCCAGGCGCTGGTGCGCAAGGGTGACGAAGGCAAGTACGACGCGCCGGAAAAACTCGCCGGCGTGAAAGTCGGCGTGGGCCTGGGCACCAACTACGAGCAGTGGCTGCGCGAGCACGTACCGCAGGCGGACGTACGCACCTACGAAGACGACCCGACCAAGTTCCAGGACCTGCGCAGCGGTCGCATCGACGTGATCCTGGTGGACCGCTTGGCGGCCTTCGACATGGTCAACAAGACCAAGGGCGCCATGGCCCTGGCCGGCGCACCCTTCGCTCGCCAGGAAGCCGGCATCGCCCTGCGCAAAGGCAACCCGGAACTGCTCGCGGCGCTGAACAAGGCCATCGAGAAATTCAGGGCCGATGGCACGCTGAAGAAACTCTCGGAGAAATGGTTCCAGGCTGACGTCACCCAATGATCGAAGAAAGCCTGCAGCTAGCGCTGGATTCCGCGCCCTTCCTGTTGAAGGGCGCGGTCTTTACGGTAGTCCTCAGCGTTGGCGGCATGTTCTTCGGACTGCTGCTCGGATTCGTACTGGCGCTGATGCGCCTGTACGGATTCACCCCCGTGCGCTGGATCGCGCGCATCTACGTGTCGTTCTTCCGCGGCACGCCGTTGCTGGTCCAGCTCTTCATGATCTATTACGGCCTGCCCCAGGCTGGCATCGAACTCGACCCGCTGCCCGCGGCGCTGATCGGCTTCTCGCTGAACATGGCCGCCTACGTCTGCGAAATCCTGCGGGCCGCCATCGGCTCCATCGACAAGGGCCAATGGGAAGCGGCCGCCAGTATCGGCATGACCCGCGCCGAAACCCTGCGCCGGGTGATCCTGCCGCAGGCCGCGCGCACCGCCCTGCCGCCGCTGGGCAACAGCTTCATTTCGTTGGTCAAGGACACCGCCCTGGCCGCCACCATCCAGGTTCCGGAACTGTTCCGCCAGGCCCAACTGATCACCGCGCGCACCTTCGAGGTCTTCACCATGTACCTCGCCGCCGCGCTGATCTACTGGATCCTCGCGAGCATCCTGTCGCACCTGCAGAACCGCCTGGAAGACCGGGTCAACCGTCACGACCAGGAGCACGACGCATGATCGAAGTACGCCAGTTGACCAAGCAGTTCCGCGGCCAGGAGGTGCTCAAGGGCATCGACCTGACCGTCGAGCCTGGCGAAGTGGTCGCGATCATCGGCCCCAGCGGCTCGGGCAAGACCACCCTGCTGCGCTGCCTGAACCTGCTGGAAGTGCCCAACGGCGGGACCATCCAGGTCGGCGACATCCGCATCGATGCCTCCAAGCCGCTCAGCGGCCAACAAGGGTTGATCCGCAAGCTGCGCCAGCACGTGGGCTTCGTCTTCCAGAACTTCAACCTGTTCCCCCACCGCACCGCGCTGGAGAACGTGGTGGAAGGCCCGATCATCGTGAAGAAGGAGCCGCGCGCCCAGGCCATCGAGCGCGCTCGCCAACTGCTGGCGAAGGTCGGCCTGGCCGGCAAGGAAGACGCCTATCCCAAGCGTCTTTCCGGCGGGCAGCAACAGCGCGTCGCCATTGCCCGCGCCCTGGCCATGCAGCCCGACGTGATCCTGTTCGACGAGCCCACCTCGGCGCTGGACCCGGAACTGGTCGGCGAGGTCCTGGCGACCATTCGTGGCCTGGCCCAGGAAAAGCGCACCATGGTCATCGTCACCCACGAGATGAGCTTCGCCCGCGACGTCGCGAACCGGGCGATCTTCATCGACAAGGGCGTGATCGTGGAACAGGGTGATGCGAAGGCGTTGTTCGCTCAGCCGAAGGAGGAGCGCACGCGCCAGTTCCTCAGCAAATTCCTCGATCAAGGCGAGAAGCGCGCGGCCGAGTAAAATCGAATTTCTCGATTAATATCTGCCGATATTTGCGCTTTTTTATCGATCATCTGCGCGAGAAGATAGCCCCATGAACCGCGCGGACTGGCCCACCGGCCAGCCGCGCCCCATGAGGACTAAGTCATGATCGAACGCAGACCCTTCCAGCAACTCGGCGGCGCCAACCACGGCTGGCTCAACGCCAAGCACCATTTCTCCTTCGCCGAGTACTACGACCCCGAGCGTATGGACTGGGGCAACCTCCGCGTCTGGAACGATGACGAAATCGCCGCCGGCACTGGCTTCCCGCCGCACCCGCACCGCGAGATGGAAATCATCACCTATGTCCGCCAGGGTGCGATCACCCACCAGGACAGCCTGGGCAACAAGGGCCGTACCGAAGCGGGCGACGTGCAGGTGATGAGCGCAGGCTCGGGAATCGTGCACTCCGAGTACAACCTGGAGAAGGATGTCACCAAGATCTTCCAGATCTGGATCATCCCCTCGGTACGCGGCGGCACGCCGTCCTGGGGCGCCAAACCCTTCCCGAAGGGCGACCGCGCCGGGCGCTTCGTGACGCTGGCCAGCGGCTATGAGAACGACGCCGACGCCCTGCGCATCCGCGCCGATGGCCGCCTGGTCGCCGCCACGCTGAAGGCCGGCCAGACTGCCGAGTACGAGCTGGGCAACGATCGCCGCGCCTACCTGGTGCCGGCGGTGGGCAAGGTCGAGGTCAACGGCATCGAACTGCTGGCCCGCGACGGCGCCGCCATCTCCGACGAGACCGTGGTCAAGGTCACGGCGCTGGAAGACAGCGAAGTGATTCTGGTGGATGTGGCCTGATCCAGGCGCTGGTAACGAAAAAGGCACGCCGATTGGCGTGCCTTTTTTCTGTCCGGTGGCGCTCAACGCTTGCGGCAAAGACTCATTCCGTCGCCGATCGGCACCAGAGAATAGTCCACGCGCTCGTCCCGCTTCAGCGCCAGGTTGAGTTGCTGAATCGCACGGGTATCCGCGCTCTCGGGATTCGCTTCCAGCACCCGCCCGCTCCACAGCACGTTGTCGAACACCGCCAGGCCACCGACGCGCAGCAAGGTCAGCGCGTGTTCGAGGTAAGCGGGGTAGTTGGCCTTGTCGGCATCGATGAAGACCAGGTCGAAGCTGCCGTGCTGGTCGCCGGCTATCAGCGCCTCCAGCGTGGTGAGCGCCGGCCCGAGGCGCAGCTCGATGCGCGAATCGACGCCGGCGTCATGCCAGTAATGGCGCGCGATGTCGTTGTAGTCCCCCGGCAGGTCACAACACAGGATATGGCCGCCGTCGGGCAAGGCCTCGGCCATGCACAAGGCGCTGTAGCCGGTGAAGGTGCCGATTTCGAGGACTCGCTTCGCGCCGATCAGCCTGACCAGCAGGGCGAGGAATTGCCCTTGCTCGGGGGCGACCTGCCAGCGGGACATGGGCAGGTTGGCGGTCTCGGCGCGCAGGCGAGCCTTGACGGGCGAGTCGCGCAGGGAGACGTCGAGAAGGTACTGGTAGAGGGAGTCGTCGAGGTTCAGCGTGCGAGTGGTCATGGGCCCTCCTGAGAATCAGGGATGGAGGGCGAGACTCTGCACGGCGAGGACGCGCTTGGCTTCGAGGAATGCCTTTTGCCAATAGGCGCTGTCGAGGCTGTCCAGGCGTACGGTTCCACCCGTTCTGGGCGCGTGCACGAAGCGCCCGTCGCCAACATAGATACCCGCATGACTGACACCCCGTCCACCACTGGTGGCGAAGAACACCAGGTCGCCGCTCTGCAGCGATTCGCGGCCGACGGTGGGCGCGCGCATGGTAATCATCTCGCGGGTGGAACGCGGCAGCATCAGGCCGGTGGCGTCGCGGTAGACGTAGCCGATCAGGCCGCTGCAATCAAAACCGCCGTCGGGCGTATTGCCACCCCAGCGATAGGGCGTTCCGACCAGGCCAATCGCGCGGATCAGTACATCGTCAGCAGCCTGGGTGTTGTAGACGGGAGCGGCGGGCGCGTTCACCACAGGGGGTGGGGACGGCGGTGTGCGGCTGGCGCAGGCGGCCAGCGAGGCGAGAATAGCGAGAAGAACGATGCGCTGAGGAACGAGCATGTGATGGCATCCCGTCAAGGAGTGCCATCACTTTGTATCAACAGCGACTTGAACGCAATACTTAAAGTAAAACTTTAAGTTTAGCGAGTCGCTGTCTTCGGCTCGTAGCCGGGCTCGAGTACGCGCTTGGCTTCCATGTAGCTCAGGCGCCAGTAGCTCTCGTCCAGGCTGTCCACCCGCACACCACCGCCACGGCGGCTGGCGGAGTGGATGAACTGGCCATCGCCGATATAGATGCCGGCGTGGCTGACGCGACCGCGACCACGGTTGTTGAAGAAGATCAGGTCGCCCGGCTGCAGGTCTTCTTTGGAGACCAGCGGGACGTCCATGTTGATCATCTCACGCGTGGAGCGCGGCAGGCTGATGCCCGCTTCTTCGCGGAACAGGTAGCCCACGAAACCGCTGCAATCGAAGCCCGTCCGCTCGGATTTCCCACCAAAGCGGTACGGCGTACCGATCAGCGAGAACGCGCGGTCCAGAATGTCGGATACATGGGCAGTCGAACTGCCGTTATCGTTTTTGGCCCCCTCGTCCTGCGACTCATTCACCAGCGCTATCTTGTGCTGGTTAGCCTGGATCGCGGCTCGAGTGGCAGGCGTTGAAGCGACCTGGTTCGGCTGCGATTCCGGCGAATGGCTGGCACAAGCGGCCAGCAGCAGAACGAAACTCATGGGCACGAGGGGTGCGAAGCGTTTAAGCATGGGCACGACCGTGTCTCATTAGTTCCATTTAATAGCGGGGTAATTTGCCCGCTCAATGGGGCTAATGCAAGTTTTTTATCGCGGAATGTGACCCAGCAGGCGCGGCATAATGTCTAAGGCTCGACCCACCATTCTTTCTTCGACCACGGAACTGAGGTCGGTCAGTCCTGGATTCACCTCGGCAGTGAAGCCTCCCGCTTCCCGCGTGCGCAGCACCGGCTCGATGATATAGGGGAAGCTCGCGGTGGTTCCCACCAGCAGCACGGCGTCGAATCCCTTGTGCAGTTGCGCGTACAGGGTGTCGATCGCCTCTTCGGGCAGCATCTCTTCGAACAGCACCACCGGCGGGCGCAAAACACCGGCGCAGCGGGCGCATGTCGGCGGCAGTCGGCCGTCCAGGTGCGCGGCCAGCTCGGCGCTTTCCAGCCCGCACGACTGGCAGTACAGCGGCGCCAGCTGGCCATGAATCTCAATCAGCCGTTCCGGCGGCGAGCCGGCCCGGCGGTGGAAGCCATCGATGTTCTGCGTCAGCACCCAGCACTGCGGCTTGAGCCGTTGCAGTTCGGCGATGGCCTCGTGGCCGGCATTGGGTTGCGCATTCAGGCAAGCCTTGCCCAGTTCTGCCAGGTATTTCCAGCACAGCGCCGGGTCCTTCTGCAGCATCGGGCCGGAGATCGCGACCTCGATGGGTATCCCTTCCGCGGTGCGGCCGTTGTACAAGCCGCCCAGGCCGCGATAGGTAGGCATGCCGGAGTCGGCGGAGAGCCCGGCGCCGGTAATCACCAGGATACGTTCGGCGCGCGCCAGTGCAGCGCCAGTGCGTTCGATCGCCGAATCCATGCGCCCTCCCTCGCGGCCAGGCCGCGCGTCAGTGGTTGACCGTGTACGACAGCATCATCGAGATATGGCACAGCGGACGGCCGCTTTGTTCCTGCCAGGTATTGAAGGCCGCCTGGACCTGGGCCAGGTCTTTCTGGCTGGTCGGCGCCTTGTCGACGATCTCCTGGGCCTTGAGCGCGGCGACGACGTCGTCGCTGAGGACGAAGGTATCCTTGCCGGCCATGCGCAGGAAGCGCGGCGCGGACATGCCGCCCAACTGGTTGCCGCGCTTGGCCAGCAGCTTCCACAACCCCACGATGTCGCTGGACGGCCACTGCGCCAGCAGCTTGCCAAAGCTGCCGTATTCGCGGGCGATGTCCAGGACGAACTGGGCATTGCGTGGCACGCTCTTGAGCTTGCCCAGGTGGCGGATCAGCCGGGCATCCTGCATCAGATTTTCCAGGCGCTCGCCGCCCATGAGCACAACCTTCTCCGGATCGAAGCCGAAGAAGACTTCCTCGAAGGCCGGCCACTTGGCGTCCACCAGGCTGTGCTTGAGGCCAGCGCGGAAGATGCGCAGGCTGATCAGCGACAGGTAGCGATCATCACTTACCGCCGCCAGTTCGGCCGGCGTCTTGGCCTGCGGCAGCCGGGCTTCCAGCGCTTCGACCGAGCCGAAGCGGTTCAGGCAGTATTCGTACAGCCACGGGTAATCGCGCATCGGGCGTCCTTGCAGGGGAATTACAGGTTCATCACGTCGAGGAAGCGCGGGGTGGCGGTCTCGTCGATACGCAGGCTGTTGAAGTCGAACAGGTTGCGGTCGGCCAATTGCGACGGCACGACGTTCTGCAGCGCGCGGAACATGATCTCGGTGCGCCCCGGCGATTTGCGCTCCCAGTCCAGCAGCATTTCCTTGACCACCTGGCGCTGCAGGTTCTCCTGCGAACCGCACAGGTTGCAGGGGATGATCGGGAATTCCTTGAGCACCGAGTAGGCCTCGATGTCCTTCTCGTTGCAGTACGCCAGCGGGCGGATCACCACGTTGCGACCGTCGTCGGACAGCAGCTTGGGCGGCATGGCCTTGAGGGTGCCGCCGTAGAACATATTGAGGAAGAAGGTTTCCAGGATGTCGTCGCGGTGATGCCCCAGCGCCATCTTGGTCGCACCGATCTCGTCGGCGTAGGTATAAAGAGTGCCACGACGCAGGCGCGAGCAGAGGGAGCAGGTGGTCTTGCCCTCCGGGATCTTCTCCTTCACCACCGAGTAGGTGTCCTTCTCGATGATGTGGTACGGCACGCCGATGGACTCCAGGTATTGCGGCAGCACGTGCTCGGGGAAGCCGGGCTGCTTCTGGTCCATGTTCACCGCGACGATCTCGAACTGAATCGGCGCCACCTTCTGCAGGTACAGCAGGATGTCCAGCAGGGTGTAGCTGTCCTTGCCGCCGGACAGGCAGACCATCACCTTGTCGCCGTCCTCGATCATGTTGAAGTCGGTGACCGCTTCGCCAACCTGGCGGCGCAGGCGTTTCTGCAGTTTGTTCTGGTTGACCGAAAGGGTGCTGGCCATGGTGCTCTGGAATCCGAAGGGCAAGACGAAAAGCCGGTCATTTTACGCGCAAATCGCCTACCAGTGACACCGCCACCTCAAGCCACTGATCTAAAAGGGATTTTCTCTTGATAATCTATCAGGTGTCGAAAGAGTGTCGAAAACCTATGCGGTATGGGCAACACTGCCAACCACCTAGGCGCCGAGGCAGACAAGGTTTAAGCCTGAAGGAAGTCGAAAAGGTATTTAAAGCCACACCGACGAGACTATACGGATGAAGTCAGAACAGCACTATCTAAAAATCGCAGCTTTGGGAAAATTCCCCAAGCTTAAAATCACTCCAATAGAGTACAACTCCATTATTCGCGCCCGGGAGATACTTACCGCTGCGCTAGAGGTGGAAGAAAAATACGATCTTGTAATTGGAAATTTCCTCGACCTTGAAAAAGAATTGCTGAATCTCACTATAGAAAAGGTCGTAGATCACAGATTCGACTACAGCAGAGCGTACACGCTAACAAGCACTCTCAACAGAAGAATATCCAACTTCATCTTATCTGGAAAAAACTATACAGAGCTAATAGCAAGCAAAGCTTCAAAATGCACGAAAAACAAAGAAGAAACTGAAAACACAATCACTCAGCTAACAAACAAACACTACGACGAAAATCTTGACTACCGCTTAATGGAAGCACTGAGAAATCATATCAGCCACAGCGGCGCAGCGATCCACCAAATACAAAATCCAGACGGGTGGATTACAAACGATAAAAACGAGGCAACCCATCTTGTCTTTAACATCGGAATCTATGCGCTTAAGGAGAGACTTTCGAGCAACGCCGGTTTCAAAGCAGCTGTCTTAAAGGAATTACCCGAAAAAGTCGATCTCAAGAGGGCCTCACGACATTACATCGGAGCAATTAGCAACATCCAAGAGGAAGTTCGAAAAATTACAAAACCCTCCATTGAGGACGCAAGAGCTACAATAGAAAAATTTATTGACGCATACAAAGAAATAAATAACGGCGAGGCATTCGCAGTGGGAGCCTATCAGCCGGGCACTATAAAAGAAAACAAGAAACCAATCATCCTGCTACTCGATTGGGATGACGTCAGGATTGGGTTACAGAAAAAAAATACGTCAATCACAAATATGGAAAAGCGATACGTTAGTAGCGCAATCACCGAATAACTCACAAACCAACGATACGACACCATATATCATCAACTGTCAATCTAATCACTAATGAAGCATATAGGATTGAGTTTTACCGCATCTTGTAAGTACTCTGGCGATAGATGGGCATAGCGCATCGTCATGTTTAGCGACGTATGCCCAAGGATCTCTTTGAGCGCCAGGATGTTCCCGCCATTCATCATGAAGTGAGACGCGAAGGTGTGGCGTAGGACGTGGGTGCATTGGCCACGCGGTAGCTCGATACCGCAGCGTTTCACCATACGGGCGAATGCCTCTCGGCAGAACGGGAAACGATCTTTCTTGGCGAAGTAGGCCTCAAGACGGTCTTGCAGCTCCTGGGAGATAGGCACAGAGCGGACACGCTTCGACTTGGTATTGGCGAACACCACACAGCCGGCACGAACCATCGGCCAAGTCAGACGTTGAGCCTCCGACCATCTCGCTCCCGTAGCCAAGCAAATCTCCGATATCAGCGCCAAGTGTGGGAACGTCGAATAGTCCCGCAGCGCAGACACCAGGGTCGCAACCTGAGCTTTCGACAGGAACGACACCACCTCCTGCTGAGGCTTCAGCGGCTTCAATGTGTCCAGGGGATTGGCATAGTCGATGTCACCCAGCCGGCGCAGCTCGGTATAGATGGACTTGAGGTAGGAGTAACGCACGTTGATCGAGCGCGGGAGCGCCCCCTCCTCCAATTCCACCTTACGCAGTGCCACCAAGTCTGAGACGGTAAACGTCTGAGCGATGGGATTCCCCAGTTTCGCAGCGATGAACAGCAGCATGTTCTTACGACGACGCCCGCTGGTGATTGCGTGCCCGTGGAGCTCATACCAACGCTCAATGAGCTGAGACAGTCGGCGTGTGTCCTTCGGCCTGGGATTCCACTCCGGTGTCACTGCCAGCTTCGCACGTACCGAAGCTTCGAAGCGTTGAGCCTCGCCCTTGGTCTTGAACCGCTTGCGGAAGCGTTTCCCCTTAATGGGTTCGACGTCGACGAACCAGCGCCCATCCTCCAGCTTGGTGATCGCCATTAGATCGCGTACCCCCGCTTCAAGTACCGATCATTAATGAGCCCAATAACGTGCCTTTCGAGGTCGCGAGTGCTGTAGCCCTTGGCGGTGTAGTGATCTTCGATCACGTGCCAGAAGGGAAGCGTTCTCCCGACCTCAAGGGCTTTTTTTGGTGGTACGCGCTCCCGTGCAATCAGGCTGGCGAACTGGCCCAGGAACATCTCGCAGTTCTTCCCCGAGAAACCCTGAGCTGTCTTGTAGTAGCGGCGATATTCAGTGCGATCAATGAGCGGATCGGCCTCTACCTGCACCTGGGTGTCCAGGGTGATGAGCGACCAGAACGGATTGAACTCCTTCGCACTATCCAACAACCGGAAGTTCTCACAGGCGTAGCCCCACAGGCCTTGCAGATGCGGGCACAGGCCCGCGTAGGTACGGCAGCCGATCACCTCGCCCGAAGTCATCGTGGATCCTTCGGAGAACTGCTGTACCACCGAATGGTGGAAGCGGAATTCGATACGCCACACCGTTTCCAGCGGGTTGAAGGCGGGTTCGCCATCACCGAAGGGATCACCGTTCAGGGAGGCCCAGACGTTTTCCCAGTAGTCGAGTTTGTCGGTCGCCCGGGCTTGGAGCGTCTTGTTGTAGATGCTCAGTTGCAGACCGCTAGCCGAGCCGAACATGTACGTTTCACCACGGCCGTAGACCGAGGCGTTGCCATCGAACTCGATGCGCTCGATGCCACTGATTTGGCGAACACGCCGGGACCGGCAATGCATGCGATCCACCAAGTCAGACGGAGGCGTCCAACCCTGCACGTCAAGCGCAAGATGCACCGCGCATTGATTGGTTTCGCAGGCTGAGAGCACGCCTGCGGCCAAGTCATCGAGCACGCCTTGCAGGATCGCTGGATCAGCGCCATCCAGGGCATGTGGTGACACTTCGATCTTCAGATGTGGGCCGATGTTCTCCAGCTTCACGTTATGGTTCTTGATCAGCAGGATCAGACCCATATCGGCGTTCTGTAGCCGGTACTGGTAGCCGGAGTCGCGACCAACACGGCCCTTGGCCCACTGGTAGCCGGCGAACTCCACGATGTCTTCCGGCTCATCGAAGATCGCCATAACCTCGGGCCGAATCAGGCCGTTGTACAACTGCCGGACCGTATCCACGCCGCAGCGCAACAGACGCACCCCGGAAAGGTCGGTGAACTCCCCTGCCCTACTGCTGAAAAAGATGCGCCCTTTGGGCGACTCGAAGAACTGCCCGTCTTCCTGAAGTACTGCGCGAATCTGGTGTTCTGCTGCCTTAGTCATGATTCAAACCTATCCAATGCTATCCAATGAGTAACTGGGTTATCCGACGTGTTACAGGGTCGTCGGCCGCGCCTTCGGCCTACCGCTCGTGCCTGGCGCTCCCGGCCGGCGGCGCGGCTCGCCGACTCAAAACGGAAACGCTCCGACCGGCTGCATCACCTGCAGCGCGGTGAGGAAGCCGAGCGCATACGCGAATGCGAGCAGCCCAAGGGCGTTGATCAGGCCATGCAGGGTCATTGAGTCCTCCAAGGGCGTGCGGGGTATTCGGAGTCGGGGACGATGGTGAGATTCGGCGTGCTGGGTTCTGCCGGGGCGGCAGTGACTACGACGGGCTGTGTAGGGGGCGTTTGCGCCAGCCTGGGGAGGGCTCCCGCACACACGATGGTTTCGTGGTAGCTCTGATAGAACAGCTCGGCGACGCACTCTGACCGGGGCCGCACGCGGTAGCCGGACTCGCTCAGCTGTTGCGAATTGAGCATCAGCCGGCGCCCTTCGCTGTCGGTGATGGCGAACATGTAGAGCGCGCCTTTCTTGCCGAACTGCTCGCCCTGTTTATCTCCCTTCACCACGCCGGCCACGACGATCTGCCGCCCGGCGAAGGGGTGCTCAGCTAGTGGAAGAGTCGAAACACTTGGTTGGCCAAAAACAGCACCAGCAGGAAGAGTGCTACGCGCAGCAGCAGGCGCTGGAGCAGGTACAGCAGTCCCTTGAGGATGAGGTGGAGCGCTTTGCTGAGGATGGGCAGGATCAGGGCTTTGCTGAGCCCCACCACCCACGACCTTGAGAGGCCCCATATAGCTAACAAAGCCAATAGTGCCGGCCAGCAGTGCCAGTAGAAGAACCAACTTAGGCGACCGGAGCAGGCTTTTCCCTGCCTTGGTGTCCTGGGTTTTGCCGGTGGCAGTGGATTGGTAGAGGCGGAAGGTCTGCTTTCGGATTCGCTTGTATTCGACGATGGTGCCGTCAGCGGGTGGTCGGTTGAGCTGGGCGTCATGCTGGGCCTCCTTGTACCGGCCGGGGATGCCGATCACTGCGAGGTTGGAATGCTTGTAGGCCATCTCGCAGGTCATGCGGATGTCGTCGCGGATGTAGCTGATGTTCGGGGTGGTGAGGACGATGTCCCAGTTGAAGTGCCGGTGCCGAGTCCAGGCATCCAGCCAGCCCATAGGCCGATCCGCTTCGTGCGCCGCCTCGGGACCGCCAGGGAAGTCGAACTTTTCCAGATCACGTTCGCGCCAGGACTTGGGGAACAGCAACTGGGTTTCGTCGAAGATCAGGAACGCGCCCCGCGGCGCCCACTGAAACCACGTGCGCATCTTTTCGAGGTCGGCCAGCGATTCGAGATCGAGGTTGATGATCTGCGCGGTGTTGGGGAGATCAGGGAAGACGGTGTAGGCCCGTTCCAAGGTGAAGCCCCGGACGTTGGTGATAATGACGCGGCCTTCCTTGAGCGCGGGGACGGCATCGTCCTGAATCGCGCCGGAGGTTTTGTACGAGCCGTTGGGGCCGTGGTGAATCTTGATCGACATAATTCACTCACCTCCCTATGAACGGCACGAAGCGCATGCAGAAGCGCGTGGCCAGGGCGGAGAACAGAATGTTCAGGGCTTGCGGTACGCCGAGGAATTGCAGCGCGGCCGCCAGCGGGCCCGGGAGCGTGGCGTACATGGAGCGGACCATGTTGGAGACGCCCAGGCTGTCGATCAGCTCGCGCGCCACGGTGTAGCTGACATCGAGCAGGAACAGGAATCCCTGGAGCGCGCTGTACATCGCCCACTTGGTGGCCACGACGAAGCCATCCTTGATGAAGTCGTAGATCCCTTGGGTCATGAAGTCCCAGATCCACTGGAAGAACAGGATGATCTGGTCAAAGAAGCTGGAGAGCCATTCCATAAGATCACTCCTTCAAGATGGCGAACGCAGCCAGCACCGATGCCATGAACATCAGCGCGTAGCGCAGGTAGGAAAGTTTTTCTTCATAGGCGGTGAAGCAGAGGCTGACGGGCTTCTTCCACACGGTGAAAGTGTCGCAAGGGAGCTTGCCGCCGCCCTCGCCGAGGTTCACATCGAACACGCCTTTGAGCTGATCGGCGTTCTCTTTGATCTTGTCGCGGAACTGCTCCTTGGCCTCTTCGACCTTGGCGTCCCACTCTTCGAGCGCTTCATCCCAACTGCCTTGCTTGGGCTGCTCCAGGGATTCGCTCGGGCCGTCGCCGCCATCGGTGCCGTTATCACTGCCGCCACCGGAATTGCCACCGCCGTCGCTGCCGCCGTCGCCGCCGCCCGTGCCGGGGTTGGTTCCACCCTCGCTGCCGCCCCCCGTGTTACCGCCGTTGTTGCCACCACCGGAGCCGCTGCCGCTGTTGTTGTTTTCAGCGGGGCCACCGGGCGTGGCGACGCACGTGGTGCCGGACCATGAATAGCCGGGGAAACATTTGTCTTCGGGGTCGACGTCGGGCGGGGTCTGCTGAGCGTTGGTGCAGCCGACCGTGCCGTTGACGGTCTTCACGCAATCGAACTTCTTGGCGAGCTCGTCCAAGTAGTCCTGCAGTTGCTGGTCCGGGTTCTCCGGGTTATCGCTCATGTCGTCGTTGCCGGACGGCGACATGTCGAATTCACACTGAGTGCTGGTGCAGTTTTTCGGCTCGCCGGGTTCGTAGATGCACTGGTCCTTTACCTCGGGATCTACCGAGATAACGGCCTGGCCATCAACGAAGGAGAACTGAACGATCTGGGTGTAGGCGTCGCGAGTTTTGCACTCAGCGTCGGTAGGCTTTGTCGCGACGCAACTGCCGGTAGTGGGATCGAACTCATGGTTGGCCGGGCAGCTATCGCCATAGCGGCTGATGTCCAGATCATTCGCTTGCGAACTTCCGGCAGACTTCAGGCTACAGCGCCACCAGGTGTCCTGCAGCTTGTAGATACGGACCAAGGTGCTCCCCTGCTGAGCGACCAGTAGTCGGCAAGATGCATCCGGGGAGTCAGCCCGTGTCGAAGCCTGTCCACCAGTCATCCAGTAATAGTCCTGAGCGGCAGCTGAGCAGCAGGCACAAAGCAAAACGAGGAAGACGGGGATTCGCATGTGAATTCGTCCGGGAAAAAAGAACCCCGCCGAAGCGGGGTCCAGGTTCGGCCACGTGAGTGGAGTTAGAAGAATTCGCCGCAGCGGTACCCAGTGATGAAGGCGCCGGCGAAGAACGCCCCCAACCACACCGACCAGAGCACTTACGCCTTGCGCAACATGCTGTAGATCAGGCCGGCGACCGCGAGGATGACCAAGGCACCAACGATGTAGCCGCCGATGTTGGACATGTCCGACTTGCCGTCGGTGATGGCCTGTTCCACCGCGCTGGTGTCGATGACGCTGGCGGCGAAGGCCGGCACCGAAGTCACGGCGGTGACGGTGCCGGCAATGCACAGGTTGCGGAACGAGCGGACCGGGTTGAACTTGGCGATCTGTTGTTTCATGGCGTTCATGGTGTTTCCTCTCTACTTGGCTTTACGAAGAAGTGACGCGACCCAGCCAGTTAAAAGCCCCGTCACGAATGCCCCGAGAACGCCCGCAGCACCGATGCTGAAGGCCTCCAGGGAGAACCCGCCGTTGACCAGGATTTCAATTGCTCCAGCGGCCTCGGGCGGAATCAGATAGGCCTGTTGCCACTCGATGCGCTGGCACTGCATGAGGCCGTCCGCCGCGGACGCCCAGCTGGTGCAGACCTGAATGGCAACCACGCCTGACATGTCAGCGGGCCTCCTTGCGGGGGCGGTCGCACCAGCTCCAGAAGGAGCGCAGGACGAACCACCAAATACCGAAGAAGGCGAACGCCGCCGCGACCACTGCGATCACGGAATCCAGCGGGTAGGGTTCGAGGAACTCGCGCACCGCACGCACGGCAGGCGATACGGCGCAGAGGATTGCCACGTACAGAACCCAGCCGAAGGCGAAACGGAGCGGCGCTTTCATCTACCTACCCTCCCCCTCAGGACTTGCTGCTGTCGGAGGGTTTCTCAGCGGTGGGCTGAGTCGGGCGCTGGGCTTGCGGCTGAGCGGCGGGACGGGCGGCCGGAGTCGGCGCGCTGGCTTCTTTGCCCACGGCCAGCAGTTCGGTCAGCACCTGGGTATTGGTGGTGCGGCCGAAACGGTCCTGGGTCGGGCGAACGACGCTGGCGAACTTGCAGAGCACCGGAGCGCCTTCGAAGACGATGGAATCCAGCAGGGTCGGCTCAACGTTGTATTCGCTGATCTCGAAACCCTTGGCGTTGCCGCGAGCGGTTTCCGGGATCGGGGAGATGGCCTGGACGCTGGCGAAGATCTCGCCGCTCTTCGTGGAGGTGTAGGTGTCGGTCTTGGTGACCCAGAGTTCGACTACGCCGCCAGTGGTTGCAAACATGTTCATCTGAAGCTCCTTTGCCTTTTCGGGCATGAGTTGGCCCGCTGCTGCAAATTGGGCGCGTTGGTGGCCGTCTTTCAGCGGGTGTGGTGGTGCCAGGGTTTTGCGGTGGTGCGGGTGGCGAGGTTCGAAA
This sequence comes from Pseudomonas sp. GCEP-101, assembly GCF_025133575.1. Lineage (NCBI taxonomy): Bacteria > Pseudomonadati > Pseudomonadota > Gammaproteobacteria > Pseudomonadales > Pseudomonadaceae > Pseudomonas > Pseudomonas sp. GCEP-101. Next base: position 3,392,240 of record NZ_CP104011.1, on the reverse strand, counting down.
CACCAAGGGCTCTGCCCTTGTCATCCCGCTCTCGCCGCCGAGGGCTCAGGAGCGCGGGGCGGTGAAGCTGCCCCTCACTCCCGAGCGGAGGCTATTCAGGGAGGGGGACGGTCAAGGGTGCGCTTCGCCCGGCGCTCCGTTTGACCGAACGGGAAAGCGCGTTCGGACAAGCCGGTGCGGCGGCCCTGGACCTGATTGGCCTGGATGCGGCTATGGCGGTCGGCCCACTTCGAAATTTCGTGGGCCACGCACATCAGCGGAAAGCCAACGCAGGTGAGAAGAGCAACCAGCAAGGTAAGGTTGAAGGCGGCGTCAGTGTGCATGGCTCAGGCCTCCAACTCGAAGGGATCTCGGATCGGCACGAAGGGAGTCGGCTTGCCGCTGTCGTAGATAACGTGCCAGTACTTCGGCGGACGGAGCGCGGGCATGTGTTTCGCGCAGGTAAAACCCGGTTCCACCCGGTACGTCGAGTGGATCGAGCGCCACACTCCCGCAACCTTGGCCATCGTAGTAACGACCGTGAAGACTCGCGTAGGGCGGCACTCGGTGCAGGGTGTGAACTGGGAGGCTGCGGGCTTTGCCAGTTCGCGACGGGACCAGCAAACAGAGCAGTCGCAGTCCGGGGCGTGAGGTTGACGGACGTACTTCGACAGCATCGGAAGTCACCTCGCGATCAGTAGGCAGACGCGGATGAATCACGGCGACGGAGAACAGGCACCGCATAGAAGGAAGAATGTCGTCATCGCGATTGGCTTCAACGGTCAAACGTGCGGAGGCAAGCTCCATCCGCCCTTCCTCGTGGAATCGGCGCGCTGCATCTGCGAAACCATCGGCCAGCGCCTTGTGCATCAGGCGGAACGACAGGCGCGCAGCGGCGAGTTTTTCTCGTACACGCTGAACGCTGAGAGGAGAAAGAAGGCTCACTACAGGCCCTCCTGTTCCAGCAGACGGCGATTCAGCAGCGCCACATTCACCATGACGCGGTTGCCGATCTTGATACGCGGGATGTAGCCCACGCGAATCCAGCCCTCCACTACCCCTTCATCCATACCAATCCAAGAGGCGAATTTTCGCCACGGCATCAGTACGGGAGCGTTTTTGACCGCTTCGAGAGAAACCTTGCTTCCGTTCTGTTCCATAACCTCCCCCTACGCTACGATCAGCCAATTTATGGGAAATTGCAGGTGGCTCCGTATAAGCCATTTGTAATTTACAAATGAAATATACGCCCAGCCTATGCGGAAGGCGAGCTATACATGTGTAATGTACAAGATCATTATGGAATCAATAGATAGCCGAATTAGAACAATTATCGATAAGACGACTATCGATGAGCTGGTCAAGAAAACGACGATCAGCGGAACTCGATGGCGTACCGTCAGGTATGACAAGCGCACTCGCGTCAGCACCCAAGAGCTGGAGGCGCTAATCGCTATCTATCCTCAGTACGCGCTATGGCTAAACACTGGGAACATCATCCCCGAGTCCGGGCAAACGAGTCCGGAATACGATGAGGCGCAGGCGCATTTAAACGGAGCCCACGCGGGATAGAGCTGACAAGGAAAGCAGCCCTCAAGTGGTTCATAGAAAAAAAGGGATAACGTCCTAAAGAACGTTGTGCTGCGTGCAATTAGTCAAGCCAGCATCAAAGGACAAACGACACAACTATCGACGATGTATCAGATCTGGCACAAAGTGATGACAAAGTGCTATGAATGCGCTAGTTATCGCTAGCCGAGACTGAGTTCAGCCCGGCTACTCCCCACACCTGCACACCACGGATGGATGCATGCGGGCTATCAATTTGATACGGATGTCAGTTAGCGGGCGCGCTCCCGCGCCTAGCCGGGTTTGGCAAGAGGTCCCCTCGTGAACCTCCTGCTCATCCACCAGAATTTCCCCGGTCAGTTTCGACACATAGCGCAGTATTTTTCAGCGCAGCCCGGTCATCGTGTCGTTGCCATTGGCCGGGATATTGCACCAGGCTTGGCCGGCGTCGAGCTACACCGATATCGACCACATCTCGTCGCGTCGCGGCAGACACATCCGTACCTGCAATCTTTCGAGTCGGCTGTTCTGCACGGCCAGCAGGTCGTGCGAGTCATCCAGAAGCTCAAAGCCGAAGGTTTTCGCCCGGACGTCATTCTGGGCCACCCCGCGTGGGGCGAAACGCTCTATGTGAAGGACGTCTTTCCTGATGTCCCCTTGGTGCATTTCTGCGAGTTCTATTACCGCACTCAGGGGGCAGATGCAGGATTCGACCCTGAGTTCCCTGCCTCGCTCGATGGCAATTGCAGGCTCAACACACGTAACGCGCTGCATCTTCTGAACCTGCAACAGTGTGATTGGGGAATATCTCCGACGCACTGGCAACGCAGTGTGCATCCCGCCCCATACCTGCAGAAAATCCGGGTCGTTCACGAAGGCATTCCAATTCGGCAACTCGGACCTGATCCGAAAGCCAGTCTGGTACTTCCTTCCAGGCTCGAACTGAAAGCCGGCCAGCCCGTTGTCACTTACGTCGCAAGAAACCTGGAGCCGTACCGGGGTTTTCACAGCTTCATGCGAGCCTTACCGCGAATCCTGAAAGAGCATCGCACTGCTCAGATAGTGGTCATCGGGGGAGACGACGTCAGCTACGGCGGCAAGCCCAAGGACGCTGCAAACTGGCGTGAACGAATGCTGCGAGAAGTACAGGTCGACCTCGAGCGTGTGCACTTTCTTGGCAAGGTCCCTTACGAAACGTACTGCAAGGCACTGCAGGTCTCGGCTGCTCACGTTTACCTGACCTACCCCTTTGTACTGTCCTGGTCGATGCTCGAAGCAATGGCCTCGGGGTGCCTGGTTATCGGCTCGGATACCGCCCCTGTGCGGGAAGTTCTGCGGCATGGCGAGAACGGCTATCTGGTCGATTTCTTCGATACCCAGGGCATCGCTGATCAAGTGCTACAAGCCCTGAATAGTCCCCAGGCACAGCAGGCTCTAAGAGCCGAGGCGCGCGACACCGCGTGCCGTTACAGCGTTGAAGCCGGCTTGACCGGCTACCGGGAGTTGATTGCCGAAGCTCTCTCCGCTTCGGGCAAACAACCCGCACCCACTACCTCATCCCTGACCCAGTTGGCCTGTCCTCTCTGACACGCCAGGAAAACCGCATGTCCAGTACCGAAGCGTTTTCACCAGAACAAGGACAATCTCAGGCGCCGGACACCGGCTTGATCTGTCTGGTCATGCTGGCCCGTTTTCACAGCGTGGCTGCGTCCGCTGATCAACTGGCCCATGAATTCATGCCGCCAGGTGCTCAGTTCGGAAGTGCCGAGTTGCTGCTGGCAGCACGCAAGCTCGGTCTCAAGGCTAAATCCGTAAAAACCCGCTTTGATCGACTGGCGCAAACGCCTTTGCCCGCCATCGCGCGAAGCAATGACGGTCACTACTTCATCATCGCTCGGATTGATCAGGGCAAGGCCTTGATTCAAAGCCCGCTAGTGCAACGCCCTGAGATCATCAGCCAGGAAGAACTCGAATCAAGATGGAGTGGTGAGCTGCTGTTGTTTCGTTCGGAGGCCTCGCAGGCTTCCGAGCTGTCGAGGTTCGACTTCACCTGGTTCATCCCCGCCATCGTCAAGTACCGAAAGCTGCTGGGGGAGGTGCTGGTTGCGTCGTTTGTCCTTCAGATATTCGCTCTGCTGACACCTCTGTTCTTCCAGGTCGTGATGGACAAGGTGCTGGTACACAGGGGGCTTTCCACGCTCGATGTCCTTGCAGTGGGCCTGTTGGGCATCATGCTATTCGAATCGCTGCTGAGCGGCCTACGCAGCTACATCTTTGCCCATACAGCGAGTCGGATCGACGTCGAGCTGGGTGCACGCCTGTTCCGGCATCTGGTCAGCCTGCCTCTGGCCTATTTCCAGGCCCGCCGGGTAGGCGACTCCGTGGCGCGTGTCAGGGAACTGGAAAACATACGCAGCTTCCTGACCGGCAACGCCATCACGCTGCTGCTCGACGTACTGTTCTCCTTGGTATTCGTCGCAGTGATGTTCTTCTACAGCGGATGGCTCACCCTTGTGGTGATCCTATCGTTACCGTTGTACTTCGTGCTTTCGCTGCTGATCACACCGCTGTTGCGGGCGCGAGTGCAGGAAAGCTTCAGCCGCGGCGCAGAGAACCAGGCATTCCTGGTCGAGTCGATCAACGGCATCGACACGCTCAAGTCCATGGCAGTTGAACCGCAGGTCACCCGCAAATGGGACAACCAACTGGCGGCTTACGTATCTGCCAGTTTCAAGACCCAGACGCTGTCCACTTTCGCCAATGAAGGTGTTTCGCTGATCGGCAAACTGGTCACCGTAGCGACACTTTGGCTGGGAGCGCGCCTGGTGATTGATGGCCAGCTAACTGTCGGGCAATTGGTGGCGTTCAACATGCTGGCCGGACGAGTGGCGCAACCCATCATGCGTCTTGCCCAACTATGGACCAATTTCCAGCAGACCGGCGTTTCCGTGCAGCGCCTGGGCGACATTCTCAACAGCCAGACCGAACTGGCCCAGGCCACCCGTAGCACGCTGCCGGCGCTTCGTGGCCAGATCGAGTTCGACCAGGTGCATTTCCGGTACCGGCCTGATGGTTCGGAGGTCCTGCGCGGGGTCAGCCTCGCCATTCGCCCTGGTGAAGTCATCGGCATCGTCGGGCGCTCGGGATCCGGCAAGAGCACCCTGACCCGTCTGCTGCAGAGGCTCTATGTTCCTGAGCGCGGACGGGTGTTAGTCGATGGAATGGACCTCGCCCTGGCCGACGTCAGCTCATTGCGCCGCCAGATCGGCGTGGTACTGCAGGACAACCTTCTCTTCAACCGCAGCATCCGCGAGAACATCGCACTCACAGACCCCGGCTCCCCGATGGAAACGGTTATTCAGGCTGCGAAGCTTGCCGGCGCCCACGAGTTCATCCTGGAACTCCCAGAGGGCTACGACACGGTGGTCGGCGAACACGGCTCATCACTGTCGGGAGGCCAGCGGCAACGCATTGCCATCGCGCGCGCGCTCATAGGCAACCCCCGCATCCTGATATTCGACGAGGCGACCAGCGCGCTGGACTATGAGTCCGAACGCGTTATCCAGCAGAACATGAAAGCCATCTGCCAAGGCCGGTCGGTAGTGATCATTGCTCACCGCCTTAGCGCCGTGCGTGACGCCAACCGAATCATTGTCATGGACCGAGGCCAGATCGTCGAACAAGGGACCCACGGAGAACTGCTGACCTTGCAAGCCGGCCACTACTCACGGCTTCACCGCCTTCAGCAGGGAGGTCAGGCATGAGCGCCAAACGCGAACTCCTCAATCGTTACCGGCGCACCTGGTCCCATGCATGGCGAAACCGCAAGCAGATGGACGCGCCCGCGCGACTCCCGCATGAAGTGCAGTTCCTGCCAGCGGCATTATCACTGCAGGAGCAACCGGTTCACCCCGCGGCCCGCTACATCAAATGGTCGATCATTGCGTTCTCGGCACTGGCAGTGTTGTGGGCGTGCCTGGGCGAAATCGATGTTGTGGCGACTGCCCAGGGCAAGATTGTCCCCAGTGGCAAGACCAAGGTCATCCAGCCAAGTGATGTGGCCGTGGTAAAGGACATTCACGTTTACGACGGCCAGCAAGTAAAGGCTGGAGATCTGCTGGTAGAACTGGACGGCAGCCAGACAGGAGCGGATGTGGAGCGGCTGAAGACGGACTTGCTAGCCGCTCGGATTGACGCCGCAAGGGCGGCAGCGCTGTTGGAGTCGATTCGTACTGCCCAGCCGCCACAGTCCCTAACTCCTCGCTTGCCTGATGTTGCCGAGGACCAGCGCCAGGCAGCTCAGCTGTGGCTTCAGGGACAGTATCTGGAACTGAGCAGCAATGTGGGTCAAACCCAGGCGACGATCGACCAACGGGCTGCTGAGATTCGTGCGGCGCAGGCGACCGTTGACTCCTTACGGCAGACCTTGCCGATCGCTGAGCAACTCGCCACTGACTACAAGCGTCTTCTGGAGCGCAATTTCGTGGCAAAGCACGCCTGGCTGGAAAAGGAACAGGCCAGGCTCGATCAGCAGCGTGAACTCGCCGTACAGCAAGCGCGCGTAATCGAACTCGATGCATCGCAGCGCGAAGCCGAGCAGCGTCGTGAAAGTGTCATCGCCCAAACTCGGCGCGCCATGCTCGATCTCCAGCACGAGTCCGAACAGAACGCAGCAGGGCTTACTCAAGAACTACTCAAGGCAGAACAACGGGACCGTCTGACGCGCCTGACCGCTCCCGTAGATGGCACCGTGCAGCAACTGGCAATCCACACCAATGGTGGGGTAGTCACCGAGGCTCAACCGTTGATGGTTATCGTTCCCAAAGACCAGCCAGTAGAAGTGGAAGCGATGCTTGAGAACAAGGATATCGGCTTCGTCCATCCAGGGCAGGAGGTTGAGATCAAGGTGGAGACCTTCACTTTCACCAAGTACGGCGTCGTGCATGGTCGGGTGATCAGCGTTTCAGAGGATGCGATTGAAGATGAGAAACGCGGACTACTGTACAGCATGCGCATCCAACTCGGCCAGGACCATATTCGCGTTGGAAGTACCGACGTGTCGTTAACGGCGGGAATGGCAGTTAGTGCTGAAGTTAAAACGGATAAGAGAAAGGTAATCGAGTACTTCCTGAGCCCATTAAAGCAGTATGTTAACGAGAGCTTGGACGAGCGGTAGATTAATAATTCTTATTTCTAAAATCAACTTTCCAAAGGATAAGCAAAATGGATGCTGCGATTGAGTTAAAAAAAGCGGAAGTATCAATCTCCGTGAAACCGAAAGATGGATCGGCCGGTGCCAAGATATCAATTGATGAAAAAGGAAATGCTACCGTTAGCGGAAATTTAGGGATTTTAAGTGTAGAGTACGACAAGGAGACTGGTGAGTACAAAGAGCGCGTGAACATCCCCACGGTAAGAGGGGTTGTCGTGGTTTCATTTGGAAACAATAAAACCATTAATCCTGATGGTAGTGTAACTTTCAATTCCGTTTCTCTCGAGGCATCTGTAGCGCTTCCAGGTGGTAGCGCTGATGCAAGTCTTACGGTAGGGGCAGGTATTGACGAGGATGGCAATCGAGCATTTAAACTTGAAGGCAAGGTCTCTGTTACAACCCCGTGGGGCGCAACTTATGAGCAGGAGCTGTTTAATTTCTATTGGGATCCTGCTGATATGTTTGATCCCGCTGAAAACGGTGTATTGTCGCACGGAATGCTGGGGCAGGCCTTTACGGACCTGAAGAACCGTGGTGATCAGATTGACGCAGCGGTAGACGCGGCAGTTAATGGAAATACCCCAGTTAGTAGGGACGTCAATACGAATTTTTTGTCTGCGAAAAGCTTTGTTCAGCGCGTTGACCCGCTGGCGGTGGATCTTGATGGTGATGGGCTGGAAACGGTTTCGGCCAATTTTGGTATTACCTTCGACTTTGATGGCGATGGCCTTAAGACCGGAACGGGGTGGGTTGGTAAGGACGATGGATTCCTAGCTTGGGATCGGAATGGAAACGGCAAAATTGATACCGGTGCAGAGCTGTTCGGCGTTGACTATGTCAAATCGAATGGCCAAAAAGCCACAAACGGCTTTGATGCGCTCAAAGATCTAGACTCTAACGGTGACGGGATTTTCGATGCAAACGATATCAAGTTCTCCAACGTGCGTGTATGGCAAGATCTGAACCAGGACGGAGTCAGCCAAGCCGAAGAACTAAAGTCGCTCAAAGATCACCACATCACTTCCATCAATCTCACGGCAACCACCAGCAATCAAAACAGCAACGGCAACATAATCAGTGCCATTGGTAGTTTTGTACGGGACGACGGCTCGATCGGCGAGGTCAACGGAAATCAAAGCATCGCTGGCAATCTGGATCTTGCATCTAACCCCTTCTATCGAGAGTTCACTGATCATCTGCCTCTAGATGAGGCGGCCAAAGCTCTCCCGGACATGAAAGGGTCCGGGGCAGTGCGGGATCTACGTGAAGCCAGTATGCAAAATTCTGCGCTCAAAGGAGTGCTAGCGGACTATGCCAGCGCTCAAACCCGGGAGCAGCAGATGGCTTTGCTCGACAGCCTGTTGAGCGAGTGGGCTGATAGCTCGAATTACCGGACCTTTGAACAACGGCTCAGCGACCTCTCTACCGGTATTATGACTGTAGACTTCGAATGGTCCTGGGAACAGGACCTGAAGCTCTCAGGCGGAGGCACTGGGTCCTCTTCCGGGAATATCGATCCGGGCTCAATCAATAGTGGTCCGACCGCCGCTCAGCTTCAGCAGAAAACCCTTCTGGAGCGCGTTCGACTGTTGGAAGTGTTTAATGCGCAAAACTTTTTTATTTTCACCAAAGAAGAGAACAGCAGTGGTGGTTTGAGCCACTTAGGCATCAAGTCCGGCGCATCACTGACAAATATCTCGGGTAGCGCGATCAACAACAACAGTGGGACCCAGAGCGGTGGTACGTCCATCGCTTCTCACTGGACGTTAACCGAGAAAAACCTGGTCCTGAATACAGGCCAGGCGAGCCTCATCAATCAGGCCTATGAGTCTTTAAGAGAGTCCATCTACAACGGACTGCTGCTCCAGACGCGCCTGCGTCCTTACGTCGAGGCAATAGGCATCACGCTTGGTGAAGAGGGCATTGGCCTTGATTTCAGCAAGGTGGCCACGCTGTTCCAAATCACCTTCGACAACAACCACGTCAATGGCGCGACTGACTTGCTGGAGTTCGTTACTCAGCCAATGGCGGGTAAAGCCATTACCGAGCTAACTCCTCTCGTTGAGCGTTTTGTGACGAGTCTGAGCTCGGACGAGGTTGTAAAGATTAACTCTTTGGGTATTGCGCTGCAGATAGGTACGACAGACAATCAGAGTCTCTCGGGCAAAGATAAACAGGACTATCTGTTCGGACTCGCAGGAAATGACACGCTAACTGGTGCGGCCGGTAACGATTATGTTGATGGTGGATCCGGTAATGACGGTCTTTATGGCGGCGCTGGGAACGACACCCTGATCGGTGGCGCCGGCAACGACATCCTCAGCGGTGATGCCGGAAACGATGTGTACTACTTCGAGCGCGGCTGGGGGCAAGACACTGTCTCCAACTACGACACCACGACCAACAAGACCGATACCATCGAGTTCGCCCCGGGCATCGCCCTGGCCGACATTGAGATGAGTAACTTGTATGGCGCTCTGATCCTCAAGCTCAAGGGATCGACCGACCAGATTTCCGTGTCATCTTTCTTCTCGCAGGATGGCGCCTCGAACTACCGCCTGGAGCAGATCCGCTTTGCCGATGGCACTGTCCTGAGCCTGGAAGACATCAAACTCCGCGTTCTGGCCGGAACCCCTGGAAACGACAGCATCACCGGCTATGCCAGCAACGATACGCTCCATGGGGGCACGGGCAACGATACCCTCAAGGCTGGACTTGGGGATGACCTGTTGTTCGGCGATGAGGGTGCCGACACGCTGTACGGGGAAGGCGGAAACGACACCCTGATTGGTGGCGCCGGCAACGACTACCTCAGCGGTGATGCCGGTAACGATGTGTACTACTTCGAGCGCGGCTGGGGGCAAGACACTGTCTCCAACTACGACACCACAACCAACAAGACCGACACCATCGAGTTCGCTCCAGGCATTGCCCTTAGCGATATAGAGATTAGTCGCTCGACTAGTTCTTTGATCCTCAAACTCAAAGGAACTACCGACCAGATCGATGTATCGAACTTCTTCCAACAAGATGGAAACTCCATCTATCGACTGGAGCAGATCCGCTTTGCCGATGGTACTGTCCTGAGCCTGGAAGACATCAAACTCCGCGTTCTGGCCGGCACCCCTGGAAACGACAGCATCACCGGCTATGCCAGCAACGATACGCTCCATGGGGGCACGGGCAACGATACCCTCAAGGCTGGACTTGGGGATGACCTGTTGTTCGGCGATGAGGGTGCCGACACGCTGTACGGGGAAGGCGGAAACGACACCCTGATCGGTGGCGCCGGCAACGACTACCTCAGCGGTGATGCCGGTAACGATGTGTACTACTTCGAGCGCGGCTGGGGACAAGACACTGTCTCCAACTACGACACCACAACCAACAAGACCGACACCATCGAGTTCGCTCCAGGCATTGCCCTTAGCGATATAGAGATTAGTCGCTCGACTAGTTCTTTGATCCTCAAACTCAAAGGAACTACCGACCAGATCGATGTATCGAACTTCTTCCAACAAGATGGAAACTCCATCTATCGACTGGAGCAGATCCGCTTTGCCGATGGTACTGTCCTGAGCCTGGAAGACATCAAACTCCGCGTTCTGGCCGGCACCCCTGGAAACGACAGCATCACCGGCTATGCCAGCAACGATACGCTCCATGGGGGCACGGGCAACGATACCCTCAAGGCTGGACTTGGGGATGACCTGTTGTTCGGCGATGAGGGTGCCGACACGCTGTACGGGGAAGGCGGAAACGACACCCTGATCGGTGGCGCCGGCAACGACTACCTCAGCGGTGATGCCGGTAACGATGTGTACTACTTCGAGCGCGGCTGGGGACAAGACACTGTCTCCAACTACGACACCACAACCAACAAGACCGACACCATCGAGTTCGCTCCAGGCATTGCCCTTAGCGATATAGAGATTAGTCGCTCGACTAGTTCTTTGATCCTCAAACTCAAAGGAACTACCGACCAGATCGATGTATCGAACTTCTTCCAACAAGATGGAAACTCCATCTATCGACTGGAGCAGATCCGCTTTGCCGATGGTACTGTCCTGAGCCTGGAAGACATCAAACTCCGCGTTCTGGCCGGCACCCCTGGAAACGACAGCATCACCGGCTATGCCAGCAACGATACGCTCCATGGGGGCACGGGCAACGATACCCTCAAGGCTGGACTTGGGGATGACCTGTTGTTCGGCGATGAGGGTGCCGACACGCTGTACGGGGAAGGCGGAAACGACACCCTGATCGGTGGCGCCGGCAACGACTACCTCAGCGGTGATGCCGGTAACGATGTGTACTACTTCGAGCGCGGCTGGGGACAAGACACTGTCTCCAACTACGACACCACAACCAACAAGACCGACACCATCGAGTTCGCTCCAGGCATTGCCCTTAGCGATATAGAGATTAGTCGCTCGACTAGTTCTTTGATCCTCAAACTCAAAGGAACTACCGACCAGATCGATGTATCGAACTTCTTCCAACAAGATGGAAACTCCATCTATCGACTGGAGCAGATCCGCTTTGCCGATGGTACTGTCCTGAGCCTGGAAGACATCAAACTCCGCGTTCTGGCCGGCACCCCTGGAAACGACAGCATCACCGGCTATGCCAGCAACGATACGCTCCATGGGGGCACGGGCAACGATACCCTCAAGGCTGGACTTGGGGATGACCTGTTGTTCGGCGATGAGGGTGCCGACACGCTGTACGGGGAAGGCGGAAACGACACCCTGATCGGTGGCGCCGGCAACGACTACCTCAGCGGTGATGCCGGTAACGATGTGTACTACTTCGAGCGCGGATGGGGGCAGGACACTATCTCCAATTATCACACTGACCTAAATAGCCAGGATCGGATTGTTTTCTCGAGTGGGATCAACGCAGAACAACTCTGGTTCCGCAACAATGGAAATAATCTCGAAATCAGCCTGATTGGGACAAATGACAAGGTATCTATCGGTGGCTGGTTCACAAACAGCAACAATCACGTCAATCAAATAACGACAGCTGATGGAAAAGCACTAATGGAAAGCCAGGTACAAAATTTAGTTAATGCCATGGCAGCATTTGGTGTTCCAGCTGGCGGGGAATCAAATTTGACCCAAGACCAACGAAGTCAACTCGATATAGTTATTTCCGCCAACTGGCAACAGACTTAAAAGCAGAACCCCGCCCTAAATATGATTGAACAAGGACCTTATCAGCCTTGTTCAATCCCTATACTGTATGCTTCTCATTGGGAGGTGCCCAGATCAAAAACTCTCGCTAAAAGACAAACTCGCAAACTTCGCACTAGCAAGCATAATTTAAACGATTTATTTATAAGTATATTACAAACATTATCCGACTTCTTATACAGACCCGTTCCACCTTGTCTGCGCCGTAGCCTTTGATCTGTAGCCGAACGGAATGAACCTGGAGATTCATGGATCGATAAATTCTCGGAGCGATAGTGAGGAGTGAGGAGTGAGGAGTGCTGATCTCTGGTCTTCGTGATTAATGACTGTGGCTAGGCTCTGAGACCAGAATGGCTCTGGATATTACACAGGGCTCGAACTGTTCGCTTTTGGCCGCAAGCAGACTCTCCCAACGTGTCGAAAAGGTGTCGAAAAGGTGTCGAAATTGCTGTCCTTTGTTATCCAAACCTATCCATTCCACAAGAAGCTTGGCGATCTCAAGCCTTGAGCTATCAAGGGCTATCTAATGCTATCCCCCCCCTAAAACCGTGACTAGCTTTTACGCGCAAAGCGACGCATACCCCAGCCCCTCCATCGGGCTGCTGCTAATCTGGCAGCATGACGCCCGATCTCGATCCTTCCCTTGACCTGACGGACCAGCTTCTGGAGCTGCTGAGGGAAGCCCCTGAAGGAATCTCCGAATTCCAGCTGATCCAGCAGTTGAAGGCTCGGCATTGCACCCATGTGCCCAACCTGCCGCTGACCGACAAGCTGGTGCTGTTCCGCACGCATTTCCTCGTCTTCAACGCGCTATATCGGCTGCGTGACCGGCTTTGGGCGGAAAACACCGCGCACCTGGAAATCGGCCCGCTGCAGATTCGTCTCTCGCCTTATATGAGTGGCGCGCAGGCGCTCGGCGAGCAGGATGCGCTGCGTTCCTACTATCTGGACGAGAAACACCTGAAGGAAACCAGTGAACTAGACGTCGAGAAAATGCTGAAAAGCTTCTGGACGCGCATGCAGGGCAACGAGGAGAAAGCGGCTGCGCTAGCGCTGTTCGAACTGGAGGACGGGCCAGTCGATTATGCCCTGATCAAGCTGCGCTACCGGCAGTTGGTGAGCCAGCACCACCCGGATCGGGGTGGTAGCACCACGCGCCTGCAGTCGATCAACAAGGCGATGGAAATTCTGGAGCGCTATTACAGCCGCCCGTGAAGCTTCCATTTGCTCTAACCCCACAGACGACGTGCCTTCCAGCCATTCCTATACTGCGACTTAAGGTCGCATAGGTCGGCCGGGCACCGGATGTCGCTGGCTACGCGCACTCGGCGCCTCGCTGGGGGGCGACCTTCTATAAGAAGAGGAGAATGCTGACATGATCCATCATGTGTGGGGGCTCTTCACCCATCCCGATCAGGAATGGCAGGAAATCCGTGGCGAGGAAGAATCCATCAGCCACATGTACCTGACCCACGTCCTGATCCTCGCTGCCATCCCGGTCATTTCCGCCTACATCGGCACGACGCAGGTGGGCTGGGTTCTCGGCAACGCGGGACCGGTCAAGCTGACCGCCGCCAGTGCGATCCAGCTGACCATCATGACGTACATCGCCATGCTCGCCGGCGTCGCCGTGATGGGCGCCTTCATCCACTGGATGGCGCGCACCTACGACGCCTCGCCATCGCTGACCCAATGCATCGTGTTCGCGGCGTACACCGCGACGCCGCTGTTCATCGGCGGACTGGCGGCGCTGTATCCGCACCTGTGGCTGGGGATGATCATCGGCACCGCGGCGATCTGCTACACGGTCTACTTGCTCTACGTCGGCATCCCGACCTTCATGAACATTCCCAAGGATGAAGGCTTCCTGTTCTCCAGCTCGGTGCTGGCGGTGGGACTGGTGGTGCTGGTGGCGATGATGGCGCTGTCCGTCATCCTCTGGGGCAGCGGCGTCGGCCCGGAATACACCTGATCCTGTTCTCTGCAAAAGAACCGGGCCCTCAGTGGCCCGGTTTCTTTTTGGCTTTTCGCAGGAACGAGCGGGCGCGCGAATCACCTGGCGATGAAGCCACCGGCGAGCATGGTTCGCGAGCAAGCTCACTCCTACCAAGAGCAGTCTTGCCTGAAACTCGCCGCGCTTGCCTGAATCTGCACCCCGGACGAGCGGCGGCGAGAAATCCTCCACCGGCGCTTCGACTGCGGCATAATCTGCCCCGTCGGAGAACCACTGTATGCCTGAACAGCTCAACGCTCGCGTCGAAGCCTGCTACCAGCAGGCCGAAGCCTTCTTCCAGCGGCGCTTTCCCCGCCCGGAAGTGAGCTTCCGGCTACGCGGCCAGAAGGCCGGCGTCGCCCATCTCGATGAGAACCTGCTGCGCTTCAACCCGCAGCTGTACCGGGAAAACCACGACCACTTCCTCCAGCAGACCGTGGCCCATGAAGTGGCCCACCTGATCGCCCACCAGATGTTCGGCCCGCGCATCCGCCCGCATGGCGAGGAGTGGCAGCTGATCATGCGCGGCATCTACGGCCTGCCGCCTGATCGCTGCCACACCTATGAGATCAAGCGCCGCCGCTCCACCCGCTACCTGTATCGCTGCCACTGCGGCGAAGGCAATGAATTCCCCTTCTCCGCCCAGCGCCATAACCTGGTCGCCCAGGGGCGCCGTTACTACTGCCGGCGCTGCCGCGCGACGCTGATCTTCACCGGCGAAACCCGCCGCGAGTGAAGCGGCTCAGGCGATGACCTTCGCCGCCTTGAGCGCTGCGACCTGCTCGTCGGTATACCCCAGCTCCGCCATCACCTCGGCCGTGTGCGCGCCCAGCGCGGCGCCGATATGGCGGGGGTCGGGCAGACCGGCGGAAAAGCGGATCGGGCAGGCGATCTGCCGCTGCTCGCCCCCCTGCCCAGTGGGCACCTGGGTGACAACGCCACGCTCGCGCAGCTGCGGATGCTCCACCGCTTCGGCAATCGACAGCATCGGTTCGACGCAGGCGTCCAGTGCGGCGAAGCGCGCCTGCCATTCGCTGAAATCGTGCTTCTCGAAGGCGATGGCGATCTCGCGCTTGAGCGCCTGCTGATCCTCGGTCTTGGGCGACAGCCCGCGCGCGGCCAGCTCCGGACGCCCGATGGCGGCGCAGAATTGCTGCATGAACTGCGGCTCCAGGCTGCCCACCGAGAACCAGCGTCCATCGCGGGTGCGGTAATAGTCGTAGAAGCTCCCGCCGTTGAGCGCGAGGCCCTCCATCTCCGGCTCGACGCCCGCCGCGAGGTAACCCGCGCCGGCCATGCCGTGCAGGCTGAAGGCGCAGTCGGTCATGCTGACATCCACCTGCTGCCCCTCCCCCGTCTGCTGCCGGTGGATGACCGCCGCCAGCAGGCCCATCACGCCGTGCAGCGAGCCGCCACCGATGTCCGCCAGTTGCACGCCCAGCGGCAGCGGGCCGCTCTCGCGGCGCCCGGTGTAGCTGGCGACGCCTGCCAGGGCCAGGTAGTTGATGTCGTGCCCGGCGCGGTCACGCAGCGGCCCGGTCTGGCCGTAGCCGGTGATCGACACGTAGATCAGCTTCGGATTGATCGCCTTGAGCGCCTCGTAGCCCACGCCCAGCTTGTCCATCACGCCGGGACGGAACTGCTCCAGCACAATGTCGTATTCCTGCACGAGCTGCTTCACCACCTCCACCGCCTCGGCCTGCTTGAGGTCCAGCGCGATGCAGCGTTTGTTGCGGTTGAGGTAGGCGTGGCTGGCGGAGGTGCCATCCACATGGGGCGGCAGCACGCGCACCAGGTCCATGCGGGTGGGCGACTCCACCCGTAGCACCTGCGCGCCCATGTCGGCCAGCAGCAGCGAGGCGAACGGCCCCGGCAGCAACGTGGAGAAATCGAGGATCTTCAGGGACGCGAGCGGGCCTTTCATGGGCACTCCTGTTTCGCTCAATCGATGCGTGGCGCCGCGACTTCAGAGCTTCATGCCGCGGCTGATGATCTCTTTCATGATCTCCGAGGTACCGGCGAAGATGCGCTGGATGCGCGCGTTCGCGTACATCTTGCAGATCGGATACTCCCACATGTAACCCCAGCCGCCGTGCAGTTGCACGCCTTCGTCGACTACCTTGCACAGCAGCTCGGTGGTGAAAAGCTTGGCTTCGGCGGCCACTTCGGCGGTGAGCTTCTTCTGGTTGTGGTCCATCACGCAGCGGTCGGTGAACACCTGCGCCACGTCGATCTGCGTGCGCATTTCGGCCAGCTTGAAGCGGGTGTTCTGGAAGTGCGCCACCGGGCGGTCGAACGCCTTGCGTTCCTTGACGTAATCGATGGTGGCGTTCAGCGCCGCCTCGGCGCCGGCCACCGCGCCACAGGCGTTGGTCAGGCGCTCCTGGGCGAGCATGTTCATGAGGTAGAAGAAGCCACCCTTGGCGTCGCCCAGCAGGTTTTCCTTCGGCACTTTCACATTGTTGAAGAACAACTCGGCGGTGTCCTGGCTCTTCATGCCCAGCTTCTTCAGGTTGCGCCCACGCTCGAAGCCCTCCATGCCGCGTTCGACCACGAACAGGCCCATGGCGTGCTTGTTCGACGGATCGGTCTTGGCCGCGACGATCACCAGGTCCGCCAGCAAACCATTGGAGATGAACACCTTGGAGCCGTTGAGGACGAAGTGGTCGCCCTTGTCCACCGACGTGGTGCGCATCCCGGCGAGGTCGGAGCCGGCCGACGGCTCGGTCATCGCCACCGCGAGGATGCTCTCGCCGCGGATGATCCCCGGCAGCCAGCGAGCCTTCTGCTCGGCGTTGCCGTATTCGGCGATGTAGGGGCCGCACAGTGCCGAGTGCAGCGGGATCATGAAACCCGGCTCGTTGATGGCGGCCAATTCCTCGCACATGATCTGTTCGTAGCGGAAATCCTTCAGCGCGGTTCCGCCGTACTCCTCTTCCGCCCAGGGCAACAGGAAGCCCATCTCCCCCGCCTTGCGCCAGACACTGCGGTCCACCACGCCGGCTTCCTCCCATTCCTCCTGGTGAGGCACCACTTCCCTGTCGAGGAAGGATCGGAACGCATCGCGGAACAGGTTGTGCTCGGTCTCGAAGTGATTGCGCAGCATGGTCGACTCCCGGTGGGTTGAGTGCCCGCAGGGTAGGTGCTGGCCGCGCGCGGCCTCAATGACGGGAGCGCTCAGGGTCGATTGACGCAATCGCCCAGTGGATGCGAGTGTGAAACTTCCCAAAGCTGCACCCGAGAGCGCCCGCATGCAGATCCGACCTTTCCAGGCAAAGGACCTTCCGCCGTACGAAAGCTGGTTCGCCGACCCGGTACTCGATGCGCAGTTGGGCCCCATGGACCGCGTCTGGATGGAACAAGGGCTGGTCGATCCGGACAGGGCGCTGTACAGCATCCTGCGAGGCGAAGAGTTGGTCGCGGTGGTGGGGATCAACCTGCCCAGCCCGGCGCATCCGTATTACTTCGTCACCGACCTTGCCGTACGCCCGTCACTGCGCGACTCCGGCATCGGACGCGCGGTGATGGGGCTGGTGATGAATCGCCGCGAATTGCAGGGCAGCCCGCTCTGGAGGGCCAGCGTGCGGCCGGACAACCCGGGGGCGCTGGCTTTCCTTCTCAAGCTGGGCTGGACGCGGCTGGAAATGGGCAACCCGTTCGATGAACTGCTCGAGTTCGAATTCCACCGGCGGCCGGCCGGGCCCGGATTTCGCTGAGGCAGCAAGGCCATAGGAGCGGACTCCGTCCGCGATGGCCAGCCGCCGCGCGAGGCCCACCCGATCACGGATGAATCCGCTCCTACGTAAGGAGCAGCATGACGATTCATTCGAAAGATGTTTTCCCGAAGCCATAAAAAACCCCCGCCGAGGCGGGGGTTCACACAAAGGAGTCAAACGGTAGAGCTGTCTTTCTTAGAACACGTACTGCAGGCGGGTGACGACGCCGTTGCCGTCGTCGTCGCCGTTGGCGTTACGGATGCCGTCGGTGCTGACGTGGACGTAGTCCAGGGATACCTTCACCGCTTCGTTGGCGTACCAGTTCACACCGACGGTGTTGGTGCTGGCCTTGGTGTCGCCCACGTCGCGGGTGGCGGTGGCAACCACCACGTTCGGGTCATCGACCTTGATGTGGTCGTAACGGTAGAAGACTTCCCAGGCACCGATTTCCTTGTTGGCCGGCTTGATGGTGTCGAACTTGGCGCCATCGAGCTTGTACGCGCGGGATTCACCGGTGATGGTGTACGCCAGCTGGCCGTAGTAGCCGTCAGCCTTGATGTCCTGGTAAGCGTCGGCATCAGCCTTCAGCTTGCGCTTCAGGTATTCGGCCTGAGCGGAGAACGGGCCGATGGCGTAGGCGAATTCAGCACCCCAGGTGGAGTCGTCCTTGTAGGAACCGGCCGGGCTCAGGGTGGCGCCGCCAAAGGTCGCGCGGTTGCCGTTGTCGCCAGCATCGTTACCGCCGTTGGTGGCGATACCACGCATGCCCAGACGCGGACGGATGCGGGAGTCGAAGGCGGTGTCGTCCAGGTCACGGTAGGCGTAGTCCACGCCCACGTGCAGCACGTTGCCGTCGGTGTTCAGCGGCGCGAACACACCACGGAAGTTGAACTGCTTGACGCTGTCGCCGTCGGTATCGTCGGCGTCCTTGGCGTACACGCCGGCGTCCAGGTAAGCCATGTTGGCGACGACGCCGCCAACCTGGGCACCCATGCCGTCCTGGTGGGTGTTGATCCAGTCAGCCAGTTCGTAGGCGGAGGTACGCTCGGTAGCGGTGACCCACTTGGAGCTGGTGGCTTTTTCCAGACCGAAGTCCGGGTCGAAGCGGCCGAACTTCAGGGTCACCGGGGCGAAGCCGATGTAGCTGAAGGAAGCTTCGTCGAAGTAACCGTTGTCAGCGTTACCGGAGTTGTGGGACATGTCGTAGTTGATCTGGTATTTCCAGTCCTTGTAGACAGTGCCGCCCAGCTCCAGGTAGGCGCGGCGGAAGTAGGCGCCGTCACCGTTGTTGCCGTTCTTGGTGTAGAAACCATCGAAGCGGCTGTAATCCGCTTGCAGACGGCCACCGAGCTTGAAGCTGAATTCCTTGTCGGTGGTGCCGACTTCAAGACCGCCTTTGGTCTTGATCACGATATCGGCGCCATCGGTGGTGACTGTGCCTGCGAAAGCCTGGGCGGAAACGGCCAGTGCCAGGGCAGTGGCGGCGTAACCGGCGAAGTGCTTACGGATCATCGAAGATTCCCCTTAATGGTATTTGCGTTGAACACGCCGAGTGCCTGGCTGCTGCGCGCCCCCCAAGGACTCGCACAGGCCGTTCTGGCGGCCCCCGTTTGTGTTGCTGGGAATCTTGGCGAGGGGTTATTTCAGAGGAGTTGCTCGTAGATAAAACTTTTATTACAGCGGAACTTTTGATTTCGATATGGCATAAACGTCCCAGGCCGCGGTTGACTAGGCCTGCAGGCGATTCCCGTGAGCCCTTTTGCCGGTATGCTGTCCGCCTTCCCTGAACGACCTTTCCTGCTCAGGCTTTCCGATGCACGAATTGCAACCGCTGATCCAGCAACACGGCCTCACCCTGCTGTTCTTCAACGTTCTGCTGGAACAACTGGGCCTGCCGATCCCGGCCTACCCTGCGCTGATCGTCGCGGGCGCCCTGGCCCTGCAGGGCAGCGGCGTGCCACTTGGCCAGGCCCTGGCGGTCGCCGTGTGCGCCTGCCTGATCGCCGACCTGATCTGGTTCTGCGCCGGCCGCCGCTTCGGCGGTTTCATGCTGCGCAGCGTGTGCAAGGTGTCGCTGTCGCCGGACAGTTGCATCCGCCAGAGCCAGAGCCTGTATTTGCGCGTCGGCCCGCGCGCGCTATTGATCTCGCGCTTCCTGCCGGGCGCCAGCGCGCTGACCACCACCATGGCCGGCATGACGCGCACGCCGCTGTTGCGCTTCCTCGCCTACGACTGCGCCGGCGCGGCGCTTTGGGCCGGCTCGGCACTGCTGCTCGGGAGCATTTTCAGCAGCGCAGTGGACCGCATCCTCGCGTTGCTCACCGAATACGCCAGCGTGGGAGTCGCGGTGCTGCTGGGCGCCTTCGGCCTGTTCATCGCCTGGAAGCTCTGGCAGCGCTTCAGCCTGCTCAAGCGCACGGCGCGGATTCCGCGCATCAGCGTGGACGAACTGCGGGCACGCCTGGATGCCGGTGAGCCGCCGCTGATTCTCGACGTGCGGGCCCAGTTCGATGACGAAGCGATCCCCGGCTCCATCGCCTTCAGCCTGGACGGCGCACTGGATGAGCTGGGCGACAGCCTGGCGGACAAGGACGTGGTGATCTACTGCGCCTGCCCCCACGAACTCTCCGCCGCGATGCTGGCGGAGCGGTTGCAGGCTTTCGGGCACCCGCGCACCTGGGCGCTGTCGGGTGGGCTGGAAGCATGGCGGGCGCAAGCACCTGCACCGGTGGTGAACCCCTCGTAGGAGCGGACTCCGTCCGCGATGGGGAGCGCTTCGCGCCGGTCGTTCAGGACACGCCATCGGGATTTTCGCGGACAAGGTCCGCTCCTACGAGATCTATCTGCGCTAGGGTTGGCCCTCGCCCTAACCCTCTCCCAGGGGGAGACGGGACCATTCGGCGCAGGATGAAAGCTTGGCGTCAGTAGGCTCGGACCGCCCCCTCTCCCTGAGGGAGAGGGCTGGGGTGAGGGGACGCATCGGCACGGACTCCTCCAGAAGAAAACGGTTGCTTACTGTCACCCCAACGCAAGAACGACCCGCGGTTCAACGCCGAGCGCTGTCCCGGCGTAGTTCGGCGAGGTGGTCGGCCAGGCGTTCCGAGTCAGGGGGCGGTGGGTCTGGCAGCAGGCGCAGGGTGGCCTGGGCCAGGCGCATCTGCCGCAGGTAGCGCCGGCAGTGGCGGCACAGCAGCAGGTGCCGGCGTAGCGCGAGCTTCTCGCGCCAGCCCAGCTGTTCGTCCAGCAGGTCGCTGGAGCGCGCCACCAGTTCCTTGCAGGTCAGCATTCCCCGGTCTCCTCGAAATGCTCCACGGTGGCGAACACCTTCAGCCGCGCACGGTGCAGCAGTACCCGGACATTGGAGAGCGAAACCTCCAGCAGATTACAGATCTCCTCCAGCTCCAGCCCCTGGCGTTCACGCAGCAGCAACACGCTGCGCTGCAGTTCGGAGAGGCTCAGCAGGGTCTTTTCCAGGCATTGGCGCAGCTCGTCCTCGGCCAGCAGGGCCTCGGGCGAATCCTCGTGCCAGGCCAGCGGCGCCGGGCTCCAGTGGCCATCGGCGGCGAAGCGGGTTTCGTCGAGGCTGCCGTGGGGCGCGGGCAGGTCGTCCAGCGACACGTCGCGGCGCACCTTGCGCAGGCGGGATTTGGCCGTGTTGGCGGTAATGGTCAGCAGCCAGGTCTTGAGGCTGGCGCGGCCCTGGAAGCCATCCAGGTTGCGCACGGCAGCCAGCCAGGCGTCCTGCACCACCTCATCGGCATGGGCGGCGCCGACGATGGCGATGGCCACGGCGCGCATCGCGCCCTGGTAGGTGGCTACCAGGGTGCGGAAGGCCTGCTGGTCACCGGCCAGCAGGCGGGACAACAGCTCGCTGTCGTCGGCGGGCACGATCAGCGCTTGCGCAGGATCACGCTGCCGATGGAGTAACCGGCGCCGAAGGAACTCAGCACGCCGATGGAGCCGGCGGGCAGGTCGTCCTGGTATTTGTGGAAGGCGATGACCGAACCGGCCGAGCTGGTGTTGGCGTAGGTGTCGAGGATCACCGGCGCTTCGTGGGCCTCGGCGTCACGGCCGAGCAGCTTGCGGGTGATCAGCAGGTTCATGTTCAGGTTGGCCTGGTGCAGCCAGAAGCGCTTCACGTCGCTGACCGGGATGTCGTTCTGCGCCAGGTGCTCGCCGATCAGCTCGGCCACCATCGGGCAAACGTCCTTGAACACCTTGCGGCCTTCCTGCACGAACAGCTTGTCGCGGGTGCCGATGCCCTCTTCCGCGGCGCGGTTGAGGAAGCCGAAGTTGTTGCGGATGTTGTTGGAGAACTGCGTCAGCAGCTTGGTGCCCACCACCTCGAACTGATGCTCGCTGGTGGCCTGGTCGGCACGCTCGATGACCACGGCGGTGGCGGCGTCACCGAAGATGAAGTGGCTGTCGCGATCGCGGAAGTTCAGGTGACCGGTGCAGATCTCCGGGTTGACCATGAGGATCGCGCGGGCCTGGCCCAGCTGCACGCTGTTCACCGCGGCCTGGATGCCGAAGGTGGCCGAGGAGCAGGCGACGTTCATGTCGTAACCAAAACCTTGGATGCCGAGGGCGGCCTGCACTTCGATGGCCACGGCCGGGTAGGCGCGCTGCAGGTTGGAGCAGGCGACGATCACCCCGTCGATATCCGCGGGAGTGCGGCCGGCACGTTGCAGCGCCTGTTTGGCGGCAGCGGCAGCCATCTCGCAGAGAATGCCCCAGTCCTCGTTGGAACGCTCCGGGATGCGCGGCGTCATGCGCTGCGGATCGAGGATGCCCTCCTTGTTCACCACGAAGCGGCTCTTGATGCCGGAGGCCTTCTCGATGAACGCGGAGCTGGACTCGGCCAGCGGCTCCATCTCGCCCTTGGCGATGGCTTCGGCGTGCTGCTCGTTGTGACTGCGGACGTAGCTGTTGAAGGATTCCACCAGTTCATCGTTGGAGATGCTGAACGGCGGGGTATACAGGCCGGTTCCGCTGATCACGACTTTATGCACGGTCAATCCTCTTCTCAATCTGCGCCGCCGGGCCGGGCGGCAAGGTTAGGCATCAAGGTGCCCGCTCGCGGCCGGCACTGGATATTCGTCGCTCCGCGTCCTGGCGCGAAGGCATCGGGAGGGCAATCCCCGCAACCGGGCAGTGTGCCACTCCCACCGCCGGTGGGCACCTTTGCCCGCCCGGCGGTGTGCGGTGCTACCCGGGGGTGCAACCGCTGATCGCTGATTATGCTGCAATTTTCGCCGAAAAGCCGCCGTGCGAGAGCGACATTTGCGCAAGATTACCGACACGAATCACGCCGCGCCTGCGTTGAAGCAACGGATTGAAATTTTCCACCGGCACCATAGAGACAGTGTGGACGCGCTACGGCGCGCAACGCCCTATCCTTCAGCGCATTCCCGACTTTGCCTAGGAGACTTCAGGATGAGTGCCGCGAACCGCCCGGAAATGGACGAACAGACGCTGGAATTCGCCAACCAGGTAATCGACCTTGCCCGACAGGGTGATAGCCTGCGTCTGACGGAACTGCTCCGCCAGGGGCTGCCGGCCAACCTGCGCAACCACAAGGGCGACAGCCTGCTGATGCTGGCCAGCTACTACGGCCACCACGATACCGTCGCTGTGCTGCTTGACCGCGGCGCCGATCCCGACCTGCGCAACAATGCCGGGCAAACGCCCCTGGCCGGCGCCGCCTTCAAGGGCGACCTGGAGATGGTGCGCCTGCTGCTCAGCCGCGGCGCCCAGGTGGAGGGTGCCTCGCCCGACGGCAAGACCGCGCTGATGATGGCAGCGATGTTCAACCGCCCGGAAATCGTCCTCTGCCTGCTGGAGCACGGCGCCAATCGCGAGGCCCGCGACGCCAGCGGCCTGACCGCCATGGCCGCGGCGAAGATGATGGGCGCGGCCGATACCCTGGCGCTGCTCGAAGCCGCCTGAGTCAGTCGATGCGCACGTGCTCGGCGAGGAAGTCGAGCACCGCCCGTACCCTGGCCGGCAGGTGCCCCGGCTTGCCCAGGTAGAGTGCGTGCATGGGTTTGCGGTCGCCGGGATTGAAGTCCGCCAGCACCTCCACCAGCCGCCCGGCAGCGATATCCTCGCGCACCTGGAATTCCGCCAGCCGCGCCAGCCCGAGGCCCGCCAGCGCCAGGTGGCGGACGCTGTCGCCATCGCTGGCCTGGACGTTGCCGCCGGGTTCCGCCTGCTCCGGCGAGCGGCCGAGGAACGGCCAGTCCGGCTCGATCCGTCGATAGCTGAAGCCCACGCAGTTGTGCCGGGGCAGATCGCTCGGCTGCAGCGGCGTCCCCTGCCGCGCCAGGTACTCGGGCGAGGCGACGACCTTGTGCCCGGATTCCCCCAGCGAGCGCGCCACCAGTCGCGAATCCCGCAACGGGCCGCTGCGCACGGCGACGTCGGCGCGGACCTCCAGCAGGTCCACCACTTCGTCGGTCAGGTGCAGGTCGAGACTGACGCCCGGATGCCGCTCGAAGAACAGCGGCAGCGCCGGAATGAGGAATTGCCGCCCGACCGGCAGGTTGCAGCTGATGCGCACCCGGCCTTGCGGCTCGGCGCTGGCCGAAGCCTCACGCTCGGCTTCGTCGAGGTCGGCGAGGATGCGCAGGCTGCGCTCGTAGAACGCCGCGCCTTCCGCCGTGAGTTGCTGGCGACGGGTGGAACGGTTGAACAGACGCGCGCCCAGACGATCCTCCAGCCGCGCCACCAGCTTGCTGACGGCCGACGGGGTCATTCCGCATTGCTGCGCGGCAGCGGTGAAGCCGCCGGTTTCCACCACGCGGATGAAGACTTCCATTTCGCCGAAGCGGTTGACGTCGGGCCGGGCCATGTTGAATTCAATTCACAGGTGATTTGCTGAAAAGCAGTCTATATCAGTAATCCGCTCAGCGATAACGTGGCGCCCATGCTTGAATCCATCGGGAGAGCCCACGTGCCCATTGCCTTGTACGCCCTGACCGCCGGTGCCTTTGGTATCGGCGTAACCGAATTCGTGATCATGGGATTGCTGCTGGAGGTCGGCCATGACTTCGGCGTGTCCATCTCCGCCGCCGGCCTGCTGATCTCCGGCTACGCGCTGGGCGTGGTGCTAGGCGCGCCCTTGCTCACCGCCCTCACCGCGCGCTGGCCGCAACGCCGGACCCTGCTGGGGTTGATGGTGATCTTCACCCTCGGCAACCTCGCCTGCGCCCTGGCGCCGGACTACACCACACTGATGGCGGCGCGCGTGCTGACCTCCTTCGCCCATGGCACCTTCTTCGGCGTCGGCTCGGTGGTCGCCACCAGCCTGGTCCCGGCGGAACGCCGCGCCTCGGCCATCGCGCTGATGTTCACCGGCCTTACCGTCGCCACCATCCTCGGCGTACCGCTGGGCACCTGGCTCGGCCAACTCTATGGCTGGCGCGCGGCCTTCTGGGTGGTGACCGGCATCGGCGTGCTGGCCCTGGCAATCCTTGCGGTCTACCTCCCGCGCAGCAGTGCGCCGCCCGCCGCCGGCAACCTGCGCGACGACTTCCGCGTGCTCAAGCGTCCGGCGGTGCTGCTCGGCCTGCTGACCACCGTGCTGGGTTTCGGCGGCGTGTTCACCGTGTTCAGCTACGTCTCGCCACTGCTGACCCGCCTCGCCGGCTTCTCCGAGACCGCGGTATCGCCGGTGCTGCTGGTCTTCGGCGGCGGCCTGGTGCTGGGCAACCTGCTCGGCGGCAAGCTCGCCGACCGCAGGCTGGTGCCCGCCCTGCTCGGCAGCCTGGTGGCGCTGGCGGCGGTCATGGGCCTGATGAGCTTCGCCCTGCAGAACCAGGTGGCGGTGGTGATTTTCATCGCCCTGCTCGGCGCGGCCGGCTTCGCGACTGTGCCGCCGCTGCAGATGTGGGTGCTGGAGAAGGCCCACGGCGCCGGCCAAAGCGTCGCGGCGAGTTTCAACATCGCTGCCTTCAACCTGGGCAACGCCCTGGGCGCCTGGCTCGGCGGCCTGACCATCGACCACGGACCGGGCCTCGCCGCGCTGCCCTGGGTCGGTGCGCTGCTGCCGCTGGCGGCGATCGCCACGGCGCTATTGTGCCTGCGCCTGGAGCACGGACCGGCGATCTCCGCAGCGACCGCCCAGCAGGCCCGGTGAACGATCGGCGAGACCGTACTGTCGAGGAAAGGGGCGCGCCTTGTCGCGCCCCTTTCTTTTATCCACAGACGGAGGACTCGCCCACCCATGCTGGTTTCGCTTCAGGCACTGCGGGCACTGGCCGCCTGGCTGGTGGTGTTCCATCACTTCATGCAGGTGTTCTTCGATTTCCGTGCCGACAGCCTCGGCGGCAAGCTCCTCTCCACCCGCGGCCAGGTCGGGGTGGATATCTTCTTCGTCCTCAGCGGCTTTGTGATCCACCTCTCCAGCGCTGGCCGGCCGATGTCGCCGGTGACCTTCCTGGTCCAGCGCCTGGCCCGCGTCGCCCCGGCCTACTGGCTGTACACGGCGATCACCGCGCTGATCCTCTACGCCTTCGCCGACGTGATGCCGGTCTACGGTGTCGGCGGCAAATCGCTGCTGCTGTCCCTGCTGTTCATCCCCAGCGAGAACCCCGGCGGCTTCGGCCTCTACCCGGTGCTGCCGGTAGGCTGGACGCTGAACTTCGAGATGCTCTTCTACGGGCTGTTCGCCCTCTCCTTCCTGGTCGCCGAACGCTGGCGCCCGTGGCTGGTCACCGGCCTGGTGCTGCTGGTGGCGCAGGTACTGGCGCGCGAGCCCTGGCTCAGCCACTTCTACCGCAACCCGATCATCTTCGAATTTCTCCTCGGCCTGGGCCTGGCGGCGCTGTACCGGCGCGGCTGGCTGAACCTGCCCCGGCCGCTGGCGCTGGCGATGGCCGCCGGGGCGGTGGCCACCATCGTGCTGTTCCCCGCCGACCATCCGTGGCGCCTGCTGACCTGGGGCCTGCCCGCCGCCGCGCTGCTGGCCGCGTGCGTGGCGCTGGAGCCGTTGTTCGAGCGCAACCGCGTCCTGCACGCGCTGGGCGACTGGTCGTATTCGGTGTACCTGCTGCACGTCATCGTGCTCTGGCTGGCCGCGTACTGGCTGCATGAGCGGCTGGGCCTGACGCCCTACCAGGCGCTGGGCCTCAGCGTGCCGGCCATCCTGCTGCTGTCCTGGCTGAGCTACGAATGGGTGGAGCGGAAGATGGCGCGCACGGTGCGCAGCGCCTACGCGCGGATTGCCGAGCCCGTGGCGGCCAGGCGTGCTCAGGCCGGGTCGCTGTAGACCAGGCGGTTGCGTCCCTCGGCCTTGCCCCGATACAGGCGGCGATCGGTGCACCGGTAGAGTTCGTCCGCATCCAGGCCGTCGCCCGGCCACTCGGCGAGGCCGAAGGTGGCGGAAATCTGGATGCGTTCGCCGTGGTACGTCAGCGGTGCCTCGTCGATGTCACGGCGCAGGGACTCCACCAGCGGCTTGGCGTCGAAGCGGTCGGTGAAGGGCAGCAGCAAGCCGAATTCCTCGCCGCCCAGCCGGCCGATGAGGTCAGTGGCGCGCAGGCGATGGCGCAGGCGATTGCACAGGTGCTGTAGCGCCTTGTCACCGGCATCGTGGCCCCACTGGTCGTTGATGTTCTTGAAGTGGTCGACGTCCAGCACCACCAGCACCAGTCGCGTCTCGTAGCGCGCCGCCTCCTGGATGCAGCGGCGCAGCGCGCGCTGGAAGCTTTCGCGGCTGGCCACGCCGGTCAGCGCATCGGTCAGCGCCAGGTGCCGCAGCTGCTTGTAGGCGGCGGCGCGGCGTTCTTCGTAGACGTGCATGAAGGCGATCATCAGCACGCCGCAGAAGATACCGTTGCCGATGTCGATCAGCCCCGGCGCATCCAGGCGCACCTGGTTGGCGTGCAGGTACATGACCGTGGCAATGAGCATGAACGGCACGGCGAGGAGGAACCCACGCCACTTGCCCAGCAGCAGATACGCCATCACCGGCATGAGGTAGACCCAGACGAAGGCCGTGGCCGACGCGCCGGGCATGACGATGATGTAGAGGATGAAGCAGAAGGTCGGCAGCAGGTAGGCGATGATCCACGGCACCAGCCGGCGAACCCGCTTGAGCCGGTGCGCCGCCCACAGCAGCAACACGCTGGTGAGCAGCTCCGCGCCGGACAGCCAGGCATTGCCGGCGAAGTACTGGAGGAGCGAGAACACCCCCAGGGTCGCCCCGGTGCAACCGAAGATCAGCCGCATCAGCAGGCGATGGTCGGCCTCCTCCAGGCCGGTCGGTCCGGCGCTGGACTCGAACAGGTGGTCCGGGTCGCTGTTGCGGTGCATCGCCCTGCTCCTTGGCTCGACCGCCCGGCGGTTCGGCCGATATGGCGGCATCCGGGCGCTCCAGCCCGATTCAGGTTCCTGAAGACTACTCCAATTTCCTACGATGCATAGCCAACCCGACGGAAACCGGGCGGATAGGCTAGCCTAGGCTGCACTGTCCATGGAGGAAGTCTATGCGTTCGATCCTTGCCGTCGTGTCCGTGCTCGCCATTTCCACTGGGGTGTTGTCCGGCTGTGCGTCGTACCAGAGCGATGAAGTGCAACCCGTCCCCGCCGACCGCCTGCTGGCCTACCAGCAACCGGGCAAGGACAGCGTGAAGGTCGACGTGACCCGCGACGTGGGCTACATCGGCGGTGGCTGCTACGTCGCCCTCACCATCGACCATGAAGTGGCCGCACGCATCGGCAAGGGCGAGTCGGCCAGCTTCCACGTACCGGTGGGCAAGCATGTGGTCGGCATCATCGGCGACAAGGATGGCGAAGGCCTGTGCAGCAAGGCCATGCTGCGCCGCGAGCTGCTGGTGCCGCTGGAACCGGGCGGCAACAACGCCTTCCGCATCGTCAGCGACAACCGCACCGGCTTCGACATCAAGCCGGCGGTCGAGTAACCGCCGACCGCGCGGGTGCGCCTCAGCCGTTCAGCCGGGCGACGAGGCGCGCCTGCAGCTTCTGCAGTTCCTCCGCATCGGCCTTGTTCGCCGCGTGGATGCCCAAGCCCTCGCCGGCGTAGCGCGGGACGATGTGCACGTGGATGTGGAACACCGTCTGCCCGGCCGGCGCGCCGTTGAACTGGGCAATCTGCACGCCATCGGGGTTGAGTTCCGCGACGATCACGCCGGTCAGGCGCTGCACCACGCGCATCACTTTCGCCAGCGCGTCAGGGTCGACCTCGAGGATGTTGCGCGCCGGGGAATTCTTCGGAATCACCAGGGCGTGGCCGTAGGACTGCGGGAACAGATCGAGGAAGGCGAGTACGTCGTCGTCCTCGTACAGCTTGTAGCACGGGGCCTCGCCGCGAATGATCTGGGCGAAGATGTTCTGCGGATCGTAAGTGCCTTGCAGGCTCATGCCGGGGTTCCTTTTCCATTGACTGGGTATGGGCCCGCACCATACCGGTTTGTCGCGCGCAGGTCATGACCGATGGCGCGCGCAGGGCTATCCTGAGGCCTTTCGCTGCTTAACCTCAGTGACCTTGCCGGAGTATGCATGCCAGACCTTTCCGCGTTCCCCATCACCCGCAAATGGCCCGCCGCACACCCTGACCGCCTGCAGCTGTACTCGCTGCCCACGCCCAACGGCGTGAAGGTGTCGATCATGCTGGAAGAGCTCGGCCTGCCCTACGAGCCGCACCTGGTCAGCTTCGAGCGCAACGACCAGATGTCCCCGGAATTCCTCTCGCTGAACCCGAACAACAAGATCCCGGCGATCCTCGACCCCAATGGCCCGGACGGCAAGCCGCTGGCGCTGTTCGAGTCCGGGGCGATCCTGGTCTATCTGGCCGATAAGACCGACTCGCTGATCGCCCCCGGCGCCAGCGGTCGCTACGAGACCCTGCAGTGGCTGATGTTCCAGATGGGCGGCATCGGCCCGATGTTCGGGCAGATCGGCTTCTTCCACAAATTCGCCGGCAAGGACTACGAGGACAAGCGCCCGCTGCAGCGCTACGTGGACGAAGCCAAGCGCCTGCTGGCCGTGCTCGACCGCCACCTGGAAGGCCGCGACTGGATCCTGGGCGAGCGCTACACCATCGCCGACATCGCCACCTTCCCGTGGATTCGCAACCTGGTGGGGTTCTACGAGGCCGGCGAACTGGTGGGCTTCGACAACTTCAGGAACGTGAAGCGCGTGCTGGAGCGCTTCCTCGCGCGGCCGGCGGTGCAGCGCGGGCTGAATATACCCAAGCGGGATTGAGTTTCGGGGCAGAGCCGCCTCGCGGCTCCCCTCACCCCAGCCCTCTCCCAGAGGGAGAGGGGGTTGTCCGTGCAAACTGAACGTTCAGGTTTCAGCCGGCAACTCAGGTTCCGGCTAACGCCGCCACCTCCGTCCACGCCGATCAGTCCCCTCTCCCTCTGGGAGAGGGTGAGGGAAGGGACTCCAGCCGACTACCCAAGTCATCGGCAAGCCGGTCGCGAGCAAGCTCGCTCCCACAGAATCAGGCCTCGACCTGGCTCCATTGCTTGGACAGGCGCTTGTCCGACACCGGCAGTTTCGTCCCCAACTGCTGGGCGAACAGCGAGACGCGGTATTCCTCCAGCATCCAGCGATACAGCACCAGCTCCGGGTCGCGCTTGCCCTCCTGGGCATGCTTGGCCAGGCGCGCCGTGTACTGCTCCCAGTAGCCGGCCATCTCGCCGCTCCACACGCGGTCGCGCTGGACCTGGCCGGCGACCTTGTCCAGGCGTTGTTCCACTGCCTTCAGGTAGCGCGGGTATTCCTTCAGCCATTCCAGCGGCGTGTCGCGCACGAAGCCGGGGTAGACCAGTTGGGCCAACTGCCCCTTCACATCGTTGAGCGGCACCGTCATGGCCAGGTCGACCTTGCCCTTGAAGCGCTTCTGCAGGCCGTGCCAGAGCTTGAGGATTTCCAGGGTCAGACGGGCGATGCGCTCGGCATGCTCGGTCCAGGCGCCGCGCTTCTTCTCGGCGAGGGACGCAAGCCCGGCGCCGTCGCGCGGCAGGCTGCGTTCGCCGTCGAGAATGGCGCTGTCCAGGCTGGCCAGCAGGATGTCTTCCACCAGCGATTCGACGCGCCCCAGCTCGCGGTAGAGCAGGCCCATGTCGGTCTGCCCCGGCAGCTTGCTGCGCAGGAACTTGGCCGGCTCGGCCAACTGCTGCAGAAGCAGGCGCTGCAAGGCGCGGCGGTGCTGGTAGTCGGCCTCGGCCTGGGTCGGGAAGCGGTTTTCCTTGACCACGCCGGCCTCTTCCACCAGCGCCGGGTAGACCGTCATCGACAGCCCCGCGACCTTCTGCTGGACCCTTTCCGCCACCTCGCCAAAGCCCTTGGCTTCCACCGGCTTCTGCGGCTTGTCCGCCTGCGGGATGGCCAGCGCTGCCTGGCTGGCCTCGGCGAAGCGCGCAGTCAGCTCCGCCAGGTCACGGCCTTCGCCGAGAAACTTGCCCCGCGCGTCGACGACTTCGATGTTCATCCGCAGGTGGCTTTCCACCTGGGTCTCGGCCTCCGCCCAGGCCTCTTCCGGCACGCGGCTGCCGGTCATGCGCTGCAACTCGCGACCGAGCGCTTCGGACAGCGCGCCCTCGGCAAAGACCATCTTGCCCAACGCGGCGCGGACGAAGTCCGGCACCGGCACGAAATTCTTGCGGATGGCCTTGGGCAGGCTGCGCACCAGCTCGATGCACTTGGCCTCCAGCAGCCCCGGCACGAGCCATTCCAGGCGCTCGGCGGGCAGCTGCGGCAGCAGCGGCGCCGGCACACGCACCGTCACGCCGTCACGCACGTGGCCGGGCTCGAAGTGGTAGCTGAGCGGCAGTTGCAGCTCGCCCAGGCGCAGGCGGTCCGGGTAGAGCCCGGCGGTGACTTCGCTGGCATCACGGGCGAGGACATCGTCCTCGCGCATGATCAGCAGGTCGGGGTGCTGCCGGTGCTCGCGCTCGTACCATTTCTCGAA
Source organism: Pseudomonas sp. GCEP-101 (assembly GCF_025133575.1). NCBI lineage: Bacteria > Pseudomonadati > Pseudomonadota > Gammaproteobacteria > Pseudomonadales > Pseudomonadaceae > Pseudomonas > Pseudomonas sp. GCEP-101. The sequence continues at coordinate 3,360,631 of NZ_CP104011.1, read as the reverse complement.
GCTGGCGGACTGGTAGATGTCCGCCGGCAGGCGCTCGTCGTAGTAGGCGAACAGGGTTTCTTCGTCGGCGAGGATGTCGCGCCGGCGCGCCTTGGCCTCCAGCTCGTCGAGCTTCTCCAGCAACTGGCGGTTGGCCGACAGGCATCTGGCGCGGCTGTTGATCTCGCCGCGCACCAGCGCCTCGCGGATGAACATCTCGCGCGCGACCGGCGGATCGATCGGGCCATAGTGCACGGCACGGCGGCCGATGATGATCAGGCCGTACAGGGTGACCTGCTCGTAGGCCACCACCTGGCCACGGCGTTTCTCCCAGTGCGGCTCCAGGTAGTTCTTCTTCACCAGGTGCCCGGCCAGCGGTTCCAGCCAGTCCGGCTCGATCTTCGCGACCATGCGAGCGAACAGCTTGGTGGTTTCCACCAGTTCGGCGGCCATGATCCACTGCGGCTTCTTGCGGCCGATCACGCTGGAGGGATGAATCCAGAAGCGTCGCTGGCGCGCACCGAGGTAGTCACCCTCTTCCGCCTTCTGGCCGATCTGGCTGAGCAGGCCGGAGAGGATCGCCTTGTGCACGGCGGCGTAGTCGATGTCGCGCGGCTTCGCGTCCGGCTCACCGCCCTTGTGGGAGCGAGCTTGCTCGCGAACCTGCTTCGCTTCTTTGTCGACGGCTGGCTGACGGCCTTTGTTGTCCTGGGGTTTCGCGGTGTTGGGCTGTTCGCGAGCAATAGCGGAGGCGCCCCCCTCGCTCCTACGAGAAGCATCCGGCTTGCTGAAGGGCAGCTGCAGCTCGCGGCAGATCAGCGTCAGCTGACGGTGCGCATCGCGCCACTCACGCAGGCGCAGGTAGTTCAGGAAGTTCTTCCGGCACCAGGTGCGCAGCGGGTTGGAGCCCAGCGCCTGGCGCTGCTCCTCGAAACCGCGCCAGAGATTGATCAACGCGGCGAAGTCCGAGTCCGGGTCCTTCCACTGCGCATGCGCCTGGTCGGCGGCCTGCTGGCGGTCCATCGGCCGCTCGCGCGGGTCCTGCACGGACAGCGCGCTGGCCACGGTGAGCACTTCCGGCAGGCTGCCCAGTTGCGCCGCTTCCAGCAGCATGCGCCCCAGGCGCGGGTCGATGGGCAGTCGCGCCAGCTGTCGGCCCAGCGGCGTCAGCTGGCCTTCGCGGTTCACCGCGGAGAGCTCCTGCAGCAGGGTGAAGCCGTCGTTGATCGCCTTGCCGTCCGGCGGCTCGATGAAGGGGAAGGCCTCGATGTCGCCCAGGCGCAGGTGGAGCATCTGCAGGATCACCGCCGCGAGGTTGGTGCGCAGGATTTCCGGATCGGTGAAGGCCGGGCGGCCGTTGAAGTCTTCCTCGCTGTACAGGCGCACGCAGATGCCCGGCTCGACCCGGCCGCAACGGCCCTTGCGCTGGTTGGCGCTGGCCTGGGAAATGGCCTCGATGGGCAGGCGCTGCACCTTGGCGCGGTAGCTGTAGCGGCTGATGCGCGCGGTGCCGCTGTCGATCACGTAGCGGATGCCGGGCACGGTCAGCGAGGTTTCCGCGACGTTGGTGGCGAGCACGATCTTGCGCCCCGGCATGGGCGCGAAGATCTTCTGCTGCTCGGCCGGCGTCAGGCGCGCGTAGAGCGGCAGCACCTCGGTGTGGCGCAGGTTGGCCTTGCGCAGCATGTCGGCGGCGTCGCGGATTTCGCGCTCGCCAGGCAGGAACACCAGCACGTCGCCGGGGCGCTTGCCCACGTCGCGCTCATGGGCGGCGATCTCGTCCAGCGCGCGGAGGATGCCCTGGTCCACGGAGAGGTCGTCGAACAGCGCTTCGCCGTCCTCGTCCACTTCCGCCGCCAGCGGGCGATACCAGGTTTCCACCGGATAGGTGCGGCCCGACACCTCGACGATGGGCGCATCGCCGAAATGCCTGGAGAAGCGCTCCAGGTCGATGGTCGCCGAGGTGATGATCAGCTTGAGGTCGGGCCGGCGTGGCAGCAGCGTCTTGAGGAAGCCGAGCAGGAAGTCGATGTTCAGGCTGCGTTCGTGGGCTTCGTCGACGATGATCGTGTCGTAGCGTTCCAGGTAGCGGTCATGCTGGGTCTCGGCCAGCAGGATGCCATCGGTCATCAGCTTGATCAGCGTGCTGTCGTCGCTCTGGTCCTCGAAGCGCACCTGATAACCCACCAATGCCCCCAGCGGCGTGCCGATTTCCTCGGCAACGCGGGTCGCCACGCTACGCGCGGCCAGCCGGCGCGGCTGGGTGTGGCCGATCAGGCCATGGGTACCCCGGCCCAGCTCCAGGCAGATCTTCGGCAACTGGGTGGTCTTGCCCGAACCGGTCTCGCCGGCGATCACCACCACCTGGCTCTTTTCCAGCGCAGCCTTGATTTCATCGCGCTTGGCGGCGATCGGCAGGCTGTCGTCGTAGCAAATCCGCGGGATGCTCGCGCGGCGCGCCTCGACCTTGGCGCAGGAGGCCTGGAAGCGCTCCGCCCACTGGGCCAACCTGGCGTCGTCGGGGTGCTTGCGCAGTTCATGAAGCTGCCGGCGCAAGCGATGGCGGTCGCGGATCATCGCGTGATCCATGCGCTGCAGGAGCTGTTCGGGAGTCGGCGTACTGTCTGTGGTCATCGGCTTCGCGGGCATCAGGCGGGAGCGGCGCGAGCAGGTGCAAAGCCGGTCCCTGGAATGGGCTGTCATGGCGACAATGGGGTGAATTGTCGCAAAAGACCGGCACGGGCCGCCATGCTGATCGCAGGGTGGCCCGGTTAGGCGGGGCGTTGCGCCCCGCCAGGTCAGCGGAGGAACCGGTCGAGCAGGCGCTCGCCAGCCCCTCGAGGACTTAGACTCAGGCCTCTTGGTGTTCGCGCAGCTTGGCCAGGGCGATCGCCAACGCGGCGCCGCCCAGCGTCTTGATCAGGGTCGGGTGCTGGGCGTAGAAGTTGCCGATGCTCTCGACCACGCCCGGGTTGGCTTGCTCGGCCTGGGCGGCCATGGCCTGCACATCGTCGGGGCTCAGTTGGCTGGCCTGCTCCGGCGTCACTTGCGTGGCGCCGGGTTGCAGCACCTTGCCCAGCCCGCCGCTCATCATCTGCCCGACCAGGGCCGGGCCGGCAGCGGCCAGCAACTGGTTCAGCATGCCCGCGCGCTGCGTGTCGTTGGACTGACCGAACAACTGGCTGACGGTATTGGCAAAGGGCGGCGTCTGATCGGAATTGAACATGGCGGTGAGGCTTTGCCCCAGCGCGCCGGCCGGCGCGTTTGCCAGGTGCTCTTCCAGGTTGCCACCCACGGCACCGACCACTTGCTGCAACAACGAATCCATCAAACTCATGGTGATTACCTCAGCTCTTCTTGGCGAACAACAGGTGGTAGAGGGCGAGCAGGACCACGGCGCCGATCACGGCGCCGATGAAGCCCGTGGACTCGCCCGGCTGGTAGAAGTGCAAGGCCTGGCCGGCGAAGGTCGCCAGCAGTGCGCCGGCAATCCCCAGGGCCGCGGTGATGAAGAACCCCACGGGGTTGCTTCCCGGCGTGATCCACCGGGCAATGAGCCCCGCGACGAAGCCGATACAGATCGTCCAGATAAGGTGCATGGCGTTTTTTAACTCCGAGACAGGGGAGAACAGCGCGCACGAGACTACGAGCGGCGCTGCGGCGGAGATATCGGTGATTTCCGAAAACGCGGCGGGTTATGGACACTGTTGCTGCCCCCCGGCGACGGCTCCTGCGTCTTTCGCAGGGCAACCCGGGCCGGAGGACGATGAGGGCGGGCACAAAAAACCCGCCGTGCGGCGGGTTCCTTGTTCGTCGGGCTTAGGCCCTGATCTTCTTCAGCTCTTCGTCGCGCAGCTCGCGACGCAGGATCTTGCCGACGTTGGTGGTCGGCAGGCTGTCGCGGAACTCGACGGACTTGGGCCGCTTGTAGCCGGTGAGGTTGTCGTGCATGTGCTGCATGACCTGCTCCTTGGTCAGGGTGACGCCCGGCTTGGATACCACGAAGACCTTGATCGCCTCGCCGGACTTCTCGTCCGGGATGCCGATGGCGGCGCATTGCAGCACGCCCGGCAGGGTCGCGAGCACGTCTTCGAGCTCGTTGGGATACACGTTGAAGCCCGAGACCAGGATCATGTCCTTCTTGCGGTCGACGATCCGCATGTAGCCGTCGTCCTGGATGATCGCGATGTCGCCGGTGCGCAGCCAGCCGTCCTTGTCGAGGATCTCGTCGGTGGCTTCCTGGCGCTGCCAGTAACCCTTCATCACCTGCGGGCCCTTGACACACAGCTCGCCCCGCTCGCCCAGCGGCAGGTCCTGGCCGTCGTCGCTGATGACCTTGCACAGGGTCGACGGAACCGGGATGCCGATGGTGCCGATCTGGATGTTCTGGAACGGGTTCACCGACACCACCGGGCTGGTCTCGGTCATGCCGTAGCCTTCGCAGATGGCGCAGCCGGTGACGTCCTTCCAGCGCTCGGCGCTGGCCTGTTGCAGGGCCATGCCGCCGGAGAGGGTCAGCTTCAGCGCGGAGAAGTCCAGCTTGCGGAAGCCTTCGTTGTTGCACAGGCCGACGAACAGGGTGTTCAGGCCGACGAAGCCGGTGAACTTCCACTGCGACAGTTCCTTGACCATGCTGGCCAGGTCGCGCGGGTTGGTCACCAGGATGTTGTGGTTGCCGGTGAGCATCATCGCCATGCAATGGAAGGTGAAGGCGTAGATGTGGTACAGCGGCAACGGGGTGATGAGGATCTCGCAACCTTCATTGAGGTTGGCGCCCATCAGCGCCTTGCACTGCAGCATGTTGGCGACCAGGTTGCGGTGGGTGAGCATCGCGCCCTTGGCCACGCCAGTGGTGCCGCCGGTGTACTGCAGCACGGCGACGTCGTCGTTGTGCGGCGAGACTTCCTTCACCGCCTTGCCACGGCCCTTGGCCAGCACGTCGGTGAGCTTCTGCGCGTTGGGGATGTGGTAGGCCGGAACCATCTTCTTGATGTTCTTGACCACGAAATTGACGATGAAGCGCTTGAGCGGCGGCAGCATGTCACCCACTTCGGTGACGATGACGTTGCGGATGCCGGTCTTGGGCAGCACTTCCTCGGCCAGGTGCGCCATGTTCGCCAGGCACACCAGCGCCTTGGCGCCGGAATCGTTGAACTGGTGCTCCATTTCCCGCGCGGTGTACAGCGGGTTGGTGTTGACCACGATCAGGCCGGCGCGCATGGCGCCGAACACCACGACCGGGTATTGCAGCAGGTTGGGCAGTTGCACGGCGATGCGATCGCCGGGCTGGAGATCGGTGTTCTGTTGCAGGTAAGCGGCGAAGTCCCCGGAGAGCTTGTACATCTCGCCGTAGGTCAGGGTCTTGCCCAGGTTGCTGAAGGCAGGCTTGTCTGCAAAGCGTTGGCAGGACTCTTTGAGTACCGCGAGGATGTTCGGGTACTGGTCAGCGTTGATCTCGGCAGCGATCCCCACTGGGTATTTGTCCTTCCAGAAATTGTCGGTCATGGAAGCCCACTCCTAAGCAACAGCTCATCTTTACCGCGTTCGCGGTTCTTTGTTGTGTTTGTGTCGCTTTCCCCTGGCTCGGGGAGCGAAAAGCGGGCCGAGATTATCAGCTTTGGGAAAACGCGACCAGCACCAAACACAGCCTCGCCAGTAAGAAAAATGACCGAAAACAGTGGACCTGGTCATTTTCATTCCGCTCGTCGGAAAAGCCCGTCCCAGAAGGCTCGCAGCCTTGTTGGATTGTCTGACAAAGTGGGTTTCAGGGAAATGAAACCGTAAAAAAGTCCGGGACTGGAGGTCGGACCAAACCGTGTCGCAGGGTAAATCGTCGGAGTTCGAATCAGGCGATTTCGCATGCCATCCGAGGCGCAATGGTTTCCGCCCGCAGCGCTGGCACTTCCCCATGCGCAATGCGCTGCGCTTCAGTGATCTACCTCAACACTGGCCGGGCCCGGATCCAGCAAAGTGCTTTTGCACTCTCCTGGAGAACCCTCATGTTTCCCGAATTCCGCGAAAAAATTTCCCGCCTGAAATCCGAAGACCCGCATTTTGCCAAGCTCTTCCACAGCCACAACGATCTCGACCAGGAGATCAAGAACATGGAAGCCGGCATCATCCCCGCCACCCACGACGCCATCGAGGTGCTGAAGAAGCAGAAGCTCCAGCTCAAGGACGATCTCTACGAAATCCTGCGCAAGAAGGACGGCTGCTGCAACTGCGGCAGTGGCGGCTGCGGCGGCTGACCCGCCCCTGCCAGCGCCCGCGTTGACCGCCAGGAACCCCAGCCGAGGCTGGGGTTTGTTCGTTCACGGCGGCCGAAGTCGTTCTCGGCGGTGACGGCATCGCCCAGGCCTCTGCGCTCCAGGCCCCGCCCAAACAAAAAGGGGGCTGATCCCGGATCAGCCCCCTTTTTTGCCACTCGCCAGGCTTACGCCGTCTCGCGCAGCTCCCGGCGCAGGATCTTGCCCACCGGCGTCATCGGCAGGGCATCCTTGAGCACGATGTGCTTGGGTACCTTGTAGCCGGTGAAGTTTTCCTTGCAGTAGGCCTTGAGCTCCTCGACGGTGACGCCGCCCTCGCGGGCCACCACGAACAGCTTCACCGCCTCGCCGGATTTTTCGTCCGGCACGCCGACCGCCGCGCAGTTGGCGACCTTCGGGTGCGCCATGACCACGTCTTCGATCTCGTTGGGATAGACGTTGAAGCCGGAGACGATGATCAGGTCCTTCTTGCGGTCGACGATGCGGGTGAAGCCATCCGGGTCGATCACCGCGATATCCCCGGTGCGCAGCCAACCGTCGGCGTCCAGCACCTCGGCGGTGGCGTCCGGGCGCTGCCAGTAGCCTTTCATGACCTGCGGGCCCTTCACGCACAGCTCGCCGCGCTCCCCCAGACCGAGGTCATTGCCGTCGTCGTCGATCACCTTCAGCGCGGTGCCGGGCACCGGGATGCCGACCGTACCCAGGCGCGCCTGCTCGCCATAGGGGTTGGTGCTGACCACCGGGGAGGTTTCGGTGAGGCCGTAGCCTTCCACCACGGTGCAGCCGGTCAGGGATTTCCAGCGCTCGGCGGTGGCGGTGACCAGTGCGGTGCCACCGGAGTTGGTGACCTTGAGGTTGGAGAAGTCCAGCTCCTTGAATTCCGGGCGGTCCATCAGGGCGACGAACAGGGTGTTCAGGCCCAGCAGCGCGGAGAAGCGCCACTTCTTCAGCTCCTTGATGAAGCCGGGAATGTCGCGCGGATTGGTGATGAGCACGTTGTGGTTGCCGTTGACCATCATGCACATGCAGTTCGCGGTAAAGGCATAGATGTGGTACAGCGGCAGCGGCGCAATCATCACCTCGTTGCCGACCTGCATCAGCGGCTTGCCGTCCGGCCCGTGCTGCTGCAGGCAGGCGTGCACCTGCTGCATGTTCGCCACCAGGTTACCGTGGGTGAGCATGGCGCCCTTGGCCACGCCGGTGGTGCCGCCGGTGTACTGCAGCACCGCGATGTCGTCCAGGCCGACCTTGACCGGCTGCAGGCCATGGCCGCGGCCCTGGCGCAGAGCGGACTTGAAGGCGACGGCCTGCGGCAGGTTGTACGCCGGCACCATCTTCTTCACGTGCTTGACCACGGTATTGACCAGCAGGCCCTTGAGCGCGGGCTGCAGGTCGCCCATCTGCGCTTCGATCAGGTACTCGATGCCGGTATCGGGGAGCACTTCCTGCACCAGCTTGCCGAACAGGTTCACGTAGACCAGCGCGCGGGCGCCGGAATCCTTGAACTGGTGGCGCATTTCGCGGGCGGTGTAGAGCGGATTGGTGTTGACCACGATGAGCCCGGCGCGCAGGGCGCCGAACACGGCGATGGGGTATTGCAGGATGTTCGGCATCTGCACGGCGATGCGGTCGCCGGGCTTCAAGTCGGTGTGCTTCTGCAGGTAGGCGCCGAAGGCGGCGGACAGGCGATCCAGCTCGGCATAGGTCAGGGTCACGCCCATGTTGCTGAAGGCCGGGCGGTCGGCGAATTTCTTGCAGGAGCGCTCGAAGACTTCCACCACCGACTTGTAGGCGGTCAGGTCTATGTCGCTGGGCACGCCGGCCGGGCGTTTGTCGTTCCAGAATTCAGGTTGCATTTATTCTTGTCCTCGTACCTGAGCGAAACCGAACCGTCATTGCGGTCATTCGACGGAAGCTAGCAGTTCCTTTGGTCATCGCAAAGACTCCAGGCGGCGTCATAGACTGCGTGAATCTTGCGCCACCACCCCGGCATGGCGCGGGATAGAGCCGATGGCCGCCTGGGACGGGACTTGCACGACGATGGCCGGGCATCATCGGCAATCCATACAGGAAATGTCCCGGCGTGGCAGAATCGCCCCGTCCGGCCCATTCCATGGCCCCATTCCAACAAGAATCGACGAACAACAAGCAGGATGGACCCCATGCCCTACGCCGCCTACTGGCTCGCCGCCAGCGACGAGACACCGCTCTACACCCGCCACTGGGCACCGGAAGGCCCGTCGCGCGGGGCCCTGATGCTGTCCCACGGCATGGCCGAGCACAGCGGCCGCTACGAGCGCCTGGGCCTGGCGCTGAACGCCGCCGGCTATCACCTCTACGCCATCGACCAGCGCGGCCACGGCCGCACCGCCGAGAACGGCGAACTGGGCCACTACGCCGACCACGGCGGCTGGGGCAAGGTGATCGGCGACCTGCACACGCTCAACCAGCACGTGCGCGAGGAGCATCCGGACCTGCCGATCATCCTGCTCGGCCACAGCATGGGCAGCTACATCGGCAGCGCCTACCTGCTGCAGCACAGCGCCAGCGTACAGGCGGCGGTGCTGTCCGGCTCCAACTACCAGCCGGTGGCGCTGTACAAGAGCGCCCGCGTCATCGCCCGCTTCGAGCGCTGGCGCCAGGGCCCGCTGGGGCGCAGCGCGCTGATCGACTTCCTGTCGTTCGGCTCGTTCAACAAGGCGTTCAAACCCAACCGCACCGCCTTCGACTGGCTGAGCCGCGACCCCGCCGAGGTCGACAAATATGTCGCCGACCCGCTCTGCGGCTTCCGTTGCAGCAACCAGCTGTGGGTCGACCTGCTCGGCGGCCTGGCTGATATCACCCCGGTGGCACAGCTGTCGCGCATCCGCAGCGACCTGCCGCTGATGGTGATCGGCGGCGAGCGCGACCCGGTCAGCCAGGGCAGCCGCCTGCGCGATCTCGCCCAGGCGATGACCCGGGCGGGGGTTCGCGACGTCCAACTGACGATTTATCCCGACGCTCGCCACGAGTTGTTCAACGAGAGCAACCGCGACGAGGTCACCCGCAACCTGATCGACTGGCTGGGCGCGCACTGCCCCCTCCCACAGGTCGAGAAATCCGAGGAGCCCCTATGACAACCGTGCAAAACGTTCCCTACGACGAACTCGAAGTCGGCCAGAAGGCCAGCTTCCAGCGCAGCGTCGGCGAGCGCGACATCCAGCTGTTCGCCGAAGTCTCCGGCGACCGCAACCCGGTGCACCTGGACGCCGACTACGCCGCCACCACCCAGTTCAAGGAGCGCATCGCCCACGGCATGCTCACTGGCGCGCTGATCAGCGCGGCGATCGCCACCACCCTGCCCGGCCCGGGCACCATCTACCTCGGCCAGAACCTGGCCTTCACCCGCCCGGTGAAGCTGGGCGACCAGTTGACGGTGGAACTGGAAGTACTGGAAAAGCTGCCGAAGAACCGCGTGCGCATCGGCACCGTGGTGCTCAACCAGGACGGCAAGGCCGTGGTCAAGGGCGAGGCCGAAGTCATGGCGCCGACCGAGAAGCTCAACATAGAACTGCCCGCGCTGCCGCCGATCACCATCGGCTGATGGTCGCTCCGGGGCCGGCCACCGGCCCCGGAAACTTGTATACAGTTTTCCGCTCGACTACCCTGCCCTCGTCACCGCACATTCATCTGGGATAACCGAAGGCGTCGTGCCCGAAACCCCTCACCGGGAATCGGAGCCGCCATGGACCTTCGACTGCTGTTGCTGTCCCTTTGCACCTTCGCCGCGGGCCTCGCCGAGGCCATCCTCACCGGCATCCTGCCCTCGCTCGCCGCCGACCTCCAGGTTTCCCTCAGCCTCGCCGGGCAGCTCACCAGCCTGTTCTCCCTGAGTTTCGCCCTCGCCGCCCCGCTGCTCGGCTGGCTCACCCGCGGCGCCGACTGTCGCCGGCTGCTGGTCATCACCCTGCTGGTGTTCGCCGCCTTCAACGCAGGCGCCGCGCTGAGTCCCGGCTATGGGTCGCTGCTGCTGATGCGCATCGGCATGGCAGCCTGCTGCGGGCTGCTGATCCTGCAGGCCAGCCTGCTGGCGGTGGAACTGGCGCCCCCGGCGCAGCGCGGGCGAGCCATCGGCCTGATCTTCATGGGCATCAGCGGTTCGCTGGTGTTCGGCGTGCCGGCTGGTGTGCTGGTCAACGACTGGGTCGGTTGGCGCTGGATCTTCGCCGCCATCGCCCTCTACTCGCTGCCGCTGACCACCGCACTGTGGATCGCCCTGCCCCGCCGCGTACTGGGCAGCCCGGCCAATGGAGCGGCCTACGCACGCCAACTGCGCAACCCGGCGCTGAACCTGGCGCATTGGGTGTCGATCCTGCTGCTGGGCGGGCATTTCACCCTGTTCGCCTATATCACCCCGTGGTTCCAGCAGGTCGCCGGGATTACCGATAGCCAGGGCATCGCTGTGACCCTGCTGCTGATCGGCCTGGCAGCCATCGGCGGCGGATACCTGGGCGGCTGGCTGAGCGACCGCCTCGGCCCTCGCCGTGCACTGGTGGCGGTTCCGTTGCTGTTCGGCGTGGCGATGCTGGCGATTCCGCTGAGCCTCGGCCATCCGGGGCTGCTGCTCGGCGTGCTGATGGTATGGAGCACCATCAGCTGGATGATCTCGCCAGCGGTGCAGAGCTACCTGCTGGCCAGCGACCCGGCCAGCGGCAGCGCCGGGGTGGCGCTGAACACCTCGGCGATGCACTTGGGCGTGGCCCTCGGTGCGGCGCTGGGCGGCGTGGTGATCAGCCTGGCCGGCATCGCCTGGACGCCCTGGGTGGGCGTCTCGCTGGTGGCCGCCTCCATCGTCTGTGCGGCGTTGTCCTGCTGGCTTCAGCGCGAACGGCGCGGCGCGCCGGTCACGGCTTGACGGTCACGCTGGCGGTCATCCCGGCGCTCAGGTGCACGCCCTCGGGCACCTTGTCGAGATGGATGCGTACCGGGATGCGCTGGGCCAGGCGCACCCAGTTGAAGGTCGGCTCGACATTGGCCAGCAACTGGCTGTCGGGGATGGCGTTGCGGTCGGTGATACCGCTGCTGATGCTCTCCACGGTGCCGTCGATGGCGACGTCGCCGCTCATCAGCACCACCTGCGCCGGCTGGCCGACGCGGATGCCGGGCAACTTGGTTTCCTCGAAGTAGGCGGTGACGTAGAAGGACTTCTGGTCCACCAGCGCCATCATCGCCTGGCCGGCCTGCACGTAGTTGCCCTGGGCCAGGCGCAGGTTGGTGATCTGCCCGTCACGCGGGGCCCGCATCTCGCTGCGGGTCAGGTTGAGCTGCGCCAGGCGCACCTGGGCCTGCGCCTCGTCGTATTCGCTCTTGGCAATGGCGGCGTTGATCTGCGCCGTCTCCTTGTCCTCGGCGCTGATCGCGGCGATGCCCAGCTTGCTGCGCCGCGACGCCTCGCTCACGCGCAGCAGGTATTGCTGGTGCCGGGTCTCGGCCAGGGCCTTGGCCTGCTCCAGGTTCGCCGCGTAGCGCTCGTGGTCGATGCGCATGATCAGGTCGCCGGCCTTGACCTGCTGGTTGTCCTGCACGGCAAGGTCGGTGACCCAGCCGGAAACGTCCGGGGCGATCACCACCACGTCGGCGCGCACCCGCGCGTCGCGGGTCCAGGGCGACAACATGTAATAGCGCCACAGCCAGGTGCCGGCCAGGACGGCGGCGATGACCAGGATGAGGGTGACGACTACGCGAAAGGTTCCGCGCATAGGGTTTCTCCTCTCAAGGCGCTGCGCTGAGCGCCCAGGTAATGGCACAGAGAATCAGCACGAACAGCGCACAGTCGAACAGCGCCTCGTGCCAGATCCAGCGCCCGAAGGGGGTGGCCTGCAGCAGCAGGCGCAGGACGACCGTCAGGCCCAGGGCCAGCACGGCGTAGATAAACAGCGGGCTGAGGAACACGCCGCCCCAGCCGAACTCATGCAGTCCCATTGGCGTCCTCCAGACGGCACCACTGGCGCCAGGTGTGACGCAATTGCGCCAGCGCGGCGCGGGCCAGCCGGTTGGGTTCGTTGTCGCCCTGCAGATCATGGGCGAGGGCCTCTTCCAGCGAAGGGCAGAGGCTTTCCAGGCGCTGCTCGCGCCCCGCTCCGGGGCCTTTCTCCAGCACGCTGCCCAGGGCGCCGAGGAACTGGTCCCGGCGCTTGCGCAATTGCCCCTGGGCACCATTGAGACAGGCGCGCAGGTGGATCAACTCGTTGCCCAGGTCGAGGGCGAACAGCCCCTCCTGCCAACGCCGCTGCTCGTCCTTGGGCAATAGCGTGTAGTGCCGCGCCAGGCGGATCAGCCGGTCGGCCATGCGTCCGCCGAACCAGCTTTCCGCCTCGGCCAGCGGCCGCCGCGTAAGGCGCCCCAGGTCCTCGCAAGTGGCCTGGATCAGCCGGCGGTTGAGCCAGTTGGCCGGCAGGGTGAGCAGGCGGAAGACCACCACCGCGAACCCCACGCCGATGACGATGCCCTGGGCGGAATTGAGCAGGGTGGCCAGGTCGTACTTCATCACGTTGCTCGGCGCCACCAGGGTGATGAAGTGGATCGAAAACGACGTTGCCGTGCCCGCCAAGGCTGGCGTGGCCATGCCCAGCAGGGCGAAGAACAGCGGCACGCCCAGCGCCAGGCAGAGCAGCGGAAAGCCGTTCCACTGCGGCAGCAGCCACTGGGTGACCACGGCGGCCGCCGGAATCGCCAGCAGAATGCCACGCAGAAAGCCCAGGCCGATGGCGACCGCGTTGTCGCGGTTGGCGAACAGGCTGCAGATCACCGCCGCCAGCAGCATGCCGCCGGTGGCGGCCGGCCAGGCGGTCGCCATCCAGAAGGCCGACATGCCCAGCAGCGCCAGGGCACTGCGCAGGCCGTAGAACAGCGCCATCAGCCAATCTCGATGCCAGGACAAGGTGCCGGTGGCGACGTCATCCACCCGCCCATCCGCCACCGCGCGCATGGCCTTTTCCGAATTCAGCGCCTTGAGCAGCAGCAAGGCGCAGCGGGTCAGGCAGTAGCGCAGGTCGTTGGAATAGCGCTCGTCAGTCCCGGCCTGTTGCAGGCGTTCCTGCAACGAGCGCATGGCGTCGACCTGCGGATCGTCCAGGACGGCGCGCAACTCCTCGAACCAGGGCTGCAGGCGCGCATGGTCCTCGGCGTCCAGCACACTTCGCTGCCGGGCCACGCCGCGTGCGGTACGCAACAGGCTGAGCAGATCGCGGGAGAGAATCCGCAGGGCTCGCGAGCGCATGCGTCCGCGATAGCCCTCGAACCAGGCGTGGTCGCGTTGCACGTCGACTTCGACGATCTTGCCCAGCGCCTGCAGCAGACCCTTGATCTGCCGGGAATCGGCATCGATCTCGCTGCGCGCGGCCTGCATGCCAGTGAGCCAGGTGGCGTGGGCCTGCTTGTCCAGATTGGCCTCGACCCGGCGCGGCCAGAGGATGGCGCTGACCGCGGAGGCGCAGAGAATGCCCAGGCAGATCTCCGTGCTGCGCGCCACGGCCTGGTCGAAGATGCCCAGCGGATGGCTGATCGCCGGCAGGCCGATGATCGCCACGGTATAGCCGGACAGCACGAAGGCGTAGGAAACATGGTTGCGCAAGGTCGTCGAGGCGGCTGTACAGAGGCCGAGCCAGAGCGAGATGGCCAGCAGGAACAGCCAGGGCGTCTGGGCAAACAGCGCGATCATCACCACCGACATGATGGTGCCGACCACCGTGCCGATCAGCCGGAAGATGCCCTTGGCCACCACCATGCCCGACAGCGGCTGGGAGACGATGAACACCGTCATCAGCGCCCACTGCGGCTGCTCCAGGTCGAAACGGAAGGCGCACCACAGCGCCAGGCCGCCCGCCAGGAGCGTCTTGATCGCGAATTTCAGCGCCAGCGTATCCGGCGCGAGGAATGCCTGAAGCGTAGGTCGCACGCGGTATCTCGAAAGGTCCGGGTCTATCGCTTAACGATAGTCGGCAACCGGAATGACAGAATCGTTGCTGATAATATTATTAGCAGCCTAACGATATGTCATCCCCACTTTCGTCGAGGCAAAAAAAACGGGCGACCTAAGTCGCCCGAAGTGCCTTGCGTGCTCTGTGACTCTGTAAGGATCAGCTCTTCTTGTGGCTGTCCTTCCAGATGAAAATTCCGACCCCGCCGAAGAACAGAACCATGAGGCCAACGGTAAGGACGCCTGCGAGTACCACTTCGTCGATGAACATGATGCTGGCCTCCTATCGGCTACATCGTCTGGGGATGGGTGCAGATTACCGGTGGGCTGGGGCGGCAAGTTGACCTGGATCAATGCTCGACAAGGCGCTATCCGTGGAGGGCCGGAGCACTGACGCAGGTCAAGTTTCGAAAGGGATCGGGTGCGGCGGGAAGCCGCGCAGAGCGGGGGTTTTGCGGGATTGTCAGGCAGAGATCAGCGTTTCTTGGGCTTGCTCTTGCCCTTCTTGCGCGGCTTACCCAGCGGCAGCGCCTGCTCGAAGGCCTTGCGCACGTCCTGCAGGCGCTTTTCGTGCACATCGTGGATGCGCTTGTCGCGTTCGGCGGTGAAGTCGATCAGTTTGTCGTCGTTGCTCATGGCAGGGCATGCACCAGGCGGAAAGTCAGATTCAGGCGCGGCGCGACCGGACGGCGCGTCTTGGCGACCTGATGCTGCCAATAATGCTGCGTCGCGCCGGACATGACCAGTAGCAAACCGCCGGGCAGCTCGATGGAATGTTCGATTGTGTTTCGGCCCTTGCGCCGCAGATCGAAGCGCCGCGTGCCGCCCAGGTTCAACGAGGCCACCACCGGGTTGCGGCCCAGTTCCGGCTCGTCGTCGCTGTGCCAGCCCATGGAGTCCTGGCCGTCGCGGTAGTAATTGAGCAGCACGCCATTGAAACGCTGGCCTGCCGCCTCTTCGACGGCCGCGCGAATCTCGGCCAGCAGCGGCGTCCACGGGAGCGGCGCGTGGGTCAGGCCGGAATAGGTATAGAAAGCCTCGGGATCGCCATACCAGTTCACCAGGCGCGGCACCGGGTAGTCGCGGCCATGCAGGTGCACCTGCGGCTGCTCCCAGGGCGTCTGCGCGAGCAGTTGCTCCAGCCAGCGTTCAGCGCGCTCTGGCGGGCACCAGTCGGGGAACAGGCGCAGCTCGGCATCGGGCAGCAGGATCGGGGCGTCGTCGAACAGCATGGAGGACTCGGGGAAACGGCGTTGTGGCCAGTCTACTCCGCCGCGCGGTCAGACCTCGACATCGATCCACAACCCTTTGCGCGGCGCAGCCTGCACCTCGTCACCCAACTCCTCCACCTCCTCCAGTTCCTCCAGCGCCTCACCCTCGGGCGTGCCGTCGGCGAGCTGGCGACGCTTGCGCCGGCGCTGGTATTCCTCGCGCAGCGCCTGTTCATCCGGGCGGCGTTCCAGTGCGACGCCGGCATTGCCGGCACTGGGCGCGGGCGGCGTCACCGGGGCGACATCCGGTCGCGGCTTGGGCACGTCCTGCTGGGCAGTGACGGGTGCCAGACTATGGGGAATCGGCGGCAGCATCGGCGGGTCCTGGGGCAAGCCCTGTGGGAATGGCGCTGACAAGTCCTCTGGTCAGGCTATCGGCGCGGCGGCTACAGACTTGAGGCCGCCTCGCTACACTTTCCACGATTCGCGATGAATGCGCGCCCCGTTACCGGTTCAACCGAGGATTCGGACGACCGGAGGCGCCGACGGCCATCGCTGAACGCTGCGCGTTCCGGTACCATAGCCGGCTTTTTTTGGGAGGTGTCCATGGCGCAGTATCAACCCGGTCAACGCTGGATCAGCGACAGTGAAGCGGAACTCGGGCTGGGGACCATCCTGGCGCTGGATGGCCGCATGCTCACGGTGCTCTATCCGGCCACCGGGGATACCCGCCAGTACGCCGAGCGCAATGCGCCGCTGACCCGCGTGCGCTTCGCCCCCGGCGACGAGATCACCCATTTCGAAGGCTGGAAGATGACCGTCCGCGAAGTGGACGAGATCGACGGCCTGCTGATCTACCACGGCATCACCGCGCAGAACGACCAGCGCACCGTGCCGGAAACCCAGCTGTCGAATTTCATCCAGTTCCGCCTGGCCAGCGACCGCCTGTTCGCCGGGCAGATCGACCCGATGTCCTGGTTCGGCCTGCGCTACCACACCCTGGAACACCGCACCCGCCTGCTGCAGTCCTCGCTGTGGGGCCTGGGCGGCGCCCGCGCGCAACCCATCGCCCACCAGTTGCACATCGCCCGCGAAGTCGCCGACCGCATGGCGCCGCGCGTTCTGCTGGCCGACGAAGTGGGCCTGGGCAAGACCATCGAGGCGGGCCTGGTGATCCATCGCCAGCTGCTCTCCGGCCGCGCCAGCCGCGTGCTGATCCTGGTGCCGGAAAACCTCCAGCACCAGTGGCTGGTGGAAATGCGCCGGCGCTTCAACCTGGAAGTGGCGCTGTTCGACCGCGAGCGCTTCGTCGAGAGCGATGCGAGCAACCCCTTCGAAGACACGCAGCTGGCCCTGGTGGCGCTGGAATGGCTGCGCGAGGACGAGAAAGCCCAGGACGCCCTGTTCGCCGCCGAGTGGGACCTGCTGGTGGTCGACGAGGCCCACCACCTGGTCTGGCACCCGGAACAGGCCAGCGCGGAATACCAACTGGTCGAGCAGCTGTCCCAGGTCATCCCGGGCGTGCTGCTGCTCACCGCGACCCCGGAACAGCTCGGCCTGGACAGCCACTTCGCCCGTCTGCGCCTGCTCGACCCGGACCGCTTCCACGACCTGGAAGCCTTCCGCACCGAAAGCAGCCAGTACCGCCCGGTCGCCGAGGCCGTGCAGGAGCTGATCGACCAGGGCAGCCTGTCCCCCGCTGCACGCACCGCCATTCACGGCTTCCTCGGCAACGCCGGCGACGAGTTGCTGGCCAGCGTCGAGGCCGGCAATGAAGAAGCCCGCTCGCGCCTGGTGCGCGAACTGCTCGACCGCCACGGCACCGGCCGCGTGCTGTTCCGCAACACCCGCGCCGCCGTGCAGGGCTTCCCGGAGCGCCAGCTGCATCCGTACGTACTGCCCAATCCCATCGAGTACCTGGAGCTGCCGCTGGGCGAACACCCGGACCTGTATCCGGAGGTCAGCTTCCAGGCCCAGGCCGATGACGGCGACGAGAACAATCGCTGGTGGCGCTTCGACCCGCGCGTCGAGTGGCTGATCGACACCCTGAAGATGCTCAAGCAGTACAAGGTGCTGGTGATCTGCGCCCACGCCGAAACCGCGATGGACCTGGGCGATGCCCTGCGCCTGAAGTCCGGCATCCCCGCCACCGTGTTCCACGAGGGCATGAGCATCCTCGAGCGCGACCGCGCCGCCGCCTATTTCGCCGATGAGGAATTCGGCGCCCAGGTGCTGATCTGCTCGGAAATCGGCAGCGAAGGCCGCAACTTCCAGTTCGCCCACCACCTGGTACTGTTCGACCTGCCGGCACACCCGGACCAGCTGGAACAGCGCATCGGCCGCCTGGACCGGATCGGTCAGAAGCACACCATCCAGATCCACGTGCCGCACCTGGAAAACAGCCCGCAGGAACGCCTGTTCCAGTGGTACCACCAGGCGCTGAACGCCTTCCTCAACACCTGCCCCACCGGCAACGCCCTGCAGCACCGCTTCGGCCCGCGCCTGGTGGAACTGCTCGACGGCGGCGACGAGGATGCCTTCGATGCCCTGCTGGCCGAAGGCAAGGCCGCCCGCGAGGCGCTGGAAGCCGAGATGCACAACGGCCGCGACCGCCTGCTGGAGCTGAACTCCGGCGGCGCCGGCGAAGGTGAGGCGCTAGTCGCCGAGATCGAGGAGCAGGACGACCAGTTCGCCCTGCCGATCTACATGGAGCGCCTGTTCGACACCTACGGCATCGACAGCGAGGACCACTCCGAGAACGCGCTGATCCTGCGCCCGAGCGAGAAGATGCTCGACGCCAGCTTCCCGCTGGGCGACGACGAAGGCGTGACCGTGACCTACGACCGCGCCCAGGCCCTGGCCCGCGAGGACATGCAGTTCCTCACCTGGGAACACCCCATGGTGCAGGGCGGCATGGACCTGGTGCTGTCCGGCTCGCTGGGCAACACCTCGGTGGCGCTGATCAAGAACAAGGCGCTCAAGCCGGGCACCGTGCTGCTGGAACTGTTGTTCGTCAGCGAAGCCGTGGCGCCGCGCAAACTGCAGCTGGGCCGCTTCCTGCCGCCGGTGGCGCTGCGCTGCCTGATGGATGCCAACGGCAACGACCTGTCCTCGCGCGTGTCCTTCGAGACCCTGAACGACCAGCTGGAAAGCGTGCCGCGCGCCAGCGCCAACAAGTTCGTGCAGGCCCAGCGCGACGTGCTGGCCAAGCAGTTCGCCCAGGCCGAGACGAAGATCACCCCGCGCCATGCCGAGCGCGTGGAAGCTGCCCGCCAGCAACTGATCGCGACCCTGGACGAAGAGCTGGCGCGCCTGACCGCCCTGAAAGCCGTCAACCCGAGCGTGCGCGACAGCGAGCTGGACGCCCTGCGCAAGCAGCGTGACGACAGCCTGGCGATGCTGGACAAGGCCTCCCTGCGCCTGGAAGCGATCCGCGTGCTGGTCGCTGGCTGATCGCCGACATCGCGTCGTGAAGAAGCCGCCACCGGGCAACCGGTGGCGGCTTTTTTTCATGGGCGCCGTTGTTCGCGAGCAAGCTCGCTCCTACAGGTTGCGGGCTTGCCGGCTTTTCGTAGGAGCGAGCTTGCTCGCGATCCCGCCCTGGCACGGTCCATCCATGTCTGAGCCGCTCTGTTCCCGGCACATCGGGCCATACCGACTACCATTGACGCTGCGCAAGGGAATCTCCGCCCTGGAGGGATAGAGTTTTCCTACCAAGCCACTCATTGAGGGAACACATCATGTACGAGCGCATTCTGGTAGCGGTGGACGGCAGCCCGGTATCCGACCGAGCCCTGGTCGAAGCGGCCAAGCTGGCCAAACTGAGCGGCGGCGAGCTGCGTGTCATCACCATTGTCGACAGCCCGCTGCGCCATCTGCCTGACTACGCCGTGTACTACAACCCGGAGCCGCTGCGCGAAGCCGCGCTGAAGGCCGCCGACGATATCCTGGCCAAGGCCAAGGACAAGGTCGCCGAGTTCGCGGTGAAAACCAGCTTCGAGCGGGTCTGCCAGGAACGCGCCAGCGAAGAGATCGCCGAGCGCATCGAGGTCGAGGCCGAGGCTTCCAAGGCCGACATCATCGTCATGGGCACCCACGGCCGCCGTGGCGTGCGCCGGCTGATGCTGGGCAGCGTGGCCGAAGGGCTGCTGCGCGTCAGCAATCGCCCGGTGCTGCTGGTACGCGACAAGTAACAGCTCCCGGAAAGACAAAAGGCCCTGCGGTGCAAGCCGCAGGGCCTTTTTCATGGCCGCCGCTCGGGTTACTGCGCGGCGGTCATGTCGCGTTTGCAGGAGTGGAAGATATCCAGGTCCGGCTGATACAGGCTGGTGTGCACGCCGTAGAGGCCCAGCACCGAGTGGAACAGGTTGTCATGGCTCAGCTCGGCGCCATCGGCCTTCCTCTCCAGGCAGCCGCGGTCCACGCCCATGCCACCCAGTGCACCGTTGCCGAACCACATCACCATGGGCACGTGGGTCTGCGCCTTCGGTGCGATGGCATAAGGCGCGGCATGCAGGTAGACGCCGTTCTCGCCCAGCGATTCGCCATGGTCGGAGACGTAGATCATCGAGGCGTCGAAGCGCTCCTGGTTCTGCTTGAGCAGCTCCACCACCTTGGACAGGAAGAAGTCGGTGTAGAGGATGGTGTTGTCGTAGACGTTGATCAGCTCTTCGCTGCTGCAACTGCCCAGCTGGTTGGTGCGGCACACCGGGGTGAAGCGCTCCAGCGACTTGGGATAGCGGTCGTAGTATTCCGGGCCGTGGCTGCCGTCGGCGTGCAGGACGATGATGGCGTTGTCCTTCAGGCCATCGATGTAGGCCTGCAGGTTCTGCAGCAGGGCTTCGTCCAGGCAGTTCTTGCCATCGCAGAAGGGACCGGGCTGGTCCTTGGGAATGTCGCGGTTGGGCACGCGCAGGCAGGTGCCCTTGCAGTCGCTGTTGTTGTCCAGCCAGAGCACCGACACGCCGACGCGCTGGAGGATGTCCAGCAGGCCCTGATTGGTCTTGCCCTTCTTGTCGCTGTAGTCCTCGCGGGGGAACTTGGAGAACATGCAGGGCACCGACACCGCCGTGGAGGTGCCGCAGGAACTGACGTTGGTGAAGTTGAGGATATCCAGCTTCTTCAGTTCCGGGTTGGTCTCGCGGGCGTAGCCGTTGAGGGAGAAGTGATCGGCCCGGGCGGTTTCGCCGACCACGAAGATCATCAGCGACTTCTTGCCATCGGCGCTGACCTTGCGCGGCATCACCGCGTCCTCGCCGATGGGCTGCACCACCAGGTTTTCCTTGATGCCCAGGCGCTGCTTGGTGAACTTGCTCACCGCGTAGATGTAATTGGTCGGGTTGATGAAGTGGGTCAGCTTCTCTTCCTGGCGGAACACCGGGGCGTAGGTGGAGTAGAAGGCGCCCACGCAGACGGCCACCACCACCAGGCAGCCGAAGATCACCAGCACCTTGTTCAGCAGGCCACGGAAGAACGGGCTGTAGCGCACCGGCGTCAGCCAGATGATCGCCGCCGGCAGCACACCGAGCAGCAGCAGGTAGACGACCATGCGCAGGCTGAACAGCGCGGCGGCTTCACCCGGATTGGTCTCGATGACGTTCTGCACCATCACGGTATCGATCACGACGCCGTAGGTGTTCATGAAGTACGCCGCCGCCGCGGACACCAGGGCCACCAGGGTCAGTGCCGGCTTGAGCAGCGGGCGGAACGACACCAGGGTCAGCAGCAGGGTGAAGGCCGCCCAGAGGAACAGGCCGAACGAGGCGAAGAACGCCACGCCCCACAGGCCTTCCATGGGCACCAGGCTATTGAGCGCGCGCCAGGTGGCGAAGTTGTAGAACAGCACCAATGCCAGCGAGAACAGCAGGACCAGCCGCGCGGAGCTGACCTGGGGGAAGAGGCGGCGCTTGCCCTCGAACATCGAGCGCACTCCTTTCATCGAGTCGGGTAGGAAATAGATAGCCGACCCTGCCGGCCGGCGGCGCAACTTTAGCGGGCGGTTAGTCAAAAAAGTGTCAAGTTGGAGTTCCAATTTAGACCAGCGATCGGATGTGCGATCGACCGATCAGTTGGTACTACCGTACGTCGCACGGCGCCCGGCTTTGCTCCGAAAACTCAGCGCAGTCCTTGCAGCGTCCTGCCGGCTTCCTAGACTTCACACAAAGTGATATCAATCTGCCTTCTCCCTTCCCGACATCCGGAGCATCCCGCCCATGGACTGGCACCAGGACGCCGTACCCGATGCTGTGCTGCTGGAGTGTTCCCACAACCCCGGGCTGGTCCTGCTGGCCATCCTGATCGCCTGCGTATCGAGTTTCGTCGCCCTCAGCATCACCGCACGCATGGCCCGCGCGCCGCAGCACGCCCATCGCTGGCAGTGGGTGGGCGGCATCTGCCTGGGCAGTGGCATCTGGTCGATGCACTTCATCGCCATGCTGGCCTTCCATGCCTCGGTGCCGTTGCACTTTGCCGGCGGGCTGACGCTGCTCTCCCTGCTCATCGCCATCGGCATCTGCGTGGTCGCCATGCGCCTGCTCGCCCACGCCGGGCTCAGCCCGCTGCAATACCTGCTGGCCGCCTGCTGCATCGGCGCCAGCATCGCCGGCATGCACTACACCGGGATGGCGGCCATCGAGTCGCCGCCGATGCAGCACTACGACCCGCTGCTGGTCACCCTGTCGGTGCTGATGGCCGTGCTGGTGGCCTTCGTCGCGCTGGTGCTGGCGCCGGTGCTGAACCGCCAGCCGACGGGTCGCCAGTGGCTCTACCAGACGCTCGCCAGCCTGCTGCTGGGCAGCGCCATCGCCAGCATGCACTTCACCGGCATGGCCGCGCTGACCCTGACGCTGCCCAGCTGGGTCGCGCCGGTGGCAGACGTCGGCCGCAACAACGCCATCCAGCTCGGCCTGATGGTCGGGCTGCTGGCCCTGGCCGTGGTGTTGGCCGGGCTGTGGGCGGCCTGGATCGAGGACAGCCTGGAAAGCAAGGAAAGCGAGCTGAGCCGCGTCAATGCGCTGCTCAACCAGCTGGACAATGCCAACGCCTCGCTGCAGAAACTGGCGCGCTTCGACGGCCTGACCGGCCTGCACAACCGCAACGCGCTGAACGAGGAGTTCGCGGCCCGTCTGCAGCGCAACCGGCAGAAGGGCCAGGGCATGGCGGTGATCCTGCTGGACCTGGACCACTTCAAGCGCGTCAACGATTCCCTCGGCCACGCCGCCGGTGACGAGCTGCTGTGCATCGTCTCCGAACGCATCCGCAGTGCCCTGCGCAGCACCGACCTGCTGGCGCGTTTTGGTGGCGACGAATTCTGCATCCTCGCCGACCTGGGCGAAGACCACGAGGCGCGCATCCTCGCCCAGCGCCTGATGCAACGCATGAAGGAGCCGATCAGCACCGCCGGGCGCAACCTGGTGATGACCCTGAGCGTGGGCATCAGCCTGTTCCCCAACGACGGCGACCAACCCGAGGAGTTGCTCAAGCACGCCGACCTCGCGCTGTATCAGTCCAAGGGCAACGGCCGCAACGCCACGCACTTCTTCAGTCCGCACCTGAAGACCAAGGCCACCCAGGAACTGCAGCTGGAGGAAGAACTGCGCAAGGCGCTGTGGGACGACGAGCTGGTGCTCTACTACCAGCCGATCCTGCGCATCGACCATGGCGAAGTGGCGCAGCTCGAAGCGCTGGTGCGCTGGAAGCACCCCACCCACGGCCTGCTGGCACCGGACCGTTTCATCGGCCTGGCGACCGCCAACGGCCTCATCGGTGCGCTGGATGCCTGGGTGCTGCGCCGAGCCTGCCAGGACCTGCGCCACCTGCACGACCGGGGCTTCGGCAACCTGCGCGTGGCGGTAAACTGCTGCGCCAGCAACCTGGGCCGCGAGAGCCTGGTCGACGAAATACAGCAGACCCTCGCCGACACCGGCCTCGCCGCGCGCTACCTGGAAATGGAAGTGACCGAGAACGCCGTGATGGCCAACATCAACCAGGCGATCCCGCTGCTCAACCGCCTGCGCGACCTGGGCGTGAGCCTGTCCATCGACGATTTCGGCACCGGTTATTCCTCGCTGTCCTACCTGCGCCAGCTGCCGCTGGATGCGCTGAAGGTGGACCGCTCGTTCATCCGCGACGTGCCGCAGTCGCGCCGCGACAGCGAGATCGCCCAGGCGATCATCGCCATGGCGCAGAAGCTGCACCTGAAGGTGATCGCCGAAGGGGTGGAGCACGCGCAGCAACTGGCGTTCCTGCGCGACAACCATTGCGAACTGGCCCAGGGCTACCTGTTCAGTCGCCCGCTGCCGCTGTCAGCACTGGTGGAATTTCTCGAAGCCTACCGCGAGGACAGCGACGCCGCGCTGATGCGCAGCCAGGCATGACTCAATAATCGAACTTGCCGGCGCGCCAGCGCGGCAGCCAGCGCAGCGAGTCGGCGGTGGTCCCGGTGGGGCGGTATTCGGCGCCCAGCCAGCCGTCGTAGCCCACGTCGTCGAGCACCTGCAGCGGCACGCCGAACTCCATCTCGCCCGAGCCCGGCTCGCCGCGCTCGGGGTAGTCGGCGAACTGCACATGGCCGATCTGGCCCATCAGCGCGTAGATGCAATCCACCAACTCCAGGCCCATGCGCGCCATGTGGTAGAGGTCCAGCTGCGCGCGCAGGTTTTCCCGCGCCACGCGCTCGAGCATGTCCTGCAGGTGCTCGGGGGTGTTGAGCAGGAAGTCCTTCATGTCGTGGCAGTTGATGGCTTCCATCAGCACGTCGGTGCCGCTGCCGGCAAAGGCGTCGCAGGTGGCGCGCAGGCGCTCGGCCAGGGTCTGCAGCGCGACCTCGCGCTCCAGCCCCTCGACCAGCCGCCCGGCCAGTACGTTGATGTGCTGCGGCTGGACGATGCGCGCGTAGTCCAGCGCCGTGGCCAGCGCCGCCTCGAACTCCACCGCGCGCTCCGGCACCGCGGCGATGCCCGGCCCGCCCTGCATCAGGTCGCCAGCCGGCAGGTTGATCAGCACCAGCGGCAGGCCGGCTTCGTCCAGTGCGGCCTTCAGGTCCTGCGCCGGGACGTCATAGGGGAACTGGATCTCCACGCCCTCGAAACCGGCCTTGGCGGCGGCGTCGATGCGCTGCAGCAGCGGGACTTCGGTGAACAGCAGGGAGAGGTTGGCGCAGAGTTTCATGCGGGGAATTCCTTCGACTGACGGTATTGCTCGACCAGGGTAGCCGGGTCGCGTTCGAGATGGCCCTGGCTGCCGTGCAGGCGCATCAGTTGCGCGGCGAGGCCGCTCATGGGCGTGGCCGAGCCTTCCTCGCGGGACAGCTTCACGGCGGTGTCCAGGTCCTTGAGCAGCGTGCGCACGTGCCACTTCACCGGTTCGAAGCGGCTTTCGGCCATTTGCGGCGCCAGGATCTGCAGGGGTCTGGAATCCGCGAAACCGCCGGCCAGGGCCGGGGCTATCAGGCTCGCATCGACGCCCGCCTTCTCCGCCAGCGCCACCACCTCGGCGATTACCAGCGCGTTGCAGGCGACGATCATCTGGTTGCAGACCTTGGTCACCTGCCCCGCGCCGACGTCGCCCATGCGCGTCAGCCGCTGGCCGAGGTGGGCGAGGATCGGCCGCACGCGCTCGATGTCCTCGACACGGCCGCCCGCCATGATCGCCAGGGTGCCGGCTTCGGCGCCCGGCGTGCCGCCCGAGACCGGCGCATCGACCCAGCGCATGCCGGTGCGCGCTTCCAGCTCGGCGGCCATCTCGCGGGTGGCAGCCGGCTCCAGGCTGGAAAAGTCCACCAGCACCTGCCCGGCGCGGGCACCCTCGACGATGCCACCCGCACCGAACACCACCTCGCGCACGGCGGCGGTATCGGCCAGGCACAGCATCACCACCTCGGCATCGGCGCACAGTTGCGCGGGGGTGGGCACGGCCGTGGCGCCTTCGGCGGCCAGCAGGTCGCGCTTGCCGGCGGAACGGTTCCACACGCTCAGCGAGTAGCCGGCGGCGAGCAGGCGGCGCGTCATCGGCACGCCCATCAGGCCGAGGCCGGCGAACGCAAGGGATGGCAAAGGGGACGACATGGGGTGATCTCCAGTTCGGCAGCAGGGCGGGCACGGGGTGCGGCATTCTAGCAGGCGTGAAGTGGCGAGGCCGGCACGCCTTTCGATACCGCGACGGCTGCTAAACAGGCGCGCCGCCACTATACTCCCGAGGTTTTTTCCGCCATTGAACCGGAGAACTCTCCCCATGCTCAAACGCACCCTGGCGCTCGCCGCCGGTTTCGCCCTGTCCCTGTCTGCCGTTTTCGCCCACGCCGATACCCCGAAAGAACTGAAAGTCTCGGCCATTCCCGATGAAGCCCCGACCGAACTGCTGCGCAAGTTCAAGCCGCTGGGCGCCTACCTGGAAGAACAACTGGGCATGCCGGTGAAGTTCATCCCGGTGTCCGACTACGCCGGCGTGGTCGAAGCCCTGGCGTCGGATCGACTGGACATGGCCTGGCTCGGTGGCTTCACCTTCGTCCAGGCGCGCCTGAAGACCGGCAACGCCATCCCCCTGGTACAGCGCGAGCAGGACCAGCAGTTCACCAGCAAATTCATCACCGCCGATCCGAACGTGAAATCGATCCAGGACCTCAAGGGCAAGACGTTCGCCTTCGGTTCGGTATCGTCCACCTCCGGCAGCCTGATGCCGCGCTACTTCATGCAGAAGGACGGCGTGGTGCCCGAGCAGTTCTTCTCCCGCGTGGCCTACTCCGGCGCCCACGATGCCACCGTCGCCTGGGTCCAGGCCGGCAAGGTCGATGCCGGCGTACTCAACGCCTCGGTCTGGCAGAAGCTGGTGGACAGCGGCAAGGTCGACACCAACAAGGTCAAGGTCTTCGCCACCACCCCGACCTACTACGACTACAACTGGACCGTGCGCGGCAACCTCGACCCGGCCCTGGCCGAGAAGATCAAGAAGGCCTTCCTCGCCCTCGACCCGAGCAAGCCGCGCGACAAGGAAATCCTCGACCTGCAGGCGGCCAGCCGCTTCATCGAGACCCAGCCTGACAACTACAAGGGCATCGAGGAATCGGCGCGCGCCGCCGGCCTGCTGAAGTGACCCTGACACTGACCGGCGTGGAGCACATCCACGCCAACGGCCAGCGCTCGCTCGTCGGCATCGACCTCAGCGTCGCCGCCGGCGAACGGGTGGCGATCATCGGCCCGTCCGGCGCCGGCAAGACCACCCTGCTGCGCATCCTCGCCACCGCCCTGAAGCCCACCGCCGGCCGCGTCGACCTGCTCGGTTCCCAACCCTGGGCGCTGAGCGGCTCGGCACGCCAGCGCCTGCGCTCGCGCATCGCCCTGGTGCACCAGGCGCCGCCGCTGCCACCGCGCCAGCGCGTGGTCACCGCCGTGCTCGCCGGCCGCCTCGGCCACTGGCCGCTGTGGAAAAGCCTGGCCAGCCTGCTCTACCCCGTCGACAGCGCCGGCGCCCGCAGCGAGCTGCAGCGCCTGGACCTCGCCGACAAGCTCTTCGAACGTTGCGACCAGCTCTCCGGCGGCCAACTGCAACGCGTCGGCATTGCCCGCGCGCTTTACCAGCAGGCCGAAGTCTTGCTGGCAGACGAACCCGTCTCGGCCATGGACCCGGTGCTCGCCGGCCACACCCTCGGCGTGCTCACCCGCGAGGCGCAGAACCGTGGCGTAACGCTGCTCGCCAGCCTGCATGCGGTGGAACTGGCGCTGGAACACTTCCCGCGCATCGTCGGCGTGCGCGAAGGCCGCATCGCCTTCGACAAGCCGGCGGAAAACGTCACGCCCGAGGACCTGCGCGCCCTCTACGCCAACGAGCAGCTCGGCCAGCAGGAAGCTGCCTCGCCGGTGGGCAAACCCGTGGTGGTGCAGATTCCGCGATGCTGAATCCCGCCCTCCCGCAAAGCCCGCCCCGCGATCCGGCGGCGCTGCCGCGCCTGCTGCTCACCCTGCTCGCCCTGGCCTTGCTGTGGCCGGGGCTGCGCCTGTCCGAGCTGGATATCGCCGGCCTCTTCAGCGGCGACAACGCGCGGACCATGGCCAACTTCCTCGGCGGTTTCTGGCCGCCGGCCCATGACGGGGAATTCCTCACCCTGCTCGGCCGCGCCACGTTGGAAACGCTCGCCATCGCCACCGCCGGCATGGCGCTGGCCTGGCTGATCGCATTCCCCGCCGCGCTGCTGGCGACCCGCGCGCTGTCGATCTCCGCCCTGCCCCGCGGCGGCCTGCCGGCCTGGTGGGCACGTGCGCTGCGCTGGCCGGTGCGCGGCCTGCTGATCGTACTGCGCAGCGTGCCGGAAATCGTCTGGGCGCTGCTGTTCGTCCGCGCCGTGGGCCTGGGCCCCACCGCCGGCGTGCTGGCCATCGCCATCACCTACGGCGGCATGCTCGGCAAGGTCTACGCGGAAATCTTCGAATCGGTGGACCCGCGCCCGACCCGTGCCCTGCTGCTGGGTGGCAGTTCGCGGCTGCAGGCTTTCGCCTACGGCGTGCTGCCCTCGGCGGCGGCGGAACTGATTTCCTACACCGTCTACCGCTGGGAATGCGCGATCCGCGCCTCGGTGGTGATGGGCTTCGTCGGCGCCGGCGGTCTCGGCCAGCAGATCGACCTGTCGCTGCGCATGTTCGCCGGCGGCGAGGTGGCGAGCATCCTGCTGACCTTCCTGGTCCTGGTGCTGGGCGCCGACCTGCTCAGCCGCTTCCTGCGCGGGAGGCTCGAATGACCGGCCTTGTGCGCAGCCTGGGCTGGCTGCTGCTGATCCTGCTCGCCGTCGGCGCGTCCTTCGCCTATCTGGAGATGGACACCGGCGGCTTGTTCGATGCCCGGGGCCTGGGCCAGATGCTCGACTACGGCCGCGACTTCCTCTCGCCGGACCTGAGCGCAACCCACCTCGCAGCGGTCGGCCGCGGCGCCCTGGAAACCCTGGCGATGTCGGCCATGGGCACCCTGCTCGCGGCGCTGCTGGGCATGCTCATCGCGCTGCCGGCGGCAGGCCGCTTCGGGCGCATCGCACAGAGCCTGTCGCGGCTGCTGCTCAACGCCCTGCGCGCGGTGCCGGAGCTGGTGTGGGGCGCGCTGATGGTACTGGCCGCCGGCCTTGGCCCGAACGCCGGCACGCTGGCCCTGGCGCTGCATACCGGTGGCGTGCTCGGACGGCTGTTCGCCGAGGCGCTGGAAAACACCCCGACCGCCCCCGCCGAAGCCGTGCGCCTGGCCGGTGGCGGGCGCGTTGCCGCCTTCGCCTACGGCACTCTGCCGGCGGTCTGGCCGCAACTGGTGGCGTACATCCTCTACCGCTGGGAGAACAACATCCGCATGGCCAGCGTGCTCGGCTTCGTCGGCGCCGGCGGCCTGGGGCAGATGCTGTACTTCAGCCTCAGTCTGTTCCAGCAGGCCCAGGCGGCCACGGTGATCATTGCCATGCTGCTGCTGGTGCTGTGCGTCGACAGCCTCAGCGCCTGGGCGCGGCAGCGCTGGGTGAGTCACTAGCCGGCATCCGTCCCTGTAGGAGCGAGCTTGCTCGCGAACCGCATCGGCGATCAGCCAGCCGATGACTCCGTTCGCGAGCAGGCTCGCTCCTACACAGGGCGGCACCGCGATATCACCGGCAACAAAAAGCCCGGCACTTGGCCGGGCTTTTTATTGGATTCGGACGTTACGAGTCGCCGTGGATCACCTTGTCCAGGTCGATCGGGTCGCCCGGATGGGTGCCGAGCTTCTGACGGATGTCCTCGAACATCGCGTCGTATTCCTTGTGGTTGCGCACCATGGAGCCGAAGCGCGGATGCAGGCCATGTTTCTGCGCGATGCGGGTGGCATCGCTGGCAAAGTTGAAGGCCTGTTCCTTGGGCATGTCCCACTCTTCAGTGAAGGAATTACCGTCGATCTCGCCCTTCATGATGAAGTGGACGAGCATGCCTTTTTCCGCATCCCGGCGGACTTCGTAGTTGATGTGAGCATCGATCTCCTGCTGTCCCAGACCCGGCAGGGACTGAAGATGCAGATGGCCCGGTTCAAACATGGCGAATCTCCTTCGATGGAATTTTCCGACAGTCTAGTCGGCCTTTTCAAATAAGAAATCGCCCAAGGTCAGTGCAGCGACTCTTTTCGAACTCTTTCTTGCACCAGCACCCAGGGGGCGATCACCACCGCCCAGAGTTCCGGGTCGCGGGCGTGGAAGTCCGCCGCCCGGGTTTCGTCGACCTTGCACAGATCACCACTGGTCAGCCACGCGGCGACCTTCGCCTTGTCGTCCTCGGCCACGCCCATCGCGACTTCCACCAGATCGGCGGTGCCGGCCACCTGGAGCAGGTTGCCGCGGGCGAAGAAGGGGGCGAGCTCCTGCCAGGAAATCTTCGCGGTTTCGCCAAGCAACTTGGCATAGAGGGTGCTAGCTTGTTCAGTCATGGATCTCACCTGGTAAACGAACGGCGCCATGATAGCGCCGGGGCCGCGCCAGGCAAGGTTCGGACGGCGTTTTCACGGGGTACGGAAAACCCAGAGTGAGAAGTCATACAGCGCCGTTTTTCTGTACGTTTGTGTCAATCTTGCGACATGCCCACCCTTGGCTGCCCGCCCCCCGCTTTTCAAGCGGTCAGGCGGCACTCTACACTGTACCGGTACAGTTGCCGGTGGGTCTGTCCGGGGCAATCCCGGTCCTGAAGCCTTTGGCAACCAGGACTACAAAAACGAAAACACAAGAAGAGTGGAGCACTATGAAAAAGGGTACTCAGCGTCTTTCCCAGCTGTTCACCGCCATGGCTCTGGCCGGCGTTGCCAGTTTCTCCATGGCCGCCGACACCATCAAGATCGCTCTGGCCGGCCCGGTGACCGGCGCAGTCGCCCAGTATGGGGAGATGCAGTTCATTGGCGCGAAAATGGCCATTGAGCAGATCAACAAGGCCGGCGGCGTCGACGGCAAGCAACTCGAAGGCGTGGTCTACGACGACGCGTGCGACCCGAAACAAGCCGTGGCCGTTGCCAACAAGATCGTCAACGATGGCGTCAAGTTCGTCGTTGGCCACCTGTGCTCCAGCTCCACTCAACCGGCTTCGGACATCTACGAAGACGAAGGCGTGATGATGATCACCGCCGCGTCCACCAGCCCGGACATCACCTCCCGCGGCTACAAGCTGATCTTCCGCACCATCGGCCTGGACAGCCTGCAGGGCCCGACCGCCGGCAAGTTCATCGCCGAGCACATCAAGCCCAAGACCGTGGCCGTGATCCACGACAAGCAGCAGTACGGCGAAGGCATCGCCACTGCCGTGAAGAAGACCCTGGAAGACGCTGGCATCAAGGTCGCCCTGTTCGAAGGCATCAACGCCGGCGACAAGGACTTCTCCGCGATGATCGCCAAGCTCAAGCAAGCCAAGGTCGACTTCGTCTACTACGGCGGCTACCACCCGGAGCTGGGCCTGATCCTGCGCCAGGCTGCCGAGAAGGGCCTGAAAGTCGGCTTCATGGGCCCCGAAGGCGTCGGCAACAAGGAAATCTCCGCCATCGCCGGCCCGGCTTCCGAAGGCCTCTACGTGACCCTGCCGAAGTCCTTCGACCAGGATCCGAAGAACCAGGCCCTGGTTGACGCCTTCAAGGCCAAGAACGAAGACCCGAGCGGTCCGTTCGTGTTCCCGGCCTACGCGGCCGTCCAGGTCATCGCCGAAGGCATCAAGAAAGCCGGCAGCGAAGACACCGACAAAGTGGCAGCGGCGCTGCGCGCCAACAACTTCGAGACCCCGACCGGTACCCTGGCCTTCGACGAGAAGGGCGACCTGAAGAACTTCAACTTCGTGATCTACCAGTGGCACAAGGACGGCACCAAGACCGAAGCCAAGTAAGCCACCCGCCGACACACAAAGCCCACTGCAGCCGCAGTGGGCTTTGTTTATCCGAGTATTCCGGGGGTCCGTCGCGCCACAAGCGCCGCTTCACGCGACGCCCGAGGAGTTAGGTAATGCCTGAGCTCTATCACTACCTGCAACAGCTGATCAACGGCCTCACCGTCGGCAGCACCTATGCCCTGATCGCCATCGGCTACACCATGGTCTACGGCATCATCGGCATGATCAACTTCGCCCATGGCGAGGTGTACATGATTGGCTCGTACGTAGCCTTCATCGTGATCACGGGGCTGGCGATGATGGGAATCGTGAGTCTTCCTGTCGTCATCATCTGCACCTTCGCCGCGGCGATCATCGTCACCAGCGCCTACGGCTACAGCATCGAACGCATCGCCTATCGTCCCCTGCGTGGAAGCAACCGACTGATCCCGCTGATCTCCGCGATCGGCATGTCGATCTTCCTGCAGAACGAAGTCCTGCTCGCCCAGGATTCCAAGGACAAGGCCATCCCCAACCTGCTGCCGGGCAACTTCATCATCGGCGCGGACGAGATGACCGGCGTGACCATTTCGTACATGCAGGTGCTGATCTTCATCATCACCCTGCTGACCATGTACGGCCTGTCCATGTTCATCTCCCGCTCTCGCCTGGGCCGCGCCTGCCGCGCCTGCGCCGAGGACCTGAAGATGGCCAACCTGCTGGGCATCAACACCAACAACATCATCGCCCTGACCTTCGTCATCGGCGCCACCCTGGCCGCCGTGGCCGCGGTGCTGCTGGGCCTGCAGTATGGCGTGATCAACCCGCACATCGGCTTCCTCGCCGGCATCAAGGCGTTCACCGCCGCGGTGCTGGGCGGCATCGGCAGCATTCCGGGCGCCATGCTCGGCGGGCTGGTGCTGGGCGTCGCCGAAGCCTTTGGCGCCGACGTGTTCGGTGACCAGTACAAGGACGTGGTGGCCTTCACCCTGCTGGTGCTCGTGCTGCTCTTCCGCCCCACTGGCCTGCTCGGTCGCCCGGAGGTGGAGAAGGTATGAGCCAGAAACTCAAGACCGCATTCTTCAGCGCCCTGCTGGTGATGGCCGTCGCCTATCCGGTGCTGGGCGTGAAGCTCAGCGTGATCGGCATCGGCCTGCAACTGGAGAACGTCAGCCCCGCGCGCCTGTGGACCATCGCCGCCTGCGCCGTGCTGATGTTCGTCTGGCAACTGGTGCGTGATCGCTTCGCCTTCGGCGGCAGCGTGAAACAGGCGCTGTCGCACCCGCACACCAGGCTGGCCGAACGCCTGACGCACGCCTCCGTGCAACGCAAGATCATCATGGTGCTGATCCTCATCGCCCTCGCCTGGCCGTTCTTCGGCTCGCGCGGTGCGGTGGACATCGCCACCCTGATCCTGATCTACGTGCTGCTGGGCCTTGGCCTGAACATCGTGGTGGGCCTGGCGGGCCTGCTCGACCTGGGCTACGTCGGCTTCTACGCCGTGGGCGCCTACAGCTACGCGCTGCTGTCGCACTACTACGGCCTGGGCTTCTGGGTATGCCTGCCGATCGCCGGCCTGATGGCCGCGTTCTTCGGCTTCATCCTCGGCTTCCCGGTGCTCCGATTGCGCGGTGACTACCTCGCCATCGTGACCCTGGGCTTTGGCGAGATCATCCGCATCCTGCTGCGCAACATGACCTGGCTCACCGGCGGCCCCAACGGCATCAGCAACATCGAGAAGCCGACCCTGTTCGGCCTCACCTTCGAGCGCCGCGCCCCCGAGGGCATGCAGACCTTCCACGAGTTCTTCGGCATCGCCTACAACTCGAACTACAAGGTCGTGTTCCTCTACCTGGTCGCGCTGCTGCTGGTGCTGCTGGTGCTGTTCGTGATCAACCGCCTGCTGCGCATGCCCCTGGGCCGTGCCTGGGAAGCCCTGCGCGAAGACGAGATTGCCTGCCGCGCGCTGGGCCTGAACCCGACGCTGATCAAGCTCTCGGCCTTCACCCTTGGCGCCTGCTTCGCCGGTTTCGCCGGCAGCTTCTTCGCCGCGCGCCAGGGCCTGGTTACGCCGGAGTCGTTCACCTTCATCGAATCGGCCATCATCCTCGCCATCGTGGTGCTGGGTGGCATGGGTTCCCAGCTCGGCGTCATCCTGGCCGCCGTGGTGATGATCCTGCTGCCCGAACTGATGCGTGAGTTCAGCGAGTACCGCATGCTGATGTTCGGCGCCCTCATGGTGCTGATGATGATCTGGCGTCCGCAGGGCCTTCTGCCCATGCAGCGCCCGCACCTGGAGTTGCGCAAATGAGCCGACCGATTCTTGAAGTATCCGGCCTCACCATGCGCTTCGGCGGGCTGCTGGCCGTCAACAACGTGGCCCTGAAGGTCGAAGAGAAACAGGTGATCTCGATGATCGGCCCCAACGGCGCCGGCAAGACCACCGTGTTCAACTGCCTGACCGGCTTCTACGCCCCCACCGGTGGCGAGATCCTGCTGCGCGGCGAGCCCATCCAGGGCCTGCCGGGCCACAAGATCGCCCACAAGGGCGTAGTGCGGACCTTCCAGAACGTGCGCCTGTTCAAGGAGATGACCGCGGTGGAGAACCTGCTGGTGGCGCAACACCGGCACATCAACACCAACTTCCTTGCCGGCCTGCTCAAGACCCCGGCCTTCCGCCGCGCGGAAGCCGAGGCCCTGGACTACGCCGCGCACTGGCTGGAAATCGTCAACCTCAAGGACATCGCCAACCGCCCGGCGGGCACCCTCGCCTACGGCCAGCAGCGTCGCCTGGAGATCGCCCGCTGCATGATGACCCGCCCGCAGCTGCTGATGCTGGACGAGCCGGCGGCCGGCCTGAACCCGCGGGAAACCGAGGACCTCAAGGCGCTGATCGCCATGCTGCGCTCCGAACACGGCGTCACCGTCCTGCTCATCGAGCACGACATGAAGCTGGTGATGAGCATTTCCGACCATATCTACGTGATCAACCAGGGCACGCCCCTGGCCGACGGCACCCCGGAAGAGATCCGCGGCAACCCGGATGTGATCAAAGCCTATCTGGGGGAGGCCTGAGTCATGCTGAAGTTCGACAAGGTTTCCACCTTCTACGGCAAGATCCAGGCGCTGCACGACGTCAGCATGGAAGTCCAGCAGGGTGAGATCGTCACCCTGATCGGCGCCAACGGCGCCGGCAAGTCGACCCTGCTGATGACCCTCTGCGGCTCGCCGCGTGCCGCCTCCGGCAGCATCACCTACATGGGCGAAGAGCTGGTCGGCAAGGAATCCTCGGTGATCATGCGCAAGAGCATCGCCGTCGTGCCGGAAGGCCGTCGCGTGTTCGCCCGCCTGACCGTGGAGGAGAACCTCGCCATGGGCGGCTTCTTCACCAGCAAGGGTGACTACCAGGAGCAGATGGACAAGGTCCTGGCGCTCTTCCCGCGCCTGAAGGAGCGCTTCAACCAGCGCGGCGGCACCATGTCCGGCGGCGAACAGCAGATGCTCGCCATCGGCCGTGCGCTGATGAGCAAGCCCAAGCTGCTGCTGCTCGACGAGCCGTCGCTGGGCCTGGCGCCGATCATCATCCAGCAGATCTTCGACATCGTCGAACAGCTGCGCCAGGAAGGCGTGACCGTGTTCCTCGTCGAGCAGAACGCCAACCAGGCGCTCAAGCTCGCCGACCGCGGCTACGTGCTGGAGAACGGGCGCATCGTCATGCAGGACACCGGCGCCAACCTGCTGGTGAACCCCAAGGTGCGCGACGCGTACCTGGGCGGCTGATCCGTCGCGGCGATGAAAACGGCCCTTCGGGGCCGTTTTTTTTGCCTTGCCAAGCCCTGCTTTTCGTAGGAGCGAGCTTGCTCGCGAACGGTTTTCCCTGCAGCACCATCGTCGGGACGGTTCGCGAGCAAGCTCGCTCCTACAGACGTTCCTGCGATTCTCCCCGCTGCAGCCCACCCAAGAAAAACGCCGCCCCAGGGGGCGGCGTTTTCGTTGCCAGGCGGATCAGGTCCCGTAACTCAGCACCTGCGCACGCTGGCGCAACTGGGACACCACATCGTCCTCCATGCGGCCCTCGGAGATCAGCAGGTCGCGGCGAATGGTCTGCACCGCCTCCTCGCTCTGCTCATGGTCGGCCAGGTGCTGGCCTTCGATGACACGCCGCAGAACCACGTCTCCATCATCGTTGGTGAGGGTCAGGATACGGCCGCCGTCGGGGCGTGCCGGGCCCAGCGAGGAAACGTAGGGAGCGAAGGTCTCGGTCAGCAGGGCGCTCAGCCGGTCCATGTCGTATCTCCTTGTTGCGAAATGAAAAACATGCAGAAGAAGACCGCACGTTCGGCGATAAAGTTCGCCGGTTTCAGTACCGTTGGTCATGACGACATGTGTCACGGCATCACGCGCAGGCATGAAAAAGCCCGCCAGGTGGCGGGCTTTTTCGAACGGCGATCCGCAGTTTAGAGCGGCTTGCCACGGTTGCCATGGGCGCTGACGAAGGCCTGGACCTTGGCCAGTTCATTCGCCAGGACGGTGCAACGTTCTTCGCGCTGGAACAGGTCGGCGAGGTGCGCCGGCAGGGCCGGAACCGCCTCGATACCGGCCTTCTCCACGGCCTCGGGGAACTTGACCGGGTGCGCGGTACCCAGGGTGACCATGGGGACGGACAGGCTGCGGCGGCACTCGCGCGCGGCGCGCACGCCGATGGCGGTGTGCGGGTCCAGCAGCTCGCCGGACTCGGCGAAGACCTGGGCGATGGTTTCGCAGGTCTCTTCGTCGCTCACGGCCAGGGAGTCGAACAGGCGGCGTGCTTCGGTCCAGCGATCATCCTCGACGGCCAGCTTGCCGGTGGCCTTGAAGTTGTCCATCAGCTCGGCGACGGCCTTGCCGTTGCGGCCGTGCAGGTCGAACAGCAGGCGCTCGAAGTTGGACGACACCATGATGTCCATGGACGGCGACAGAGACGCGTGCAGGGTGTCCTTGTCGTAGCGGTTGCCGGACATGAAACGGTGCAGGATGTCGTTGCGGTTGGTGGCGACGATCAGCTGGCTGACCGGCAGGCCCATGTTGCGCGCCAGGTAGCCGGCGAAGATATCGCCGAAGTTACCGGTGGGCACCGAGAACGCAACGGAACGGGCCGGCGCACCGAGCTGCAGGGCGGCGTGGAAGTAGTAGACGATCTGGGCCATGATCCGCGCCCAGTTGATCGAGTTCACCGCCACCAGACGGGTGCCCTTGAGGAAGCCCTGGTCGGCGAAGCTGGCCTTGACCATTTCCTGGCAGTCGTCGAAGTTGCCTTCGATGGCGATGTTGTGGATGTTCTCGCCGAGGATGGTGGTCATCTGCCGGCGCTGCACCTCGGACACACGGTTGTGCGGGTGCATGATGAAGATATCGACGTTCTCGCAGGCCTTGCAGCCTTCGATGGCGGCCGAGCCGGTGTCGCCGGAGGTGGCGCCCATGATCACCACGCGCTCGCCGCGCTTGGTCAGCACGTGATCGAGCAGGCGGCCGAGCAGCTGCAGGGCGAAGTCCTTGAAGGCCAGGGTCGGGCCGTGGAACAGCTCCAGCACCCACTCGTTGCCGTTGAGCTGGCGCAGCGGCGCCACGGCATTGTGGGCGAAGACGCCGTAGGTTTCTTCGAGGATCTTCTTGAAGTCGGCGTCGGAAATGCTGCCGGCCACGAACGGACGCATCACGCGGAAGGCCAACTCGTGGTACGGCAGGCCAGCCCAGGAGGCGATCTCTTCGACGGTGAAGCGCGGCAGGTTTTCCGGCACGTAGAGGCCGCCGTCGCTGGCCAGGCCAGCCAGCAGCACGTCTTCGAAGTTCAGCGCGGGCGCCTGGCCGCGGGTACTGATGTAACGCATAGATCAAACCTTCGGTTTGAGCCCCAAGCTTCAAGCCTCAAGCTGCAAGCAGTGCTTCTGCTTGCGGCTTGCAGCCTGCGGCTTGCAGCTCCGAGTTAATTGAGCTGTTCGACGCGGATGCGTACGACATTGCCGACGACGTCATCCAGCGCTTCCAGCGCGGCGATGGCTTCGATGATGCGGGACTCGAGCACGCGGTGGGTAACCAGGATCATCGGCACCAGACCGTCATGCTCTTCAACTTCCATCTGCATGATCGATTCGATGTTGATGCCGCGCTCGGAGAGGATGGTCGCCACCTGGGCCAGTACGCCCGGATGGTCCTTGGCCTGGATGCGCAGGTAGTAGGCGCTTTCGCAGGCGTCGATCGGCAGGATCGGGTGGTCGGAGAGCGAGTCCGGCTGGAAGGCCAGGTGCGGCACGCGGTTCTCCGGGTCGGCGGTCATGGCGCGAACCACATCCACCAGGTCGGCGACCACCGAGGAAGCGGTGGGCTCCATGCCGGCGCCAGCGCCGTAGAACAGCGTGGAACCCGCGGCGTCGCCATTGACCATGACGGCGTTCATCACGCCGTTGACGTTGGCGATCAGGCGGTCGGCCGGGATCAGGGTCGGGTGCACGCGCAGCTCGATACCCTTGTCGGTACGGCGGGCGACGCCCAGGTGCTTGATGCGGTAGCCCAGGGCCTCGGCGTAGTTCACGTCGGCGGTGGTCAGCTGGGTGATGCCTTCGGTGTAGGCCTTGTCGAACTGCAGCGGGATGCCAAAGGCGATGGATGCCAGGATGGTCAGCTTGTGCGCGGCGTCGATGCCTTCGACGTCGAAGGTGGGATCGGCCTCGGCGTAGCCCAGCGCCTGGGCTTCCTTGAGCACGTCGGCGAAGGCACGGCCCTTCTCGCGCATTTCGGTGAGGATGAAGTTGCCGGTGCCGTTGATGATGCCGGCCAGCCAGTTGATGCGGTTGGCGGCCAGGCCCTCGCGGATCGCCTTGATCACCGGGATGCCACCGGCCACGGCGGCTTCGAAGGCGACGATGACGCCCTTCTCGCGGGCCTTGGCGAAGATCTCGTTGCCGTGCACGGCGATCAGCGCCTTGTTCGCGGTGACCACGTGCTTGCCGTTCTCGATGGCCTTGAGCACCAGCTCATGGGCCAGGGTGTAGCCGCCGATCAGCTCGATGACCACGTCGATTTCCGGGTTGTTCGCCACGTCGAAGATGTCGGCAGTAATGGGGGTACTGCCGGTATCACACTTCGGATTGGGGCGACGGGCGGCAATCTGCGCAACCTCGATACCACGCCCGGCACGGCGGGCAATCTCCTCGGCGTTGCGTTTGAGTACATTGAAGGTACCGCCACCGACGGTCCCCAACCCACAGATTCCCACTTTCACCGGATTCACGCTGAAACTCCCCATGATTACAGCATCGGGGCGCCTGACGCACCGACGCCCGCCAGGAGGCGGGCGCGGCGGCAGACACCAAATCGGAACAGGCGGACTGCCTGTTCCCTAGTCAAAAGGAACCGAACATTACGAAGCGGTTCCGCATTAGTCAATCGGGGCGCAAGCCGCGACTTACTTGGCTTCCAGGGCCAGCTTGGCGATCTGGCCGGCCGGCTGGTAGCCCGGCAGCATGGTGCCGTCGGCGAGGATGATCGCCGGGGTGCCCTGCACACCGACCATCTGGCCCAGGGCGAACTGCGCGTCCACCGGGTTCTCGCACTTGGCGGCCTTCACTTCCTTCTCCTGGAACATGTCGCTCATGGCTGCCTGGCGGTCCTTGGAGCACCACACGGCCTGCAGTTGCTGGTCGCCCGGCGAGTTCGGGCCCTGGCGCGGGAAGGCCAGGTAGCGCACTTCGATGCCGCGCTTCTGCAGTTCCGGCACTTCAGCGTGCAGCTTCTGGCAGTAGGGGCAGGTGGTGTCGGTGAAGACAGTGATGTGCGCCTTGGTTTCGCCCTTGGCCGGGAACACCACCATGTCCTTCGCGGCGATGGCGTTGACGGTCTTGGCGACGCCCGCGCTCTCGGCCTTCTCGGTCAGGTTGGTCGGCTTGCCGTCCTTCACCTGATAGATGTTGCCCTGCACGACGAACTGGCCGTCGGCGCTGGCATAGAGGATACGACCGCCCTTGAGCTGCACCTGGTAGATGCCATCCAGGGGACCCTTGGAGATGTTCTCGATGGGCAGGTCGGGCTGCAGGGACTGCAGGGTGGTGCGGATCGCCTGGTCCGGCTCGGCGGCCAGGGCGAGGGTGCTGACGAGGCCAAGGGCCGCGCCAGCCAGAAGTCGGGACAAACGCATGGAAAACTCCTGATGTCGGTCGGCGAAGACTACCACACCGGTGCGGCAAGACCGAGCCAAAGGCTGTAGCCGGAAGCTTCGGCGGCGCTAGCGGTTAAGACCCTGGTCGCAAAGATCGAACAAGGTGTAGACATCCCTGTCGCGATAACCTGCCCACGCTCTACCCCGGCCCGGCCATCCTTGGCCGGTCGTTCGCGGGGCAACGCATGCCTTGCCAGAGCCCCGCTCACCCGCGGGGATGGTGCTGGGCGTGGAGGTCCTGCAGCCGCGCGCGGGCGATGTGCGTGTAGATCTGCGTGGTGGAGAGGTCGCTGTGGCCCAACAGCATCTGTACCACGCGCAAGTCGGCGCCGTGATTGAGCAGATGAGTGGCAAAGGCATGGCGCAAGGTGTGCGGCGAGAGACTCTTGCCGATACCGGCCACCTTGGCGTGCAGCTTGATGCGGTGCCAGAAGGTCTGGCGGGTCATCTGCTCGCCGCGCAGGCTGGGGAACAGCACGTCGCTGGGCCGCCCCGCCAGCAGGTCGCCGCGCGCCTCGCGCACGTAGCGCTCGATCCAGCGGATCGCCTCCTCGCCCAGCGGCACCAGGCGTTCCTTGCTGCCCTTGCCCAGCACGCGCACCACGCCCTGACGCAGATTGACCTGCTCCAGCGTCAACCCGACCAGCTCGCTCACGCGCAACCCGCAGGCATAGAGGACTTCCAGCATGGTGCGGTCGCGCAGGCCGAGCGGATCGTCCGTTTCCGGCGCCGCCAGCAGGGCTTCCACATCCGCTTCCGACAACGATTTGGGCAACGGCTTACCCAGTTGCGGCAACTCGACCAGCAGGGTCGGATCCTCGGCGATCAGCCCCTCGCGCATACAGTAACGGTAGAAGCCGCGCAGGCCGGAAAGAAACCGCGCCGTGGAGCGCGCCTTGTAGCCCTCGCCCAGGCGCCAGGCCAGGTGATCGAGGATCACGTCGCGCCCGGCGGACTCCAGCGCAACGCCCCGTTCGCCCAGCCAGCCATTGAACAGGGCGAGGTCGCTGCCATAGGCACTGCGGGTGTTGTCGGACAGCCCTTTCTCCAGCCAGAGAGCATCGAGAAAGCGATCGATCAGGATATGGGGAACCGGGGTCATTTCAGGCCAGAGCGAAGGAAATTACGGCGCGGGTAGTCTTTCATATCCTTCATCTTCCTCTCCACTCTCACGCAGGACCTCGCCGCTCCATGGATGAACACAGCACTTACTACGCCCTCGCCGGCATCGGCGCCGCTTCCCTCGCCAGCCAGTGGCTGGCCTGGCGCCTGCGCCTGCCGGCGATCCTGTTCCTGCTGCTGAGCGGCATCCTGGTCGGGCCCGTCCTGCACCTGCTGAACCCGGAAGCGCTGTTCGGTCCCCTGCTATTCCCCCTGGTGTCGCTGGCGGTGGCGCTGGTGCTGTTCGAGGGCAGCCTGACCCTGCACCTGGACGAATGGAAGGAAATCGGCACGGTAGTGCGCCGCATGGTCACCCTCGGCGCCCTGCTCACCTGGGGCGTCATCGCCCTGGCGACCCACTACCTGCTGGACTTCACCTGGGAAATGGCCCTGCTGTTCGGCACCCTCACCCTGGTCACCGGCCCCACGGTGATAGTGCCGATGCTGCGGGTGGTGCGCCCGAACGCCACCATCGCCAACATCCTGCGTTGGGAAGGCATCGTCATCGACCCCATCGGCGCTCTGCTCGCGGTGGTGGTCTACACCTTCATCGCCGCCAGC
Organism: Pseudomonas sp. GCEP-101; assembly: GCF_025133575.1. NCBI lineage: Bacteria > Pseudomonadati > Pseudomonadota > Gammaproteobacteria > Pseudomonadales > Pseudomonadaceae > Pseudomonas > Pseudomonas sp. GCEP-101. Next base: position 3,319,481 of record NZ_CP104011.1, on the reverse strand, counting down.
GACAGCGGCTCGGGCTGGACCGACAGCCTGCTGACCTTCTTCAGCGTGATCGGCACCGGCATCATCGCCGGCCTGCTCGGCGGCCAGGCACTGGGCGTGGCGCTGCGCCGCCATTGGCTGCCGGACTACCTGCACAACCTGGCCTCGCTCTCCGTGGTGCTGGGCCTGTTCGTGCTGTCCAACACGCTGATGTCCGAATCGGGCCTGCTGGCGGTGACCGTCATGGGCCTGCGCCTGGCCAACATGCAGGGCGTCGACGTACGGCAGATCCTGCACTTCAAGGAAAACTTAAGCGTCCTGCTGATCTCCGGCCTCTTCGTGCTGCTCGCGGCGCGCCTGGACCTCTCCGCCCTGCTCGGGCTGGGGCCGATCGCCCTGCTGGTGCTGGCACTCATCCAGTTCGTCGCCCGTCCGCTGGCCGTGCTGGTTTCCACCGCCGGCTCCTCGCTCGACTGGCGCGAACGCGCTCTGCTGAGCTGGATAGCCCCGCGCGGCATCGTCGCCGCAGCCGTCTCGGCGATCTTCGCGATTCGCCTGCAGGAGGCCGGCCACGCCCAGGCCGGCGTCCTGGTGCCGCTGACCTTCCTGGTGATCATCGGCACGGTGATCCTGCAAAGCGCCACGGCGCGCCCGCTTGCCCGGCTGCTGAAGGTCGCCGAGCCGGTACCCACCGGGTTCCTCATCATCGGCGCCAACCCCGTGGCCCGCGCCATCGGTACCGGGCTGCAGAATGCCGGGGTGAAGGTGCTGCTCACCGACTCCAGTTGGGAGAACACCCGCGCGGCGCGCATGGAGCACCTGCCGACCTACTTCGGCAATCCCGCCTCGCAGCACGCGGAGGCCCATCTGGACCTGATCGGCCTCGGCCATCTCCTGGCGCTCTCACCCAACGCCGAACTCAACGCCCTGATGTGCATGAGCTTCCGCCACGAGTTCAGCCCGCGCCATCGCTTCATCCTGCCTACCAGCCAGGACAGCCGGCGCAGCGAAAAGCATCGGGTCAGCGACCGCCACCGCGGCCACCCGCTGGGCCAGAGCCTCGTCACCTACCCGCAGATGGCCGGGCTGATCGCCCGCGGCGCGGAGGTCCGCTCCACCCTGCTCACCGACAGTTTTGGCTGGGCGGAATACCAGGCGCAGCACGGCCAGCGCGCCCTGCTGCTGTTCGCTCGTGATCCGAACGGGCGCCTGCACATCGCCAGCCCCGACCATCCGCTCTCCCCGGCCAGTGGCTGGACGGTGATTGCGCTGATCGAGGACGCATCGGAACCCGCTGCCAGCAGGAGCGAGACGGCGCAGGCCCTGACAACCTGACGACCGGCCATGTCAGCCTATCTTTAGGCTGGTGACAGAAAGTGTCTGACAGACAATGATTGCAACACGCCATCATAGCGCCCACGAAGCCCACGCCATGCCCAGTCAACAGAACTCCCGCCTCGGTCAGATCCTCGTCAGCAAGGGCCTGATCACCTCACAGCAGCTGGATAAGGCCATCCAGCTCCAGCTCACCAACGGATTGCGCCTGGGCGAAACCCTGATCCAGCAGGGCTGGATCAGCGAGCGGCAACTCGGCCGCGCGCTGAAGAAGCAGAACAACCTGCGTCTGGCGGCGACCCTGGTCGCCGCCCTGCTCAGCCCGTTCCAGCTGGCCAGCGCCGATGTGCAGCGCCAGGCGCCGTCCAGCATCACCCGCCATGAAGCCCCCAAGGGCCTCAAGCCGCTGAGCGACCGCGAGATGAGCGACGTCAGCGCACAAGGCTTCGACGACACCCTGCAAAGCCTGCTGGTCAGCGCCGAAAGCGGCGATGGCGTCGGTGCCATCAAACAGCTGTCGCGCCTGGTGATGCCGGTGGTCGATAGCCTCGATGCGGAAACCTCCCTGCACGACGTGCAGTACGACACCGCGCACGCCTCCTCGTCGCTGAACCCGGACGGCTCGATCAACGTGCGCCTGCCCAGCTCCATCGGCGAGGTGCGCTTCGACAACATCCGCGTCGCCGGCGCGCCAAAGACCCAGAGCATGGGCAGCCTGAGCCTGCAGAACATCGACCTGTCGCAAGCCTCGCTGAAGATCAGCCTGCGGCACTGAAAGGTCGGCGGGCTTTCTGCAGGAGCGAGCTTGCTCGCGAACCAGGTTTGCCGGTCACATCAATGTCAGGCGGCTCGCGAGCAAGCGCGCTCCTGCCAGTACGGATCAGCGAAGGCGCCCACGGGCGCCTTCTTTCGTTTCAGTCCTCGAAGCCAGGCAGGACAGGCACCGGGCGCTTCTCATCGTCGATGGCGACGAAACTGAACAGCCCGTGGATGGCCTTCTCGCGGCCGTCGACGGACATGCTCTCGACGAACACCTCCACCTCGACCTTGAGGCTGGTGTTGCCGACCTTCACCACCCGGCCGATCAGCTCGACGATGGAGCCGGCGGGAATCGGGTGCTTGAAATCGATGCGGTCGGTGGACACGGTCACCAGCGGCAGGCGGCAGAAGCGCGTCGCGGCGATGAACGAGACCTCGTCCATCCAGGCCAGCGCAGTGCCGCCGAACAGCGTGTTGTGGTGGTTGGTGGTGGGCGGGAAGATCGCCTTGGTCACGCGGGTTTCGGACAGCTCCGTACGACGGAGGATTTCCTGTTCTCTGGGGCTCATGCCACTGCTACCTGATGCAATGAGGGTGGCTGCCGGTGCTGCGGGATGTTGTGTTTCTAATGCGCTGCCGGGGGCAGATGGGGTATTCACTGAGAGAGCGAAAAACACACGGGCAAGAAAAAAGCAGCCCGGGGGCTGCTTTTTTCAGGACGAACCGGCGACTTAGGCCAGTTTTTCCTTGATACGAGCTGCCTTGCCGGACAGTTCGCGGAGGTAGTACAGCTTGGCCTTGCGCACGTCGCCGCGACGCTTGACGCTGATGCTGTCAACCAGCGGGCTGTAGGTCTGGAAGGTACGCTCTACGCCTACGCCGTTGGAGATCTTGCGAACGGTGAAAGCACTGTTCAGGCCGCGGTTACGCTTGCCGATGACAACGCCTTCGAAGGCCTGCAGACGCTGACGGTCGCCTTCCTTCACTTTAACCTGGACGATTACGGTGTCGCCGGGGGCGAACGCCGGAATCTCTTTGCTCATCTGTTCAGCTTCGATCTGCTGAATGATCTTGTTGGTCATTTCGTGCTCCTAAGACAAGCGCTCGGCGCTCGCCATCGATACGTTAACTATCGTCCCGCTGGCGGATGTATTCCTCCAGCAGCTTCTTCTCTTCTCCAGAAAGCGAGCGGCAATCCAGAAGATCGGCACGTCGTTCCCAGGTCCTGCCTAAGGACTGCTGCAAACGCCAGCGCCGGATGTGTTCGTGGTTGCCGCTGAGCAGCACCTCAGGAACACGTTTGTCTGCGTACACCTCAGGTCGGGTGTAGTGCGGACAGTCGAGCAGGCCATCCGTGAAGGAGTCCTCCTCGGCGGAGTCCACGTGGCCCAGTGCACCGGGCAACAACCGCGTGACCGCGTCAATCAGCACCATGGCCGGAAGCTCACCCCCGGACAGGACATAATCGCCAACTGACCATTCCTCATCGACATGCTCTTCAATGAAGCGCTCGTCGATGCCTTCGTAACGCCCGGCGATCAGGATCAGTCGTTCCTCGTTCGCCAGTTCTTTCACGGCCGCCTGCGTCAGCTTGCGACCTTGCGGCGACAGGTAGATCACCTTCGCCGGTCCGCCTGCGGCTTGCCGGGCATCGCCCAGTGCGCCTTCGAGCGGCTTGATTTTCATCACCATGCCGGGACCACCGCCGAAAGGCCGGTCGTCCACCGTCTGGTGACGGTCCTCGGTGTTGCTTCGCGGGTTGAAGCACTGAAGCTGAATCAGCTCCTGCTTGACCGCGCGACTCGTGATGCCGTAGTCGCTGATGGCGCGAAACATCTCCGGAAAGATGCTGATGACCCCTATCCACATTGGCTGAAGGCTCTCATCCACAGGGATTAGAAATCCGCGTCCCAGTCCACCCGAATCTCACCGGCTTCCAGGTCCACCGCTTGTACGCACTGATCCGTATACGGGAGCAGGCGTTCACGGTCGTCCAGGCTGCCTGCGCAGGGCTTGACCACCATCACATCGTTGGCGCCGGTCTCCAGCATGTGGTCGAGAATCCCGAACAGTTGCCCGTTCTGGTCGATCACCTTGAGACCTTCCAACTGGCTCCAGTAGAACTCACCATCGTCCAGTACCGGCAGCTCGCTGCGCGGGACCAGGATTTCGAATTCTGCGAAGGTGCGGGCGATCTCGCGATCATCCAGTCCCTTCAGCTTCGCGACCAGGACATTGCCCTGCACGCGACCTTGGACCAGTTCAGCCTGTCGAACCTCGTTGCCACGCTTGAGCGTCCAGCGACGGTAATCCAGCAGGTTGTCCAACGGATCGGTAAAGGAATACACCTTCACCTCACCACGAATGCCGTGCACCGATACGATCTTGCCGAGAACGATCATCTCCTCGGCGGGAGCAGGCATCGTGTTCATCGATCTCAGGCAGCCTTGGCGGCTTCCTTGATCAGCTGAGCAACACGCTCAGACGGTTGAGCGCCTTGGCTCAGCCAGTAGTTCAGACGCTCCTGGTTGACCGACAGCTTGACTTCGGCGCCAGTGGCGACAGGGTTGAAGAAGCCGACGCGCTCGACGAAACGGCCGTCACGAGCGTTGCGGCTGTTGGTCACGGTCAGGTGATAGAACGGGCGCTTCTTGGAGCCGCCACGAGCCAGACGAATGGTTACCATGCGTACGTTGTTCCTATGGTTTGCTTGCAAAAAAGAAATGCAGCCCTCGGGCACATAGCCCGAAAGGCCGCATATTCTATGAGCTAAAGCCCCGCGCCGCAAGCCGCAGCGCGCTCGGCCCGCCGGGCGGCGAGCCGTCTGGGGTCACATCTTGGGCATGCCGCCGGGGAACATGCTGCCCATGCCGCGCATCATCTTGGCCATGCCACCCTTGGCGGTGACCTTCTTCATCATCTTCTGCATCTGCTTGTGCTGCTTGATGAGGCGACCGACGTCCTGCACCTGGGTCCCCGAGCCCATGGCGATGCGGCGCTTGCGCGAACCGCTGATCACTTCCGGATCGCGGCGCTCGGCGGGGGTCATGGAGTTGATGATCGCCTCCATCTGCTTGAACTGCTTCTCCGCCGCGTTCTGCGCGTTGCCCATCTGCGACAGGTTGACGCCGCCGAGCATCGGCAGCTTGTCCATCAGGCTGCCCAGGCCGCCCATGTTCTTCATCTGTTGCAGCTGATCGCGGAAGTCTTCCAGGTCGAAGCCCTTGCCCTTCTTGATCTTCTTCGCGAGCTTCTCGGCCTTCTCGCGGTCCATGTTCTGCTCGGCCTGCTCGATCAGGCTGAGCACGTCGCCCATGCCGAGGATGCGCGAGGCCACGCGGTCGGGGTGGAACGGATCGAGCGCTTCGCTCTTCTCGCCCATGCCCAGGAACTTGATCGGCTTGCCGGTGATGGCGCGCACGGAGAGCGCCGCACCGCCACGGGCGTCGCCGTCGACCTTGGTCAGCACCACGCCGGTCAGCGGCAGCGCATCATTGAAGGCCTTGGCGGTGTTGGCGGCGTCCTGGCCGGTCATGGCATCGACCACGAACAGGGTTTCCACCGGCTTGATCGCCGCGTGGACCTGCTTGATCTCATCCATCATGTCGGCATCGATGTGCAGACGACCGGCGGTATCGACGATCACCACGTCGATGAACTTCAGCTTGGCTTCGCGGATGGCCGCTTCGGCGATGGCCACCGGCTTCTGGCTGATGTCGGACGGGAAGAAGGTCACGCCGATATCGCTGGCCAGGGTTTCCAGCTGCTTGATCGCCGCCGGGCGATAGACGTCGGCGGACACCACCAGCACGGACTTCTTCTTGCGCTCTTTGAGGAAGCGCGCCAGCTTGCCGGCGGTGGTGGTCTTGCCCGCGCCCTGCAGGCCGGCCATGAGGATCACGGCCGGGGGAGCGGCGTTGAGGTCGAGGTCCTCGTTGGCCGCGCCCATCAGCTCGACCAGTTCGGCCTGGACGATCTTCACGAAGGCCTGGCCCGGGGTCAGGCTCTTGGAAACCTCGGTGCCGACCGCGCGATCCTTGATCTTGGCGACGAAGTCCTTGACCACCGGCAGGGCCACGTCGGCCTCCAGCAGGGCCATCCGCACTTCGCGGAGCGTGTCCTTGATGTTGTCCTCGGTCAGCTTGGCCTTGCCGGTGACGTGGCGCAGCGTTTGCGAGAGGCGATCTGTAAGGTTTTCGAACATGCGCGTTCCTAATCAGGCCCGGTCGGACCAGGGTTTGGCTTGTCAGCAAGCCGCCGATTATAACCAAGTGCGGCCAGCGCCAACACCGCCGATGATCCCGATGTGACGGACCGCGTCGCAGGCCAGAAGCGAACTGTTCGCAACGGCTTTCTCGGCGCGGGCGATCTGTGCCAAACTCACGACCTTTCGGGTCCCCTTTCCAAGGACTGTTCCAAGGACTTATGCAACCTCTGCTGCCCAGCCTGATCGCCGCCGTCCTTTATATCGGCACCACCGCCTACCAGGGCGCAAGCCTGGCCCGCCGCACCCCGCCGCAGAAACCGCTGCTCCTCCTGCTGGGCCTGCTCGCCCTGCTCTGCCAGGCGTACAGCCTGAGCCAGGAGCTGCTGACGCCGGCCGGCCTGGCGCTGGACTTCTTCAACGCCGCCAGCCTGATCTCCGCCGCGGTCACCGCCCTGACCCTGCTGGCGTGCCTGCGCATTCCGGTGCACAACCTGCTGATCGTGCTCTATCCGCTCGGCGCGCTGACCACCCTGCTGGCCGTGCTCGTGCCCCATGGCACCATCGAGCCGATCAACGAGCAGCCCGGCATCCTCGCCCACATCCTGCTGTCGATCCTGGCCTACGGCCTGCTGACCATCGCCGTGGTCCAGGCGCTGCTCCTGCTGGTCCAGGACCATCAGCTCAAGCACAAGCACCCGTCGGGCCTGATCCGCAACTTCCCGCCGCTGCAAACCATGGAAAGCCTGCTGTTCGGCTTCCTCTGGGGCGGCTGGTCGCTGCTCTCGCTGTCACTGATCTCCGGCTGGCTGTTCGTCGACAACCTGTTCGCCCAGCACCTGGCGCACAAGACCATCCTCTCCTGCTTCGCCTGGGTGGTGTTCGGCGTGCTGCTGTGGGGCCGCCACCAGCTCGGCTGGCGCGGCCACAAGGCGATCCGCTGGACCCTCGCGGGTTTCTGCCTGCTGATGCTGGCCTACTTCGGCAGCAAGCTGGTCAAGGAATTCATCCTGCACATCTGACGCTTACGGCGGCGCCCAAGCGCCGCTGAAGGACCTGCGCGCATGGAAGAGATCCACCCCGGCTACCTGATCGGCCTGCTCGTCTTCCTGATCCTCTGCTCGGCGTTCTTCTCCAGCGTCGAGACCGGCATGCTCAGCCTCGACCGCTACCGCCTGCGCCACCTGTCCAAGCAGGGCAACCGTGGCGCACGGCGCACCAGCTGGTTGTTGCTGCGCACCGACCGGCTGCTGGGCACCATCCTGATCGGCAACAACTTCGTCAACATCATCGCCTCGTCGCTGGCGACCCTGCTGGCCCTGCGCCTGTGGGGCGAAGCCGGGGTGGCGGTCGCCACCGTGGTGCTGACACTGATCCTGCTGATCTTCGGCGAGATCACCCCCAAGACCTACGCCGCGCTGCGCCCCGAGCGCGTGGCCTTCCCCGCCAGCCTGCCGCTGATCTGGATGCAGAAGCTGTTCACCCCGCTGCTCTGGCTGATGACCGGCATCAGCAACCTGCTGCTGCGCCTGGGCGGCCTCGACCCGACCCAGCGCGGCAACAAGCCGCTGAGCAATGACGAGCTGCGCAGCGTGGTCACCGACTCCAGCGAGAAGCTCACCAACAACCGCCAGGACATGCTGCTGAGCATCCTCGACCTGGAAAAGATCACGGTGAACGACCTGATGGTGCCGCGCAACGAAGTCCAGGGCATCGACCTGGACGATGAGCTGGAAACCATCATCGGCCAGTTGCGCAACACCACCCACACACGCCTGCCGGTGTTCCGCAACGACATCAACCAGGTGGAGGGCGTGGTGCACATGCGCCAGATCGCCCGCCTGCTGACCCACAACCAGTTGACCAAGGAAAGCCTCAAGGCCGCGTGCCTGGAGCCCTACTTCGTGCCGGAGAGCACGCCGCTGTCGACCCAGCTGATCAACTTCCAGAAGCAGAAGCGGCGCATCGGCATCGTCGTCGACGAGTACGGCGAGGTCATCGGCATCATCACCCTGGAAGACATCCTCGAAGAGATCGTCGGCGAGTTCAGCAACCAGAACACCCTGCGCAACCCGGACATCCACCCCCAGGCCGACGGCACCTACGTCATCGATGGCTCGGCCAACCTGCGCGACGTCAATCGCGCCCTGGGCTGGCAGCTGCCCAGCGACGGGCCTAAGACGCTCAACGGCCTGGTCACCGAAGCGCTGGAGCAGATTCCCGATTGCGCGGTGTGCCTGAAGATCGGCCGCTACCGCCTGGAAATTCTCCAGTCCGGGGAAAACCGGGTGAAAAGCGTGCGCGCCTGGCTGCCCGGCGCCCCGCCGAAAGAACCCTACGCCGATGAGCTTGCCTGAGGCGCCCCGCCCGCCCCTATAATCCGAACGGCTTACCCAGCCTCCCGCCGACGCCCGCCGCTACCCGCGACGCCGCGCCGGCCAGTCAAACGCACGCCCCGCCGAGCCTCGACCCCGCGTCGTTGCCTTGCGAAGCAGCCGGCCTCGCCCTGACCCGCCGCGAGCCGCGCCCACCCTGCCCCGATCCCGGGCCGCGCTCGCACTCGCGCCAGGGCGATGCCTCAAGAAACGTCGGACACGACCTTCAGAGTCGTCGCCGCGCCTGACTGCCAGGGATCGACCCCGTATGACCAGCGCCACCCTCGAAGCCGCACAACCGGCTGAACAGACCAACTCCACCACCCGCGTCGCGGTGGCCAGCTTCATCGGCACCGCCATCGAGTTCTACGACTTCTACGTCTACGCCACTGCCGCCGCACTGGTGATCGGCCCGGTGTTCTTCCCGCAGACCTCCGGCACCGCCCAGGCGCTCAGCGCCTTCCTCACCTTCGGCATCGCCTTCCTCGCCCGCCCGCTGGGCTCGGCGTTGTTCGGCCACTTCGGCGACCGCATCGGGCGCAAGTCGACCCTGGTGGCCTCGCTGCTGCTGATGGGCATCTCCACCACCCTGATCGGCCTGCTGCCGGGCTACGACAGCATTGGCGCCTGGGCGCCGATGCTGCTCTGCGTGCTGCGCTTCGGCCAGGGCCTGGGGCTGGGCGGCGAATGGGGCGGCGCCGCGCTGCTGGCCACGGAGAACGCGCCCAAGGGCCGTCGCGCCTGGTTCGGCATGTTCCCGCAGATGGGCCCGTCGATCGGTTTTCTCGCCGCCAACGGCCTATTCCTCTGCCTGGCCATGCTGCTCAGCGAAGAACAGTTCCGCGCCTGGGGCTGGCGCATCCCCTTCGTGCTCAGCGCCGTGCTGGTCATCGTCGGCCTCTACGTACGCCTGAAGCTGGTGGAGACCCCGGTGTTCGCCAAGGCCATGGAGCGCCACGAGCGCGCCAGCCTGCCCATCGCCGAACTGTTCGCCAAGCACTGGCGGCCGACGCTGCTGGGCGCCCTGGCGATGGTGGTGTGCTACGCCCTCTTCTATATCTCCACGGTGTTCTCGCTCAGCTACGGCGTCAGCACCCTGGGCTACAGCCGCGAGGACTTCCTCGGCCTGCTGTGCATCGCCGTGCTCTTCATGGCCGCGGCGACGCCGGTCTCGGCCTGGCTGAGCGATCGCTTCGGGCGCAAGCCGGTGCTGATCGTCGGCTGCATCGCCGCGATCGCCTCGGGCTTCGCCATGCAGCCGCTGCTGAGCCAGGGCTCGTCGGTGGAAGTGGCGGTATTCCTGTCGCTGGAACTCTTCCTCATGGGCGTGACCTTCGCCCCCATGGGCGCCCTGCTGCCGGAACTCTTCCCCACCCATGTGCGCTACACCGGCGCTTCGGCGGCCTACAACCTGGGCGGCATCCTCGGCGCCTCGGTGGCCCCCTACATTGCCCAGAAGCTGGTGGGCCTGGGCGGTTTGAGCTGGGTGGGCGGCTACGTCTCGGTCGCCGCCGCGCTCAGCCTGCTGGCCGTGCTGTGCCTGCGCGAAACCCGCGGGGATGACCTGAACGATATTCGCTGAGCCAGGCAACTGCACGACTGGATTCCGCAGGATCAGGACCGCGGGCAAGCCTGCAGGTAGCTCAGCAAACTCACAGCTGGGCCACGTGCCCGCCGCCCTGGTGCTCGCGCAGGTAGGGCAGCACCGCGCCCAGCAGGGGTTCCTTGAAGTCTTCCTGGAAGCGGTGGGCCATGCCGGGAATCAGCCTGAGCACCGAACCGCGAATGTGCGCGGCCACGTGCACGCCATGCATGACGGGCAGCAGCGGATCGGCGGTGCCATGGACCACCAGGGTCGGCACATTGAGGCGGTTGAGCAGTTCCACCCGGCTGGGCTCTGCGAGGATCGCCAGCATCTGCCGTTGCACGCCTTCGGGGTTGAAGGCGCGGTCGTAGGAGCGCGCCGCTTGCTGCAGCAATTGCTGGCGGTCATCGCGCACCTCCGGGCTGCCCAGCGCCGCGAGCAGATCGGCCTGTTGCTCGATGGCCTGCTCGCGGCTGGCCGCTTCGCGCCGGGCCAGCAGGCGCAGCAGCGATTCGCTGGGCGCCGGCAGCCCCTCGGCCCCTGAGCTGGTCATGACCAGGGTGAGGCTGATCACGCGATCCGGCGCGAGGTCGGCCACGTGCTGGGCGATCATCCCGCCCATGCTCGCGCCAAGCACATGGGCGCGCTCGACGTGCAGGGCATCCAGCAGGTGCAGCGCGTCGCCGGCCATGTCGGTCAGGCTGTAGGGCGCGCTGACCGGCAGCCCGAGGCGATAGCGAATCACTTCGTAGGTCAGGTTGCCGCTGGGTGTGGGCACGCGCCAGGACGACAGGCCGACATCGCGGTTGTCGTAACGGATCACCCGGAAGCCCTGCTGACACAGGGCCTCGACGACCTCGTCCGGCCAGTGGATCAATTGCCCGCCCAGGCCCATGACCAGCAACAGCGTCGGGTCCTGCAGGCGGCCGATGCTCTGGTAGGCCAGGCGCACGTCGCCCAGGTCGACCAGCTCGGTCGGCACCCGTGCGTCGCAGCGCTCGGCGGCAATAGTGAGGGAGGGCAAGCCGCAGAGGAGCGCGACTGCCAGCAAAAAAGCACGCATGAGTGAAAATCCGGAACGCAAAACCCCAGTTGAGCGCGATTCTGATGAATTTCCGTCGCTCGCTCTGCCACAGGTCCGTGACAGTTTGATGAAAGGCGCCGAGCGGTCAGCGACGGCCGTTCCCATGATCCGGATCAAGGGAAGCCGCCCCTTCCACTGGCGAACATACGAAACCTCCACTCGGACGTTTCCCATGGCCTACCCCATCCTGCTGGTGCTGCATCTGTTCGCCGCGATCCTGTTCGTCGGCACGGTATTCTTCGAAGTGCTGATCCTTCGGGGCATCCACCACCAGGTGCCGCCGGGCACGATGAGGCTGGTCGAGGGCGCACTGGGCCAGCGCCTGCGCCGGGTGATGCCGTGGGCGATCCTGGCGCTGTTCGGCAGCGGGCTGGGCATGCTGCACCTGCGCTATGCGCCGCTGCTCGCCGACCCGCTGGCATCGACCTTCGCCACCCTGCTGAGCCTCAAGCTGCTGCTGGCGGTGAGCGTCCTGGGGCATTTCATCTTCGCCCTGTACTCCTTCCGCGTCGGCCGCATGACGGGTCGACGCTCCCGGCGCATCCACTCCAGCGTGTTCGCCCACGTGGTGCTGATCGTTCTGCTGGCCAAGGGCATGTTCTATCTGAGTGGCTGAGGGCGGGCTGGTGAAGCGCCCGCCGGGGGCTTATCATGAGTCCAGCTCAATTGCTCCGCCGTTTGATCAAGATTTCCTCATAGTGAGGCGAGGCCGCGCCATGCTTGAACTCCGTCACCTGAAAACCCTGCATGCCCTGCGCGAAGCCGATAGCCTGGTGGAGGCCGCCGAGCGTCTGCACCTCACGCAGTCCGCCCTCTCCCACCAGTTCAAGGAGCTGGAGGAGCGCCTGGGTCTGTCGCTGTTCATCCGCAAGACCAAACCGGTGCGTTTCACCAGCGCCGGTCTGCGCCTGCTGCAACTGGCCGATTCCGTGCTGCCGCAACTGCGCGGCGCGGAGCGCGACCTGGCACGCCTGGCCGGCGGCACCGCCGGCCGCCTGCACATGGCCATCGAGTGCCACAGCTGCTTCCAGTGGCTGATGCCGACCATCGACCAGTTCCGCGACGCCTGGCCGGAGGTGGAGCTGGACCTCGCATCGGGCTTCTCCTTCGCTCCGCTGCCGGCCCTGGCGCGCGGCGACCTGGACCTGGTGGTGACCTCCGATCCGGTGGACATCGCCGGCATCACCTATGTGCCGCTGTTCACCTACGAGGCGCTGCTGGCGGTGGACAACCACCACGCGCTGGCCGGCAAGTCCTACATCGTCCCGGAAGACCTGGCCAACCTGACCCTCATCACCTACCCCATCGAGCGCGATCGCCTGGATATCTTCACCCGCTTCCTCGAACCCGCCGACGTCGAACCGGCGCAGGTGCGCACCTCGGAGCTGACGGTGATGATGATGCAGCTGGTGGCGTCCGGCCGCGGCGTCTGCAGCCTGCCCAACTGGGCGCTGCACGAGTACAGCTCGCGGGGCTACGTGACCGCCAAGCGCCTGGGGGAAAAGGGCCTGTACTGCACACTGTTCGCCGCCATCCGCGCCGACATGCTGGACGCGCCGTTCATGCGCGATTTCCTGCTGACCGCCAAGGACACTTCCTTCGCCACCCTGGAAGGCGTCAGCGCTGCCAAGGGCTGAGTCTGTCGCCACCCATAAAAAAGGCCCTCCTTGCGGAGGGCCTCGGGGACATAAATCAAGTAGCGGCTTGTAGTCGTTATGGTTGCCGGCGCCGAGCGATGGGGTGCGCGGCGCTGGCGGGATGATTGACCACCTCGTCCGACCGGAAAATATGGCCACATCGAAAAAGGAATTTTCCTATGCGACCTGTGACCGAATCCTCAAATCGTTCCGGTCGATAAGCCTCCGCCAGCACGCTTTCACGGCGCCTTCCCCTCCGCCGCTTTCCCATGTTCCGCCGCCCAGTGCGCATCACGCTCCCAGACCCGCTGGAAGGCTGGGCGAGACGTCACCAGTTCCACGTAGCGCTCGAACACCGGCAGCTTGGGCACCACGCCGAAACCGATGGTCCAGCGCAGGGCCGCGCCCCACAACACGTCGGCGGCGGTCATGCGGCTGCCCAGCAGGTAGGGGCCGGTTTCCAGTTGTTCAGCGAGGGCGCGCATCACGCTGTCGTAATCGCCGTAGGGGCTCATGGCCTGCGGGGCGGCGTCGCGTTTCAGGGCGCGGTCGACGATGGCCGGCTCGAAGCTCGAACCATAGAACACCAGCCAGCGCAGGTAGGGGCCGCGCAGCGGGTCGTCGAGGGCCGGGGCGAGATTCGCTCGGGGGAACAGGTCGGCGAGGTAGATGAAGATGGCGCCCTGCTCGGTGACCAGCGACTCGCCGATGCGGATCGCCGGGACCTTGCCCAGCGGGTTGATGGCCAGGTAGGCCGGCATGCGTTGCTCGCCGGCCTTCATGTTGATCAGTTCGAGGTCGTATTCGGCGCCCAGTTCTTCGAGCAGCACCAGCGTGCCGCTGGAACGTGTCTGGGGCGAATGGTAGAGGGTGAGGCGGGGCATGGCGGGATCTCCTCGGGCATCACGGCTCGGAGTCCCCAGCATAGCCCCGCGCGGGGCTCACGCCTCCTCGAAATGCATCTCTGGCGGTTGCTCGCGGAAGCCGCCGGTGATCACCGCAAGGTAGATCACGCCGAGCACCAGCCAGGTGGCGCCAAGCCAGATGGCCAGGTGGTCGAGGCTGACCATCAGCCACAGGTCGGCGAGCAGGCCGATCAGCGGGAACAGCAGGAACAGCACCCCCTCGCGCAGGCCGCGACGCTCCGCCTTCAGGTAGTAATGGAAGATCACCGAGAGGTTCACCAGGCTGAAGGCCAGGAAGGCGCCGAAGTTGATGAACGAGGTGGAGGTGGTGACATCCATGTGCAGCGCCAGCAGCGCGACCACGCCGCACAGCACGATGCTGTTCACGGGGGTTTCGAAGCGCTTGCTGATGCGCCCGAAGAACGGGCGCGGCAGCACGCCGTCGCGGCCCATGGCGAACAGCAGGCGCGAGGCGCTGGCCTGGGCCGACAGGCCGGAGGTGAACTGGCCGACGATCAGGCCGATCAGGAAGAAGCTGACGAACAGGTCACCACCGATATTGCGGGCAATTTCGTAGGCGGCGGAGTCGGCGTTCTGGAATTCCACCGAGGGGTGCGCCAGCTGCACGAAATAGCTGGCGGCGATGAAGATGCCGCCACCGATGAGGGTGATCAGCAGGATGGCGCGGGGAATGGTCTTGCGCGGCTCGTGGGTTTCTTCCGTCAGGGTGCTGACGGCGTCGAAGCCCAGGAAGGAATAGCAGGCGATGGCCGCGCCGCCCATGATCAGCGGCAGCTGGGTGCCTTCCTTGAGGAAGGGCTCCAGCGTCCACAGCGGACGGCTGCCGTCCCCCATCACGTAGTGGATGGCCAGGCCGACGAAGGCGATCAGCACGAGGAACTGCACCAGCATCAGCACGCCATTGATGTTCTTCGCCAGGCGCAGGCCGACCACGTTGATGGCCGTGGTCACGCCGATGAACGCCAGCACCCACAGGGCCTGGGGCACAGCGGGGAACGCGGAGTGCAGGTAGGCCGCGCCGATCAGCCAGATGGCCATGGGCAGGAACAGGTAGTCCAGCAGCACCGCCCAGCCGGCGAGGAAGCCCAGTTTCGGGCTGATGGACTTGCGCACGTAGGTGTAGGCCGAGCCGGCCACCGGGAAGGCGGCAGCCATACGCCCGTAGCTGAGCGCGGTGAAGAGCATGGCCACGGAGGCGACGAGGTAGGCCGAGGGCACGACGCCGCGCGTGACGTCGGCGAGGATGCCGAAGGTGCCGAGGACGATGATCGGGGTCATGTAGGCGATGCCGAACAGCACCACTGACCCCAGCGACAGGGTTCGTTTGAGTCGAGCCATTACTGCTTACTCCGCGTTGTGTTTGTTATGGCAGTACAAGGTTGCTGGCCTGCGCTCACCCGCAGGCCTCGCGGGCGCTCGGGGCGCCCGTCGACGTTGGAATGACGCTGTGTCGGCGCAGCCCTGCGCCCCGGCACCGTTGCAGCGGGGCCGGAGGGAACTCAGGCGGGAATGATCAGCTCGCGCAGGCCACCTTCGTGCTCGCGCGTCTCACCCGGCAGCACGAAGCGGCGCTCGGCCAGGTAGCTGTAGTCGCGGCGCGATTGCGCCAGGCGTTCGAGGTCCAGCTCGACGATCTGCCGGCATTCGTCGCGGCCGGCTTCGACGATCAGCTGGCCATAGGGGTCGACCACGGCGCTGCCACCGGCGAATACCAGGCCGTCGTCGCCGGCGCCGACGCGGTTGACCATCACTGCGTAGGCCTGGTTTTCCATGGCGCGGCCCATGATCGCAGTGCGGTGGGTCGGGCCGTAGGGGTCCATGTTGCCGTTGGTGACGATGATCAGTTCGGCGCCGAGCTGGCCCAGGGCACGGGCGGATTCGGGGAACTCGATGTCGAAGCAGATCACGATGCCGACGCGGATGCCGTTCCACAGACAGGTGGCGTAGCGGTCGCCGGGGGTGAAGATGCCGCGGTCCGACGCCCACAGGTGCGTCTTGCGGTACTTCAGGGCGATGCCCTCGGGGGTGATCAGCAGCGTGGTGTTGTAGAAGCGGCCGTCGGCGGCTTCGGCGAAGCCCACGGCAACGGCGATGTTCTTCTCCCGCGCGGCCTGCTGCACGGCCTGCACGCTGGGGCCGTCCACCGGCTCGGCAATGGCGGCGATGTTCTGCGCGGTGGGGAAGCCGGTCAGTTGGGTCTCGGGGAACACCACCAGCTGGGTGTCGTCGGCGCAGGCGTGGATGGCCTCCAGGGTGCGGGCCAGGTTCCAGGCCACGTCGCCATCACGGCCGGCGAGTTGGACGAGTTCTACTTTCATGGGGCTTCCTCGGATTCTTGTATTCCAGTGACCGCGCCGTGCAAAAGGGTCAGAATGCGCACCGCGCCGGCTCAAGGCATCCATCGAGTATGCCGGGCGTGCCATCACCGGGTAATTACGCCCGCGTGGTAACCCATCGGGGGTAGTGTCATGAGCCTTTCCCTTCAGGATATCGCCTGGCACCGGAGTGTCGGGCAACTGATCGAGGCGCTGGACAAGCCGAGCTTCTGGACCTCGCTGGTGCGCCTGCTGGGCCAGTATGTGCCGTTCGACAGCTGGGTCGTGCTGCTCTTCAGCGACGGCCGACCGCAGGTATTCGCCGAATGCCCGGGCGAGGACGGCGGCCCCGATCCGCTGTTCCAGGACTACCTCAAGGGCCTCTACCTGCTCGACCCCTTCTACATCGCCAGTCGCGAAGCGCCCGGCAGCGGGCTGCTGCGTCTGGACGACGTGGCGCCGGAGATGTTCGAGCAGACCGACTACTACCAGCGCTACTTCCGCCTCAACGTGGTCGCCGACGAGGTGCAGATCAATGTGCAGCTCGATGGCGAGCGCACCCTCTGCTGCTCGCTGGGCAGCAAGGGCCGCTTCACCCCGGAGCAGATCGCCCTGCTCGCCCTGGTGCAACCGTGGGTCGCCGGGTTGATGCGGCAACGCATGGCCTTCGAACGCGACGTGCAGGAAGCGCCCCCGCCGCCGCGCTGGCAGAACCGCCTGGAGGCCACCGCCCAGCAGGTGGAAACGCCGCTGACCGCGCGCGAGCTGGAAGTGGGCCGGCTGATGCTCAGCGGCTGCTCGGGCAAGGAGATCGCCCGCAAGCTGGCGATCTCCGCCGAGACGGTGAAGGTCCATCGCAAGCACATGTACGCCAAGCTCGGGATCAAGTCGCAGTCGGAGCTGTTCTCGCTGTTCCTGCAGGCGCAGGGCTGACGCCGCCGGCCACGGTGTCCGCGCCGAGCCATCGCGGATGAATCCGCTCCTACAAGAGCGGTGCCTCCCGTGGCGTAGGAGCGGACTCCGTCCGCGATAGCCCCCCCTTCACGCCGACCTCCCCTGTAGGAGCGAGCTTGCTCGCGAACAGACTACCAAGGCCGGCTCCGCTGAAAAACGATTCGCGAGCAAGAACTAGGCGCCCCCCTCGCTCCTACGAAAAGCCCGCAGCCGCCGAGCGGCCGGTGAGCATTCGCGGCCTGGCGGGTCCATGCTTGGGGCAGGAGGAATTTCCCATGAGTCTCAGCGTCTTCGACATGTTCAAGCCTGGCGTCGGGCCGTCCAGCTCCCACACGGTGGGGCCGATGCGTGCCACCCGCGAGTTCGTCGACGGTCTGCGCGACGTCGACCTGCTGCCACGCACCACTGCCGTGGAGGTGCATCTCTACGGCTCCCTCAGCGCCACCGGCAAGGGCCACGCCACCGACCGCGCCTGCCTGATCGGTCTGCTCGGCATCGACCCGGCCGAAGCCGACCCGGCCGCCCTCGCCCCGCAGGTGGACGACATCTTCCTGCGCCATCGCCTGCGCCTGGGCGGCGTGCAGGACATCGATTTCGACCCGGCGCGCCAGTTGATCTTCCACGACGACAGCCTGCCCGCCCATCCCAACGGCCTGCACCTGCGCGCGCTGGACGATCACGGCGCACTGCTGGCCGAGCGCGTCTGCTATTCGGTCGGTGGCGGCTTCGTGGTGGACGCGGCGGACTTCAATACCGACCGCGCCTTGCAGGGCAACCCCATGCCCTACCCCTTCCACAGCGCCGAGGAACTGCTGCGCCTGTGCCACGCCCACGGTTTCCGGCGCATCAGCGACCTGATGTGGGCCAACGAACGCGCGCTGCGCAGCGACGAGGAGATTCACGCGGGCCTTGCGCATATCTGGGATGAAATGCAGGCCTGCGTGAAGCGCGGGCTGGAAACCGAAGGCACGCTGCCCGGCGGCCTCAAGGTGCGGCGCCGCGCGCCCATGCTCTACCGCCGGCTGAACGAAGCCGACAGCGGCAACCTGATCGCCACCACCCTGGGCGCCCTGGACTGGGTGGACCTCTGGGCCTTGGCAGTGAACGAGGAGAACGCCGCCGGCGGCCGCGTGGTGACCGCGCCCACCAACGGCGCGGCGGGCATCGTCCCGGCGGTGCTGCACTACTACGCGCGCTATGACGGCAACGCCTCCATCGACGGCATCGAACGCTATCTGCTGACCGCCGCCGCCATCGGCATCCTGTGCAAGCTCAACGCCTCCATCTCCGGCGCCGAAGTCGGTTGCCAGGGTGAGGTGGGCTCGGCCTGCGCCATGGCCGCCGGCGGGCTGGCGGAAGTCCTCGGCGGCAGCCTGGAGCAGGTGGAGAACGCCGCGGAGATCGGCCTGGAGCACAACCTCGGCCTGACCTGCGACCCGGTGGCCGGGCTGGTGCAGGTGCCGTGCATCGAGCGCAACGCCATGGCCTCGCTCAAGGCGATCAACGCCGCCCAACTCGCCCTGCGCGGCGACGGCCAGCACCTGGTCAGCCTCGACAAGGCCATCGACACCCTGCGCGACACCGGGCGCGACATGATGGACAAGTACAAGGAGACGGCCAAGGGCGGGCTGGCGGTGAATGTGATTGCCTGCTAGCCCGGTTGAACGCGGGTTCGCGAGCAAGGACCAGGCTTCCCCCTCGGTCCTGTGACGTGAGCGCCAAGGCCCAACCTGTAGGAGCGCGCCATGCGCGCGATCGCGGGCATGGCCCGCTCCTACAATTTGCTCCCCCGTGGACGCGGATAACCCGTTCCGGCTTATTCACCCTGCGCCCCCTGTAGGAGCGAGCTTGCTCGCGAACAGCCCAGCGACGAAGGCAGCCTTTCTTGCACCGTCCGAAACAGCCTTTCTCAGCCCCCGCGAAAATCGTTAGCTAGCTTTCTTTTTTCGCTACTTCGGGCTACCGTCGATGCCCGCCAGAACCAGAAGATCTTCCGAATACCCGCTCCATTGACCCTTGCCCAGGCACGTTTGCGCGATGCCTGCCATGCTCTGTGGCGGCCCTTTCGGCCAACCTTACCGTGACCAAGCCCGACGACTGGAGATTCCATGAACCTGTCGCTGCTCAGCCGCTATGCCTTCTTCGCCGCATGCGTCCTGTTCACCGTGCTCAGCCTGCCCTTCCTGGGGTACGACTGGGTGTGGCCCTTCACCCTCACCACCCTCGCCCTGAGCCTGCTCGGGGTCTTCGACCTGTTGCAGGAACGCCACGCGGTGCGCCGCAACTACCCGGTCCTGGGCAACATCCGCTACCTGGTGGAGGCCATCCGCCCGGAAATCCGCCAGTACCTGCTCGAAGGCGACCAGGAAGCCCTGCCCTTCTCCCGCGCCCAGCGTGCGCTGGTGTACTCGCGGGCGAAGAACGAGACCGCCGACAAGCCGTTCGGCACCCTGATCGACGTCTACCAGTCGGGCTTCGAATTCATCGCCCACTCCATCCGCCCGGCGCCGGTGGCCGACCCGTGCACCTTCCGCGTCAGCGTCGGCGGCCCGGAGTGCCGGCAGCCCTACTCCATCTCGGTGTTCAACATCTCGGCGATGAGCTTCGGCTCGCTCAGCGCCAACGCCATCCGCGCGCTGAACAAGGGCGCCAAGCTGGGCGGCTTCATCCATGACACCGGCGAGGGCAGCATCAGCCCCTACCACCGCGAATACGGCGGTGACCTGACCTGGGAACTGGGCAGCGGCTATTTCGGCTGCCGCAACGACGACGGCACCTTCAGCCCCGAGCGCTTCGCCAAGCAGGCGGTCGACCCGCAGGTGAAGATGATCGAGATCAAGCTCAGCCAGGGCGCCAAGCCGGGCCACGGCGGCATCCTGCCCAAGCACAAGGTCACCGAGGAAATCGCCGCCACCCGCGGTGTGCCCATGGGCAAGGATTGCATCTCGCCCTCCTCGCACAGCGCCTTCAGCACGCCCAAGGGGCTGCTCGACTTCATCGTCCAGTTGCGTGAACTTTCCGGCGGCAAGCCGGTGGGCTTCAAGCTGTGCATCGGCCACCCGTGGGAATTCATGGGCATCGCCAAGGCCATGCACGAGACCGGCATCCTCCCCGACTTCATCGTCGTCGACGGCAAGGAAGGCGGCACCGGCGCCGCGCCCCTGGAATTCACCGACCATATGGGCCTGCCGATGCGCGAGGGCCTGCTCTTCGTGCACAACACCCTGGTCGGCCTGGGCCTGCGCGACAAGATCCGCATCGGCGCCAGCGGCAAGATCGTCAGCGCCTTCGACATCGCCAGCGTGCTGGCCATGGGCGCCGACTGGGCCAACTCGGCGCGCGGCTTCATGTTCGCCATCGGCTGCATCCAGTCGCAGTCCTGCCACACCAACAAGTGCCCCACCGGCGTCGCCACCCAGGACCCGCTGCGCCAGCGCGCCCTGGTCGTGCCGGACAAGGCCGAGCGCGTGTATCACTTCCACCGCAACACACTCAAGGGCCTGGCCGAGATGATCGCCGCCGCTGGCATCCAGCACCCGTCGCAGCTGGAAGCCAAGCACCTGGTGCGCCGCGTCTCGGCCACCGAAATCCGTCTGTTCTCGCACCTGCACTACTTCCTCAAGCCCGGCGAACTGCTCTCGGGCAACATCGAAGGCGAGTTCTACGAGCGTATCTGGCGCATGGCGCGCAGCGACAGCTTCGAAGCCGCCGCCGGCTGATTCGGTGCCCCACGGAGCGCCCGCCCGGGGCGCTCCGTTTCATCCGCGGTGGTTATCCCAAGCGGCTCCACACCTGCGCCAACCCCAGCAGATGCACCAGCGCAAAGCCCAGGCAGATCGCCGAGCTGACGTAGATGAAACGCTGGCTGCGCCCCGTGCCCTTGAGCATCGATGGCCCGGCCACGCCGCGCAGCAGGTAGACCAGCGAGATCGCCACCAGCGCCGGGCGCAGCAGCGGCAGCGGCTCCAGCACGCCGGCCGCGGACAGCGCATAGGCCGCCCAGGCGAACAGCACGAAGGCAATGGCGAAGGTGATGAGCGCCGGATAGGCCTTCCCCGCTTCCGCGGCACGGGCGAGCTTTTCGCCGGCGCCGAACAGCCGGTACCAGCGCGGCCCGACCAGCACCACGCCAACGTGCAACGCCCCGGCAAGGGCGCTGAGCGCCGCGGCGACGATCAATGCCAGGTTGTATTCCTGCCCCATGGATGACTCCCTCCTGGAGTTCGTGTCCTTCCCGTGGGGCATCCTACCGTCGGCGGGCAGGATTCACGACCACCGGCTGCACGAATCTTCCAGACAGCCGCCTTGCGCGCGCTATGCTGGCCGACCGGGCAAGCGTGCGGAGGCAGCCCATGCACAAAGACAACTGGATCGACCTGCTGCAGGATGCCGACACCGGCATCCAGAGCCTGCGTGCGCATTTCAAGGGCCACGCCTACGATCCGCACTGGCACGACACCTACCTGATCGGCTACACCGAGTCCGGTGTGCAGCAGTTCCGCAGCCGCAACCAGCGCCATATCAGCACCCCCGGCAAGGTGTTCTTCCTCGAGCCCGGCGACATCCACGACGGCGACGCCCCCACCGAGGGCGGCTTCACCTACCGCACCCTGTACCTCGACGCGCCGTGGCTGGAGCGCGAGATCGCCACCCTGTTCGAAGAGGCGCCCGGCAACTGCCAACTGGCGGTGCCCGAACTGCTGATCGACGACCCGCAACTGGCGAGGCGCATCGACCACGCCTTCCAGGCCGTACACGGGCCTGAGCTGAAGATCGTCCGGCAAAGCGCCATCGACGACCTGCTCGACGGTATGACCCGCCACCTGCACTGGCGCCGGCGCGGCAGCACCCAGGCCCACCTGCCGCTGGTGGCGCAACGCGCACGGGACTACCTGCACGCCAACCTCACCGCCGACATCGGCCTGGACGACGTGGCCCGCGCCAGCGGCTGCGATCGCTTCCGCCTGACCCGCGCGTTCAAGCAGGCCTTCGGCCTGCCGCCCCACGCCTACCTGATCCAGCTGCGCCTGGCCCGCGCGCGGCAATTGCTCGGACGCGGCCTGGCGCCGGCCGACATCGCCGCCGACCTCGGCTTCGCCGACCAGAGCCACCTCGGCCGCTGGTTCCGCCGTGCCTATGGCATCACGCCCGCCTACTACCGCAAGCGCTGCTCAAAGCTTCCAGACTGAACCCGCCACGCTGGCGACGATGGACTCCCCACGGATTCAGCGGAGTTCCCCTCATGCACCTCTCGCAGCTCGGCCAATGGCTGCCCTTCGTCCTCTTCGCCTTCGTCGCCTCGATCACACCGGGGCCGACCAACCTGCTGATCTTCAGCAACAGCGCGCGCTTCGGCTGGGGTGCGGCGCTGCCGATCATGTTCGGCGGCTGCGCGGCCGCCGCCGCGCTGGTGCTGGCGGTGGGCAGCGGACTGGGCGAAGTGCTCGCCAGCCTGCCGCGCGTGCAGCAGGCAATGAGCGCGGTCGGCGTGCTGTGGCTGAGCTGGCTGGCCTGGCAGATCTTCCGCAGCCCGCCGGCGGACCTCGCCCGCGACCGCGACGCCGCCCGCCTGGGCGCGCTGGGCGCCGCCGCGCTGCAACTGGTCAACCCCAAGACCTGGATGATGGCGCTGGCGGTGATCAGCGTGTACGCCGGCCATGGCGTCGATCGGCTGGACCGCGTGCAACTGCTGTCGCTGCTGTTCTTTCTCGTGTCGATTCCCTGCACCGCCGTCTGGGCCGGGCTGGGCATCGGCAGCCAGCGCCTGCTGTCGCCCACGCAGATGCGACGGCTCAACCAGTTGATGGCGGCCCTGCTGCTGGTGTCGGCCTGGGCCGGGGCGTTGCTCTAGACCGCTAGAGGATGCCGTCGCGCCGCAACGAGTCGCGCAGGTGCTCGATGAACGCGTGGATCTTGCGCGTCGCCCGGCGGTTGCTCGGGTACACCGCGAGGATCTGCGCGCCGAAGGTGTCCGGCTCGAAGAAGAACTCATCCAGCACCGTCACCAGCCGCCCGCTGCGCAGGTGTTCCAGCACGCTCCAGTGCGGGCACGGCAACAGACCATGCCCGGCCAGGCAGGCGGTGAGCAGTACCGCCTGGTTGTCGCTGTTCAGGCGGCCGTTGCGCGGGGTCGAGAAGCGCTCACCCTCCACGTCGAACCACCAGCGGTCGTCCAGTGCCGGATGCCGGTACACCAGGCAATCATGGTCGATGATCTCGCTGGGGTGCCGCGGGGTGCCGCGCCGCGCCAGGTAGGCCGGGCTCGCGCACATGATCAGGCGGCTCTCGGCCAGCGGCTGGGCGATCAGCCCCGGCAGGTCGCTGTTGCCCATGCGCAGGGCCAGGTCGTAGCGGCCATCGAGCAGGTCGACGTAGCTGTCGGAAAGGTCCACCTGCAGGCGCACGTCCGGGTGCAGGTCGAGGAAGTCGGCACAGGCCTGGTCGAGGAACACCGGGCCGACGATCAGCGGCCCGGTGATGCGCAGCACGCCGCGCAGGCTGTGCTGTAGCTGGGCGATTTCCTCGGTGGTCTCGCGCATCCGCGCCAGCACCTCGCGGGCGCCATCGAGATAGAGCTGGCCGGCTTCGGTGAGCGACATGCTGCGCGTGGTGCGCTCGAACAGCCGCGCGCCGACTTCGCTCTCCAGCTGGCCCACCGCCTTGGTCACCGCCGAGGGGGTCTTGCCCAGCTGTTCGGCGGCACGGCTGAAACTGCCAGTCTCGGCACTGGCGACGAACATGGCCAGGCTGCTGAATCTATCCAACGTCATTCGTGCCAATCCTTCACAAGTGTTATGCCTGCCGGCGACTTCCGCGATACCCGCCCCGCCATTAGCCTGCGCTGCAGACCAACAATAATCCACCGAAAAGCAGAGGGAAGTCATGCACGGCATGCTCAAAGGCGCGTTGGCGCTCGCCATCGCACTGGGTACTTTTGAAGCACAGGCACAGAACGCCGACCTGATCCTGTACAACGCCAAGGTCTTCACCGCCGAACCCGGCCAACCGCTGCAGCAGGCCATCGCCGTCGCCGGCGGCAAGGTGCTGCAGGTGGGTTCCAACGAGGACATCCGCAAGCTCGCCGGCACCGCCAGCAAGCAAGTCGATCTGGGCGGCAAGGTGCTGATGCCCGGCTTCATCGACAGCCACTCGCACTCCATCTTCGGCGGCCTGGAGCTGATCGCCGCCAGCCTGGAAGACGAAGAGATGGACCTCGACGCCTTCGTCGCCCGCCTCAAGCAGGACCGCGACAGCGGCAAGGCGAAGAAGGGCGACATCGTGGTGATGAACGGCATGAACTCCAGCTACTGGTCCAAGGCCGACGGCCTGGCCGAGCGCCTGAACCACGGCGAGTGGGAGAAGGTGCCGGTGATCCTGATCGGCAGCGACCACCACACCGCCTGGGCCAACGCCGCCATGCTGGCGCGCGCCAAGCTGGACGCCAAGCGCGTGCAGGGGCTCAGCGCCCTGGAACAGGGCAACGTCGCCCACGACAAGGCCTTCAACCCCACCGGCTTCCTGGTGGACTCGGGCTTCGACCTGGTCGCCGCGACCATGCCCGCCGCCAGCACCGAGACCATGGACCGCGCCGGCCGCGCCGCGGTGAAGTACAACAACAGCCTGGGCATCACCGCCTGGATGGACCCGGCCGCCAACGGCGCACCGGGCGAGGCCGTGTTCAACATCAAGCCCACCGAGAAGACCGTCGGCGTGCTGCCGGTGTACCGCGACCTGGCCCGCGACGGGGAGCTCACCGCCCATGTCGCCGCGCTGCAAGTGGTCAACCCCAGGAGCACCCCGGCCGATCTCGAGGTCATCGAGATGGTCCGCCAGCAGTTCCAGGGCATCCCCAACCTCACGCTGCCGGGCATCAAGGTGTTCGCCGATGGCGTGATCGAATTCCCGGCGCAGTCCGCCGCGCTGCTGGAGAACTACAAGAACAGCCACAAGCCGGGCGAACTGCTGATCGATCCGAAGCACTTCGGCGAACTGGTCAGCGCCGCCGACGCCCGCGGCTGGCTGGTGCACGTGCATGCCATCGGCGACCGTGCGGTGCGCGAGTCGCTCAACGGCGTGGCCCAGGCGCGCAAGGACCGGCAGAGTGGCGTGACCCACTCGATCACCCACTTGCAACTGGTCAACCCCAAGGACTTCCCGCGCTTCAAGCAACTGAACGTGATCGCCTCGATGCAGCTCGACTGGGCCACCGCCGAGCCCTACACCGTGGAGATGGTGAAGCCCTACATCGCCGACGACGCCTACCGCTACATGTACCCGGCCAAGTCGCTGCTGGACAACGGCGCCACCATCGCCGGCGCCAGCGACTGGCCGGTGTCCACGCCCGACCCGCTCAAGGCCATCTACCAGGCCGTGACCCGCCAGGGCGCGGAAGGCGTGCTCAACGCCGCCGAGCGCGTGGACCGCCAGACCATGTTCTACGCCTACACCCGCAACGCCGCGCAGACCATCGGCCTGGCCGACAAGATCGGCACCCTGGCGCCGGGCAAGCAGGCCGACATGGTCGTGCTCGACCGCGACGTGTTCAGCGTGCCGGACCAGCAACTGGACGAAGCCCGCGTGCTCCACACCCTGTTCGAAGGCCGCGAAGTCTACCGCGCCGACGACCAACCGGCTCTCTGAGCCGGGCTCCTGCGCCGGGGCATGAACACCCCCGGCGCCTTGCCCGCCAGCCCAGCCCTTTCGTGACGCTCCTCGGCCATGCCGAAGGGCCGGCGCTGCGCGGGATTTTTCCGCTGCCCACAGACAATCACAACAAAGGGAACCCCGTATGAATCGCCCGCAATGGCTTGTCGGCGCGCTGCTCGCGTGCGCTCCGCTCACCTCCGTCCTGGCCGTCGAACTGGGCCAGGGCTTCGCCCTGCAGATCGACACCGCCCTGGTCAGCGACTACCGCACCCGCGGCATCTCGCAGACGCAGAACGACCCGGCCGCCCAGCTCGGCCTCACGCTGCAGCATGCCTCCGGCGCGTACCTGGGCGTATGGAGCTCCAATGTCGATTTCGGCGGGGGTTTGAAGACGCGCCAGGAAGTGGATTACTACGGCGGCTGGTACTGGCAGGCCAACGACGATGTCGCCCTGGACCTGGGCTACATCAAGTACGCCTATCCCAGGGAAAGCCAGTTCAACCAGAGCGACACCTACGCCATCCTCCACGCCTACGGCTTCGAGGTGGCGGCCTACTATGGCAAGGACTACCCCACCTACTTCGGCGAAGACCAGGCCAACCTCTACACCTACCTGGCCTACAACGCCGAGCTGCCGGCGGAGTTCAAGCTGCGCGTACGCTACGGCCGCAACGACGCCAAGGACCCGCTCTACCTCGCCGGGGACGGCAGCACCCGCGATACCTACCATGAGTGGGAAGCCAAGCTGAGCCACGAGCTGCTGGGCTTCACCTGGGCGGTGAGCTACCTCGACACCGACCTCTCGCAGAACGA
Organism: Pseudomonas sp. GCEP-101; assembly: GCF_025133575.1. NCBI lineage: Bacteria > Pseudomonadati > Pseudomonadota > Gammaproteobacteria > Pseudomonadales > Pseudomonadaceae > Pseudomonas > Pseudomonas sp. GCEP-101. The sequence goes on along the minus strand of NZ_CP104011.1, from coordinate 3,292,869 downwards.
ATGCCGCACGCAGTTCGGCTTCGGCGACGTGTGCACGGCCACGGTGGTTGCCAGTGTGAGCCGGAGTTTCTAGTCCAGCCGCTCGGGCGCCGCGATGGGGCGTCTCATCGTGGTAGCGCGTCCTGCTCCGAAGGGAGAGGGGCTGTCCGTGGCGGCTGACGCCTTGGTTTCAACCTGCTCCATACGGTCCCCTCTCCCTTCAGGGAGAGGGTTAGGGAGAGGGAGCCCCCAGGCACGAACGTGACTGTTGCTCCTGCGAGCATCACGCGGGTTCGCGAGCAAGCTAGCTCCTGCAGTTTCGACAGCGGTGCGCTCTTTGTAGGACCGAGGGGGACGCCTAGTCCTTGCTCGCGAACAGCGGTCAACGGCGAAGGGCGATGCGAGCGCAGCCGCCTCCCGAAGGCTAATGATTGCCACACGCGTGATCGCGGGCATGGCCCGCTCCTACAGGATAGCGAGGTGCCACGTGGTTTCGCGAGCAAGCTCGCTCCTACAGGTTTAGCAGCGGTGCGCTCTCTGTAGGAGCGAGCTTGCTCGCGAACAGCAGGTCGCGGTAGCGGCCTACGCGATCGAAGCAGCCCTCGAGCAGGCGGCACAGCGGATGAAGGCGGGAAAGCCCGCGTCAATTGTTCAGCGAGAAGATGCGGTACTCCACCCACCCCGGCCCCAGCCGCCCCTCGCCCACGGCCAGTTGGTGGTTGAGCCAGCGGTAGCGGTCGTCGCCGACCTCGAAGCGCGGCTGGATCATGAAGTAGGTATCGCCGTAGTCCGTGCTGTCGCCCCGCGACACCGCGTGGATGGTCTTCGGATTGGCCACCAGCAGGCCGTTGTGCTGCATGAGGATGCGCGCACCGTCGTCGGTGCGCAGCACCAGGCGTACGTCCAGGTGCCAGCCGCCGTCGCTGTCCACCAGGATCCAGTCGCCGCCGCCGGGCAGTACCTCGCCGCTCAGCCGCTGCCCCTTGAAGGTGCCGCCGCCGGCCGCGGAAATCAGGCGCTGGCCGTGCGGCACGCGGCCGATCTCCAGCGGCACGCTGGCCTTCACGTTCATTTCCATCAACGGCTCGAGCTTCATCGCCGGCTCCCGTGCACGGTCGTCGTAGACGCATCAGTAAAGCAGGCGCAACACCGCCCGGCCATTCGCCCAGGCCGCTGGCCTGAAGCGATAGCGCAGCAGCCGGCCCAGGCGGCGCAGGACGTCGCGCCCCCGGTCGTCGAACAGCTTGGCGCGCAGGGCGATGCCCACCTGCCCGGCATGCCCGATGCGCAGGCGGGCGAAGTCATAGTCGATCTGTTCCACGGCCTGCCGGGAGTAACGATCACGCAGCAGGCTATCCGGCAGTTCGCTCTCCTTCGCCTTGGCGTAGAGGGTGATCAGCAGGGTTTCCGGCGTACTGCGCAGGGTGATGCGTTTCCGCGTCATTCGTGCAGGTAGTAGAGCTTGTTGACGATCTGCCAGCCGTTGCCGATGCGCAGCAGGGCCAGGTAGTCGGTGAAGTGCATGCCGAGGAATTCGTCGGTGACCTTGGCCACGGCGCTGTCGCCGGTGATGTCCAGCGACTTCAGTTCCCACGGCGGCGGCGCCCCCTCGGAGGGCGGCGACTCAGCCTTGATCGCGCCGATGAACTCGTCCAGCGAGGCCCACTCCAGCGCGCCATGGTAGTGGCCGATGATCTTGCAGGACGGGTGGAAGGCCAGGCGCAGCCGCGCCTCGTCGCCAAAGGTCATGCCCTCGACGTAGTCCGTCAGCACGCGGTTGATGGCGGCGCTCTCCGCCGTGTAGTTGCTCATCGCTGCAGCCCTCCCGGCCGGTGACCATGGGGCAAGGCTAGCACCCTGCCCCGGCCACGCCCCGGCGAGCGACGACCGGGGCACGCTGTCAGACCATCGCCAGCGGCCGCTTGCGCGTGGGCGGCGGGAAGGCCGCGTCGAGAGCTGCAATATCCTCCGGCGTCAGGCGCACGTGCAGCGCGGCGGCGTTATCGCGGATGTGCAGCGGCTCCACGGCCTTGGGAATGGCGATCACGCCCGGCTGGTGGATCAGCCAGGCCAGGGCCACGCGCGCCGGGGTGGCGTCGTGGCGGCCGGCGATCTCCGCCAGCACCGGGTGGCGCAGCAGCTTGCCGCCCTGGCCCACCGGGCAGTAGGCCATCAGCGGCATGCGCTGCTCCTGGCACCAGGGCAGCAGGTCCCATTCGATACCGCGTTCCTCCAGGCTGTAGAGCACCTGGTTGGCGGCGCAGGCCGGCTCGCCGAGTTCGTGCAGGTCGTCGAGGTCGAAGTTGGACACGCCCCAGCGCCTGATCTTGCCCGCCTCACGCAGGCGTTCGAAGGCCTCGACGGTTTCCTCCAGCGGATACTGGCCGCGCCAGTGCAGCAGGTAGAGGTCCAGGCAGTCGGTGCCCAGGCGCCGCAGGCTGCGCTCGCAGGCCTCGGGGATGCCGCGCCGGCTGGCGTTGTGCGGGTACACCTTGCTGACCAGGAAGACCTGGTCGCGCAGGCCCGCCAGCGCCTCGCCGACCACCTCTTCCGCACCACCCTCGGCGTACATCTCGGCGGTGTCGATCAGCGTCAGGCCGCGCTCGATGCCGTCGCGCAGGGCAGCGACCTCGCGCTTGCGCTGGGCGCGATCCTCGCCCATGTGCCAGGTGCCCTGGCCGATGGCGGGAACGGCGGTGCCGTCGGCAAATACCACAGTGTTCATCGCGTGCTCCTTGTTGCGCGTGTAGGGGGACACGGGGCCAGCCGCCCGAAACCGGGCAACGGCCCCTCAGGGTAGCGCAGAAGCAGGAGCCGGGTTTGCGATCAGCGGTTGGTCTGCAGGTTCCGGCGCGCGGCGTGGCGCTCGAGAGCGAGGTCGACCAGGCGGCTGACCAGTTCGCTGTAGGTCATCCCGGCGGCCTGCCACAGCTTGGGATACATGCTGATGCGGGTGAAGCCGGGCAGCGAGTTCAATTCGTTGATCAGCACCTCGCCGCTGTCGGTGAGGAACACGTCGACCCGCGCCAGCCCCGAACACTCCAGGGCGAGGAAGGCCTCCACGGCGAGCTGGCGGATGCGCTCACTGGCCTCGACGGGGATATCGGCGGGTACCACGACCTTGGCCGCGTCCTCGTCGATGTACTTGCTGTCGTAGGAGTAGAAGCCGCTGCCCACGACGATCTCGCCGCAGCCGCTGGCGATCGGCTGCTCGTTGCCCAGTACCGCGCACTCGATCTCGCGGCCCTTCACGGCGGCCTCCACCAGCACCTTGTCGTCGAAGGCCAGCGCCAGGCGAACCGCTTCGTCGTACTGCGCCTCGTCCTCGACCTTGCTCACACCCACCGAGGAGCCCATGTTCGCCGGCTTGATGAACAGCGGCAGGCCGAGCTTGCGCTGTGCCTCGGCGAAGGGCGTGCGCGCGGCGTTGGCGCGGGTCAGGGTGAGGAAGGGCGTGATGGCGAGGCCGGCGTCGCGCAGCAGGCGCTTGCTCACGTCCTTGTCCATGCAGATGGCCGAGCCCAGCACGTCGGAGCCGACGAAGGGGATGTCGGCCATGCGCAACAGGCCCTGCAGGCAGCCGTCCTCGCCCTGGGTGCCGTGAACGATGGGGAAGATCACATCGACATGGTCGAGCAACTGGCGGCTGCCGGTTTCCACCAGCTGCTGCTCGGCCTTGCCCGGCACCACGGCCAGCTCGCGGTTGGAGCGGTTGAGGGCGATCAGCGCCGGGTTCTCCTGGTTGAGCAGGTAGTCGGAGGCATCGTTGAGGTGCCAGCGGCCTTCCTTGTCGATGCCGATCAGCACCGGTTCGAAACGCTCGCGGTCCAGCGCGTCGACGATGTTCTTCGCCGATTGCAGGGACACCTCGTGCTCCGCCGAACGCCCACCGAAAATCACCCCAACGCGCACCTTGCCCATGACAGCCTCCACCTGATCGATGGGCGCTTTCTAACACGCGCACCGGTGCTTGGGTAGGAACAGTGAGCGGCGAACAGACGAGCCGCGCCGCCCTCAGAAACCGTTCAACGCCTGCGCCAATTCGCGGGCGGCCTGGCCGCTGTGCACGCCGGGGAACAGGTGGGTGAAGGGCAAGGCCACGAAGCGACCCTCGCGCACCGCGCGCAGGCGCGAGAGCAGCGGGTCGGCACGCAGCGTGCGGATCTTCTGCGCGGCCGTGGACCAGCTCGCGTCGGCCAGCAGGATGACGTCCGGGTCGCGCGCCAGCAGTTGTTCGGTATTGGCGGTGAAGCTGCCCAGGTCGACGTCCTCGAACAGGTTGCGGGCGCCGGCGGCCTGCAGCAGCTGGGTGACGACGCCACGCCGCCCCTGGCTGGCCAGCCCGTTGCTGGCGCTGTCGAGGTAGAAGACGTCCAGCGGCTGCCGGCGGGTGGAAAGGCGCCGGGCGTCGGCCCGTTCGGCGCGTTGCCGGCGGATCAGTTCCTGCGCCCGTTGTGGCTCGTCGAGCAGCTTGCCCAAGGTGCTCAGGTCCGTCTCGACGCCCGCGAACAGATCGTCCTGCCACACGCCGCATCCGGCCTCCAGCAGGTAGCTGGCGACGCCGTGGCCGGCCAGTTCCCCGCGGGACAGGTTGCCCAGCCGGAACGCCGAGGCGAAGCCGGCCACCACCAGGTCCGGGCGCTGCGCGTACACCGCTTCGGCCGAGGGATACAGCCGCGCCAGCAGCGGTACGCCGCGATAATGGCCGTCGCTGACGTCCAGGTCGTCATCGATGTAGGCCACGCCGATCAGTCGCTTTCCGGCGCCCAGCTCCAGCAGCAAATCGGCGGCGTGCTGGTTGAGGGCGAGGATGCGCTGCGGCGGGTGATCGAGCTGCCAGGTCTGGGCGCAGTTGCGGTAGTCCTGTGCGGCGGCCGTCGTCGTGGCAAGCAAGATTGCGAACAGCAGCGCCCCCTGTAGGAGCGGGCCACGCCCGCGATCGCGCGCATGGCGCGCTCCTACCTTCGAGCCACTGTGCGTCAAGCGGTTCGCGAGCGAGCTTGCTCCTACCAAGAGCAGGCGCCTCATGGCTCGTCCACCCGCAGCTCCGCCACGGGCACGCCATCGCGCAGGTGCTCGGCCACCACCCGGCACACCTGCTCGTCGCTGCGCAGGCCATACCAGACCCGCTCGGGATACACCGTCAGCAGCGGCCCGCGGTTACACGGGAACTGGCAGCCGGTGCGGGTCAGCAAGGCGCCCTCGGCATTCTCGTGCAGATCGAGGCGGACCAGCTCGCGGCGCAGGGTCTTCCACAGTGGCAGCGCACCGCGGCGCACGCAGCGCGGCCCGGTGCAGAGGAACAGGTGACGGCGGTGCGGCGGCGGCGCCCGCCAGTCCGGCTGCGCGGGCACGGCGCCGACGTCCCGGCACTCCAGCCGCTGCGCCGGGTCCTCGATCGCCGCCAGCACCGCCGCCGCTTCCAGCCCGCGCCGGCCCAGCGCCGAGGCGGTGACGTTCGCCACCGGCGCCTGCGGATAATGCGCCTGCAGCGCCGCCACTTCGGCGCACAGCCAGTCGAGGTAGGCGCCATCAGCGCTCGGTTCGAGGTCCACCAGCAGCACGTCTTGACGCTCGGCAAACCCCGCGCGCAGGCGCGTCCACAGCCCTTCGAAACCGTCGCCGGTGTCGACGCACTCGACATCGGCCAGACGCGTCGACACCTCGCGGAGCAGGCGCTCGCCCTGGGCGCCGGCCAGCGGGCCGACCAACAGGATGGCCTTCATCAGAAGCTGAAGGTGTAGCGCAGCTCGGCCGTGCGCGGCCGGCCAAGGTTGTCCACCTGGCGGAGGCCGTTGCTGGTGCGGCCGGTGGCGTAGTCGCGGTCCAGCAGGTTCTCCAGCAGCAGGCTCAGGCGGTGTGCGCGGGCGGCATCGAGGTAGCGGTAGGCGTCGCCGTCGAGCACCGTGTAGTGGCCGTAGTCATCCCCCTGGGCGCTGACGATGGAGCCGACATAGCGCGTGGCAAGCCCCGCCCCCCACTGGCTGTCGTCGTAGCCCAGGCGCAGGCGGGCGAAGAACTGCGGGATGTTGTTCACCGCCACGCCCTCGCGGCTGTCCACCAGGTTGCGCGTGGCGTCGGCCCAGAGCTGCCAGCGCCGACCGAGCTGCCACTGGCCGCTGGCTTCGGCCCCGCGCACGGTGATCTCGCCGTTGCCGTTCACCCACTGGTCGCCGGCGAGGGTGATGAGGTCGGTGATCTCGCGGCGGAACAGCGTGACGCTGCCGCTCCACGGCTGGTCGAACAGCTCGCCGGTGTAGTCCAGGCCCAGCTCGGCGTTGCGGCTGCGCTCGGGCTTGAGGTCGCGGTTGCCGACTTCCTCGCCCGGTTCGTTGACGAACAGCTGCTCGGCGGTGGGCAGCTTGAAGGCGGTGCCGAACTGGCCGCGCAGCTTCAGCTGCCGGGTGAGGTCATAGAGCGAGGTGAGCATCCACACGGTGGCGCCCTCGCCGCCGGCGATCGCCTCGCGGCGCACCCCCAGGCTCGGGTGCCAGTCGGGCAGCGCCGCGATGCTCGGCCGCAGTTGGGCATAGAGCGCGTGGGACTCGGCCTGCTGGTTGTCGATGATCAGCACATCGTCCTGGCCCTTGTACCACTGGTTGTCATTGCCCAGGACCAGTTCGTGGCCGCCCGCCAGCGTCGCCTTGCCTTCGAGCTGCGCGCCCCAGTCGGTGAAGCCCCAGTAGTCGTTGTGGTTGAGCACCTGGGTGCCGCCGCCCTGCAGGTTGTAGACGCGGTCGTAACGGGTGTCCCAGTCGTTGAGGTGGGTCTTGGCGAACCAGCTGAAGTCGTCGCCGACGCGCTGCTGGAAGGTCGCCGTGGCGATCTGCTGCACGCGGTTGTTGCGGGTGTGGCGGTTGGCGGTGGGCCGGGCGAAATCCAGCGCGGCGTCGGCATTCTGGTAGAACAGCTCCAGCCGCGAGGCCTCACCGATGGCCTGGATGGCCTTGGCGCCGAACACGTTGACGTCGTAGGAGCGGCGCTTGTCGCTCAGCGTGTCGGTCATGTCGCGGTCGCGGTACGGCTGGTAGCCGTCGGAGCGGTTGTGGCTGACGTAGGCCATCAGCCCGAGGTCGCCCAGGCCGGTCTGCACGATCTGCTCGGCGCGGGCGTCTCCGCTGCGGCCCTTGAAAGTGTCCAGGCCGAGGTTCACTTCCCCGGATGCCACGCGGCTGCGCGCGCTGCGGGTGATGATGTTGATCACCCCGGATACCGCCTGCGTGCCAAACAGCAAGCCCTGGCCGCCCTTGAGCACCTCGATGCGCTCCACCGCGGTGGTCGGCAGGGTATCGAGGTAGATGCCGCCGTAGAGGCGGTTGTTCAGGCGCACACCGTCCAGCAGGATCAGCGTGTCGTCGTTGCGTCCGCCCAGCAGCGAGTAGGTGCCGTAATCGAACGGGCCGTTCTTCGGCGCGACGAACAGGCCGGGCACATACATCTGCAGCACGCGGGTGAGGTCGGCGCCGGGGCCGGCGCGTTCGATCTGCTGGCGGTCGATGACCTCAAGCCGGCTGCCGTAGCGGGCCATGTCGGCTACCGTGGTGGATTCCACCGATGGCGCGCTGACGACTTCGTCGGCCAGGTCCAGTGGCGCCGCCGCGAGCGGCGAGCCGAGCGTGCAGAGGAACAGAACGGGACTCCAGCGCAGCGCGCGCCGGTTCAGGTCGGGAGAGTGTTGCAAGGTGATCGCCTCGAAATCGGGATTTCGCAGGCGGCGCAGCGAGGCCCGGAACGAGCGCGCCCGGGGACCGGCTCACGCCCGCCCACCGCGGGTTTGCCAAACAGGTTCCAGGCCGGTCTCCGGGCTTGCGAGGGTCGTGGAACATCCGCCTTCCCATGCCTGAGCACAGTGGCCTCGTGGATGCTCCGCTCGCTTACCGTTGCGGGGGCAGCGCCGGACTGATCGCACGAAGGCGACGCACCGGCTTCCCGTTTCACCCCACGCACGGCGGCGGGGGGCACCTGAAACGGGAGGCATCTGAACATCGGCTGGCGGAAAGCGTCAAGCGCGGGGGTTGGGCAGGATGTTGCAGGCGCGGCGCGGGCGCCCTCAGTGCCAGGGATCGTAGGTGCCGAAACTCCAGATGTGCCCTTCCGGGTCGCGGCAGGTGAAGCCCTGGCCGCCGTAGTCCTCGTCCTTGATGTCGATGACGATCTGCGCGCCGGCGTCGACGGCCGCGCGATACACGACTTCGGCGTCTTTCACCACCACGTAGATGCTCTGGGTGCAGCCGCCGATCTCGTCGGGCTGGCGCATCAGCCGGCCGTATTCGTTGTCGTGCAGCGAGCCGAGCATCACCAGCCCGCTGCCGTCGGCCAGGGCCAACTGCGCGTGGGCGATACCGCCGTGGTCATCGGCGACCACCAGTTGCCGCTGGAAGCCGAACGTGGCGCACAGCCAGTCGATGGCCTGGGGCGCATCGCGGTAGCGCAGGCAGGGAATGACGCTGGGGCGGGTAACGGGAAAAGGTGTGGACATGGCGATCTCCGAGCAGCAACGAGCGCAATGCTCTGAGCATAGTCGCGCGCTTTTCCCCGCCCAGCCCGCCGCGGCGACCGACAGCCAAGCGCAAGTTCCTGCAAGATGGCTCGCCCGACGGGTCGTAGTGTCGGCAGACCGATTTCAAGGAGCAACACACCGTGACCCAACGCCAACCGATCAACCTGCAGGACAAGCTCGGCCGCATCACTGACACCTGGCAGCCGCGGGTGATCGCCGAGATGAACGACTACCAGTTCAAGGTCGTGAAGCTGCACGGCGACTTCGTCTGGCACAGCCACGCCGACACCGACGAAACCTTCATCGTGCTCGACGGCGAGTTGCGCATCGACTTCCGCGACGGCCCGCTGACCCTGCGCGCCGGCGAGCTGTACGTGGTGCCGCGCGGCGTAGAGCACAAGCCCTATGCCGAGCACGAAGTGCAGGTGATGCTCATCGAACCGCGCGGCGTGCTGAACACCGGCGACCAGGGCGGCGAACGCACGGCGGAGAATGATCGCTGGATCTGACCGCTCAGAGATCCAGCAGGTCGGCGTGAATCCCCAGCGCCTTCGCGACCTTTTCCCGCGTCGGTTTGCGCGGCCGGGTCGCGGCTTCCTGCTGGGCATAGGCGGGCTGGCTGATGCCCATTCGCCTGGCGACTTCCGCCTGGGTCAGCCCCAGGTGCCTGCGCCAGGCGCCAATGGCGCTCAGCCCCTCCTGGACCATGAAACCCACCACCTCGTTGGGCACCAGGTCCTCCTTCGGGTGGCTGGCGATGTACTCCGCGTAGGGGATGACCACGAAGGCCGGCACACCGTCCGGTCCGTTGATGATCTGCACGTTAGTACGTGTGCTCATCGCGCTTGCTGACCTCTTCGATATTCACGATGCGGATGGCGCCATCCCAGTCGAACAGCACCCGGTAGCTGCCCACCCGCAGGCGGTAGCCATAGGCATGCTTGACCAGTCTCTTGACGTTCTGGACGTCAGGCATTCGCGCCAGCGTCTGCACGGCGTCGTAGATCACCGGCTGGTCCGCCTTGTTGAGGTGGCCGAGCTGCTTTACGGCCTTACGGGTCCACTGGATGCGGTTCATGACGGCCTCGCTGGGGAGGCGGTCAATATAAGCATCCTTATAAGGATATTAGCGCGACTTCAGCGACAGTGGGATCGCGTTCTCACCGTGCTCAGCTGCGGACCGGGAGCTCGCCCGCCTTGGCCCCGAAGCGCTTGCGGTAGTCGCTCGGCGCCATGCCGGTGATCTTGCGGAAGATGCTGCGGAACGAGCCCGGGTCGAGGTAGCCCACGGTGTAGGCGATGTGGTCCACCGTGCCGTTGGTGAACTCCAGCAGCTCGCGCGCCTTGCCCACCCGCAGGTGCTGGCAGTACTCGGTGGGCTTGAGCCCGGTAGCGGCGCGGAAGCGGCGCAGGAAGGTGCGCTCTTCCAGCCCGGCCTGGGCGGCCATCGCGGCGAGGCTGACGTCCACCGCGCCATTGCCCTGCAGCCAGTGCTGCACCTTGAGGATCGCGGCGTCGCCATGGCCCAGCAGCGGCGCGAAGTTGCTGCCGCATTGCTGGGCGCTGTCGCTGTGTTCCACCACCAGGAAGCGTGCCGTGCGGTTGGCGATGCTCGGCCCGAGCAGGCGGTCGACGATGCGCAGGCCCAAGTCCGACCAGGCCATCAGCCCGGCGGAGGTGATCAGGTCGCCGTCGTCCACCATCGGCTTGTGCGGCTCCAGGCGCACACGCGGAAAGCGTTCGGCGAAGGCCTCGGCACCACTCCAGTGGGCGGTGGCGCTGCGACCGTCGAGCAGCCCGGCCTCGGCCACCAGCAGGCCACCGATGCACACCGAGCCGACGATCGAGCCCTCGCCGTGGCGTGCGGCCAGCCAGTCGGTGAGGTTGCGCAGCGGCGCGGCATCCGGCAGGCCGAACAGCGACGGCGGGACGATCACGGCAACCAGGGGGCTGTGCGCGCCGGGATGCGTGTCGAACACGCGCCGCGGCTCGCCGCCGTCCTCGCCGAGCCAGTGGCTGACCCGCAGCGCCGGCAGTTGTTGCGCGGCCTCTTCGCCGGCGATGCGCTCGGCCACCGCGAACAGGTCGGTGAGCCCATGCAGCGCCGCCGTCTGCACGCCGGGATAGAGCAGCAACCCGATCTCGACGACGCTTCGTTCCACAGCCATTGTCAGTTTTCCCCCGGTTATTGTCGTTCCGACTGATCCCCGCGCGGCGCGCGGCGAACCATACTGGCTCCACTTCCTCCCCTCACGAAAGGAACCTGAAATGGCCAAGCAAGCGCTCATCCTAGTGGATATCCAGAACGACTACTTCCCTTCCGGCAAGTGGCCGCTGGTGGGCATCGAGGCCGCCGCCGACCAGGCCGCCAAGGTGCTGGCCGCGTTCCGCGAGCGCGGTGACCTGGTGGTGCACGTGCGCCACGAATTCGACAGCGCCGACGCACCGTTCTTCGCCCCCGGCAGCGACGGCGCGAAGATCCACGGCAAGGTGGCCAATCTGCCCGGCGAGCCGGTGGTGCTCAAGCACTTCGTCAATTCCTTCCGCGATACCGAGCTGAAGGTCCTCCTCGACCAGCACGGCGTCGAGTCGCTGGTGGTGGTCGGCCACATGAGCCACATGTGCGTGGACGGCGCGGTGCGCGCCGCCGCCGACTTCGGCTACCCGGTGACCGTGCTGCACGACGCCTGCGCCACCCTGGACCTGGAGTTCAATGGCGTGAAGGTGCCGGCAGCCCAGGTCCACGCGGCCTACATGGCGTCGCTGGCATTCGCCTATGCCGAGGTGGTGTCCACCGCCGAGTACCTGGACCGCTGATTCGGGGCGCTCCCACAAGGAAATCTGACGCTGGGCAGTACCTGTAGGAGCGAGCTTGCTCGCGAACCGCTTGATGCCGAAGGTGCCAGGCGGGTTCGCGAGCAAGCTCGCTCCTACAACAGGGGCAGCCCTGCGCATCCGGTAACGGGGAATCCCGTTTTGCTGGCTTTCCGCTATGATCGACGCTCATTCGCCTGTCGATAAGGACATCCCATGAGCGTTTCCTCGATCATCACCCTCGCCATCATCGCTGGCGTGATCTTCCTGCTGATCAGCGTGTTCAACCGCCTGGTCGCCCTGCGCAACCGCTACCAGAACGCCTTCGCGCAGATCGAGGTACAGCTCAAGCGCCGCTACGACCTGATCCCCAACCTGGTGGAAACCGCCAAGGCCTACCTCAAGCACGAGCGCGAAACCCTGGAAGCGGTGATCGCCGCGCGCAACGCGGCGGTGGCCGGCCTGAAGGCTGCCTCCGAGCAACCCGGCGACGCCGGCCGCATGGCGCAACTGGCCGCCGCCGAGAACGCCCTGGGCGGCGCCATGGGCCGCCTGAACGTGACCCTGGAAGCCTACCCGGACCTCAAGGCCTCGCAGAACCTGCAGCAGGTCAGCGAGGAACTGTCGAGCACCGAGAACAAGGTGGCCTTCGCCCGCCAGGCCTACAACGACGCGGTGATGGAGTACAACACCTACCGCCAGTCGTTCCCCGCCAACTTCCTCGCCGCCACCTACGGCCACAGCAAGGACGCCAGCCTGCTGCAGTTCGAGGACAGCAAGGACATCCAGGCCGCGCCGAAAGTCGCCTTCTGATACCCCGGCGCAGGACGCGCGATGAACTTCTTCGAACACCAGGACCGCGCCCGCAAGCAGACCGGGCGCCTGGTCGTGCTCCTCAGCGTCGCGGTGGTCTGCCTGGTCACCATCACCAGCTTCGCCCTGGGCTGGCTCTGGCGGCACCTGGGCGAGCCGGCGCTGCACCTCACCTCGCCCGCCTCCCTGCCCGACCCGGAGCTGTATCTGTCGGTGGCCGCCGTGATCGTCGGCGTGGTCGTGCTCGGCGCGCTGTACAAGCAGGTGCAACTGAGCGCTGGCGGCAAGGTGGTGGCCGAGAGCCTGGGCGGTCGCCTGCTCAACCTCAGCGCCAGCAACGCCGACGAGCGCCGCTTGCTCAATGTCGTCGAGGAAATGGCCCTGGCCTCCGGCTCGCCGGTACCGCCGGTGTACGTGCTGGAAGACGGCTCGATCAACGCCTTCGCCGCCGGCCTGACCCCGCGCGACGCGGTGATCGGCATCACCCGCGGCGCCATCGAGCAACTCGAGCGCCATGAGCTGCAAGGCGTGATCGCCCACGAATTCAGTCACATCCACCACGGCGACATGCTGCTCAACACGCGACTGACCGCCCTGCTGCACGGCATGCTCCTGCTCGGGTTGATCGGCGGCATGCTGCTGCGCGGCTGGAGCGAGACCAGCAGCGGCGTGCGCATCAGCACCCGCAGTAGCAGCAACGACAAGAACGGCGGTGGCAGCGTGGTGCTGCTGGTGATCGGCGCCGGCGTCGTGCTCTATGTGCTGGGCTATGTCGGCACCTTCTTCGGCCACCTGATCAAGGCCTCGGTGAGCCGCCAGCGCGAGTACCTGGCCGACGCCTCGGCGGTGCAGTTCACCCGCGATCCCTCGACCATCGCCGGCGCGCTCAAGAAGATCGGCGGCAACCCGCTGGGCGCCCTGCTCAGCGCGCCGCGCGCGGCCGAGTTCAGCCATATGTACTTCGGTGACGGCGTGGGCAGCAGCTGGTTCGACACCCACCCGCCACTGAAGGATCGCATCCGCCGCGTGGACCCGGGCTGGGACGGCCGCTACCCGAAATTCGAGCCGCGCCTGGACGTGGCCTTGATGAACAAGGACGCCTGGACCGCCGCCGTTACCGGCCAGCCTTACCAGCCCGGCGCCGTGGACGTGGCGGTGGCGGCCGTGGGCGCGCCGACGGCCGCTCACCTGCTGGAAGCGCGCCACACCCTGCAGCGCCTGGACGAACGCCTGCAACGCGCCGCCCATGACAGCGAGGGCGCCCAGGCGCTGATCTACGGCCTGCTGCTGGACAGCGAACCCGGCCTGCGCGCGCGCCAGCTCGAAGAGGTCAGGAAGCGCCTGGACCTGAGCCTGGCGCTGCAACTGGACCTGCTGGAAGAGTCGCTGCTGCGCCTCGACCCTGGCCAGCGCCTGCCGCTGCTGGACCTGGCGATGCCGGCGCTCAAGCAACTGGACGCCCAGGCCTTCCTCGCCCTGCGCGAGAACATGGCGCTGCTGATCAAGCTGGACGGCAAGGTGAAGCTGCTGGAGTGGACCCTCCTGCGCATCGTCGAACGCAACCTGCGGCCGGGCAGCGGCAAGATCGGCCATGTGGCGCTGGCGGAGCTTGGCGAAGAGTCCGCGACGCTGCTGGCCTTCCTCGCTCGCGTCGGTGAAACCAGCGATGTGGAAACCGCCCAGGCCTTTGCCGATGCCTGGAGCGGCCTGCCCTTCCCGCCTCGCCCCTTGCCGCCGGCGGGCAGCCTGCGTGACCTGGAAGGCGCGCTGAAAAAGCTGGAGCAACTGCGCCCGCTGCAGAAGCCGCAGCTGCTCAAGGCACTGGCGCGCTGCATCGAGCACGACGGCCGCATCAACCCCGGCGAGGCCGAACTGATGCGCGCGGTGGCGGATATCCTCGACTGCCCCATGCCGCCGTTGCTGGCGGGCTGAAAAAGAGCGCGCCATGCGCGCGGTCGCGGGCGTGGCCCGCTCCTACATGGAAGTTCCGTGCCATGCGGTTCGCGAGCAAGCTCGCTCCTAAAAAAAGCGAATGCGCCGTTCTCACTCTGAAGGCTTCCAGAGAAATCTCCGCGCCCGCCGAAAGCCCCGTTCAGCGCGTAGGGCGAATAACCCGGCACGGGTTATCCGCCGATGCCCGGACGGCGGATAACGCTGGCGCGTTATACGCCCTACGAGGGGCCGCGCGAAGCAGCGGCATTCCCCTGTAGGAGCGGATTCATCCGCGATGGATTTCGCGGACAAGGTCCGCTCCTACGCACCGGAGTCCGGCTGTAGGAGCGAGCTTGCTCGCGAACCGCATGGCAGCGGCGCCTACGTAGTCACCCGCATATCCCCAGCGAGTCCGTCGCCCTAGGATGGCTGGCATCACGGATATCGGACGCTCGCCATGCCCCACATCGCCATCGACTACACCGCCAATCTCGCCGACGACCTCGCACCGCTGGCCCTGGCACAGAAGCTCCACGACGCCGCGCGGACCCTGGGCGTGTTTCCCCTCAACGGCCTGCGCACCTTCGCCCGCGCCGTCGAGGAGTTCCAGGTCGGCGCCAACACTCAGGATGAAGCCTTCATCAATATCCAGATCCGTATCGCCCCCGGTCGCCCGGAGGAATTGCGCCAGCGCATCGTCGACACGCTGTTCGCCACGGCCGAACAGACGCTCGCCACGCTCCTCGCCAAGCGCCCCGTCGGCCTGCAGCTGGAGATCACCGAGTTCGACCGCAGCCTGACCCGCATGGCCGGCAGCCTGCCCAGCGCCTGATTCGCCACAATAAAAAAAGGCCTCCGAGGAGGCCTTTTTTCATTCGCTCAACCGCGCATCAGGCACGGCTGGCAACGCTGCCCTGCTCTTTGGGGGCAAGGTTCAGCGCGTAGTACAGCACCGTCAGCAGCACCAGGAAGGCCGGGCCGATGTACAGCGCGATGCGGGTGTCCTCGAAGAAGGCCATCAGCACCACCACCAGCACCAGGAAGGCCATGGCGAGGTAGGAGCTGACCGGGTACAGCCACATCCTGAACTGCAGCTTGCCGGCTTCGGCGGCGGAGAGGCCGCGGCGGAACTTCAGTTGCGCCAGCAGGATCATCGCCCAGGTCCAGATCGCACCGAAGGTGGCGATGGAGGTCACCCAGGTGAACACCTTCTCGGGCACGAGATAGTTCAGCAACACGCCCAGCAGCAGCGCGAAGATCGACAGCAGCAGCGCATTGCGCGGCACGCCGCCCTTGGAGGTCTTGGCGAACACCGCCGGCGCCTGGCCGTGCTGGGCGAGGCTGTAGAGCATGCGCCCGGTGCTGAAGATGCCGCCGTTGCAGGACGACAGCGCGGCGGTGATCACCACGAAGTTGATGATGCCGGCGGCGGTCTTGATGCCCATGCGCTCGAAGGTCATCACGAAGGGGCTGCCCTGGGTGCCGATCTCGTTCCACGGGTAGATCGACATGATCACGAACAGCGCGCCCACGTAGAACAGCAGGATGCGCCAGAACACCGAGTTGATGGCGCCGGGAATGGTCTTCTGCGGGTTCTTCGCTTCGCCGGCGGTGAGGCCGATCATCTCCACGCCCAGGTAGGCGAACATCACCATCTGCAGCGACATCAGCACGCCGGTGATGCCGTGGGGCATGAAGCCGCCGTTGCTCCAGAGGTTGGAGATACCGGTGGCGATGCCGCCGTTGCCCAGGCCGAAGACGATCATGCCGCCGCCCACCAGGATCATGGCGACGATGGTGACGATCTTGATCAGGGCGAACCAGAACTCGAACTCACCGAAGGCGCGCACGGCGATCAGGTTGATGGTGCCCATGCTCGCCAGCGCGGCCAGCGCCCAGATCCAGCGCGGCACGTCGGGGAACCAGATGCCCATGTAGATGGCCACCGCGGTGATCTCCGCGACGCAGGTCACCAGCCAGAGGAACCAGTAGTTCCAGCCGGTCAGGTAGCCGGCCAGCGGGCCGAGGTAGTCCTGGGCGTAGCGGGCGAAGGAGCCGGCGACGGGATTGTGCACGGCCATCTCGCCCAGCGCGCGCATGATCACCAGGATGGCGAGACCGCCGATGATGTAGGAGAGCATGATGGCCGGGCCGGCCATCTGGATGGCCTTGGCGGAGCCGAGGAACAGGCCGACGCCGATGCAGGCGCCCAGGGCCATGAGACGGATGTGCCGCTCGTTGAGATCCCTTTGGAGATCGTGGGACGACATGGTGATGCAACCTCGTTTTGTTCTTGGGAGTAATCAGCCGCGGACTCGCAGTGCAGTCGGGATGCGGAAGCACCGGAAAAGCTTCGCCACCGCGCAGGAGGGCACGGGGGGAGCAGTGTCTGGCAGTTCCAGGACGGCACACCGGAAGAGGCTGCCCGCTCTTGTGAAGCGGACGTGGGCATTGCGGGAGGACCACGGCTGAGGTCGCGGGCGAGTGTTACATAACTGCGTAGGAAACGTCTGCACCACCAAGGTGCAATGTGACCAAAGGGATAGCGGCGTTTCGCCACATCTGCCTCCCTAGTCAGGGCCGGTGTAGAGCGGCTCAGCCCACCACGGGCTGCAGCTCCAGCAGCAGCGAACAGGGCTGGCCGGTCTCCGGATGGCGCGGTTCGCGCAGCTGCCGCAAGCGCCAGCCGCTGGCGGCCAGCAGCGCCAGCCAGGACTCCAGGGTGCGGAAGTACCAGGGCATCGGTGTGCTGAAGTCGCCACCGAAGGCGCTGAAGGTTTCCAGCCGCCAGCCATCGGCATAGGGCTCGTCGCCGCCGGCGGTCCAGGGATGCACAGTCTGGATCAGCAGCCGCCCGCCGGGGACGAGCCGGTCGCGCAGCGCGCCGAGCAGAGGCGCGGGATGGTCGTCGAGCAGGGCGAAGTTGCAGACCAGCGCGTCGAACCGGCCGAGGGTGGCGCCCGAGGCGACCAGCGCCGCGTAATCCATCACCTCGAAGCGCGCGCCACCCGCCGCCCGCGCCGCGTCGATCAGGGGCGCCGCGGCATCCACGCCAACGCACTGGTGCCCCTGCCCTGCCAGTGCGCGGCACAACCAGCCTTCACCGCAACCGATGTCGAGCACCCGCTGCGCCGGGCCATCGGCGATGGCGCCGAGGATCGCCGCATCCGTCACCAGCCGCCGGCTCTCGATACGCTGCTCGCGCACGGCACGGGTCCAGGCCGCGGCGTTGGTTTGCCAGCTGTGGCGGATTCGGGCGGCGTGGTCGGTCATGGTCGGCTCCGTGCGTGGGAGATGCGATCGCGGATGAATCCGCTCCTGCAAAGTCGAAAAGCCCCTCACCCTAACCCTCTCTCGCAAGCGGGAGAGGGAACCGTCCGGTGCAGGATGAAACCACAGAATCAGCCGGCACAATCTGCCCCCTCTCCCTCTGGGAGAGGGTGGGGGTGAGGGTAGACAAGCTGCACTCGTCCCGGCAGAAAAAGCCGGACCTACCGTCCCTTCAACACCTTCGGCACCGCCAACCCCTTGGGCGGCGGGGTCTGCGGCAGCGCCTGGCGGCAGCCGGCGTCGCGGAACGGCCCGCCGATCCTCTGCCAGCCATTGCCCGGCGACGTCTGCTGGCAGGTATAGGCGCCATCGACCTTGCTCTGCCAGCGGTAGAACGGCATCGGCGCCGCCTGGGCGCTCAAGGACGCCAGTAACAGCGCGGCCAGGGGCAGACGGCAAGGCAGAAAAGGCGAACGCATGGGCAAGGGTTCCTGTCGAAGTTCGTACATTGCACCTGCTGGCCGTCGGCAAATCAATCCGCATGGCCATGAACGGCGCCGGGCGGCGCGCAGATTTTTTGCCGCCGACTACGCTGGAAGTTAGGAAAGCCGCGGGGGAAGCGGCTTTCGCGGTGCCAGGATGGCGCCGGCCATCACGTGGGCGGAGTCCGCTACCTGGGCTGTCGTACAAGCAAGGGCGGGGCGTGAAGATGGGCAGAGCGAAGCATTCCGGTACGCAAGTGGCAGGTCAACCGGGAAGTCTGGGGCCCGGTATTTCCTCGCAGAAAGTCCACCACCATCGCTTCCTGATCCTCTTCCTGTTTCTCCTGCCGTTGCTGGCCGCCATGGGCGCGGCGCTGCTCTATGAAGCGCGCACCTCGAAGCTGCAGGCGCGCGAACTGGCGCGCTACGCCACCGGCCTGACCTGGAGCCTGGAACAGGGCGGCACCAGCAATGTGGTCTACCCCCAGGGCGGGCCCTTCGACCGGCGCCTGGGCTACCAGCAGTTGCCCGGCTTCCTCGGCCGCCTGCACGAGCGCAACTTCGTCACCCTCAGCCAGGCGCGATTCTCCGACACGCTGATGCAGTACACCGGCCACGGCCTCTTCCCGCCCTACCCGGAGAAGGCCCAGGCCGGCGTCGACATCGCCGATTGCCGCGGCCTGCCGATCTACAACTTCCGCTATCCGCAGCGGCTCTACGCCAACTTCGAGAGCATCTCGCCGACCATCGTCAACAGCCTGCTGTTCATCGAGAACCGCGATCTGCTCGATCCCGATCGCCCCTACCTGAACCCGGCCATCGACTGGAGCCGCTTCACCCAGGCCTCGGTGGCGCAGGTGGGCAAGCTGGTCGGCCTGGGCAACCACGCCCCCGGCGGCAGCACCCTGGCCACGCAGATCGAGAAGTACCGTCATTCCGAGGATGGCCGCACCAACTCCATCACCGACAAGCTGCGGCAGATGGCATCGGCCAGCGTGCGCACCTACCGGAACGGCGCGGAGAACATGGCCGCGCGGCGCAACGTCGCCCTCACCTACCTCAACTCCGTCCCGCTCTCGGCGCAGCCCGGCTACGGCGAGGTGAGCGGCCTGCCGGACGGCCTGTGGATCTGGTACGGCGCCGACTACCAGCAGGTCAACAAGCTGCTCAACACCCCGCCCGGCTCTGGCGCGGAGCTGGCCGCCCAGGGCAAGGCGCTGCGCCAGGTGGTGTCGCTGATGATCGCCCACCGCCGGCCCTCCTGGTATCTCGCCCGCGGCCGCGACCAACTGGCCGTGCTGACCGACAGCTACCTGCGCCTGCTGGCGCAGAACAACGTGATCGCCCCCGAGCTGCGCGACGCCGCGCTCAAGCAGAAACTCACGTTCCGCGATCCGCGCAGCGAGCCGAGCTTCACCCCGCTGGAGAACAACAAGGGCATCGGCCTGGCACGCACGCGCCTGGCCGGCATGCTCGATGTGCCGCTGTACGACCTCGACCGCTTCGACATGAGCTTCACCACCACCCTGCAGCATGAGTTGCAGGAGCAGGTCACCGGCTACCTGCGACAACTGTCCGACCCGGCGTTTGCCGAGCAGATCGGCTTGTTCGGCGAACACCTGCTGTCCAAGGACAAGACCAAGGACGTGCGCTACAGCTTCACCCTGTTCGAGCGCACGCCCAGCGGCAACCGCGTGCGGGTGCAGACCGACAGCACCGAGCAGCCCTTCGACATCAACGAAGGCAGCAAGCTGGAGCTGGGCTCCACCGCGAAGCTGCGGGTGCTCGCCACCTACCTGGAAACCATCGCCGACCTGCATGAGCAGTACGCCCCGCTGTCCGTCGCCGAGCTGAAGAAGGTCCCGGTGGAGCCGCTGGACTACCTCAGCCGCTGGTCCATCGACTACCTGATGACCGCCAAGGACCGCAACCTGCCGGACATGCTCGCCGCCGCCCTGCAGCGCAAGTACTCCGCCAGCCCCTACGAGAGCTTCTTCACTGGCGGCGGCATCCACACCTTCAGCAACTTCCGCAAGGAAGACAACGGCCGCATCCCGACCCTGCAGGACGCCCTGCGCGAGTCGATCAACCTGCCCTTCGTGCGCCTGCTGCGCGACCTGGTGCGCCACGACATCTATGCCAACGAAGGCAGCAAGGTCGCCGTGCTGGCCGACGACAAGGACCCGCGCCGGCAGGACTACCTGGACCGTTTCGTCGACAAGGAAAGCCAGGTCTACCTGCTGCGCTTCTGGCAGAAGTACAAGGGCAAGGACAACGACGAGCGCCTGAGCACCTTCCTCGACGGCCTGCGCGCCTGGCCGGTGCGGCTCGCGGCGATCCATCGCTACCTGCAGCCGCAGGCGGATATCCCGACCTTCGCCGCCTTCCTGCAGGACCGCCTCAAGCAGGGCAAGTACGCCGGCGACAAGCTCACCGACAAGCGCATCGAGGACCTCTACACGCGCTACGGGCCGGGCGCCTTCAACCTCAACGACCAGGGCTACGTCGCCCGCGTGCACCCGCTGGAACTGTGGCTGCTGGGCTACCTGCAACGCCAGCCGGCGGCGACCTTCGCCGACGCCGTGGCCGCCAGCAGCGCCGAGCGCAAGGAGGTCTACGGCTGGCTGTTCAAGTCCCGGCACAAGTACGCCCGCGACAAGCGCATCCGCATCATGCTGGAGGTGGAGGCCTTCCTCGACCTGCATGAACAGTGGAAGCGCCTGGGCTACCCGTTCGACCACCTGGTGCCGTCGCTGGCCACCGCGCTGGGCAGCTCCGGCGACCGCCCGGCGGCGCTGGCGGAGCTGATGGGCATCATCCTCAACGACGGCGTGCGCCAGCCGACCCTGCGCATCGACAGCCTGCATTTCGCCGCCGGCACGCCCTATGAAGTCAGCCTTGGGCCGGAGGCGGGCAACGGCCGCCAGGTGATGCGCTCGGAAGTCGCCCAAGCGCTGCGCACCGCGCTGTCCCAGGTCGTGGATGCGGGTACCGCGCGGCGCCTGTCCGGCACCTTCAAGCTGGCCGACGGCAACGCCCTGGTGATGGGCGGCAAGACCGGCACCGGCGACAACCGCATCGAGAGCGTGACCCGCAGCGGCTGGGTGAAGAGCTCCAAGGCGATGAACCGCACGGCGACCTTCGTCTTCTACATTGGCCCGCGCCACTTCGGCACGCTCACCGCCTACGTGGCCGGCAGCGAGTCGGACGGCTTCAAGTTCACCTCGGCGCTGCCGGTACAGGTGCTCAAGGGCATGGCGCCATTGCTGACCGGGTACCTGGAACCGGGCATCAGCACCGGCTGCCAGGAGCGGCTGGACAACCTGCGGGTGAGTTGGCGCTGAGTGGGCGGCGATTGGCTCCGCCCCCTCGCCCTAGCCCTCTCCCGGAGGGAGAGGGGACTGTTCCGAGCGCTCTGGCATTGCTGCGTTAGCCGGCTGACTCGGTTCATATACAACGCCCGAACGGCTCCCTCTCCTCGGAGAGAGGGCTGGGGTGAGGGGAAAGCCCCGAGCACACCTGCCTGCCTGAACCTGTAGGAGCGAGCTTGCTCGCGAACCGCTTCATGCCACGGGCAACCGGGCCGGTTCGCGAGCGAGCTCGCTCCTACGAAGAGCTCCGCGCCTACCGGCTGACTTCCTTGGCAGCCACCACACCGAACGGCCCCCTCTCCTCGGGGAGAGGGCTGGGGTGAGGGGATAGCCCAGCGCACACATGCCCGCCTGAACCTGTAGGAGCGAGCTTGCTCGCGAACCTCGCCGGGCACCCTTGGCATCAAACGATTCGCGAGCAAGCTCGCTCCTACGCAAAGCCGCTCTGTTACTTGCCCTGCACGCTCTTCACGTACAGCGCCTCGACCTGCTCCCGCGCCCAGGGCGTGCGGCGCAGGAAGGTCAGGCTGGACTTGATGCTCGGGTCGTTCTTGAAGCAGCGCACGTCGATGCGCTTGGCCAGCCCGTCCCAGCCGTACTGCGCCACCAGGTGGTTGAGGATGGCTTCCAGGGTCACGCCATGCAGCGGGTTCTTCGGTTTGTCGTTCATGGTCGGTGCCGTCGTGCGGGAAATGCGCGGCACCTTAGCATCAAGCTCCGGTTCGGGCGATCACGTCCGCAGCCCGGCCACCCCGGCGATGATCAGGGCCACCGAGGCCAGCTTGGTCAGCGTCAGCGCCTCGCCCAGCAGCAGGAAGCCGAAGAACACCGTGCCCAGCGTGCCGATGGCCGTCCAGATCGGGTAGGCGATGCTCACCGGCAACTGGCGCATCGCCAGGGTGAGGAAGAAGATCCCGCCGATCACCGCCAGCACCGTCACCACGGTCGGCAGCGGCCGGGTGAAGCCCTCGGCGTACTTCATCGACACGGCGAACATCACCTCGAACACCGCGGCCACCATCAGCATCGCCCAGGCCATCACGCACGCGCCCACTCGCTCTCGGCGAGGTCGGCCAGGGCTTTCTCAGCCTGTTGGTAAGAGGCGCGGAAGGCATCGGGATTGCCCTCCTCGCCCTCGGCGGCGACCACCTGCACATCCTCGATGCCGAGGAATCCCAGCGCCACGCGCAGCCAGGCGTCGGCGTGGTTCATCCACTCCAGCTCGCCGCCCGGCCCCATGCCGGCGCCGCCGCGGCTGGTGACGATGAGCGCCTTGCGCCCCTTGAGCAGCGGCTCGTATTCGGCCTCGCCGTCCTTCAGGTGCAGGTCGAAGGTGCGGCCGATGCGGACGATCTGGTCGACCCAGGCCTTCAATCCGCTGGGCACGCTGAAGTTGTACATCGGCGTGGAGATCACCAGTAGGTCATGGGCGAGCAACTCGTCCACCAGCTCGTCGCTCAGCGCCAGCTCGGCCTGCAACTCGGCCGGGCGATGCTCGCGCTGCGGGTGGAAGGCGGCGGCGATGAAGCCCTCGCTGACGTGGGGCAGATCGGCGCGGCCCACTTCGCGGCAGGTGATCGAGGCCTGCGGCAGCGCGGCCAGGAAGCCTTCCGCCAGGCGGCGGGAATGCGAGCGGTCGGCGCGGGGGCTGGCGTGGATGGAAAGAATCCTGTTCATCTGTCACTCCTTGCGAAGGTATACACTGCGGAGGTCCAGGCTGGCCTCCTGTTGCGACCTAAGCTATTTCCAGCCGGGTCAGCGGACAACTGAGGGAATCTCCCTCCAGATGAATTGATCTCATCCATGGAGCACGCCATGTTCGCCAACCTGCCGCTTCCAGCACTGCGCACCTTCGAATCCGCAGCGCGCCAGTTGAGCTTCAAGGCCGCCGCCCAGGAACTGGCGGTGACTCCCACGGCGGTGTCACACCAGGTGCGTGCACTGGAGGAATGGCTCGGCCTGCCGCTGTTCGAACGTCTGCCACGCCAGGTACGCCTGACAGAGGCCGGCGAGCGGCTGTTCCGCAGCCTGCATGGGGCGCTGCTGGAGGTCTCGCAATCGGTGGACAGCCTGCGCCCGCAGCGCAGCGCCAGCAGCCTGACGATCTCCACCACGCCGGCTTTTGCCGCGCTGTGGCTGGTGCCGCGCCTGGGCCGTTTCTATGCGCGCCATCCGCACATCCGCCTGCGCCTGGACAGCCAGTGCGAACTGCTCGACCTGCAACAGGACGCCAGCGTCGACCTGGCGATCCGCTACGGCTTCGGCGACTACCCGCGCATGCACAGCCAGTTCCTGCTGGCGGAACGTTTCGCCGTGTATGGCGCGCCGGCGCTGGTGGCCACCGCGGACGTGGAGGTGCCGGAGATGATCAGCGTGCGCTGGCACAACTCCGAACTCTACGAGCGCGGCTGGAAGGCCTGGTGCCAGGTGGCCGGCGAGGAATGCCTGCTGGCCCAGGCGGTGCAGCGCGAATACGACGAGGAGTTCTACGCCCTGCAAGCGGCCGTCGCCGGCCAGGGGCTGGTGCTGGCCAGTTCGCTGCTGGTGTCGGAGAGCGTGGAGCAGGGCCTGCTGGTGCCCTACCGCCCGGAGATCAACGTCCCCGGGGCGCGCTACACCGCGCTCTGCGTGCCGGGCCGCGAGCGTCATCCGCCGGTGCGCGCGTTCCTCGACTGGCTGGCCGAGGAAGCGGCGCAGGCGGCCGACCCGCTGATCGACAACGCCGCCTGAGCCTGCCGCTGCACCCGCGCAGGCGCCGCTTCGCCGTGCGCGATGGGCAACCCGTGCGTAGAATGGCCTTGCCGCTACAACAATTCTTCTTCGCCCGCGACACGCCCGCCGCGTGATCCCAGGGCACGGCCTGAGCCCCACTTCACCTCAGGATTCCCATGAGTACCGCGCACCACACCCGCTCCGGCAGTTGGCTGAACGTCATCGCCCTGGCCATCGCCGCCTTCATCTTCAATACCACCGAGTTCGTCCCGGTGGGCCTGCTCAGCGACATCGGCGCGAGCTTCGACATGCGTCCGGAACAGACCGGGCTGATGCTCACGCTGTACGCCTGGGTGGTTTCCCTGGCCTCCCTGCCGCTGATGCAACTGACCCGCAACATGGAACGCCGGCGCCTGCTGGTGGTGATCTTCTGCCTGTTCATCGTCAGCCACGTGCTGTCCGGCTTTGCCTGGAACTTCACGGTGCTCATGATCAGCCGCTTCGGCATCGCCTTCGCCCACGCCGTGTTCTGGTCGATCACCGCTTCGCTGGCGGTGCGCGTGGCGCCGCCGGGGCAGCAGGCCAAAGCCCTCGGCCTGCTGGCCACCGGGACGATCCTGGCGATGGTCCTGGGCATCCCGCTGGGGCGCATGCTCGGCGAGGCGCTGGGCTGGCGCACGACCTTCCTCACCATCGCCGGCGTCTCGGTGGTGGTGGTGCTCTGGCTGGCCCGCGCACTGCCGCTGCTGCCGAGCCAGAATTCTGGCTCGCTGCGCAGCCTGCCGCTGCTGCTGCGACGCCCGGCGCTGGTGGCGATGTACGTGCTCACCGTGCTGGTGATCACCGCACAGTTCACCGCCTACAGCTACATCGAGCCGTTCGCCCGCGAGGTGGCCGCGCTGGACAGCCAGAAAACCACCCTGCTCCTGCTGCTGTTCGGCGGTGCCGGGATGTTCGGCTCGATCCTCTTCAGCCGCTACAGCGAGCGCTTCCCGCGCGCCTTTCCGTGCCTGGCCATCGCAGTGCTCGGCGGCACGCTCCTGCTGCTGATGCCGCTGGCGCATTCGCCGACGGCGCTGCTCGGGCTGAGCCTGTTCTGGGGCGCGGCGATCCTCTGCTTCGGCCTGGCGCTGCAGGCCAAGGTGCTGCAACTGGCCCATGACGCCACCGACGTGGCCATGGCGATGTTCTCCGGCCTGTACAACGTCGGCATCGGCGGCGGCGCGCTGCTGGGCAGCCGCGTGGCGGTGGGCCTGGGGCTGGAGTGGATCGGCTACGTCGGCGGCGCGCTGGCGGCGGTCGGCCTGCTGCTGTGCCTGTTCGCCTGCTGGCGCTATGCGGCAGCGCTGAGTGGCGGGCACGGCTCGCACTGACACATCGGTGCTCCCTGTAGGAGCGAGCTTGCTCGCGAACCTTCCGGACGCCCAGCCACGTAGGATGGGTGGAGCGGAGCGATACCCATGCTGCCGGCGCTGCGAATGATGGGTATCGCTCCGCTCCACACCATCCTACCAATGCGCACCCGGTCAGCACGAAGCACATCACGGGCCCCCAACGAAAAAGGCCGCGCCCCTCACGGAGCGCGGCCTTCTTCATTCAGCGAAGACTCAGCGGCTGGTAGCCGGAGAACCCTCGGGCAGGTGCGCGTCCGCGTACTCGGCCTCGGCGGCTTCGAAACGCTGGATCATCGCCTTGGACGGTGCGGAACCGAACAGGCTGAACACCACGATGGAGAGGCTGGAGAGGATGAAGCCCGGGATGATCTCGTACAGGCCGAGCCAGCCGAACTGCTTCCACACGATCACGGTGACCGCGCCGACGATGATGCCAGCCAGCGCGCCGTTGCGGGTCATGCCCTTCCACAGCACGGAGAACAGCACCAGCGGGCCGAAGGCGGCGCCGAAGCCGGCCCAGGCGTAGGACACCAGGCCCAGGACGCGGTTGTCCGGGTTGGCGGCCAGGGCGATGGACACCAGGGCCACCAGCAGCACCATGGCGCGGCCGACCCATACCAGTTCAAGCTGGCTGGCGTTCTTGCGCAGGAAGGCCTTGTAGAAGTCTTCGGTCAGCGCCGAGGAGCACACCAGCAGCTGGCAGCTCAGGGTGCTCATCACCGCCGCCAGGATGGCGGACAGCAGCACGCCGGCGATCCACGGGTTGAAGAGGATCTTCGCCAGCTCGATGAACACGCGCTCGTGGTTCTCGCCGACCGCGCCAGCCTGCTCCGGATGCGCCTGGAAGTAGGCGATGCCGAAGAAGCCCACGGCGACCGCGCCACCCAGGCAGAGGATCATCCAGGTCATGGAGATGCGGCGGGCAGCCGGGATCGACTTCACCGAATCGGCGGCCATGAAGCGCGCCAGGATGTGCGGCTGGCCGAAGTAGCCCAGGCCCCAGGCCATCAGCGACAGCACGCCGACGAAGGAAGCGCCCTTGAACATGTCGAAGTTGGCCGCGTCCTTCAGCTCGATGGCCGCGAAGGTCGGCTCCACGCCGCCGGTGGCGAACAGCACGATCACCGGGGTGAGGATCAGCGCGAAGATCATCAGCGAGGCCTGCACGGTGTCGGTCCAGCTCACCGCCAGGAAGCCACCGACGAAGGTGTAGGCGATGGTCGCGGCGGCACCGGCCCACAGCGCGGTCTCGTAGGACATGCCGAAGGTGCTTTCGAACAGGCGGGCGCCGGCGACGATGCCGGAGGCGCAGTAGATGGTGAAGAACACCAGGATCACCAGCGCGGAGATCACGCGCAGGATGCGGCTGTTGTCTTCGAAGCGGGTGCTGAAGTAGTCCGGCAGGGTCAGGGCGTTGCCGTTGTGCTCGGTGTGCACGCGCAGGCGGCCGGCGACGAACAGCCAGTTCAGGTAGGCGCCGCAGATCAGGCCGATGGCGATCCAGCTTTCGGAGATGCCCGACAGGTAGATGGCGCCCGGCAGGCCCATCAGCAGCCAGCCGCTCATGTCCGAGGCACCGGCCGACAGCGCGGTGACGAAGCTGCCGAGGCTGCGGCCACCGAGGATGTAGTCGGAGAAGTTGTTGGTCGAACGATAGGCGGCCAAGCCGATCAGAACCATGGCCGCGATGTAGATCACGAAGGTGATCAGTGTTGGCGTGTTGACGCTCATGGGGACTCCCCTACAGCTTGTTTTTATCCAGGTTCGCGGGGTATCGCGGACCCTTGACTGGCAGCCGGCGTGGTTGACGCCGACCGGTTAGCGCTTGCTCACAGGCAAACCGGGTTGCGCGTGGCGCCAAACCGGCACCGAACCGCTACGCACCCCGACGCAGGCACGCCCTCGTCCTTGCTGGCGTCTTCCTGCAGCCACCGTCTCACCACGGCGACCTCCGTCCCGCCTGCGCCGGTAAGCGCAGGGCGGGCCGATTTCCGGGCGGACCCGGTCATCCATCAGGCGCCGAGGCAGGCGCCCTGCTCCCGGCGAATGCCCGCCAGCCGCACGATACGGGGCTGGCAACGGCGTTCGTCGCGAGTGACTGAAACTGTGCTGGCGCGCGCATGAAGGTGCGGCAGGGGCTGGCCGGCGCGCGAGGGCGCGGATTGTACAGAAAGCATCGGCAGGGATGGCGCCATTGGTCCGAGGGCGGACGGCGCGCGGCCACGGGCGGGCGCTGCGGGCCGGGCCGTGGAGGCGGTGGCGCGGCCGGCTACGGGCGCGCGAGGGGCGAAGTCTGAACCGGTGATGGGCATGCGCCCCTCCCGCGTATCGAGCTGGCTGTTGTTCTTGGTATGACCGGGTTGCACCTGCAACGCGGTGGGCGGACTCTAGGGGTTGCACCCTGCGGATTTCTTGCCGAAAGCTCTGGAGTTCTTGCAAAAAGCTCCGGCAGCCGACGGCGCGCCACTGACCATTCGATCAGCAATCCAGAGCGCGCAGGCCGTGGGCCTCAGCTGCGGCGCAGGCTGCCCGGGGTCAGGCCGAGGTAACGGCGCATGGCGGTGGTCAGCGCGCTCTGGCTGGAGAAGCCGCATTCGCCGGCGACGCCGACCAACGGCAGGTCGGTTTCGCGCAGCAAGCGCGCGGCGCGATCCAGGCGCTGGCGCAGCAGGTACTGGTGCGGCGTGAGGCCGACGCGGTCCTTGAACTGCGCGTGGAAGTGACTGGGGCTCAGGCAGGCCACCTGCGCAAGCTCCGCCACCGTGATGCGCCGCGACAGGTGATCGGCGATGTAGCCGTCCAGCCGCTCCAGGTCCAGCGGCCCCTGGCGCGGCGCGCGGTCCTCGCCGAACAGGCGCAGGTGCAGGGCCCGCAGCAGCACGCCGCCCAGAGCGCGAGCGAGCAGCGGGTCGCCGCCGTAGCGGGCGATCTCGGCGCCGGCATAACTGAGCAGGTGCTGGAAATCCGCATCCAGGGTCGGGTAGCGCGGCACCTCGAACAGCCGCGCCAGCAGGTCGCGATCCTGCTCGGCCGCGCCGGCTTCGTCGAGATCGACGATCAGCAGGCGGTTGTCGCCCAGCCCGGCGAATTCATGATCGATCTCCCCCGGCACCAGGCAAGCGCGCATGCGGCAGACCTCGCCACCGGCGCCGGCAATGGCGAATTCCGCGCGGCCGCTCAGGCACATCACCAGTTGGTGATGGTCATGGACGTGCTGGTCGGTCTGGTCGGACAGCGTGGCGAGTCGGGTATCGAACATGGCGCTGGGTGATCAAATTTTGAGCATGGTACGGAAAATTTGTACGCCTGCCCAGCAGCAGGTGCAACCGAGCGCAACTCCAGACAGCGCCAGCACAAAAGCATCTAAGCGAGAAACTATTGCTAACCAATAGATATGTTATGTTATAACAACTAACACCTTTCCATCCCCCCTTCCCTGCCGCCTGGCGCAATCCCTGATCACCAGGGAGGGGTTCGCTTTGCCAGAAGAAAAACCAGGAGTTCGTCATGCCCCCATCCCTTCCCCGTCCGCGCTGGCGTCTGGCCCCGCTGGGCCTGGCCCTGTGCGCCGGCGCACCCTCGCTGGCCGAGGCCGCGCCCACCGAGCTGGAGCCCCAGGTGATTACCGCCAACCCGCTGGGTGACGCCTCCCCCGCCGCACCGAGCAGCGTCCTGCAGGGCGACCAGTTGACCCTGCGGCAGAAAGGCAGCCTCGGCGAAACCCTCAACGGCACGCCGGGCGTGTCCTCCACCTGGTTCGGCCCCGGCGCCAGCCGCCCGGTGATACGCGGCATGGACGGCGACCGCATCCGCCTGCTGCGCAACGGCGTGGGCGCGCTGGACGCCTCGTCGCTGTCCTACGACCACGCCGTGCCGGAAGACCCCAACGTGGTCGAGCGCATCGAAGTCGTGCGCGGCCCGGCCGCGCTGCTCTATGGCGGCAACGCCATCGGCGGCGTGGTCAACAGCTTCGACAACCGCATTCCCAGCGAACCGGTGGACGGTATCCACGGCCAGGGCGAGCTGCGTTACGGCGGCGCGGACACCACCCGCAGCGCCGCCGGCGCGCTGGAAGCCGGCGACGGCCACTTCGCCCTGCACCTGGATGCCGGCTCCCGCGAGTTCAACGACCTGCGCATCCCCGGCTACGCCCACTCGGGGCGGCAGCGCCAGGTGGACGGCGACGAGGCGAAACATCGCGTGGACAACAGCGATGGCCGCCAGGACAGCGGCGCCATTGGCGGCAGCTACCACTGGGACCACGGCTATGCCGGCCTCTCCTACAGCGGCTACGACAGCAACTACGGCTCCCCCGCCGAAGACGACGTGCGCCTGAAGATGCAGCAGGACCGCTACGCCTTCGCCTCGGAAATCCGCGACCTCGACGGTCCGTTCAGCTCGGTGAAGCTGGACGCCGCCTACACCGAGTACCAGCACAAGGAAATCGAGGACGGCGAGACCGGCACCACCTTCAAGAACGACGGCTACGAGGCCCGCATCGAGGCACGGCACCAGCCCATCGGCCCGCTGGACGGCGTGGTCGGCGCGCAGGTCGCCAACAGCCGCTTCTCCGCGCTGGGCGAAGAAGCGTTCGTGCCGCACACCGAGACCGACAGCGCCGCGCTGTTCTTCCTGGAGAACTGGCAGGCCAGCGAGCGCCTGGCGCTGAACCTGGGCGGCCGCGTCGAGCACACGCGCATCGCGCCCAACGCCAAGGACAACGAGCGCTTCGCCGAGAACGACGACGCGCGCAGCTTCACCGCCGGCAGCCTGTCCACCGGCGCGGTGTACACCCTGACGCCGATCTGGTCGCTGGCCGGCACCCTGGCCTACACCGAGCGCGCGCCGACCTTCTATGAGCTGTACGCCAACGGCGCCCACGCCGCCACCGGCACCTATGAAGTGGGCGACGCCGACGCGAGCAAGGAAAAGGCCGTCTCCACCGACCTCGCCCTGCGCTTCGACAGCGGCCGTCACAAGGGCAGCGTCGGCGTGTTCTACAGCCGCTTCTCCAACTACATCGGCCTGCTGGCCAGCGGGCGTTATCGCGACGAGGAAGGCGCGGTGGTGGACGCCGGCGACGACGAGGCGCTGCCCGAGTACCTCTACAGCGGCGTGAAGGCGGACTTCTACGGCGTCGAGGCGCAGGACCGCATCCACCTGCTGGACAGCCCCTACGGCCGCTTCGACCTGGAGCTCTCCGGCGACTACACCCGCGCCAAGAACAAGGACACCGGCGAAGCCCTGCCGCGCATCGCCCCGCTGCGCCTGAACAGCGCGCTGCTCTGGGAGTTGCAGCAATGGCAGGCGCGGGTCGATGTGGAATACGCCGCCGACCAGAACCGCGTGCCCGAGAACGAGCTGCGCACCGACGGCTACACCACCCTGGGCGCCAGCGTCGGCTACCGCTTCGACCTGGGCGACAGCCGCTGGCTGGCCTTCGTCAAGGGCGAGAACCTGACCAACCAGACCGTGCGCTACGCCAGCTCCATCCTGCGCGACAGCGTGCCGGCCGGCGGGCGCGGCATCCAGGCGGGGGTCAAGGTCGCGTTCTGATGTGCTAGCGCTGCCGCCCGGCGTAATCCCGGGCGAATTGCGCGGCGATCCGCCCGGACCGCGACCCGCGATGGGTCGCCCAGCGGATCGCCGTTTGCTCCCACTCCTCCGGCTGCACGCCGCCCAGGCCGTGGTATTCCAGCCAGCGGGCGACCGCCTCCAGGTACTGCTCCTGGCTGAAGGCATAGAAGGATATCCACAGGCCGAAGCGCTCGGAGAGCGAGATCTTCTCCTCCACCGCCTCGCCGGGGTGCAGTTCGCCGCTCTCGCTGCGCTGGAAGGACAGGTTGTCCTCGGCGCGCTCGGCCAGCAGGTGGCGGCGGTTGGACGTGGCATAGATCAGCACGTTGCCGGACTGCCCCGCCACCGAACCATCCAGTACGGTTTTCAGGCCCTTGTAGCCGGTCTCGCCGTCCTCGAAGGACAGGTCGTCGCAGAACAGGATGAAGCGCTCCGGGCGATGGCGCAGCAGGTCGATGATCTGCGGCAGGTCGGCCAGGTGCTCCTTGTCCACTTCGATCAGGCGCAACCCTTCAGCATGGAAGGCGTGCAGGCAGGCCTTCACCAGCGAGCTCTTGCCGGTGCCGCGGGCGCCGGTCAGCAGGACGTTGTTCGCCGGGCGGCCGGAGACGAACTGGCGGGTGTTCTGCTCGATCAGCGCCTTCTGCCGCTCGACATTGCGCAGGTCGTCGAAGGCGATCAGCGCCGGCTCGATCACCGGCGTCAGGCGCGGCTGGCCCTGGCGGTACTCCCACAGGTGGGCGATGGCGCCTTCTTCCAGCGCCAGCGCGGGGCGTGCCGGCAGGGCGTGTTCGAGCAGGCCGGCGATGCGCGCCAGTTGTTCGGAGATGGCGGCCAGTGCGTTCAGGGGAAGCTCGGTCATGACGAAGATCATCGGGCAGAGGAGGACTGTTCAGCAGCCTAGCGATGGGCGAAAGTGGTCGTCTAACGACAAACAGGCATGCACATGCGCAAAAAGGACATTCCGCCCCATCCGCTGGAGAACCACGGCGACGAACGGGCCGCCAGCCCGGTGGCGGCGGTCGCGCTGGACTTCCCCGACGGCCACCAGGTGCCCGCGCACAGCCACCACCGCGCGCAACTGCTCTACGCCGTGCGCGGCGTGCTGGTGGTGGGCAGCGCCAGCGGCCAGTGGGTGGTGCCGGACAACCGCGGCCTGTGGATACCCGCCGGCGTCGAGCACTGGACGCGCATGGTCGGGGAAGTGCAGGTGCGCACCCTGTATGTGGAGCCGGGCAGCGCCCCGCACCTGCCGCCGGACTGCTGCGTGCTGGCGGTGTCGCCGCTGCTGCGGGAGCTGATCCTCGCCGCGCTGTCGATCAGTGGCGAGGTTACGCCGGACTCCCGCGACGGCCGCGTGCTCGGCCTGGTGCTCGACGAGTTGCGCGAAGACCCCATGCTGCCGTTGCACCTGCCGCTGCCTGCCCATCCGCGCCTGCGCGCGCTGTGCCAGGCCATCCAGGCGCAGCCCGGCGACAGCGCGAGCCTCGCCCAGTGGGCCGCGCGGCTGAGCGTGGACAGCAAGACGGTGCAACGCTGGTTCTTCGCCGAAACCGGGCTGACCTTCGGCCAATGGCGGCAACAGGCGCGCCTGCTGGCCGCCCTGGAGCACCTGGCGCTGGGCGACAGCGTGCTGAGCGTGGCGCTGGACGTGGGCTACAGCACGCCCAGCGCCTTCAGCGCGATGTTCAGCCGCCAGTTCGGCCGGCCGCCCAGCGATTTCCTGCGGCCGCGTCGCCCCTGAGCTCCGCCGGCACACCGGCCGCAACAACTTCAGGCACATTGCTGAAAAATGGGATTGAAACCCCGCGCCGGTTTCCCCATCTAGACTGTCATGTTCAATCAGTCAGGTGCCTCATGAGCGACCACGACGAGATTCACGATATCCATAGCGCCGAAGAGGTCAGCAACACCGGGCTGGTGCTGCCAGGGCAGAACCTGCCGACCACGGTCTACGTCATCCCGATCCACAACCGCCCGTTCTTCCCGGCGCAGGTGCTGCCGGTGATCGTCAACGAGGAGCCGTGGGCCGAGACGCTGGAGCTGGTCGCCAAGACCGAACACCACAGCCTGGCGCTGTTCTTCATGGAGAACCCGCCGGAAGACCCGCGCCATTTCGACCCGGACAGCCTGCCCGAGCACGGCACCCTGGTGCGCGTGCACCACGCCAGCCGCGAGGGCGGCAAGCTGCAGTTCGTCGCCCAGGGCCTGTCGCGCGTGCGCATCCGCGGCTGGATCAAGCGCCATCGCCCGCCCTTCCTGGTGGAGGTGGAGTACCCGCACACCCCCAGCGACCCGAGCGACGAGGTGAAGGCCTACGGCATGGCCCTGATCAACGCGATCAAGGAGCTGCTGCCGCTCAACCCGCTGTACAGCGAAGAGCTGAAGAACTACCTCAACCGCTTCAACCCCAACGACCCGTCGCCGCTGACCGATTTCGCCGCCGCGCTGACCACCGCCCCCGGCTCCGAGCTGCAGGGCGTGCTCGATACCGTGCCGATCCTCAAGCGCATGGAGAAGGTGCTGCCACTGCTGCGCAAGGAAGTGGAAGTCGCGCGGCTGCAGAAGGAGCTGTCCGCCGAGGTCAACCGCAAGATCGGCGAGCGCCAGCGCGAGTTCTTCCTGCAGGAACAGCTGAAGATCATCCAGCAGGAACTGGGCATCACCAAGGACGACAAGAGCGCCGACTCCGACGAATTCCGCGCACGCCTGGAGGGCAAGACCCTGCCCGAGCAGGCGAAGAAGCGCATCGACGAGGAGCTGAACAAGCTGTCGATCCTCGAGACCGGCTCGCCCGAGTATGCCGTCACGCGCAATTACCTCGACTGGGCAACCTCGGTGCCGTGGGGCCTGATGGGCGTCGACAAGCTCGACCTCAAGCACGCGCGCAAGGTCCTCGACCGGCACCATTCCGGCCTGGAAGACGTGAAGGACCGCATCCTCGAATTCCTCGCGGTGGGCACCTTCAAGGGCGAGATCGCCGGCTCCATCGTGCTCCTGGTCGGCCCGCCCGGCGTGGGCAAGACCAGCATCGGCAAGTCCATCGCCGAGAGCCTGGGGCGGCCGTTCTACCGCTTCAGCGTCGGCGGCATGCGTGACGAGGCCGAGATCAAGGGCCACCGCCGCACCTACATCGGCGCCCTGCCCGGCAAGCTGGTGCAGGCGCTGAAGGAAGTGGAGGTGATGAACCCGGTGATCATGCTCGACGAGATCGACAAGCTCGGCAGCAGCTACCAGGGCGACCCCGCTTCGGCGCTGCTGGAGACGCTGGATCCGGAGCAGAACGTGGAGTTCCTCGACCACTACCTGGACCTGCGCCTGGACCTGTCCAAGGTGCTGTTCGTCTGCACCGCCAACACCCTGGACTCCATCCCCGGCCCGCTGCTGGACCGCATGGAAGTCATCCGCCTCTCCGGCTACATCGCCGAGGAGAAGCTGGCCATCGCCAAGCGCCACCTGTGGCCCAAGCAGCTGGAAAAAGCCGGCGTGCCCAAGCATCGGGTATCGATCAACGACGCCGCCCTGCGCGCGGTGATCGAGGGCTACGCCCGCGAGGCCGGCGTGCGCCAGCTGGAAAAGGTGCTCGGCAAGCTGGTGCGCAAGTCGGTGATGAAGCTGCTGGAAGACCCGGACTCGGTGGTGAAGATCGGCGCCAAGGACCTGGAGCAGTACCTGGGCATGCCGGTGTTCCGTACCGAGCAGGTGCTGTCGGGGATCGGCGTGATCACCGGGCTTGCCTGGACCAGCATGGGCGGCGCGACCCTGCCCATCGAGGCGACGCGCATCCACACGCTCAACCGCGGCTTCAAGCTCACCGGGCAACTGGGCGACGTGATGAAGGAGTCGGCGGAGATCGCCTACAGCTACATCAGCTCGAACCTGAAGAAGTACGGCGGCGAGTCGACCTTCTTCGACCAGGCCTTCGTGCACCTCCACGTACCCGAGGGCGCCACGCCCAAGGACGGCCCCAGCGCCGGCGTGACCATGGCCAGCGCGCTGCTGTCGCTGGCGCGCAGCCAGGCACCGAAAAAGGGCGTGGCCATGACCGGCGAGCTGACCCTCACCGGCCAGGTACTGCCCATTGGCGGAGTACGCGAGAAGGTCATCGCGGCGCGCCGGCAGAAGATCTTCGAGCTGATCCTGCCCGAGCCCAACCGTGGCGACTTCGAGGAGCTGCCGGAGTACCTGAAGGAAGGCCTGACGGTGCATTTCGCCAGGCGCTTCGGGGATGTGGCGAGGGTGCTGTTCCCGGTTTGAACCCTGCGACCGATCGGCTCGCTCCTGCCCTTGTAGGAGCGAGCTTGCTCGCGAACCGCACGGCACAGCGCTGATCGCGGACAAAGTCCGCTCCTACGACAGCCGACATTGCGAGGGCAACTTGTAGGAGCGGGCCATGCCCGCGATCGCGCCCACGGGGCGCGCCTACAGGCTGGCGCCAGCCGCCCCCACATATCCCGCCCCGCGAAACCTCTACTTCTCCCACGATTGCGGTATCCTGCGCCCCAACCTGTCCCCACTCAGGAGCCGTCATGCCGTCGTACCGCCCGTTGCTGCCCCTCACCCTGGCCCTGCTCGCCGGCTGCGCCGGGCAGAGCAAACCCGTGGTCACCCTGGAAGACGCCAGCGACTGCAAGCCGCTGAAACTGCACACCGGACAGGAGCTGGTGCTGATCCTGCCGAGCAACCCCACCACCGGCTTCCGCTGGGAGCTGCGCAACGCCGCCAACGGTCTGCTGCGCGCGCTCGGCCCCGAGGTGTACAGCAACCCGGAGGACGTGGGCCTGGTCGGCAGCGCCGGCGAATCCACCTGGCGCTTCCGCGTGAGCGCCGCCGGCGAGGACACGCTGGAACTGGCCTACCGCCGTCCGTGGGAGGCAGAAGTGCCGCCGGCCAAGACGTTCGTCTGCCCCATCGCGGTGAAATAAGGCGCCATAAGCTCCTCGCCCTGACGCCTTCGGCCTGTGGCCGGGGCGCCGCGCTACGGCACAGTAGGCGTTCATTTCCTCGGGAGGGAACCCCATGCGCTGGGCACTCTTGGCACTGATCGGCGCTGCCGCCTACCTGTTCGCCGTCACCTTCGACCTGCCTGCCCTGCGCATGCTGTGCAAGCCGCTGCCCGTGCTGGCCATGTTGTTGTGGATACTCGGCAGCCCCGCCGACGGCTATCGCCGCTGGGTTGCCGTCGGCCTGGTGCTGTCGATGCTCGGCGACATCCTGCTGGAGTGGCCGATCAATGCCTTCGTGCCCGGCCTTGCCGCCTTCCTGCTGGCGCACCTCGCCTACCTCGCGGGCTACCTGGGCGATACCCGCCGCGTCGCCCCGCTCGGCCTGTTGATCGCAGCCATCCTGGGCGGCGGCCTGTTCGCCCTGCTCTACAGCCGCGGCCTGGGCCCGCTGCTCGTGCCCATCGCGCTGTACAGCCTGACCATCAGCGCCATGCTCTGGCGCGCCATCGCTCGCCTCGGCGTACCCGGCATCGCCAACGCAAGCCGCGCGTGCGCCGCTCTCGGCGCGCTGCTGTTCGTCAGCTCCGACGCGATGATCGGCATCAGCCGCTTCGTCGCCGCCTTCGACGGCGCCTCCTACGCCATCATGCTGACCTACTGGCTCGGCCAGCTCGGTATCGCCGCCTCGGTGACATCCCGTCACATCGCTCTGCCATACTCGGAAGACCCCACCACTTCCCGGGCCTGACATGCTGCGACTCGCGTCACCGCTGCTCCTGCTCTGTTCGGCGCTGGCCAGCGCCGAACCCCTGCGCCTGGCCGGCGACGACTGGTGCCCCTACCTCTGCCCGGACGATCCGGACAAGCCCGGCTACCTGCTCGAGGCCCTCGGCCAGGTGCTGCCGCAGCCGCCACGCTTCGAACCGCTGCCCTGGCCGCGCGCCCTGCAGATGGCCCGCGAAGGCCTGGTGGATGGCGTGGTCGGCGCCTACAGCGAGGAGTCCGCGCAGTTGCTGATCGGCGAGGAGCCCATCGGCTGGGTGACCATGCGTTTCTACGTGCGCAGCGACAATCCCTGGACCTGGAAAGGCCCGGCCTCGCTGAGCAGCCAATCCATCGGCCTGGCCCAGGGATACTCCTACGGCAAGGAGCTCGATGCCTGGCGCGACGAACACCTGAGCAACCTCGAACAGGTACAGGTGCTCAGCGGCGAGAAGGTCCTCGAGCGCAATATCCAGAAGCTGCTGCTGGGACGCATCACCGTACTGCTCGAAGACAGCCAGATCGTCGAGCACTACCTGCACCGCCACGGGCTGTCC
The DNA here is from genome assembly GCF_025133575.1 of Pseudomonas sp. GCEP-101. Lineage (NCBI taxonomy): Bacteria > Pseudomonadati > Pseudomonadota > Gammaproteobacteria > Pseudomonadales > Pseudomonadaceae > Pseudomonas > Pseudomonas sp. GCEP-101. Next base: position 3,255,760 of record NZ_CP104011.1, on the reverse strand, counting down.
GGGCGCATTCAAGCCGCCGGCGAGCTCGCCGATAAACGTCCCATGTATGTCGCGCTCAATCCGCGGCTGGAAGGCGTGCGCGAGCGCCTGGACGACCTCGACGAGGGCCTGCGCGAACTGCGCCGCAACGACCAGTGGAAACCCCTGATGCAGGGTTACGGCATCGCCGTTGACTAGCCCTGCGAAGGCGTGAGAAAAGTCCGGCAGAGCCCTCTGTCATCGGCTATAGATCAATCATAAGAGACTGGGAAAAGGGGAGCTCCATGCGTGCAGTAGGTCGCTCGATGTTGTTGCTGGGAGCCTGCCTGATCCTCTCGGCCTGTGGCAGCCTGCTGCCCAGTGAACGCGCGGAAGTGCAATCGCCCTTCCTGGATTACCAGGACGCACAGAGCCGCTACAACCAGGTCGATCCCGGCAAGACCACCAAGTCGCAGCTCTATGCGCTGGGCTTCGATCCGCTGTCCCAGGGCAATGCGAAGATGCTGTCGTTCATCGACGTGCGCCTGCTCTTCGTGCAACCCAACATTCCCATCGACTACCTGCCCGACGGCCTGGTGACCTGCCTGCAGGCCAAGGACCGCTGCATCGGCTATGCCTTCGACTTCAACAAGACCGACAGCCAGCGCGTGGGCAGCTTCTGGGCGGACATCTTCAACTTCCGCAAGCGCCGCCAGGTGCAGGGCTGGTCGTTCCGTCCGGTGTTCGTGCTGATTGACGACGTGGTGGTGCACAAGACCAGCAACGGCGAACCGAACATCCGCCGCATGGAAGACAAGAAGAACCCCCTCGGCCCGCTGCAGGGCGCTGGCGAGTACTTCTCCGACCAGCTCAAGTGACCCTTATCGGCTGAAGCTTGGGCGCACCCTGCGCCTCGGCTACAATGCGCGCCCCGGCAAACCGGGCGCGCCGCGCCCGCTTGCCTGTTCAGCGCAACGAGGCCCCATCCAGCGTGAGCGAATCCGACCGCATCTTCGCCCAGCCGCAAAGCCAGGTTCCCGACTTCACCTTCAACGAGGACGTGGTGCGCGTCTTCCCGGACATGATCAAGCGATCCGTGCCGGGCTACCCCACCATCGTCGAGAACATCGGCGTGCTCGGTGCGCGTTTTGCCGCGCCCAACAGCGTGCTCTACGACCTCGGCTGCTCGCTGGGCGCCGTGACCCAGGCGCTGCGCCGCCATGTGAAGACCGAAGGTTGCCGCGTCATCGGCGTCGACAACTCCGCGCCGATGATCGAGCGCTGCGGCGAGTACCTGCGCGCCCAGGACGCCATGCACCAGGAACTGCTGCCGGTCGAACTGATCGAGGCGGATATCTTGACGCTGGACCTCAAGCCCTGCTCGCTGATCGCGCTGAACTTCACCCTGCAGTTCATCGCCCCCGACCAACGCCTGGGCCTGCTCACCCGCCTGCACAGCGCCCTGCTGCCCGGCGGCGCGCTGATCCTCTCGGAAAAACTGCGCTTCGCCGATGAGCAGGAGCACGCGCTGCTCACCGACCTGCATATCGACTTCAAGCGCGCCAATGGCTACAGCGAACTGGAAATCGCCCAGAAACGCACCGCCATCGAGAACGTGATGCGCCCCGACACCCTGGAGACCCACCGCGAGCGCCTGCTGGCCGCCGGTTTCTCCAAGGTGGTGCCCTGGTTCCAGTGCCTCAACTTCGCTTCCCTGATTGCCCTGCCATGATCGAACGCTTCGACCTCGACCGCCTGCGCCTTGAACTGGCCGGCACGCCACTGGAATCCTGGGCCGCCTCGCTGCCCGCGCAACTGGCCGCCAAGGTCGAGGATGGCCATGGCGACCTGGAACGCTGGCTGGCAGCGGTGGACCGCCTGCCGCCGCTGCAGGCGTCCGCCGTCGAACTGGGCGAACGCTTCAACCTGGAAGGCGCCTGCGACGAAGACACCCGTGCCCAGCTCAGCCTCGCCCTGCAAGGGCTGATCCCGTGGCGCAAGGGGCCGTTCCACCTGTTCGGCGTACACATCGACACCGAATGGCGCTCGGACTGGAAATGGCAGCGCGTCTCGCCGCACATCGACCTGGTGGGCAAGCGCGTCCTCGACGTCGGCTGCGGCAATGGCTACTACCAGTGGCGCATGCTCGGCGCCGGCGCGCGCAGCGTGGTGGGCGTGGACCCGAACTGGCTGTTCTTCTGCCAGTTCCTCGCCATGAAGCGCTACCTCCCGGCCCTGCCGGCCTGGCACCTGCCGTTCGCCCTGGAAGACCTGCCCGAGAAACTGGAAGGCTTCGACACGGTGTTCTCCATGGGCGTGCTCTATCACCGCCGCTCGCCCATCGACCACCTGCTGGCGCTCAAGGACTGCCTGCGCCGGGGCGGCGAACTGGTGCTGGAGACCCTGGTGGTGGAAGGCGACGTGAACGCCGTGCTGGTGCCCGAGGACCGCTACGCGCAGATGCGCAACGTGTGGTTCCTGCCGTCGGTGCCGGCGCTGGAGCTATGGCTGCGCCGCGCGGGCTTCACCGACGTGCGCAGTGTCGATATCAGCCGCACCTCGGTGGAGGAGCAACGCGCCACGCAGTGGATGCGCTACCAGTCGCTGCCGGACTTCCTCGACCCGCAGGACCACAGCCGCACCGTCGAAGGCCTGCCGGCGCCGCTGCGCGCCACGCTGGTGGCGCGCAAGCCTTAGCTTGTGCCGGGTTCGCGAGCAAGCTCGCTCCTACGAAAAGCACGGTTCCCTGTAGGAGCGAGCTTGCTCGCGAACCGCCCAATCCCCCTCAACCATCGCGGCGCATAACCCGTTCCGGGTTATGCCCCCAACGATGTCGAATCAGGCAGCAATCAGCGATTCGCCGCCGCCACGATCAGCGCCTTCATCTCAGCCACCGCCTGCTTGAAGCCCACGAACAGCGCATGGGCAACGATGGCGTGGCCGATGTTCAGCTCGTTGATGCCGGCAATCGCCGCCACCGGCTCGGCGTTGTGGTAATGCAGGCCGTGGCCGGCGTTGACGATCAGGGCGTGGGACAGGCCGAACTCCACGCCGTCACGGATGCGCGCCAGCTCCTGGGCGGCTTCGGCCGGGGTGTGCGCGTCGGCGTAACGGCCGGTGTGCAGTTCCACCGCCGGCGCACCGATGCGCGCGGAGGCTTCGATCTGGCGCTGATCCGGGTCGATGAACAGCGACACCTCGCAGCCGGCGGCCGCCAGGCGCTGCACCGCTTCGCGGATGCGTGCTTCCTGGCCGGCGACATCCAGGCCGCCCTCGGTGGTCAGTTCCTGGCGGGTTTCCGGGACCAGGCAGACGTGCGCCGGACGGATGATCTCGGCGAACTTCATCATCTCCTCGGTGACGCCCATCTCGAAGTTCATGCGGGTCTGCAGCACCTCGGCGAGCACGCGCACGTCGCGGTCCTGGATGTGCCGGCGATCTTCGCGCAGGTGCACGGTGATGCCGTCGGCACCGGCCTCCTCGGCATCCAGCGCGGCTTTCACCGGGTCGGGATAACGGGTGCCGCGGGCCTGGCGCAGGGTGGCGACGTGGTCGATGTTCACGCCGAGCAGGATACGGTTGGCTTCAGTCACGGGAAGTGTCCTTGCGATTCATGAAGAGCTCGCGGCTGACCAGCGGTCTGCCGCCAAGGTGGGGCGCCAGGGCCTGGCGCATCAGGCGCTTGGCCGCCGCCAGGGCGCCGGGGGCGCTCCAGTCGGCTTCGGCCATGGCCAGCAGGTCGGCGCCATGGAACAGGCCCGGCTGCAGGCTGCCGACCGGCTCCAGGCCCGAGTCGGGCAGCAGGCGGTAGAGGCCGTCCGGCGCCACGCTCTGGCCGACGATATCGGTGTCCAGGGAAAAACCATAGCCCAGGTCGTCCAGCAGCCGCCATTCGAAGGCGCGCAGCAGCGGTTCCAGCGGGCTGCCGGCGGCCAGCAGCGGCAGGGTCGCGCGGTAGTGTTCGAACAGGGCGGGGTGCGGGTCCTCCGCCGGCAGCAGGCGGATCATCAGCTCGTTCAGGTACAGGCCGCTGAACAGCGCCTCGCCACTGAGCAGGTTGGGGATGCCGTTGGGCTCCAGGCGCGCGACGTTCTTCAGGTCGCTGCGCCCGCGGAATTCCGCTTCCAGCGGCACGAACGGCCGCGCCAGCGCACCGGCCTTGCCCCGCGCACCCCGCAGTACGGCGCGCAGGCGCCCCTGCGGGGTGAAGAAATCCACCAGCGCGCTGGTTTCCTTGTAGGGACGGCTGTGCAGGACAAACGCGGCTTGGGCAGTAGAAGCGAGGCTCATGGCGCTGCGCCTGGAGTGGGAATCGGGATATCGGCGCGCTCACGCACCGGCAGGCTGCGCCCCGCGATGGCTCGCGGGGCGCCGGAGGATCAGAGGTCGCCGTAGCCCAGCGAACGCAGTGCGCGCTCGTCGTCGGACCAGCCGCCCTTCACCTTCACCCAGAGGTTGAGCATAACCTTGGAGTCGAACAGCACCTCCATGTCCTTGCGGGCGTTCTGGCCGATGCTTTTGATGCGCTCGCCCTTCTCGCCGATAATGATCTTCTTCTGGCCGTCGCGTTCCACCAGGATCAGCGCATGGATGTGCAGGATCGGGCCGTCCTGCTTGAACTCTTCGATTTCCACGGTGACCTGGTAGGGAAGCTCGGCGCCCAGCTGGCGCATGATCTTCTCGCGCACCAGCTCGGCGGCCAGGAAGCGGCTGCTGCGGTCGGTGATCTGGTCTTCCGGGAAGAAGTGCTCGCTTTCCGGCAGGCGCTCGGCCACCAGCCCTTCGAGCACGTCGAGGTTCTGCCCGTGCTGGGCGGAAATCGGCACGACTTCGGCGTTGGGCAACTGTTCGGCCAGCCACTGCAGGTGCGGCAGCAGCTCGCCCTTGTCTTCCATGCGGTCGACCTTGTTCACCGCCAGCAGCACCGGGCAGCTGACGTACTTGACCTTGTCGTAGACCATCTGGTCTTCGTCGGTCCAGCGATTGCGGTCGACGACGAAGATCACCACGTCGACGTCCTTCAGCGCGGCGCTGGCCGAACGGTTCATGTAGCGGTTGAGCGCCTTGTCGTTGTCCTTGTGCAGGCCGGGGGTATCGACGTACACGGCCTGCACGTCACCCTCGGTCTTGATGCCCAGCAGGGTGTGGCGGGTGGTCTGCGGCTTGCGCGAGGTGATCGCCAGCTTCTGCCCGAGGATATGGTTGAGCAGGGTCGACTTGCCCACGTTGGGGCGGCCGACGATGGCGACGTAACCGCAACGGACGGCTCCTGCTTCATCGTGCTCGGATGGTTCGTGCGGGTCTTGCTCGTGCTCACTCATGGCCATTCTCCACGCCCAGGGCTGCCAGCGCGGCGGCGGCGGCCACCTGCTCGGCGATGCGGCGGCTACCGCCGTGACCGTGGGTCTTGTCGTTCAGCAGGGCCACCTCGCACTCCACGAAGAAGGTGCGGCAATGCGGCTCGCCCTGGATATCCACCACGTCGTAACGCGGCAATTCGCACCCGCGCGACTGCAGGAATTCCTGCAGGCGGGTCTTGGGGTCCTTGTTGGTATCCACCGGGGTCAGCTCGCGCAACTGCGGGCCGAGCCAGGCCATGATCCGCTCGCGGGCGGAATCCATGCCGGTGTCCAGGTAGATGGCGCCGATCAGCGCCTCCATGGCGTCAGCCAGGATCGACTCGCGGCGGTAACCGCCGCTTTTCAGCTCGCCCGAGCCCAGACGCAGGTAATCGCCGATCTCGAAACCGCGCGCCAGCAGCGCCAGGGTCTCGCCCTTCACCAGGCGCGCGCGCAGGCGCGACAGCTGGCCCTCTCGGGCCTGGGGAAAGTGGGTGAACAGGGCTTCGCCGATGACGAAGTTGAGGATGGCGTCGCCGAGGAACTCCAGGCGCTCGTTGTTGCGCCCGGCGAAACTGCGATGGGTCAGCGCCAGGACCATCAGGTCCTGGTCGCGAAAGGTGTAGCCAAGCTTGCGCTCGAGTCGATCCAGACTGTTGTTACTCACGGCATTCGTACACGGAATTCTTTGTCAAATTTGACCACCAGGTCGATGTTCTGCACCAGTGGCTCGCGTTTTTCGTATTTCAGGTGGGCGCGGAACTCGTTGTTCTCGAGTTTCACGTCCAGTGCGTCATCCAGCTTCAGGTCGCGGATGTTGTTGAGCATCAGCGCCTTGTCGACATAGGAGTAGAACTCCGGCACGGTGCGCACTTCGGCGGCCTTGTCCGTCTCCACCGAGGTAATGGCCTTCTCGATCGCGTAGTAGTCCAGGTAATGCGGGATGACCTTGAACGCGGCGCTGGCCAGGAACGCCACCACGGCGAGCACCACCAGCCAACTCAGCAAGGACATGCCCTTCTGCGAACGTGCGTACGTCATATCGACCTCATGTCGGTATCTTTTCTTATTTGCCCGCCAACCGCGGCGGGTCCAAGTGAAGCGGGGCTGCCTCGCTCCCCGCGTGCAGCCCCGCCCTTTTCTAGCACCGTTCCAGCCATGCTGGCCTGGAGCGTCTCACAAGTTTAGTGAATCACGCCGACTCGCGAGAAATTCGGCAGATTGCGCATCTTCGGATCCGGCCAGCTCATCCACACCGCGAACGCCTTGCCGACGATATTGCGGTCCGGAACCATGCCCAGCAGGTCCTTCGGAATCTTCGGGTCGTTCCAGTAGCGGCTGTCGTTGGAGTTGTCGCGGTTGTCGCCCATCATGAAGTAATGGTCGGCCGGCACTTTCCACTGCTTGCCCGGTTCGATGCGGAAGCGGGTCATTTCCTTGCGGATCATGTGCTCCACGGCGCCCAGCTTCTCCTGGTACAGGGTCACGCTGCCCAGGGTGCCCGGCTCCTCGCCCACCAGCGACTCGGCCACGGCCTGGTCATTGATGTACAGGCGCTTGTCGCTGGTGTAGCGGATGGTGTCGCCCGGCACGCCGATGACGCGCTTGATGTAGTTGATGTTCGGGTCGCTGGGGTAGCGGAACACCATGACATCGCCACGCTGCGGGTCACCGATCGGGATCACCTTGGTGTCCAGCACCGGCAGGCGGATGCCGTAGGCGAACTTGTTCACCAGGATGAAATCGCCCACTTCCAGGGTCGGCTTCATCGAGCCCGACGGGATCTGGAAGGGTTCGACCAGGAACGAGCGCAGCACCAGCACGATGAACAGCACCGGGAAGAACGACTTGCCGTACTCGACCAGCACCGGCTCCTTGTTCAGCTTCTCCAGCACTTCCGGGTCAGCTTCGCTGACCGAGCCTTCGTAGGCGGAAATGGCCGCCCGGCGGCGCGGCGCGAACAGCACCAGGTCCACCAGGGCGAGAACGCCGCATACCGCAACGGCAATCACCAGCAACAGCGGGAAATTCAGGGTCATAGGGTTCAACTGTCCACTTTGAGCACAGCGAGGAAGGCTTCCTGCGGAATCTCCACGCTACCGACCTGCTTCATCCTTTTCTTACCGGCCTTCTGCTTCTCCAGCAGCTTGCGCTTACGGCTCACGTCACCACCGTAGCACTTGGCCAGCACGTTCTTCCTGAGCGCCTTGACCGTCGAGCGGGCGATGATCTGCCCACCGATGGCGGCCTGAATCGCGACGTCGAACATCTGCCGCGGAATCAATTCCTTCATCTTCTCCACCAGCTGACGGCCCTTGTACGGGGCGTTGTCGCGGTGGACGATCAGGGCAAGCGCGTCGACCTTCTCGCCGTTGATCAGCACATCGAGACGAACCAGGTTGGCCGGTTCGAAGCGATCGAAGCTGTAGTCCAGCGAAGCATAGCCGCGGCTGGTGGACTTCAGGCGGTCGAAGAAGTCCAGCACCACTTCGTTCATCGGCAGATCGTAGATCACCTGGACCTGGCCACTGAGGAAGTGCATGTCGCGCTGGACACCGCGCTTCTCGATGCACAGGGTAATGACGTTGCCCAGGTGCTCCTGAGGCACAAGGATGGTCGCGCGGCAGATCGGCTCGCGCATCTCGTCGATGGACGAGAGGTCGGGCAGCTTGGACGGGTTGTCGACATAGAGGATGTCGCCGTTCTTCTGCACGATCTCGAAGATCACGGTCGGCGCGGTGGTGATCAGGTCCAGGTCGTACTCGCGCTCCAGGCGCTCCTGGATGATCTCCATGTGCAGCATGCCGAGGAAGCCGATGCGGAAGCCGAAGCCCAGGGCCTCGGAGCTCTCCGGCTCGTACTGCAGCGCGGCGTCGTTCAGCGTCAGCTTCTGCAGCGCCTCGCGGAAGTCTTCGAAGTCATCGGAGCTGACCGGGAACAGGCCGGCGTAGACCTGCGGCTTGATGCGCTTGAAGCCCGGCAGCACGTCCACGTCGGGGGTGCTGTTCAGCGTCAGGGTGTCGCCCACCGGCGCGCCCAGGATGTCCTTGATGCCGGCGATGATGAAGCCCACTTCGCCGGCCTTGAGGTCCGGGGTCTCGGTGTGCTTCGGGGTGAAGACACCGACGCTGTCCACCTGGTGGACCTTGCCGGTGGACTTCACCAGGATCTTGTCGCCCTTCTTCACGCGGCCGTGCTTCACCCGCACCAGCGAGACCACGCCCAGGTAGTTGTCGAACCAGGAGTCGATGATCAGCGCCTGCAGCGGCGCATCGATCTCGCCCTCGGGCGCCGGAATGGCGGTGACCAGGCGTTCCAGCACATCTTCAACGCCCATGCCGCTCTTGGCCGAGCAGGCCACGGCGTCGGTGGCGTCGATGCCGATGATGCTTTCGATTTCGTCCTTCACGCGGTCCGGGTCGGCCTGCGGCAGGTCCATCTTGTTCAGGACCGGCATGACTTCCAAGCCCTGCTCGATGGCGGTGTAGCAGTTGGCGACCGACTGCGCTTCCACGCCCTGGCCGGCATCCACCACCAGCAGCGCGCCTTCGCAGGCGGCCAGCGAGCGGCTGACTTCGTAGGTGAAGTCGACGTGGCCGGGGGTATCGATGAAGTTCAGCTGGTAGGTCTTGCCGTCCTTCGCCTTGTAGTGAAGGGTGACGCTGTGCGCCTTGATGGTGATGCCGCGCTCACGCTCCAGGTCCATGGAGTCCAGCACCTGGGCCTCCATCTCGCGGTCGGAGAGGCCGCCGCACATCTGGATGAAGCGGTCTGCCAGCGTCGACTTGCCATGGTCGATGTGGGCGATGATGGAGAAATTGCGGATATGACTCAGGTCACTCACGGCTGAACACACTCGGAAGGCTGAAGGCGGCGGTCCGCCGAAAAATAGCCGGGGAGTTTACCTGAATACAGCGCGGGGCGTCACGCCGCGCCGGACGGTCAGGCATGAAAAAGGGCGGTCGAAACCGCCCTTTTCTGGTGCACAGGCTTACTCGGTCAACTTGAACGTGATGAAGCTCGCACGGCCCTGGCGCAGCACGCGCATGGAAATCGAACGGTCCTTCGGCAGCGCCTTGGCGATCTCGCTGAAGGTTTTCGAGGAATCCACCGCGCGGTTGTTCAGGTGGGTGATGACGTCGCCCGGACGCAGGCCGATCATGGCCGCCGGACCGCCCTGCACTTCCTTGATGACCACGCCGCCCTTGATATCCAGGGACTTGCGCTGCTCGGCAGTCAGTTCCGCCACGGTCACGCCCATGCGGTTGCTGCTGCGCTCGGCGCCCTTGCCCTCGACGGCGGCGACGGCATCGTCGTCGTCCGGCAGGCTGCCGATGGTCAGGTTGAGGGTCTGGCGCTTGTTGTCGCGGATGACCTCCAGGCTGGCCTTGTCGCCCGGCTTCATGTTGCCCACCAGGTGCGGCAGGTCCGCGGATTCGTTGATCGCCTGGCCATTGAGGCTGAGGATCACGTCACCCACCTGCAGCCCGCCCTTGGCGGCCGGACCGTCTTCCACCAGCTGCGCCACCAGCGCGCCGGACGGCTTGTCGAGACCGAAGGACTCGGCCAGGTCCTTGTTCACTTCCTGGATCACCACGCCCAGCCAGCCACGGTTGACCTTGCCGCCGGCCTTGAGCTGATCGGCGACGTTGAGCGCCACATCGATCGGGATCGCGAAGGAAAGACCCATGAAGCCGCCGGAACGGGTGAAGATCTGCGAGTTGATACCCACGACCTCGCCCTGCAGGTTCAGCAGTGGGCCGCCGGAGTTGCCCGGGTTGATCGCCACGTCGGTCTGGATGAACGGCACGTAGTTCTCGTTCGGCAGGCTGCGGCCCTTGGCGCTGACGATACCGGCGGTCACCGAGTGGTCGAAGCCGAACGGCGAACCGATGGCCAGCACCCACTCGCCGACCTTCAGCTTGTCGGAATCGCCCAGCTTGAGGGTCGGCAGGTTCTTGGCATCGATCTTCAGCACGGCGACGTCGCTGCGCGGATCGGCACCGACCAGCTTGGCCTTGTGCTCGCTGCGGTCGGACAGGCGCACGAGGATCTCGTCGGCGTCGGCCACCACGTGGTTGTTGGTGAGGATGTAGCCATCATCGGAAATGATGAAGCCCGAACCCAGCGACTGCGCTTCGCGCTGCTGGCCACGGGGCGCCTGCCCCTGGCCGCCCTGGCCGCGGGGAATGCTGCGTTCGAAGAATTCGCGCAGGCCCGGCGGCAGGCCGTCGAGGTCCGGAATGCCCATCTGCGCGTTGGAGCGGTCGGGAATCTTCTGCGTCGTACTGATGTTGACCACCGCCGGCGAGGCCTTCTCGACCAGCGGGGTGAAGTCCGGTAGTTCAGCCCGCGCGACAACCGACAGGCTCAAGGCCAGCAGGGCGACCAGCGCAGCCATGCTGCGTTTCAGGGTTTGCATTGACTACAGCTCCCGTGATGTTGATTGGGAAAATCACTATACAGGGCCGGGCGGCCCACCGACCGGCGCACGCAGCACAACCGGTTGCATCGCCGGATCATCCTTGTGGCGTCGCGCATGGCGACGCACGAGCAGCCAGGCCAGCAGGAAACCCGCCAACCCGGCCACGATGATAAGAGGTTCCCCGCCGCCGAACTGCGCTGCCAGCAGGGACAACGCCAGTAACCCTAGCAGAGGGGCAAGATAGAGAAGCAGGGCATGTTTGAGCAGAAGGTCTTCGCCGATGCCCAGCACGATGTCGTCGCCGGGCGACAGTTGCAGCGCAGCCACACGCTGCGAGGGGAGCGTACGGACCTGGCCGCGATCTCGCGCAATACCCAGTCGATCGAGCAGGCCCTGCCCGCAACCGGCGTTGGCCGAACAACCCGAGCAGGTGGAGCGGCGCAGCGTTTCGACCTGGACAGCGCCAGCCTCGACCGCAATCACCCTCCCCCGCTCGTGGATCACTGAGCCTTGGCTCCTGTTGGCCGCATGGACAACGCCACGCGTTCGGCGGTGCCGCTGGGTATCTCGCCGACCACGGTCACCATGGTGCCGCCATCGTCGCTGGCGAACCGCCTCGACACCACGGTGGTCGGGCCCAGCTGGGTGCGGGCATCGTCGACCTTGGCGCCGTGCAACGGCTCGAGGAACACCGAGAAGCGCGCCAGGCCGTCGCCATAGGCGAGGCACAGGACCTGGTCATTGGAGACCGGGCTGCGTTCCTGCAAGGTGCTGTTGAGGGTGAAGCCCGGCGGCACCCATTCGGAATGCCAGCTGGTTTTCACTTCGGCGACCTTGGCTTCCTTCACCGGCTTGCAGGCCGCGGTCGGCTGCAACTCGCCGTCGTCCGGGGCTGCCATGTCGATGCGGGTGAACTGCAGGCGCTCGATGATCTGGCCCTTGTCATTGAGCAGCAGGGACTTGAGCGGCAGGCCGGTCTGCTTGTCCACGTGCAGTTCGAAGCCGTAGCGGTGCTGGTCGCGCGGGATCACCGCCAGGACCACCGCCGGGCGATCGGCAATGCGCGATTCGCCGGCCACGCGGACGTCGTAGTAACTGGACAATTCAGTCGGATCGAGCTTGCGCGCCGGCCACATCTCGCCGGTCGACACCTGCCCGGACATGCCGCCCGCCACGCACTGGGTGGCGCCGTCGACGCGCACCACTTCCTGGCGCGGCCCATCGACCTGGACCAGGTGCTCGCGCACGGAACCGTCGCTCTCCACCCGATGCCAGACATCGTGGGTGGAGAAGGCGCCGCTGCGTTCGTAGATGAAGGTACCCTGGAAGTTCTGCTGCTGATCAGCCTCGGAGAGGCGCTTGATCCAGTCCAACGCATCGGCGGCCTGAACTGGCACTGCCAGCAGACCGCCGAGGAAGAACAACAGTGCTGTGGTTGCGCGCATGTCGCTCCTTAAGGTCGCAAATCAGCGGTCTTCCAGGCTCGCGGCGCGTGCGTAAGGCAGGGCGCTGTCGGTGCCGCTGACGGCGGACTGCTGCGCGTGTTGACGCAGGTAACCCGGAAGGCGCTGCTCATGCCAGGTGGTCTGCCCGCCCTGGGCATTGGTGATCACCTGCGGCGCCTCGTCCTGAGTGTAGCCTGCCAGCACCGCCGGGCCTTGCACTTGCGGCAGGGCGATCTGCGGGGTGGCGCCTTGCTGGGCAAGGCCGCTGGCGACACTGTCATCCTGGTGGTACAGGCGCACACCGGCCAGCACGGCCAGCGTCACCGAGGCGGCGACGGCCAGTCGGCCGACATTGCGCCACGGGTTGCGGCTGCGCACCGCCGGGGCGGCCTCATCGGCCAGCGCGGCGGACACGGCGGCGGCGATGTCCAGTTTGGGCAGGGCTGGCTCGCGGTGCATCACTGCACGGGCCAGTTGGTAACGGGACCAGGTGGCCCGCAATTCGGCGTCCTCGCCGCAGGCTGCAAGCACACGCCGCAGCTCCAGCTCATCCGCTTCGTTATCCATAACAGCGGACAGCGACTCCTGCAGGGCTTCACGACTCATAGCGGTACCTCTCTTGGCTTCTGCCGCTGTATCAGACTTCATCATGCAACAAAGGCTGCAAAGCTTTGTCGATCGCTTCCCGCGCACGGAAAATCCGTGAGCGGACGGTTCCCACCGGACACTGCATCACGGTGGCGATATCTTCGTAACTCAGGCCTTCGAACTCGCGCAGGGTCAATGCCGTGCGCAAATCATCGGGCAGCTGCTGGATGGTGCGATGGACCGTTTCCTCGATCTCATCCCGCAGCATGGCTCTTTCCGGCGACTCGATGTCCTTCAGGGCATGGTCGCCGTCGAAGAACTCCGCGTCCTCTGCCGTGACATCGCTGTCCGGCGGCCGCCGACCGCGCGCCACCAGGTGGTTCTTCGCGGTGTTGATGGCGATACGGTACAGCCAGGTATAAAAGGCACTGTCACCCCGGAAGTTACCCAAGGCGCGATACGCCTTGATGAATGCTTCCTGTGCAACGTCCTGGGCTTCCTGGGCGTCGTGCACGAACCGCACGATGAGCCCCAGAATCTTGTGCTGGTACTTCAGCACCAGCAGGTCGAAAGCCCGTTTGTCTCCGCGCTGTACCCGTTCAACCAGTTGCTGATCCTGTTCCTGGGTTAGCATGAATGCTCCTCTGAAAACCTGGAGGAGCATCGAGCACCCTGGTAAATCGTCCTGCCAAGATAGACTCGGGTCTTTTGCAAAAGTTCTCCCCTCCAAGCATGCGCCGCACAGTTTTTTCACATTTGTGGCAATCGGACCCCGACATGCGTCCGAAGCCCGTCAAATTCAACTGTACCGGGCGGAACACCCGCTCCCCTTCCGCGCAATGTCAATCTGCGCGCAAAGTTGAATGGGTATTCCGGGTTCGAACCGGAACCCCTGAAAAAGTTCCGGTGATTTGCCGTGATCCTTCAATCACTTCGATGTCACCCTCGGCGCCCGTCAGGCCGGCTTGAGCGGGGAAGAATGTCTCCCGCCCTGCGACCGCCGCTCCAGCGCGGGCGTCTTCGGTGTCATCGGTTCGCCAGTATTGTGCCGTGGCCCCCTTCTATATACTAGGGCGCCATTTTGTGGAGCCGGGTATGAGTCAGCATTTCCAGCACGATGTCCTAGTGATCGGCAGCGGGGCCGCCGGCCTGACGCTGGCGTTGACGCTGCCTGCGCACCTGAAGATCGCTGTGCTGAGCAAGGGCGAGCTGTCCCAGGGCTCCACCTTCTGGGCCCAGGGCGGGATCGCGGCCGTGCTGGATGACACCGATACCGTCGAGTCCCACGTCGAGGACACCCTGGTCGCCGGCGCCGGCCTGTGCCGCGAGGACGCGGTGAAATTCACCGTCGAGCATAGCCGCGAGGCCATCCAGTGGCTGATCGAACAGGGCGTGCCGTTCACCCGCGACCATGAACCGGGGCGCGAAGACGGCGGTTTCGAATTCCACCTGACCCGCGAAGGCGGCCATAGTCACCGGCGCATCATCCATGCCGCCGATGCCACCGGCGCGGCGATCTTCAATACCCTGCTGGAGCAGGCGCGCCAGCGGCCGAACATCGAGCTGCTGTCGCAACGCGTCGCCGTCGACCTGATCACCGAGCGCAAGCTGGGCATGAACGGCCAGCGCTGCCTGGGCGCCTACGTGCTGGATCGCGCGACCGGCGAAGTGGACACCTTCAGCGCGCGCTTCACCGTGCTTGCCTCCGGCGGCGCCAGCAAGGTCTACCTCTATACCAGCAACCCCGACGGCAACTCCGGCGACGGCATCGCCATGGCCTGGCGCGCCGGCTGCCGGGTGGGCAACCTGGAATTCAATCAGTTCCACCCGACCTGCCTGTACCACCCGCAGGCCAAGAGCTTCCTGATCACCGAGGCGCTGCGCGGCGAAGGCGCCCTGCTCCGCCTGCCCAATGGCGAGCGCTTCATGCCGCGCTTCCACGCCCTGGGCGAGCTCGCCCCGCGCGACGTGGTGGCCCGCGCCATCGACCACGAGATGAAGCGTCTGGGTATCGATTACGTCTACCTGGACATCAGCCACAAGCCGGCCGAGTTCATCCGCGAGCACTTCCCCACCGTCTACGAGCGCTGCCTGGACTTCGGCATCGACATCACCTGCGAACCGATTCCGGTGGTGCCGGCGGCGCACTACACCTGTGGCGGCGTGGTGGTGGATTCCCAGGGCCGCACCGACGTGCCGAACCTTTACGCCATCGGCGAAACCACCTTCACCGGCCTGCACGGCGCCAACCGCATGGCCAGTAATTCGCTGCTGGAGTGCTTCGTCTACGCCCGCTCCGCGGCCGCCGACATCCTGGCCGAACTGCCCAAGGCGCAGGACCTGGTCGCGCTGCCGTGCTGGGACGCCAGCCAGGTGACCGACTCGGACGAGGACGTGATCATCGCCCACAACTGGGACGAGCTGCGGCGCTTCATGTGGGACTACGTGGGCATCGTGCGCACCAACAAGCGCCTGGCCCGCGCGCAGCACCGGGTGCGCCTGTTGCTGGACGAGATCGACGAGTTCTACTCGAACTACAAGGTCAGCCGCGACCTCATCGAACTGCGCAACCTGGCCCAGGTGGCCGAGCTGATCATCCTGTCCGCGATGCAGCGCCACGAAAGCCGCGGCCTGCACTACACGCTGGACTATCCGGACCTGCTGCCCGAGGCCCGCGACACTATCCTGGCGCCGTCCACCTACTGCGGCTGAAGCGCAACCGCACGCGCAGGCGCCGGTGCAACTCCGGCGCCAGGGCATCGGCCGGGACGCAGACGCTGCGCGCCAGCCAGTCGCCGGGACGACGGAAGCGCAGGACGATCAATGCCGGCAGCGCCAAGCTGTCCGGCAGCAGGCGCACCGGCTGGAAACCATCCCGCTCGCTCCACAGCTGCCAGCCGTCGGCGTTGTGGCGCAGCGCACGTACCGAATCCGGCGCGCGCAATAGAATCCGCCGCGGCACCACCCAGCAGGCATGCAGCAGGCAGAGGCTCAGGCCGAACGTTTTCCAGTGCAGGGGAATCTCCGCCAGCAGCAGCGCCAGGACGGCACCGCACTGCGCGGCGAGGTAGGCCGCGAGCAAACCGATGGACGGCTGCCAGCGGCACTCGAAGGGCTCACTTGGGCTGGACACGGTCCAGGATCATGCGAACGATGATGCGCAGGTCGGCATCCTCCGGCTCGCCGCGCTGCATGAACCAGCCGAACATGTCCTGGTCCTCGCATTCCAGCAGCTTGCGGAAGCGCGCCTGATCCTCGGCCGGCAGGCCCGGATAGACTTCCTGGACAAAGGGCACCAGCAGGACGTCCAGTTCCAGCATGCCGCGGCGGCTGTGCCAGAAAAGGCGTTTGAGTTCGGTTTCGTCGGTCATCTGCGGGCACCTCGATTAACAGCGGGCGAATACGGCGTGGCGCTCGCGAAGTCGACGGACGGCGCGAGCCGAGCGGCATTATACGCATGCGCAGGCTCCCCGGCACCCGCTGACAAGGCGTGGCCTGGGCTCTATCATGAGTCCCCTAACTTTCTTCCAGCGAATCGTGATGACCGACTCTGCTTTCTACACCGAACTCAATCACGAAGGGATTCTCGCCGTCCGTGGCGCGGACGCCGCCAAATTCCTCCAGGGCCAGCTGACCTGCAACCTCAACTACCTCACCGCCGACCATTCCAGCCTGGGCGCCCGCTGCACACCCAAGGGCCGCATGACGTCCAGCTTCCGTATCCTCGCCGAGGGCGACGGTTTCCTGCTGGCCATGGCCAAGGACCTGCTGGACAGCCAACTGGCGGACCTGAAGAAGTACGCGGTGTTCTCCAAGGCCACGCTGTCCGATGACAGCGCCCAGTGGGCGCGTTTCGGCCTGGGCGGCGCGGACGCCATCCTCGCCGAACTGGGCCTGGAGCTGTCCGGCGACGCCGATCAGGTGGCGCGGGCCGATGGCCTGATCGCCGTCGGTCTCGGCCAGGGCCGCGTCGAACTCTGGGTGCCGGCCGAGCGCGCCGCCGCCCTGGTCGACCTGCTGCAGGCCCGCCTGGCCCACGCCGAGCTCAACGACTGGCTGCTGGGCCAGGTGCGCGCCGGGGTCGGCCAAGTGTTCGGCACCACCCGCGAGCTGTTCATCCCGCAGATGATCAACCTGCAGGCCGTGGGCGGCGTGAGCTTCAAGAAGGGCTGCTACACCGGCCAGGAAATCGTCGCGCGCATGCAGTACCTCGGCCGCCTCAAGCGCCGCCTGCAGCGCCTGAAACTCGACGGCGGCGAGCTGCCGGAACCGGGCCGCGAGCTGTTCTCGCCGGTGCACAGCACCAGCGTCGGCGAAGTGGTGCTGGCCGCCCGTGCAGAAGATGGCGTGGAGCTGCTGGCCGTGCTGCAGGACGACGCCGCCGCCGACGGCAATGTGCGCCTGGGCGACGACCAGCCCCTGCGCCTGCTGGATTTGCCTTACGTTCTGGACAGCGACCGCGAGATCCAGCGCTGACTTTCGTGCCGGGCGGGGAGCCCGGCGCCCCTCACAGGAAACGCCATGAGCAAGCTTGCCGAAAAAGTACAACAGGAACTGCTGCGGGCCATCGACAACGATGAACTGGTGCTGCCGACACTGCCGGAAGTCGCTCTGCGCGTCCGCGAAGCGGCGGAAAACCCCGACATCAGCATCCAGGATCTGGCCAAGGTAATCGGCAACGATGCCGCCCTGACCGCGCGCATCATCAAGGTGGTGAACAGCCCGCTGCTGCGCACCAACAAGGAAATCAACGATCTGCAGATGGCGATCAGCCGTCTGGGCATCAACTACACCTGCAACCTGGCCACCGGCCTTGCGATGGAGCAGATGTTCCAGGCCACTTCCGATGTGGTCGACCGCAAGATGCGCGAGGTGTGGACCAAGAGCACCGAGATCGCCGGCATCTGCCACGCCCTGTGCCGCCACTACACGCGCCTGGCGCCGGACCAGGCGACCCTCGCCGGCCTGGTGCACCAGATCGGCGTGCTGCCGATCCTCACCTACGCCGAGGACCACAGCGAGCTGCTGGCCGATTCCATCAGCCTCAACCACGTGATCGAGCGCATCCATCCGATCATCGGCGACCGCATCCTCAAGGCCTGGGACTTCCCGGCGCCGATCGCCGCCGTGCCGGGCCAGCACCTGGACTTCAGCCGCGACTCGGCCAAGGTGGACTACGTGGACATCGTCCAGGTCGCCACCCTGCAGAGCTACCTGGGAAGCCAGCACCCCTACACCGAGCTGGACTGGGCGGCCATTCCGGCCTTCGCCAAGCTGGGCCTGGACCCGAAGGCGGACGTGAAGGAAGACGAAGACCTCTCCGCCGCGATGGAAGCGGCGATGAGCATGTTGCAGTAACCGGAAACGCCCGGAAGCCCTGCTCTTCGTAGGAGCGAGCAAGCTCGCGAACCCGCAAGGCAGCGGCGTTGCGGGAACGCTCGGTTCGCGAGCAAGCTCGCTCCTACAGGCCACACCGAAACCCGCCCTCACCAGCGGGTTTCGCGTTTCCGGTTCAGGCGTTTTCCGCCGGGAAGGTCACGCGCACCAGCAACCCGCCCAGCGCGCCCTGCCCCAGCTCGATCCGCGCGCGGTGCGCGCTGCAGATCTCGCCGACGATGGCCAGGCCCAGGCCGGTGCCCTGCTGGCGGCGGCGGTAGAAGCGGCGGAACACCTTGTCGCGCTCCTCCGCCGGAATACCGGGGCCGTCATCCTCCACTTCCAGCTCTGCCGGCGAGCGCACGCGGATGATCACGTTGCCCTCCGCCGGGGCGTGGGCAATGGCGTTGTCCACCAGGTTGCTGAGCAGTTCGTAGAGCAGGGTCGGATCCCCCTTCACCCAGGCCGGCTCATCCGCTTCCAGGGCCAGCGCCACCCCGCGCGAATAGGCCAGCGGCGCCAGCGCCAGGCCCAGCTCGCGGGCCAGTTGGCCGAGCTCGATGCGCTCGCCCGCGCCTTCGGCAATCGCCCGGGCGCCACTTTCGACCCGCGCCAGCGAGAGGAGCTGGTTGGCCAATCCCGTCACCCGATCGGTGTTCTGCACCGCCTCCACCAGGGTCGCCCGCCACTGCTGCGGGTCCTGCTCGCGCAGGCCCAGTTCCAGGCGCGCCTTGAGCGCGGCCAGCGGCGTGCGCAACTCATGGGAGGCCTCGGCGATGAACTGCGACTGACGGTCGAACAGCCCGCGCAGGCGTACGGTGAAATGGTTGAGCGCCGCCACCAGCGGGCGCAGCTCCTTCTGCACGCGCACCTCCGGCAACGGCCGCAGGTCGTCCGGCTGGCGTTCCTCCACGGCTTCGCGCAGGCGGTCGAGCGGGCGCAGGCCGGCGCTCACCGCGTACCAGACCATCATCAGCGCGGCGATGGCCGACAGCGCCAGGTTGAGCAGCGTGTCGGCGAGCAGGTTGCGCGCCAGCCGCTCGCGGGCGCCCAGGGTCTCGGCGACGCGGATTTCCGCCATGCCGTTGACCGTTGGCTGGCTCACCGGCTGCAACAGGCTGACCACCCGCACGCCCTGCCCTTCGTAGGTGGCGTCGTAGAACTTGGCCAGCGCGGGGTAATCGTCGGTGCGCGGCGTGGTCGGCAGCGGCGCGGGCAGGTTCTCGTAGCCGGAGATCATCTGCCCCTGGGGGTCGATCACCTGGTAGAAGATGCGCCCGGCGCTGTCGTACTCGAAGCTGTCCAGCGCCACGTAGGGCACGTTGGCCCGCAGCGAGCCGTCGCTGGCGTAGAGGCCGTCGGCGATGTCCCGCGCCGAGGCCAGCAGGGTGCGGTCATAGGCGATATCGGCGGCATGCCGGGCGCGCCAGTAGGTGGCCGCGCTGCCAATCAGCAGCAGCACCAGCAACAGGCCGCCGAGGCGCCAGAGCAGCCGACCGCGCAGGCTGCCCGTGCCGGGCAAGGCCCAGCGTCGATCAGCCATCCTGGGCTTCCAGCAGATAACCCAGGCCACGGAAGGTGACGATGCGCACCGAGCTGCCTTCGAGCTTCTTGCGCAGGCGGTGCACGTAGATTTCGATGGCATCGGCGCTGGCGTCCTGGTCCAGGCCGAATACCTGCGCCGCCAGTTGTTCTTTGCTCATCACCCGCCCGGGACGTGCGATCAGCGCCTCGAGCACGGCCTGCTCGCGGGAGGTCAGGTTCATCGCCTGCTCGGCCAGGGTGAAGCGCCGTGCGCCGAGGTCGTAGACCAGTTCGCCACAGCGCTGCTGCTGTTCGCCGCCCAGCACGCTGCGACGCAGCAATGCCTTGACCCGCGCTTCCAGCTCGGTGAGTTCGAAGGGTTTGGCCAGGTAATCGTCGGCGCCCAGGTTCAACCCATGCACACGGTCGCGCACTTCCCCGCGGGCGGTGAGCATCAGCACCGGCAGGGTCTTGCCGCGCTCGCGCAGGCGCGCCAGCACCTGGAAGCCATCCAGCCGCGGCAGGCCGACATCGAGGATCGCCAGCGCGTAGTCCTCGCTGGCCAGGGCCAGGTCGGCGGCCACGCCGTCCTGCAACAGGTCCACGGTCCAGCCGGCGCCCTTGAGCGCCTGGGCGACGCTTTCACCGAGTTGCGGGTGGTCTTCAACCAGGAGAATTCGCACGGGTTTCTACCCCTCGGACTACAGGTTCGGGCCGGCAGTTTACCCATCCGCGCGCCGCTGTGAATGGGGGAAATTCGCTGAAATCACTGCGAAAGGACACTGAAAGCCTGGCGAAAGCTTAGCCCGTTAGCATCGCCAACGAGCCGCCTCCCAACCCCGATTCTTCCGCGCCGACTGCCCAGGCGCAACGGCGGGAGCAGCGGACTCGACGACGGCGAAGACCGTCAGCAGAGCGAAAGGCGGCGTGGTGCCCTTTCGCGACAACAACAAGAACGGAGACCACAGATGCCCACCGCCCGGCCTTTGGCTGCACCGGCTTTCACCAAGCCCAGTTCCCGCTGTCTGACCCCTGCCCTGCTGGCGTTCGCCGGGGTCGCCCCGCTGTGCGAAGCCGACGGCTTCATCGAGGACAGCAGCGCCACGCTCAGCACCCAGAACATCTACTTCAACCGTGATTTCCGCGACGGCGCCGGCCAGTCCAAGCGCGAAGAATGGGCGCAGGGTTTCAT
This sequence comes from Pseudomonas sp. GCEP-101, assembly GCF_025133575.1. Classification (NCBI taxonomy): domain Bacteria; kingdom Pseudomonadati; phylum Pseudomonadota; class Gammaproteobacteria; order Pseudomonadales; family Pseudomonadaceae; genus Pseudomonas; species Pseudomonas sp. GCEP-101. The sequence goes on along the minus strand of NZ_CP104011.1, from coordinate 3,234,913 downwards.
CCTCGATTTCCAGTCCGGCTACACCCCCGGCCCCGTCGGCGTCGGCCTCGATGCCATGGGCATGCTCGGCCTGAAGCTCGACTCCTCGCCCGACAGGACCGGCACCGGCCTGCTGCCGACCCACGATGACGGCCGCGCCGCCGACGAGTACAGCAAGCTGGGCCTGACCGCCAAGTTCAAGGCCTCCGAAACCGAGCTGAAGATCGGCAGCCTGATCCCCGACCTGCCAACCCTGCAGCCCAACGACAGCCGCCTGTTCCCGCAGACCTTCGAAGGCGGCCTGCTCAACTCCACCGACCTGCCGGGCCTGAACTTCACCGGCGGGCGCCTGGAAAAGGTCAAGGACCGCGACTCCACCGACTACACCGACCTGGCGCTGAACAACAAGAACCGCCGCTTCTCCGGCGGCAGCGCCGAGGGCAAGCACTACGACCTGGCAGGCGGCGACTACCAGTTCACCGACAACCTCACCGGCCGCTACCACTACGCGCAACTGGACGAGGTCTACCGCCAGCACTTCGTCGGCCTGCTCGCCAGCTACCCGCTGGGCCCTGGAAAATTCAGCGCCGATGTGCGCCTGGCCATCAGCGACGACCAGGGCGAGGCGCGTGGCGGCGAGATCGACAACCGCGCCTTCAACGGCATGCTCGGCTACGCCCTGGGTGCCAACAAGTTCAGCCTCGGCTGGCAGCGGATGAGCGGCGACAGCGCCTTCCCCTACATCGACGGCAGCAACCCCTACCTCGTCAACTTCGTCCAGGTCGGCGACTTCGCCGAAACCGACGAGCGCTCCTGGCAGGTGCGCCACGACTACGACTTCGCCAAGCTCGGCATCCCCGGCCTGACCCTGATGAATCGCTACATCAGCGGTGACAATGCCAGAATCACCGGCATGGACGGTCACGGCAAGGAATGGGAGCGCAACACCGACATCAAGTACGTGATCCAGAGCGGCCCGCTCAAGGACGTGGCAGTGCGCGTGCGCAACGCCACCTACCGCTCCAGCTTCGCCCGCGATGCCGACGAGACGCGTATTTACCTCAGCTACTCCCTGGCGATCTGGTAAGCCAACAACAATAAGAGGAACTGCCCCATGCCCACCGTCCTGCGCACCCTGACCCTCGCCGGCGCCACGCTGCTCGCCGCCAGCCAACTGATGGCCGAGCCCAAGCGCCCGGAATGCATCGCCCCCGCCTCCCCCGGCGGCGGCTTCGACCTCACCTGCAAGCTGGCGCAGAGCGCCCTGGTGGACGGCAAGCTGCTGTCCCGGCCGATGCGCGTCACCTACATGCCCGGCGGCGTCGGCGCCGTGGCCTACAACGCGGTGGTCGCCCAGCGCCCGGCCGACGGCAACACCATCACCGCCTTCTCCAGCGGCTCGCTGCTCAACCTGGCCCAGGGCAAGTTCGGCCGTTTCGATGAAAACGCCGTGAAGTGGCTGGCTGCCGTGGGCACCAGCTACGGCGCCATCGCCGTGCCCAGCGACTCGCCGTACAAGAACCTCGGCGACCTGGTGGCTGCGCTCAAGGCCGACCCGAGCAAGGTGGTGATCGGCTCCGGCGGCACCGTCGGCAGCCAGGACTGGATGCAGACCGCGCTGATCGCCAAGGCCGCCGGCATCGATCCCAAGCAGTTGCGCTACGTCGCCCTGGAAGGCGGCGGCGAGATCGCCACGGCCCTGCTGGGCGGTCACATCCAGGTGGGCAGCACGGACATCTCCGACTCCATGCCGCACATCCGCGCCGGCAAGATGCGCCTGCTCGCGGTCTTCGCCGAGGAGCGCCTGAAGGATGAAGGCATGGCCGACATCCCCACCGCCAAGGAACAGGGCTACGACATCGTCTGGCCGGTGGTGCGCGGCTTCTACGTCGGGCCAAAGGTGAGCGACGAGGACTACCAGTTCTGGAAGGCCTCGTTCGACAAGCTGCTGGCCTCGGAGGACTTCGCCAAGCTGCGCGACCAGCGCGAGCTGTTCCCCTTCGCCATGACCGGCCCGGAACTGGACGCCTATGTGAAGCAGCAGGTCGCCCAGTACAAGCAGCTGGCCCGCGAGTTCGGCCTCATCCAGTAAACGATCGGCTGCGCGTCGGCCAGCCGGCGTTGAAAGCGGGCTCAGACTGCTCATTTACAACCGTAAACTCCGCGTCTTCGCCCGCTTTCGCCTTGTCTGGCTCTAGCTCGCTCAATCGTTAGCCAGCTCTACTCATGACATGAGGAAGCTTTCATGAACTTTACCAATAGCCTCTTCCAGCGGCTGTTCGCCGGCGCCTGGCTGCTCGCCTGCGTCGCCTTCGCCCTGATCGCCTGGCAGCTCCAGGCGCCCTTTTCCTACGAACCGGTCGGCCCGCGCGCCTATCCGCTGCTGTGCCTGGGCCTGATGGCGGTGGGCCTGGCCTGGCTGATCGCGCGACCCACGCCGATCAAGCGTGAGGACGACGAACCCGCCCTGGAAGGCGCGCTGCTCGGCAAGGTGGTGCTCTGCGTCGCGCTGCTGGCCGTTTACGCCGGGCTGTTCGAACCGCTGGGCTTCATCCCGGCGAGCGCCCTGGTCGGCACCTTCATCGCGCTGATCTACGGCGGCCGCCCGGTGGCCAGCGTGGCCACCGCGACGCTGCTCGCCATCGGCCTCTACGTGCTGTTCGACCGCACCCTGGATGTCCCGCTGCCGCTGGGCATCCTCGACCCCCTGCTCTGAGGACTGAGTCATGGATACGTTGAGCTACCTCGGCCAAGGCTTCGGTGTTGCCCTGAGCCCGTACAACCTCATCACCGCGCTGATCGGCACCCTGATCGGGACCGTCGTCGGCCTGCTGCCGGGCCTGGGCCCGATCAACGGCGTGGCCCTGCTGATCCCGGTGGCCTTCGCCCTCGGCCTGCCGCCGGAGTCCGCGCTGATCCTGCTGGCCGCCGTGTACCTGGGCTGCGAGTACGGCGGGCGGATTTCCTCGATCCTGCTGAACATCCCCGGCGAAGCCTCCACCGTGATGACCACCCTCGACGGCTACCCCATGGCCCGCAACGGTCTGGCCGGCGTGGCCCTGTCGCTGTCGGCGTGGAGCTCCTTCATCGGCGCCTTCATCGCCACCTGCGGCATGGTGCTGTTCGCCCCGCTGCTGGCGAAATGGGCGATCGCCTTCGGCCCGGCCGAGTACTTCGTGCTGATGGTCTTCGCCATCGTCGCCCTCGGCGGGCTGGCCGGCGACCGTCCGCTGAAGACGCTGCTGGCGGCGCTGCTCGGGCTGTTCCTGTCCAGCGTCGGGATCGACGCCAACAGCGGCGTGTATCGCTTCACCTTCGACAACATCCACGTCTCCGACGGCATCCAGTTCGTCGTGCTGGTGCTGGGCCTGTTCTCGGTGAGCGAAATCCTCCTGCTGCTGGAGAAGACCCACCACGGCCACAAGATGGTCGAAGCCAGCGGGCGGATGCTGTTCAACCTGAAGGAAGCGGCCTCGGTGGCCGTGGTCAACGTTCGTTGCGGCCTGCTCGGCTTCATCATGGGCGTGCTGCCCGGCGCCGGGGCGACCCTGGCCAGCGCCGTGGCCTACATGACCGAGAAGAAAATGGCCGGCGAGACCGGCAAGTTCGGCAAGGGCGACCTGCGTGGCCTGGCCGCCCCGGAAACCGCCATCGGCGCCTCCGCCTGCGGCGCCCTGGTGCCGATGCTGACCCTCGGCGTGCCCGGCTCGGGCACCACCGCGGTGATGATCGGCGCGCTCAGCCTGTACAACATCACCCCCGGCCCGCTGCTGTTCCAGGAGCAGCCGAACATCGTCTGGGGCCTGATCGCCTCGCTGTTCATCGCCAACGTCATGCTGATCATCCTCAACGTGCCGATGGTGCGGGTGTTCACCCGCATCCTCTCGGTGCCGAACTGGGCGCTGGTGCCGGGCATCGCAATCATCACCGCCATCGGCGTGTACGCCGTGCATGCCACCACCTTCGACCTGTTCCTGATGGTCGCCATCGGCATCCTCGGCTACATCCTGCGCAAGCTGGACTTCCCGCTGTCGCCGCTGCTGCTGGGCTTCATCCTCGGCGGGCTGATGGAGCAGAACCTGCGCCGCGCGCTGTCCATCTCCAACGGCGAGCTGGGCATCCTCTGGTCCAGCCCCATTGCCATCGGCACCTGGGCGCTGGTCGCCCTGATGCTCGGCCTGCCGCTGTATCGCGCCTGGCGCAAGCGCACCCGCCGCGCCCGCGAAGCAGTGGCTGACGCCGCGTAACGCAAAACCACGCTCGCCGCGTCGAGACGCGCGGCGACTTTCAAGGCCCGCCTGCGTGCGGGCCTCTTTTTTCCTGATACGCCATCGCCACTGCCAAGTTGTGCCGAATGACGGAAAAGACTGACGCCAACTCAGCATTTAACTTCGGACAAGTCCTATAGCCGTCAAAACATAGAAGAGAGTAAAAGCGGGAGTCTCTCGGACAAGGATGCCTGCACGATGGATCCCCTTTCGCTTGCGCTCCACGCTATTCGCCGACAGCTCCCGACAGCTAAGATTTCGTTCACGCGCTCGCTACTTAAATCGTTTCGAACCACTTCAGCAATCGCACTACTTTCCGCGACGTCGGGTTGCGGCACATTCCTCGCGGCTATCTCCAACGGCCCCTTTTGCCCTTATGAAGGAGTGACGGTGGATTTCACCGCCATGACAAACTGGGACTTGATTACACATACCGGCGGAATGAGCATCCCACTGGGAATCATTGATCTGCCATTCTCTTTTATTGCGGACACCTTCAACTTATCCCACTTGGATGAAATGAGTAAAACCCAATGTCCGCGCCACTTCGACTGATCGGCAACCGCATATATACACCCCATAAAAGAACAATTTAATCAAGGATATCAAATGACTCCCCCAAGAATCCCATACTCATCAGCAGCACTACTTTTATTCAGCTTGAGTGGCTGTGCACAGACTGCTGTTTTCTCGCCGCCATCCAATAGCGAGGTGGTCACCGTCACAGTGAAAGTGCCCAAGGACTTGGCAGCAGACACCATGCGAGTGATGTACCGCTCCGAAAAGTGCCCCAGCAAGGAGTCCGCCGACGGCAAACCCTACGAGATCGACGGCTTCTACCCCATCGACGTGGAGCCCCGGCAGGTGGGGCAGAGCGACCTGTATGAGGCCAAGTTGGCCAGGGACGGCGGCGGCGCCTGCCAATGGAAACTAAGTAACGTGACCTTTGGGGTGCATTACGAGAATACGGCGCAGTTTGGGGAGAGTGTTAAGTATGGGCGTGGGGGAGGAGTTATCGTGATATTTGACAATAATCGCCCCCAACGCCGCTCAATGGAAAGCATTGTAGAAGCATCCGGAGATATCCAGATAAAAAAAGATTACTACCCATGGCTTGTTGAAATACACCTGCATGAGCCTCAGAGCATAATAAACATATTAGGAGATCAGGATGTATTTACATACAAGACCAACGACACAAACAAGATCACTTTTGAGCCGAAGCTTCACAGCGAAAAGACAGTAAAGACAATTGGTGCGAAAAGTAGAGACAAGATCGACCTACCGAAGATTATCTACCCTGATGGCAGCGAAATTACCGACGACACCGGCGAACCTGATCTCGGAAAGCTTCAGTCCATTAAAGGAAAATCTTAAAATTATACTCAGGAGGATTCATGGTGTCTGAATATACCCATCGCACTGATACGCTCTGCCCCGAGAAAGTTGTGACCGTGCGTGGCGAACAGATTCGTCACTGGCTGGAATTTCCAGTTGCTCGACGAACAAGGCGACCCGCTATCGCACCAACCTTTTCGAGCAAGCAACGAGGCAACCCGCTGCGGATTGGTCCCCGAGTTCAGCGGCCAAAGCGATGCTAAAGGGCTGATTCGCCTGGAAGGCCTCCATCCCATTGCCGTGACCTTGTGGCTGACCGCCGACCCCTTGGCGGAGGTATTGCAAACCCGGCGCTTGCGCGCGGAGCGAGCTGAGCAGCGGCGGGAACTGGTGTATGCCTACACCTACGACGGCCAGCCACCGAAATCCCCGGTGGAGGCACGGGCGCGAGCGGCAGACCACGCCTACCACTACCTGCGCATTGGCCAACTGAGCGACCGCCTGCCAAACATCCGGCCCAGATGGAAAGATGAAGCACCTCCGGCCTTCCACTTCCCCGACCCAAAGTTCAGCGGCTTTACCGTCAACGCAGAGGCGCTGGACCGTCGCCATGTGCTGGAAATCTGCCCGTTCCGTGCCTGGAACCTGGTATTGCACCACCAGCCCGAATACAGCATGGCCAATGCCTACAACCTGGGGCTGATGGCCAACCTGACTTACACCGACGTGGAGTATGAGGAAAGCCGCCGAAAACAGCCGCGGGCATTGAGCGGACTGAGCGGCACGGTGGAGGAGTTCTTCTTCCGCCAGTGCCAGGACCTCTCCCGTTCGCCCTCATTTCCTCCGCCCGAGCCTGGCGGCGAGTGGGTGCCTGCATTGGTGGTGGATGTGCCCTTCAGCGAGCGCTACACCACTGCGGTGATGCTGGATGCGCGCACGGCATCGATCCCCAAGGGTGAGCCCAAGATTCCCTTCCACATCATCGAGGACACCCAGCTGTTCTACGCCAGCAACAAGACCCAGTTGCTGGTGGCCTGGCGCGGCACCCAGGGGATCTGGGACTGGCTGAGCGATGCCCAATACCAACCCGTGGCCGCCGATGGCACGAGTTGCGAAACCAAGGCGCCCTGCACGCAGCTGACCAGCAAGGGCAAGGTGCACTTCGGTTTTCTGCAGGGGTTTGAGGTAGCGAAAAAGCTTTTCTCAACAGAGTTCGGGACAATTAAAGAAGAGTTAGATCGAAGCCCTAAAGAGCTTTTCATCTGCGGCCACAGCCTGGGCGGCGCACTAGCTCTGATCCATTCAGCAGAACTAAAAGACCGCGAGCCCCTGCTCTACACCTACGGCATGCCACGCACCTTCACCGCCATGGCCATGCAGTACCTACGCTTCCCGCACTTTCGCCATGTCAACGATGCCGACGTCATCCCCTGCGTGCCGCCGGAAGCGGAGCTGGACAACTGGCTGTACGACGTACTCGGCCCCCTGGGGCCGGACCTGGGCTACCTGTGGTCCACCGGCGAGTTGCTGGCCAGCAAGATCGTCGAGTTCGGCGACCCGTTCTGGCACCACGGCAACGTGGTGCTGTTCGGCACGGTGCGGCAGACCGTGGAGAGCACCGAAACCTATCTTGCCCAGGGCGGCAGCGATGGACCCCGCATGCCCCACCAGCGTGTGCTGACCATGCGCCTGCCCGCCATCACCAAGCTCTACCTGGTGCCCAGCCTCAGTGACGAGAAGAGCCGCTTCGCCAACGAGCAGCAGAAGGCGTTCATCAAGTCCCTGTCGCGGGACAGCCTGACCAAGTACTTCCCGCCCTACAGCAACCCGGTAACCGGCAATCACGGCATCAGCGGTAACGACCACCGCATGGCCTTGCAGTACCTGCCCTTCCTGTACAACCAGTTGCTGGAGCTGTGCGCACCGGAGCGGAAGATGCGGCGCAAGGACGAGCGTGCAGCCTTCGAAGAGCAGATGGCAACAAAATCCCGGAACAGCCCCACGGAGGAGCGCACGCGCAACGAGTTGTTCCTCGCCCTGCAAACGCTGCTCCCGATGACCATGGACATGACCAGGCAACTCGAAGGCGGTGGCGATGCGATCCAGCGTTTCGCCGCCCTGGAGCGGGAATCTGGCGAGCCCATCGAAAACATCTACCGCAAGCGCCCGACCGAGGAGTGATGGCATGAGCAATATCCTGATCCACCCCGGCCAGTTCCCGGTGCAGCAAGTCACTTACAGGGTCAGCCAGTACGATGGCAGCCCGCATACTTTCGTGCTCTACCGGATCACCACCCGTGAACGCAAGGTCCACGAGGGCGTGACCAACCGGTATGGCATGACAGAGTCCATCCCCACCCGCTACCCCGACGAGATGAAAATTGTATTTCCCGAAAGCGTCAACGAGGAGGAGCGCTAAGCATGAAAGCCTTGATCAACAGCGCCGGTGGCACCCTGCTGGTGTTCGCCAGCCTGAGTGGCTGCGCCCAGCAACCGACCTTCGCTCCGGCGCCCGGCGGCGAACAGGTGACCATCAGCATCAAGGTGCCGCGGGACCTCGCCGCCAGAAACATGCGAGTGATGTACCGCTCGGCCAAATGTCCCAGCAAGGAATCCGCCGATGGCGTTCCTTACGAAGTCGACGGGTTCTTTCCCATCGAAGTGCAACCACAGCGCCAAGGGCAGAGCGATCTGTATGAAGCCAAGCTGGCCAGGAATGGCGGTGGTGCCTGCCAGTGGCATCTGAGCAACGTGACTTTTGGCGTGCGCTACTCGAATACCGCGCGTTTTGGGGAAATCGTCAAACCAGGAGGCGGGGGGGGAGTAATTGTCGTGTTCGACGATAATCCACCTCAGCAACGCTCCTATCCCGATAGAACCGAAATCATCAGCGGCGACTTATTGATTAAGAAGGATTATTACCCATGGGTGAGCGAAGCTTTCCTGGGGGGGTATGAAAAACAGGCACGCTTAGTGGGAGAGGGAGATATTTACTTAACCTTCAAAGCACCCTTTGCAAAAGAGGTGAAATTTATCCCGGCTCTGCATCCTGAAAGCGTCGTTTACTCAGCAGAGGGGAAGGTTAAACAGAAGGGTAACTACACCAGATTCACCTACCCCGACGGCAGCGTCATCGCCGACGGCAGCAGCGAGCCCGACTTCGACAAACTCCAGGCCATTCGTCTGAAGCAGGCCAAATGAACCCGCTGTAAAAGCCATCCGCAGTTCCCAGTCAGGCGCCCACGGCCTGCGGGCGCCCGTCCAACACGGAGAATTCGTTCGCGACACGAGGGGATGGCCTCAGCCATACCCCAAGGGCGCATCGCGGCAGACGGAACAACACGCGCTGCGCTTTTGCTCAAGACAGATGATAAACGCGCAGCGAAACCGTCCAGCCCTTGCCGCTGACAGGCTTGGCGCAGACGACTTCGACGACCTTGCGGGTGAGTTCGCGTCCGTCCGGTGCGGATAAGCGAATCTCGCCCCAGCGTGTATCCAGCGGCACCGAACAACGAGCGACGAGGGTCTTGAGATTGGGTTCGGTGACGGTCCAGTCGGTGTTGTTTCGGGCGTTTTCGGCGGTCACGAAGGTGCGGGCCGCCTGGTCGATTTCGTAGAGTCCGTGGATGACAGCGTTTGAGCGTTGGGTTTCGAGGAAGGAGCCAGCAGCAAGACAACTGCCACTGACCATTAGGCCCTGCAGGATCGCCAGCCACGCGCGCCGGAGCATCGGCATCACACCGGCGGCAGCGACCAGTCGATGGGCGCCAGGCCGTGCTGTTCGAGGAACTTGTTGGTGCGGCTGAAGTGGCCGTTGCCGAGGAAGCCGCGGTAGGCCGAGAGCGGCGACGGGTGCGCGGACTTGAGCACCAGGTGTTTCTGCGCGTCGATCAGCTTCTGCTTGCTCTGCGCGTGGGAACCCCAGAGCAGGAACACCAGGTTCTCGCAGCGCTGGCTGACCACTTCGATCACCTTGTCGGTGAACGGGCCCCAGCCCGCCTGGGCGTGTGAGCCGGCGCGGGCCTGCTCGACGGTGAGCGAGGTGTTGAGCAGCAGCACGCCCTGCTCGGCCCAGTGCTGCAGGTAGCCGTGATTGGGGATGGGCAGGTTGAGGTCGCGGTGCAGCTCTTTGTAGATGTTCTGCAGCGACGGCGGCGTCGGCACGCCCGGCTGCACCGAGAAGCACAGGCCGTGGGCCTGGCCGGGGCCGTGGTACGGGTCCTGGCCGATGATCACCACCTTCACCTTGTCCAGCGGCGTGGTGTTCAGCGCGTTGAAGATCAGCGGACCGGGCGGGAAGATCACCTTGCCGGCGGCCTTCTCCGCGCGCAGGAATTCACCCAGCTGCTTCATGTAGGGTTTTTCGAATTCCTCGTGGAGGGCTTCTTTCCAGCTGGGTTCCAGCTTGATCCGGTCGTCGTGGGTCATGGTGCGTCTGCCTGGTGAAACGAACCGGCACGCTAAGCAAGCGCCCCGGCCAAGTCAAGGCGGCCTCAGCCGGTGTGCAGCGCCCGGTAATGACTGGGCGCCATGCCCACCACGCTCTTGAACAGCCGCGAGAAGTAGTACGGATCGGCATAGCCCAGCTGTTCGGCGACCTGGCGCACCTCCAGGTTGCCCTGGTCCAGCAGGCGGCAGGCATGGGTCATCTTCAGGCGGATGAAATCCTGGATCGGCGCCTGGCCGGTCAGCGCGCGGTAGGTCTTGGCGAAGTGAAAGCGCGACAGGCGGAACTGCGCGGCCAGCTCGTCGAGGTTCAGCGCGTCGTGCAGGTGCTCGCGCATCATCGCCTGCACCGCTTCCACGTCCAGCACCCGCCCGGACTTCAGCCGCGCCCGCGCCGGGCGCAGCGCCAACGAGGTCAGCAGGCTCTGCAGCAGATGCGCCGCATGGATGAAGTGCGGCAGGCTCAGGCCCTGCCGGCGCAGCGCCAGCAGCGCATCGAACTCGCCGAGCAGGCGCGGTTGCACGCCCACCCGCAGGCGCGGCGACTTGCCCAGTGGCCGCAGGAAGTCTTCGGCCAGCCGGCCGTCCAGGTGCACCCAGAAGATCGACCAGGGTCGCTGCGCATCGGCCCCATAGGCGTGGGGGCGGCCCTTTGGCAGCACCAGCAGATCGCCGCCGGCGACCTCGAATCGTCCATCCGCAGTTTCCAGCCAGCCGTGCCCGGCGCTGCAGTAGATCAGCAGGTGATCGTCCGGGTCTTCCCGCTCCATGCGGTGCCCCACCGCCGCCGGGTAGTAGCCCAGGGCCAATGGATAGCAGGCCTGGCCGAGCGGATGGCGGTCCAGGGCGCGGCGCAGGCGTGGCGGCGTGATGAAGCGCACGCCCTGCTGCGGCAGTGGCCAGGTGGAGATCAGGGGACGGGACATGGTCCGGGTTCCGACGATGGCAATGCCAAGATCGTCCATCCTCAGCCCAAGATCGTCAATCCACAGCGGCCGGCGCAACGGCTATAACCGAAGGACTCTTTACCCGAGAGCCTCTTCGCCCAGGAGCGCGCGCGCCACAAGCGCGAAGCGGTAGCCAACAAGAACAAACAGAGGTAGCTGCATGCATTTCGATCTGTCCGACGAACAACGCCTGCTGGTGGACAGCGCCCGCGCCTTCGCCAGCCGCGAACTGGCGCCCCACGCCGCCGACTGGGACCGCCAGCACCACTTCCCGGTGGACGTCATCCGCCGCGCCGCCGAACAGGGTTACCTGGGCCTGTACATCGCCGAGGAAGATGGCGGGCTGGGCCTGTCGCGCCTGTCCGCCTCGCTGATCTTCGAGCAACTGGCCGCCGGCTGCGTCGCCACCACCGCCTACATGACCATCCACAACATGGCCAGCTGGATGCTCGCCAGCTTCGGCGACGCCGCGCTCAAGGAGCAATGGCTGCCGGGGCTGATCGGCGGCGAGCTGCTGGCCTCCTACTGCCTCACCGAGCCGGACGCCGGCTCCGACGCCGCCCGCCTGCGCACCCGCGCCAGGCGCGACGGCGACGACTACGTGCTGGATGGCGCCAAGACCTTCATCTCCGGCGCCGGCAGCACCGACGTGCTGATCGTCATGGCGCGCACCGGCGAGGAAGGCGCCAAGGGCATCTCCTGCTTCCTGGTGCCGGCCAACGCCGAGGGCATCCGCTATGGCCGCAACGAGGACAAGATGGGCTGGAAGGCGCAGCCGACCCGCACCATCACCTTCGAGGGCGTGCGCGTTCCCGCGGGGAACCGCATCGGCCCGGAAGGCCAGGGGTTCGTCTACGCCATGAAGGGCCTGGACGGCGGCCGACTGAACATCGCCAGTTGCTCCCTCGGCGCGGCCCAGGCGGCGCTGGAGCAGTCGCTGCGCTACGTGGAGGAGCGCAAGCAGTTCGGCAAGGCGCTGGCCGAGTTCCAGGCGCTGCAGTTCAAGCTCGCCGACATGCTCACCGACCTCACCGCCAGCCGGCAGATGGTGCGCCTGGCCGCGCACAAGCTGGACCACAAGGACGGCGAGGCGACCCTGTACTGCGCCATGGCCAAGCGCTTCGCCACCGACCGCTGCTTCGCCCTGTGCAACGAGGCGCTGCAACTGCACGGCGGCTACGGCTACCTCAACGACTACCCGCTGGAGCGCTGGGTGCGCGACAGCCGCGTGCACCAGATCCTGGAGGGCACCAACGAGATCATGCGGGTCATCGTCGCCCGCCGCCTGCTGGAGCAGGGCGGGATGCTGGACCGGTTGTTGTAAGGAGTCACCTGTAGGACCGAGGGGGGCGCCTAGCCCTTGCTCGCGAACCTGCCCCGCTGCGGAGTCGGTTCGCGAGCAAGCTCGCTCCTACGAAAGGCCCACGACCACCGCACTGGAAAAACCGCCCGCCCATGCAGGCGCAATCGAACAGATCGGACATGGACGCGCCCCGCCGCGCGGCCCTAGAGTCCTTGCCCATACGCCCGCCCGCCGGCGGCACCGACAGGAGATGCCCATGAGCAATGCCATCGAGCCTTACAAGCCCGGAGTCTTCGACCTGACCCACAAGCTGACCGTGGAAAAGCACGGCCACACCGCGCTGATCACTATCAACCACCCGCCGGCCAACACCTGGGACCGCGACTCGCTGATCGGCCTGCGCCAGGTGGTCGAGCACCTGAACCGCGACGACGACATCTACGCCCTGGTGGTGACTGGCCAGGGCCCGAAATTCTTCTCCGCCGGCGCCGACCTGAACATGTTCGCCGACGGCGACAAGGCCCGCGCCCGCGAGATGGCGCGCCGCTTCGGCGAGGCCTTCGAAACGCTGCGGGACTTCCGCGGCGTATCCATCGCCGCGATCAACGGCTACGCCATGGGCGGCGGGCTGGAATGCGCCCTGGCCTGCGATATCCGCATCGCCGAGCGCCAGGCGCAGATGGCCCTGCCCGAAGCCGCCGTGGGCCTGCTGCCGTGCGCCGGCGGCACCCAGGCGCTGCCGTGGCTGGTGGGCGAAGGCTGGGCCAAGCGCATGATCCTCTGCGGCGAGCGGGTCGATGCCGAGACCGCGCTGCGCATCGGCCTCGTCGAGCAGGTCGTGGATACCGGCGAAGCCCGTGGCACCGCCCTGCTGCTGGCGGCCAAGGTCGCACGGCAGAGCCCGGTGGCGGTGCGCACCATCAAGCCGCTGATCCAGGGCGCCCGCGAACGCGGCCCGAGCACCTGGCTGCCGGAAGAACGCGAGCGCTTCGTCGACCTGTTCGATGCCGACGACACCCGCGAAGGCGTGAACGCCTTCCTGGAAAAACGCGATCCGCACTGGCGCAACCAATAAGGGCCCGACGATGAATGTGATGTTCGAGGAACGCCCCGGCCTGCACGGCTTCCGCATCGGCGTGGTGACGCTGGACGCGGAGAAGAGCCTGAACGCCCTGAGCCTGCCGATGATCGAGGCGATGAACCACCAGCTGCGCGTCTGGCAGGACGATGCGCAGATCGCCTGCGTGGTGCTGCGCGGCAACGGCGGCAAGGCCTTCTGCGCCGGCGGCGACGTGCGCAAGCTGGTGGATGCCTGCCGCGAGAAGCCCGGCGAGGTGCCCGAGCTGGCACGGCGCTTCTTCGCCGATGAATACCGCCTGGACTACCTCATCCACACCTATTCCAAGCCGCTGATCTGCTGGGCCCACGGCTACGTGATGGGCGGCGGCATGGGCCTGATGCAGGGCGCGGGCGTGCGCATCGTCACCCCCAGCAGCCGCCTGGCCATGCCGGAGGTGAACATCGGCCTGTACCCGGATGTCGGCGCGAGCTGGTTCCTCGCCCGACTGCCGGGGCGCCTCGGCCTGTTCCTGGGCCTCACCGCGACGCAGATGAATGCCCGCGACGCGCTGGACCTGGACCTCGCCGACCGCTTCCTGCTCGACACCCAGCAGGAGGACCTGATCGACGGCCTGGTGCAGCTGAACTGGCGCGAACAGGCCGACGTGCAGCTGCACAGCCTGCTCCAGGCGCTGGAGCACGAGGCCCGCGGCGAGATGCCCGAGGCCCAGTTCCTGCCGCGCCGCGCGCGCCTGGACGCGGTGCTGGACTGCGCCAACGTCGCCGAGGCCTGGAACGCGCTGACCGCCCTGGCCAACGACGAGGACGCGCTGATCGCCCGGGGCGCGAAGACGCTGGCCGCCGGCTGCCCGCTGACCGTTCATCTGGTCTGGGAACAGATCCGCCGCGCGCGCCATCTGTCGACTGCCGAGGTGTTCCGCATGGAGTACGCGATGAGCCTGAACTGCTGCCGCCACCCGGAATTCCCCGAGGGCGTGCGGGCGCGGCTGATCGACAAGGACAACACCCCGCACTGGCACTGGCCGGATATCGCTGCCATACCTGATGCAGTGGTGAATGCGCACTTCGACGCGACCTGGGAGGGCGAGCATCCGCTGGCGGACCTGTAGGTCCCTCCTCTGCTCTCCCTGTAGGAGCGGGCCATGCCCGCGATCGCGCCCATGGGGCGCTCCTACAGCAGCGTAGGGCGCATAACCTGGAACAGGTTATCCGCCGCCCACCTGGGCTGCGGATAACGCTTGCGCGTTATGCGCCCTACGAGAGCTGCCGCCCTGAGCCGGCATGGCTTCTCTCCTGGCGCCGGAACGATCTGCGGTCCAACAGGAGGAAACCAGCATGCAAACCATCGCCTTCATCGGCCTCGGCCACATGGGCGCGCCCATGGCCGCCAACCTGATCAAGGCCGGCTACCTGCTGCGCGTGTTCGATCTGGTGCAGAGCGCCATCGACGGCCTGGTCGCCCAGGGCGCCAGCGCCGCGCGCAGCGCCCACGACGCGGTGGACGGCGCCGACGTGGTGATCACCATGTTGCCGGCCAGCCAGCACGTCGAAGGGCTCTACCTCGGCAACGAGGGCCTGCTGGCGCACATCGCCCCCGGCACCCTGGTGCTGGAATGCTCCACCATCGCCCCCGCCTCCGCGCGCAAAGTCCACCAGGCCGCCGCCGAACTCAAGATTCCAATGCTCGACGCCCCCGTCTCCGGCGGCACCGGCGGCGCCATCGCCGGCACCCTGACCTTCATGGTCGGCGGCGACGCCCCGGTGCTCGAACGCGCCCGCCCGGTGTTCTCCGCCATGGGCCGGAACATCTTCCACGCCGGCGGCGACGGTGCCGGGCAAGTGGCCAAGGTGTGCAACAACCAGCTCCTCGCCGTGCTGATGATCGGCACCGCCGAATCCCTGGCCCTGGGCGCCGCCAATGGCCTGGACCCGGTGGTGCTGTCGGAGATCATGCGGCGCAGCTCCGGCGGCAACTGGGCGCTGGAGGTCTACAACCCGTGGCCCGGCGTGATGGAGAACGCCCCGGCCTCGCGTGGCTACACCGGCGGCTTCATGGCCGCGCTGATGACCAAGGACCTGGGCCTGGCGCAGGAGACCGCGCAGGTCAGCGGCAACAGCACGCCCATGGGCAGCCTGGCCCTGGCGCTGTACCGCCTGCTGGTCAAGCAGGGGCATGGCGAGCAGGACTTCTCCGTGGTGCAGAAGCTCTTCGATCACTGAGCCGATTGTGAAGCCAGGCTTACGAGTGCATGGTGCGGGCGTGGCTTTATCCCCCGTCGCGCTCGGCCGAAGATGCATCACCTGCCGCCCTCACCGACCTGAGCGCGGCTCCTCCTCCCACGAAAAGGTGATTGCATGAACATTGCCCTGATCGGCGCCACCGGCCACGTCGGCCATTACTTCCTCGAAGAAGCCCTGCGCCGCGGCCACCAGGTGACCGCGCTGGTGCGCGACCCGGCGAAACTGCCGGCGCGCGATGGCCTCAACGTCGTCCAGGCCGACGTCTACGACCCGGCCCAGGTCGCCCGTGCCGTCGCCGGCCAGGACGCCGTGATCAGCGCGTTCAACGCCGGCTGGGGCAACCCGGACATCCGTGGCGCCCACGCCAGGGGCAGCCGCGCCATCCTCGACGGCGTGAAGGCCGCCGGCGTGAAGCGCCTGCTGGTGCTCGGCGGCGCCGGCAGCCTGGAAATCGCCCCCGGCCAGCGTCTGGTGGACAGCCCGGAATTCCCCGAGCAGTGGAAACAGGGCGCGCTGGGCGCGGCCGATGCGCTGGACCAGCTGCGCGCGGAGAAGGACCTGGACTGGGCCTTCCTCAGCCCGGCCATGCTGCTCGACGGCGAAACCCGCACCGGCAGCTTCCGCGTCGGCGGTGACCAGGTGCTGTTCGACGGCAATGGTGAAAGCCGCATCTCCCTGCCGGACCTGGCGGTGGCGATGCTCGACGAGGCCGAGCAGGCCAACCATCACCAGCAGCGGTTTACCGTGGCGTATTGACCGCAGCGCCGATGCCCATCTGTAGGAGCGCGCCATGCGCGCGAATCGCGGGCATGGCCCGCTCCTACAGGGGGCGCCGGTGCGGGGGCCTGGGTAGGAGCGGACTTCGCCCGCGATAGGGCCGCCTCGCGCCGGAAGCCATCGCGGACAGAGTCCGCTCCTACGCAACGGACAACAGTGAAGCCAACGTGTAGGAGCGCGCCATGCGCGCGATTCGCGGGCATGGCCCGCTCCTACAGGGGGGCGGCGGTGCGGGGGCTTGGGTAGGAGCGGACTTCGTCCGCGATAGGGCCGTCTCGCGCCGGAAGCCATCGCGGACAGAGTACGCTCCTACGTATGCGGACAGCATGGGAGCGCGCCATGCGCGCGATCGCGGGCATGGCCCGCTCCTACAGGGGGGCGCCGGTGCGGGGGCCTGGGTAGGAGCGGACTTCGTCCGCGATAGGGCCGCCTCGTGGGCCCATGACCCTGATGGTCATCTGGAGACACCGCGTCTTCCCCGATGGGTTTCGCGGACAAGGTCCGCTCCTACGAAAGCGCAAACGCCAGAGCCGGCCTGTTGACGCCCCGCACAAACAAAACGGGCCACCCTGGGGTGGCCCGTCTTGTTGGGGCGGGCGCGGCAATCACCGCTCGCGCAGCGCCTCCGCCTTGGCCCGCAGGATGGGCTTGAGCAGGTAGCTGAGGATGCTTTTCTTGCCGGTCATGATGTCCACCGTGGCGATCATCCCGGGGATGATCAGCAGCGGTTTGTCGTCGGTGCCCAGGTGGCTTTTGCGGGTGCGCAGCTTGATCAGGTAGAAGCTGTTGCCATCGTCGTCGGTGACGGTGTCGGCGCCAATCTGCTCCAGGTCCGCCTGCAGGCCGCCGTAGATGGTGTAGTCGTAGGCGGTGAACTTGACCATGGCGTGCTGGCCGGGGCGCAGGAAGGCGATGTCCTGCGGGCGGATGCGTGCTTCCACCAGCAGGGTGTCGTCCAGCGGGACGATCTCGATCAGGTCGCTGCCCGGCTGGATAACGCCGCCAATGGTGTTCACCAGCAGCTGCTTGACGATGCCGCGCACCGGCGAGGTGACCAGGGTGCGGCTGACGCGGTCTTCCAGCGCCTTGCCGGTGGCCGTGGCCTTGCTCAGTTCGGTGCGCGCCTCGTTGAGTTCCTTCAGCGCGTCGCTGCGGAAGCGCGACTGGGTCTCGGCGACCTTGCGCTCGACTTCCTTCACCGCCGCCTCGGCCCGCGGAATGGCCAGCGTGGTGGCATCGAGCTGGCCGCGGTTCTCCACTTCCGAGCGCTTCAGGCGCAGCAGTTCCACCTGCGACATGGCGCCCTGTGCCACCAGCGGCGCGGACATGGAGATCTCCTCGCGCAGCAGGTTCAGGCTGTTGCGGTATTGCGCCTGCTTGGAAACGAACTCGCGCAGTTCCTGCTGCTTCTGCACCAGCTGCTGCTGCAGGCCTTCGGTTTCATCCTTGAGCTGCTGCTGGCGGCTGTGGAACAGCGCCTCTTCGCTGCTGGCCTGGCCCGGCGCCTTGGCGCGCACGTCCTCGGGGATGTTCAGCGGGCGGTCTTCCACCTCGGCGGACAGGCGCTCCACACGCAGGAACATCGCCAGGCGGTCGGCCTCGGTCTCGCCGACGTTGGACTGGAAGCGCGTCGGGTCCAGGCGCATCAGTTGCTCGCCGGCCTGCACCACCTGTCCTTCGTGGACGAAGATCTGCGAGACGATGCCGCCTTCCAGGTTCTGGATCTTCTGCACCTTGGACGAGGGAATCGCCTTGCCCTCGCCCCGGGTGACCTCGTCGATCTGGGCGAAATGCGCCCACAACAGCAGGAAGGCGACGAAGCCGATGAGGATCCAGATGGTCAGGCGCACCACCCGCGGCGCGTCCTCGATCAGCGCCTTGCTGACTTCCGGAAGCGGCTGGCCGGAGAGGCTGTCGCCGCCCTTGAAATAGCCACGGACGGAGTGGCGGATACCGCCCTGGGGATTAAGCGACACTGATCTGCCCCTTCTTCAGTGCATCCATGACCACGTCCTTCGGACCGTCGGCAATGATGCGTCCCTTGTCGATGATCACCAGACGGTCCACCAGGCTGAGCATGGAGGCGCGGTGGGTGACCAGCAGCAGTGTCTTCTCGCCCATGATCGCCTGCAGGCGCTGTTTCAGGCGCTCTTCGCCGGCGTTGTCCATGGCGCTAGTGGGTTCGTCCAGCAACAG
This sequence comes from Pseudomonas sp. GCEP-101, assembly GCF_025133575.1. Classification (NCBI taxonomy): domain Bacteria; kingdom Pseudomonadati; phylum Pseudomonadota; class Gammaproteobacteria; order Pseudomonadales; family Pseudomonadaceae; genus Pseudomonas; species Pseudomonas sp. GCEP-101. The sequence continues at coordinate 3,216,338 of NZ_CP104011.1, read as the reverse complement.
GATCGGTGGGTCGAGCAGCAGCGCGCGGGCCAGGGCGACATTCTGCCGCTGGCCGCCGGAGAGGTTGTGGCCGCGCTCGCCGACCTGCAGTTCGTAGCCCTGCGGGTGCAGGCGGACGAACTCGTTGACGCCGGTCAGCTCGGCGACTTCCAGCACGCGTTCGTCATCGATGTAGCGCGCGCCGCTGACCAGGTTGTCGCGCAAGGTGCCGCTGAACAGGCTGATGTCCTGCGGCACGTAGCCGATGTTGTGGCGCAGCTCGCTGATGTCCAGCTGGCGCACGTCGGCGCCGTCCACCAGGAGGTTGCCGTTCTCCGGCTGGTGCAGGCCGACGATCAGCTTGGCCAGGGAGCTCTTGCCCGAGCCGCTGCGGCCGATGATGCCGACCTTCTCGCCGGCGCGGATCTGCAGGTTGATGCCGTGCAGTGCCGCCACCTGCTGGTTCGGGTAGGCGAAGTCGAGGCCGCGCATCTCGATGCCGCCGCGCAGTTGCGAGCGGGTCAGCGGACGCTCGTCGGCGTTGCGCTCCTGGGGCAGCTCCATCATCTGGTTGGTGGTGGCCATGGACAGGCGCGCCTGCTGGTAGCGTTGGATCAGCCCGGAGAGCTGGGTCAGCGGGCCGAGGGCGCGGCCATTGAGCATGTAGCAGGCGATCAGGCCGCCCATGGACAGGTCGCCGGCGATGATCAGGTAGACGCCGCCGATGATCATGATGACCCCGGCCAGCGCCTGGATCAGCACGGTGATGTTCATCGCCAGGGTGGACAGCAGCTTGACCCGCAACTCCAGGCGGCTGAGGGTGCCGATGGTCTGCTCCCAGAGGTACTGGCGCTCGCTCTCGGCGTTGTTGACCTTCACCGCGTCGAGGCTGGCGAGCGTCTCGATCAGGCTGGACTGGCGCTCGGCGGCCAGCGCCATGGTGCGGTTCATGGTCTCCACCAGCGGCTTCTGCAGCAGCCAGCCCAGGCCCGCGGCCAGCGGGAAGGCCATCAGCGGGACGAACACCAGCGGCCCGCCGATGATGCCGATCACCAGCAGGATCAGCAGGGTGAACGGCAGGTCGATCAGGGTGGTGAGCGTGAGCGAGTTAAGGAAGTCGCGCAGCGTCTGGAATTCGTGGATGTTCTGGGCGAACGAGCCGACCCGCGCCGGGCGGTACTTCATGCTCATGCCGACGATGCGCTCGAACAGCGTCGCCGAGATGATCAGGTCGGTCTTCTTGCCGGCCAGGTCCAGGCACAGGCCGCGCATGGTCTTGAGCAGCAGGTCGAACAGGTAGGCGCCGCTGATGCCGATGGCCAGCACCCAGAGGGTGGCGGCGGCCTGGTTGGGCACCACGCGGTCGTAGACGTTCATGACGAACAGCGGCGCGGCCAGGGCGATCAGGTTGATCAGCAGGCTGGCGGCCACGGCGTCGACATACAGCCAGCGCGAGCGCTTGAGGGTGTCGCGGAACCAGCTCTTGGCGCGCGGGATCAGCTCGCCATGCTGCAGGTCGAACTTGTGCTGCGGCTGGGCGAAGAAGGCCTGGCCGGCGTAGTCCTCGCTCAGCAGTTCGCGGCTGACGCGCACTTCGCCGCCGTCGCTTTCCGACAGCAAGAGGCGCGCATCGCCGTTGCTCTCCCAGCCCAGCAGCACCGCGCAGCGCCCTTCGCGCAGCAACAGCATGGCGGGCATGGCCAGGGCGGGAATCTGCTCCAGCTTGCGCTGCAACAGGCGCCCCTGCAGGCCGGCGCGAGCCGCCGCACGGGGCAGCAGCTCGGCGGACAGGCGCTGCCCGGGCAGCGGCAGGCCGCTGGTGAGCATGGCGCGGCTGGCCGGTTTCTGGTGCAGCTGACAGAGCGTCAGCAGGCTGTCCAGCAACGGGTCGTCGAGCAGACCGCGCGGATCGTGGCTTAAGGGTACGGCGCTGACTTCTTGATCCACGCGGATGCTCTCTCGGGCTGGTTAGTTGAGGCCGGGCAGCTGGACTTTCGGCTTGACGTCTTCGGAAGCCACGGCGGCCATCGGCGCCACCACGCCCTGGCTCTTGAGCAGCTCGCCCAGGGTGGCCTTGATGCGGTACTGGGTGAACAGCTCGGTGTACTTCAGGTCGACCAGGCGGCGCGAGGCGTTGAACAGCTCGTTCTCGCTGTCCAGCAGGTCGAGCAGGGTGCGCTCGCCGATGGTGAACTGCTTCTGGTACGCCTCACGCACGCGGGTGCTGTAGTCCACGTACTGGCGGGCGATCGGCAGCTGGTCGCGGGCGTTGTTCAGGGCGTTCCAGGACAATCCGAGTTCCTCGTTCAACTGGCGCAGGGCGTTGTTGCGGATGTCCAGGGCCTGGTTCGCCTCGTAGGACTTGGCCTCCAGCTGGGCCTTGTTGCTGCCGCCGGCGAACAGGTTGTAGCGCATGCGCAGCATCGCCTGCCATTCGTTGTTGTGGCCTTCCTCGCCATCGAGGTTGTTATCGGCACCCTTGGAAAGTTCTGCATCGAATCTCGGATAGAAGGTCGACTTCGCCGCTTCGTACTGCTGCTCCGCCGCGGCCACGTCCGACTCCGCCGAGCGCAGGATCGGGCTGTTCTCCACCAGCTGGCGGCGGGCCGCCTGCAGGTCGTCGGGCAACTGGCCGACGAGGCCGGTCGGCTCGCTCAGGTCGACCGGGTCGCTGCCCACCACGCTGTAGTAGTTGGTGCGGGCGTCGGCCAGGTTGGTCTTCTCGGTCATCAGGTTGTTCTGCGCCTGGGCCAGGCGTGCTTCGGCCTGGTCCTGGTCGGCGAGACGACCGACGCCGCGGGAGCTGCGCAGGCTGATCTGGTCGTAGACGCGTTGGTGGCGTTTGAGATTTTCCTCGGCCAGGCGAACCATTTCCTCGCGGCGCAGCACGTCGGTGTAGACCTGTGCGACGTCCAGCGCGGTGCGCTCGGAGGTGCCCAGCAGCGCGTAGGCGCGAGAGTTGACGGTGGCCTGCTGGCGACCCACTTCGCTGGAGGTGGCGAAGCCGTCGAAGACCATCTGGCGCAGGGCGAGGTTGGATTCGCCACGGTTCAGGGTCTTCCAGTGGTCGCCTTCGCCACGGGTGGTGGTGTCGTCGGAGCCTTCACGGCCATAACCGGCGGTCAGGTCGACGGACGGCAGATAGCCGCCCTTCGCCGCACGCAGTTGCTTGTCTGCCGCCAGACGGGAGTTCACCCCGGCCTGGATTTCCGGGTGGTACTCCAGCGCCTTCTGCATGGCCTGGTTGAGGGTATCGGCCTGCACCGGCAGGGCGGCGGGGATGACGAAAGCCAGGGCGAAGGGTACGGCGTGGGCGAATCGCATGCGCATGAGGAAAAACATCCTTATCAGTGAGATAGCCGCAGCGATTCGATTGCCGCAATCAGCGTCAAAAGACCGGCGAATGGCTGCAAGGAAAGCTTCAAAAAGCGTGATGAATTTCACGCTAAATTTTTTTGGGCGGACCACCGATATCAAAGTGACATCGATTTGCCAATTGTTTAGGATGGCAATCGAATGGTCAATACATTGGCATATACCTAATTTCCAACGGCTATAAGCCATGTTTTTGACGCCAAACTTTTTGCTCTTACAGACAAGGGAATGCCTCCTGAGCCGACCCCACTCGCGGCCGGTCGGCAACCAGGCAAGCCTCACCAGGAGAAGTGCATGAGCAGCGTCGTCGCCGTCGTAAAAAGCATCATCGGCCAAGTGATTGCGGTATCCCCCGAAGGCGCCCAGCGCGTGCTGGTCGAAGGCGATCGCATCTACCAGGGCGAGCAGCTGCTCACCGGCGCTTCCGGCGCGGTGACGCTCGACGTCGGCAAGGGCACCCTGGTGGACCTGGGCCGCGACAGCCAATGGAGCAGCGCCGACCTGCCGCAGGCCGAGGCGCACCACGCCGCCGCGCAGCCGGTCAACGCGCCGAGCACCGAGGACCTGCAGAAGGCCATCGCCGCCGGCCTCGACCCGACCCAGGCGCTGGCGCCCACCGCAGCCGGCCCGAGCGCCGCGCCTTCGGCCGCAGGCGGCAACGGCGGCGTGGGTGGCGGCCACAGCTTCGTGGTGCTGGACGCCACGGCCGGTCGCGTCGACGCGAACATCGGCTATGCCACCAACGGCCTGGGCAACGGAGGCGCGGGCGACGACCAGCGCCAGGGCGAACTGCCGCCCAACCTGGCGCCGGTGATCACCGACGGCCGCAACGGCGTGCTGAACCTCACCACCGCCGAAGACACGCAACTCACTGGCGCCTTCTCCGCCCGCGATCCCAACGGCGACCTGATCGCCTACAGCGTCGGCCAGGCTCCGGCCAACGGCCTGCTGGTGCTCAACCCCAACGGCACCTGGCAGTACAACCCCAACGGCGACTACAACGGCGCCGACACGTTCACCGTGATCGTCACTGACGCCCGTGGCGCCAGCAGCACGCTGGTGGTGAATGTCGGCATCACCCCGGTGAACGACGCCCCGGTGGCCACTGGCACCTATACCAGTGCCATCACCGACACCGCCGCCAATGACAGCTTCGCCGACATCAAGGGTCAGCTGACCGCCACCGACGTCGATGACCGCAACCTGACCTGGAGCGGCAGCGCCAAGGGCGCCTATGGCGAGCTGACCGTCAACGCCGACGGCAGCTACACCTACGTGGTCGATGCGAATGCCGTGAACGCCCTGCCCCAGGGCCAGAACCCGAGCGACAGCTTCACCGTCACCGTCACCGATCCGTCCGGCGCCACCGACACCCGCGTCATCACCATCAACGTCCAGGGCTCCAACGACACCCCGGTCGCCCAGGATGGCCAGGCCAGCGGCAATGAGGACAGCGTGATCGGCGGCCAACTGCTGGCCACCGACCGCGACACCGGCAGCAGCCTCACCTTCACCAGCAGCGGCAATCCGCCGGCGGGCTTCACCCTGAAGCCGGACGGCAGCTGGACCTTCGATGGCAAGGACCCGGCCTACCAGCACCTGGCCGAGGGCGAAACCCTGGTGGTGCAGGTTCCCTACACCGTCACCGACGAGCACGGCGCCACCAGCACCGCCACCCTGACCGTGACCCTGACCGGCACCAATGACGCGCCGGTCGCACAGCCGGGCGCCGCCAGCACCGACGAGAACAGCGTGCTCAACGGCCAGGTGCCGGCCGCCTCCGACGTGGACGGCAGCGTCGCCGGCTACCAGCTGACCACCGGCGTCGGCCAGGGCAACGGCAGCCTGACCTTCAACCCGGACGGCAGCTACGTCTTCAACCCCGGCAAGGACTTCGACAGCCTGGCCCAGGGCGAGACCCGCGACGTGACCTTCACCTACCAGGCGAAGGACAACAACGGCGCGCTGAGCGACCCGCAGACCATCACCCTCACCGTGACCGGCACCAACGACGCGCCGGTTGCCCAGCCGGGCGCGGCGACCACCGACGAGAACAGCGTGCTCAACGGCCAGGTGCCGGCCGCCTCCGACGTGGACGGCAGCATCGCCGGCTACCAGCTGACTACCGACGTCGGCCAGGGCAACGGCAGCCTGACCTTCAATGCCGACGGCAGCTACGTCTTCAACCCTGGCAAGGACTTCGACAGCCTGGCCCAGGGCGAAACCCGCGACGTCACCTTCACCTACCAGGCGAAGGACAACAACGGCGCGCTGAGCGATCCGCAGACCATCACCCTCACCGTCACCGGCAGCAACGACGCCGCGGTGATCGCCGGCCAGACCAGCGGCAGCGCCGATGAGACCAACGCCCCGGTCACCCTCGAGGGCAAGCTGACCATCAGCGACGTCGACAGCCCGGCGAGCTTCCAGGCCCAGACCGGCACCGCCGGCGACCATGGCACGTTCAGCATCGCCGCCGACGGCAGTTGGTCCTACGTCGCCAATGACGCCTACAACGCGCTCAAGCTCGGCGAACACCTGACCGACAGCTTCACCGTGCTGGCCGCCGACGGTACCCCCACCACCGTGACCGTGACCATCAACGGCACCAACGATGCCCCGGTCGCCTCCGCCGATACCGCCACCACCGAAGAAAACACCGTTCTCAACGGCCAGGTTCCGCCGGCCAGCGACGTGGACGGCACCGTCGTCGGCTACCAGCTGAGCACCGACGTCGCCCAGGGCAAGGGCTCGCTGACCTTCAACGCCAACGGCAGCTACACCTTCGACCCGGGCAGCGCGTTCGACCATCTGGCCGCCGGCGCCAGCGAAACCGTGACCTTCACCTACCAGGCGCAGGACAACAACGGCGCGCTGAGCGACCCGCAGACCGTCAGCATCACCGTCACCGGCACCAACGACGCGCCGGTGGCCTATGCCGATAGCGCCAGCACCGACGAGAACAGCGTCTTCAACGGCCAGGTCCCGGCCGCCACCGACGTGGACGGCAGCATCGCCGGCTACCAGCTGACCACCGGCGTCGGCCAGGGCAATGGCAGCCTGACCTTCAATGCCGACGGCAGCTACGTCTTCAACCCGGGCAAGGACTTCGACGGCCTGGCCGAAGGCGAATCCCGCGACATCACCTTCACCTACCAGGCGAAGGACAACGATGGCGCCCTGAGCGACCCGCAGACCATCACCCTCACCGTCACCGGCAGCAACGACGCCCCGGTCGCCAACGCCACCACTGGCGCGGTGAAGGAAGACGCGCAGATCAGCGGCCAGCTCGCCGCCAGCGACGCCGACAACGGCGCCAAGCTCAGCTATGCCCTGGACAAGGCCGCCCCGGCCGGCTTCAGCGTCGATGCCGACGGCAAGTGGAGCTTCGATGCCAGCGTCAGCGAGTACCAGCACCTGAAGGCCGGCGCCACGCAGACCCTGAGCATTCCGTTCACCGTCACCGACGAGCACGGCGCCACCAGCGCCAGCTCGCTGACCATCACCGTCACCGGCACCAACGATGCGCCGGTGGCCAACGCCGCCTCGGCGAACGCCAGCGAGGACAAGCTCAGCCTCGGCAAGCTGACCGCCAGCGACGTCGACGACGGCGCCAAGCTCAGCTTCAGCCTCAACGACAAGGCCCCCGCCGGCTTCACCCTGTTCAAGGACGGCACCTGGGCCTTCAACGGCCTCAACCCGGCCTACCAGAGCCTCGCCGCCGGCGAGAGCAAGGTGTTGTCCATCGACTACACCGTCACCGACGAACACGGCGCCACCAGCAGCAACACCCTGACGCTGACCGTCACGGGCACCAACGACACGCCCATCGCCCTGCCCTCGCTGACCTTCGTCCGCGAAGACGCGCAGATCAGCGGCGAGCTGAAAGCCATCGACGTCGACCACGGCGCGCAGCTCACCTACAGCCTGAACCAGGCCGCCCCGGCGGGCCTGACCCTGGGCAGCGACGGCAAGTGGAGCTTCGACGCGGGCGATGCCGCCTACCAGCACCTGAAGGCGGGCGCGACGCAGCTGATCAGCGTCGGTTACACCGTCACCGACGAGCACGGCGCCAGCACCCCGAGCGTGCTGCTGATCACCGTCACCGGCACCAACGACGCGCCCAAGGCCAACGCCGCTACCGCGGCAGCCGCCGAGGACGCCGCCAGCAAGGGCCAGCTCACCGCCACCGACGTGGACGACGGCGCCAAGCTGAGCTTCAGCGTGGCCGGCAACCCGCCCGCCGGCTTCACCCTGAAGACCGACGGCAGCTGGACCTTCGACGGCAAGGACCCGGCCTACCAGTCCCTCGCCGAAGGCGAGACCCGCGACATCCAGGTCAAGTACATCGTCACCGACGAGCACGGCGCCACCGACACCCAGACCCTGACCCTCACCGTCACCGGCAGCAACGACCCGGCCGTGATCGGCGGCGTGGCCAGCGTGAATGTGGACGAGACCGACGCGCCGATCACCACCGGCGGCCTGCTGACCGTCAGCGATGTCGACGGCGCCGCCAGCTTCCAGGCGCAGACCGGCGTCGCCGGCAAGTACGGCAGCTTCAACCTGGGCGCCGACGGCCAGTGGACCTACACCGCCAACGCGGCCTACAACGAGCTCAAGCAGGGCGAAAAACTGACCGACAGCTTCACCGTCAAGGCGACCGATGGCACCAGCGCCACGGTCACCGTGAACATCGTCGGCACCAACGACGCGCCGGTGGCCTTCGGCGACAGCAGGACCACCGGGGAGAACGCGGCCTTCACCAGCCAGGTTCCGCTGGCCACCGATATCGATGGCAGCGTGGTCGGCTACCAGCTGGCCACCGACGTCGGCCAGGGTCATGGCAGCCTGACCTTCAACGCCGACGGCAGCTATACCTTCGAGCCGGGCACCGACTTCGATCACCTGGCCGCCGGCGAAAGCCAGGACGTCACCTTCACCTACCAGGCGAAGGACGACAACGGTGCGCTGAGCGACCCGCAGACCATCACCATCACCGTCACCGGCAGCAACGACGCCGCGGTCATCAGCGGCCAGACCTCGGTCAGCGTCAACGAAACCGACGCCCCGATCAGCACCGGCGGCCAGCTGAGCATCAGCGACGTCGACAGTGCGGAATCCTTCCAGGCGCAAACCAACGTCGCCGGCAAGTACGGCACCTTCAACCTGGGCGCCGACGGCCAGTGGACCTATACCGCGAACGCCGCCTACAACGAACTGAAGGTCGGTGAGACCCTGGTCGACACCTTCGCCGTGAACGCCGCCGACGGCACCGCCGCCAGCGTCACCGTCAATATTGTCGGCACCAACGATGCGCCGGTCGCCTACCCGGCCACCGCCAGCGCGGTCGAAGGCGGCATCAAGGACCTCGGCGTCGTGGCCGGCGCCACCGACGGCTCGTCCATCACCCTGACCGTGACCACCACCCAGCCGGGCGAGGCGGTCAGCTTCAACTGGTCGTTCGGCACCCAGGACTACGGCCCGTTCAACGACTTCGCCTACGTGCAGGTCAACGGCCAGAAGGTGCAGCTGCTCTCCAGCGTGTCCGTGGTCGGCGACGGCGGCAACTCGGGGCTGCAGACCTTCCAGCAGGTGTTCGACAAGCCGGGCACCTACACCATCGTCCTGGGCGTTTCCGACTCCGGCGACACCCTCGTCGACTCGACCCTGGTGCTGAGCAACCTGCCGTCGCAGGTGAGCGTCGGCAATGTGCTCGGCCAGGTCAGCCATACCGGCAACAACTGGACCCTGACCACCAACGGCGCGAACGGCACCACCCTGGGCAACCAGCTCAAGCCGGTCAGCGAGATCACCGGCAAGCTGCAGGCCACCGACGTCGACCACGACGCCCAGCTGACCTTCAGCACCGCCCAGAACACCGCCGGCTTCACCCTGAAGCCGGACGGCAGCTGGCTGTTCGATGCCAAGGACCCGGCCTACGACAATCTCGCCCAGGGCGAGCAGCAGGCGGTGGTCATCCACTACACGGTCACCGACGAGCACGGCGCCACCGGCACCAGCACCCTGACCATCACCGTCACCGGCACCAACGACGCACCGGTCGCCGGGGTGATGAAGGAAACCGTCTACGAGGACAGCAAGATCGGTGGCCAGCTGGCCGGCAGCGATGTCGACCACAACGCCGTGCTGACCTTCGCCACCACCGGCAGCCTGCCGGCGGGCTTCAGCAGCGACAGCAGCGGCAAGTGGAGCTTCGACGCCAGCAACGCGGCGTACCAGCACCTGGCCGTGGGCGCGACCCAGGTCTTCACCGTCAACTACAGCGTCACCGACCAGTTCGGTGCGAAGAGCGCCAGCACCCTGACCATCACCGTCATCGGCACCAACGATGCACCGGTGGCCAAGGCGGCCAGCGCCTCGGTGAATGAAGACAAGATCAGCGGCGGCACCCTCACCGCGACCGATATCGATGACGGCCACGCGCTGTACTTCAGCCTCAAGGACGCCGCGCCCAGCGGCTTCACCCTCAACGCCAACGGCACCTGGAGCTTCGACGGCAACCACGCCGACTACCAGACGCTCGGCGCCGGCGAAACCCTCGAGCTGCAGATCAAGTTCATCGTCACCGACGACAAGGGCGCCACCGACGAGAACGTCCTGACCCTGACCGTGAACGGCAGCAACGATGCCGCCATCATCAGCGGGGCGAAGATCGTCAACGTGGACGAGACCAACGCGCCGATCACCACCACCGGCAAGCTGGACGTCAGCGACGTCGACGGCCCGGACGCCTTCCAGGCCCAGACCAATGTCGCCGGCAAATACGGCACCTTCAACCTCGGTACCGACGGCACCTGGACCTACGTCGCCAAGGACGCCTACAACGAGCTGAAGCCGGGCGAGCAACTGACCGACACCTTCACCGTGAAGGCTGCCGACGGCACCAGCTCCAGCGTCACCGTGAACATCCTGGGCACCAACGACGCACCCACCGCGTACGATGACAGCGTCACCATCGACGAGAACGGCCGCGTCAACGGCAAGGTACCGGCCGCCACCGATCCGGATGGCAAGGTCTCCGGCTACCAGCTGGTCACCGACGTCGGCCAGGGCAACGGCTCGCTGAACTTCAACTCCAGCGGCACCTACCACTTCGAGCCGGGCAGCGACTTCGACCACCTGGCCGCCGGCCAGAGCCAGGTCGTCACCTTCACCTACCAGGCGAAGGACGACAACGGCGCGCTGAGCGAGCCCCGGACCATCACCATTACCGTCACCGGCAGCAATGACGCCGCCGTCATCAGCGGCGTGAAGTCCAGCAGCGTCAACGAGACCGACGCGCCGGTCAGCACCGGCGGCAAGCTCAACGCGAGCGACGTCGACAGCCCGGCAACCTTCCAGGCGCAGAGCGATGTGGCCGGCAAGTACGGCACCTTCAACCTGGGCACCGACGGCGCCTGGACCTACGTCGCCAGCAGCGCCTACAACGAACTGAAGGTCGGCCAGACCCTGACCGACACCTTCACCGTGAAGACCGCCGACGGCACCAGCGCCACCGTGACCGTCAACATCGTCGGCACCAACGACAACCCGGTCGCCTTCGACGGCACCGCGGCCACCGACGAAAACAGCGTCTTCAACGGCCAGGTTCCGAGCGCCACCGATGTGGACGGCAGCATCGCCAGCTACCAACTGGCCAGCGACGTGGCCGCCGGCAAGGGCACCCTGACCTTCAACGCCGACGGCAGCTACAGCTTCAACCCGGGCAGCGCCTTCGACCACCTGACTGCCGGCCAGAGCGAAACCGTCACCTTCACCTACCAGGCCAAGGACAACAACGGCGGGCTGAGCGATCCGCAGACCATCACCATCACGGTCAACGGCACCAACGACGCGCCGGTCGCCTATGCCGACAGCCAGACCACCGACGAGAACGCCGTGCTCCAGGGCCAGGTCCCGGTTGCCACCGATGTCGACGGCAGCGTCGCCAGCTACCAGCTCGCCAGCAACGTGGCGGCCGGCAAGGGCACCCTGGCCTTCAACACCGACGGCAGCTACACCTTCGCGCCGGGCAGCGACTTCGACCACCTGGCCGCCGGCCAGAGCGAAACCGTGACCTTCACCTACCAGGCGAAGGACAACGACGGCGCACTGAGCGACCCGCAGACCGTCACCATCACCGTCACCGGCAGCAACGACGCGGCGGTCATCACCGGCCAGGCCAGCGGCAGTGCCGATGAAACCAACGCCCCGGTCACCCTCGACGGCAAGCTGAACGTCACCGACGTCGACGGGCCCGCCAGCTTCCAGGCACAGACCAACACCGCCGGCACCTACGGCACCTTCAGCATCGCCACCGACGGCAGCTGGACCTACGTGGCCAACTCCGCCTTCAACGAGCTGAAGGCCGGCGAGCACCTCACCGACACCTTCGTCGTGAAGGCCGCCGATGGCACCAGCAGCAACGTGACCGTCACCATCAACGGCACCAACGACGCGCCGGTCGCCTTTGCCGACAGCCAGACCACCGACGAAAACGCCGTGCTCCAGGGCCAGGTCCCGGTTGCCACCGATGTGGACGGCAGCGTCGCCAGCTACCAGCTCGCCAGCAACGTGGCGGCCGGCAAGGGCACCCTGGCCTTCAACGCCGACGGCAGCTACACCTTCGCGCCGGGCAGCGACTTCGACCACCTCGCCGCCGGCCAGAGCGAAACCGTGACCTTCACCTACCAGGCGAAGGACAATGACGGCGCACTGAGCGACCCGCAGACCGTCACCATCACCGTCACCGGCAGCAATGACCGCCCGGTTGCCGTCGACGGCACGGCATCCACGGAAGAGAACACCGTCCTGCACGGCCAGGTCCCGGCCGCCACCGATATCGACGGCACCGTGGTCGGCTACCAGCTGGCCACCGATGTCGCCCAGGGCAAGGGCAGCCTCGTCTTCAACGCCGACGGCAGTTACACCTTCACGCCGGGCACCGCCTTCGACCACCTGGCCGCCGGGCAGAGCGAAACCGTCACCTTCACCTACCAGGCGAAGGACGACGCCGGCGCGCTCAGCGATCCGAAGACCATCACCCTCACCGTCAACGGCAGCAACGACGCCCCCAACGGCGCCGACAAGACCGTCACCCTGGACGAAGACAGCAGCCGCAACTTCAGCGCCGCCGACTTCGGCTTCACCGACGTGGACAGCGGCGACACCTTCAGCGGCGTGCGCATCGACAGCCTGCCCACCCACGGCACCCTGACCTTCAACGGCAACGCCGTGACCGCCGGCCAGGTGATCGGCGCCGCCGACCTCGGCAAGCTGGTGTTCACCCCGGCCGCCAACGCCAACGGCGACAATTACGCCAGCTTCACCTTCTCGGTGAAGGACAGCGCCAATGCGTTCGACACCACGCCGAACACCCTCACCCTGAACGTCACCCCGGTGAACGACGCCCCGCTGGCAGTGAACGACACCTTCACCCTCAGCGGCCTGAAGGGCAGCTACTGGGGCTACCGCGAGGGCGTCGATGGCAGCAACCTGACCAGCCTGTCGCAGGTTTCCTCGTTCATCAACGGCAAGGCGGCCGCCGCCACCTTCACCGCCACTTCGCTGAACTACAGCCTCAGCGGCGGTGACCTGGGCGGCGACGGCAACCTGCAGAAGTTCCTCGGCAACGATGCGAACTCCCTGAGCAGCGACCCGGCAAACACCTCCGACGCGATCATCCAGCTGACCGGGGCGATCAACCTCAACGCCGGCAACTATCAGCTGCGGGTGAATGCCGACGACGGCTTCAGCATCAGGATCGACGGCGTAGAGGTGTTCAAGTTCGACGCCAACCAGAGCCCGACCGGCCGTGAATCGGCGGTCTTCAGCATCGCCCAGAGCGGCAGCCACAGCATCGAGATCGTCTACTGGGACCAGGGCGGCCAGGCCCAGCTGCAGGTGGAAATGCGCCCGCAGGGCGGCACCTACAGCGTGCTCGGCGGCACGGCGCTGACCCACGCGGTGAGCGAGCTGGTGACCAACGAAGACACCGCGCTGACCATCGCCCCGCAGACTCTGCTGGGCAACGACAGCGACGTCGACGGCGACACCCTGTCGATCGTCAGCGTGCAGAACGCGGTCAACGGCAGCGTGAAGCTGGAAAACGGCAACGTGGTGTTCACCCCGGCCAAGGACTTCAACGGTACCGGCAGCTTCACCTACACCATCAGCGATGGCCACGGCGGCACCAGCACCGCGACCGTCACCGTGGGCATCAACCCGGTGAACGATGCACCGGAGGCCAAAAACGACCAGCAGACCACCGGCGAGAACAACAGCCTCAGTGGCGTGGTGCCGGCTGCCAGCGACATCGACAGCGCGGTCAACCCCAACGGCTATGCCCTGGTGAAGGACGTCGGCGCCGGCAACGGCAGCCTCACCTTCAACGCCAACGGCAGCTACGTGTTCAACCCCGGCACTGACTTCGACGCGCTCAACGTCGGCGAATCGCGCCAGGTGACCTTCACCTACACCGCCAAGGATGCCCAGGGCGCGGTCAGCGCACCGGCCACCGTGACCATCACCGTGACCGGCAGCAACGACCTGCCCACCGCCACCGACAGCACCGTGACCCTGAACGAGGACGGCAAGCGCAGCTTCAGCGCCAGCGACTTCGGCTTCAGCGACAAGGACGCCGGCGACGCGCTCAAGGCCATCCGCATCGACAGCCTGCCCACCGCTGGCAGCCTGAGCCTCAATGGCCAGTCGATGACCGCCGGCCAGGTGATCGCCGTCAGCCTGCTCGCCAGCCTGGTCTACACCCCGGTGGCCAACGCCGCGGGCAACGCCTACGCCACCCTGAAGTTCTCGGTGCAGGACAGCCACGACGGCTTCTCCAGTGCCTCCAGCACCCTGACCTTCAACGTCACTCCGGTGAACGATGCGCCGCTGTCGGCCGACGGCTCGGCCAGCGTCTATGCCGGCAAGACCTACACCTTCGCCCTCAAGGACTTCGCCTTCAGCGACACCGCGGACTCCGCCAACGGCCAGAACCACAGCCTGCAGAACATCCTGATCAAGGCCCTGCCGGACTCCGGCACCCTGCTGCTCAACGGCCAGGCCATCAGTGCTGGCAAGCCCGTCAGCGCCAGCGACATCGCCGCCGGCAAGCTGACCTACGTTCCGGACGGCTCGGGCAGCAACGCTCACTTCGAGTTCGCCATCCAGGACAGCGGCGGCGTGGCCAACGGTGGCGTCGATACCTCGGCCACTTACGGCTTCGACATCCACGTCGGCCAGGTGCAGATCCCGGCGACCAACCCCAACGGCGACAACACCCTCAGCGGTGGCTCGGGCGACGACGTGATCCTCGGCGATGTCGGCGGCATCAAGACCCTCACCCAGGGCGGCACCAACTACAACATCGCCCTGGTGGTCGACACCTCCGGCAGCATGTCCTACAACCTCGCCGGCCAGTCCGGCGCGGCGTACGCCAACTCGCGGATCAAGCTGGTCAAGGACGCGCTGATCAACCTGGCCAACGAGCTCAAGGGCCATGACGGGATCATCAACATCTCCCTGATCGGCTTCCAGAGCACCGCCAGCCTGAAGGTCAGCATCACCGACCTGTCCGATGCGAACATCGATCAACTGATCAACGCCATCGGCCAGAACCAGAACCAGGGCCTGCAGGCTTCCGGCGGCACCGACTACCAGGAAGCCTTCGGCCAGGCGGTCAACTGGTTCAACACGCAGAAGAACGGCTACGAGAATGTCACGCTGTTCCTCACCGACGGCGACCCGACCGAGTCCAACGGCAGCGGCTCCCTGATGCAGAACACCACCCAGGCCTTCGCCAGCCTGTCGGCGCTCAGCGAGGTGCGCGCCATCGGGATCGGCACCGGCGTCAACGAGAGCACGCTCAAGTACTTCGACAACACCAGCGTCACCGGCCTGGGCTCGGTGAACTGGAGCAGCAGCTCCACCTTCACCTTCGACAACAACAGCGCCCTGCCCGGCTGGACCCTGAGCAAGAGCTCGACCGGTTCGGTGGGCATCAGCGGCAACCAGCTGCGCCTGACCGACACCAACGCCGCCGGCTCCTCCACGGCCATCACCTCGGACCTGAGCGTCGCCAAGAACAGCACGTCTACCTTCAGCTTTGCCTTCAACGAAAGCATGAACGC
This sequence comes from Pseudomonas sp. GCEP-101, assembly GCF_025133575.1. Taxonomy (NCBI): domain Bacteria; kingdom Pseudomonadati; phylum Pseudomonadota; class Gammaproteobacteria; order Pseudomonadales; family Pseudomonadaceae; genus Pseudomonas; species Pseudomonas sp. GCEP-101. The sequence continues at coordinate 3,200,850 of NZ_CP104011.1, read as the reverse complement.
CAACGACACCTTCACCTGGAGCCTGAAGCAGTATGTCAACGGCGCCTGGACGACGGTCGAAACGCACACCCTGACCTCCTCGTCGAGCAACACCACCTACTCGACCGACAAGGCCGTGGGCGAAGGCACCTACCGCATCGACTTCGTGCTGACCGACAACTCCAGTTCCGGCACCGCGACCGTCAACCTGGATAACCTCAAGCAGTCCACCACCACCTACGCCCCGGTCGGCCAGGTGGACATCGTCAAGCAGGCCAGCGACCTCACCGCCGCCCTGCACGGCGGCTCCACCTCCACCGAGCTGGCGCCCTCGGGCCACGACACCATCACCGGCGGCGCGGGCGACGACATCATCTTCGGTGACACCATCAACACCGATAACCTGCCCTGGGGCGTCAACGGCAACCCGGCGAAACCGGCCGACCTGCCAGCGGGCTCCGGTGTCAGCGCACTGTCGGCGTTCCTCGAGCTGAAGAACGGCCACGCCGCCACCAGCGACGAGATGTACGACTACATCAAGGCCAACCACGCGCTGTTCAACGTCGACGGCGATACCCGCGGCGGCGATGACCACCTGTACGGCGGCGATGGCAACGACATCCTCTACGGCCAGGGCGGCAACGACTTCCTGTTCGGCGAGAATGGCAACGACATCCTCTTCGGCGGCACCGGCAACGACCAGCTCACCGGTGGCAAGGGCGACGACATCCTCACCGGCGGTGCGGGTGCCGACACCTTCATCTGGAAGGCCGGCGATATCGGCAACGACACCATCACCGACTTCAAGGCCGGTGAAGGCGACCGCATCGACATCAGCGACCTGCTGCCGGACACCGCGCACAACGACATCCTCAGCTACCTGAAGGTGGACACCGCGACCTCGACCCTGCAGGTGAGCACCACCGGGCAGATCAACAACGGCGGCGCGGCGGACGTCACCATCAAGCTGAGCGGCGTCGACCTCTCCGCTTACGGCTCGACCTCCACCGAGATCGTCAACAAGCTGGTGGCGGGTTCCGACCCGGTGGTCAAGACTGAGCATCACTGATCCGCGGTTGCCGCACGGCTTCCAACCGGTCAGGCTCTGACACGGCGACAGCGGGCCACCCTTCGGGGTGGCTGCGCTGTCGCCCCTTCACATCACGAAACAGGGGACGGGTCGATGCTGTACATCCAGCGCAACGCCGAGGGGAAGATTTCCCGCGTCGAGGACGCCGAATTCGAAGGCGCCACCGGCACCCTGCCGGCGGACCATCCGGACATCCAGGCCTGGGCGGCCGAGAGCAGCCTGCTGCAGCTCAAGCAGAGCGACCTGGACATGATCCGGGTACTGGAGGACTTGATCTCGGTGCTGATCACCAAGGGCGTCATCCGCATCACCGACCTGCCGCCGGCGGCGCGCTCCAAGCTGCTCAACCGCACCCAGGCGCGCGAGGCGCTGGGTGGGCTGACCCGGCTGATCAACGACGACGAGGAAACGGGGCTGATCTGAGCCCCGTTTTCTTTGGGCCGACGCCTGCGGGCTTCGGTTGCCCAGCAGCGAACTGCCTGATACGCCGGCCCTGCCGGCGGTTCGCGGGCATGGCCCGCTCCTACAGGGTAAGTTCGGCGCTGGGGCTTCGCGAGCAAGCTCGCTCCTACGAAGAGCCCATGCCTTCGGCTTTGGCTCTCAGAAACTATCAGCGCAACCACCGCACGTTCCGAATGCTCCCGTTCAGAAGCAGGTCGGGGACGCCTCCCGCTGGCTCACTCCGTCGTTTCCGCTCCCGTAGGAGCGGACTCCGTCCGCGATCACGTGGGGAGATTCCTGCGTCGCGTCGGCGTGCTCCTCGTAGGAGCGAGCTTGCTCGCGAACCGCACTCTGCTGCCCTCGCAGAAGAACACCTTGGTAGGATGGGTGGAGCTTGCGATACCCATGCGGTTCGGGGCGATGCCATCGATGGGTATCGCTGCGCTCCACCCATCCTACGTGCGTGCTCCGTCGTGAAGCCGAGTCAGCGCTGAGGCATGTCGCGGGCATGGCCCGCTCCTACAAAGGGGGCTGCGCGACTCACGTCCTGTTCAGGCGGTCGAGTGGAAGCGGCGCAGAGCTCCCCCCGAAGCACAGAGCATCGCGGACAAAGTCCGCTCCTACGCCAATGTAAGCGCCGAGGTCAGCCTGTAGGAGCGGGCCATGCCCGCGAACCGCCGGCAGGGCCGGCGTCACCGGTATGAACACCCATCACCACGGCGCCGGCCCACCAAACAGCTGCCCCTGCACGCCCTGGATGCCCATCTCCTTCAGCACCCGGAACTCCCCGGCCGTCTCCACGCGCTCGGCGATCAGCGGCAGGTCGATGCTGTGAGCCGCGCGCTGCATGGCCTCGATGAACAGGCGCTTGTCGTTCTCCTGGTCGATATGACGGATGTGGCTGCCATCCACCTTGAGGTACGCCAGCCCCAGCCGCGCCAGGTTGCCGATCATGCTGAAGCGCCCGCCGAAATGCTGCAGGCTCAGGCGATAGCCCAGCTCGCCCAGGCGGCGGGTCAGGGCTTCGAGCACCGGCTGCGCCGGCAGTTGGTCCTCCTCCAGCTCCAGGGTCAGGCGCCCGGCAAACTGCGGGTGCTGGCGCAGCAGGTCGAAGACGCGGGTGGTGGCCCACTCATCGCGCAGCAGCGCGCTGGAAAGGTTCAGCGCCAGCGGGCGATTGTGCCGGGCCATGTCGGCCAGCACGCTTTCGAGCATCAGCAGGTCCAGCCGCGCGGTCCAGCCGAAGCGGTCCAGCCAGGGCAGGAAGCGCCCGGCGGCGAGGCTGCCGCCCTGCCCGTCCGGCAGGCGCGAGAGCACCTTGTAATGCAGCACCACCTGAGGGTCGGCGCAGGACACCACCGCCTGGAAGTGCAGCTGGAAGCGCTTGTGCACCAGCGCCTCGTCCAGCAGCTGGTGCCAGCTGTGGCGCTCCTCGGCCACCGGCTTCGCGCCGCCCTGGAGGAAGGCCCAGCAGCTGTCGTGCTGCCGCTCCGCCTGCACCAGCGCCTCGTCGGCGCGCTGCAGCAGCGTCTGCGCCGACTCGCCGGAAACGAACGGCACCAGCCCCAGGCACGCCACCGGGCTGACATCGCTGGCACCGGTGCTCACCAGCGCCGCGAGCATGCCCTCCAGGCGCATCGCCAGGGCCGGCGCGTCCTCGGGCATCAGCCCCGGCGCCAGCATCACGAATTCGCCACCGCGGCTGCGCGCCAGGGTCAGGCCGGCGCCCAGCCCTTGCCCGGCCAGGCGCAGCTGATCGGCCACCGCCTTGAGCAACTGGTCGACGCGTTGCCCGCCCAGGCGCTGGTTCAGCCCGGCCAGGTCATTGACCCGCAGCACCAGCAGCACGCCGCTGCTGACCTGGTCCTCGGCGCTCAGCCGGTTGCTCAGCTGCATGTCGAAGAAGCGCCGGTTGCCCAGCCCGGTCAGGCTGTCCTGGTAGGCCTCGTCGCGCAGGCGTTCGCTGCGCTGCGCCTGCTCCTGGAACAGCGCCTTGAGCTTCTCCACCATCTGGTTCATCGCCTGCACCACGCGGCGCAGCTCGGGCGTGCGCGGCAGTTCCGGCAGGCTGAGGAATTCGCGCCGGGCGATGGCGTGGGACTGCGCCACCATGTAGTCCAGCGGCTTCAGCTGGCGGCGCAGCAAGATGGCGCCGAGCACGGCGCTGGCGATGCCGCACAGCACCAGCCAGAGCAGGCTGCCCAGGGCGCTCTGCCAGAGCCTGGCGATGGCGAACATCGGGTGGCTGAGCACTTCGACCCGCGCCGCCTGGCTCCAGCCGCGGCTGACAATGGCATCGCCGCCGGCCGAATGCAGGTCGATCAGCGCGATGAACCACTGCGGCACCTTGGCCGCCACCGCGTCGGGCACGCCGGTGCGCTCCACCATCACCTTGCCGGTGGCCAGGTCGATCACGCGGATGCTCTCGAAGTAGCCGCTGTCGAAGATCGAGCTGACCATCAGCTCGACCATCGCCGGGTCGTCGATGTTCGGCGTCAACGACAGGCCCAGCGCGGTGGCCGCGTCCTGGGCGTGGGAGCGCAGCTGGTTGCCGTACTGCTCGCGCGAGCTTTCCAGGCCGACCATGAAGCTGCCGCTGAAGGCGACCACCAGGAACAGGCAGATGGCGATCAACAACTGTTTGAACAGGGACATCGTGTCTCCAGGCTCCCCCCGTGGGAGCTATTCGTTGCGCGGCTATTCATCGAAGGCTATTCCTCCAGGGGGAAGCCTTCGGCCTTCATCTTCTTCAAGAGGTCCTGCCAGCGCGAGAGCCGCTTGCTGTCGCCCACCTGCTTGCCGCCGCCGGCACCGTTGCCGGCAAGCCAGAGGCCCTCGCCATTGAAGGCGTAGACCGGCTGCAGATCGCTGCGCTGGCTGGCCGGCAGGATGCTGCCGATCAGGTTGTCCAGCACCAGCGGCACGGCGTCGGGCCGTGGGTAATAGGTCAACACCATGTGCGCCTGGTTCAGGCGCAGCGCCTTGACGTAGGTAATGCGCAGCTTCTGCGCCGGCACCCCGAGGTGGCGCAGGCTGATGTACTTGGCGATGGCGAAATCCTCGCAATCGCCGGCCCCCTTGAGCAACGCCTCCACCGGCGTGGCCCAGTAGTCCACTTCGTGCCAGAGGCTCAGGTCGTCGGTGAAGCGCAGCTGGTCGTTGAAGAAGCGATTGACCGCCTGCAGCTGGTCACGCTCGCTGGCGGCGGATTGTTGCGCCAGCAGCTTCTGCCAGGCATCGATGCGTGCCTGGCCTTCGCCCAACGGACCGTAGAGCCGGGTGGACTGCTGGCTGATCCGCTGGAAATCCCACTCGTTCTGCTGCGCGCCCGCCAGGACACCGAGCGACGTCGCCAGCACCAGGGCCAACGGCCCCGGCCAGCAACGACGCAGCATCCTGGAACAACGGCTGAGCATGATCGCGACGACTCGACTGCGAGCGCCGACAACCAGCTGCGGGCGCAGGGGTGGCATGGTGCAGACTGGCGGCGGAAAAAACAATGGCACAATGCAATCACTCGCATCGTGCCATCGAGGGACGCGCGGCCAGCAGGGGAACGGCCGCGCGGGAGGGGCAATGGATCAGCTCTTCTGCGGCGGGGTGACGATGTCGAACCAGAAGTCGAAGTCCTCCAGCATGCCGAACAGCTTGGCCAGCAGCAGCGGGTTGCCCGAGCTCTTGAGCTTGCCTTCGAACACCAGGCGTACCGGCGACACCTGCTTGAGCATCAGGCGGTTGAGGTCGGCGCGGTCGATGGTCACGGTCTGCCCGGCGTTCTCGCTCTGCACGCCCTTGATGTTGTTCAGGTGCGAATTCTTCAGTTCCAGCAGGTACTGCTCGTCCTTGTCCGGCAGCACCAGGTTGATGGCGAAGTCCTCGCCCTCGGCCTTCTCCGCGTTCAGGCGCACGCCCAGGTAGTCGAACAGCAGGCCGGTATCCATCGCCGCCAGGGCATCGGGGCTGCCCGACTTCATCGACGGCAGGTCCTTGGGCACGCCGTTGCGCAGTTCCTGCGCGGCCATCAGGTAGCTGTTGCGCCAGCCGGCGTTCTCCGCCTGGTAGCCGAGCTGTTCCAGGGCGTCCGCCTGCAGGTTGCGCGCGGCCTGGTTGGCCGGATCGGCGAAGACCAGCTTGTTGACCACCTCCACCACCCAGCGGTACTCGCCCTTGTCGAACGATGCCCTGGCCATCTGCAGCAGGTGATCGGCGCCGCCCATGAACTCGACGTACTTCACCGCCGACTCTTCCGGCGCCAGCGGGTTCAGCGTCGCCGGGTTGCTGTCGTAGTAGCCCAGGTACTTGTTCACCACCGCGCGCACGTTGTGGCTGACGCTGCCGTGGTAGCCGCGGTTGAACCACTCGTTGGCCAGCTCCGGCGGCACCTTCAGGCGCTCGTGGATCTGGTTGATGGTCACGCCGTTGTTGGCCAGGTGCAGGGTCTGGTCGTTGAGGTAGCCGTACATGTCGCGCTGCTTCTCCAGGGTGCGGACGATGTCCTCGTGCCCCCAGCGCGGCCAGTTGTGCACCGCGAACATCACCTCGGCCTTGTCGCCGAAGCGGTGCAGCGCCTCGTTGATGTACTTGCTCCAGCCCAGCGGGTCGCGGGTTTCGGCGCCGCGCAGGGTGTAGAGGTTGTGCAGCGTGGCGGTGACGTTCTCGGCCATCAGCAGGGCCTTCTGCTGCGGCAGCCAGACGTTCATCTCCGCCGGCGACTCGGTGCCGGGTGTGTTCTGGAAGGTGACGGGCACGCCGTCGATGTCCATCTCCACCAGCGAACCATCGACGGTCTTGGTCGGTGCGATGAGGCTCATCGGGCCGTGGGCGACGGCCTTGCCGATGGCCATGTCGACATGCCCTTGCGGGCCCTGCGGCAGCATCGTGCCGTACTGGTAGGTGGCGCGGCGCAGCATGGCGTTGCCGGCGAGCACGTTTTCCTTGATCGCCGCCTCCATGAAGCCCTTGGGCGCGATGATCTGCACCTCGCCCTTGTCCACCTGCTCCTGGCTCACCAGGCCCTTCGCCCCACCGAAGTGGTCGATGTGGGCATGGCTGTAGATGATCGCGCGGATCGGCTTCTGCCCCAGCTCCTGGCTCACCAGGGCGTAGGCGGCCTTGGCAGTGGCCGGGGTGGTCAGGGTGTCGATGACGATCCAGCCGGTCTTGCCTTCGATGAAGGTGGTGTTGGCCAGGTCGTAGCCGCGCACCTGGTAGATGCCGTCGGTGACCTTGAACAGGCCGTAGCTGAGGTTCAGCTGGGCCTGGCGCAGCAGGCTGGGGTTGACGCTGGCGACGTCCTTGGCGGCCTTGAGGAAATCGTAGCCACCCAGTTGCCAGGCGACCGTGCCGTCGTCGTTCTTGATGACGAGGTTGTCGGGGCGCTTGATCAGGCCCTTTTCCACCCGCTCGAAATCGGCGCGGTCGTTGAAGGGCAGCGACTGGCGCACCTGCTCCTGGGCGGCCTGGGTGAAGGACGACGGCGGCTTGGGTTGTTCGGCGGCGAGCAGCAGGCCGGGGCAGAGGCTGGCGAGCAGCACGGCGGCGGAAAGACGGGACATCGGAGCACTCCGGGCTTTGTTGTTGTGCTCGCACTATGCCGGCCGCTGCGTTAATAATTCCAATGCATTCCTATTCAACAATCGATGCAGGACGCGCATGAGCGATCTTCGCCAGCTACGCCACTTCGTTGCCCTTGCCGAGCACGGCCACTTCGCCCGCGCCGCCGATGCGGTGAATCTCAGCCAGCCCGCCCTGTCGCGCAGCATCCAGGCGCTGGAGGGCCAGCTGAGCTGCCAGCTGGTGGACCGCAACCCGCGCGGCGTCACCCTCACCGCCCATGGCCGGCTGGTGCTGGAGCACGCGCGCCGCCTGCTGGCCGGCGACCGCGCGCTGAAGAACGCGGTGCTGCAACTGGCGGACCTGGAAACCGGTGAGCTGCGCCTGGGCGCGGGCCCCTTTCCCGGCGCGCGCCTGATGCCGCAGGTGCTGGCGCGCTACAGCAGCGCGCACCCGAAAGTCTCGGTCCTGCTCTCCATCGAGAACTGGAGCGAGCTGCATCAGCGCCTGCTGGACGACGAACTGGAACTGTTCATCGCCGACTACCGCGAACTCGAAGGCGACAGCCGCCTGGACATCCTGCCGTTGCGGGTGCACCGCGGCGTGCTGTTCTGCCGACCGGGGCATCCGCTGATCGCCAGCATTCCCTCGGTGGCGCGGGTGCTCGACTACCCCCTGGCCGGCCCGCGCCTGCCGCGCGACGCCCACGAGGGACTGGCACGCACCCTGGGCCGCGAGCAACCGCTGAGCGTGCAATGCGATGACGTGCTGATGCTCAAGGAACTGGTGAAGGGCAGCGACGTGCTCTGCCTGGCCACCTGGGACGTGGTGGCCGCCGATGTGCAGGCCGGCAACCTGGCCGTGCTGCCCTGGCCCGGCAGCAGCGAGGTCGCCGGGCGCGGCTCCGCCTATGCGCTGGTGCGCCACGCCAGCCGCAGCCTGTCGCCGGCGGCCAGCCAGTTCGTCGAGCTGTTGCTGGAGGAAGACGCGGCGTTCAACGCCGCGCTTTGAGCACCATCATGAGAGTTCGGCTCTGGGCTCTCCCTCACCCCAGCGGGCGAGGGGTTCTGGATTTCCCCTGAGACTCAACGGCGCCAGTCCGGGTGGGGGCCACCGTAGTAGCCCGGCGCCGGCGCATCGTAGCCATAGCGATGCGGGCCGCCCCAGCGGCCGTGGTCATGATCGATGAACACACACCCGGTCAACGGAAGGGTGAGCAAAACAGCAGCAAAAATACGACGCATGGCGCCTCCATCAGGCGAGCCGGCCGCCCCGCCGGGATGCGGGGCGTACATTCTTCCGGGCTCACAGGATCAGACAGGCGTGCCCGACGGCGGTGCCGCGGCCAAAGGTAAAGCTTCGGTAAATCAGCCGTTTACAGTGCCCGCCCGGCGCAGCTTGCGGCTCTGCAGGTGCAGCACGCCGAACAGCAGCACCTGCGCCTGCTCCAGCCAGGGACGGCGGCGCGCCAGCAACAGCACCTCGCCCACATGCGCCACCAGCAGGATCGTGGACAGCCACAGCAGCGGGCGATGCAGCTCGCCGAAGGGGTAGATCAGGTTGAGCACGGCGGCGACCCAGAACAGCGTCAGCGCGCCCTTGGCGAAGCTCAGCAACTCGGACATGGCGATGGATTCCTCGACGGTGAAGGTCACCGCAGTCTGCCGCCGGGCTGGCGTGGCACGCTCCTGTCTTTCGACTGGCCCGCACGCACCAGGATGCGGCGCCGCGCTTCATTTGGGGGCGGACGAACGCCCCGGCATGCAGCGAAAAACCCGCCGTGAGGCGGCGCAGCCCTTCTGCCCCGGCACTTTCGCCAACTTGGCACGCCGCTCGCTTGGTTCCCGGCGTGCAGGAACGATCCGAAGCCATCGGACAGCGGCACCACAATCTGACAATGGATGACTAGGGTTCCGGCTCGCGCGGCGAGTGGCTGGTCCGAGAGTCATCGACCTCCAGCGAGGTTACACGGCGGGACAAAAGCCCGGGAGACGAGAGCGACACGTGCCGCCCGACTCCTGCCTGCCCGACAATCGACTGGAGATGCTCCATGCGCAAGCCCCTTCTGACCGCCCTGTTCGCTGCCGGCCTCGCCGCCTTCAGCGTCTCTGCCTCCGCCGCCGCGAAGAACAGCTTCAACCTCTGCTGGACCCTCTACGCCGGCTGGATGCCCTGGGAGTACGCGGCCAGCCACGGCATCGTCGACAAGTGGGCGAAGAAGTACGGCATCCAGATCAAGGTCACCCAGCTCAACGACTACATCGAGTCGATCAACCAGTACACCGCCGGGCAGTTCGACGGCTGCACCATGACCAACATGGACGCCCTGACCATCCCGGCCGCCGGCGGCGTCGACTCCACCGCGCTGATCGTCAGCGACTTCTCCAACGGCAACGACGGCATCGTCCTCAAGGGCGAAGGCAAGACCCTGGCCGACCTCAAGGGCATGAACGTCAACCTGGTGGAACTGTCCGTCTCCCACTACCTGCTCGCCCGCGCCCTGGAGAACGCCCGCCTGACCGAGAAGGACGTGAAGACGGTGAACACCTCCGATGCCGACATCGCCGCCGCCTTCAACACCGACGAGGTGCAGGCCGTGACCACCTGGAACCCGATGCTCGCCGAAGCCCGCGCCAAGCCGGGCACCACCGAGGTGTTCAACTCCAGCCAGGTTCCCGGCGAGATCATGGACATGATGGTGGTCAACAGCGCGGTCCTGAAGGACAACCCCGCCCTGGGCAAGGCACTGACCGGCGCCTGGTTCGAAACCGTGGCGCTGATGCAGGGCGACAGCGCCGAGACCCGCGCCGCACTGGAGCACATGGCCAAGGCCTCGGGCACCGACCTCCCCGGCTACCAGAGCCAGCTCGCCACCACCAAGCTGTTTGCCACGCCACAGGAAGCACTGGCCTTCGCCACCAGCCCGAAACTGCCGGCGACCATGGACAAGGTGGCGGCCTTCTCCTTCGCCCACGGCCTGCTCGGCGAAGGTGCGAAAAGCGCCGAGGCGGTCGGCATGAGCTTCGCCGGCGGCCTCACCACCGGCGATGCGCAGAACCTCAAGCTGCGCTTCGACCCGACCTACGTGCAGATGGCGGCGGACGGGAAGCTCTGAGGCTCGACAGCTTTTCGTAGGACCGAGGGGGGCGCCTAGCCCTTGCTCGCGAACCGCATGACATCCGAGTGCCAGGCGGAACTCTGTTCGCGAGCAAGAACTGGGCGCCCCCCTCGCTTCTACTAGAGCCCATCTCCCCCGCCCTGGCTGCGCGCCCAGCTCCGAAGGGAGAGGGCGCTTCACACGGAAATCCACAGGTACACCCCATGCGCCTGATCAACCGAACCCCCGACCGCAGTGGCCGCCTGTTCCTAGTTCTGCTGCCGTTCGCCCTGCTGCTGTTCGCCTACTTCGCAGGCTCGGCGTCGCGGCTGGCGGAGAACCCCAACGACAAGCTGCTGCCCAGCGCCGCGCAGATGGCCGATGCGGTCAATCGCCTGGCATTGAGCGAAGACAAGCGCACCGGCGAGGTGCTGTTCTGGCAGGACACCGGCGCCAGCCTGCAACGTCTGGGGCTGGGCCTGTCCATCGCCGCCCTGCTCGGCCTGGTGCTGGGCATCGCCGCCGGCAGCGTGCCGCTGTTCGGCGCGCCACTCTCGCCGCTGCTCACCGTGCTGTCGATGATCCCGCCGCTGGCGATCCTGCCGGTGCTGTTCATCGTCTTCGGCCTCGGCGAGCTGTCCAAGGTGGTGCTGATCGTCATCGGCGTCGCCCCCTGCATCGCCCGCGACATCGAACAGCGCGCCCGGGAAATCCCCCGCGAGCTGCTGATCAAGGCACAGACCCTGGGCGCCAGCACCTGGACGCTGATCCTGCGCGTGGTGCTGCCGCAACTGATGCCGCGCCTGCTGATCTCCCTGCGCCTGATGCTCGGCTCGGCCTGGCTGTTCCTCATCGCCGCCGAGGCCATCGCCTCCACCGACGGCCTGGGCTACCGCATCTTCCTGGTGCGCCGCTACCTGGCCATGGACGTGATCCTGCCCTACGTGGTGTGGATCACCGCGCTGGCCTGGCTGATGGACTGGGCGCTGCGCGCCCTCACCCGGCGTGCCTTCCCCTGGTACGAAGGAGGCAAGGCATGAGCTTTATCTGCGTCCGTAACGTCTGGCAGTCCTACGACGGCAACGTGGTGCTGGAACGCCTGAACCTCGAGGTGAACGAAGGCGAGTTCTGCACCCTGGTCGGCGCCTCCGGCTGCGGCAAGTCCACCTTCCTGCGCCTGCTGCTCGGCCAGGAGCGCCCCAGCCGTGGTGAATTGCTGCTCGACGGCCAACCGCTGCCGGGCGAGCCGGACCCGAGCCGTGGCGTGGTGTTCCAGCGCTACTCGGTGTTCCCGCACCTGTCCGTGCTCGACAACGTCGCCCTGGGCCTGGAGCTGCCGCGCTCGCCGCTGCTCGGCCGGCTGCTGGGCAGCGCCAAGCGCGAGGCCCGCGAACAGGCCGCCGAACTGCTCAAGCGCGTCGGCCTCGGGCATGCCCTGGAGCAATACCCGAGCGCCCTCTCCGGCGGCATGCAACAGCGCCTGGCGATTGCCCAGGCGCTGGTGATGAAGCCACGCGTGCTGCTGCTCGACGAACCCTTCGGCGCGCTGGACCCGGGCATCCGCAAGGACATGCACGCCCTGCTGCTGGAGCTGTGGCAGGAAACCCGGCTCACCGTGTTCATGGTCACCCACGACCTCGCCGAAGGCTTCAGCCTGGGCACCCGCCTGCTGGTCTTCGACAAGGTCCGCCACGACCCGCAGGCGCCGACTGCCTATGGCGCCCGCATCACCTACGACATCCCGCTCAACGCCGACCGCAAGGCCGCCCGCGCGGCCCTGCCCGAACCGCTCGCCGCGCGCCTGGAAACGGCCGCGCCGCTGCTCACGCCGGCCTACTGAGGAACCCGACATGAACGACCTGCGCACCACCCTTTACGAAGAAACCGTCCCCGGCGGCGGCCACACCTCCTTCGTCCTCAAGCGCGGCCAGCTGCTGCGCCTGACCGACATCGAAGGCGGCGGCAACGTCAGCCTGCTGCTGTTCAATGCCGCCGAGAAAAGCGAGCGGCTGAACCTGCCCGACAGCCTCAAGTGCCAGCACACCGCCAAGCTCACCGCCGGCCACTGCCTGTACTCGGACATGGGCCGCGTGCTGGCCGCCATCACCGCCGACAGCTGCGGCTGGCACGACAGCTTCGGCGGCGTGCTGAATGCCGCCGAGGTGCAGGAGAAATACGGCGCGGGACGCTACCAGGAACTGCGCAACGGCTTCCACCGCAACGGCGTGGACAACCTGCTGGTGGAAATGGGCAAGTGGGACATGCGCCTGCAGGACCTGCTGATGTGCCTGAACCTGTTCAGCCGCGTGGACGTGGACGCCGACGGCTGCTTGCGCTTCGCCCAGGGCAACTCGACAGCCGGCGACCATGTCGAGCTCTACGCGCCGATGGACACCCTCGTCGTGCTCACCGCCCTGCAGCACCCGCTGGACCCGAACCCGCAGTACGCTCCCAAGCCCATCGGCCTGACCTGGCAGCAGGTCGCGTCCGACGGCATCAGCGTGCTCTGCCGCACCTCGCGCGCGGAGAACGGCCGCGGCTTCCACAACACCGAACGCCAGTATCTGTAAGGAGCGCGAGCATGCCCATCGTCCCCAGCGACAAACACCTCGAAGCCTGCGTCTCACGCACCCTGATCCCGGCCGGCGAACCCAGCCTCACCGAACTGAAAGCCGGGCAGACCCTGCGCATCCTCGACCTGGAGGGCAACCAGGCGGTGGACACGCTGTTCTTCAGCGCCGCCAACCCGCGCGAGCGCTACGACGTGCAGCGCACCCTGCGCAAGCAGGGGCAGGTCTACCTCAGCGCCGGCAGCGTGCTCTGGTCCAACCTCGGCAACCCGATGCTGACCATCACCGCCGACACCTGCGGCCGTCACGACACCCTCGGCGGCGCCTGCGCCCAGGAAAGCAACACCGTGCGCTACGCCCTGGACAAGCGCTACATGCACAGCTGCCGCGACAACTTCCTGCGCGCCAGCCTGCACGACGGCCGCCTGACCAAGGCCGACATCAGCCACAACATCAACTTCTTCATGAACGTGCCGGTCACCGCCGAAGGCGGCCTGACCTTCGAGGACGGCATCTCCGGCGCCGGCAAGTACGTCGAGCTGCTCGCGCACATGGACGTCATCGTCCTGATCTCCAACTGCCCGCAGCTCAACAACCCCTGCAACGGCTGGAACCCGACCCCGGCGGAGCTGCTGGTATGGGACTGAAGCAGCCACAAGCGGCAAGCGGAAAGCTGCACGCGTTGCGGCGCTGGCTCTTCCTCCTTGGCCAGAGCCGCAGTGCCCAGTGCAGCCCGACGCTGTGCGGCTCTTCATGTAGGAGCGAGCTTGCTCGCGAACAAGATCCCCTGACACGCCGGCGCTAAGCGGTTTCGCGAGCAAGCTCGCTCCTACAGAAAAGCCAAAGCTTCTGCGCCACGGACGACCGTGGCGCGCACCGAATGACGGCGGGACGGCCCGCCACCCCATGGGGACGCCCTCATGTTCGACAAACTGCTCATCGCCAACCGCGGCGCCATCGCCTGCCGCATCCTGCGTACTCTTCGCGAGTTGCGCATCGGCGGCGTGGCCGTCTACTCCGAAGCCGACGCCGCCAGCCTGCACATCCAGCAGGCCGACCAGGCCATCAGCCTCGGCGATGGCCCGGCGTCCAGCACCTACCTGGTGGTGGAGAAAATCCTCGCGGCGGCCCGCGACAGCGGCGCTCAGGCGATCCATCCCGGCTACGGCTTCCTCTCCGAGAACGCCGCCTTCGCCGAAGCCTGCGAAGCCGCCGGCATCGCCTTCGTCGGGCCGACGCCGGAACAGCTGCGCCTGTTCGGCCTCAAGCACACCGCCCGCGCCCTGGCCCGCGAGCAGGGCGTGCCGATGCTCGAAGGCACCGACCTGCTGGAAGACCTCGACGCCGCCCTGCGCGCCGGCGAACAGGTCGGCTACCCGGTGATGCTCAAGAGCACGGCCGGCGGCGGCGGCATCGGCATGCGCGTGTGCCGCTCGGCAGACGAGCTGCGCGACGCCTTCGATGCGGTGAAGCGCCTGGGGCAGAACAACTTCAGCGACTCCGGCGTGTTCATCGAGAAGTACATCCAGCGCGCGCGTCACCTGGAGGTGCAGGTGTTCGGCGACGGCCAGGGCGAGGTCATCGCCCTCGGCGTGCGCGACTGCTCGGTGCAGCGGCGCAACCAGAAGGTGCTGGAAGAAACCCCGGCGCCCAACCTGCCCGCCGGCATGGCCGAGGCCCTGTGCGCGGCGGCGATCCAACTGGCGAAAGCCGTCAGCTACCGCAGCGCCGGCACCGTGGAATTCGTCTACGACAGCCAGGCGCAGCGCTTCTACTTCCTCGAAGTGAACACCCGCCTGCAGGTGGAGCACGGCGTCACCGAACAGGTCTGGGGCGTCGACCTGGTGCGCTGGATGATCGAGCTGGCCGCCGGCGACCTGCCGCCCCTGGCCGACCTGGCCGCCGCACTGCGGCCCAGCGGCCACGCCATCCAGGCGCGCCTCTACGCCGAAGACCCGGGCCGCGACTTCCAACCCTGCCCCGGCCTGCTCACCGCCGTGCAGTTCCCGGCGGCGGACGGCAAGGCGCTGCGCATCGACACCTGGGTCGAGGCCGGCTGCGAGATTCCGCCCTACTTCGACCCGATGATCGCCAAGCTCATCGCCTGGGCGCCGATCCGCGAACAGGCCAGCGCCGGTCTCGACCGCGCCCTCGCTGACAGCCAGTTGTACGGCGTGGAATGCAACCGCGACTACCTGCGGCAGATCCTCGCAGATGCGCCCTTCGCCAGCGGCTCGCCCTGGACCCGCTGCCTGGAAGGCCTGCGCTACCGCGCGCAGACCGTGGAGGTGCTCGGCGCCGGCACCCAGACCAGCGTGCAGGACTACCCCGGCCGCCTCGGCTACTGGGCGGTGGGCGTGCCGCCGTCCGGGCCGATGGATGATCGCGCGCTGCGCCTGGGCAATGTCCTGCTGGGCAACCCCGAAGGCGCCGCCGCGCTGGAAATCACCATGAGCGGCCCGACCCTGCGCTTCAACACCGACGCGGTGGTGGCCGTCACCGGCGCGGCGCTGCCGATCAGCCTGGATGGCGTCGAGCAACCGATGGACACCGCGCTGTTCATCGCCGCCGGTTCCACCCTCAGCCTCGGCACCGTTGGCGGCGCGGGCGCGCGCAGCTACCTGTGCCTGCGCGGCGGCCTGCAGGTGCCGGACTACCTGGGCAGCAAGAGCACCTTCACCCTCGGGCAGTTCGGCGGCCACGGCGGCCGCGCCCTGCGCGCCGGCGACGTGCTGCACCTGGCGGAACTGGTCGACGACAGCCACGGCGCCAGCCTGCCGCCGGAGCTGCGCACCGAACTGCCGGCCGTGCGGCAGATCCGGGTGATCTACGGCCCCCACGGTGCGCCGGAATACTTCACCCCGGCCTACATCCAGACCTTCTTCGCCACCGACTGGGAAGTGCACTTCAACTCCAGCCGCACCGGCGTGCGCCTGATCGGGCCGAAGCCGGAATGGGTACGCGAGAGCGGCGGCGAAGCCGGCCTGCACCCGTCGAACATCCACGACAACCCCTACGCCATCGGCGCAGTGGACTTCACCGGCGACATGCCGGTGATCCTCGGCCCGGACGGGCCGAGCCTGGGCGGCTTCGTCTGCCCGGTGACGGTGATCGAGGCGGACCTCTGGCAACTCGGCCAGCTCAAGGCGGGGGAAAAGGTGCGGTTCCTGCCTGTATCCCTCGTCGAAGCCCGGAATCTGGCGGCTTTTCGCAGGACCGAGGGCGGCGCCTTGGCCCTTGCTGGCGAACAGCATGCCACGGCCTTTCGTAGGAGCGAGCTTGCTCGCGAACCCGCCCAGTTCCTGGACCTCCAGCAGAATGCGTTCGCGAGCAAGCTCGCTCCTACCGATCAGCCCAACTCCGCTGCCGCCGGTTTCCCCTCACCCCAACCCTCTCCCACAGGGAGAGGGGGCAGCGCGGAGCTGCCGGCGATTACCGTGCTATCCGGCCACGCGGACAGCCCCCTCTCCCGCTTGCGGGAGAGGGCGGAGGGTGAGGGCAGCCCGAGCGCCAGTCTCACCTCCCCCATCGTCCTCGAACTCGGCCAGGACGACACCCGCCTGGTCGCCCGCCTGGCCGGCGACACCCACCTGCTGCTGGAAATCGGCCAGCCCGAGCTGGACCTGGTCCTGCGCTTCCGCGCCCACGCGCTGATGCAGGCACTGGAGGCGAAGAACCTGCCCGGCGTGATCGACCTCACCCCCGGCATCCGTTCGCTGCAGGTGCACTACCAGCCGGAAACCCTGCCGCTGCACAGCCTGCTGGACACCGTCGCCGGCCTGTGGGACGCCGTCTGCGCCGCGCAGGACCTCAAGGTGCCGTCGCGCATCGTGCACCTGCCGCTGTCCTGGGACGACCCGGCCTGCCAGCTGGCCATCGAGAAGTACATGACCACCGTGCGCAAGGATGCGCCCTGGTGCCCGAGCAACCTGGAGTTCATCCGCCGCATCAACGAGCTGCCGGACCTGGAGGCGGTGTACCGCACTGTGTTCGAGGCCAGCTACTTGGTGATGGGCCTGGGCGACGTCTACCTCGGCGCGCCGGTGGCCACGCCGCTGGACCCGCGCCACCGCCTGGTGACCACCAAGTACAACCCGGCGCGCACCTGGACCGCGGAAAACTCCGTGGGCATCGGCGGCGCGTACATGTGCGTCTACGGCATGGAGGGCCCCGGCGGCTACCAGTTCGTCGGCCGCACCCTGCAGATGTGGAACCGCTACCGCGAGGTCGCGGCGTTCGACGGCAAGCCCTGGCTGCTGCGCTTCTTCGACCAGGTGCGGTTCTACCCGGTATCGGCCGAGGAACTGCTACGCATCCGCCGCGACTTCCCGCTGGGCCGCTATCCGCTGCGTATCGAACACAGCGAACTGCGCCTGGCCGACTACCAGCGGTTCCTCGCCGAGGAGGCCGAGAGCATCGCCGCCTTCCGCCGCCATCAGCGCGCCGCCTTCGATGCCGAGCGCGAACGCTGGATCGCCTCCGGCCAGGCGCACTTCGAGAGCGAGGAAGCGGCCGTCGACAGCGGCGAGGACGCCCCGCTCGGCGCCGGCCAGCATGCGGTGGAGAGCCACATCGCCGGCAACCTCTGGCAGGTGCAGGTGGAAGCCGGCGCCAGCGTGAAGGCCGGGGACATCCTGGTGATCCTCGAGTCGATGAAGATGGAAATCCCCCTCACCGCCCCGCGCGACGGCGTGGTCCGCGAGGTGCGCGTACAGCCCGGCTCGCCGGTGCGCGCCGGGCAGCGGGTGGTGGTGATGGAGGAGGCGTGAGCAGGTCCGCGCAGAGCCAAGAGCCCCTCTCCCCCGCCCTCTCCCGCAAGCGGGAGAGGGAGCCGTTCGGTGCGAGAGGCAACTTCCGAGTCATCCTGAAAACTCATCGGCAGACCTCGCGCCGGACCGCTCTTCCTTCAGCGAGAGGCCGCCGAAGCGGGGAGAACGTTCGATTCATCTGCAACCACGGCCTGTCCGTGGTTTGAACCCGACACCGCGCCAGCCTGCTCTTCCCCCTCTCCCCTCAGGGAGAGGGCCGGGGAGAGGGTATCCGCCCAGCACAGGAACCCGAAACCACGACACACCGACGGGTGGGTCGTGCTTGGAAACAGACACCGCGCCGGACTGCTCTGCCCCCTCTCCCTCCGGGAGAGGGCTGGGGTGAGGGCAATCCGAGTGAAGAATTGACAGGATCAAAGGACCTCCAACCATGCCCACCACCTTCGACCTCCGCCTCGCCACCCTGCACGCCGCCTATCGCGAAGGCCGCGCCACGCCGCGCCAGTTGATCGCCGAGCTGCGCGCCAAAGCCGCCGCGCTGAACCCCGACTACCACCTGTTCATCCACCTGTTGAGCCTGGAAGAACTGGAGCCCTACCTCGCCGCGCTGGAGAAAACCTCCCCCGAGGCGCTGCCGCTCTACGGCATCCCCTTCGCCATCAAGGACAACATCGACCTCGCCGGCATCCCCACCACGGCCGCCTGCCCGGCCTTCGCCTACACGCCGGAAACCTCCGCAACCCTGGTGCAGCAACTGATCGACCTGGGCGCCATCCCGCTGGGCAAGACCAACCTCGACCAGTTCGCCACCGGCCTCAACGGCACCCGCTCGCCCTACGGCGAATGCCGCAACAGCGTGCTGCCCGAGTACCCGTCGGGCGGCTCCAGCGCCGGCTCCTCGCTGGCCGTGGCGCTGGGCGTGGCGAGCTTCGCCCTGGGCACCGACACCGCCGGCTCCGGCCGTGTGCCGGCGGCGCTCAACGGCCTGCTGGGGCTCAAGCCGAGCAAGGGCCTGCTGTCCAACACCGGCCTGGTGCCGGCCTGCCGCACCCTGGACTGCATCACCTACTTCACCGCCAGCGCCGCCGAGGCCAGCGAGCTGCTCGCCCTCACCGCCCGGCTCGACCCGAAGGACGGCTACAGCCGCGCCAATCCGGCCTGGAACGACGCCGGCGCCTTCGGTGCGCCCCGGCCCTTCCGCTTCGGCGTGCCGCGCGCCGACCAGCTGGAATTCTTCGGCTGCCATGAAGGCCCGGTGCTGTTCACCGATGCCCTCGACCAGCTCAAGGCACTCGGCGGCGAGCCGCGGGAGATCGACTTCGCGCCCTTCCTCGAAGCCGCGCGCCTGCTCTACGAAGGCCCCTGGGTGGCCGAGCGCTACAGCGTGGCGGGCGAGCTGATCGAGCGCGACCCGCTGGCCGTGCTGCCGGTGATCCGCGACGTGCTGGCCAAGGCGCCCGGCGCCACGGCCGTGCAGGCCTTCCGCGCGCAGTACCGGCTGCAGGAACTCAAGGCGCAGTGCGACGCGCTCCTCGCCGACCTCGACTGCGTGCTCACCCCCACCATCGGCCGGCCGGTGACCCTGGACGAGCTGCACGCCGAACCGGTGAAGCGCAATTCCGACCTGGGCTACTACACCAACTTCATGAACCTGTTGGACTACGCCGCCGTCGCCGTGCCCAGCGCCCTCATGGGCAACGGCCTGCCCTGGGGCGTGACGCTGTTCGGCCGCGCCTTCACCGACCAGTACCTGCTGGGCCTGGCCGACGCCCTGCAGCGCCAGCACAACCTGCCGCTCACCGGCGGCAATGCCATCGCACCGGCGTCCTCCGCCAACGCCGCGCGCAACGACCGCGCGCGCCTGGTGGTGTGCGGCGCGCACCTGGATGGCCTGGCGCTGAACGGGCAACTGCGCCAGCGCGGCGCGCGCCTGCTGCGCGCCACCCAAAGCGCCCCGGCCTACAAGCTCTATGCGCTGGCCGGCGGCCCGCCGCTGCGCCCCGGCATGTTGCGGGTAGCCGAGGGTGGCGTGGCCATCGAGGTGGAAGTCTGGGAGCTGCCCAGCGCCGAGCTGGGCTCCTTCCTCACCGGCATCCCCGCGCCGCTGGGGCTGGGCAAGGTGCAACTGGAAGACGGCAGCTGGGAAACCGGCTTCATCTGCGACGCCTGGGGCCTGGACGGCGCCGAGGACATCAGCCGCTTCGGCGGCTGGCGCGCGTGGCTGGCAAGCCGCACCTGATCGTGCGGAATTTCGTAGGGCGGATAGCCTGTTCCAGGTTATTCGCCCTACGCCTCGACGACGCTCCTAAAACCGATCCATGCGCAGGGGCAACTGTCTTTGTCTGAACGTCCGTGACAGGGGGCCGGCCCTCTCCCTAACCCTCTCCCTGAAGGGAGAGGAGGCTGGATCGGCACCGGTGGAACTGCGGCGTCAGCCGGCACGGGCTGCTCCCTCTCCCTTCGAAGCGGGGCGCGCCGGCAGGGCGGGGGGAGGGATGCCCCAGCGCAGGAGTTTCCCGGTAGGAGCGGGCCATGCCCGCGACGGCGTATGACGCCACGCGTCATGCGCGCTGCGAAGCTGCCCATGGAACCGCGCCCCGCCGGCAGCTAGAGTTCAAGCATCATCCGCCGCAAGGACCGGTCATGCCCGACCTCAGCCACCAGCAGGCGCAGCACCGCGTCAACGATATCCTCGCCTTCGACCGCGAGTTGCGCCGCCTGCACGACGAAGGCGCCCTCCTTCTCGACAACGCCCAGCGCGAGCGCTTGCACGACCATCAGCAACGCCTGCTCGCCGACTACCGCGCGCGCTTCGACATCGACCGCGACAGCCAGGACCACCGCCTCTCCCTGGGCATGCGCATCGCCTCCTTCCTCGGCGCCCTGGCGCTGGCCGCCAGCCTGTTCTTCCTCTTCTACCAGTTCTGGGGGCTGTTCAGCGAAAGCGTGCAGGTTGTCATCCTCATCGGCGCCTCGCTGATCAGCCTGCTGCTGACCCTGCTGCTGCAACGTCGCGATGCGTCGGGCTACTTCGCCAAGCTCGGCGCCATGCTGGCCTTCGCCTGCTTCGTGCTCAACGTCGTGATGATCGGGCAGATCTTCAACATCACGCCCTCGGACAAGGCGCTGCTGCCCTGGGCCGCCTACGCCCTGCTGCTGGCCTACACCTGCAACGCCCGGCTGCTGCTGTCCGCCGCGCTGGTCTGCGTGATGGCCTTCGTCGCCGCGCGGGTCGGCACCTGGAGCGGCGCGTACTGGCTGGACGTGGGCGAACGGCCGGAGAACTTCTTCCCCGCCGCGCTGCTGATCTTCCTCGTTCCAACGTTCTTCTCGCAGCAGCGCTTCGACGGCTTCGCCGCGATCTACCGGGTCTTCGGCCTGCTCGGGCTGTTCCTGCCGATGCTGGTGCTGGCCAACTGGGGCGGCAGCAGCTACCTGCCGTTCCACCCGCGTTCGCTGGAAAGCGCCTACCAGGTGCTGGGCTTCGTCGTCTCGGCGCTGGCCATCTGGCTGGGCGCGCGCCGCGAATGGCCGGACGTGGTGAACACCGGCCTGACCTTCTTCGTGATCTTCCTCTACACCAAGTTCTTCGACTGGTGGTGGACCCTCATGCCCAAGTACCTGTTCTTCCTCGTGCTGGGCCTGTGCGCGGTGCTGATCCTGCTGGTGCTGCGCCGCCTGCGCCGCGCCCACGGCCTGCTGGGAGGGACCGCCTGATGAACTGGACGCGCACCCATGCCCTGGCCGGCGGTGTCGGCCTGATCCTGCTGGTCAACGCCATCGCCCTGGGCGGCGTCGCCTGGAACCGCTCCGGCGAGCCCGACAGCACCTTGCCGCTCAGCCAGCGCGAGCTGCTGCGCAATAGCGACTGGTACAAGGAAAACAGCGGCCTGAGCCTGCGCCTGCATTGGCGCACGCCCAGCCGCGACGAGGACGCACGGCAGCACAATCGCGGCTGGCAGCCCGCCCTCGACAGCCGCAAGATGGCCGAACTCGGCTTCACCATGCCCGAGCAGGTCGACGACGATAGCGCCCGGCGCTTCGGCCGCCAGCAATCGCGCGATGCCCTGCTGGTGCTGGAACTCGATGGCCCGCTGTACGAGCGCGAAGTGCAGCTGACCCGCAAGCGCCTCGACGAAGCGCGCCTGGCCGCCGATGCCGCGCCGCAGAATGCTCGCCTGGCGGACGAGCGCGACTTCATCCGCCGCGAGCTGGACAGCGAGGAGAAGACCGACACGCGCCTGCTGCTCAAGGACGTCGGCCGGGACCTGGCGACCCTGCGCGCGCGCTACCCCGATCGCCGGCGCTACCTCATCGTCCACGGCCAGGTGCGCCCGGTGTCCAACTACTACGAGCACATCTGGACCCTGGGCGGCACCGCCAGCTCCGTCGGCACCGACAGCCTCAACGTGCCGCACCAGTGGCGCGAGCGTCTCGACCAGATCACTGCGCAACCGCACCGCGCGGCGGACGGCCGGGCCCAGCCCTTCGTCGCCGACGTCGCCTTCGGCCGGCGCCTGGAACCCTGGATCGTGCGCATCGAGATGCCCTGAACCACACCGCGCGCCGATCCGAATCCGCTTGCGCGATGCGGGTCGGCGCTGCACCCTGTGCGCCCGCATCGCCACCGCTTGCCGCCCGACCGGCCATGAACGACGCCACTCCCAACCCCAGCCGCTGCCCGCTCTGCGGCCAGTCCAACCGCTGCACCCTGGCCAACCCGGCGCTGGCGGGCCAGGACTGCTGGTGCTTCAGCACGCCCGTCGACCACGAGGCGCTCGAGCGCATCCCGCCAGAACTGATCGATCGCGCCTGCCTCTGCCCGCGCTGCGCAGCCGGGCTGAAGGCCGCCGAGCAAGCCTGATGCGCCTGGACCGCTTCATCGCCAACCTGCCGCACCTGAACCGCCAGCAGGCCCGCCAGTTGCTCGCCGAGGGCCGCCTGCGCGTGGATGGCCAGGTGGTGCGCGATGGCCGCCACGAGGTACGCGAGTTTTCCAGCGTGGAGCTGGACGACGGGCTGCTGCAGGCCGGCAAGCCGGCGCGCTACTTCATGCTGCACAAGCCGGCCGGTTGCGTCAGCGCCACCCGCGACGCCGAGCACCGCACCGTGCTCGACCTGCTGGACGAGCCGGACAAGCACGAGCTGCACATCGGCGGCCGCCTGGACTACAACACCACCGGGCTGTTGCTGATCACCAACGACGGGCAGTGGTCGCGGCGCATGACCCTGCCGGGGCGCAAGCTGCCCAAGGTCTACTACGTCGAGACGCAAGACCCGATCGAGGAGCGCTACATCGCGACCTTCGCCCAGGGCCTGTATTTCGCCTTCGAAGACCTCACGACCCTGCCCGCCCAGCTGGACATCCTCGGCCGCCGCGCCGCGCGCCTGACCCTGCATGAAGGGCGCTATCACCAGGTCAAGCGCATGTTCGGCCATTTCCAGAACAAGGTGACCCGCCTGCACCGCGAACGCATGGGCAGCCTGGCGCTCGACCCCGCCCTGCAACCCGGCGACTACCGCGCGCTGACCGCGCAGGAAATCGCCGAACTGGGCTGATCCACCCTGTTGCAGGAGCGAGCTCGCTCGCGAACCGCCCCCGTACCAGGCCCACCGGCAACCCTGTTCGCGAGCACGCTCGCTCCTACATACTGCGCCTGTTGAACGTTCGGAAAAGCCCTACGCGCGCCGTTCAGCCCGGCAGTTTGCAGCGGCCCGCGCCGCTTGGCTAAGCTGCCAGCCAACCCCGCGTCCCAAGGAAAGGTGATGAAGAAACTCTCGGTTGCCCTGCTGATCGCCCTGAGCGCCAGCGTTGCCGTTGCCAACCCGAGCAAGCCCTCGCCGTTGTCCAACCTGCAGGCCGCGCTGAAGACGCTCAAGCCCGGCCAGTTCCTCTGGTACCCGGAAATCTCCCCCGCGGGCCCGGTGACCGTGGTGGTCAGCCTCACCGAGCAGCGCGCCTACGTGTACCGCAACGGCATCGCCATCGGCGTGGCCACCGTGAGCACCGGCAAGAAGGGCAAGGAAACCCCCACCGGCGTGTTCTCCATCCTGCAGAAGAAGGTCGAGTACCACTCCGACCTCTACAACAGCGCGCCCATGCCCTACATGCAGCGCCTGACCTGGGACGGCATCGCCCTGCACGCCGGCAACCTGCCCGGCTACCCGGCTTCACACGGCTGCATCCGCTTGCCCATGGCGTTCGCCAAGAAGCTCTATGAGGTCACCGGCTTCAGCACCACCACGGTGATCATCTCCGATGCCAAGAGCTCGCCCGTGGAGGTCTACCATCCCGGCCTGCTCGCCCCCATCGTCAGCGCCGGACGCGCCGCCGGCCCGCATGACGACAGCGGCATGGTGGTGCCGTTCTGGAGCGACCCGGGCGCGGAAAAGGGCCCGGTTTCGGTGCTGGTCAGCCGCGCCGACCGCCGCCTCTACGTCTACCGCGGCGGCGTGCAGATCGGCACCGCGCCGGTGGCCTTCGAGCATCCCGAGGAGAAGACCGGCGTGGCCGCCTTCTCGTTGCTGGAGAAGCCCACGCAGAGCGAGATCGACAGCGAGAACCCCAACCTGCGCTGGACCAGCGTGCAGGTCAGCGATCCGCAGCGCGGGCTGTCGCCGGCCGAGCAGCTGGGCAAGTTCAGCCTCGACCGCGAGTTCCTGCGCAACCTGCTGGCCAGCATGGATGTGGGCAGCACCCTGGTGATCACCGACCTGCCCTCCACGCGCGACATGCGCAGCAACCCTGACTTCACCGTGATCACCACCAATGACCGCCAGGCCGAACAGAAGCCGGTCAAGAACCAGAGCGTGCAGTAGGGCGATGAGCCGGGGTGACGTTGCCATGCTCCGGACTTCCCCTACAGGCTGTTCATCGTTTCCCTGCTCCCATCACCTGCCGCTCACGCCACACTGTCGGCACTCGCCCACGGACAGACGGCCTCAAGCCGGCCGTGCAAGCTGCCGAAGAATCTCGAAACACAACGAGTCAAGGCGCCTGTCCGGGGCGAGCTCCTTTCGCCCAACTCCCCAGAAACCAACGCTTTGCGGCGATCCACCGCACGGGAAAGTTCGTAATTACCGACGGGCGGGGCCATACTCGATCAAAAAACAGCCACACCACTGATCAAAAATCACGCACAATCCGGCGTTTCCCAGAAAAAACCATATCGATTCCACGGGAATGTTGTATTCATGCTGACTTTCTTGAAGTTACGGGGGTTCTTCCGGATTTCGCTCGCCAGTGCCGCGCTTTTTGCGTTTGGCAGCTGGCAGACCGCGTCCGCCGCCCGCCTGCCCACGGCCGAGGAACTGCACCGCCTCGCGCCCGCCACCAACACCGAAACCCTGCGCCTGGCGCTCAACGCACTGCAGTGCGCCAGCACTCAGCTCGGCGGCCAGAACCGCCTGCTGACGGTGATTGACTACTCCAAGCCATCCCGCGACAAGCGCCTCTGGGTGTTCGACCTGAAGCAGCGCACGCTGCTGTTCGAGGAATGGGTCGCCCACGGCAAGAAGAGTGGCGAGGACATGGCCACCTCCTTCTCCAACCTGCCCGAGAGCAACCAGTCCTCCATCGGCCTCTACCAGACCGGCCAGACCTACAGCGGCAAGCACGGCCGTTCCCTGCGCCTGCTGGGCCTGGAACCGGGCTTCAACGACAACAGCGAGGAGCGCGCCATCGTCATGCACGCCGCCGCCTACGCCGACCCCAAGGTCGTCCCCGGCCTTGGTCGCCTCGGCCGCAGCCTAGGCTGCCCGGCGGTGCGCCCGCAGGTGGCGCAGCAACTGATCGACACGGTGAAGAACGGCAGCTACGTGTTCGCCTACTACCCGCAGCAGCAATACCTGCGCAACTCGCAGTTCCTCGCCGGGCAGAGCTGCACCGTGGCGAAGAACCCGCAGATCAACCGCTACGCCACTAACCTCGCCAAGCGCTGATCCCCGCCTGTTCCGCCAAACGCAAACCGCCGGCTGATGCCGGCGGTTTGCGTTTGGATTGCTGCTGCTCGGTCCCTGAGCTAGCATCGCGCAAGGTTAGTTCACTGGGTTAGCTAACACCGAGGTAAAGCCATGAGCAGCGATATCGAGATCGTGAACATTCACGACGCCAAGACCAACCTGTCGCGTCTGGTCGATCTCGCCAGCAAGGGGCATCCCTTCATCATCGCCAAGGCTGGCAAGCCCCTGGTGAAGGTCGAGGCCATCCACGACAAGCCGGAGAAGCGCATCGGCGCGCTCAAGGGCCTCTATCCCGCCGTGGACGACATCGACGCGCCCTTCGCCGACGACATCGCCCAGCTGTTCAGCGGCGAGGCCGACTGATGCGCCTGCTGCTGGATACCCACATCCTGCTCTGGGTTCTGACCGACGACCCACGGCTGACCAGCGAGATCAGGTCGCTCATCCTGTCCGATGACACCGACCTGTTCTTCAGCGCCGCCAGCATCTGGGAAATCTCCATCAAGAGCGCACTCAAACGCGCGGACTTCCCCTATGACCCCAGCATCGTTCGCAAGGCCCTGCTGGACAATGGTTACGCCGAACTGCCCATCACCGGCGAACATTCGGTCTTCGTCGGCTCCCTGCCCGCCCTGCACGCCGATCCCTTCGATCGCATGCTGATCGCCCAGGCGCATGTGGAAGGCATGCTGCTGCTCACTCACGACAGCAAGATCGAGCGTTATCCGGGGCCGATCCGCAGGATCTGAGTCCGCCCTCAGGCCTTCACCCCATCGAGGATCTGCAGGATCGCCCGCACATCCACGGCGTCCATCTGCTCTGGGTTGAGGAAGCGCTCGCCGTACTCGCGGTACACCCCCTGGCTGATGAACAGGCGGAACAGATCGGCGTCGATGTGCTGGTCGCGGGCCATGAAGGCGAGGATCTTCAGCGACTCGGAGAGCGTCTTCGGCGCCTTGTACGGGCGGTCGGCGGCGGTCAGCGCCTCGAAGATGTCGGCGATCGCCATGACCCGCTCGGGGATGCTCATCTGCTCGCGGGTGAGTTTGCGGGGGTAACCGGTGCCGTCCATCTTTTCGTGGTGGTTGGCGGCGATGGTCGGCACGCGGCGCAGGTGGCGCGGCAGCGGCAAGGTGGTGAGCATCATCAGGGTCTGGACGATGTGCTCGTTGATCTTGAAGCGCTCCTCGTCGTTCAGCGTGCCGCGGCGGATGCCCAGGTTGTACAGCTCGCCGTAGTGGCTGGCATAGGGCGGCAGGCGCATGTCGAAGCCCCAGATGTTGCGCGGGTCGTCCTTCGCCACCGGCGGCTTGCGCTCGCCCCACATCACGCGGTGTTCGGGCTTGTCGGCGAGCAGGCATTCCTCGGCCGGCAACGGCCGCTCGGGGCGCCCCTGCAGGCGCTCGGCCTCGTCGTGGGAGATGCCCAGGCGGTCATCGAAATAGCGCAGCCAGCGGCGCTCGCCGATCTGCTTGAGGCGCTCGATGTCCTCGTCCTTCATGAATTCGCCGCCGACGTTGGCCTGGGCGACGAAGGCAAAGTCGTCGCGCAGCGATTCGTGCAGCGCGTCGCGGCGGGCGGCGAGCAGGCCGATGTCGTTGCCTTCGGCGATGCCGCGCCAGTAATCCAGCTCGATGTCGCGCCAGATCACCTCGAAGCGCGTGCGCACTTCGTGCAGGCGGTTGTACAGCGTCTCCAGCTTGGTCGCCTTGTCCACCACGTACTCGGGGCTGGTGATCTTGCCGCAGTCGTGCAGCCAGGCGGCGATCTGAAATTCGTAGCGCTCGGCGTCGCTCATGGTGAAGGCGGCGTACTCGCCGTCCCGCGAGTCGATGACCTTCTGCAGCAGCAGGTCGGCCAACTGCGGCACGCGCTCGCAGTGGCCGCCGGTGTAGGGGCTCTTGGCGTCGATGGCGTCGGCCAGCAGCTTGATGATGGCGTCCAGCAGGCGCTGCTGGGCTTCGATCAGCTGGCGGGTCTCGATGGCCACGGCGGCGGCACCGGAGAGCTCCTCGACGAAGCGCTTGAACGGCTTGCGCGGCTGCTGGCTGTGCGCGCCCTCCTGGGCCAGTTGCAGGACGAGGATGCCCAGCAGCTCATCGGAACGGTTGCGCAGCGAGACCTCCAGGTACTGGCCGCGATTGGCCAGCGCCAGGTCCACCCGCTCGGCCAGCTCCGCCTCGGTGAAGCCCTCGATCAGCATCGATTGCGGGTACTGCTCGCCGTTCACCGCGCAGGCCAGGCGCAGACGGCAGTCCTCGTCGTCCAGCAGGTAGACCGCGCCGCCCATCACGTTGGTGGCTTCCACCAGGCGCGAGAGCACGCCTTCGAGCATGCTTTCCAGGCGCGTCTCGCGGCTCAGGGTGAGGGTGATCGCCTGGAAGTTGTGGATGGTGCGCGACATGCTGCCCATCACGCTGCTCAGGTCGCGAACCTCGGCGATCTTCGACTCCACGCCGACCGGCCGGGCGAAGTCGAAGGCCGCCAGCGCGCCCACCTGGTCCGCCAGCGCCGTCAGCGGGCGGGCGATGCGCCGGCCGATGTACCAGCCGATCAGCAGCAACACCAGCAGCAGCGTGCCGCTCCACAGGGCCTGGTTGAACAGGAGTTGCCGCGCGCCCGCCAGCAGCTCCACGGCGGGGATGGCGATCAGCACCTTCACCTCGTTGCTGGTGAAGTTCGACAGCGGCACCCAGATGCCGTACCAGTCCTCGCCGCCGACCTGATACGACTGCGGTGTTCCGGACGGCACCTTCTCGGCGTTGAGCGCGCTCAGCGCCGGCACCTTCAACTCAGCCAGCGAGGCCAGCCGCAGTTCCTTGCCTTCGTGGATCATCAGGCGGGACAGGTCCGGGTAGGCGATCACCGTGCCCTTGCCGTCGACCACCGCCAGCTCCGTGTTGGCGGTCTGGCGCAGGTCGCCCATTTCGCCGCCCAGGTCGTTGACCGAGGCATCCATGCCGATCACCGCCGCGCCGTCGACGCTGCGGTGCGCCAGGGTCAGGCCGATCTCGCGGGTGGTGAAGAAGACGTATGGCTGGGTCAGCACCGTCTTGCTGGTGAGGCGCGCCTCGTTGTACCAGGGCCGCTGCCGTGGATCGTAGTTGTAGTCGGGGCGCTCCTGCACGCGCAGCAGGCGCAGTTCGCTGTCATAGAAGCGCCACTCGCCCAGCAGGCCGCCCTGGCCGTTGAGCGTCTGGCTCTGCACCAGGTACATGGCGGCATCCGGCGCCTGCAGGGTCTGGCGTACCTCGGGTACGCGCAGCGCGCGGATCAGCAGGAACTCGCCATTCGGATAACCGATATACACCGCGCTCAGGGTGCGGTTGGCGCGCAGGTTTTCCACCAGCATCGGCAAGCGATCCAGGCGCGCCGGCAGGTTGTCCGTCTGCGAGATGGGGTCGTGGGTGAGCAGGCGCAGCGCGCTTTCCGCCGGGTCGATCAGGCGGCGAATGCGCTCATTGATGGTCGCCCCCAGTTGGCTGGCCGACTCGCCGGCCGCCGTTACCAGCGCGCCTTCCACACCGCGGTATCCCTGCACCAGCAACGCGCCCGCCAGCACCAGCATGCTGGCGATGATGGCCCCGGCCACCAGCAGTTGCAGCGGAATACCCCGTTCGAATGCCTTCATCCTTTACCAGCCTCTGTCCGTGGAGCTGTAGCGATATCCGCTGTCGAGCAGTCCTTCCGCCACCGGCGGCGGTGCATTGTCACGCATGATCCGGGCCAGGGTGCCATCCAGCCACAACGTCTCCAGCAGGCGCATCCATTCGGCGCCCTGCGCCGGGGTGAAGCGCTTGCGAGAAAGCATCAGATTGTGGGGCGTCGCCGGCCCGGGCATCACGTCTACCACATGAAAGCGTTCACGCTGACGACGGTCGTGAACGGCCCCTTGCAGATTCATCTCATGGCCGATCACGCCCTCCACATCGCCATTGAGCAGGGCGCTGAAGCGGCTCGTGTCGTCCTTGTACTCCACCACCCGCCCCTCGGCGCGCAGGATGCGCAACATGCCATCGATGAAGGCGCCGTGGCGGTAGCCGGCGATCACCCCCAGGCGCGCGCCGGGCATGTCGTGGAAGGCGTCCAGGCTGTTGATCTCGCCCAGGTCGTCGCGCACGATCAGCTTGTTGCGCAGGTACAGGTACGGCAGCAGGTAGGTGTAGGCCCGCCGCTGCGGCGTGGCGACGCCGCTGGTGCCCATCTGCAGATCGCCGCTTTCGAGCAGGCTCCAGATTTCGTCCCGCGGGCGCACGGAAGTGACGAACTGGCAGCCGGTGCGCTTGCCCAGTTCGGCGATCAGGTCAGGGTCGATGCCGACGTCGTCATGGAAGAACACCACGTTGCGGGTGTAGGCGACGCTGATCGGCTGCTCGCAACCGTAGCGATCCTCCGCCATGGCGTGCGCACACAGCCAGGCGGCCGGGGCAAGGACCAGCGGTGTGACGAACCTTGGGTGAAGTGCCATGGACCCGCTCCGCACGCGGTATCGGCCTCAGGGGGAGCACGGCGTGATCGCTCGTCTTCGGCAAGGGGCATAACAGCTATCCCAAGAGTGTAATCCGGCTTCACCAAAGCGCCGGACAAATACGCGGAGAAATGTCATTTCGTCGGAATTCGCACCACCGATGTGACTCAAGCACGCGATGACGGTTGCGCCGGCGGAACGGTGCTGCTTAACTCTGGCTCAAGCGTGACCAATGAGTCACACGCTGCATCCAATACAGCTTTTCGCGGCACGCCGTTCCCCACGCCGCCCCTTCCCTGCCTGATCAATAGCCCGAATCCGCGTCCTGACCGGCGCCGGAAATCGTGCCCATTGATGCTCCAACCAGTTGAAAATCAAGAGATTGTTAACTTTCGTCGAGTGACATGAAGCTGTCACGTCAAGACGCTTTCCTCTGCCTGGGTACTTTCTTCGCATCCGATGGTGGGTGCGCACCATGACCTGCGTCTGGAGGAATACGACATGAGGCCGGAAACCGCCGTCGTCGAGATTCAGCAACATCGGGTACACACGGAGTTCCACGCCAACAGGGAAGCGCGCCAGACCATCATCCTGGTCAACGGCTCGCTGGCAACCACCGCCTCCTTCGCGCAAACGGTGAAATACCTGCAACCGCATTTCAACGTGGTCTGCTACGACCAGCCGTACGCCGGCCGGTCCCGCGCACACAACGACTGCCGCGAGTTCATCACCAAGGAGTACGAGGCACAGCTGCTGCTGGGCCTGATCGAGCACTACCGCGCCGACGTGGTGATGTCGTTCTCCTGGGGCGGCGTCGCCACCCTGCTCGCCCTGGCCGAGCGCCCGGCGCGGATCCAGAAGGCGGTGATCAACTCCTTCTCGCCGCTGCTCAACGCCTCGATGCTCGACTACCTGCACCGCGGCCTGGACTACCTGTCCGCCTGCGACCGCACCAACATCGGCAACCTGGTGAACGACACCATCGGCCAGTACCTGCCGCAGTTGTTCAAGCGCTACAACTTCCGCCACGTCAGCGGCCTCGACGAGCATGAATACCGGCAGATGCACTTCCACGTCTGCCAGGTGCTCAAGCTCAGCGCGGAAAGCTACATGGAGAAGTTCGCGGCCATCGACATCCCCCTGCTGTTCATGAACGGCGAGCTGGACATCTACACCACCCCGGCCGAGGCCAAGCTGTTCCAGCAACTGATCCGCGACTGCGAGTTCCGCACCATCCGCAACGCCGGCCACTTCATCGACGTGGAGCACAAGAAGGCCTGGCAGGAAACCCAGGACGCCCTCCTGAGCTTCCTCCAGCCGCAACGCCACCCGGTGCTGGCCAACCCGTACCTGCCCACCAGCCAGGGCGTCCCCATCGCCGCCATGGTGGGCTGATGCAGCCTGCGCCCACAACCGGGGGCCGGCCCCAGACCTTCCGCCCCCGGTTTTCCATGCGCCAGCCTGTTCACACCAGCCACCCGCTCGGCACGCCTGACCGCAGAAGGCTTCACTAAGCCTCGCCCTTCTGGTAAAAAGGCACCCCCAAGCGGGCGTCGTATAATGGCATTACCTGAGCTTCCCAAGCTCATGACGAGGGTTCGATTCCCTTCGCCCGCTCCAGAACACCCTGCCGAACCCCTGAAATGCCTAGCGTTTCGGGGGTTTTGCTTTTTGGACGCCGGTAAGGTGTCGAAAAAGTGTCGAGAAAAACATTACCTCGCCCCTCCCATGTGGAGAAGCTACAGTCTCTTATCAAAGATTGACACACGCTTGTCTAATTTCTCGGCAAGAACTTTTGCTTGATCCAGCCGAACAATAAGATCAGCCAAATGCTGAGCAACACTCTCTTTAACCCTTTCAAACCCCCACACTTTAAAAATATCTATAAGACCAATCTCAATAAGGTCTTCATCAACCCCCAGCACTCGAACGCCAGAATTACGCAACTCTGAAATCTCATGCACCGACAAAGAGTCTGGAACTATCTCAGCAATAACATCCGTTATAACATCCACCAAATCCTCATCATAATAGTTATCAGGCGCAGTCCATGCACCCACGCTTTCATAGGAAAAATAGACTGGATCAAAAGTCTGCTCATAATTAGCCGACAACCCTCCCATCGACTCTGGAAGAGACCGAACAAAGCTAACCGCATCCACACAAGAGTCTAACAACCTTGCCAACGCTATAGCACCAATCAGTTGCTCCACAGCAAAATACTTAGCGAATCGATAGGAATCTATAACTTTTAAAAAAGAAAGAGCCGCCTCCCACATAGACCAGTTTTTCGCCGCGTGCTCGTAAAATCGCTTTGCAAATACATCATCCGAATTCTTAACAAACGCCGAAGCATGATATTCAGCAATACTTTTATGAAGAAAAGTCACATCGCCGAACCCTTCCTCAAGCATCAAACAAGAAACCTTTGTTATGTCGTTTCGAAAATCAACCTCATAACAATCTGATCCATCCGTATACTCTTGCGCCAAATCAAATGCTTTCGAGAATTGAGCAGAGCTCAGAGACCTACCATTGCCTAACTGCATACTCATGAAGCAGAACGCCTCAAATAAGCTTTGGAGCTTCCGCTCTGACAACTTCGTATAGTGCTGACGATCAAATATCGGCTTCAATTTATCGTGCCGAGTGAATACTGTATAGAAGAGGCGCTCAAAAAACTCCGGAAGCTCTGCTGGGATGTGATTTTCAGACTGGTATACAAAAACCACCAGAGTCAGCATTAACGGCGTACTAATCAACTCGGAGACCTTACTCGGACTGGACTCTATAGCCTCAACTATCGAATGAGCCTTTACAACATCAACCCCAAGTTTACCCAAAAATCCAGCATAGTCAGAACTCTCCAAAGGCAATATATCCATCACCCGAAAGCAGCTCATCTTTTGGATTTCGTTTCGCGGCCTAGACGTAGCCACTACTTGCAAACCAGGATACGCCCTTACCAAGCCTTCTATTACTATAGCTGTATCCTTAACCACCTCAGAATCAAGCTCATCAAACCCATCGAGCAAAATAACAATCTTCCCCGATTCAGCCAAATACTTAAAAACCTCATCCGTCGCACTTAAATCATAACTGGATAGTACTGCCTTCAGCCCGTCAAGCAACCCAAACGACTTACTCAGCCTTCTCAGCTCCAAAAAAACAGGCATCCTTGGCCGATCAGAGCTTAATATCTCCTGGATCGCGAGATACCTGAGAAATACTGACTTTCCCTGCCCAACAATTCCTTGAACTACCACACTCCCCTTACCAAGATCAGTTACTCTACACACCTCTGTCGCACAACCATTGATATCAAACTTACTAGGGTAATAAAACCCAGACAACGAAACGTTCTTCTCAGGACTCCAAATAGTTCTGACCGAATCAAGATACTCTAGACTGTCTGACAGATTTGAGGGAAACGAGCTCGCCCCCCATTTCTCGAGGCATTTTTTAACCTCCCCCTTTGCACCATTATAAATATCTTTAATTAATGGCGAAGCCGCACGAATGATTACAGAAAGACTTGCAAACTCAGCACTCATATCCATTCGCTCCATGAACAGGATTTACTATTTCACGATATAGACTTCAGACGCATCATAATCAACGCAGGAGTGGATTCAACAATACTGCATCTTTTAAATGCTCTTCCGATAGATGAGCATACCGCATAGTCATCGAAAGTGATGCATGCCCCAGAACGTGCTGCAACGTCACGATGTGCCCGCCGTTCATGATGAAGTGACTAGCGAACGTATGGCGTAGCACGTGGCTGGCCTGCCCTCTCGGGAGCTTGATCGACGTGGACAGCAGCAGGATGCGAAACACGCCGAGGCAGTTGGTGAACGGACCATGGGCCTGCCAATGCTGACGAATCTCTTTGGCCAAGGCTTCGGAGATTGGCACCGAGCGAACACGCTTAGACTTGGTGTTGGCGAAGATGACCGTATTGCCTTTCAACCGCTCCGGTGTCAGAGCCTGAGCTTCTCCCCATCGAGCACCTGTTGCGAGGCAGATGCGAGCGACCATCTTCGGATGCGGCGACGTAGTGCGGGCATCGAGCGCGGCCAGCAGCTCTGAAACCTGATGCTTGGTCAGGTATGACAGCGGCTTCTCCTGCAGCTTCAACGGACGCATGCGTCCAACGGGATTCTCGTAGTCGATGGTCCCCAGCTGTCGTAGCTCGTTGTACATCGACTTGAGGTAGCCAAGGCGGTTGTTGGCGTACTTGCCCGACATGCCTTTAGCGACTTGCAAGGAGCGCACACGGGCCACTTGGCCGGCTCCAGAGTTGCCGCTATAGGGTCACCCAGGTCCTTCGCTATCAGCCGCAGAATCGCCACACAGCGCTTGCCATTGGCAAGGGTCTGGCCGTGAAGCTCATACCAAAGTTCGACTAGCTCGGAGAGCTTGCGGCGATCCTTGGGCTTAATCGTCCAACTCGGATTCTCGGCGCACTTCTGGCGCGCGTTGGCCTCGAACTGCTGCGCTTCCATTTTGGTCTTGAACCGCTTCCGGAAACGCTTTCCCTTTATCGGCTCGACATCAACAAACCAACGGCCATCGGGGAGCTTGGTGATGCTCATTAGATCGCGTACCCCCGCTTCAAGTACCGGTCGTTGATGAGCCCAATGATGTGACGTTCGAGGTCGCGAGTGCTGTAGCCCTTGGCGGTGTAGTGATCTTCAATCACATGCCAGAAGGGAAGCGTTCTCCCGACCTCAAGGGCTTTTTTTGGTGGTACGCGCTCCCGTGCAATAAGGCTGGCGAACTGTCCCAGGAACATCTCGCAGTTCTTGCCGGAAAAGCCCTGAGCGGTCTTGTAGTAGCGGCGGTATTCCGTGCGCTCAATGAGCGGATCGGCCTCTACCTGCACCTTGGTATCCAGGGTGATCAGCGACCAGAACGGATCGAACCACTTGGGGTTATCCAACAACAGGCGGAAGCTGTCGCAAGCGTATTCCCACAGTCCTTGCAGATGCGGGCAAAGACCCGAGTAGGTACGGCAGCCGATTACCTCACCAGAGGCCATCCGGGAGCCTTCGGAGAACTGCTGTACTACCGAGTGGTGGAAGCGAAACTCGATGCGCCACACCGTTTCCAGCGGGTTATAGGCGGGCTCGCCATCGCCGAAAGGATCGCCGTTGAGGGATGCCCAAACGTTTTCCCAGTAGTCGAGCTTGTCCGTGCTCCGGGCCTGGAGCGTCTTGTTGTAGATGCAGAGCTGAAGGCCGTTGGCCGAGCCGAACATGAAGGTTTCACCACGCCCGTATACCGAGGCGTTACCGTCGAACTCGATACGGTCGATACCGGTGATCTGGCGCACCCGGTGCGAACGGCAACGCATACGCTCTACGAGGTCGCTGGAAGGCGTCCAGCCCTGCACATCGAGTGCGAGGTGTACGGCGCACTGATTCACTTCGCAGGCGGCAAGCACACCAGCGGCGAGGTCATCCAGTACGCCTTGCAGGATCGAAGGATCGGCACCATCCAGGGCGTGCGGAGACACTTCAATCTTGAGGTGCGGGCCGATGTTTTCGAGCTTCACGTTGTGATTCTTGATCAGCAGGATCAGGCCCATATCTGCGTTCTGTAGCCGGTACTGGTAACCGGAATCGCGCCCTACCCTGCCCTTGGCCCACTGGTAACCGGCGAACTCCACAATGTCTTCCGGC
Organism: Pseudomonas sp. GCEP-101; assembly: GCF_025133575.1. Taxonomy (NCBI): domain Bacteria; kingdom Pseudomonadati; phylum Pseudomonadota; class Gammaproteobacteria; order Pseudomonadales; family Pseudomonadaceae; genus Pseudomonas; species Pseudomonas sp. GCEP-101. The sequence continues at coordinate 3,165,234 of NZ_CP104011.1, read as the reverse complement.
TCATCAAAGATCGCCATTATCTCGGGGCGGATCAGACCGTTGTAGAGCTGCCGAACCGTGTCCACCCCGCAACGAAGCAGGCGCACGCCGGATAGATCGGTGAACTTGGCCAGCTTGTCGTCGAAGAACAAACGCCCTTCGGGCGACTCGTAAATTTCGCCACCGGGTTTGAGGGTGACGCGAACTTGATGCTGTGGCTTGGTCATTGGAAACACTCCAAATAGATACGAAACGAAACTGTGCTCAGTGGGTTATCCGACGTGTTACAGGGTCGTCGGCCGCGCCCCGCCGGGCCGTTTGCGGGTGGCCTCCTACGTCGGCTCAAACCGCAAAACGGCCCTGGCGGGCTCACCACAAGAACTTGCCTTTCTCATAGGGAATGACCGTCACCGTGGGCCCGCTGGGCTCATTGCTGGCCGTTGGCTGAGCGCTCGGGTAGATCGGGGGTGGAGGTGACGGCTGCGCCATGCGCGCGTCAGGGCCGGTGCCTCGGTCGGGCAAGGTGGGATCGAAGTAGCCGTTGCGCGCCACGCTGATGCAGAACTCGAAGCTGGTCGCGAACTTGGTCGCCTGCTGCGTGTAGCACTGGCACGACTGGCCGTTCTTCACCGTCTCCGGCGGTCGCCGCTCCACCAGCTTGGGATCACTGGTGGACAGGCAGTAGATGCGCGGCTTGCTGACCGGGGTGTTGAGCTGGTCATACACCGGGGCCGAGGCTGGCAAATCCGCGATGCGGGGTTTTCGCTGCTCGATGTACTGCTCGGGGGTGACCGCCTTCGGGGCTTCGCCGCCGCTGGGGCTGATCAGCGAGCCCACCATCGACTTGGCCTGATCGACCATGCCGGGCTGGTCCTTCGGTGCGATGGTGGTCGCCGCCGCTTCTGCCGGCTTGCTGCCCTGCTGGTAGCGCTCGAAGGCGCGATACACCATGAAGCCGGCGCCGACGATCACCGCCAACGCCAGGATCATTTTCTTCGGCGGCTTGAACTTGAAGTGGTGCTGCGCCTGGGTGCTCGTGTAAACCCCGAAGTACTTCTTATCGAGCTTGATGACCGTCTTGTCGGCGTCCTTAAAGGAGGTCTTTTTCTCGACTGCCTCGATGACCGCCTCGGACTCGAAGCGCAGCAGTTGCTGGCTCTTGAAGACCCGCCAGTAGTGGATGTGCCCATTGCACAGGCGGCGCAAGTGGACATCGATATAGCGCGGGTCCTGCGTCACCAGATGCACTTCGTGGCCCTGGTGGCGCATGGTTTCGAAGCGGGTGATGTGCTCCGGCGGGCGGTTGCGCGGATCGCGGGCGCCGAACCAGCCTTGAGCCTCGTCCACCACGATGATTGCGTCCTGGGGCAGCTCGTACCATTTGAACGGGTCTTCGAACTCGAACCAGGCCGCCTCCAGCTTCTCGGGCTTGAGGCCGGCGACGTTGTGGAAGTAGACGATGCGGCCTTCGGCTTTGGCTTTGGCGTCCACTTCGCGGATGGTGTTGAGGGTTTTGCCGTGGCCGGGCTTACCGGTGCGGATGTAGAGCATGACCGGTCCCCCTTAGGCGTCGATGTAGTCGCGGCCCGGCGGGTTCCACACCTGCCGACGGAGACGGTCCTGTGCCTTGAGCCAGCCCGCCATGAGCGCACGAGTGGTGACGGCCGCGAGGTACATGTTGATGGCCACATCAATCTTCGCGAGGCCGAGGATCTGCTGGATCGGCACGGCGACATTGCCCATCTGCGACATCAGGTAACTACGGGCCATGTCGATCAGCAGGTTGAAGCCGACGTAGCTGACGACCGCGAAGCCGATGGCGCGCAGGACCATCTTCACGATGGGGACGGCGATGATCAGTAGCATCTGGACGATAAAGGCGTATTGCATCATTCACCTCCGAGGGAGCGTCCGACGTAGAGGACGCAGAAAGCCCCGACCGCAATGACGATCAGGTAGCCAAGGTCAGTGGCAGCCGCGCACAGCGGCTCATAGGTCACGGCGAAGGTGCGGCCGCCGTTGGTTCTGAGGGAGAAGGTCTTGTCAGCCGGGCAGGACGCCGGGAGAAAGCGCGTGCCCTGGTTGATGAAGGACGGGATTTGAATCTCGGTGCTGTCGTCCATTTCGAACTTGGCACCGGTGACGGCGGCCTTAATGTCGGCCTCGTGCTTCTCGTAGTCACTCTGCTTTTCGTAGGCACAGCGCAGGGCTTTTTCCTGGGTCAGCACTGCGCAGTCGATGGCGTCGCCCGAGCAGGACAGCGGCACATCGCAAGGTTCGCCAGAGGCGAGGCGTTCGGGCTTTTCCTCTTCCTCCTTGTCCTTTTCGTCCTCGGGCTTTTCCTGCGGCTCACCTTCATCGGAGGTGGTTTGCTCGCCGGTCTTTTGGCCGTCCTGATAGGTTGTCGTGGTGGTGACGGTGTCGTAGTCGAAGTACGTATCGCCGTAGCGGATGTTGTAGGTGGTGTTGGTTGTCGTGGAGGTGTTGCCGAGGGTGCCGTCCGGCCGGTTGTAAGTGCCGGTGGTGGTTTGCTTCGGCCCCTGGACGGAGGTCGGCCCAGAAATGATGGCGGCACTCTGTTTCTGAAGACCGTCGTAACAGGACTGAGGATTGACACCGCCATACGTACCGCCGCAAACCTCGCTCAGAAGCCCCTTAAGCCACGTGGCGGACTGGGCAGCAACCCATGGATCAACGGCGTCCCAATCAGTTGGTGAAAGATCGGCCTTGGTAGTCGTGGCACAGGCAGCAAGAGTGCCGCTGTATGCGGTGCCGCCATAACAAGTAGTGCCAGTACGCCAGACGTCTGTGGTTACACCACCGAACTGAGCGCCGAGAACCGCACAGGTGTAGTGGGTGTCGTTGACCTTTGTAACGACAACCTTATCCGGACCGTTCTGGTTGTAATTAATTACGGTATCGCGATACGCGCAATACGCTTGCGGAGATGGAAAGGTGCCAGCGGTGCCATTAGTTCCAGAAGGACCAGCCATTGATACTGGTTCTTGTCGGCGACCGTATCGACAGGCATTACCTCTTTTTTCTGAATCTTGGTGTTGTCGTCCGACATGACCCAGCCCACAGCGGCGACAGCGCCGGAAACAGCCGCCCCAAGAACAAGCTGACCAGCATTTGTCTTCAGGCCAGCTTTCAACCTGGAAGAGAGCCCACCGACGGGAACAGTAACCTTGGGCTTGATGGTCACAGGCGTCTTCGCCGTGCCAGACCCCATCCAACCTTTGCGCTCGGCTTCGAGCAGAAGATCGGCGTTGGACTTGGAGGGCACGTAGCCTGTGATCGAGCCATTGGCGGCGCTGTAGCCCGGGCCGGCCTTGATGAAGGGATCTACCTTCACTCGCTCGGTGGCAATCGTCGGCGTGGCGACCAGGGCGGCAAGCAGCAGGATCAGGAAACGGCCCATGGTCAGACCCGCCCGAACAGGACCACGGCGAAGGCCACGGTGGAGACGATGAGGACGAACCATTGAACGGACATTGTTCGGACTCCAGAAGAAAGAACCCCGCCGGAGCGGGGTTCGGTGCTTCGGCTGTTAGGCCGGGTGGGCTTACAGGGCGCGGCGCATGTACTTGAACGCCGCGGCGGCAACCAGCACGGCGAAGACGGCCCAACCGATGGTGTTGGTGTCGTCGCCGGCAGTGGTCAGGGCGCCGGTGGCTTCTGCCGGGACAGCGGCATAGGCGGTGGCCGCCAGGGTGGAGCCGACAGCGGCGATGCCAACCACGGCTTGGCGGGCGCGACGGCCGTAGCCGGCGGCGCGGTTCTGCAGGTGGGTCTTGAGCTGTTTCATGGGTACTACCTCGCTACTTGAGCAGTCGTTTCAGGACCAGGAAGCCGAAGGCGATGCAGAACAGCGTGAGGACTTCGCCACGCAGTTCCGCGACCTGATCCCAGGTGAGTGCAGAGCCGAACTCGCTCTGCATTTCCTCGCTGGTGACTACGTGCAGGGTGCCGGTGCAGATGGCGGAACCATCGGCGCTGACCGCCCAGCTGCCGTCACAGGCGAGGAAATTCATAGGAAGCGCGCCACGCCATCGACCCAGCCCCACAGGTAGCCAGTGGCAAGGCCCACAGCGAACAGGGAGAGGTACTTAGTCATGGCAGCGCTCCCGAATTAGCTCTTGGCCGAGTCGCCGGGTTTCTCGGCGGCGGGCTGGGAGGGGCGCTGGGTTTGCTGGGGAGCAGCCGGGCGGGCGGGAGCCGGCGCGGCAGCGTCTTTGCCGGTGGCGAGCAGTTCGGTCAGCACCTGGGTGTTCTTGGTGTTGCCGAAGCGGTCTTTGGTCGGGCGGACCACGGTGGCGAACTTGCACAGCACCGGGGAGCCTTCGAAGACGATGCCGTCGAGCAGGGTCGGCTCGATGTCGTACTGGGTGATTTCGAAGCCACGGGCATTGCCACGTGCGCCTTCGGGTATCGGCGAAATCGCCTGGACACTGGCGAAGATTTCGCCGGAGGTTTTGGAGGTGAAGGTGTCGGTCTGGGTGACCCACAGTTCAACGATTCCGCCGGTGGTTGCAAACATGTTCATCTGAAGCTCCTTTGCCTTTTTTGGGCATGAGTTGGCCCGCTGCTGCAAATTGGGCGCGTTGGTGGCCGTCTTTCAGCGGGTGTGGTGGTGCCTGGGTTTTGCTTGGGTGCGGGTGGCGAGATTGGAAACACCAAGGGCGCTGCCCTTGTCATCCCGCTCTCGCCGCCGAGGGCTCAGGAGCGCGGGGCGGTGGTGCTGCCCCTTACTCCCGAGCGGAGGCTATTCAGGGCGGGGGACGGTCAAGGGTGCGCTTCGCCCGGCGCTCCGTTTGTCCGAACGGAAAAGCGCGTTCGGACAAGCCGGTGCGGCGGCCCTGGACCGGTTTGGCCTGAGTGCAGTTGTTGCGGTCGGCCCACTTCGAAATTTCGTGGGCCACGCACATCAGCGGAAAGCCCACACAGGTGAGGAGAGCGAACAGCAAGGTAAGGCTAAAGGCGGCGTCAGTGTGCATGGCTCAGGCCTCCAACTCGAAGGGCTCGCGGATCGGCACGAAGGGAGTCGGTTTGCCGCTGTCGTACACAACGTGCCAGTACTTCGGCGGACGGAGCGCGGGCATGTGTTTCGCGCAGGTAAAACCCGGTTCCACCCGGTACGTCGAGTGGATCGAGCGCCACACTCCCGCGACCAGCGCCATCGTGGTAACGACCGTGAAGACTCGCGTAGGGCGGCACTCGGTGCAGGGTGTGGACTGGAAGACTACGGGCTTCGCCAGTTCGCGACGGGACCAACAGACAGAGCAGTCGCAGTCCGGGGCGTGCGGTTGGTGCGGGCGGTTCGAGGGAATCATCAGCTATCGCCTCCCCTGCTTTCTGGCAGCGTTTGAACGCCTCCCAAGACGGCATCACAGGACCAGCATTGAGAGCGCTGGGGAATGGACGGCCGCTGTATCCGATCACGTTAAAAACGAGGGCTTCCATGCGGGAGAACTCGTCGTATCCGATCTCCCCAGCCATTTCGAGAGCGTCGATAAATCCCAGCAGACGGCCATAGCAACTGGCGTTGTGATCCCGCGCCCAAGTGCCGAGCTGCAAATCAGAGCAGCAAAAAAGAGTCAGCGTCCGCAGAAACTCGGCACGAATCTCAGCCTTCATGCCGTCCACTCCTGTTCCAGCAGCCACGTACGAAGCAGCGCGCTATTCACCATGCGAAGCTTGCCGAGCTTCACCGAGGGCAGGACGCCCCGGTACACCCAAGCGCGGGCCGTGCCGAAGGTGACGCCGTTGCGTTCCGCCCACTTCTCGATGGGCTCTACGTCCTGTTGCGGCCCTACCAGGGCATTGGGAGACAGCTCTTCCAGTTCCATGCTCGTTCCGTCACTATTCATTCCATTAGGACGAGAAGCTCTAATAAATTATTTATCACAGGCCAATCCTAGCACTGATAAATAATTCATCAATAAATTATTTATTATCTCTTAGAGCGTTTTGGAATGATAGAAGAGCGGGTTAGAACCCTTGTAAGGTTTATCGGTGCGACAAAACTGGCCGAAACCACCGCTATTACAGAGCGACAGCGCTGGCAGACCGTCGCGACTAACCGCAAGGTCAAAGCCCGCATAGAAGACTTGGAAGAGCTGTTACGAGTGTTTCCTCAATACGAGCTATGGCTTCTGAAAGGTGACGTAGATCCGGCTCGAGGTCAGATAGCCCCTGGCTACGAGGAAGCAGATGCCAAATTAGCCGTACCCGGCGCGGGATAGAGCTAACACGGACAGTGGCACTGCGTTGGTACGTCAAAAAAGGGAATTAAGCACAAGGAGTGTAATTAAATGCCTAGCTACCACGAATCACTTAAAAACCCTTTGCCCCTCTGCTTAACTCAGCACGACCATCTAAATTTCGCCCACTTTCATCGAAGCCATTGATATGTTGAATAGTACATTAATTAAGTGGCTGTCTAGAGATGTCCCGGACAAGAGCAGTGGACTGACAGCAAGAAAAAACATCGCACTATTTACGGACATTGGTTTAAAGAGATCACAGAACCAAGACCGCGTTGCCTGCTTAAAAGTTAGCGGGAACGAAAAAAATGACGGTGGCTTTTTAGCGATTGCCATTTCGGATGGAATGGGTGGAATGAAGGATGGAGCAGAGTGTGCTACTAGAGCAATAGCCTCCTTCTTCAATTCGCTAATAAAATACCGGCACCGCCCAGAAATGGAAAGGTTGCGGCAGTCGACCATAGACTCTAACGACTGTGTTTACGATTTTTCCGGTGGAGCCGGCGGCGCAACTCTTTCAGCATTACTAATAACAGAAAAACATGGAACATTTTCGGTTAATGTCGGAGATAGCCGAATTTATGCCGAGACGATTGAGTCACCTAGACAACTACGCAGACTGACGACAGATGATTCTTTAGCAGAAGCAGTAGGTGGTCATGGCCGAGAGCTACTTCAGTTCATGGGAATGGGCCCAGGAATACGGCCTCACATTAGCTTCATTAATAACACCTATAACCGCTTCCTCTTGACGACTGATGGCATTCATTTCCCTGAAGAGAGCATGTTTTCTTCAATCTTCATAAACTCTGCGGATATCTATCAAGCTGCTCAGCGACTGGGGACTCTCGCTCGCTGGCTAGGTGCTCCTGACAATGCTTCTGGCGCAGTCGTTTCTCTACAAGATGCAAAAGAACTCATCACAAAAGATGAATCCTCCATTCAAATCCTTGACCCATTCAGTGAACTTCACATTGCTTGGATCAAAGATGAGGTGAGAAATCATTCACCAAATGAACTCCGTCCTATAGAAAGACAACCACCGGCGCCTAGCTCTACGCCAGCATTGCCAGTCGAAATTGGTAACGAACCGGAAGCTAAAACTCCGCCTGACAACGACCAAAGACCTAGCCCAAACAAGAACAGAAAAAGCAAGGCAAAAAAGAAGACAAAGCTTCCAAAAGTTGAAGCACCAAAAGATGAAGATCTTCAAATCGTAATTGAAATGGATATAGAGCATAAGGATAGTGCTGATGATTCTTCCAAGTAGATATGAACTATCCGCCCCTTTGACTGCCGGCGGAATGGGTGAAATATATAAATGCACCGACACCCACCTCAACAGAGAAGTCATCCTCAAAGTCCTAAAAAAGGGCGAAGAGGCCCGTCGACTGCTAGATGAGCAAAAAGCCCTTCTTCAAATTCGCTCAAGGCACGTTGTTCAGCTTTACGACATAATTGAGATAAAAGAAGACGGAAACACAAACCAGGCACTAATTCTAGAATTTATCGATGGAGACACTCTCACACCCGGCTGCCAAAGCTTAGACAATGAATATTTGAAAACACTTTGGCAAATAGCTTGCGGACTCTCAGCCATACATGCTTCGGGAATTATCCACCGAGACATCAAACCTTCCAACATAAAAATTGACTCCAGTGGAAATCTGAAGATTCTCGACTTCGGACTTTCCCGGAGGCATGGCGAGGACGCAGCTACAGTTAACGCCATTGGCACCCCTATTTTTATGGCTCCGGAATTGTGGAAAAAGAGTGATGTCAGCTTCGATAACTCGATTGATGTATACGCCTTCGCAATAACCGCGCTTGCGCTGAAAAAGGATAAGCGAATCCCGGCAACGCTCACAGCTTACCCGCCGGGAAAAATAGAACCGGGAGAGCTGAATGAATATCTCAAAGGAATACCTTCCGACATTATAGGTTTACTTGAAGATTGCCTCAGCCATGACACACAAAAGCGCCCCCACATTAGCGAAATAGAGAAAACTCTAAATCGTCACTTGCTTCACAATAAGCATCGAGCACTGTTAGTTGCAAACGGAGCCACGTACGAACTGAATAAAGACTCGACTAACGTCAACGTAAAAATCGCATCACTCGGGGAAATAAGTATTAACTATGACGGCTATCAATTCATAGTCAAATCCCAATCCGGACAAGTCACCGCCAACAATAGAAATATCGCAAATGGTGAAGCTCTGCCTCACTGCTGCGTCCTGACATTCGGCACAGGATCTAGCAGAAGATTTATAACTTTCGACGTGTCTAATCCGGAGGTAATGCCATAATGAAAAAAGACCTTCTGATATCTAATAGATACCAAGTAATAAAACATATCGGCAGTGGCGGCATGCAAGATGTATATCTCGCAAACGATAAGCTACTAGGAATGCACGTCGCGCTAAAAACTCCACAAGCCGGGCAAGCCGAAAAACGATTCAAGAACAGCGCTATTATTGCGGCAAAAATCAACAATCACAATGTTGCAAAGACATTAGACTACATCGAAGAAGACGAGCAATTCTTCTTGATTGAAGAGTTTGTTGAAGGGGAAACCCTTGACGCGAAGTTAAAGAAATTTGGATTCCTTGACCCCCACTTAGCAGCACACGTTCTTCATCACCTAGCTAAAGGCATACTGGCATCGCATAGAGCAGGTGTAATTCATAGAGACTTAAAACCAAGCAATATCATCACCTCCCACGGCGTGAATTTATACGAATTAAAGATCACAGATTTTGGTATCGCCACCTTAACTGAAGAAGTTTTCGAGGACGCACATAGAAAGGGGGACTTCACCAACTCAACATCAGGAACAATTAAAGGAGCCCTTCCATTTATGGCTCCTGAAATGATGTTCAGAAAGGCAGGTGATCGGACTGAAAAACCAGTAGACATTTGGTCCCTTGGCGCAATGATGTTCCTTCTATTAACTGGCGAACACCCTTTTGGTTTATACCTAGATGCGGCGGTTAATGTTAAGACCAAGGATCGAAAACCGTGGCCGGCATTTATGACCTCCAACCCCCAATTCAAACCGCTGTCCGAAGAACTGCAAAGAATTGTAGATAGTTGCTTAGCCTACGAGGCCGAGAAAAGACCTACAGCTCTTCAACTCGCTCAAATGTGCCAAGACTTATGCTATTTAGGAACAGAACGAGAAGAGGCCACAGTTACCAATCTTATTCAGAATGGATTTAGTGGGTTCGCGGAGAACGATAAAAAATCTGTTTTCTTCAGTATGGAAAGCGTATACGGCCCAACCAGACCTAGCGCTGCAGCCAATAGCAATATTTGCTTTTCAAGCTTCCCTGGCCACCCTAGGGAACGGGCGCACCCCATTTTGGTACTCAAATAGACGAGTTGGGCCGGGATTCTGTGTCGAAAAAGTGTCGAAATAGAGGGGACACAATGGCATTAAATGAACATGGCAGGCGGCTGCATTCCCCCTAACGATACTCACTGGGATGCTCTAACACTACATCTTCGAGGGTTCGATTCCCTTCGCCCGCTCCAGAATCCAAGCAAAAGCCCCCAGCAGCGTAAGTTGCCGGGGGCTTTTGCGTTTTTGGTGCTGCCAAATCCCGTCTTGTAGAATCTCCATCTCCTCACATCTCGGACTCGCCGCATGCCCGCTCCCGCCCTGCACCGGCAATCCCTGTCCTGGCTCCTGCTCGCAGCTTTCCTGTTGTTGATCCGCCCCGCCTGGGCCGACTTGGTGGTCGATGCCACCAGCGTGACCACCCAACCGCTGACGCTCACCACGTACGTTTCAGTCCTCGAAGACCCGAGCCGCGCTCTGACGCTGACAGACGTGCTGTCCCCGGAGCAGCAGGCGCGCTTCGAAGGCGGCCAGCCGCCGGGCAGTTCGCTGGCGATGGGGTTCACCCGTTCGGCGTTCTGGCTGAAGGTGCAGCTGAGCAACCCGAGCGACGCGCCGTTGCAGCGTTTGCTGGTGGTGGAGAACCCGCGGGTATCCCATGTGCAGGCGAACATCACCCAGGCGGACGGCTCGTACCGGACCATCAACACCGGCAGCGATGTGCCGCAGTCGAGCAAGGTCTACCCGAATCGCAATTTCGTCTTTCCGCTGGACCTGCCGGCGCATTCGGAGCAGGTGGTGTACCTGCGGGTGGCGTCGAGCATCGGTTTGCTGGTGCCGCTGCAGTTGTGGCCGGTGGAGGCGTTCCACGCCTACGAGCGCGACGATTACACGGGCAAGGCGTGGTACTTCGGCATCGCCATGGCGATGATCCTGTTCAACCTGATGCTGCTGTTCGCGCTGCGCGATCCGATCTACCTGCTCTACGTGGTCTTCGTCAGTTGCACCGCCTCGGCGCTGGCAATCAAGAATGGCCTGGCGCCGGACTGGTCGATCCTCGGCGTGCCGCTCAACGCCAACATCGTCTACTACTCGGGCGTGTCGCTGGCACTGGCGGCGCTGCTGTTGTTCGCGCGGAGGATGATGCAGTTCGAACGCATCCTGCCGCGCCTGGATTGGGTGCTGCGCGGGATGATCGTGCTGTATCTGCTCAGCCTCGTCGCCTATGCGTTCTTCCTGCCGTACGTGTCCCGCGCCGGCATCCTGCTGAACTTCGCCACGGCGGTCATCCTGCTGGCGGGCGCCGTGGCCAGCGTATTCAAGCGCCAGCGCAGCGCGTTCTTCTTTCTCGCGGCCTTTGCGTTGCTGATGCTCGGCGGGGCGATGACGTCGCTACGGGCCATGGGTCTGGTGCCGACCAACCTGTTCACCGTGGATGGCCTGCAACTGGGCTCGGCGATGGAAATGATCGTGTTGGCCTTCGCCCTCGCCGACCGCTTCAACGTGATGCGTCGGGAAAAGGCGCGGGTGCAGGAGGAGTTGATCCGCACCCAGCAGCAGTTGGTGGACAACTTGCGCACCTCCGAGCACGAGCTGGAGCTGCGCGTGGCCGAGCGCACCGACGAGCTGCGCGAGCTGAACAGCCAGTTGCACGCCATGAGCCTGACCGACGCGTTGACCGGCATCGCCAACCGCCGCCGCTTCGACGGCGTGCTGGAGCAGGAATGGGGCCGTGCGCGCCGCTCGGGCGAGTGGCTGGCCCTGGCGGTGGTCGATGTGGACTGGTTCAAGCGCTACAACGATCACTATGGCCACCCGGCGGGCGACGCCTGCCTGCGGCGGATCGCCCAGACGCTGGCGGCCACGGTGAACCGCTCCACCGACCTGGTGGCGCGTTATGGCGGCGAGGAGTTCGTCTTCCTCGCGCCGACGACCGACCTCGCCGGCGTGCAAGGCATGGCGAACAAGCTGCTGCAGGCGGTGGAGGCCCTCGCCCTGCCCCATGAGTTCTCGCCGCTGGGGCGGGTGAGCGTGAGCATCGGTGTGGCGGCAATGGTGCCTGGGCAGGAAAGCGCCGCCGACGCGCTGGTGGGGCGGGCGGATGCGGCGTTGTACGAGGCGAAGAGGCAGGGGCGGAATCGGGTGGCGGGATGAAGCTCTATTCAAAAGGCCCGACAAGGCAGTAACGAATCAGTTGCTGCTGCACACTCTGCTTCTGCCGCAGCACCAGAATGACGGCGATTTCGCTCAGGTGTTCATGCACCTCATAGAACACGCGGTACGGCCCCGTGTTGAACTCGCGGAAGTGCAATACGCCCAGCAGGCTCGCTTGCTCGCTGACAGGATATCCTGCCGGCGCTCGCGGCAGCTTCTCTTCGATCTCGACGATCAGTTCAAGGAGCGAATCCAGGGCATTCTGCTGCCCCAGGAACGGAACCAGGTGATGAACCTGGTCCTGGATGCTCTGTTCTGCGGTGTGGGTAAATCGGACGACCAACCTGGACACGCTCGATCCTCAATCAGACGGCGAGAATCTTTTGGCAAGCCGGGCCTTGAGGTCGTCAGCTGAACTGTGTTTGCCCTCTGCATATTGCCGAGAGCCCATGGCCAACAGCTTGACCAGGGCAATCGCCTCGTCGCGCTGCTGACGCTCGGCGTAGGACTCGACAACATAGGCTGGCACGCCATTCTGGGTGACAACCATGGGCTCGGTCAGATCCAGGTCGGCAGCGTGACGCTTCAGGTAACTGATAGTCTCGACGCGCATGAGACATTCCTCCGGTAATGAAGGACATCCGCTTGGGATGCCCTCGGCCCGAGCACTATAGCCTGAATTCGGTCTGAATTTAAACCGAACCGGCTTCATCCCTGAAGCCGGACAATTTCATCGAGCGTCACGGGATTGGCTTTTTTCCCTCGTTCAAACCCCTGCCTTTCCCTGATCCCTCTCCTTCAACAACGCCTGGATCACCTGCTCCTGCTCCTCATACCCACCCTCGCCGATGGACAGGTGGCGAATCCGCCCTTGGGCGTCGATGAAGTAGTGCGCCGGCCAGTACTGGTTGGCGAAGGCATTCCAGAGGCGGTACTGGTTGTCCAGCGCCACGGGGTAGTGGATGTCGTGTCGCTTCACCGCTTCGCGGACATTGGCCGGCACGCGTTCGTAGGGGTACTCCGGGGTGTGTATGCCGATCACCACCAGGCCCTGGTCCGCGTACTTCTTCGCCCAGGCGTTCACGTACGGCAGGCTGTGCTGGCAGTTGATGCAGTCGTAGGTCCAGAAGTCGACCAGCACGACCTTGCCGCGCAGCTCGCGCAGGTTCAGTTCGGGGCTGTTGATCCACTCCACCGCGCCTTGCAGCTCGGGCGCCGGGCCGAGGTCGGGCAGGCGCTCGGCGCCGTGTGCCATGTCGCCGGGCATCAGTTGGCTGATCAGCGCGGGCACCCCGTCGATGACCTTGCGCTCCAGGCTGTTCACCAGCGTGGATGAGCGGCCGGCGGCCAGTTGTGCGCTGGCACCGCTGGCGATGCCGACGACGGCCAGCAGGGCGAGCAGGCCGGTAGCGCGGCGCAGCCCCTCGATGACCGCCATGCGCGGGCGCACGTGCTGCATCAGCCGGCGGCCGGCGAAGAGCACCACACCCAGCACCGTCGCGCTGCCCAGGCCGTAGGCGAACAGCAGCAGGCTGGTCTGCGCACTCGGGCCTTGCAGCATGGCGCCGGAGAGAATCAGCCCCAGCACCGGCCCGGCGCACGGCGCCCACAGCAGGCCGGCAGCGAAGCCCAGTACCCACGCGGAAACAGTCGGCGGCAAGCGCCGGGACTCACCGTGCAGGCGATCACCGAGCCACGCCCAGGGCTTGGCCATTACGTCGCTGAAGCGCGGCCACAGCAGCGCCAGCGCGGACACCGCGAGCAACACGAGGGCGACGTAGCGGCCCCATTCGCTGGCGGCGATCACCCAGTTGCTGGAGACGGTCGCCAGGCTCGCCAGCACGGCGAAGCCGCTGGCCAGGCCGAGCAGCGTGAACCAGGGCGACCACGCCGGGCCGCCGGCGCGCTGCAGCAACAACGGCAGGACGGGAAGGATGCAGGGGCTGAGCAAGGTCAGCGCCCCGCCGAGAAAGGCGATGAGCAACATGGGCACCTCGATGGGCCGTCGGCCCGGGAGTCGCGATGGTTAAGCGCCAGGGAAAAAACGTCGCGGCCGTTCCGTGGCCGCGGCCCAGGGGAATCAGCCGCCTTCGTTGCAGTTGGTGGCGAACTTGCGATAGGCCAGGCTGTGCGGCTGGCCGTGGGAATCCAGGTAGTCCATGCGGGCGTTGACGATGCCGCAGTCGAACGGCGAGGCGTTCTCTTCGTGGATGGCCAGGACGCGCTTCACGTCCAGTTTCTGTCCGTAGTGGTACTGCTCGGCGGGCGGGGTGTCGGCAGCCTGGGCGCCGACGCTGGCAAAGGCGGCGATGGCAGCGAAGAGGCAAGCTTGGGCGATGTGAGCGGATTTCATGGTGGTTCTCCTGTCCTGTGTCGGGTTTGATCGGCGGGGGGCTGTGTGCCTTGCCGTTGGTGCCCATTTCACGTTCAGGAGGTATCGGGCTTGTGTCGCGCAGGCCCTGGGTTTGCCGCGCCGGGTATCGCCGGCGGGGTTGGATACAGTGGAATACAAAGCACGGCAGGCAAGCACGGCGCTGCGCTATACACTCGCCTCAACCCACTACGAACGAGGCACCGGCATGGACCATGTCGATCACGTACTGATCGTCGACGACGACCGCGAGATCCGCGAGCTGGTCGGCAACTACCTGAAGAAGAACGGCCTGCGCGTGAGCCTGGCGGCGGACGGCCGGCAGATGCGCGCCTTTCTCGACGCCAACGCGGTGGACCTGATCGTCCTCGACATCATGATGCCCGGCGACGATGGCCTGAAGCTGTGCCGCGAGCTGCGCGTGGGCAAGCACAAGTCCACCCCGGTGCTGATGCTCACCGCGCGCAACGACGAGACCGACCGCATCATCGGCCTGGAAATGGGCGCCGACGACTACCTCACCAAGCCCTTCTCCGCCCGCGAGCTGCTGGCGCGGATCAACGCCGTGCTGCGCCGCACCCGCATGCTGCCGCCGAACCTGCAGGTCAGCGAGGCGAGCCGGCTGATCGGCTTCGGCCGCTGGAAGCTGGACACCACCGCGCGCCACCTGCTCGACGAAGACGGCACCCTGGTCGCCCTCAGCGGCGCCGAGTACCGCCTGTTGCGCGTGTTCGTCGATCACCCGCAGCGCGTGCTCAGCCGCGAACAGTTGCTGAACCTCACCCAGGGTCGCGAGGCGGACATCTTCGACCGCTCCATCGACCTGCTGGTCAGCCGCCTGCGCCAGCGCCTGCTGGATGACGCCCGCGAGCCGGCCTACATCAAGACGGTGCGCAGCGAAGGCTACGTCTTCGCCCTGGCCGTCGAACTGCTCGAGCCGAACGAATGAAATCCCTCCTGCACTGGCCACGCACGCTGGCCGCGCGCCTGGCGCTGATCTTCCTCGCCGGGCTGGTGTTCGCCTACAGCCTGTCGTTCTGCTCGCAGTTCTACGAGCGCTACCAGAGCGCGCGCAACATGATGCTGGGCAACCTGGAGACCGACGTCAGCACCGCCGTCGCCCTGCTCGACCGCCTGCCCCGGGACGAGCGCCAGGCGTGGCTGCCGATGGTGCAGCGCCCCAACTACCGCTACCTGCTCAGCGAAGGCCAGCCGGGCGAGCCGATGAACATGGCGCAGGCGCCAATGGCCGCCCAGTCCATTGCCGACGTCGTCGGGCCGCGCTACCCGCTGCGCTTCGAGAACATCCCCGGCGCCATCCCGCACTTCCAGGTGCACCTGACGCTCAAGGACGGCAGCCCGCTGACCATCGACGTGACGCCCAAGGGCGTGCCTGTGGCGCAATGGCTGCCGTGGGTGCTGCTGGTCCAGCTGGCGCTGTTGCTGTTCTGCACCTGGATCGCCGTGCGCCTGGCCATCCGCCCGCTCACCCAGCTGGCGCAGGCGGTGGACGACCTCGACCCCGACGCCCCGGCGCCGGAACTGGACGAGCGCGGCCCCAGCGAAGTCGCCTACGCCGCCCGCGCCTTCAACGCACTGCAGGGCCGCATCGGCAGCTACCTCAAGGAGCGCATGCAACTGCTCGCTGCCATCTCCCACGACCTGCAGACGCCCATCACACGGATGAAGCTGCGCGTCGAGCAGATGGACGACTCCCCCGAGCGCGAGCGCCTGTGGAGCGACCTGGAGGAAATGCAGCACCTGGTCCGCGAGGGCGTCGCCTACGCGCGCAGCATGGACGGCGCCAGCGAGGCGGCGGTGAAGGTCAACCTCGACGCCTTCCTCGACAGCCTGGTGCTGGACTACCAGGACAGCGGCCAGGCCGTGGAACTGCTGGGCAGCAGCCACGCGGTGCTGGAAACCCGCCCCCATGCCCTGCGCCGGGTGCTCACCAACCTGGTGGACAACGCCCTGAAGTTCGGTGGCTCCGCCCAGGTGGAGGTCGAGCGCGACACCCAGGGTACGGTGTATGTGCGTGTGTTGGACGACGGCCCGGGCATCCCCGAGGACGAGCTCGCCGAAGTGGTAAAACCTTTCTACCGGGTGGAAAGTTCGCGCAACCGCAGCACCGGCGGCACCGGCCTGGGCCTGGCCATCGTCCAGCAACTGAGCCAGGCGCTGGGCGGCACGTTGACCCTGTCCAACCGCGCCAGCGGCGGGCTCTGCGCGCAGCTGCAGTTGCGCCCGGCGCCGTGAGCGGTTTGTACAGAGCGATACAAGACGCCTGTCCCCGGACACATCCGGGATAAGCCCTGCCCCCAGGATGGCTCCACGAACAGCGGCGGCACCCCGCCCGCCGCGTTCCTCCAAGGAGCCCGCCATGAACCGTCCCGCCAACCCCGCCCGCCTGCATGGCTGGCGCCTGTTTTGCCTGCTGTCGCTGCTGGTGCTGATCGTCACCGTCCTGGCCCTGTGGTCCCAGCCGCAGTGGGTGGAAGCGCTGCGCAGCGCCATCCGCGTCACCGCCCGCACCTCCTTCGCGCTGTTCCTCGCCACCTTTCTCGCCTCGTCCCTGGCGTCGCTGCTGCCGGGCGACTTCACCCGCGGCCTGCTGCGCGAGCGGCGCTTTCTCGGCCTGGCCTTTGCCTTCTCCCACGCCGTGCACGCCGTGCTGATCGTCTTCTACGTAAAGTTCTTCCCCGAGACCTTCTGGCACGGCCGCAGCGCCGCCGCGAACATCCCCGGCTCGGTCGGCTACCTGTTCATCATCCTGCTGACCCTCACCTCGTTCCCCTACGCGGTGAAGCGGCTCGGCGCCCGCACCTGGAAGCGCCTGCACAGCACCGGCACCTGGGTCATCGCCCTGGTGTTCCTGCTGTCCTTCTACAAGCGCCTGCCGCTGGGCTCCTGGTACCCACTGGGCTTCGGCCTGATCTTCAGCGCCATCGCCTTCAAGCTCCTCGCCAAGCTGGCGGTGCGCCTGCGCCGTGGCGCCCGTCCCGCCCTGCCGAACGCCTGACTCCTATGCCTGCCACGACCGGGCCTGACCTGCGCCCGGCCGCTGATCCCCTGCCCACGACTCCGCCTTCGAGGTGTGCCATGACCCTGCTGACCCTGAACCCGATCAAGACCGTTTTCGCCCAACTCGACCGCCTCGCCGCCTGGGGCTGGGACATCCCGCTGCGGCTGTTCCTGGCCTGGGAATTCTTCGAGTCGGGCCTGGAGAAATGGCACGGTGACAACTGGTTCGAACAGATCCACGCCAACTTCCCTTTCCCCTTCAACCACTTCTCCGCCGGCTTCGACTGGCAGGTGTCGATGTGGGCCGAACTGATCGCGCCGGTATTGCTCCTGCTCGGCCTGGCCACCCGCTTCGCCTCGGCCTCGCTGATCGTCGTGACCCTCGTCGCGATTGCCGCGGTGCACTGGCCGGCACAGTGGTCGAGCCTGGCGGAACTGGCCCAGGGCTACTCGATCACCGACCATGGTTTTGGCAACTACAAGCTGCCGCTGATCTACCTGGTGGCGCTGCTGCCGCTGGCACTCAAGGGGGCCGGGGCGTTGAGCCTGGATGGAGTGGTGCGGCGAGTCCAGGGGGCTTCGCGGAGCGCCTGATCGGCTGGCCATTCGTCTGCTAGACCCGCAACGCCCTCTCCCTGTGGAGAGGGCGTTTTTGTTTGTCTGCGGGAAGTCGGTGCAGGAGGTTGAACGCGGACTTCGTCCGCCGTTCGCGGGCATGGCCCGCTCCTACAAGGTGCGAATTACCCTCGGGGTTTCATGCCAGTCCGGACACCGCCGCAGCGATCGTAGGGCGCATAACGCGCCAGCGTTATCCGCCGTCGAGGTATCGGCGGATAACCCGTTCCGGGTTATTCGCCCTACGTGCAGCCCTAGCTTTGGCTTTGGCTTTGGCTTTGGCTTTGGCTACTCAAGACGTCCAGAAGAGCATCCGCATGCTCCGAATGCCCCGTTCAGGAGGCCTCGTTGAAGCGGAGTTTCAGGGGTTGAGCGACATGGATGTCGCGAGAGCCGCGATGGGCCAGGGATGGCCCTTCGCGGCGGGCCCCTGAAACTGCGGTTCAACGAGGGCATTTTTCGCCCCAAGCGAAAAACCGGATGTCCGGGGCAAGCCTTTTGGTTATTTTTCGGCGTTTGGAAAAGTAACTCGCCCGAGGGGGCGAAACATGAAGCCTACGCGCAAACCGAGGCGGCGCAAAAACTCCCAGCCCGAAGCAAAAGCATCGCGGACAAAGTCCGCGCCTACGCGGTCGGGAATACCGGCGCCAACCTGCAGGAGCGCCCCATGGGCGCGATCGCGGGCATGGCCCGCTCCTACAGGGAAGCACCTCGCGCGCCGATGAGACACAAAAAAAACCCGCGCACCGATGAAGGTGCACGGGCTGCGCGGTGAGAAGGGATCGATCAGGGAATGACGAACCCTACCTCGATATTGCCGCGGGTAGCTTTGGAGTACGGGCAGATCTGGTGCGCTTCTTCCACCAGTTTCGCCTTGTCCTCGGCGGCCAGCCCCGGCAGGTGCACGGTGAGTTGGGCGGCCAGGGCGAAGCCGCCGTCGGCGGTGTTGCCCAGGGACACGTCGGCGCTCACCGCCACGTCGGCCGGCAGGCGCAGGTTCAGTTTCTGCCCGGTGCGACGCAGGGCGCCGATGAAGCAGGCGGACCAGCCGATGGCGAACAGCTGCTCGGGGTTCGTGCCGGGGCGGCCCGAACCGGGCGGGCTCAGGGGCAGGTCCAGCTCGCCGTCGGCGGTCTGGCCGCGGCCGTCGCGGCCGCCGGTGGTGTGGGTGTGGGCGGTGTAGATCACGGTTGCGAGGGTGTCGGTCATGGCGCTTCTCCTTCAGGGGCGGTGCAAGAGGGGACGACGGGGGGTGGTGCAGTTGGGGCGGGTGCCGAGCACCACGCCCTGTTCTTTCAGGCTGCGCAGCAGGGCGATGCCCTGCGCTTCGATGGCGGCCGCTTCGACGCCGGCAATTTCCGCCAGCGCCGTGAGGTGTTGGCGCCCGGTGAGCTGCCACTGTTGCAGCGACACCAGCAGCGCATGGGCCAGCGGTGCCAGACGCGAGAAGTACACCTTCAGGTCGGTATCCCGGCGCGCCAGCAGCAATGTCGGCTCGGCCGGCGCCTGCGACGGGAGGTGCTCGGGGCCGATATGGCTGACCGGCCAGGCGTAGGCCAGCGGCACGGCAAGGCTGGAAAGCAGCGGCACGCCGTCGAGCAGGTCACCGTGCGGATCATGGGGTGGCTCGGCGTTGTCGCTGAGCAGCAGCGCCGTCTCGATGAACTCGTAGTGCGCCAGTTCCGCCACCCAGCCGGGCTGATCGGTGCGCCCCTCCAGATATTCGACGAACTCGCCGGCAACCTCGGTGAACAGCGGCGTCTGGCAGCGGAAGGCCGCGTAGAAGTCCTCGGTCAGCGCCTGCCAGTGCTCGCGCGCCAGGCTGGCGTGCAGCACCGGGAAGTTGCCGGCGAGTAGCGACTGCAGGTTGCCGAAGAACAATTGCCGGTACACCGCCAGGCGCCGCGCCTCGATGCCGGGCGGCGGCTCGTTGGCCTGCGGGTCACGGATGTAGCGGGTCATGCGCAGTTGCTGGTCGCGCAGGGTCTCAGCCATGGCGCACCTCCGGCCGGCGCGCGGCGGCTTGCAGGCGGCGGATGGTGTTCACTTCGCCGAGCAGTTCGGCCAGCGGCGGCAGGTTGAAATCACGCTCGAGCAGGGTCGGCACCGTGCCCAGGTACTGGTAGGCGCTGGCCAGCAGGCTCCAGACGTCGTCCTTCACCTCGGCGCCATGGGTATCGATCTTCAGGTCCGGCGCTTCGTCGTAGTGCCCGGCGACATGCAGGCAGACGACGCGCTCGGCCGGCACGCGGGCCAGGAAATCGGCGGCGTCGTAGCCGTGGTTGTGGGCATTGACGTAGAGGTTGTTGACGTCCAGCAGCAGGTCGCAGTCGGCCTCGCCGAGCACGGCGCGGAGGAAGTCGATTTCGCTCAGCGCCTGGTAGGGCGCGGCGTAGTAGGAGATGTTCTCCACCGCGATACGGCGGCCGAGGGCGTCCTGCACTTCGCGGATGCGCCCGGCGATGTGGCGCACGGCCTCGTCGGTGAAGGGCATGGGAATCAGGTCGTAGAGGTGGCCTTCGTCGGAGCAGTAGCTCAGGTGTTCGCTGAACAGCGGCACCTGGTGCTGGTCGAGGAACTCGCGGATGCGGCCGAGGAACACGTGGTCCAGCGGCTCCGGGCCACCGAGGGACAGCGACAGGCCATGGCAGGACAGCGGGAAGCGCTCGGCCAGGCGGGCCAACCCTTCGCCGTAGGTGCCGCCCACGCCGATCCAGTTGTCCGGGGCGACTTCGAGGAAGTCCACGGCGCGGTCGTCCAGGGTCAGCAGGTCGGGCAGCAGGGCGCGGCGCAGGCCCAGGCCTGCCCCCTGTAGGGGTGCGGTGGTGCTCATGGCGGTCTCCTTGGCGAAGTGCCCTCCCCGGCCGGCGGCGCGGGGAGGTGGTCGGCTCGGCTCAGTTCCTGGCCTGGCTCAGCTTGCTGTACAGGTCGGACGGGAAGGGTTTGCCGTTGGAATCGAACTGGTGCTTGCGGAACTGGTAGACCTCAGCCTCGGAGAGGTAGCCGTCGTGGTTGGCGTCGATGGCATCGAACTCGGCATTGGCCTTGGGCGCCACGGCCAGCAGTTCGGCGCGGGAGACACGGCCGTCGTGGTCGGCGTCGGTACGGGCGAAGGAGGCATCGCCACATTTGCCTTCACCGCACTTGCCTTCCGCACCGCTGGCCTTGGCCTGGGCACCGTCGGCGCCGCATTTGCCTTCGCCACACTTGCCTTCGCCCTGGCTGGCCTTGGCCTTGGTCTGGTTGGCGCCGCACTTGCCCTCGCCACATTTGCCTTCGCCCGCCTTGGCGGCAGAGGCCAGTTGGTAGCCCTGGGGCAGGGCTTCGACAGCGAAGGCGGAGGATGCCAGGTTCAGGCTACCGGCCAGGGCGACAGCGAGCAGGCCCAGTTGAGTCTTCGAGGTACGGGTCATGGTGCTTCTCCAGATGCTGTGGCGCGGGCTGCGCCGGGGTCATGCCGCAAGGGCGAATCCCTGGGGACGCTGCGCTGGAGGGGTTGCCCTGCCCAGGCGCCGTGTCGTTCGGGTAGGGCTATTTCGCCTGGGCGATGTATCGCGGGCGTATCGGCGGCTGGAGGCTTTTGTATGCGTGTACCGGCGCAGGGAGTGGCAGATACACAGCAATACATTCGGGCGGCGGGATCGGAGGGGAGCGGTTCGCGAGCAAGGGCTGGGCGTCTGCCTCGCTCTACAGATCCGCGTTGCTCTTCGTAGGAGCGAGGGTGCTCGCGAACCCGCGGCGTCACCATGCAAGGGAGAAAAAAAGAAAGGGCCGCAAAGCGGCCCGATCGAGCGACGACGGGGAATCAGCCCGCGCGCTTGGCCGCGATGGCGGTGACTTCGACCTTCATGCCCTCGACCGCCAGCTCGGCGATCCCCACGGCGGCGCGCACCGGGTAAGGCTTGGCGAAGAAGCGGCAGTACACCTCGTTGAACGCGGCGCGCTCGGCCATGCTGGTGAGGTAGATGGTCAGGTGCAGCACGTGGTCCAGGCCGCTGCCGGCCTTTTCCAGAGCCACTTGCAGGCTGCGCAGGGTGGCTTCGCTCTGGGCGGTGATGTCGCCCAGTTCCAGGCTGCCGTCCTCGCGGGTGGGGATCTGCGTGGACACCAGCAGGCCGCCGAAGCCGGCGACGTCGGAGGAGATGGATTCGGGGTCCGCGTCGGGAATGAAGGTAGGCATCATGGGACAAATCTCTGCAATCGATGGGGGACACATCGCCGCATCGTGCGGCGACCGGGGCGCGCAGCTTAGCGTCATCGCAGCGCCGGCCGCCATGCCCATCGATATTCTTGGAGCTCCTTGCGCGGGCCCGCGAGTATTGTCGTCAGTCAATACTTCCAGTCCATGAGCGCGCACTATCCCCACTGAACTTCAGCGAGGGATTATTACACTTTGAGACATAGACCTTTTCATATTCCGTCATTTAAATCGGGCACTCGTTCGGCATTATGGGCGCTGGCTTTTACCGGTCTGGAGCGGACGGGTAAAAGTTCATAGCAACAATGCCAACGCAACTTCCTGCGATTTCCGTCGTGGTCAATCCATGTTCGGGTTCATTGTGCCTGCCTATAAAAATGTCCGGTTCTCACGCATCTCATCGAGCCGGCCCTCCAAGACTCTAGGGGCAATATCCATGAAGCACCTCAAACGCAGCGTCATCATGCTCGCTGTTTCCGCCGCCGCCAGCCAGTTCGCCAGCGCCGAACCCTTCGTCACCAGCCAGGCCGACGCCAAGGGCTTCGCCGAGGACGCCAAGTTCGACATCCTGCTGCGCAACTACTACTACGACCACGACGGCAAGAACGGCCGCGACGACAACCGCGACTGGACCCAGGGCTTCCTGGCGAACTTCTCCTCCGGCTACACCCAGGGCACCGTCGGCTTTGGCGTCGATGCCTTCGGCTACCTGGGTATCAAGCTCGACGCCGGCGGCGGGCGCACCGGCACCGGCAACCTGCCGGTGGACAACCATGGCGACCCCGAGGACGACTACGGCAAGGCGGGCGCCGCGCTGAAAGTGCGCCTCTCCAAGACCGAGCTGAAATTCGGTGACATGCAGCCGGTAGCGCCGGTCTTCGCGGCCGGCGGTTCGCGCCTGATCCCGCAGACCGCCTCGGGCTTCAACCTGCTGAGCAGCGAAATCGACGGGCTGGACGTGGAAGCCGGCCACTTCACCGCGGGCACCAGCCCGATCACCACCAGCCATGACGGCGGCCTGTACGCCACCTACGCCAACGTCGAGGCCGACAGCGTGGACTACGTCGGCGGCAAGTACGCCATCACCGACCACCTCAACGTGTCGCTGTACGGCTCCGAGTTCGAGGACATCTGGCGCCAGTACTACGGCAACGTGAACTGGTTGCTGCCGATGACCAGCGACCAGTCGCTGGGCTTCGACTTCAATATCTACAACACCCGCGACCATGGCCAGGCCAAGGCCGGCAAGATCAGCAACACCACCTGGTCGCTGGCCGCCGCCTACTCCTTCCTGCAGGCGCACACCTTCACCCTGGCCTTCCAGAAGGTCAACGGCGACACCCCGTTCGACTACGTCGGCTTCGGCGACAACGGTGCCGGCGCGGGCGGCGACTCCATCTTCCTCGCCAACTCCGTGCAGTACTCCGACTTCAACGGCCCGGGCGAGCGCTCCTGGCAGGCCCGTTACGACCTGGCGATGGATACCTACGGCGTGCCCGGCCTGAGCTTCATGGCCCGCTACATCAAGGGCGACAACATCGACGGCACCCACGCCGACCCGAACGGCCAGTACGTCGGCCTGTACGGCGAGGATGGCAAGCACCACGAGACCGACCTGGAGGCCAAGTACGTCGTCCAGGAGGGCCCGGCGAAGGACCTGTCGTTCCGTATGCGCCAGGCGTTCCACCGCTCCAATGGCGACCAGGGTGAAGCCGACAACAACGAACTGCGCCTGATCGTCGAGTACCCGCTGTCGATCCTGTAATTCAGCGCGGAAACTATTCGCTCATTCGACCGGGGCAACTTTCGGATTCATCTGAATGTTTGCCCCGCGTTCTGGCGAGATTATTACGCCCGTGCAGAAAGTCTCTTCCCGGATTAACGGTTTATCCCGCGCAGACAACTTTCTAGAATCAACTCCATCTTCCCGCTTCCGCACTTTTCCGGCGGAAGACACCTCCTGACGTTGATATTGTGATTGCTCCTTCGACGTCCTTCCGAGCCGCTCCCATGGAGCGGCTTTTTTTATGTCCGGCATTTGTCATCCCTATCCGGTGCCCGAATCGGCCACTGCGCATGCACCCGCCCGCCCGCCAGCTGCAACCCGGCAGATACGCACGTTCGTCGTCCGTGTCGCAGGCGGAGATTGTGGCCGCTCATCCGCCGTGATTTCATAAAGCCACTGCGTCGGCTCGCCGCATGTCCGGTGCCGACCATCACGCAGAATCGTGCCTATCCTCCGTCGAGAAGCTGCTATCGGATGCGAACTTCCAGTAATCCCGGGGTAAAGGAATACGAGCGATACGAGGGCCTGCTGCGGCTAGCCCGCCACGCCGGTGGGGATTGCGCCGTGCTGCTTATCGATATGCACGGCCAGTTGCTCGGCCAACTCGGCCTCGACGGCGCCGGTGCGCTTTCCCTCGCCACCCTGCTGTCACTCAATGCCGCCACCAGCCCGCTGAGCCATCAGGGGCAACGGCTGAACCTGCTGGCGAGCCGGGTCCTGCGCGACCCGGAAGGCTTTCCCCAGGCACGGTTGCTGCTGCTGGGCAATGGCGACAACGTGCTCAGCCAGGAGCAGCAGAACTTGCTGCGCGATGTGCTGGAACTGGGCGAGGCCCTGCTCGACCGCGCCCGCTCACCGCACAAGGAAAGCGCGCGGCGCATGGCCCTGGCGGTGGACGGCAGCGGCACCGGCATCTGGGACCGGCATGTGCCCACCGGCGAGATCCACTACTCCAGCGCCTGGAAATCCCTGCTGGGCTACAGCGAGGATGAAATCGGCAGCCGCATCGAGGACGCCTACACCCGGGTACACCCGGATGACCTCGACTATGTGCAGAACACCATGCGCGAGCACTTCGAGGGCCGCACCGAGGCCTACGAGGTGGAACACCGCCTGCGCCACAAGGACGGCCACTACATCTGGGTCTGCAGCCGCGGCAAGGTGGTCGAGCGCGATGCCGCCGGCAATGCCCTGCGCATGCTCGGCACCACCACCGACATCACCGCCCTGCGCAGCATGGCCGAAAAGCTGCGCGAGAGCGTCGAACTGCTCACCGACCTGACCAACGAAATCCCCGGCATGGTCTTCCAGTTCCGCCGCCAGCCCGACGGCACCGGCTCCTTCCCCTACGTCAGCGCGGGGGTGATGGACATCTACGGCGTGCCGGCCGAACAGATGCAGCAGAACTCGGTGTTCCTGCGCGACCTGATCCACCCCGAGGACCTGCCAGCCTGCCTTGCCTCGCTGGAAACCTCCGCCGCCCAGATGCAACCCTGGCGGCACGAATACCGCGTGCAGATCGCCGGGCGCGGCATCCTCTGGCGCCAGGGCAACGCGCACCCCAAGCGGCTGCCCGACGGCAGCCTGATCTGGCACGGCTTCATCACCGACATTACCGAACGCAAGCGCATCGAAGCCGAACTGCAGGTGCTGGCCACCACCGACTTCCTCACCCAGCTGCCCAATCGTGGCCACTTCATGCGCCTGATCGAGGCCGAACTGGGCCGCGTGCAACGCTCGACGACGCGTCACGCGGCGATCCTGATGTGCGACATCGACCACTTCAAGGCCATCAACGACCGTTGGGGGCACGCCGTGGGCGACGAGGCCCTGCGCCATTTCGCCTGCATCCTCGGGCGCGACATCCGTCGCGTGGATTTCGCCGGACGCATGGGCGGCGAGGAATTCGCCGTGGTGCTGGGCGACGCCGACGTCGCCGCCGCGCAGATATTCGCCCAGCGCCTGCAACAACAGCTGCAGGAACTGCCGCTGATGCAGGGTGGCCAGCGCATACCGCTGAGCATCAGCATCGGCATCGCCGCGCTGGAAGCGCACGACACCTCCGCCGAAGCCGCGCTGTCGCGCAGCGACACCGCCCTCTACCGCGCCAAGCAGAACGGCCGCAACCGCATCGAGTGCTTCTGATCGCCCCTCGTGGCAAACCCGCGCGGCAGAGCGTGCCGCCTGCGCGGGCGTTGCCGATCCTGCACAGGCGGCGTGAAAAAGTGTGCGGAATTTTTCACCATTATGACCGTGCGTTTTAAATAATGGACTTTTCAGAGCGCCGGGAAATTAATAAAAACCCTTTAAAAACAGTCAGATAGAAATATCCCGCCGCAGGATTTCGGCCATTATTTTTGACGCCCCGCGTCGAATTCGTTTGACATATTTAACGGCTCTGGCAGGCTGGTAGGCAGGTTTCGACCGGGAAACTTCGCCTTCTGTGCGCTCCCGGCAGTGCTCGAAGCCTCAGGTAGCGCGCCTTTTCGCTGCGCGCCTGCACAAAAACGATGGGCTGCAGCCCGTCCAAAGGTGACATATGTCCAACAGCAACATTGGCAACAAGAAACAGACCCTCCGTAAACCCGTCGTACTGATGTCCATGGGCAGCCAAGAGCGCAAAGGCCACGACTATCAGGTCATGACCCACAAATACATCGTGCCCCTGGTCGAACAGTCCGATTGCGTGCCGGTACTGGTACCGACCTGCTGCGGCATCGAAGACCTCGAGCAGTACCTGGACATGGCCGACGGCGTGTACCTGACCGGCGCCGGCAGCAACATCGATCCGACCCTCTACGGCCAGGAGAACCAGACTCCCGGCAAGGGCCAGGACAAGGACCGCGACAACTTCGACATCCCGCTGATCAAGGCCGCCATTGCCCGTGGCCTGCCGATCTTCGGCATCTGCCGCGGCATGCAGGAAATCAACGTGGCCCTGGGCGGCGATATCTACCAGAAGGTCTACGCCGAGCCCGGCTTCAACGACCATCGCGAGAATCCCGACGACCCGGTCGACGTTCAGTACAGCCCGGCCCACGGCGTTCGCCCGGTCCAGGGCAGCTGGCTGCAGCAGCTGCTAGGTGACGAGATCCGCGTCAACTCGCTGCACGGCCAGGGCCTGAAGAACCTGGGCAAGGGCATCGAAGCCATCGCCCACGCCGAAGACGGCCTGGTCGAGGCGATCCACGCACCGACGCTCTCGCCCTTCCTCTTCGCGGTGCAATGGCACCCGGAGTGGCAAGCCGCGAAGAACCCCGACTCGGTGAAGATCTTCCAGGCGTTCGGCGATGCCTGCCGCGCGCAGGTGAAGAAGAAGCAGGCCCGCGCACTCGCTGCCTGATTCGCTTCCCGCGTCATGAAAAGCCCGGCCCTGCGCCGGGCTTTTTCTTTTCCGCGGCGTTACAGAAGCCATCGTCTTCCCCACGGAGACCGTGCTTGGGTCCCCTCACCCCGCCCTCTCCTTCAGGGAGAGGGGGCAGATCGTGCCGGCTGACGCCACTGTTTCATCCTGCGTCCCCTCTCCCCCTGGGAGAGGGCTAGGGTGAGGGCCGGTCCCGAGCACTAGGCTACCGGGTAGAGGAAGGTCGATTTCCAGAAGACCTTGCGAGCACTCTGCTCCACGTCATCAGTCGCGCGAATGGCGCACCCTGCACGCCCTTGAGAGCACCTCGGGCTACCCTTGGCGGCCAGCGATTTCGCTCTGACGAACAAGGTGCAGCCATGAGCAACGACCTCTTCTCCCTCGCCGGCAAGACCGTGCTGGTCACCGGCGCCTCCAGCGGCATCGGCGCCCACCTGGCGCGCGTCGCCGCCGCTGCCGGTGCCCGTGTGGTGCTGGCGGCGCGGCGTACCGAGCGGCTGGCGCAACTGGCTGAGGCCATCCGCGGCGACGGCGGCCAGGCCCACGCGGTGGCGCTGGACGTGACCGACCGCGCCAGCGTCGAAGCCGCCTTCGACAGCGCCGAGGCACAGTTCGGCGTGGTCGACGTGGTGCTCAACAACGCCGGCATCGGCAACGGCCAGCGCGCCCTGGACATCAGCGAAGAAGACTGGCGCGCCATGCTCGCCACCAACCTCGACGGCGTCTGGCGCGTCGCCCAGTGCGCGGCGCAACGCCTGGCCAGGGCCGGGCGCGGCGGCAGCATCGTCAACATCGCCTCGATCCTAGGCCTGCGCGTGGGCGGCGGCTACAGCCACTACTGCGCGGCCAAGGCCGGCGTGGTGCAGCTGAGCAAATCCCTGGCGCTGGAGCTGGCGCGCTTCAACGTGCGGGTCAACGCCATCGCGCCGGGCTACTTCAAGACGGAAATGAACGACGCCTTCTTCGACAGCGACAAGGGCCAGGCCTACATCCGCGACACCGTGCCGATGCGCCGCCTCGGCCAGCTGAAGGAACTGGAAGGGCCCTTCCTGCTACTGGCCAGCGAGGCCGGCGCCTTCATGACCGGCGCGGTGCTCGCCGTGGACGGCGGCCACCTGGTGAGCAGCCTGTAGCGCACACCGCCTGGCCGCTGGATGTCCCGCGGCCACTCAGCGCTCCAGTTCGCGCAGCCGCTGCTCCAGGAAGCGCCGCTCCGGCTCCAGCTTCGCCAGCGCCAGGGCGCGGGCATAAGCTTCCCGCGCCTCGTCGCGGCGCTCCAGGCGCCGGCAGAAGTCGGCGCGGGCGGCGTGGGCCAGGTGGTAGTCCTGCAGGTCACCGCCGGCAAGGATGGCGTCCACCTGCGCCAGCCCCGCTGCGGGGCCATCGCGCATGGCCAGGGCCACGGCGCGGTTGAGCGCGATCACCGGCGAGGGCTGCATGGCCAGCAGCAGGTCGTAGAGACCGACGATCTCCGCCCAGTCGGTGCCGGCCATGTCGGGCGCAGCGGCGTGCACGGCGGAAATCGCCGCCTGCAGTGTGTACGGGCCGACGCGCCGGGTGGCCAGCGCGGCATTGATCAGTTGCTGGCCCTCGTCGATCAGGGCACGGTTCCAGCGCGAGCGGTCCTGGTTCTCCAGCAGCACCAGTTCGCCATCCTCGGCGGTGCGCGCCTCGCGCCGCGACTCGTGCAGCAGCATCAGCGCCAGCAGGCCCATGACCTCGGCCTCGGGCAACAGCTCGAGGAGTTGCCGGCCCAGGCGGATGGCCTCGGCGGACAGGTCGGTGCGGGTCAGCGAGTCGCCGGCCGACGCCGAATAACCTTCGTTGAACACCAGGTAGATGACCCGCAGCACGCTGGCCAGGCGCTCGGGCAACTCGGCGGCTTCCGGCACCTGGTAGGGGATCTTCGCGTCGCGGATCTTCGCCTTGGCGCGGACGATGCGCTGGGCGATGGTGGACGGCGTGGCGAGGTAGGCGCGGGCGATTTCCTCGGTCTTCAGGTCGCAGACTTCGCGCAGGGTCAGTGGCACCTGCGAGTCCGCCGGCAGCGCCGGGTGGCAGCAGGTGAAGATCAGCCGCAGGCGGTCGTCCTCGACGCTTTCGTCGGCCAGCTCCTCCACCGATTGCGCGTCGATCTCCAGTTGTTCGGCGATCTGCGCGAGCGAGGCATCGAAGCGCGAGCGGCGACGCAACCCGTCGATGGCCTTGAAGCGTCCGGCGGAGACCAGCCACGCACGCGGGTTGGCCGGCACGCCGTCGCGCCGCCACTGATCCACGGCGGCAAGGAAGGCTTCGTGCAGCGCCTCCTCGGCCAGGTCGAAATCGCCCAGCAGGCGGATCAGCGTGGCCAGCACCCGGCGCGATTCGCGGCGGTAGACCTCGTCGACCACATCGCGCTGGGGCTGCGGAGCGTAATCGTGCATGGGGCCGGACGTCCTTGGCGGGGTAAGGTCTGCCTATCCTGCACGGATTCCCTTCAGGGTGGGAAATGGTCGGACGGATGCGACGGGCGATCGTTGCGGGGGGTTGCGTTGGGGCGGGAAGGCCGAGCGGGGTGTTGCCCTCACCCCAGCCCTCTCCCAGAGGGAGAGGGGGCCGATTGTGCTGACGCCATGGTTTCATCCTGCGCCGAACGGTCCCCTCTCCGCTTGCGGGAGAGGGTTAGGGTGAGGGGCCTTTGCTCTTGCAGGAGCGGGCATGGCGCACTCCTGCAAGCCAACCGGGTTACGGCTTGGCATCGAACAGCAACTGCCCCGTCGCCGGGTCGAAGGGGATGGAGAAGTGCTCGTGGGCGATCTTCCAGCGCCCGGCCTCGCGGCGCAGGCCGACCGTCACGCGTGCCCAGGAAGCATTGTGCTGGCCCTTGTCGTCGGTGCCGCCGCAGTAGGCGAGGTAATGCCCGAACGCGGTATCGCCGCCGCTTTCGAAGCTCAGCTGGTGGATATCGAAGGTTGGCTCCCGGCACATCTGCGTACAGTCGCGCCAATGGCTGGCGTAGGCCTCGACGCCCTTGAACTGCAATTGTTTCACCGCGTCGAAGGCGAGGATGTCGCGGGTGTAATGGCTGGTGATGCCCTCGACGTCCGAGGCCCGCACGGCGTTCAGCCAGCTTTCCAGCACGGCGTGCAGCTCGCCGTGGTCTGCATTCTTGTCGCCAGTCATGGGATTTGCTCCTGTTCGAGGTTCAGGAACCGCAGCAGCTGCGCGGCTGCGGGGCGTCGTCGTATTCGTCGTGGAAGCGCGTCCAGTTCATGCCCTTGCCCTGGTAGTCGGGCATCCCGCCCCAGCCTTCGCCACGCCCCAGCGGGGTGAGGTCGAGCAGGTGGTAGGTGAACAGCGGCGCCTCCAGCCCGCGGCCATAGGTCGAGTAGCTGTGGTAGACCTGCTCGCCGTCGCGCAGGAACACGCTCATGCCCGGCTGCTCGCCGCGCACGTGGTAGCCCTGGCCGAGTCGCTCGAGCTCCGCCTTGTCACGATAGTTGTATTCCACCGGGGCGACGGACTCGTCGATGCTGACGTGGAAGTCGTAGTTGAAGTCGCTGCCGAACGACGAGTACCAGGGGAACTGCCAGCCCATGCGCGCGCGAAACGGCGCGATCTCCTCCAGCGGCGCGCGGGAGACCATGGCGAAGGTGGTGCCGCGGGCGTGCAGGTGCTCCAGCCGGCCGAGGTTGTCGATCAGGTAGGAGCAGCCTTCGCATCCCAGGCCGGTGTCGCGGTGGAACATGAAGTGGTAGACGATCAGCTGCGGCCGCCCCTCGAACAGGTCGAGCAGGCGCAGCGGGCCGTGCGGCCCTTCGAAGCGATAGTCCTTGTCGATGCGCACCACCGGCAGCTCGCGGCGTTGGGCATTGAGCGAATCGCGAGCGTGGGTGGCGGCCTTTTCCTGCTCCAGCAGGCGAAGGCGCGCCTGCCGCCAGGCGGCCGGGGAAACCACGCGGGGGAAGTCCTGGTTGGCCAATGTCATGTCGCACGCTCCTGGGGGCGTTCCCCCTGCGGGTGGGGCCGGGCGCGGCGTTTGCCGCGCAGGCGGGTGACGGCGAACGCACTGACGCCGCCGGCGGAAAGAACGCTGGTCAGCGCCAGCGTCAGGGTCGATACGCACACGGGGCACATGGCTCACCTCCTTCGCATCGTGGGTCGCGTCAGCCTTTCTCGGCCAGCGCCTTGAGGTTGCCCAAGCCCGCTTCGAAGTCCTTGCCGACCATGCTGTCCACATCGAAGAACAGGTGCATGATCTTGGCCACGAAGGGCACCGGGCCGAACATCGCCCAGGTCACGTCGGTGCCGCCGTCACGCGGCGCCAGGGTGAACTCGGCGGTATTGCTGGCCCTGAACGGCTTGAGGAAGTCCAGGGCGATGGTCACGCGGCTACCGGGGTCGCTCTCGAGGATCTGCATGCGCCCTGCCCCTGCCTTGCCGTTGCCTTCCCAGGCGTATACCGCGCCCGGGCCCTGCGCGGCGCCGGAAAAGCTGCGCTGCATCTGCGGGTCGAGCTTCTCGAAGGGCGACCATTGCGGCCAACGGTGGAAGTCCTCGATATAGCCCTGGATTCTCTCCGGCGGCGCCTGGATGCGCAGCGTGCGCTCCACCCGAAAGGTGTCCGGCCGGTTCGCCGCCAGCACCAGCACCACCGCCACGACCACTATCACCAGCACCGCTATCCACTTGAGCATTCCATTCTCCTGACGTTGCTTTCTTCAAGGCGCCGGGCCTCAGCGCCCGGCGAAGTATCGATCCCAGTCGCGCACCGGGCGGACCTCCACGGCGCCGAGACGGCCACTGGGGATCCGCTCGGCGATCTGCAGTGCCTCGTTGAGGTCGCGGGCATCGATCAGCACGAAGCCGCCCAGGTACTCGCGGGTCTCGGCGAAGGGCCCATCGGTGATCGACAGGCCGGCGGCGCCATGCCGCAGCGTCGTGGCCGTTGCCACCGTTTCCAGCGCCTCGGAGGCCAACACGCGCCCGGCCCGGCGCTGGTACTCGTCGTTGGCGAAGCACTCGTCCATCAACCGCCGGTACTGCGCATCGGACAGGCTCGCCAGGCGCTGCTCATCCACATAGATCAGGCAGAGGTACTTCATGCTCGTCTCCCGCACAGTGCGCTTGCTGTTACGTCCTAGTCGAAGCGCGCGGATGGGAATCGACAGCGGGATGAAAATTTTTTTCCGCAGGCGCGGGCGAATGCCTGGCCAGCGGCCCGGGGCCGCGCTCATCCGTGGCACGCCGGCCCTTTCAGATTCGTCTCAGAGCCTTCAGGGCGCGGTGTGGCGAAGATGGCCGTGGGAAAACCCCCCGTGACCATGGAGCTCAAGAGAATGAAACTTCACGCAACCGCCCTGGCTGTCGCAGCCGCTTTCGCTGTGCCGGGCTTTGCTTTCGCCGCCAACACCATCAACTTCAGCGGTGAAGTGACCGACCAGACCTGTTCGGCCGTGGTCGATGGCAACACCGACCCGACCGTCATCCTCGACAGCGTGCCGGTCAGTGCCCTGAACGGCTCCGTCGGCCAGACCACCGGTGAAACCAGCTTCACCCTGCAACTGACCGGTTGCGCCGCGCCCAGCGGGGCCGCCGAGCACTTCACCACCCTGTTCCAGGCCACCAACGCCACTGCTTCGGGCAACCTGACCAACACCGCCGCCAGCGGCGCCACCGGCGTCGCCCTGCAACTGCTCGACGCCCCGGCCGGCAACCCGGTGAACCTGGCGGGCGGCGCGGCCGTGGCCGCCGGCGACATCGTCCTCGCCGACGGTGAGACCAGCGCCAGCTACGACTACGCGGTGCAGTACGTCTCCGAAGCCACCACCGTGACGCCTGGTCCGGTACTCGGCTCGGTGACCTACACCCTGCGCTACGAGTGATACCCCGCGGCACCGCCCCCCGGTGCCGCTTTTTCGCATTGCGCCGCGTCGCCCAGGGGAACAGCCCCTCGAGCGCCCCGGCAGGACAGGTGAACCGGATGAATGCCCTTCCACTGCGCCCTCTGCGCGCGGCGACGCTCGTGCTCGCCCTGCTGGCAGCCTTCAGCGCCCCGTTGGCCCAGGCCAGCGTGGTGATCACCGGCACCCGCGTCATCTACCCTGGCGATGCGCGGGAAAAGACCGTGCAACTGACCAACAAGGACGGCTTCGCCAACGTCATCCAGGCCTGGATCGACGTCAACGATCCCGCCTCCACGCCGGACACCGCCAAGGCGCCCTTCGTGGTCAACCCGTCGGTGTCGCGCATGGCACCCGGCAGCGGCCAGACCCTGCGCATCCTCTACACCGGTTCCGGCCTGCCCCAGGACCGCGAGTCGCTGTTCCACCTCAACGTGCTGCAGATCCCGCCACGCAACGCCGCCAAGGCCGAGCAGAACCAGATGCTGCTGATGCTGCGCAATCGCCTGAAGCTGTTCTATCGCCCGGCCGGTATCGCCGGCAGCCCGGAGCAGTTGTCGGAGAAGCTGCGCTTCTCCCTGGTACAGAGCGGCAGCACCTGGAGCGTAAAGGTGGAAAACCCCACCGGTTACCACGCCTCCTTCGGCAGCGCGACGCTCAGCGTCGGCGAGCGCCAGTGGACGCTGCAGGCGGGCATGATCGCCCCCCTGGGCCAGGCCCTCTGGCAGGCGGAAAAGCCCTCGGCACTCCCCGCCGGCACGCCGCGGCTGTCCGCCCTGCTGATCAACGACTACGGCGCAAGAGTGGAACTTCGCCATGATCTGCCGCGTTGAACGCCCCCCCCGAGCATTGCTGCCGTTCGCTCTCGGCGGCCTTGCCATGGTGGTCGCCGGTCTGGCCCAGGGCGAAGCGGATTACCGCTTCGACGACAGCCTGCTGATGGGTTCGGGGCTGGCCGGCGGCAGCCTGGAGCGCTTCAACCGCGCCGACCAGGTGGACCCTGGCACCTACCATGTCGACCTCTATCTCAACGGCCAGTACGCCACCCGCGCCGAAGTGGAGATGCGCCAGTACGGCGAGCGCGCCGAGCCCTGCTTCAGCGAACGCTTCCTGCGCCAGAGCCTGGGGGCGCGTCCCGACCCGAACGCCGGCAAGGACGACCAGGGCATCTGCCACCGGCTCACCGAGCGCCTGCCGGATTCGACCTGGAACCTCGACACCGCTCGCCTGCGCCTGAACCTCTCGGTGCCCCAGGCGCGGCTCGACATCAAGCCGCGCGGCTATGTCAGCCCGGACGAGTGGGATGCCGGCAGCACCATGGGCTTCGTCAACTACGACGCCAACCTCTACCGTTCGAGCTTCGAAGGCTCCGGCAGCGGCGATTCGGACTACGGCTACCTGGGCCTGAACGGCGGCCTCAACCTCGGCCTGTGGCGCCTGCGCCACCAGTCCAACTACACCTATTCCAGCTACGCGGGGGACACCCGCAGCGACTGGAACAGCATCCGCACCTACGCCCAGCGGGCGGTGCCGGGCCTGCGCAGCGAACTGACCCTGGGCGACAGCTACACCGAGGGCAACCTGTTCGGCAGCATGGGCTACCGGGGCGTGCGCCTGGCCAGCGACGACCGCATGCTGCCCGACTCGCAGCGCCAGTACGCGCCCCAGGTGCGTGGCACCGCGAACACCAATGCGCGCGTGGTGATCAGCCAGAACGGCCGGAAGATCCACGAAGCCACCGTGGCGCCCGGCCCCTTCGTCATCGACGACCTCTACGGCACCGCCTACGACGGCGACCTGGACGTGCAGGTGATCGAAGCCGATGGCAGCGTCTCGCGCTTCTCCGTGCCCTTCTCCGCCGTCCCCGAGTCCATGCGCCCGGGCCTGTCGCGCTACAGCGCCACGGTCGGGCAAGCGCGCCAGTATGGCGACGGCAACGACCTGTTCGGCGACCTGACCTACCAGCGCGGCCTGACCAACGCCCTCACCGCCAACCTCGGCACCCGCGTCGCCGAGGACTACCTGGCCGTGCTCGGCGGTGGCGTGCTGGCCACGCCCTATGGCGCCTTCGGCGTGAACACCACCTTCTCCAGCGCCACCGTGGAAAACGACCAGCGCAAGCAGGGCTGGCGCGTCGGGCTGAACTACAGCCGGACCTTCCAGCCGACCCAGACCACCCTGACCCTGGCCGGCTACCGTTACTCCACCGAGGGCTACCGCGACCTCGGCGATGCGCTCTCCGCCCGCGACGCCAGCGACCACGGCGACAGCTGGGACTCGAGCAGCTACAAGCAGCGCAACCAGTTCACCCTGCTGGTCAACCAGGGCCTGGGGCAGTACGGCAACCTCTACCTGTCCGGCTCCACCGCCGATTACTACGACGGCAAGAGCCGCGATACCCAGCTCCAGGTCGGCTACTCGAACACCTGGCGGCAGCTCAGCTACAACCTCGCCTACTCGCGCCAGCAGACCACCTGGTACCGCGACGTCAACGACGACTACGACCCGTCGCAACCGCCGCAGTACAACCTGCAGCACGGCAGCAACCGCAACAACACCCTGACCCTGAGCCTGTCGATGCCACTGGGCTCCACCAGCCGCGCACCGAACCTCAGCGCCATGGCCTCGCGACGCTCCGGCGACAGCAGCGGCAGTACCTACCAGACCGGCCTCAACGGCACCCTGGGCGAAGAACGCAGCCTGAGCTACGCGCTCTCTGCCGGCCGCGACAGCGAAGGCCAGGGCACCGACTTCAACGGCAGCGTGCAGAAGCAGACCGCCGTCGCCACGCTCAATGCCGGCTATGCCGAAAGCTCCAGCTATCGCCAGGTCAACGCCGGCATGCGCGGCGCCGCCGTGCTGCACAGCGGCGGCCTGACCCTGGGCCCCTATGTCGGCGACACCTTCGCCCTGGTGGAAGCCAAGGGCGCCAGCGGCGCCGGCGTGCGCGGCGGCCAGGGCGCGCGGGTGGACGGCAACGGCTATGCCGTGGTGCCGTCGCTCTCGCCCTACCGCTACAACCCCATCAGCCTCGACCCGCAAGGCATCGACGAGAACGCCGAGCTGGTGGAGACCGAACGCAAGATCGCCCCTTACGCCGGCGCCGCCGTGCGCGTCGAGTTCAAGACCCTCACCGGCCATCCGCTGCTGATCCAGGCGCAACTCGCCGATGGCCAGCCGCTGCCGCTGGGCGCCGACGTGTTCGACGGCAAGGGTGTGAACATCGGCATGGTCGGCCAGGGTGGCCAGGTCTACGCCCGCGCCGAAGGCGAGAAAGGCCGGCTGCGCGTGCAGTGGGGCGAGCGCCCGGAAGACGCCTGCCTGCTGCCCTACGACCTCAAGGACGCCAAGCTCGACCAGGTACTGGTCCGCCTGCAAGGCACCTGCACACCGGAGGCCTCATGAACCCCATCCTGCGCAGCCTGCCGCTGCTCGCCCTGCTGCTGGCGCCAAGCGCCTGGGCCACCTGCTACAAGGTCACCAGCGTGGGCAGCGCCACCACCACCTCCAATACGGCGATCCGCCCCGGCGAAGGCGTGGCCGGCGCCTGGCCCGGCGATGGCGCCTGCGATACCTGCAACGGCTCTCTCGGCCTGCCCAGCGTGATCAACGTCAGCGATGCCAGCTTCCAGCCCGACGGCAGCGTGATCGCCAGCTCGGTGGCGCCTTTCACCCAGTACGGCGCCACCGCCGGCCATGATCCGGAGCGGGTGTTCTTCCGCTGCGCGCCGGAAGACGCGGTCTACGAGATGTTCTCCAGCAACGCCGACAACCTCTACAGCGGCTACTACAACGGCGGCGACAGCGTGGGCAACTCCATCGGGCTTCAGTCGGCCTACCGCACCGCCTGGCCCAACGTCCTGCTGCGCCTGACCCACGTGGAAACCGGCGAGTACTTCACCGACATCTGGCGCGAACGCCAGCTGACCGGCCTGGACATCGACTCGCGCGGCTATCAGCTGGTCAAGGCCAAGAACCTCAGCGCGGTGCGCGCCGAGCTGTTCCGCGCGCCGCTCGAGGCCACCCGCTACTACTCGGCGACCATCGCCTCCCAGGCCTATCTCTACACCCAGCCGGCCGGCTACATCGCCATCAAGGGCCCCGGCCTGGCCTACCCCACCGTCGGCCAGAGCCATATCGGCAACTACCCGGGCTGGCATTACAACTGGCCAGGCGCCATCGGCCTGTACAACAAGGTCACGCTCAAGCGCTACCCCACCTGCGCTGTCACCAACGTCACGCCCCACGTGGTGTTCCCGTCGATCTCCATCGGCGAGATCAACGCCGGCGCCAGCCGCGAGATGCCCTTCCAGGTCGATTTCAAATGCCAGAGCGGGGTGATCAACAGCACCGCCGCCAATGGCACGGCGCTGGGTATCAAGGTGTCCGCCGGCGCACTGGCCGCCTCCTCGGGCCTGGGCCTGGTGAATGCCAACGGCGGATTGTCCTACCTGGTTTCCGACCGCTATGGCCAGCCCGGCATGGCCCAGGGCGTGGGCATCCGCCTGCTGCGCGACGGCAGCCCGATGAACCTGCTGGCCAACGAGGATTCGGCCAACGGCAGCAACGCCGAAGCCCGTGGCTGGTACCCGGCGATCGGCAACGCCTCGAACAAGTCCGGCGAGGTCAGCGGCATCACCCAGTACACCGAAACCTTCCGCGCGCGCTTGGAAAAGCTCAGCCTCGGCAGCATGCCAACGGTCACTCCCGGCCGCGTGGAAGCCACGGCGCAGGTGGTGATCCGTGTGCAGTAGGTCGCTGCGCGCCGCGCTGCTCGGCCTGGCCGTGCTGGTCGGCGCGAATGCCTATGCCGGGGTCACCGCCGAGCGCACGCGGGTGATCGTCACCGAAGGCCAGCGCGAAGCCTCGCTGGCGCTGGTGAACCAGAACCACTACCCGGTCATCGTGCAGACCTGGGTCGACGACGGCGACCTCGAGGCCGCGCCGCAGACCGCCCAGGCGCCGATCATGCCGCTGCCGCCGGTGTTCCGCCTGGACCCCGGCCAGCAGCGCAGCCTACGCCTGCTCTACACCGGCGAGCCGCTGCCCACCGACCGCGAATCGCTGTACTGGCTCAACCTCTACGAAATTCCGCCGCAGCCTGGCGAGGCGCTGGCCGACGGGCAAGCGCGCCTGACCGTGACCCTGCGCACGCAGATGAAGGTCATCCATCGGCCGCGCAGCCTGGTGAACGACGCCGAAGAGGCGCCGCGCCGCCTGGTGTTCCGCCGGGCTGGCGAGCAGGTGCAGGTGGAGAACCCCACCGCCTACTTCATCACCCTGGCCGGCGCCGACGTAGGCCAGGGTGAGGCGGGTTCGCCGCTACCGGGCGAACTGCTGCCGCCGTTTTCCCAACGCACCCTCACCCCCACCCGGGCCCTGCCGGCCAGCGGCGGCGAGGTGCGTTACCTGTGGATCGACGACGGCGGCAACAGCCAGCCGGGGCGCTCGCCGCTGCGCTGAGGATTGACGCGCAGTATTCCCCTGTAGGAGCGCGCCCTGCGCGCGATCGCGGGCATGGCCCGCTCCTACAAGGGCGCTCGGTTTCGGGCGGTTCTGCTCAATGTCTTTCTCCGAACGTCCGCGCCGGGAACTTCCCTAACCCTGCTACGCACCCCGCTCCGAAGGGAGAGGGAGCCGCCTGTGCCGGCTGACGCTCATCCTGCTCCGAACCAGTCCCCTCTCCCTTCAGGGAGAGGGTTAGGGAGAGGGCAAGCCACGACGCAGGAGTTGACGTACGCGGACCTTGTCCCTCCCCTCGCGTGGCGGTGGGACTTCGCGGACAAGGTCCGCTCCTACAGGGGAAGGCCGGCGTTGGGCGGTTCGCGAGCAAGCTCGCTCCTACGAAAAGCCCCCCGGTTTGATTTGGCTTTTCAGAAGGCTTCCAGATAACTATCCGCGCGCGCCGAATGCCCGTTCAGGAGGCCTCGTTGAATCGGCGTTTCAGACCGTAGGGCGCATAACCCGGAACGGGTTATCCGCCGATGACGGATACCCTTGAGTCAGCCTGCGCCAGTCGGACCACTCTCCCTCCGGGGTTCGTGATCTCGTAGGAGCGGACTCCGTCCGCGATAGGTTCGTATTGCGCCGGAGACCATCGCGGACAAAGTCCGCTCCAACCTGAAAAATCGCGCCGGGGCGTGCCCTTCTCCCCCGCCCTGGCTGCGCGCCCCGCTC
Source organism: Pseudomonas sp. GCEP-101 (assembly GCF_025133575.1). Classification (NCBI taxonomy): domain Bacteria; kingdom Pseudomonadati; phylum Pseudomonadota; class Gammaproteobacteria; order Pseudomonadales; family Pseudomonadaceae; genus Pseudomonas; species Pseudomonas sp. GCEP-101. Next base: position 3,126,078 of record NZ_CP104011.1, on the reverse strand, counting down.
CGAAGGGAGAGGGAGCTGCCCGTGCCGGCTGACACCTTGGATTCCTCCTGCACCGACCGGTCCCCTCTCCCTTTAGGGAGAGGGTTAGGGAGAGGGAAGCCCTCGGCACGGACCTTCAGAGAAAGACAGTTGCTCCTAAGCCGCGAGACATGGCACGGCCGCCTGCAGGAATGCAGCGTCAGGCCTACTGAAACAGGTTCGCCATCACACAGAAGGTCAACAGCGCCTGGTCGGTCTCGACGTTCAGCTTGCGCATGGCGGAAATCTTCTGCGCGCTCACGGTCTTCACGCTGCGGTTGAGCAGCAGGGCAATGTCGCGCACGCTCATCCCCGAGACGAAGTGGCGCAGCACCTCGTACTCCTTCGCCGACAGGCTGGCGATACGCCCCTCCACGTCATCGCCGCTGGCCAGCACGCTGCTGGCGGACTGCATGCCCGGGCCGCGGTAGATACGGTCCTGGGCCAGCGCCTTGAGCGCCACCAGGATCTCGTCGAGATCGCCGTTCTTCAGGATCACCCCGGAGACCCCCAGGTCGTACAGGCTGGAGAGGATCAGCGGGTTGGACAGCATGGTGAGGATGAGGATGCGCGTGCCGGGGAAGTTACGCAGCAGGAACTCGATGAGCTTGAGGCCGTCGCCGTAGGTCTGGTCGCCCGGCATGTTGTAGTCGGTGATGACGATGGCCGGGTGCTGTTCTCGGTACAGGGCCACCAGTTCGCTGGAGTTGTGTGCCTCGCCGATCACCTCGAAGCGATCGTCCCGCTCGATCACCTCGCGAACCCCCATCAGGACGATGGGATGGTCGTCCGCTAGTGCCACTCTGACTTTTTCCATGAGTTTCCTGAGTCCCAACGTTTGCGATCGTCGGCCGGCCACAGGGGCACGGCCACTTTTCCAGAGTAGCCCCGGTTTGCGCGCAGGCTGTCAGAGCCGCGCCAGGGCTGCCTCGATTCGTCCCAGCAGCGCGCTCACCGCCGCGGACAGTTCCGGCCCGGCAGGCTGCGCGATCAGCGCTTGCTCCACCGCACCGCAGGCATCACTGAGCCCGTGGGCCTGGACCACCGCCAGCGCGCCGCGCAGGCGATGCACCTGCTGGCGAACGGTAGCCAGGTCGCCGTGCTGCAGGGCGTCGCCCACGCCCTGCATGTCCTGGCGCATGGTGCGCAGGAACAGTTCGCGCATCTTATCCGAGACCTCGATGCGGTCCGCCACCGGCGCCGCCGAGGGCTCGTCGTCCGGCGCCGGCTCGGCCGGCAGATGCCCGCACACCTTGAGCAACCCGTCGTGCAGGGTACGCAGGCTCATCGGCTTGACCAGCCAGAGGTTCATGCCCACCGCCATGCAGCGCTCGCCCTCCTCGCGCAGGGCGTTGGCGGTGACGCCGATGATCGGCAGCCAACTGTCGTGGCGGCGCAGTTCGCCCACCAGTTCGTAGCCATTCATCACCGGCATGTTCACATCGGTGAGCAAGGCGTCGAACGCGCCTGGCGCCCAGCGCTGCAGCGCCTCGCGGCCGTTGCTGGTGAGGGTCACGCGGCAGCCCAGTTCTTCGAGCTGCTCCTTGAGCAGCGCCTGGTTGATCGGGTTGTCCTCGGCCACCAGCACGCGCAGGCCCAGCTTGCCCAGCCGGGGGATACGCGGCGCCTGGCGAGCCTCGATACTGCCGCCCTGCTGGGCCAGGCGCAGGGCCTGGGCGATGCCGGCGAGGTGGTAGAGGCTGGCTTCCCAGCCCTGGGCCGACGCCTGCGGATGGGCGCCACCGTCGGTCAGGGCACGCACGCGCGGGCCGTGCCACAGCGGCGCGTCGCCGGCGTCGAGCGCATCCAGCAATACCGCGCCGGGGGGTGCATCCGCGGGCAGCTCGTCCTGCACCAGCGCCGAGCCGCCCCAGCAGTCGACCCAGGCGGCCAGACTCTGCGCCAGCTCCTTCACCGGTGCCCGCACATACACCGGCTGCGGCAGCAGCGGCGCGGCATCGGCCAGCGGCTGGTCGTGTTCGAGCACCGGCAAGGCCAAGGTGAAGGTGAAGCTGCTGCCCAGGCCGGTTTCGCTCACCACGCGCAGGTGGCCGCCCATCAGCTCGCTCAACCGCGCACAGATCGACAGGCCCAGACCGGTGCCGCTGACCGTGTGCTCGTGGCCGTGGGCCTGGTAGAACGGCTCGAACAGGCGCTGCTGCTGGGCATCGGACATGCCGATGCCGGTGTCGGTCACCTGCCACTGCAGGGCCGTCTCGCCGTGCTCGCTGGCGACGCTGCGCAGGCGCAGCACCACGCGGCCGATGTCGGTGAACTTCAGCGCGTTGCTCAGCAGGTTGGCGAGAATCTGGCGGATGCGCACGGCGTCGCCGCGCACCAGGCCGGGAATGTCCGCGTCGATGCAGGCGTAGAGCTGCAACTGCTTGCCCTCGGCCACCCCGGCGTACCCGGCGACCACGTCCTCGGCCAGCTCCAGCGGGTTGAATTCCACCGCTTCCAGGGCCATCTGCCCGGCTTCGATCTTGGACACGTCGAGGATGTCGCTGATCAGTTGCAGCAGGGTCGAGGACGAGCGCTGGATGGTGGCCAGGTAGTCGCGCTGCTGGCCGGTCAGCTCGGTCAGGCCGAGCAGTTCCAGGGTGCCCAGCACGCCGTACAGCGGCGTGCGGATTTCATGGCTCATGGTGGCGAGGAACACCGATTTCGCCTCGCTGGCGGCGTCCGCCGAACGCTTGGCGTCGGCCAGCATCTGCTGCGCCTGCTTGTGCGCGCTGATGTCGTTGAAGGCGCACAGCACCACGTTCTCGCCGCGGTAGCGGGTCGGGGCGAAACTGGCATGCAGGGCGCGGCCTTCCAGTTCGAACACCAGCTCGCCGGCGCCTGCGCCGATCCGCCCGCTGAGGTCCCAGTCGCGGCTGATGCGGGTGATGGCGTCGGCATCGCCCAGCCAGAGTTCGGCCAGGCGATTCTGCATCACCACCTGGTGGCTGCCGTGGCGCAGCACGCACAGCGCCACCGGCGCAGTCTGGATCACCGCGCGGCTGAAGGCGTCGCTCTCGACGATCTCCAGGTGTGCGCGGCGTGCCGGCCGGATCACCCGCCGCGAGTACCAGCGGATGGCGAACCAGCCACCGGCCAGGCTGCCGAGGATCAGCGCCAGGCCACCGAGGAACTGCCACTTGGCGTAGCGGAAGAAGCTGGCGTAGCTCAGCCGGTAGAGTGCGGTCCAGCCGCCGTTGAATTCGCTGCGGACCTTGAACACCAGGCCGTCGCTGCTGACGTTCAGGCCCTCGTGGTAGTCCTTCTCGCCGCCGGGAAAGTCGATCAGCACCTGGCCGCTCGGCGACACCAGTTCCAGCTCGTCGAACACCGGACGGTCGAGGACCTGTTCAAGGTCATTGATGCGTTCGAGATCCAGCAGCGAGACCGCGACGACGCGGCGATCCAGGTCCGACTCCCACCACAGCGCATCGGGCAGATCGAGGCTGACATACGCCAGCAGCTCGCGGCTCTCGCCGCCGGTGTAGGGCAGCGCGGGCGCCCAGTGCACCTGCGTATCGCTGCGCTTGGGCGAACGCGCCTCCAGCGCCTGGTGCACCCGCTCGATCACCGGCAGGTAGCTAACCCGGGTCAGCGGCCGCTGCCCGCGGAAGTTGCCGATGGAGGGCACCGCGAGGCTGGTCGGCCCATGCAGGTCGAGCACCAGGACCTGCGGCGAGGGGAACGACGAGGTGCTCCAGTAGCTGCTGTAGAAATTCGCCAGCATCACGCCGAAGGAGAAGGTGCCGGGCCGGTCGCGCGGATCGACATGGCGCACCTGCTGCGCCAGGGTGAAGGACATGGCGAAAGAGAATTCCCGCCCCTCGTGGATCTCCATGCCGTTTTCACGGATCAGCAGGCGCCGCTGCAGTGGGATCACGTCCAGGTCCTGGCGCTGGGTCGACTCGTCGCTCTGCTGGGCGATGCGGTTGAGGAAGGCCTCGTGCTCGTGGATGTCGCCCACCAGGCGGGTGAAGTGAAAATGCACCTTGTCGCGCTCTTCCTGCACCACCCGGCCCAGCGCCCAGTAGCAGGCACCCACCAGCATCAGGGCGAGGGAGACGGCGCACAGCAGCACGACGTTCAGGCGCAGCGACGAGCTCGCGAGTTTACGAATCGAGCCGTGGTCATGTTCCATCATGCAAAACATCCGGTGTCGCGGAAAGTGGCGGCGGAGGGCCCGCCGGATACCAGCGAACTGTAGATGTGAGTAACGAATTAGGCGACCTGCGGGCGGATGCCGCGCCGACGAGCGCCGTGGCATCTGCGATCTGTCTGCCATGGATCAATGAGCCATGGCGGCGCGCTCCTGCAGCAGCTGGCGGGTGAACACGTCCGGCGGCACCGCCTCGGAAATGAGGAAGCCCTGGGCGCAATCGCAACGCAGGCGGCGCAGCAGCGCCAGCTCCTCTGGGTGCTCGACGCCCTCGGCGATCACCTCCAGCCCCAATTGCCTGCCGAGCTTGACGATGCTCTCCAGCGCCGCCGCCAGGCCTTCGTCGTCCACGCAACCGTGCACCAGCGCGCGGTCGATCTTCAGCTCCGTGAACGGCGTGGAGACCAGGTTGTACAGCGAGCTGTAGCCCTGGCCGAAATCGTCCTGGGCCAGGCCGAAGCCCTTCATGCGCAGGCGGCAGGTGCCGGCGTAGTAGTTGGCCGGCGTCGCCGTGCTGCTGCATTCGAGCAGTTCGAAAACGATGTGCGCCGGCACGCCGCCCTGGGTGGCGACGAAGGCGGCGAGGCGATCCGGCAACTCGGCATCGTCCAGCAGATGGGTCGGCAGGTTCACCGCCACCGACAGGTGAAAGCCGAGCTGGCTCCAGTTGGCCTGGGCCTGCAGCGCCTGTCCGAGCACCGTCCATAGCAATGCCTCGTCCAGCCCGGCGGCGGTCAGCGCCGGCATGAAGCTCCCCGGGTACAGCACGCCGTGGACCGGATGTTGCCAGCGCACCAGGGCTTCGGCCGCGACGATGCGGCCGTCGATCAGCGAGGCCTTGGGCTGGAACCAGGCGCGGAACTGGCCTTGCGCCAGGGCTTCTTCCAGCGCTTCGCGGGTCGGCGTCGGGATGACCGGCGCACGCCGCTGCTCGGCGCGCTCCTGGCGTACGACGAGCTTCTCTAGCAGGCGGCGGATCACCGGCGCACGAGCCGGCTTGGCGATCTGTTCGAGCACGGTGATGCCATGGGCGCGGGCGACCATGCAGGCGCTGCCCATCAACGGGCGCGACGCCGAACTCATGATCGCCAGCAGCGGCGGATCGCTCAGCGCGGCGAGCCGCTGGATCAGCTGCACACCATCGAGACCGGGCATCATCAGGTCGCTGACCACCAGGTCGAAACGCTCCCGCGCCAGCCAGCGCAGCGCCTCGGCGCCATCCTCGGCGGCGCGCAGTTCCAGCACGCCCTGCTCGCGGAACAGGTTGAGCAGGTACTCGCGCTGGAAGGGTTGGTCTTCGACGATCAGGATTCGCTGATGTCGCATGGCGGCACCTCCGCGGGCAGGCTGGTCAGGCAGTGGCGCAGGGTGCGCAGGTCCACCGGCTTGAGCAGGCAGAGGTTCATGCCGGCGGCGAGGCAACGGTCGTTTTCCTCGTGCATGGCGTTGGCGGTGGCGCCGATGATCGGCCCGCGGTAGCCGCGCTGGCGCAGCGCCCGGGCCAGTTCGTAGCCGTTGAGGTGGGGCATGTTGACGTCGGTGAGCACCACGTCGAAGGACTCCGGCTGCCAGCGGGCGAGTGCCTGCCGGCCGTCGCTGGCAAGTTCGACGGTGCAGCCGAGCGTCTCCAGCTGGTCACGCAGGATCAGCTGGTTGATCGGGTTGTCCTCCACCAGCAGCACGCGCAGGCCGAGGCCGATATCGGGCAGTGACTCGTGCAGGCGCGCGGCTTCGCCGCCGACGCAGCCCTGCGCGGAGGCCAGGGCGCGGCGCAGTCCTTCGAGGTTGTAGCGCCCCACGTGCCAGTCGCAGCCCTCCTGGCGCGGCAGCTCGCCGCCCAGGTCGCTGATCAGCACCCGGCAACCCCGCCAGGCGGGCAGCGGCGTGCGGTCATGGGGATTGACGCGCAGGTCCACCAGCACACTGGTGGCGTCGTCCTCGACCGGCTGATCGCACGCCACCACCTGGGCGCGCGCGCCCCAGCGGGTGATCCAGCCGCACAGGCATTCGGCCAGCTCGCGGTTGGGCGCATGCACCCAGACCATGGCGTTGCTCAGCCGGGGCTCGCCGGGGGGATGCCGGTCCACGCAGTGCAGCGGCAGGCTGACGGAGAAGCTGCTGCCCAGGCCAACGTCGCTGACCACCCGCAGGCGCCCGCCCATCAGTTCGGTGAGGCGCTTGCAGATCGACAGGCCGAGGCCGGTGCCGCCGGCCATGCGCGCCTGGCCGGAGACCTGGTAGAAGGCGTCGAAGAGGTTCGCCTGCTGGTCCTCGGGAATACCGATGCCGGTGTCCGCCACCTGCCAGTGCAGGGTGTCCTGCCCGTCCTCGCCCGGCTCTGCGCGAACACGCAGGACGATGCGCCCGCTGTCTGTGAACTTCACCGCATTGCTCAGCAGGTTGTTGAGGATCTGGCGGATGCGCACGGCGTCGCCCAGCATCCGCTCGGGCATCTGCGGGTCGCAGCAAGCGTAGATCTGCAGGCCCTTGGCGCGGGCCGCGGCGGCGTATGCCTGGACGCTGTCGAGGCTCAGCTCCAGCGGGGAGAACTCCACCGGTTCCAGGCCCAGTTGGCCGACCTCGATCTTCGAGACGTCGAGCACGTCGCTGATCAATTGCAGCAGGGTCGAGGAGGAGCGCTGGATGGCGCGCAGGTAGCCCGACTGCTGGTGGTCCAGGGCGGTGCGGCCAAGCAGTTCGAGGGTGCCGAGCACGCCATACAGCGGGGTGCGGATCTCGTGGCTCATGGTCGCCAGGAACAGCGTCTTGGCCTCGTTGGCGGCGTCGGACAGGCGCTTGGCTTCGGCCAGCGCCGCTTCGGTCTGCTTGCGCGCGCTGATGTCGCTGAAGGCGCAGCAAAGCACTTCCTCGCCCTTATAGCGGGCGGGCGTGTAGCTCAGGTAGAGGTGCCGGCCGGTGTGGGTTTCCACCTCCTCGCAGCCGCCCTCCTCGCCACTGTTGAAGCCGCGCTCCAGCCAGCCGTGGCTCCAGTAGCGGCGCTCGTCGCCCGTGCCGAGCCACTGCTGGGCGAGACGGTTCTCCAGCACCACCTCGGCATCGCTGCGACGCAATACGCAAAGCGCCACCGGGGCGGTCTGGATCATGGCGCGGGAGAAGCCCTCGTTCTCCACCAGGGCGTCCAGACGGTGCTGCGCCGGGCCGATCAACCGGCGGTCGATGCGCCGGCACATGCCCCAGACCAGCAGCGAACAGCCCAGCAGGAACAGCAGCGAGGCCAGCACCCGCGGCCACATCGGCACCAGCAGTTCGGCCAGGTTGAAGTAGTAGATCAGCGACCAGTCGGAGCTCCCTAGGTGCTTGAGCAGCGCCAGGTGGCTGGGCAGCAGGCCGGGGCCGCTGAAGGCGAAGTGGTCGCCCTGCCAGATGTCGCTGAACTGCAGCCCGAGCTGCGGCGTGACCGCGCTGCCGAGGATCGCCCGGTGCTCGCGGTCCAGCAGCAGGAAGCGCCCGGCCTCGGGCACGCCCAGGGCGGCGGCGAGGTCGGCGCCGTACAATTCCAGGCCCAGCCAGCCGTTGTCCTGTTCGCGGGTCACGCGGGTGAACAGGTACTGCCGCGCCTGCGGGTCGGTCGGGTCGGCGAGCCAGCGCACCTGCTGCTCTTCCTTCGGCGTGCCGGGTTGCCCGAGTGCTTCGAGGACCGCGGGCGGCACCACGGCGTTGAGCGCCGGCGCCCCGTACAGGCGGGTGACGACCCGGTCCCCCGCGGGCGATACGTAGATCAGGTTCAGTCGCTTGGCTTCCAGCTCCGACAGGTCGCGGCCGGACAGCGCCAGGCTCCAGTTGGAATCCGGCTCGCCAAGGGTGACGAAGACCTGCTCATGGGGCGGCACCGGCACGCTCAGCTGGCGCCATTGCAGCAACGGCTCGCGGGCCCTCCAGGTGACGCCACGGCTGAGGTGCTCCAGCAGCGATTCGCGTTGGCCGAGGTAGTCCTGGGCCTCGTACATGGCGGCATTCATCTGCCGGCGCAGCTGCGACACTTCGCTGTTGAAACTCGCGGCGAGGAACAGGCCCAGGGTGAAGAACAGGCAGGCGATCACCACCCAGGCCAGCAGACGAAGGAGCTTTCGGGCCGCCTTCGGGGTGGAAAAGGATGAATCCTGACGACGAAGGAACTGCTTGAGTTTCATGGCCGCCAGCCTGGCGAAAAGCTTGCCAGGCGGACATCAGACAAATCTAAAAAGCGGGGAAATGCGGGCTGGAACCCGTCGCGGCTCCACACCTCTGATACAGACATATGCTTGGCATATGTTAAACTATGGACCTCAGGTTTCGTTCCCCTTGACCAGGAGGTGCACCATGCCGACCACCACCGTTTCCCTGTTCCGCAATGGCAAGAACCAGGCCGTCCGAATCCCCCGGGACATGGAGTTCAAGGGCGTGACCGAGTTGGTGATGACCCGTGAAGGCGACACCCTGACGCTGCGTCCGGCCCGCCCCACCTGGAGCAGCCTGGCCGACCTTGAGCCCATCGATGCCGACATCCTGTCCGATCGGCCCACGATGATCGAACCCGGCCGGGTCGATTTCAGCGACGACGAGGAGTGACCTGTGGCGGCTCCCGTGACCTACATGCTCGATACCAACATCTGCTCGCTCATCATGCGCAAGAACCCACCGCAGGTTCTGCAGCGACTGCAGCACGCCGCGGAAGCCGGCAATCGGCTGGTGATCTCAGCCATCACCTATGCGGAGCTGCGCTACGGCGCGGCATCGCCCAAAGCTCCCCGAGCAGTGACGGCATGGATCGACGCGCTGGTTCAGCGTCTGGATGACGTGCTGCCCTGGGATAGCGACGCCGTGGATGCCTCCGCGAAGCTGATGCGGCAACTGCTCGACGCGGGGACGCCGATCGGCCCGAACGACACGGGCATCGCCGGGCATGCCCTGGCGACCCAATGCATCGTCGTGACCAACAACACCCGCGAGTTTCGCCGGGTACCGGGGCTGCTCGTCGAGGACTGGTGCAGCGATCAGCCGACCTGACGGAGCCTCATGGCGCCAGGGCGCCCCGGCCAGCGTCGCTACCTCACGACCGATCCAGCAACCCGCTCGCCCGCTGCACGCGCCGCTCCGTCGCCGCTTCCAGCACCTGCCAGCCGCGCCCGGCGCTGGCCAGGGTGAACCATTGGCGCGCGCGGGTGATGCCGGTGTAGACCAGTTCGCGGGTGAGGATGGGGTTGAGGCTGTCGGGCAGCAGCAGCGCGGCGTGGGTGAACTCCGAGCCCTGGGACTTGTGCACGGTCATGGCGAACACGGTTTCCACCGCTTGCAGGCGGCTGGGGAGGATCCAGCGGATGGCATCGGTGCCGTCGCCGGCCGGGAAGGCCACGCGCGCCACCCAACGCACCGTGCCGTCGTCGGCCGCCTGCGGTAGCGCCAGGGTGATGCCGATGTCGCCGTTCATCAGGCCCAGGCCGTAGTCGTTGCGGGTGACCAGCACCGGGCGGCCGGCGAACCAGCCGCTCGCCGAGGGGATCAACCCTTCGCGCTGCAGCAGTTCGCCGACCAGGCTGTTCAACCCCTCCACACCCCAGGGCCCGCGACGCAACGCGCAGAGCAACTGGAACTGGCCGTGGGCCTGCAGCACCTGCCTGGCCCAGCCGTCCAGCGCGGCCTGGTCGGCGTCGTCCGCCGGGCGGGCGCCGCTGACCAGGCGCAGGTAGTGGGCGTACCCCACCGGGCCGAACAGGTCGCCACAGCGCCCGCCGTCGATCACCAGGTCGCGCAGGCGGCGGGTGTCCTGGGCGTCCACGGCGATGCGGGCGAGGTCTTCGTGCTGCGCCTTCCACACCTGGCGCAAGGCCGGGACATCGCCGGCGTTGACCGCCTCGGCCAGTTGGCCGATACCGCTGGCGGCGCTGAAACGGTGGCTGTGGCGGAGCATGGCCACGGCCTGGTCGAGGTCGCTGCCCTGTTCGTCCAGCAGCACCGGATCGATCTGCTCACCGGTCACCGCTTCCAGCCAGTCACGGGTGGCCGGGCGATAATGGCCTTCGCGGGCGCGGCTGCACAGCTCGCCCAGCACCGCGCCGGCTTCCACCGAGGCCAACTGGTCCTTGTCGCCGAGCAGGATCAATCGCGCACGCGGCGGCAAGGCGGCGAGCAGCGAGGCCATCATCTCCAGGTCGACCATCGAGGCTTCGTCCACCACCAGCAGCTCCAGCGCCAGCGGGTTGCCGGCGTGGTGGCGGAACTGGCGGCTGTCCGGCCGGCTGCCGAGCAGGCGGTGCAGCGTGGTGACGTCGGTGGGGATCTCCCGGCGCACGGCTTCGCCATCGGGCAGCGCGTCCAGCTTCAGGCCCTTCACCGCGCCGGAAATCGATTCGTTGAGGCGCGCCGCCGCCTTGCCGGTGGGCGCGGCGAGGCGGATACGCAGCGGTCGGCCGCCCTCCTCCAGCGCCAGGCTTTGCAGCAGCGCCAGCAGCTTCACCACGGTGGTCGTCTTGCCGGTGCCGGGGCCGCCGGTGACGATGCCGAAGGCGTTGCCCGCGACCAGTGCGCAGGCGAGCTTCTGCCAGTCGGCCGGCGCGCCGGGCTTCTTCGGGAACAGCGCATCCAGCGCCCGGCGCAGGGGCGCGGCGGGCAGCGCGGCACGCAGCGCATCGCCCTGTCGCAGGCGTTGATCGATGCCGGCGCGCACGTCGCGCTCGTACTGCCAATAACGACGCAGGTACAAGCGTCGGCCGGCCAGCACCAGGGGCGTGTCGCCGGGGCCGTCGCCGACCAGCCGCGGGTCGTTGAGCACGGCGCGCCAGCCGTCGAGGTCGAAGCCGTCCAGCAGCACGCCGGGCAGCTCCGGGGCATCCTTGGCCGAGTCGCCTTCCGGCGGCAGGGACAGGGCGAAGCGGCTGTCGGCCAGGGTCGCTTCCAGGTCGAGGCAGACGTGCCCACGGCCGAGCTGGTGACTGGCCAGGGCGGCGGCGAGAATCAGCAGCGGGTTGGCATCCGGCGCGCGCTCCACCAGGAAGATCGCGAAGGCGCGGTCCAGCTCGCGCAGCCAGCCGCGCTCGGCCCAGCGGCCGATCAGGTCGAGCATCTGGGTGGTGCTCTTCATGCGGTCACCTGTGCTCGGAACAGCCGGTCCAGCTCGTCCATCAGCGCCTTGGGCGGCCGCTCCAGGTACATGCCCTGGGTTGCCGAGGCACTGCCGCGCAGGAACAGGTACATCGCGCCTCCGATGTGGCGGTCGTAGTCGTAGTCGGGCAGGCGCGCCTGCAACAACCGGTGCAGGGCGAACAGGTAGAGCGCGTACTGCAGGTCGTAGCGGTGCTCCAGCAAGGCCTCGCGCAGCGCCGTGGCGGTGTAGGCCTCGTCGTCGGCGCCCAGCCAGTTGGACTTGTAGTCGGCCACGTAGTAGCGCCCTTCGTGCTCGAACACCAGGTCGATGAAGCCCTTGAGCATGCCGTTGAGCTGGTTCGCCTGCAATGTCGGCCGAGGCGCGCCGCCGAGGGTATGGCGGATCACGGCGGCGTCCAGGCGTTGGGTGTCGACATGGCGGGTGGCGAACCAGAACTCCATTTCCTTCTGGAAGGTGGTCAGCCCGGCGAGGCTGACCGGCGCCGCGTCGGGCACACGGAATGCCGTGCGCAGGTACTGGCCGAGCCAGCCGGCGAGCGGCTCGATCCACTCGTCCCAGCCGCGCACGGCGCAGCGCCGGGCGACCTGGTCGCGCAACGTGTCGTCGTCGGCGTTGAAGCCCTCGTCGGCGGCCCACTCCAGCAACCCATGGAGGAAGCTGCCGGGGTTCGCGCCGCGCGGGAAGGCGTGCAGGCTGAACGGCGCGGGCACGGCCTCGAGCACCCGCTGTTCTTCCAGGCTGCTTTCGCGCAGCAGGTCTTCGTCAGCGCTGATGGGCTCGTCGGCGGCCGGCGCCGGGGCGACGTCGTTGTCGCCCTCCTCGGCTCCCTCGGTGGCCAGGTTCGCCAGCGCGGAATAGCTGGCGATCCACCATTTCTCCGCCACGCGGCGGCGTGGCTCCCGAGCGGCGCCCAGCTCACCGCGTTGCACACCGACGAACAGGTCCGTGCCGATGTCCGGTGCCGGCTGCAGGACGATTTCCGCAAGGCCAGCCTGCAGGTCGCCCAGCCGCGCGGTCACGTCCTCGACGCTCAGCGCGTTGCCGCCACCGAGCAGGTAGCCCATGGCGCCCTTGTGCAGTTCGGGGTTCTTGCTGTTGCTCATCACCAGCGGCGCCATGCCCAGCCAGACGGCGTGGCGCGCCCGGGTCAGGGCCACGTAGAGCAGGCGCATGTCCTCGCTCAGGCGCTCGTCGTTGGCCTGCTGGAACGCCGCCTTGGCCAGCTCCTTGTCGCGGGACAATTCCACCACGCGCGCCTCGCCGGACTGGAAGCTCGGCGGCGTGCCGCTCTTGCCGTCCAGCTCGCGCCAGGTGCAGATGAAAGGCAGCAGCACCAGCGGGTATTCGAGGCCCTTGGACTTGTGGATGGTCACCACCTTGATCAGGTCGGCGTCGCTTTCCAGGCGCAGGATTTCCTCGCTGGAGGGATTCTCCAGCTGTTCGGCGAGCACCCGCAGCAACGCGTGTTCGCCGTCCACTTCAACGGCCTCGCGCTGCAGCCATTCGGCCAGGTGCAGCAGGTTGGTCAGGCTGCGTTCGCCGTCGGCTTCGCGCAGCAGGCGCGCCGGCAGGGCGAAGTCGGCGAGCAGGCGGCGCAGCATCGGCAGCACGCCCTGCTGCTGCCAGAGCACGCGATAATCGCGGAAGCGCAGGACCATGTCTTCCCAGAAGCGCTCGTCCTGGTTCAGCCGCTCCAGGGTCGCCCAGTCCAGCGCCAGGCTGCGGGTGGCCAGGGCGATGCGCAGGGCGCCGTCATCGCCGGGGTCGGCACAGGCGCGAAGCCAGTGCAGCAGGTCGATGGCTTCGGCGCTGTCGAACACCGAATCACGGTCGGACAGGTAGACGCTGGCGAGCCGGCGCTTCGCCAGTTCGCCGCGCACCGCTTCAGCCTCGCTGCGGCCGCGCACGAGGATGGCGATATCCGCGGGGCGCAGCGCGCGCCATTGGCCATCCGCCGCGCGGAAGCCGCTCTGCGCGGAGCTCAGCCAGCGCTGGATGGCGCTGGCCGTGCGCGCGGCCATTTCCTGGCGATACAGGGTGGAGCCGCAGACCTGGCCCTCGTTGTCCAGCTGCCAGAAGGTCATGGCCGGCGCTTCGCTGCCTTCGAGCAGCAGCGCTTCATCGCGCCCGCGCGCGCCCACGTCGAGGAAGGGCACGGGGTTGTCCTGGCCCTCCACGGCGAAGCGGAAGGCCCCGCGCGGGTGGCTTTCGGCGAACAGGAAGCAGCGGTTGGCCGCCTTGACCATGGCCAGGGTCGAGCGGAAGTTGGTGCCCAGCGTGTAATGCCGCCCGGCGGTGGCGGCGCGGGCGCGCAGGTAGGTGTGGATGTCGGCGCCACGGAAGGCGTAGATCGCCTGCTTGGGGTCGCCGATCATGAACAGGCCGAGGTTCCTCGGGTTCTCGCCGATGCGGTAGACGCGCTCGAAGATGCGGTACTGCAGCGGGTCGGTGTCCTGGAATTCGTCGATCAGGGCGACCGGGAACTGCTCGCGGATGCGCTCGGCCAGGCGCTCGCCGCCGCTGCCGGCCAGCGCGCGGTCGAGGCGCACCAGCAGGTCGTCGAAGCCCAGTTCGGCGCGCTTCTGCTTTTCCACTTCGAGGGTGTGCCGCACTTCGCCCAGCGCGTGCAGCAGCAGTTGCGGGGCGATGTCCGGGCGCCCTTCGGCGCGCTCGACCCAGGCGTCGATGGCCAGCAGCGCCGGGTGTTCCGGCACCACGGCCTTGGCTTTCACCTTGATCCGCGTCTGGCCGAACTTCGCCAGGTTGTCCGGCGCGTCCGCGCCTTCGCTCCAGGCATCCAGCGCGTCGATCCAGCCGGCGAACACGGCGTCGTCATCCTTGCCGCGATAGCTGTTGCCGTTGAGGTCGCCGCGCAGGTTGCGCAGCAGTTCGGCGATGCCCTCGCGGTCCGCCGCCCAGGCTTCGCGGGCGCGGGCTTCGGCGGCCGCGAGGTCGTCGTAGAACTGGCCGGTGGCCTCCAGCAGCTCGGCCAGCGAGGCCGGCGCCGTCAGCGGCTGGTCCGCATAGCGGAAGCCGGCTTCCTGCGCCGCCAGCAGCGGTTGCAGTGCGCGGGCCAGGGCTTCGGGGCCGGCGTAGCAGTGGCGCACGGCATTGGCCGCGGCCACGCCCAGCGGGTAGAAGTTGCGCCGCCAGTAGTCGCGCACGGCTTCGGCGAGCAGCTCGCTCTGGTCGGCGGCGAGGTCCTGGGTGAACAGGCTGCCGCTGTCGAAGGCGTGCTCGCGCAGCATGCGGTAGCACCAGCTGTGGATGGTGGAGACGGCCGCCTCGTCCATCCACTCGGCGGCCAGGCGCAGCAGTCGCGCGCAGCCGGGCCAGCGCTCGGGGGCGTAGCTGTCGCGCAGCGTCACCAGCAGGCCGTCGTGTTTCTGCACGGGCTCGGCGAAGCAGCGCGCCGCCTCGCCCAGGCGCGCGCGGATACGCTCGCGCAGCTCCTGGGTCGCGGCTTCGGTGAAGGTCACCACGAGGATTTCCGGCGGGCTCAGCGGCCGGCCGAACGCTGCCTGCTCACCGCCGTGGTCCAGCACCAGGCGCACGTAGAGCAAGGCGATGGTGAAGGTCTTGCCGGTACCGGCGCTGGCCTCGATCAGCCGGCTGCCGTGCAGCGGGAACTCGAGGGGATTCAGCGCTTGTGCGACGGCGCTCATGAGTCCTGCTCCTTGCGCTGCACAATCGAGAACAGCGGCCCGTACAGCGCTTCGGCCCAGGCGCCGAATTCACCGCTGGCAGCGAGCGCGGCGAAGTCGGGATAGACCCGCGCCAGCGCCGCCGACGACGACGCCTCGCCGCTCAGGTTGAAGCCGCCGTCATAGCGCTTGGCGGCTTCGCGGGCGGCGCGCTCTTCATCGTCTCCGGCGGCGAGCCAGGCGAAGGCCGCCTTGCACGCCACCGGCAGCGGACGGCTCATGCCCTCAAACCACGCCTGCATCAGCGCATCCAGTTCGGCGCGCGCGTCCTGCGCCGGCAGCGGCGGGAACTCCAGCGTGCCGGTCAGGCCGATCAACACGCTGGTCACCGGTTCGCCACACAGTTGCAAGGCGAGATGGCGCACCCACGGACGCACCAGGCCATGCCATTTGTAGCCCTTGCCTTCGTGCAGCTTGCCGCTGACCAGTTGCAGGCTGGCGAGCTGGCCGTCGGCGTTGCGGCGCAGGCCGCCGAGCCAGTCGGCCAGTTCGATGCCGGCATGTACGTGGCTCAGTTCGCGCTGCTCGTCCTCCACCTGCGACCAATGCTCCAGTTGCTCGCGGTAGCGCGCCAGCAGGTCGTGCAGCGGCGCCACCAGCGCCTGGGCGGAAAAGTCTCCGAAGGCCGCCAGCGGCAGGCGGCCCTCGCGGCGCAGACGTTCGACCTGGGCGGTGAGCTGCGCCGCCAGTTGCTCGCCCTGCCAGTGCTGCTCCACCCAGGGGCGCAGGCGCTCGCAGAGTTCGAACTGCAACTGCCACACGTCGAGGCCATTCAGCTCGAACGGTTCTTCGTCCTGGCCGATGAGTTGCTCCTCGCCGAAGCGCACCTTCAGGCGCTGCAGGAAGAATGCACCGACCGGGTTGGCGAGGAAGTCGGCGAGCACGCGCAGGCCAATGGGTGCGTCCAGCACGGGGGGCGCTAGCGCGGCCTCGGTCGTCGCGGCGTCATGCTCCCGGTGCACATCGCGCCACTCCCGGGCATAGGTGTAGAGGCCATCGATGCCGTGCGCCGCAGGCGCCTCGAAATAGGCGCGGCTGAAGGGTTGCAGCGGGTGTTCCAGGGTCAGCGCGTGCAGCAGGTCGCCGCCATCGGCGCTGCGCCAGCCGGCGGCGAGGTGATCGCGCAGTTGGCCGATCAGCACCGACGGCGGACGCTCGCTGTTGTCGCGGATGCTCCGCCCCACCCAGCTGACGTAGAGCTGGCGGCGCGCCGAGAGCAGCGCCTCGAGCAGCAGGTAGCGGTCGTCCTCGCGCCGCGAACGGTCGCCGGGACGGTAGTCATTGCGCATCAGGTCGAAGTCCAGCGGCGATTGCGGGCGCGGGTAGTCGCCATCGTTCATCCCCAGCAGACAGACCAGCTGGAAGGGAATCGCGCGCATCGGCATCAGCGTGCAGAAGCTCACCGCACCGGCGAGGAAGCGCTGGTTCAGGCCGCCGGCATCCAGGCCGCCGAGCCAGGCCTCGCGCACCACCGAGAGTGGCAGCGGGTCCGTGAAGCCGGCGTGGCCGCAGGTTTCCAGCCAGCCTTCGAGCAGGTTCAGCAGGTGCTGGCGCAGCAGTTCATCGTGGTCGTCGGTGCCCCGGAAGAAGTCGTCCAGCAGGCGGCGCAGGCGCTGCACCCAGGTGCTCGCATCGGCTTCCTCGGCGAGCAGTTCGCAGGCGTTCTCCAGCGCGCCGAGCAGCCCGGCCAGCGGGCCGAGGGCGGCGGCGTCGAGACCGCCGATTTCCCCGTAGGGCTGGATGCCCTGGAAGGCCTCGCCCTCGCCCACCGCGAAGCCCAGCAGCATGCGCCGCAGGCCGAAGCGCCAGCTGTTGGCTTCGGCGGCGGCGGGTAGCCCCAGGCGTTCGCGCTGCTGGCCGTCGAGGCCCCAGCGTACGCCGGCGCCGTCGATCCAGCGGCGCAGCAGCGGCAGGTCGGCGTCGGCCAGGCCGAAGCGCGCGCGCAGCGCGGCGACGTCCAGCAGGTCGAGGATTTCGCTCACCGCGAAACGGCTGTCGGGCAGCCGCAGCAGGTGCTCCAGCGCCACCAGCAGCGGCTCGCGGCCGCGCTGGCCCTGGTCGGCCAGGGTGTAGGGGATGAAGCGCTTGTCGTCACGGGCGATCTGGCCGAACACGGCTTCGATGTGCGGCGCGTAGGGGTTGATGTCCGGCACCATGACGATCACGTCGCGCGGCCGCAGCGTGGGGTCAGCGTCGAAGCGCGCGAGCAGCTGGTCGTGAAGGATTTCCACTTCGCGCTGGGCGCTGTGGGCCACGTGGAAGCGCACCGAGTCGTCGACCTGCGGGTCCACTGCCGGCCAGTGTTCGCGGGTTTCGTCGAGCGGCCGCAGCTCGAGGATGTCGTCCTGCAACTGGCCGAGCAGGCTGGACGGCTCCACCTCGCTGAACAGGTCGATACGCCCGTTGCTCACGGCGCCCAGGCGCGCGCGATAGCTTTCCGGGTCGTCGTACTGGTCGAGCAGGTTGATGTAGTCGCGGCCCTGCTTGCCCCAGGCCGCCAGCAGGGGCTGGGCGTACTGGTGCTGCTGGTCGTCGCTGAGCAGCTCGGGGGTGCCGGCGCGGCGGCGCTGGCGGCGGTATTCGTGGCGCAGCAGGTCCTTGTCGGCAACGATGTCGGCCCAGTGGTGGCGGCAGGGGTTGTGCACGCACAACAGCACCTGGGCGTGGCGCGCGAGCACCGCCAGGGCCTCCACGGTCTGCGCGGGCATCGCGGAGATGCCGAACACGACGACACGGCGCGGCAGGTTGGGCAGCGGCTGCTCGGCGCCCTTCAGCCGCTCGATGAAGCGCCCGTGCACGCCGGCCCGGCTGGTGGCCAGCCCTTCGGGGCCGACATCCTCGAGCAGCGCGCGCCACAGCGCGGCCTGCCAGCGGTTGTCGGCGTCCAGTTCGCGCACGCTGCCGTTGGCCAGGCGCAGCTGGTCGACGCCGCGGCTCCAGTCCTCCAGCCAGTCGGCGCGATAGACCTGATACTGGTCGAACAGGTCGGCCAGGCGTTCGGCCAGTTGATGGCGCTTGCGCAGGTCGGCGTCGTCGGCAAGGAAGCGCTGCAGGGTGGCGAACTCGTCCCGTTCCAGCAGCGTCGGCAGCAGGCGCATCAGGCGCCAGGTCAGCGGGCCCTTGTCGAGCACCGAGACCTCGGGAATCTCGTCGCGCCCCAACGCGCCGCGATAGGCGCGCCAGAGAAACTGCGCGGGCAACTGCACGTCCACGGCCGCGGTGACACCGCAGCCGCCCTCCGCCACATCGCGCCCCAGCGCCAGCTTCAGCCACTGCGCGATGCCGTTGCTCTGCACCAGGATGACCTCGTTCTCCAGCGGCGCCAGCGGGTGCAGGCTCATCCACTGCACCAGCAGGTCGCGCAGCGCTTCCGGATGGTTGCCGTGGATCACCATCAGGCCGGGGGTCAGTCGCTGCTCGGTCATCGTGTCTCCAGGGTCGGGCGAGCAGCCGTTGCCCGCGAAGTACGACGGGCATTTCACCAAAACGGGACCGAACGGGATAGCCTTTTACGACGGGGCCGCCGCGCTCAGCGGGTGCCTTGTGCAGCCCGGTCGAGCGCCCAGGCCTCACGGATCTGCGCGAGCGCGGCGTCACGCAAGGCCTCGCGGCGCCGAAATTCGCTGCGCCGCTGGCTCTTTACTTCGGCGATATCACGAGCGGGCTCGCATTCGGGCAGGCGATACCAGTGCTGCTCATGAGCCACCCCATGCAGCTCCTGCCAGAAGGTGTCATAGCTGGAACGCAGCTTGTCGGAGCAGCTGTGCGCCGCGTCGCTGATGCCCAGGATCAGTGGACATCCGAGGCACCGGGCCAGTTCGTACAGGGCGGAGATCAACAGGTTCTTCGGCCGCAGGCCGTGCATCTCCTTGCCCAGCCATTTGACCATGCCTTCCTCGACGCTCGGGCGCGGCCCCTGCAGGCCCCCGATCATGATGCAAGCCTTGCCCAGGCAGAAGCTCAGGGAGTACAGGCGCTCACCGGCAGCGTCGCGCAGGAACAGACCCAACTCCCCCTCCTTGGCAAACTCCGAGGGTTCCAGCGACAGGTGCAGCCACTCGCCACCCTTGAGCTCAACGTCGCACAAGGCGATGCCCAGGTGGCGGAGCAGGCGCTGCGACCAGGCCGCCGGCAACTGGTCCATTTGCCGGTAATGCTCGTGCAGCGCGCGCAGGCGGCGGGCGATGCTCCAGTGGCGGCACAGGTAGGTCTTGCGGTGGCGGCGAGCAGGAATCAATTGCCCCTTGTAGGAGGCATTCAGCGCCGGATAGCGCTCCCGCTGGCGCGACCACAGCCAATGCAAACGAGGGGCGGTAATCAGGGCCACCACTTTCTGGGCGGCGTTTCGCAGAGAGCGCAGATGCATGAAGGTCACAGGGTGGCAAACGAGACGGCAACAGGGTGCTGGCGGCACCTTGTGGAAGGCTTAAGGCCTCCCAAGGCGGGCGGCTGTTGCGCCGTTTTGCGACCGGCCCCTCAGGAACTGGCAGTCGCTCTCCCACATGTTCGAAAGCCCGTTGCCTGGGCATTCGTTCTGCTGGTCAGCGGCTATGCTGATTTCACGGCCGTCCCAGGCCAGCCATGGAGGAAATGATGGGCAAGAAGAGCAAGGCAAAGAACCCGGCCGCCGAACAGACCGGGAAGATGAAGAACAAGGAGTACGAGGAGCACCTGCGCAAGCTCTCGGTGGAGCTGGTCAAGCTGCAGCGGTGGGTGGTGGAGAAAGGCCTGAAGGTCTGCATCGTCTTCGAGGGCCGCGACGGCGCCGGCAAGGGCGGGACCATCAAGGCCATCACCGAGCGCGTCAGCCCGCGGGTATTCCGCGTGGTGGCGCTGCCCACGCCGACCGAGCGGGAGAAATCCCAGCTCTACGCCCAGCGCTACATCAAGCACCTGCCGTCCGCCGGCGAGGTGGTGATCTTCGACCGCAGCTGGTACAACCGCGCCGGCGTCGAGCGGGTGATGGGCTTCTGCACCGAGGAGCAGGCCGACAAGTTCCTTGCCGTGACCCCGCTGTTCGAGCGGATGCTCACCGAGTCGGGGATCATCGTGCTGAAGTTCTGGCTGGAGGTCAGCCCCGAGGAGCAGGAGCGCCGCCTGAAGGACCGCATCACCGACGGCCGCAAGATCTGGAAGCTGTCGCCGATGGACGTGAAATCGTTCACCCGCTGGGACGATTACACCCGCGCCCGCGACCTGATGTTCGCCTCCACCGACTCGCCCTGGGCGCCATGGATCGTGGCGCCGTCCGAGGACAAGAAGCGCGTGCGCCTGAACGTGATCAACCACATCCTCAAGCACGTGCCGTACAAGGATCTCCCGCGCGAGGAAGTGAAGCTGCCCAAGCGCGGCAAGATCGGCAAGTACAAGAGTCCGGACTACCCCGTCCACTACATCGAAGAAGCCTATTGAGGCGCACCGGGGCCGGCCCCTGCCGGCCCTGGATCGGGTCGCGACTGCCGCGTCTGCCTGGAAATCCTGCACCTGCGCGGCGCCGTCCCTCATTCGATGGAGTGCAGATAGGCCTTCACCTCATCCGCCAGCCACCCGGCAAAGGCCGCGACCTTGGCCTGGGTCGCCTCGCGCTCGGGCCACACCAGCCAGTAAGGAAAACCGTAGGGAACGCGCAGGTCGCTCAGCGCCACCAGTTCGCCGCGTTGCAGCGCGCCGGCCACCAGGCTGCGGCGCTCCAGGCCGATGCCCTGGCCCATGCGGATCGCCTCGATGCTCAGGTTGGAATCGTTCACCACGAACGCTGCCGGCTCGTGCGGCACGGCCACGCCGGCCGCCTGGCACCAGCCGAGCCAGGATTCGAATCCGGTCACGCGCGGGCAACGGAGGATTTCCGCAGGGCTGCGCGGCAGCCGGCCGCCGTTGAAGTCCGGCGCGGCGACCACCACCACCTCGTCGTCGAACAGGCGCTGCTGCGCCAATCCTTCCCAGTGCCCCTGGCCGATGCGCACGGCCACGTCGGCCAGGCCCTGGCGCAGGTCCATCACCTCCAGGCTGGCGAGCAGGCGCAGGCGGTACTGTGGATAACTCGCCCGGAAGGACGGCAGGCGCGGCAGCAGCCACTTCTGGCCGAAGGACGGGGTGAGCGCCACCACCAGTTCGTCCTCGCCGGGGCGCGCCTTCGCCAGCCGGGTGGCCTCGGCGATGTCCCGCAGCGACGCCCGGATCTGCAGGGCGTACAGCCGCCCCTCCTCGCTCAGGCGCAGCCCCCGGCCTTCGCGCAGCAGCAGGGTGATGCCGAGCAGGCTTTCCAGCTGGCGCACCTGCTGGCTGATCGCCGAGTGGGTGACGTGCAGCTCGCTGGCGGCCAGCGTCACGCTGCCGAGCCGGGCCACGGCTTCGAAACTGCGTAGGGCGGAGAGTGGCGGCAGTGCGCTCATGTAAGTTTTCCTAACTGAATCGGTCACTAATCGTCGCTATTTCCCAGCGACCAAAGCCGCTAGATTCATGGCCACCACGCGGACAACCGCGCCAGCCCCCTGCAATTTCCACTAACAGGACGCCCCCATGCAACAGAAGCTTCCGCACCTGATCGGCATGCTCGACTCACCCTATGTGCGCCGTGTCGCCATCACCCTGCGCCTGCTCGGCATCGAATTCAGCCACCAATCGCTGTCGGTATTTCGCACGTACGAGGAGTTTCGCGGCATCAACCCGGTGGTGAAGGCGCCCACCCTGGTACTGGGCGACGGCCAGGTGCTGATGGACTCCACGCTGATCATCGACTACCTCGAACACCTCGCCGGGCGCAGCCTGATGCCGGCCGCACCGACCGCGCGACTGCGCGCCACGCGGCTCCTGGGCCTGGCCCTGGCGGTGATGGAGAAGGCCGTGCAGCGCTACTACGAGCAGCAGCGGCCGCAGGACAAGCAGCTGGCCAGTTGGCAGGAACGGGTCGACCAGCAACTGCACGCCGGCCTGGCGCAGTTGGAAAGCGAACTGCGGGAGATGTCGCTGGACGCCGGCGCCCCGCTGGACCAGGCCGGCGTGAGCATCGCCGTGGCCTGGACCTTCGTGCAGTTGCTGCATTCGGAAGACATTCCGGCGGACAGCTACCCGGCGGTGGCCGACTGGACGGAGCAGGCCGAGGCGCTGGACGTCTTCAAGGCGTTTCCGCCGGTGTGATGCGGCTCGCGAGCAAGCTCGCTCCTACAGGTCCGTGCCTCGGCGGCCGGCCTTTTGTAGGAGCGAGCTTGCTCGCGAACCCGGCCGGTGCCCTCCCATCAATCCTTGGGCAGTTCCTCGTGCCGCTGCCGGGTGAAGCGCAGCAGGCCGAAGCAGATGACGAAGCCGCACAGCGCTAGGCCCGCTGCGGCGAGGAAGATCGATGCATAACCGTGGCGGGCGGCGACCAGGCCCATCAGCGGGCCGGCAACCCCCATCGCCAGGTCGAAGAACAGCGCGTAGGCGCCCAGGCCCGCGCTGCGGCTGCTGGCCGGGATGCGCAGCACCGCCTCGACGCCCAGCGACGGATAGACCAGCGACAGGCCGCAGCCCGTCAGCGCCGCGCCCAGGAGGGCAAACCCCGGCCCCGGCGCCTGCCAGAGCAGCAGCAGGTCACACACTTCCACCCCGAGGCAGACCACCGCGACGGCAAAGCCGCCGAAGCGATTGACCATGCCGGAAAAGATCAGCCGCGCGCCGACGAAGCAGACGCCGAACGCCGTCAGGCACCAGGCCGGGTTCGCCCAGCCCTGGTTGCCGTAATACAGGGTGATGAAGGTCGCCAGGGTACCGAAGCCGATGGAGCCCAGCATCACGCACATGCCGTAGGGCAGCACGCGGCCGAGCACGGCGTGGAAGGCCATGCGCGTGCCAGGGATGGTCGGCACCTCGTCCCGGCCACGGGCCGCCAGCCAGCCCAGCGCAGTGAGCGCGAGGATGCTCGCCCCCAGGCTCCACAGTCCCAGCGAGCCGGACATGGCCACCCCCAGCGGCGCGCCGATGGCGATGCCGCCGTAGCTGACGATGCCGTTCCAGGAAATCACCTTGGCGGTGTTCTGCGTGCCGACCAGGGCAATCCCCCAGCTCGCCGTGCCGATTCCCAGCAACCCCTGCGCCAGGCCGAACAGCAGGCGGCTGAAAAGCAGCAGCGCAAGGCTCAGCCAGGTCACCGCGCCGACGCTGGTGGACGCCAGCACCAGCGCGCCGCCGGCGCCCAGCACACCCAGGCCGTACAGCACGGCGCGCTTGGCGCCGTAGGTATCGGCCACGTGGCCGGCCAAGGGGCGGGAGACCAGGGTGGCGATGTACTGCAGGCCGATCACCGCCCCGGCCACGACCGTGGAGTAGCCCAGGCTGTCGTGGACGAAGCCGGGCAGCACCGGCAACAGCAGGCCGATGCTCAGGAACAGGACAAAGGTGAAGAAGACGGTCGCGAGGATGCGCAGGGTGACGGAGGCGGTTCGCTGCTCGGATGAGCTCATGGACGGGCCTGACGGTGGGTGGCGGAGCGGGTAACGGGACGATTGAAAGCAGGCTATCTATTTCCGCCCCACTTGCCAATCTGTGCCCTGCCCGGCGGCGCTGGCTCCTATAGTTGTTGCACTGCCGCACGCCATGCCGGTGTGCCCAGCCTGTGAAGGAGCCTCCGATGGACACCACGCCGCACACCCTGGCCAACCTGTTCAAGCAACTGGGCCTGCCCGACGGCCGCAGCGAGATCGATGCCTTCCTCGCCGGCCACCGCCTGGCCGAAGGCCAGAAGCTGCCCGACGCACCGTTCTGGAACCCCGGCCAGGCGCAGTTCCTGCGCGAGGCATGGCAACAGGATTCGGACTGGGCCGAAGACGTCGACGAACTGGCGGTGCGCCTGTCCCGCTGAGCGGCGATCCGCCGGTTTACTTCAGATAGGAACGCAGCACGCCCATGACCTGCTCCAGGTCCTCGTGGCGCTGCTCCGCGGTGCGGTCCTCGGCGCCCAGGTGGTCGCGCAGGTGGCCTTCGAGCACCTCGGCCATCAGGCCGTTCACCGCACCGCGGATGGCGGCGATCTGTTGCAGGATCGCCGTGCATTCGCTGCCCGCCTCCAGCGCCCGCTCCAGCGCCTCGCTCTGGCCCTTGATGCGCCGCACCCGGGTCAACAGCTTCTTCTGATCCTTGATGGTATGTCCCACGTCAAAACTCCAAAGGTATACTGGGGTATAGTATCCAGACCGATCCTACGGACCATCATCATGCAGCACGCCGCCCACCCGCAAGACGGTCGCCACGACCATCAGTTCCACGAAGGCAATCCCCTGGCCGAACGCAACACCCTGCGCGCCGCGCTGCTGACGGTGGTGATGATGGTGGTGGAGATCGCCGGCGGCTGGATCTTCAACTCCATGGCGCTGCTGGCCGACGGCTGGCACATGAGCTCCCACGCCCTGGCGCTGGGCCTGGCGTTCTTCGCCTATGTGGCCGCGCGGCGCTTCAAGGGCGATGCGCGGTTCGCTTTCGGCACCTTCAAGATCGAGATCCTCGCCAGCTACACCAGCGCCATCCTGCTGCTGGGCGTGGCGGCGCTGATGATGTTCGAGTCCGTCGCCCGGCTGCTCTCCCCGTCGCCGATCCATTACCAGCAAGCCATCGCCATCGCGGTCGGCGGCCTGCTGGTGAACCTGGCCTGCGCCTGGCTGCTGCGCGGCGAGCACCACCATCATGGCCACGATCACCACCATGATCACGACCACGGCCACCATCATGGCCATGATCATGACCACGACCTGAACCTGCGTGCCGCCTACCTCCACGTGCTCGCGGACGCGGCCACCTCCGTGGCGGCCATCATCGCCCTGATCGGCGGCCTGATCTGGGGCG
The DNA here is from genome assembly GCF_025133575.1 of Pseudomonas sp. GCEP-101. Taxonomy (NCBI): domain Bacteria; kingdom Pseudomonadati; phylum Pseudomonadota; class Gammaproteobacteria; order Pseudomonadales; family Pseudomonadaceae; genus Pseudomonas; species Pseudomonas sp. GCEP-101. The sequence continues at coordinate 3,101,285 of NZ_CP104011.1, read as the reverse complement.
CCGCCTGGCTCGACCCGCTGATGGGCATGGTGGGTGCGGTGCTGGTGGCCGTCTGGTCGGTCGGCTTGCTCAAGCAGAGCGGCCGGGTGCTGCTGGATGCGGAGATGAACGACCCGGTGGTGGAGGAAATCCGCGAGGTGGTCGCCGCGCTGCCGCAACCGGCGCGCATCACCGACCTGCACCTGTGGCGCGTGGGCAAGTCGAGCTACGCCTGCATCCTCAGCCTGGCCAGCAGCAACGAGCTGACGCCGGAACTGGTGCGCCAGCGCCTGCAGGTTCACGAGGAGCTGGCGCACATCACCGTGGAGATCAACCCCACCACGACCTGACGCCGGAGGTCGCGCCGGCTTTGACGCACGGCCGCCGCTGCGGCCTAATGCGCAGCCTGTCGAACCCCGGTTGCCCCGACGATGTCCAGCCCGCACTTCTCCGCCGCCCAGCAACGCGCCAGCACCCTGCACCTGCCCGCCGGCCCCTGGGCGACCGTGCTGGATTGCCTGTGCGCGCGCTTTCCGGCGATCAGCCGCGATACCTGGCTGGACCGCATGGCGCGGGGCAGGGTGCTCGGCAGTGACGGCCAGCCCATCGGCCCCGAGCATCCCTACCGCGAAGCGCTACGCATCCATTACTTCCGCGAAGTGGCGCAGGAAGCGCCGATCCCCTTCCGGGAAAGCATCCTGTATGCCGACGAGCACCTGGTGGTGGCGGACAAGCCGCATTTCCTGCCGGTGACGCCGTCGGGGCAGTACGTCGAGGAAACCCTCCTCGCGCGCCTGGCCCGCCGCCTGGACAACCCGTTGCTGGTGCCGCTGCACCGCATCGACCGGCTCACGGCCGGCCTGGTGCTGTTCTCCGCCAAGCCGGACAACCGCGACGCCTACCAGGCGCTGTTCCGCGAGCGGCGCATCGACAAGCTGTACGAGGCCATCGCGCCCGCCCTGCCGCACAGGGAGTTTCCCCTGGTGCACCGTTCGCGGATGGTCGAGGGCGACCCGTTCATCCGCATGCAGGAAGTGGACGGCACGCCCAACAGCGAAACCCGCATCGAGGTGCTGGAGCGGCGCGGCGAGCTCTGGCGCTACGGGCTGCACCCTGTGTCCGGCAAGCGCCACCAGTTGCGCGTGCACATGTCCGGCCTGGGCGCGGCGCTGTGCTTCGATCCGCTCTACCCGACGCTGCCGCCGCGCGGCGAGCGTCCGCCGGAAGACTTCGACAAGCCGCTGAAGCTGCTGGCCCGGCAGCTGGCGTTCATCGACCCGGTCACTGGCCAAGCGCGGCAGTTCACCAGCCAGCTGGAGCTGACCTGGCCTTCCATCAATTTCATCGATGGTCACCCTTAAGGCGATCCATTTCCGTCGATAGTGGCCCGGGTGTTTTCATAGCTCCACCCCAAGGAGAGCAAGCACCGGGAGCCAGTCATGAGCTACAGCGCCAAGTCCTTTTCCGCCCTCGTCAACGCCCTGCGTGCCGACGGCATCACCCGTCCCGAACAGATGGCCCGCCAGCCCTTCCGCAACGCCCAGGGCTTCTGGTCCGCGGTGGCCAAGAAATGAACCTGGTGCGGCGACTCCCGCCCGCGCTACGCATGGATGCGGCGATCGTCCTCTACGCCCTGGCCGCGGCCTGGCTGGTGTTTTCCGGGTTGTAAGGGCTCACCACGGTTCGCCAGCAAGCTCGCTTCTACGACGAGCGAGCGCGCGCTGGATTCGATCTGTAGGAGCGAGCTTGCTCGCGAACCTTCAAACACAAAAAAGGGCAGCCGTGGCTGCCCTTTTTCGTATCCCGCGCGGCCCTGCCGCGCTCCATCCTCACTTCTTCAGGCAGGTGCTCATGAACGCCTTGCGTTCATCGCCCTTGAGCGCCTTCTTGGTCGCATCGGCGTTGCAGGTCTTCATCTTCTCCTGCTGAGGCGTCATCGCCTTGGTGTCGCCGCCGCCAGCCTTCAGGCAGGTGCTCATGAACGCCTTGCGGTCGTCGCCCTTGAGCGCCTTGGTGGTGGCGTCGGCGTTACAGGTTTTCATCTTCTCCTGCTGCGCGGTCTGCGCGGCGGTGGCGGCAAAGCCTTGCGCCGAGAACAGCAGAGCGAGGACGAGCAGCGGAATCCGAACGGTGGTCATGGAGTGGTCTCCCAGGATGGAATTGCCACTCTGAGCGTAGCTTGCAGCCCAGCATTCGCGAGGCCTGCGACGCAACGCGGCGGCGCCGGGCATGAAGTCCGTGACGGCCTCCACGGGCATGAAAACAAAACTGTTATATATAAATTCGAATTGATAATTTTTTGAAATAACTAAAATGTCGCAGTATGGCGCTGCCCCTTCTTTCGGTCCGCCAGGAATCTGCCATGTCGCTCTTGACCCTTCCCAATGCCCGCGAGCAAACCAAGTCGGTCCGCGCCACGGTGCTGGTGTTCAAGGACCCGCGCTCGCAGGAACTGCTCAACCGCATCGAACGCCTCGCCCCCAGCGAGGCCAATGCGCTGATCATCGGCGAGACCGGCACCGGCAAGGAGCTGGTGGCGCGCCATATCCACAAGCTCAGCCGACGCAGCACCGCGCCATTCGTGGCGGTTAACTGCGGCGCATTCTCCGAGACGCTGGTGGAAAGCGAGCTGTTCGGCCACGAGAAAGGCGCCTACACCGGCGCCACCAGCAGCAAGGCCGGTTGGTTCGAAGCGGCCAACGGCGGCACGCTGTTCCTCGACGAGATCGGCGACCTGCCGCTGAACATGCAGGTGAAGCTGCTGCGTGTGCTGCAGGAGCGCGAGGTGGTGCGCCTGGGCTCGCGCACGCCGGTGCCGATCAACGTACGGGTGGTCGCCGCGACCAACGTCAACCTGGCCGACGCCGTCGTGGCCGGGCACTTCCGCGAGGACCTGTTCTACCGCCTGCACGTCGCCACCATCCGCCTGCCGCCGCTGCGCGAGCGCCCCGGCGACATCCTGCCGCTGGCCGAATTCTTCCTCGAGGAGCACTGCCAGCGCCTGGGCTACAACCGCGCCTCGCTCAGCCCCGAGGCCGAGCGCAAGCTGCTGGGCCACACCTGGCCGGGCAACATCCGCGAACTGGAGAACGCCATTCACCATGCCCTGCTGGTCTGCCGCAACCAGCAGGTGCAGCCGGGCGACCTGCAGTTGGCCGAACTGCCGTCGGCCCCGCGCCATGATGCGCTGCGCCACGAAGCCTTCCCCCATGCCCTCGCCCCGCGGGTGGAAGCGACCCTGGAACAGGCATTGCTGGAGCTGTTCGAAAGCAACAAGCCCGACCTCTACGAGCATGTCGAGGAAGTACTGTTCCGCACCGCCTATCACTTCTGCCATGGCAACCAGTTGCAGACCGGCCGTCTGCTGGGCATCAGCCGCAACATCGTCCGCGCGCGGCTGGAGAAGATCGGCGAACTGAACCTCAGCCGCACCGGCTGAGGCAGGTCCAGGGCGCGCCAGCCCTGGCCCCAAACCGTCCGTCGGCGGTCCTCGCCCGGCCTCCCCCCGCCAAAGGTTATAATCCGCGCCGCATTTATCGCCGGCACGCCCGCGCACCCGAGCGTCTACACTGCCAGGGTGCCGATCGCCAGTGCACGGCCCATCGTCAGCGTTTCAAGTCATCAGATTCACAGTCATCAGGAACCATCGTGACCAAAGACGAACTGCGCGCGGAACTTGAGCGCCAGGAGCAACGTTTCAAGGATGAACAGGGCGGCGAAGTGACCCTTTATGCCGCCCAGCCCGAACCCGAAAGAAAGCCCTGGCGCAAGCGACCCAGCGTGCAGGACAAGGCCTTCGACCGGGAACTGGAAAGAATCGAAGAAGAACGACTGAAAAAGGATCAGGAAGCCGCTTCCCTTTAATCGCAGGTACGACCCCAGGCTGAAGGATTTGCCCGCAAATACGGCGGAAAAGTCTTGAAGCGATGGGCGAGCAGCGCTCCGTGGGGGAGCCCGCCAGTTGGCCTGCAAACACTCATCCGATGGGCCGGCGGCCCGCGTGGAAGCATTGCAAACTTTTTCCACCCTGCCTGAAAGCGCCGTGCGACGAGGCGTCGCGCAAATTGGAGAAACCGTTTCAGGCTAAATACGGTGCTCCAAGCTTCTGGCATAATCGCCGCCCCGTCTCCGACCGGTCATAGAATTTTCATGTTCGATCTCTTCAGCGGACTCGATGTCTGGGTGGGTGTCAGCCTGGTGCTGGCGCTCACGTTCGTCCTGGCCTTCGAGTTCATCAACGGCTTCCACGACACCGCCAACGCGGTGGCCACGGTCATCTACACCAAGGCCATGTCCCCGTACCGCGCGGTGATCCTCTCCGGCATCTTCAACTTCCTCGGCGTGTTGCTCGGCGGCGTCGGCGTCGCCTACGCGATCGTCCACCTGCTGCCGGTGGAACTGCTGATCAATGTGAACACCGGCCACGGCCTGGCCATGGTGTTCTCGCTGCTCGCCGCCGCCATCACCTGGAACCTGGGCACCTGGTACTTCGGGATCCCCGCCTCCAGCTCGCACACCCTGATCGGTTCGATCCTCGGCGTTGGCCTGGCCAACGCGCTGATCACCGGCGTTCCGGTGGCCGACGGGATCAACTGGGGCAAGGCCATCGACATCGGCCTGTCGCTGATCTTCTCGCCGCTGGCCGGCTTCCTCGTCGCCGGCGCCCTGCTGATCGGCCTGAAGTGGCTGTACCCGCTGTCGAAGATGCACAAGACGCCGGAAACCCGCCGCGACGTCGACGAGAAGAAGCACCCGCCATTCTGGAACCGCCTGGTGCTGGTGATCTCGGCGATGACCGTGAGCTTCGTGCACGGCTCCAACGATGGCCAGAAAGGCATCGGCCTGATCATGCTGGTGCTGATCGGCATCGTCCCGGCCAAGTTCGTCCTCGACCTGAACAGCACCACCTACCAGATCGAGCGCACCCGCGACGCCGCCGTCCACCTGCAACAGTTCTACAACCGTCATTCCGACACCCTCGGCGAGATGCTCGCCCTGGGCAAGGCCAGCGAGGCCGACCTGCCGGACCTGTACCGCTGCGAGCCGAAGCAGACCGAGGCGACCCTCAAGGGCCTGCTCAAGGACCTGCATGGCGTCTCCAGCTACACCGACCTGAACGACGACGAGCGCGTGCAGGTGCGCCGCTACCTGCTGTGCCTGGACGACACCGCGAAGAAGGTCGGCAAGCTGTCCGACCTGCCGTCGCGCGAGAAGGCGGACCTCGAGAAGCTGCGCAAGGACCTGACCAGCACCACCGAGTACGCGCCCTTCTGGGTGATCATCGCGGTGGCCCTGGCGCTGGGCATCGGCACCATGGTCGGCTGGAAGCGCGTGGTGCTCACCGTCGGCGAGAAGATTGGCAAGCAGGGCATGACCTATGCCCAGGGCATCGCCGCGCAGCTCACCGCGACCGCCGCCATCGGCATGGCCAACATCTACAGCCTGCCGGTGTCCACGACCCACGTGTTGTCCTCGGGCGTGGCGGGCACCATGGTGGCGAACCGCAGCGGCCTGCAAGGCAGCACCATCCGCAACATCCTCATGGCCTGGGTACTGACCCTGCCGGTGTCGATCGCGCTGGCCGCCGGGCTGTTCTGGTTGTCCTCGCGCTTCGTCGGCTGAGTCCGCGCCGCGCGCCACGAAAAACGCCTGCCTCCGCAGGCGTTTTTCATTTCCGGGTCTTCGATTGCAGGAGGCTCAGAGCGTCACCGGCTGGCGCGGCAGGCGGATGACGAAGCGCGCGCCGCCCTTGAAGTTATCCACAGACAGGCTGCCGCCCATGTTGCGGATCAGGTCGTGGCTCACCGAGAGGCCCAGGCCGGTGCCCTTGCCGATCGGCTTGGTGGTGAAGAACGCCTCGAAGATCCGCTCCATCACCGCCGGGTCGATGCCGCCCGCGTTGTCGCGCACATGCAGCTCGACCCAGCCGGGATCGGTGCAGGGTTCCTGCGATACGCCGACCCAGCGCGCGCCCTCGTCGCCGCGCCCGAGCAGCGCATCGCGGGCGTTGGCCAGCAGGTTGATCAGCACCTGTTCGAGCTGGTCGGCGTAGCCGCGCACCACCACGCGCTGCGCCGGCGGCCGGCACTCCAGGGTGATGCCCTGCTGCGTCAGGCTTTCCCCCAGCAGCGCGACGGCGCCCTCGCAGGCGTCGTAGGGGTCGAAGGGCGCCGCCTCCAGCTCCGACTTGCGACTGAACACGCCCATGTGGCTGATCACCCGCGAGAGCCGGTCGATCTGCGCATCGGCGCGTTCCAGCTTGTCCTTCAGGTACTCCGGCTCGCCGAGCTTTTGCCGGGCGTTGTACAGCGACATGCGCATGACGTGCAGCGGCTGCTTCATCTCGTGGGCCATGCCGCTGACCATCTCGCCCAGGCTGGCCATCTTGGCGCCCTGGGCCAGCTGCTGCTGGGCGTGGCGCACGGCGGTGTTGTCGCGGCCCACGGCCTGGATTTCGACGAGTTGGCCCTGGGCATCCAGCAGCGGACGGTCCGACCAGATCAGCCAGAGGTTGCGCTGGCCGGGCAGGCAGAAGCGCAGCTCCCAGGAATCGTCCGCCGCGCCCTGGCCGCCGCCCACCAGGCGGGCGCGCAGGGCGCTGCAGTCCTGCGGCGAGAGCCACTCGTCCAGCCGCCGGCCGAGCAGCGCATCCACCGGCTCGCCCAGCACCTGGGCGAAGGTGTGGTTGATGAAGGTCAGTTGCAGGTCGGGGTTGTAGCGGCAGATCAGCGCGGGGGAATCTTCCACCAGCACGCGGTAGCGCTCCTCGCTTTCGGCAATCTGCAGGGCGGCCAGGTGTTGCTCGGTGACGTCCAGCCAGAGGCCGACCGCCTCCTGCGGGATGCCCTGGATGTCGCGCAGCAGCTTGGCTTCGTCGTACAGCCAGTGCCATTCACCGGCGCTGTCGCGCAGGCGGTATTCGGTGCGCACGCGACCTTCGCGCAGCAGTTCGCGGCCACGGTCGAGGAAGGTTTCCAGGTCCTCGGGGTGCACGCGCTCGGCCAGCGCCTGCCAGTTCTGTCCCTGCAGGTCGAGGCCGAGCAGGTTGCCGGCGCTCTCGCTGTAGAACTCGGGGATCAGGTGGCCCTCCTCCACGCGCTGCACGTAGATCACCACCGGCGCGCTGTCGATGAGGTTGCGCAAGCGTGCGTGGGCGGCCAGCGCCTGTTCTTCCTGCAACTTGCCTTCGCTGATGTCCAGCAGCACCCCGTCCATGAGCTGGTCGCCGGCCCGGGCCTGGCGCCGGCCCTGCAAGCGCAGCCAGCGCCGCGTCTGGGTGGGCGCCGTGCCGCGCAGGCGCAGGTCCTGCACCAGCCGCCCGCCGGGTTGCAGGTTGCGCAGGCGCAGGCAGAGTTCATCGGCGTCGGCCGGGTGCAACTGGCCGAGCAGGTCGTCGAGTGCCAGTTGCAGTTGCCCGGCCGGCAAGCCGAGGCTGGTGGCCACCGCCGGCGAGAGCTCGAACACGCCCTCGTCCACCCGCAGCCGCCACCAGCCGCCGCCGACCATGTCCTGCAGCAGGTTCAGGCGGCGGCTGCTGTCGCGCAGGCTGTGCAATTCGGTGCGCTCGTGGACGAGGTTGGTGAGGATTTCCGCCAGGTACTGCCAATCGCTGGGCGCCAGCCCCGGCCAGGGGCTGCCGTGCTCCATCGGCTCGGCGAGCAGGCCGGCAAGGCGGCCGCCCCGCACCGGTGCGGGAATCAGGTACAGCTGGTCGCAGCACAGCACGCGCAGCAGCTCGGACGGGCTGTTGTCCGCCCCGAGCAGGCTGGCGCCGCTGGCCGCACGCAACTCGTCGCCCGGCAGCGCCAGGTTTTCCCGCAGCAGGCTGTCGAAGCCGGGCTGCACGTAGCAGGCAAACACCCGCAGGCTCTGGTCCGGCGCCTCCAGCAGGAGGGCCATGCTGCGCATGTGGAAATTGCTGCAGAAAGCTTCCAGCACCTCGCCCACCGCCTCGCCCAGGCGGCGTTGCGAACTATGGCGCAGGCGCGCCAGCAGCAGTTTGCTGAGGTTCAGGCATTGCAGCTTGTGCTGCTGGCTGTCGGACTGCCAGTTCAGGTCGGAGATGTCGGTACCCAATAACAGGCAATGTTCGTTGGCCTGCAGGACGGCCTGGAAGCGGCAGACCAGCGGCAGGTCGCCGCTGCTGCGCAGCACCAGGTCGAGCCGCTCGCCGCCGCGCAGGCTGGAGACGTGCATGCCGCCGGGCATGCGCCGCTCCAGATAATCGCCAAGCCCCGGCGGCTCGCCGTTGCCCGGCGTGGGCGGCAGCAGCCGGTGCGCCACGCTGCCGCCCCGGGCGATGACCCGATCGCGGCTGTCCAACTCCAGCCACAGGTCCCAGTGGCCGGTGATGACCGGCTCGGCCACCTCCTCGGCGGGCAGCGCCGGGCGCCGGCGCGCGGCCAGCGGTCGGCTGGGTGGCGGGGTGTCCGCCGGTTCGGGTTGGTCGGTGGAGCGCGTACGCCAGAAATCGAACATGCAGCCGCCTCACAGCAGAACGCTGGCGGTGCCGCTGAGCACGTCGGGCAGGCGCGGCACGGTGCCGATACCCGGCAGCGTGAGCAACGGCACGATGGGCGACGTGGCGTAGGGATAGCTGACGCAGACCCGCACGCGGGTGTAATCGCGACCGGAAATGGTTTCGGTGACCGGGGTATCCATGAACTGGCCGCCGTAGCAGCCGTTGCGCCAGCTGGTCGGCATCCAGCTCAGGCGCTGGGTCACGGCGCTGTCCACGGCCGCCTTCAGCGCGGCGTTGTAGCCCCCGGCGGCCTGCGGATTCACCGAAACGGCCACCCGTGCCCCGGCCGCGGCCGCGTCGTTGAAGGCCTGCAGCATCAGCAGCGGCACGCAATAACCGAGCAGGCCATAGAGCACAGCGAAGAACAGGACAAATACCGCGGCGAACTCGATAGCCACCGCGCCGTGTTGGCGGCGCGAACTTCTGCTTCCTTTCATGTGCACTACGCCTCGAACTTTTTCGACAGTTGCACTCTCGGTAAGTTATCGGCAGGCGTTACCGCTGCCAAAGTACCGATTCGCTATTGGCGCCCCTGCATCAATACTAGATTCTGTCGGCGAATAAACGAGTTCGCGGCAACAGTATTAATTCCCCTTCCCGGAATAAGGACATTCCCCATGTTCGCCAAACTTCTGCTGCTGGCCTGTTTCGCGATGGGTGCCTATCAGGATCTGCGCAGCCTGCGGGTCAGTAATTGGCTGACCCTCGGTGGCGCGCTGGCGGCAGGCCTGTGGTTGTGCGCCAGCGGCCATAGCCTGACCGGTTATCCGCCCGCGGTCGTGCTGATCGGCCTGGCGCTGGCGCTGGCGCTGAGCGTGCCGGGCTACCTGCTGGGTCGCCTGGGCGCGGCCGATGTGAAGGCCCTGGCCGCCCTTGCCCTGGCCAGCGACCCCCGCACCGTGCTGTACACCCTGGCGCTGGCCAGCGTGTTCTGCGTGGTGGCGATGTTCGCCAGCAAACTTTTGATTGATTCGGATAAGTTGCCTGCTAATTGCCAATCGCAATTAGCGAGACTGCAACCGTCAAAGTTCAAGTCATTTCCGTTCGTGTTCGCCTTGTTCGTCGGTCTTCTGGCGACCCTTTCATTCATCCGTTAAATGATTCCGCAGATTGGCGGAGTCCAAACTTAACGACTATATGCTAAGGGTTAATACCACCTATCGGCTGATAGGACGATCCGGCTGCGGTATTTGAACGGCCGGACGATAACAACAATGGAAAAGGTCTTTTCAAGGAGCGTGCAGTCATGGAAAAAACGGCCAATCGCCGTTTCAGCGTGCTGGTCATCGATGACGAGCCCCAGGTTACTTCCGAGGTCTCCGAACTGCTGGAAAACAGCGGCTATCGCTGCGTCATCAGCGACAGCAAGGACAGCGCGCTGCAACGGTTCCGCGACGATGCCTCGATCGGCCTGGTGGTCTGCGACCTGGGCCTGGGTCGGGACAACGGCATCCGCGTGGTGGAGGCGCTCAAGGAGGTGGCCGGCTCGGCGCGCTTCTTCGAGACCATCATCCTCACCGGCCAGCAGGGCAGCCAGGAAGTCATCGAGGCCATGCGCGTAGGCGTTGCCGATTACTACCAGAAGCCGGTGGCGCCGATGGACCTGCTCAAGGGGCTGGAGCGCCTGGAGAGCCGACTGCACGAGCGCATCCGCAGCCAGCTCAGCCTCAGCCATGTGAACCAGCGGCTGGAGTACCTGGCCGAGTCGCTCAACTCGATCTCGCGGGATATCCACAAGATCAAGTACGAGGTCCATGGCGGCGGCCAACCGGCCAGCAACAGCGCGCTCAAGCAGGAGCAGCCGGAAGCTCCGGCCAGCGCCGCGCCGAGCAACGCCGAGCAGATGACCCCGGTGGTCAACAACCCGCTGTTCAACAAGCTGTCGCCGCGCCAGCAGGCCGTGGCGCGCCTGGTGAGCAAGGGGCTGACCAACTACCAGATCGCCTACGACCTGGGCATCACCGAGAACACCGTCAAGCTCTACGTCTCGCAGGTGCTGCGGCTGATGCACATGCACAACCGCACCCAGCTCGCCCTCGCCATCTCCCCCACCGCTTCGCAGAGCAGCGCGGTGCACTGACCCCGGCAGCGGCTCGGCCGACCTTCAGATCAGCAGCTCTGCGCCGCCGGTCTGGAGGTCGATGAGGCGGACGTCGAGGATGCCGGTCTGGATGCCCAGGAGCTTGAGCAGCGGGTCGATCAGCGCGTTGCCCAGCGCCGTCACCAGGTCCGCCAGGGCCTTGGTCAGAAGCTTCTCCAGGTCGGTAGCAGAGTTGATCACAGCTCCGGCGACTCTATCCACCAGCTTGCCCAGGTCGCACAACAGCCACCCCAGCAACGGGTTGCATAGCAATCCCTGCGAGCCCAGCGTTACGTCGATATTCAATCCGTTGCTCAGGCTCGCCAGCCCTGCGCCGAGGGAGGCGCCAAGAGGGCTTTGCGCTCGCTGGACGGCACTGGGCAGATCGCGGGGACCGGTCACGGTGAAGGTCAGCTCAGTCGGGCTGGTGGTGGCGATCGTCACTGGCCCCGACGGCGTGGTGATGTCGACCTTGGCCAGATAGCCCGATCCGAGATTGATCACGCCGGCCGAGGCGGCAAGTCTCAGCGACGCGATGCCCGGCTGCGCCTGAACGCCTACTTTCACCGGCTTGCCGACACCGCCGCACTGAATGCTCTCCAGCGCAGCTGACCCCGGCGCGACGGACGCCACCAGCGTCACATCGGACTTCACCAGGCCCAGGTTGAGCAGGTCCACGCTGGCCTTGATTGTCAGGTCGATCTGCGATGAGTGCGCCTGCGTCCGCCAACTGCCATCGCTGTTCTTGCCCGGATAGCCAATGGCAATCTGCGGGGGATTGATCACCGAGAGGGTCAGGCTCTGCGTCAGCAGGCCGGGCACGGCGAGCTTCTGGGTGGGAATGGTGACTGCGTTGCTCTTGTTCGCCACCAGCGCCGTGGCCATCAGCAGGTCGAGCATATTGACCCCGGCACTGAGCGCCGTATCGCGCACGCTGTCCGGCGCCACCACGCTGAGAATCTGCCCCAGGGTCAGCTGCGCGGTCGGCACGTTGATGGTCGCCAGCGCGGTGCGCAGCAGCGCCGTGTTCACCCCGGCCAGCTGTGAGGAATCCGCGGCGTTGACCATGGCCTGCAGCAATTGCGCGGCGGTGACGTTGGCGCCCAGCAGACTGTCGATCTTGCCTAGTTCCAGGTTCACCCCGGCCGCCTTGAGTTGCTGACTGAGGGCGAGCAGAGAAACATTGGCCCCGGCGATGCCCTGGTAGGTCACCACGTCCAGGTTGAGCGAGGTGCCCAGCAGGCCGCCGAGCAGCGCATTGAGCAAGGGCGAGTTGCTCGAATCCAGGCTCAGCACGCCGCTGCCGGCGGATATCCCGGCCAACGCGGGGCGGCGCGCCACCGCCTGGGCGTTGAGCACCGTGGTACTCGACGCGCCGCTGAACAAGCTGGCGACGTTGAGCACCAGGCTCGACGGCACGCTATGGGTGGCCTGCACCCGAACGGAGTCGGCCAGGTCGCCGCCGGCGTTGAACACCCGCTGGGATTGGGCACTGCCGTAACCGGCCGCGAAGCTGACGGTGCCCAGCGTGCCCACCAGCGTATCGCCAGCACCGGGCACGAAACCGTTCTTCGCCGCGCTGGCCGTGACGTAGCCCTGGATCTCCGCGGCCAGTTGCGAGCCGCACATGCCGCCCTGGCTCGCCGCCTCCAGCGCCGCCATGTCCGCCACGCGCTGCAGTTTGCGCTGTTCGAAGTACAGGCGCCCGGTGTCGACCACCAGGGCCAGGCAGATCAGCGCCAGCAGCAGCGTTGCCGCCGCCATCACGCCGATTGCGCCTCGCTGCCGTTCACGTCCCATGGCAGCCTCCGGAAGGGATCAGTTCTTGTCGGTGCTGAAGCCGTTGTTGTCGTCGAGCAGGTATTCGGGAATCTCCCGGGTATAGCTCTTCAGGTAGCGCTGGTAAGCGCGGTCGCGCTCGGCCGCAGTGGCGCTCTGCCGATGCGGCGAGGCGGCCCTGCCGCTGCTTTGCAGATCCAGCCAGGTCAGCACTTCCTGCTGGTCGCGGGCGGTGGTGCCAGCCTCGGTGTGGGTGGTGCCGCTCTCCACGGCCAGGGCCAGTGCCGGCATCGCCAGCAGTGCACCGGCCAGAATCCATGTCTTCATCCTGTCCTCTCTGCCCGCCTCAGCGGGCCTTGACCAGCAGCTTGGCGTCGCGCGCCACCGCCGGTGTCGACTCGACCAGCGCGGGGGACGCGTCCTCCACCGGGTCATCCACGTAGCTCACGCTTTCCACCTGCACCGGGGGCTGGCTGGCCGGGCTGGCGGGGCTGGCCGGGCGCAGGTCCCTGGCCTGCTCCTGGGCCGCGCGGACCTGGTCGGCGGACAGCCCGACGCTCTGGATCAACCGGCTGGCCTCGCTGCTCTCGCCCTGGATGAACATGACGCTGAGCAGGTTGGTGGCCGGCAGCTTGTCGTGCTCGTCCAGCTCCATGGCGGTGATGAATTCGAAGCGCGCCTTCTCCAGCTCGCCGCGCCGCAACAGGACGTAGCCCAGGTCATTGCGCAGCGCGCTGTCGGTGGGCTGCAGGCGCGCCGCTTCGCGCAGTTCGCGCTCGGCCTCGGCGGTCTTGCCGCCGCGCATGGCGATCTGCCCCAGGCCGTGGTGGGCCTCGGCGGATTTGCAGGTGCCCAGCAGCCCTTCATAGACGATGCGCGCCTTGGGGTCGCCGATGCGGCGCAGCGCCAGGGCCTTGCTTTCGCGCACCTCCAGCGAATTGGGCGGCAGGGTTTCCAGGTTGGCCAGGGCGGCATGGGCGCGGCCGCTGTCGAGCATCTCGCGAGCCAGGTTGAGCTGCAGCTCCACCGCCTGGCCAAGCTTCTCGTCGCAGTTCTGCCCGACGCTCGGCCCGCCGCCGAGGCTGTCGAGGTTGGCGCAGCCGCCGAGGCTCAGCCCCAACAGGCCGATCACGCATGCGTTTCTCATCCCATTCTCCCCAAGGCCTTGGTAATCGCGAGGAAGCCGGGCCCGGCCAGGATGATCAGCAGCGCCGGGAACAGCAGCGTCATCATCACCAGGCTCATCTTCGCCGACATCTTGCTGACCTTTTCCTGCAGGCCAGTCAGGCGCCGGTCTTCGAACAATTGCTTGAGCGTCAGCAGCGAGGTGCGCGCACTGCCGCCCTGGCGCACCATCTGGCGCAGCACGTTGCAGCAGTCGGTCAGTTCCCCCACCGCCAGGCGCTTGCTCAGCAGTTCCAGTTCGTCGGCCAGGTCCAGGCCGCTTTCGGCGTGGGCCAGAACCCCATCGAGCTCTTCCACCAGCACCGGCACGATGCCCCGCCCTTCCCGGCAGACCACGTGCAGGCTCTGCTCCACGGTCAGGCCGGAATCGAAGAGGATGCGGATCAGCTGGATGAACAGGATCACCTCGTCCGCCAGGCGCTGGCGGCGCTTGCCGGCAAAGTGGGCCAGCACCCGCTTGGGCAGCAGGAAGCCGATGCCGGCGGCGAAGGACAACGGCAGCAACGGCGAGGTGTGCGCGTGCCCCGGCGTGGCGAGGATCACCAGGACGATGGTGACGAACACCACCGGCACCAGGAAGATCGACATCAGGTACAGGCTGCGTGGCGTGTTGCCGGACCACCCGGCCTGGTTCAGCAGCAACCGGACCTCGTCGTCACGCAATTGCAGGCGGCGGCCCAGGCCGCTGTCGCTCATCCGATCGAACAGCTGTGCCACGCGCTGGCCGGCGCCGCGCGGCAAGGGCTGGCTGCCCAGGCGCTGTTCGATCAGGCGTTGCTCGCGCCCCGCCGCGCGGCTCTGCGACAACAGCAGGAGGATCGCCGCGAGCGCGAGGATCAGCACCATCAAACCGTAGAACAGGGGCATGCCGGCCTCCTCAGATGCTCTTGAGCATGCGCCAGAGCGTGTAGCACCCCAGCACCTGCAACCCCAGGGATGTCAGCAGCATCAGGCGGCCACCATGGTCGTTCCACATGTTCATCAGGTAGCCGGGATTGCTGAACAGGATGTAGGCGCCCAGGCTCACCGGCAGCAGCGCCAGCACCAGGGCGCTCAAGCGCGTTTCGCCGGTCATGGCGCGCAGCTGGCGGCCCAGTTTCTCCCGCTCGTGGATGACCTTGATGATGTTCTCCAGCAGGTCGGTGGTATTGCCGCCGTAACGGTGGTTCACCGCCACGCCGAGGGAGAGCACGTGCAGCTCCTCCACGTCGTACAGCTCGGCCACTTCCTGCAGCGCCTCGGGCAGGCTGATGCCCAGCAGCACGTGGTTGTTCACCAGCGCGAAGATTTCCCGCAGCGGGTCGTCGGCGACGGTCACCGCCTGGGTGATGGCATCGCCCAGGGTGCGGCCGGAATGCAGGCTGCGCACCACCTGGTCGAGGAAGTTGGGCATCTGCCGGATCATCTTCTGCAGACGTCGCCGGTACAGCACGTTGAGCAGCGTATGGAAGCCCAGCACACCCAGGCCGATGCCGCACAGGGCGCCGACCGGCCCGGCCAGACGCTGGCCGAACAGCGCCAGCAGGATGCACACCACCCCCGCGCCCAGCACCCAGCGGCGCATGTCGGCGATGCCGGCACGGCGCATGCGGCGTGCCAGCCAGTGGCTGCTGCGGACGCGGCTACCACTGGCGGCTGCCCCCTCCCCGCTCAGCCGGCGCATCACCAGTTCGTGGTGCCGCGCACGCCAGCCCATCCCGGCCAGCAGCATCCCGAAGGCCGCCAGCGTCAGGCTCGCCACCACCAGCCAGAGGGCGCCGCTCACAGCAGCACCTGGCGGAATTTCACCCCGCCCGGCTGGGCGGTGCGGACGAACTGCCCGGTGCCGCGCCGGTCGAGGCTGAACAGCGAGTTGGTGACGTAGACGCCGTCGCGCACCTCCAGCACTTCGATGATCTCGCTGACGCAACGGCGGCCGTTGGACAGACGGGTGATCTGCACGATGATGTCCAGCGCCGAACAGAGCATCTGCCGCAGGGTCTGCTCCGGCACGCGCTGGCCGGTGAGGCCCACCAGCATCTCCAGGCGCAGCAGCGAATCCATCGCCGAGTTGGCGTGCACGGTGCTCATCGACCCGTCGTGGCCAGTGTTCATCGCCTGCAGCACGTCGAGCACTTCGACGCCGCGGATTTCGCCGAGGATGATGCGGTCCGGGCGCATACGCAGGGCGTTGCGGATCAGGTCGCGGGCGGTCACTTCGCCGAATCCCTCGGCATTGGGCGGGCGTGTTTCCAGGCGCACCACGTGGTCGTGGCCCAGTTGCAGTTCGGCGGTGTCTTCGATAGTGACGATGCGTTCGCGCTCGTCGATGAAGCTGCTCATGACGTTGAGCAGCGTCGTCTTGCCGGTGCCGGTGCCGCCGCTGATGAGGATGTTGCAGCGGCTCGCCACCGCCTGGCGGAGAAATGCCAGCATGGCTTCGTCGACGCTCTGGTAGGCCAGCAGGTCGGCGCTCTTGAGCAGCTCCTTGCTGAACTTGCGGATCGACAGGCACGGCCCGTCCAGCGCCACCGGCGGGATGATCGCGTTGACCCGGCTGCCGTCGGGCAGGCGCGCATCCACCATCGGGCTGGACTCGTCCAGGCGCCGCCCCAGCGGGGCGAGGATGCGCTGGATCACCCGCTGCACGTGGTGGTCGTCGATGAAGCGCAGGTCGCTCTGGTACAGCCGGCCTTCATGCTCGATGAACACCCGGTCCGGGCCGTTGACCAGGATTTCGGAGATGCCCGGGTCGCGCAGGAGGATTTCCAGCGGGCCGAAGCCGGTCAGCTCGTCCACCACCTCTTCGGCGAGGCGGTCGAGTTCGTAACGGGAAATCGCCAGCTGGCGGCGCGAGGCGTATTCGCAGACCTTCTCGGAGACGTACTGCGCCACCGCCGGCCGCGCGCCCTCCAGCAGGTTCATGCCGTCTTCGTCGATCTCGTCGATGATGTAGCGGTGCAGGCGCATCTTCAGCGTCTGCAGGTCCTGGTCATGGCGGCCGTGACCGCCGCCGTAGTGCTGGCTCATGAACGTGCGGCCCTGGCCCGGCCGATCCAGCGCAGCAGCCCGCGCTTCTCGGCCACGCCCGCACCCAGCGCCTCGGCAAGGTCACGCAGCTTCACCGTCAGCGGGTCGCGCGGGGCCAGGTCGAACAGGCTCTGGCCGACGTTCTTGGCGCGCAGGCGCGCTTCCGGGGAGGCCGGCAGCACGCCGAAGAGTTCCAGGCCGAACATCTTGCCCAGCGCCGGCGCATCCGGCGGCACCGAGGCCCAGTAGCGCTCGATCAGCAGTTCGATGCGCGGCAGCGCGGGCGAGCGCTCGCGCAGGCGGCGCAGGCGCTCCAGGCCCTTCTTGCACGACGGCACGCTCTGGTCCACTAGCCACAGCACGCGGTTGGCCTGCATCAGCAACTGCCCGCTGAGCTCGCCTTCGGCGACGCCGGTGAGGTTGATCAGGATGTGGCTGAAGGCGCTGCGCAGGTTGCCCAGCAGCAGGTACAGCTCGGCGGTGGTGATGCGCTCCAGCACGCCCGGCTCGTCCGACAGGCTGAGCACGCGCAGGCCGGATTCATGACGGGTGAAGGCGCTGTCGATCAGCGTCTGGTCCAGGCGGCGCAGGTTGCGCAGGGCATCGGCGAAGGTGAACGAGGGCTCCATGCCGAGGATCGCCAGCGCCTCGCCGGTGGGCTGGCCGATGTCCACCAGCAGCACGCGGTGCTCCGCCTGGCGTTGCAGCGCCAGGGCCAGGTGCAGGGCGACGAAGGCCCCGTCGGCATCCGGCCGGGCGCTGATCAGGCTGATCAGTTCACCCTGCTGGGTGGCGCTCACCGGCACCGTGGGCAGGCGCCCGCCAAGGCGCCGGACCAGCCCGCTCAATTCGCTGGCACGGGCGCCGTAGGTGACGAAATCCCGCGCGCCGGCGCGCATGGCCGCGAGCACCAGCTGGTTGTCCAGTCCATCGCCGACAGCGACGACGGAGAGCAGCGGCCGGGCGGAAACCAGCCCCTCGATCAGCGAGCCCTGGGACACCAGGTTGGCCTTGTTGAGGCTGGTGAAGAGCACCGTGGCGCCGGTGACGTCGAGCAGCGACAGCAGCTCTTCCAGGGTCCCGCTGTTGGCCAGTACCACCTGCCCACAGCCGGCCAGGCTGCTCTGCAGCCATTCCTGCTCACCGGGATGCTGGATCAGCGCGACGAAAGTCTGACTCATGCCCGTGCTCCCTTGTTTTGCCTTGCCTCCCGCTCTGGGGCGGGTCAGCGCTTCGTAGATTTCCATCAGTGCGACATCCCGCTGCTGGCCTTGCGCTTGTCGAAGCGGCCGTCCTCGAGGAAATAGAACTCGCCGAAGCCCGGGTCATACTCCCGCAGCCCTTCGCCGGGGAGCTTGGGCAATGCCGCATTGGCGGCCAGCGGCTGCACCAGGTGCGGGGTGACGATCATCAGCAGTTCGCGGTCGTCCTTGTCCAGGCTGGAGGAGCGGAACAGCGCGCCGATGATCGGGATGTTGCCCAGGAAGGGGAACTTGTCGACGTTGCTGATGGTGCTGCTGCTGATCAACCCGCTGATCACGAAGCTTTCGCCGTCGGCGAGCATCACGCTGGTGTCGGTGCGCCGCACGGTCAGCGCGGGCACGGCGATGTCGTTGGTGCGGATGCCGCTGGAGAAATCCAGCTCGCTGACTTCCGGGGCGACCTTCAGGGCGATGCGCTTGTCGTTCATCACGGTCGGGGTCAGGGTCAGGCGCACGCCGAATTCCTTGTACTCGATGGTGATGGTGTCCTTGTCGCCGTTGGGCACGGGAATCGGGAACTCGCCACCGGCTAGGAACGAGGCGCTCTGGCCGCTGGTCGCCACCAGGCTCGGACGCGCCAGGGTGTAGGCGAAGCCGCTGCCTTCCAGGGCATTGATGAAGCCCAGCCATTTGCTGCTGCCGCCGCCCCAGATGATGTTGAAGCCGCCATTGGCACTGCCGAAGGTGCCGTCCAGGTTGCCAATGGGATCGACGGAAATGTTGCCCAGGCTGCCCGGCGAGCCCAGCACGAAGGTATTGGAGCCGCGCCGCACCAGCGAGGTGCTGGCCTGCTTGAGCTTGCTGCGGCTGACTTCGACGAAGCGGATGTCGGTCTGCACCTGATTGGGCAGGCTGCCGGCGCCGACGCCGGTCGCTCCGGCCACATCGCCCACGGCGCGCGCGCCGACACGCACCACGGTGCGGATCGGCTGGTCGCTGCAGCTGGTCCAGATCAGCAGGCTGGTCAGGCCCTCGGCCTTGCCGGTGACGAGGAAGTCGCGCTTGTCGAGCACCTGCACGTCGGCGATGTTCGGGTCGCCGATGGCCAGGCGCTTGATCGGCACGGGCAGTTGCTGGTCGCGCTGGGCGCCCTGCTCCACGTCGAGATTGAGTTGCTGGTCAGCAAAGCCCGCGCAGGCGCTGGGCACGGCCTGCGCCGCGGCGTGCACGGCGCAGGCCAGCAAGGCGGCCAGGGTCAGGATGAAGCGCTTGGACATCGATGCACTCCTTGCTCAATGTGCTTCACGGGTGACGGCGGTGCCGCGGTAGACCACCACGCCGGCGTCGACCTGCGGGGCGGAAACCTGGCGGACGGCGGGAGCCGCTGCCGGGCGCGGCTTGCCGATCAGTTGCTCGAGGGTGATCGGCGCGCTGGAAGGATTGCCGAGCGAGGCCTGGAGGTAGCGGCCCTGCTGCTCCTTCTCGTAGAGGTTCTCGTCCTTGCTGCGCACGGCCAGGCGCAAAGAGCCGGCCTGGCTGGCCAGCATCAGGCGCGAGGCGGCTTCGGCCGGCACGGCCAACACGGCGGTGCGCGGCGGCTTGGGCGTCTTGTCCTTGGGGTCGCCGGCGGTGCGCGCCTGGCCATCGCTGGACACGGCGATCTGCTCGCCGTAGGTCAGCACCCGTACACCGGGCAGCACTACCTGGGCGCTGAGGCTGCGCTCGGTGCTCTGCTGGTCCTGGACGAAGAGCATGACGTCGACATAGTCACCCGGCAGTACGAAGCCGCCACCGCCGATGACGTCGTCGACAGCGATCGCCATGGCGCGCTCGTCCGGGCGGATGGTGCGGGCCAGGGGGCCGCCCGGTTCGGTAATGGCGGACGTGAGAATATTGCCCGCCGGGACCGCGACCCAGACACGCTGGCCGATGACCACCTCTGGTTTGGGAAAGCTGCCGGCGGGCGCGGTACGCAGCATCTCCACGCTGACGTCGTCCTTGCCGATCACCGTCAGGGCCGGCAAATCGCGGGCCGCCACCACCACGGCGGTACGTTGCAGCTTATCGGCTTCGGCCATCGCGGCGGGCGCCGCCTCCTGCACCACACCGGCAATCGGCGCGGCCGGCTTGCCCACCTGCAACCCCAGATACCCCACTACACCGGCGCACACCAGCAACAGCCCGGCGAATACCATCAGCACCTTGCTATTCATGACCACATCCTTGGGCAATGTCGGGAATGCGGACCAAGGGTCCACGGCCTTGTCGTAAGAAGTGCCGGCAGCGGCATCGCCAGTGCGCGTCCTTCAGACCTTTATTGTTGTTTCGGCCAGGCTAGGAATTAGGATAATAACCATTCCTCATAATCAGCTTTTACTTGTTCCAAAGCTGAATCTAGTAGCTGTGTTTAGAGCGTCAACCACGCGGATTAAATTTCCAATCCTCAGTTGGTTCTACTTCGCCATGACTATTACTTTGGTATTAGTGCTATTTGAACAATTGCATTCGGCCATACGACGCCTAGCCTGACGATGAAGTCGGGGCGCCGCCCCGGTGGTATTCGAGGGAGCTCTCGCGATGGATCTGACAATAAAAAACCTGTCCCTGAAACTGTATTGCAAGGCCAAGGCATTCATGGCCGACAAGGAAGGGGCAACGGCGATTGAATATGCGGTAATTGCAGGTTTGATCTCGGTAGTCGTTATCAGTGCGGCCGCGCTGATCGGAACCGATCTCGGCAACATCATGGACAACATCAAGACCGAAGTTGCCAAAGCGAAATAAGATATATTCCAGAACTGATTGCTTCAGTACTTCCGGATAAATAGTTCCCGCGCCGGGCGCGGGAACTAGCTATTTTATTTTCTAAAGTTTTTCTAAAGCTTCGCCCTCCCCTGCCGATACTGCCTGCTCAAACCCGTTTTGCAGCAGGATGCTTTACCCATGCTTCATTCGCTGTCCTTCTCCAGGAAGATTCTCCTGGCCGCCTCCCTGGTGGTCACCTTTGCCTTCGCCTGTTTCATCGTCTTCAACGATTTCCGCCAGCGCGAGGCAATCCATTCCGACACCGAATCCTACCTCTCCGAGGTGGGCAGCCTGACCGCCAGCAATATCCAGAGCTGGCTGGAAGGCCGCATCCAGCTGGTGGAAGCCGAAGCTGCACAACTGGCCGATGGCGAGCCGACGCCCGAGCGCATCCAGCATGTGCTGGAGCAGCAGGTGTTCCAGAAGAACTTTGAATCGGTGTACCTGGGCGAAGCCGCCAGCGGCGTGTTCACCATGCGCCCCTACGCGCCGATGCCCGACGGCTACGACCCGCGCACCCGCGGCTGGTACAAGGACGCCGTGGCCGCCGGCCGGCTGATCGTCACCGAGCCCTTCCTCGATGCCGGCACCAACGAGCAGATTCTCGCCATGTCCATGCCGGTGATGCGCAACGGCCAACTGGTCGGCGTGGCCGCCGGCGACATGAAGCTGGAAACCATCACCGCGATCATCAACTCGCTGAAATTCGACGGCGACGGCTACGCCTTCCTGGTCAGCGACGCCGGCAAGATTCTGCTGCACCCCGACAGCAGCCTGATCTTCAAGAGCCTCGCCGAGGTCTACCCGCAAGGTGCGCCCAAGGTGCAGCCGGGCGTGCAGGAAGTCAGCGTCAATGGCGAGGACCAACTGGTCTCCATGACGCCGGTGAAGGGCCTGCCAGGTGTGACCTGGTACGTCGCGCTGGTGCTCAACAAGGACTCCGCCTACGCCATGCTCAGCGACTTCCGCAACACCGCGATCATCGCCACGGTCATCGCCATCGTTGCCATCCTGTTCCTGCTGGGCATGCTGATCCGCGTGCTGATGGCTCCGCTGACCGACATGGGCCGCGCCATGCAGGACATCGCCCAGGGCGAAGGCGACCTGACCAAGCGCCTGAACGTCGCCAGCAACGATGAATTCGGCGTGCTGGCCAACGCCTTCAACCGCTTCGTCGAGCGTATCCATGAATCCATCCGCGAAGTCGCTTCCACCGCGCGCCAGCTGCACGACGTTTCGCAGCTGGTGGTCAACGCCTCCAACTCCTCGATGAGCAACTCCGACGAGCAGGCCAACCGCACCAACAGCGTGGCCGCGGCGATCAACGAACTGGGCGCCGCCGCCCAGGAAATCGCCCGCAACGCCGCCGACGCCTCGCACCATGCCACCGATGCCAGCCACCAGTCCGCCGACGGCCGCCAGGTGGTGGAGCAGACCATCAGCGCGATGAACCTGCTGTCGGACAAGATCAGCTCGGCCTGCGCCAACATCGAGTCGCTGAACAGCCGCACGGTGAACATCGGGCAGATCCTGGAAGTCATCAAGGGCATCTCCGAGCAGACCAACCTGCTGGCCCTGAACGCCGCCATCGAGGCCGCCCGCGCCGGTGAAGCCGGCCGTGGCTTCGCCGTGGTGGCGGACGAAGTGCGCAACCTGGCGCACCGCGCCCAGGAGTCCGCCCAGGAAATCCAGAAGATGATCGAGGAGTTGCAGGTCGGCGCCCGCGAAGCCGTGGACACCATGACCGAGAGCCAGCGCTACAGCCTGGAAAGCGTGGAGATCGCCAACCGCGCCGGCGAGCGCCTGGCCAGCGTCACCCACCGCATCGGCGAGATCGACTCGATGAACCAGTCGGTGGCGACCGCCACCGAGGAGCAGACCGCCGTGGTCGACTCGCTGAACATGGACATCACCGAGATCAACACGCTGAACCAGGAGGGCGTGGAGAACCTGCAGGCGACCCTGCGCGCCTGCGCCGACCTGGAGAACCAGGCCGGCCGCCTGCGCCAGCTGGTGGACAGCTTCCGCATCTGATCGCGGCAGGCATGAAAAAAGGCGCCTTCGGGCGCCTTTTTTGTTCGCGAGCAAAGCCGCAGCCCTCTGTAGGAGCGAGCCACGCTCGCGATCGCGGGCATGGCCCGCTCCCCCGGCAAACACCGCTGGAACACCCGCCACATCGGCACCCCTACCGTTCGTCCGACTTCCTAAAGCTTCCCTCGGGCGCGCCGAAATCAAGGGTGAAGGCCTTTGATACCAACCAACAAACCGGGCCTCTCGTCACCGCCGGGACATGGGAGTTCCGGCCCCGCCCGCACGGCTATCCGCCGCGCCGGCGCCGCCCGTTTCACACCACGGGAACGGGCGTTCTGCGGCGACACCGGATCTGTCGCCCGGACCAACGCCGCTCAGGCATCCCCTTACTTCCGGACTCGACGCAGCATGATCAAGAGCCTGAAATTCAGCCATAAGATTCTCCTGGCCGCTTCTCTTGTGGTTTTCTCGGCATTCGCCCTGTTCACCGCCTACAACGACTATTTACAGCGCAATGCGATCCGCGAGGACCTGGAGAGCTACCTGCGGGAGATGGGTGACGTCACCGCCAGCAACATCCAGAACTGGCTGAGTGGCCGGCTGCTGCTGATCGAAAGCACCGCCCAGACCCTGGCTCGCGACAGCTCCGCCGAGCACATGACCGGCCTGCTGGAGCAGGACAGCCTGCGCAAGACCTTCAACTTCGCCTACCTGGGCCAGGAAGACGGCACCTTCACCATGCGCCCCAACAGCGCCATGCCTGACGGTTACGACCCGCGCACCCGCCCCTGGTACAAGGATGCCGTGGCCGCCGGCGGCACCACGCTGACCGAGCCCTACATCGACGCGGCCACCCAGCAACTGATCATGACCGTCGCCACCCCGGCCCGCGCCGGCGGCAAGACCCTCGGCGTGGTCGGCGGCGACCTTGGCCTGCAGACCCTGGTGCAGATCATCAACTCGCTCGACTTCA
This sequence comes from Pseudomonas sp. GCEP-101, assembly GCF_025133575.1. Classification (NCBI taxonomy): domain Bacteria; kingdom Pseudomonadati; phylum Pseudomonadota; class Gammaproteobacteria; order Pseudomonadales; family Pseudomonadaceae; genus Pseudomonas; species Pseudomonas sp. GCEP-101. The sequence goes on along the minus strand of NZ_CP104011.1, from coordinate 3,077,721 downwards.
ACGGCATGGGCTACGCCTTCCTGGTCAGCGGCGACGGCAAGATCCTCGTCCACCCGGACAAGAACCTGATCATGAAGACCCTCGCGGACGTCTACCCGCAGAACACGCCCAAGATCGGCGGCGGCTTCAGCGAGGCCGAGCTCAATGGCAAGACGCGTATCCTCAGCTTCACCCAGGTGAAGGGCCTGCCGTCGGTGAACTGGTACATCGGCCTGTCCATCGACAAGGACGCGGCCTACTCCATGCTGAGCAAGTTCCGCGCCTCGGCCATCGTCGCCGCGGCGATCGCCATCGTCGCCATCCTGCTCCTGCTGGGCATGCTGATCCGCGTGCTGATGCAGCCGCTGACCACCATGGGCCGCGCCATGGAAGACATCGCCCAGGGCGAAGGCGACCTGACCAAGCGCCTGAAGGTCGCCAGCAACGACGAATTCGGCGTGCTGGGCAATGCCTTCAACCGCTTCGTCGAACGTATCCATGAATCCATCCGCGAAGTCGCTTCCACCGCGCGCCAGCTGCACGACGTTTCGCAGCTGGTGGTGAACGCCTCCAACTCGTCCATGAGCAACTCCGACGAGCAGGCCAACCGCACCAACAGCGTGGCCGCGGCGATCAACGAACTCGGCGCCGCCGCCCAGGAGATCGCCCGCAACGCCGCCGACGCCTCGCACCACGCCACCGATGCCTCGCACCAGGCCGGCGACGGGCGCCAGGTGGTGGAGCAGACCATCAGCGCGATGAACCTGCTGTCGGACAAGATCAGCTCGGCCTGCGCCAACATCGAAGCGCTGAACAGCCGCACGGTGAACATCGGGCAGATCCTGGAAGTCATCAAGGGCATTTCCGAGCAGACCAACCTGCTGGCCCTGAACGCCGCCATCGAGGCCGCCCGCGCCGGTGAAGCGGGCCGTGGCTTCGCCGTGGTGGCGGACGAGGTGCGCAACCTGGCGCACCGCGCCCAGGAGTCGGCCCAGCAGATCCAGAAGATGATCGAGGAATTGCAGATCGGCGCCCGCGAAGCCGTGGACACCATGACCGAAAGCCAGCGCTACAGCCTGGAGAGCGTGGAAATCGCCAACCGCGCCGGCGAACGTCTGGCCAGCGTCACCCACCGCATCGGTGAGATCGACTCGATGAACCAGTCGGTGGCGACCGCCACCGAGGAGCAGACCGCCGTGGTCGACTCGCTGAACATGGACATCACCGAGATCAACACACTGAACCAGGAAGGCGTGGAGAACCTGCAAGCCACCCTGCGCGCCTGCGCCGACCTGGAGAACCAGGCCGGCCGCCTGCGCCAACTGGTGGACAGCTTCCGCATCTGATCGCGGCAGGCATGAAAAAAGGCGCCTTCGGGCGCCTTTTTTGTTTGCGAGCAAAGCCGCAGCCCCCTGTAGGATCGAGCCACGCTCGCGATCGCGGGCATGGCCCGCTCCTACAGGGGAAACCGGCGCATAACCCGGAACGGGTTATCCACCGATGCCAACCTCAGCGCCGCTTGCTGCCGCCCAGCAGCGCTCCCATCAGCCCACGCACCAGCTCGCGGCCGATCTGGTTGGCAGCCTGGCGCACCACGGTCTTGCTCACCTGGCTGGCCAGGGAGCCGAGAATCTCGCCGGCGATGCCGCCGAAATCGGTTCCTTTCTGCTCGGTTGGCACCATCTTGTCGTCCGCGCGGCCGGTCAGCTTCTCGTAGGCGGACTCGCGATCGATCGGCTGGTCGTAGCGGCCGGCCAACGGCGAACGGCGGATCACGTCGGCACGCTCGGCATCGGTCAGCGGGCCGATACGCGACTGCGGCGGCGCGACCGCCACGCGCTGGACCATCGCCGGCGTGCCCTTCTCTTCCAGCGTGCCGACCAGCGCTTCGCCGATGCCCAGTTCGGTGAGCACCTTGAGCGTATCGAACGCCGGGTTGGGGCGGAAACCATCGGCCACCGCGCGCAGGGACTTCTGCTCCTTGGCGGTGAAGGCGCGCAGGCCGTGCTGGATGCGCAGGCCCAGCTGCGCCAGTACGTCGTCGGGCAGGTCGCTGGGCGACTGGGTGACGAAATAGACCCCCACGCCCTTGGAACGGATCAGCCGCACCACCTGCTCCAGGCGATCCTGCAGGGCCTTGGGCGTTCCGTTGAACATCAGGTGCGCTTCGTCGAAGAACAGCGCGAGGATGGGCTTGTCCGCGTCACCGCGCTCAGGCAGTTGCTCGAACAGTTCGGCCAGCAGCCAGAGCAGGAAGGTCGCGTAGACCTTCGGCGCGTCGTGCACCAGCTTGCTGGCATCGAGCAGGTGGATGCGGCCACGGCCGTCGGCCTCGGGGCGCAGCAGGTCTTCCAGTTGCAGCGCCGGCTCGCCGAAGAAGTCGTCCGCGCCTTGCTGTTCCAGCAGCGCCAGGCGCCGCAGCAGGGCCTGGGAGGACGCGGCGGTGAACAGCGCACGGTCCTCGCCGAGGATGTCCGGATGGTCCTTGAAGTGGTTGAGCAGCGCCTTGAGGTCCTTCATGTCCAGCAGCAGCAGGCCCTCGCGGTCGGCCACCTTGAACGCGGCGAACAACGCCGCCTGCTGGCTCTCGGTCAGCTCCAGCAGGTTGGACAGCAGCAGCGGGCCCATCTCCGTCAGCGTGGTGCGCAGCGGGTGGCCGGTCTTGCCGGCGACGTCCCAGATGCTCACCGGGTAGGCCTTGGGCGTGTGGTTCAGCCAGGGCATGCTGGCGATCCGCTCGGCCACCTTGCCCTGCGGGTTGCCGGCGGCGGCGATGCCGCACAGGTCGCCCTTGATGTCTGCGGCGAACACCGCGATGCCGGCGTCGCTGAAGGACTCGGCCAGGTGTTGCAGGGTCACCGTCTTGCCGGTGCCGGTGGCGCCGGCGATCAGGCCGTGGCGGTTGGCGAGCTTCCAGGGCTGGCCGACCGGCTGGCCGTCGGGCCCTGCGCCAATGATGAGTTCGTTCGTGGCTGACATCCGTGATTCCCCTTCGGTGGCCTGTCGCGATGCGCGCATCGCGTTAGAGTGGCGCGTCCCGCTGCGCTGCGCAATCCGCTAACCCGGTACTTTGAACACGTGCTTGAGGTAGTGCAGGAAGTTCTCGTCCTTGCATTGCGTCTTGCCCGGCGCGTCGGAAATCTTCGCCACCGGGTGACCGTTGCAGGCGGTCATCTTCAGCACGATGTTCATCGGCTGCACGCCCGGCACATCGCAGGTGAAGTGGGTGCCGATGCCGAAGCTGACGTCGATGCGCTCGCGCAGCGCGCGATAGATTTCCAGCGCGCGCGGCAGGTTGAGACCGTCGGAGAACACCAGCGTCTTGGTCCGCGGGTCGATGCCCAGGCGCTCGTAGTGCCCGATGGCCTTTTCCGCCCATTCCAGCGGGTCTCCCGAGTCATGGCGCAAGCCATCGAAGAGCTTGGCGAAATACAGGTCGAAGTCGGCCAGGAAGGCGTCCATGGTGATGCAGTCGGTCAGGGCGATGCCCAACTGGCCGCGGTATTCGCGAACCCAGGCGTCCAGGGCGGCGGCCTGGCTGTCGATCAGCCGCGGCCCGAGCTGCTGGTGCGCCATCAGCCACTCGTGGGCCATGGTGCCCAGCGGCTTCACTCCCAGTTCGCGGGCCAGGTGCACGTTGCTGGTGCCGACGAAATGCCCGGGGAAGCCATCGCGCAGGTCGCGCACCACCGCTTCCTGTACCGGATAGGAGAAGCGCCGGCGGGTGCCGAAATCGGCCATCTTGAAGCCGGCCAGTTCCTCGGCGCTGGCCTCCTGGCGCAGCCAGTCGAACTTCTCCTGCAGGCGTTCGCGAACCATCGTCAGCGTCGTGCCCGGATGGCGGTGGCGGTTGCGCACTTCGCTGATGCTCGCCAGCAGCGGCACCTCGAAGAGAATCACGTGCAACCACGGGCCTTTGAGACGCAGGAACAGTTCGTCGTCCTCCACGCCCAGTTGCACGTAGCAGGGATTGAAGCGGAACAGGCCGAGGAAGCGGATGAAGTCCGGCTTGAAGAACGGAATGCGTTCCAGGAACGCCAGGTCCTGCGGTGCGAAGGACAGCTCCGCCAGGCGCTCGATCTGCTCACGCAGCGGGTCCAGGTAGGCGCGCAGGTCTTCCTCGTTGCGGCAGCGGAACTCCCATTCCACTTCCGCGTTGGGGTAGTTGTGCAGCACCGCCTGCATCATGCTCAGCTTGTAGAAATCGGTATCCAGCAGGTTCTGCACGATCCGCCGGGAAAATGCGCTGTCGCTCATGCTTGTCTCTTTGCAGGCTTCGAATCGGCAGTCTAACCCGTCGCCCACAAAAAACCCCGCCGAGGCGGGGTTTTGGAGTTGAAACAGAAATCAGCGGGCCTTGCTCTGCGACATTCCGAAGAGGAACAGCAGCAGGTCGTCATCCGGACGCAGGTCCTGTTGCTTGGCGCGCTGGTTGGGCGGCATCGGGCAGCTGTCCAGGCCGCCTTTTCCGGAAATGACCGAAGGCCCAGGCTCATGCCAGGCCGCCGCCGCCAGGGTCGCCACCCCGAGCGCGCCGATGAGGAGCAAACCTCGCGTAATTTCTAACTTCATGTCTGCAACCCTTTGATGGCGCTGCCAAACGCCGCTTGGTAACCATAGACAAAGGCCTGCCATTGCGCCTCTGTCCACGACGAGCGGCGTTTTACCTGGCGAAGATCATGACGGGCAGCACGCTGGGCGCTGAAGCGCTGGCGGGCTTTTTCCATGTCGATCAGGGCCACTTCGATCTTCTCGCCGTCCACCTTCACGAACACGTGCTTGAGGTACAGGCAGCCGTGCTGCCAGCGGCCGGCGTTAAGTTTTGCCAGGGTACTGCCGTATTGTTGCAGAATTCTTTGGTGCAGGGCTTCGCCCCACTTTTCCTGGTCGCCACGGGCGTAGCAGTCTTCCAGGCTGGTGAAGCCGTCGAGGGATTCGGTGACCAGCAGCGCCTGCCATTCGCCATCCACCTTGCGGCAGCCGGCATAGACCAGGGTCGGCACTTTAACGCCCAGCGCTTCGGCCGCCTTGAGGGCGTTGCGCTCGCGGATCGCCGTGGGATAACCGAACGGGTGCAGCAGGTCACGGTAGATGTGACCCATCTGCTGCTTGCGATAGAGCATACGGCCGTCGGAGGTCAGGACTCGCTGCACGCCACTCTCGCCGCCGCGCCGACGGTTGGGTTCTTCCACCCACTTGCCGGGCACCTGGAGCCAACGGTCGATGGCGTTCTCACCGGAAATTTGCTGCAGCGACGCCAGATCAACGGCCATCCATCACTCCTTACGCAGAATGTAGACCCGCCACATATGGATAAGCGGGACGAAATCAATGTGATCCTGAACCTTGAAACCAGCCTGGCGGAACTCCGCCTCGATGGTCTTGGCAGGAATCACGAAGCGGTTCTGGTAGGTGTGCTTCTTGCGAGTTGCCTCGGCGCGTGCACGTTTCCAGGACTTGAAGTTGCCATCGACCCACATCGACAGGATCACCGAATCGCGCGTTACGCGGTGAAATTCGCGCAACATCGTCAAACGGTCATCCGATTCGCCGATGTGGTGCATCAGGCGCATCGAGAAGATGCTGTCGACGGCATTGTCCGGAAGGTCAATGGCAAACGCGGAAGTCTGCAAAGGTCGGACGCGTTTTACAACCTCATTCGGTTGACCGGCACAGGCCACCGCGATCATGTCGGGGGAATTGTCCGCCCCGATGATCACCCGGTTCTCCTTTTCCGCCAGCATCGGCCAGAAGCGACCGGCGCCGCACGGCAGGTCGAGTACCAGGTTGGGTTGCCCGGCCAGCTTGAGCGCCTGGCGGCCTATCTGGACATCGCGCCAATGGGAAAGTTTCCTGGAGAGTCCGGCCTGGTGCTTGCGCAGGTAACGCTCTGCGTGTTGCCGGTCGTACTTTTGGGAGAACTCCAGGTCGACGGATTTTTCAGTCATCGGATTAATACCTTTCCCGAATTCAGGGCGAACGATACGAACCAGCCTGTCACAGCCGGGTCATGCACTTGTGAAGATTTCGTCAAACCACGGCTAGGCGAACTTCGAAGCGACAGCCATGGGGTTCGACCGGACGCAGGGTGACGTCCCAGCCTTCGGAGGCGCAGATCCGCTTGACCAGCGACAGCCCCAGCCCAAGCCCCTCGCCACGCGGGTTCTGGCCGCGGACAAAAGGTTGGAAGACGCGCTCGCGCTGCTCTTCGGGGATGCCGGCGCCGGTGTCTTCGACCCAGAATCCGTTCGGGCCAAGTTGTAAGCGGATGCTGCCGGTTTCGGTGTAATGCATGGCATTGCGCAATAAATTGCTCATTACCGAGCGCAGGAAAGGCCCGTTGAATTGTCCGGGCATCTCCTGTTTCGCGTCGTATTCCAACGTCAGGCCTTTCGCCTCGATCGGTCCCCGCCACTGCGCCACCAGCTCGTCACCGATCTGCCGTAACCCCGCCTGGGGCACGATGGCCATGTCCTTGCGCTGGGCCCGCGCCAGCATCAGGAAGGTCTGCACCAGATCGCGCATTTCCTCGCAGGCGCCGCTCATCCGCGCCAATTGGGCGCGGGCGCGGGCGCTGAGCCCCGGTTCCTCCGCCAGCAATTCGCAGCTGGTGGCGATCACCATCAGCGGCGTGCGCAGCTCATGGCTGACGTCGCTGGTAAACAGCTTTTCCCGGGTCAGCACGTCATGCAGCCGCCCCATGGCGTAATCGAAGGCGGCCGCCAGCTCACCCACTTCGTCATTGGCGTAGTCCGGGGACATGGGCGGCGCCAGTTCCAGCAGCTGGTCGCGGTGGCGAACCTGCCGCGCCAGACGCGACACCGGCTCCATGACCTTGCGCGCCAGCAGCCAGCCGAGCAGCCCGGACAAGGCCAGGCTGAGCACGTAACCCGTGACCACGGCGGCATACAGAATCTGCTCGCGGGCCTCGAAATCGCTCTGGTCCTGCAGCAGGACGAAACGGCGACCGTCGATGTCCCGCGTCAGTGCGTGGAACGACAGCTCGCCGTCGAACACTTCATGGAACCCGGCATCCAGCCGGCGCAGCGCCGGCGGCATGGCGTAGACGCCGACGCCATCACTGATGAAGAAGCGCATGCCCGGGTCGAGCTTGGGTGCCTGGCCGTTGCCCAGGTCCTCATTGATGATGCGGTCCAGCTCGCCGCCCAGGTCGCGGGAGATCAGGCGCTCCTCGACGATGTGGACGACGCCGACGATTCCCACCGAAAACAGGCCACCAACGGCGGCGGTCATGAGTACGAAGGCAAAGACAATCCGTCGGGAAAGGCTCTGCTTATACTCCATGCGCTTCCTCCGCCAGCTTGTAGCCGACGCCATGCACCGTGTGCAGCAGGGAGGATGCGAAGGGTTTGTCGATCACCTGGCGCAACTGGTGCACGTGGCTGCGCAGGCTGTCGCTGTCGGGGCAATCGTCGCCCCATACGGCTTCTTCGAGCACGTCGCGGCGCACCACGTGCGGGCTCTTCTGCATCAGCACGGCCAGCAGCTTGAGGCCGATGGGGTTGAGCTTGAGGGGTTTGCCGGCGCGGTTCACTTCGAGGGTATCGAGGTTGTAGCTCAGGTCGGCGACCTGCAGCTCGCGGCGCCCGCCGCCCTGGCTGCGGCGCAGCACGGCTTCGATGCGGGCGGCCAGCTCGGACAGGGCGAAGGGTTTGAGCAGGTAATCGTCGGCGCCGGAGCGGAAGCCTTGCAGGCGGTCATCCAGCTGATCGCGGGCGGTGAGCATGATCACCGGGGTGTCGCGGCGCGCGTCTTCGCGCAGGCGGCGGCACAGGGTGAAACCGTCCAGCCCGGGCAGCATCACGTCCAGTACGATCAGGTCGTAGTGCGACGTCGCCGCCAGGTGCAATCCGGACAGGCCGTCCTGGGCGCAGTCCACCGTGTAGCCCTTGAGCCCCAGGTAGTCGGCCATGTTGGCCAGGATGTCCCGATTGTCTTCAACCAAAAGAATGCGCATAGGCTCTCCTCGAACGCAGTGCACAGTAGCCTAACCAGCTTAAATGGAACTTAAGCGCCTTTGACGGAATTTTCACATTCCTCCGGTGAATCCTTCACCGCTGTACCACGTCTCGCTTTGCGAAATCTCCAGACCTAGCGCCCCATCAACGTCTGCACCGACCAGAGCCCGGCCAGGGTCATCAGCAGGGAGCCGGCCAGATGCGTGGCGATGGTGCCCATCGCCCAGGCGAGCCGCCCCTGCTGCAGCAGCACGACGACTTCCGCGGAGAAGGTCGAGAAGGTGGTGAGGCCGCCACAGAAGCCGGTGATGATCAGCAACCGCCATTCTGGCGCCAGGCCAGGCGAGTTGGCGAAGAAGGCGATGGCCGCGCCGATGATGTAGCCGCCGACCAGGTTGGCGACCACCGTGCCCGGCGGCATGGATGGCAGGAGGGTGTTAAGCTTGAGCCCGAGTACCCAGCGCAGCAGTGCACCGAGGGCGGCTCCGAGGGAGACGGCGAGAATGGATTTCCACATGGTCCTGTCCTGGGGAAGGTGGCTTGGACAGGCTGCAGGCATGCGCCTACGCGCCTTTCCAGGTCAATGCGTAGGCATCATCAGCCACGAGGGCGGTTGAAGGAGGAATGCCATCTCCTGCGGCGCAGTCTGGCATATCCGCCGCCCATGAAAAAGCCCCGCCTAGGCGGGGCTTTTTCGTACAGCAGGTGCCGGGTGGCTTACATCATGCCGCCCATGCCGCCCATGCCGCCCATGTCCGGCATGGCCGGAGCGGCTTTGTCGTCGACCACTTCGGCAACCATGGCTTCGGTGGTGACCATCAGGCCGCCGATGGAAGCAGCAGCTTGCAGCGCCGAACGGGTGACCTTGGCCGGATCGAGGATACCCATCTCGATCATGTCGCCGTACACGCCGGTAGCGGCGTTGTAGCCGAAGTTGCCCGAACCTTGCTTGACCTTGTCGACCACCACGCTCGGCTCGTCGCCGGAGTTGGCAACGATCTGGCGCAGCGGCGCTTCAACAGCGCGACGCAGCAGGGCGATACCGACGTTCTGGTCTTCGTTGTCGCCCTTCAGGCCTTCGATGGCTTGCAGAGCACGGACCAGGGCGACGCCGCCGCCAGGCACCACGCCTTCTTCCACAGCAGCGCGGGTAGCGTGCAGGGCGTCTTCAACGCGGGCTTTCTTCTCTTTCATCTCGACTTCGGTGGCAGCGCCAACCTTGATCACCGCAACACCGCCAGCCAGCTTGGCCAGGCGCTCTTGCAGCTTCTCACGGTCGTAGTCGGAGGAAGTCTCTTCGACCTGCTTGCGGATCTGCAGGACGCGAGCTTCGATGTCGGCTTGAGCGCCAGCGCCATCGATGATGGTGGTGTTTTCTTTGCTCAGAACCACGCGCTTGGCGTTACCCAGGTGCTCCAGGGTGGCGCCTTCCAGGCTCAGACCGACTTCTTCGGAGATGACGGTGCCGCCGGTCAGGATGGCGATGTCCTGCAGCATGGCCTTGCGGCGGTCGCCGAAGCCCGGAGCCTTGACGGCCGCGACCTTGACGATGCCACGCATGTTGTTGACGACCAGGGTAGCCAGGGCTTCGCCTTCGACGTCTTCAGCCACGATCAGCAGCGGACGGCCAGCTTTGGCAACGGCTTCCAGGACCGGCAGCATTTCGCGGATGTTGGAGATCTTCTTGTCGACCAGCAGCAGCAGCGGGCCGTCGAGCTCGGCCACCATGGTGTCCGGCTTGTTGATGAAGTAGGGGGACAGGTAGCCGCGGTCGAACTGCATGCCTTCTACGACGGACAGTTCGTTTTCCAGGCCCGAGCCTTCTTCAACGGTGATCACGCCTTCTTTACCGACTTTTTCCATGGCTTCGGCAATGATGTTGCCGATGGATTCGTCGGAGTTGGCGGAGATGGTGCCGACCTGGGCGATGGCCTTGGTGTCGGCGCACGGCTTGGCCAGGTCCTTCAGCTGGGCAACGATGGCCACGGTGGCCTTGTCGATGCCGCGCTTGAGGTCCATCGGGTTCATGCCGGCAGCGACGGCCTTCAGGCCTTCGTTGACGATGGCCTGGGCCAGAACGGTAGCGGTGGTGGTGCCGTCACCGGCAGCGTCGTTGGCCTTGGAGGCAACGTCTTTCACCAGCTGGGCGCCCATGTTCTCGAACTTGTCTTTGAGTTCGATTTCCTTGGCGACGGAAACGCCGTCCTTGGTGATGGTCGGAGCGCCGAAGCTCTTGTCCAGGATGACGTTACGGCCTTTCGGGCCCAGGGTCGCTTTAACCGCGTCGGCCAGGACGTTTACGCCAACCAGCATTTTCTTGCGGGCGGAATCGCCGAACTTAACTTCTTTAGCAGCCATGTTCTGTTTCCTCTAAATCGAATTCAGTGGGTTGGATTGGACGCGGGAATCAGTCTTCCAGGACGGCGAGGATCTCGGACTCGCCCATCACCAGCAGCTCTTCACCGTCGACCTTGATGGCGTTGCTGCCCGAGTACGGGCCGAAGACCACCTTGTCACCCACTTTCACTGCCAGAGCGCGAACTTCACCGTTGTCCAGCACGCGACCGGTGCCGACGGCGACCACTTCGCCACGGTTCGGTTTTTCGGCGGCAGAACCCGGCAGCACGATGCCGCCTGCGGTCTTGGTCTCTTCCTCGCTGCGACGGATAACGACGCGATCATGCAGAGGACGAAGCTTCATAGTCGTAACTCTCCCAAAACAGTGATTTCCAACGGCCGGATCGATGTCCGGCAGGTTTTGTTGAATCCGGCGGCGCCGGTTTGCGACTCGACGGGCGAGTCGCGAAAAGAGCAGCCTGTCGTAGACAGGGACCTTGCGGTGACCGGTACATAAGGTCGCTACAAGGCATTTCAAGGGTGTGACGAAAAAATTTTTGCAGGCGGGGTGCGCAAAGCGGCCGACGCCACTCCGGCTCAACGCAGGCGGTCGCGGTCTTCCTCGCGGCGCTGGTACTCGCCTTCGATCACGCTGGGGCCGCCACGCTGCTGGGCGGCCGGATCGTCGGCGAAGGCGCGGCGGCGCTCGGCCTGCTCCTGCATGCGCTGGCGCACGCGGCCCAGCATCAAGCGGCGGGTGAAGGGAATCAGGCAGAGCAGGCCGACCGCATCGCTGATGAAGCCCGGCAGCATCAGCAAGCCACCGCCCAGGGCGATGACCAGGCCTTCGAGCATTTCCTGCTCGGGCAGTTCGCCGCGGTTGAGGCGCTCGCGGGCGCGCAGTGCGGTGGCGACGCCGGCCACACGCAGCACCGCCGCGCCGATGAAGGCGCCGGCGATGATCAGCAGCAGGGTCCAGCCCACGCCGATCACGCTGCCGACCTTGATCATCACGGCCAGCTCGATCAGCGGGAAGAGCAGAATCAGGAACAGGGGAACTCGCATTGAAAAAATCCTTGGCGGGGTCATTGCCCGGGTAGAAAGCTAGGTGGCGACGCCCCGCGCCCTTTTCAAGGGAATGACCAAGGCTTGCTAGGCCTGGATCACCTCGTTGCCCGGCCAGGCGTCCGCCTTGGCGAGCTGCACCAGCGCCTGGCGCACCGCGCCGGCATTGCCGCACGGCGTCGGGAACGGCAGCCAATGCAGGCCCTGGCCGATGCGCAGGTGGAAACCTTCGGTATCAATTCCCGCCAGTTGCGGTTCCTTGTCGGCGGGCAGGCCGGCCAGTTCGACGTAGTGCGCAATGGCGTTGGCGTGGTCGCTGTTCATGTGCTCGACCATGCTTTTTTCCGTCTCGCCGACGAAGGGATTGGCCAGCGGCACGCTGTTCGCCCCCAGCCAGTGGATATCGCCGAAACCGCCGATGAAGCGCCACTGCACCGGCTCCAGCACCCAGAAATCGAAGTCGTGGACGATGTGGTAGTCCTGCGAACCGGGGAAGTAGCGGTAATAGCGCTCGGCGGCGCCGGCGATGGCGTCGACGTCTTCGATCAGCAGCGCCTCGGCCAGCAGGGTCAGGCGGCCGGCGGCCTGGATGTCGTCGACGCCGCGCTCGCCGATGAGCAACGAGCACTTGCCGTCCATCTGCAGGTTATGGGTGTGCTGGGCGATGCGGCTGATCAGGATCAGCGGGCGGCCCGCCTCGTCCAGGCAGTACGGCACGACGGAACCGAAGGGGAAGCCGGGCCACTTTTTCGAGTGGGTGGAGAGAACGCCGCGGTATTCCTTGAGCAGCAGTTCTCGGGCATGCTTGGCAGCTTTCACGCTCAACTTATGACTCCTCGCAAAGAATCCGTCGTAAACGGACGGGCAGGACTGACTCTGTGCACAGCTGCCGGCGGGGCCTTTCACCAGAAACTGTTCGTGGGGTTGTTCCGATGCAATTGAAAGACAAGGTCATCATCATCACCGGTGGCTGCCAGGGCCTGGGCCGCGCCATGGGCGAGTACCTCTCCGGCAAGGGCGCGCGCGTCGCGCTGGTTGACCTCAATGCCGAAAAACTGGACGAAGCCGTGACTGCCTGCAAGGCCGCCGGCGGTGACGCCCGGGCCTATATCTGCAACGTCGCCAATGAAGAACAGGTTACCCACATGGTGGCCCAGGTCGCCAGCGACTTCGGCGCCATCAACGGCCTGGTCAACAACGCCGGTATCCTGCGCGACGGCCTGACCATCAAGGTCAAGGACGGCGAGCTGTCCAAGATGAGCCTGGCGCAATGGCAGGCGGTGATCGACGTCAACCTGACCGGCGTGTTCCTCTGCACCCGCGAAGTGGCGGCGAAGATGATCGAGCTGAAGAACGAAGGCGCGATCGTCAACATTTCCTCCATCTCCCGCGCCGGCAACATGGGCCAGGCCAACTACTCCGCGGCCAAGGCCGGCGTTGCCGCCGACACCGTGGTGTGGGCGAAGGAGCTGGCGCGCTACGGCATCCGCGTGGCGGGCGTGGCACCGGGCTTCATCGAGACCGACATGGTCGCCAGCATGAAGCCCGAGGCCCTGGAGAAAATGACCGCCGGCATCCCGCTCAAGCGCCTGGGCAAGCCGCTGGAGATCGCCCACTCTGTGGCCTACATCCTCGAGAACGACTACTACACCGGCCGCGTGCTGGAGCTGGACGGCGGCCTGCGCCTGTAATCCGCCCGCCCATGAAAAAGCCCCGCCAGTGCGGGGCTTTTTTTGTGCCTTTGCAGGAGCGAGCTTGCTCGCGAACAGACCCCGTACCGGAGTTGAAAGCTTCGCGAGCAAGCTCGCTCCTACAGGTATACGGCCTACCAGCCCACCCCCAGCCCCAGGGTGTAGCGGCGCTCGTTGACATCGCCATCGTTGCCGCTGAGCTTGTCCCACTCGGCCTTCAGGCTCAGGGATGCCCAGGAGGTGAGCTTGTAGCGCAGGCCCGCCTCGCTCTCCAGTTCGTAGTCGACGTTGGACTCCAGCGGCTTGCTGACTTCGCCGTTGGTGAACAGCTCGAACTGCTTGGCCAGCAGGTAACGGTTGTAGTCCCACTTCAGGCTGGTGCTGTAGAAGTGCGACTTCTCGTCGTCGACGAATTCGTAGTCGTTGCGGTTGACCAGGGTGGCCAGGGAGAACGCGCCCAGCTCGTTGTCCCAGAACTGGTAACCGGGGCCGGTACCCAGGGTGCGTTTCTTCTGCAGGTCCTCGACCCAGTCGCGCTTGTACTGCGCCTGGCCCTGCCAGAACCAGTGCTCGTCCAGGAAGCGGTCCAGCGCGTACTCGGCCGAGTAGTTGTTGGTGCTGACCGACTCGTTCTTCTTCTCGCGGTTGTACTCGCCCTGCAGGTTGTGGCGCCAGCGGCCGTGGCGGGCGTTGGTCTTGAAGTCGATGTCGTAGTCCTCGACATCGTTCTCGGCGCGCTTGTGGTCCAGGGAGAAGTCGACGTTGCCGGTCCATACCCAGTCTTCCAGGATCGGCTTGGGCGGCATCATCTGCTCGATCTTGGCCAGCTCCACCGTGCGTGCCTCACCGTTGACCAGCGTGACCTTGCCCTGGTCGGAGGCCTTCAGGCCCTTGGAGTGCTCGCCGTTTTCCTCGTCGTACTTCACCAGCAGGTTCTGGTCGGTCTCCAGCGTCTTGATCTTGTCCGCCTTCAGGGTGATCTCCCCGCCGTAGTCGGTCGCCAGCAGCAGCTTGCCGCCGTCATACAGCTTGATGGTGCCGCTGAGGCGGTCGCCATTCTTCAGCCAGACGGTGTCGGCAAGGGCGGACAGAGAGCAGGACGCGAGGGCAAGGGAGAGCAGGGTTCTGGGGAACATGAGTCAAATTCAACTGGATTGAATAGGCAAAAAGCCGGGCATTATCCAGAAGCCCGACGCGAGAGCAACGACTGACCGGCTCAGTTGCAGGGAGTTCACAATGACTGACGGAAGGGTCTGACAGATGTCGCGGCTTGTCAGACCTGCGCCAGCCGATATCCTGAGCGTCAGCCCCTCTGCCACGGTGCATTCGATGCCCACACCCAAGCTCCCGGCCAACACCCCGACTGCCGACCTCGGCCTGGAAAGCCTGCAGGTGCGTCGCGAGGCGATTTTCCTGGTGATCGCCCAGGTGCCCGAAGGGTGCGTCATCACCTATGGCGACGTCGCCCGGCTCGCCGGGCTGGGCCGCTCCGCGCGGCTTGTAGGACGCATCCTCAGCCAGTTGCCGGAGGGCACGCGCCTGCCGTGGCACCGCGTGATCGCCGCCGGCGGACGCATCAGCCTGCCCCTGGGCAGCGTCTCGGGTAACGAGCAGCGCGCACGTTTACGTGCGGAGGGTGTCAGAATCCATAACGATCGGGTGGACATACGTCGGCACGGCTGGCCTAGCGGCGAGCAGTCCTAGTAAAGTTCGCGAGAATTTTTGACCTGCTGGAAAACACCCCATGAAAGAGCATTCCTGGCGAGAGGCATGGATTGCCTACAAGTCTCCCGCCAGCCTCGCGCTTTTGCTGCTGGGATTCGCCGCCGGCCTGCCGTACATGCTGGTGCTCTCCACCCTCTCGGTGTGGTTGCGTGAAGCGGGTGTCGCCCGGGAAACCATCGGATTCGCCAGCTGGATCGGGCTGGTGTACGCCTTCAAGTGGGTGTGGTCGCCCATGCTCGACCAGTGGCGCCTGCCCTTCATCGGCCGCCTCGGCCGCCGCCGCTCCTGGCTGGTGTTCTCCCAGGGACTGATCGCCCTCGGCCTGCTCGGCATGGCCCTGTGCAACCCGCAAGCGCACCTCAACTGGCTGATCGCCCTGGCCATGGTGGTGGCGTTCGCCTCGGCCACCCAGGACATCGCCATCGATGCCTACCGTCTGGAAATCGCCGAGAACACCCGCCAGGCCGCCCTCGCCGCCTGCTACATGACCGGCTACCGGGTCGCCGTGCTGTTCGCCACCGCCGGCGTGCTGTTCCTCGCCGAATGGGCCGGCTCCAGCGCCCTGCACTACAGCCAGTCGGCCTGGGCGCTGACCTATGCGGTGTGCTCCCTGGCCATCCTGCCCGGCCTGATCACCACCCTGCTGATGAAAGAGCCGCCGGTGAACGTGCAACCGCAGGCCGGCAGCTCGGCGTTCGCCTTCAACCACCAGTTGCTCTCGGTGCTGACCCTGCTGGTGCTGCTGATCTCCGTGCCGGCCATGCTCACCGCGCTGACCGCCCAGGCCTGGCCGCGCGCCGCGCTGTACGCGATCTTCATCGGCGTGTGCATGACGCCCCACGGCCGCCGGCAGATCCGCCCGGTGCGCGAGCTGCTGTCGAAGGTGCGCCGCCCGCTGTTGCTGGCCGTGCACGGGCGCGGCCTGCCGCAGTTCGACTTCGTCCACCAGGCCGTCTCGGTGATCGTGCTGATCATTCTGCTGGTCACCGGTACCGCGTTCATCAACATGGTCGAAGGCGGCAAGTGGTGGCTCGCCATCCTCTACCTGCTGATCGCCCTGAGCTGTATTTCCGCCCCCGGCCGCCTGCTGATGGCGCCGGTGCTGACGCCGATCACCGAATTCGTCCGCCGCTACCGCTGGCAGGCGCTGTTGCTGCTCGGGCTGATCTCCACCTACCGCATGTCCGACACCGTCATGGGCACCATGGCCAGCGTGTTCTACATCGACATGGGCTTCTCCAAGGACACCATCGCCACGGTCAGCAAGCTGTTCGGCGTGGTCATGACCCTGATCGGCGCGGCGGCCGGCGGCGTGCTGATCGCCCGCTTCAGCATCCTGCCGATCCTGTTCATCGGCGGCGCGGCATCGGCGGCGACCAACCTGCTGTTCGCCGTCCTGGCGCAGATGGGCGCGATCGACGACCCGCACCTGATGGGGCAGAACGTCTTCGCCCTGCTCAAGGTGCTGGAGCCCCACGTCACCATGCTGGTGGTGACCATCATGCTCGACAACTTCAGCGGCGGCCTCGCCACCTCGGCCTTCGTCGCCTACCTGTCGAGCCTGACCAACCTGAAGTTCTCCGCCACCCAGTACGCCATGCTCAGCTCCACCATGCTGCTGCTGCCGCGCTTCATCGGCGGCTATTCCGGCGCGATGGTCGAGAGCATGGGTTACGAGCACTTCTTCTTCTTCACCGGCCTGCTCGGCGTCCCCACGCTGCTGCTGATCGGCTGGCTGTGGCTGCACAATCGCGGCGACATGACCAACGGCGGCGCCGAGGAAGCGACCGAGGCGCCGGCGCCACAGGCCAGCGCCGAACGTCACTGAGCGCCGCGCAGGCGCCAGCGCCCATGAAAAAGGCCGGCAATCGCCGGCCTTTTTTCGTTCCTGCCGGGGATCAATCCGCCAGCACGGAGCCCTCTTCGCCCTTGACCACGCGCACCACCTTGTTGGGTGCCAGGTCGATACCGGCATCGCGCAGACGCTGGCGCACCTGCTCGTTGAGCATGAAGGTGACGGCCCAATAGTCCGAATTGGCCGTCCACAGGCGCAGCGACAGCGTCACCGAGTTCTCACCCAGGCCCGCAACCACCACCACTGGCGCCGGCGACTTGAGCACGCGGGGATCCTCGGCCAGTTCCTTGAGAATGGCGCGGGCGCCATCCAGGTCGGCGTCGAAGGCGAGCTTCACGTCGAAGGTCACCTGGCGGGTGGTCTGGGTCGAGGTGTTGGTGATGATGCCGTTGGACAGCGCGCCGTTGGGCACGATGACGGTGCGGTTGTCACCGGTGCGCAGCACGGTGTGGAAGATCATGATGTTGTCCACGGTGCCGGAGACGCCCTGGGCCTCGATCCAGTCGCCGATCTTGAACGGGCGGAACAGCAGGATCAGCACCCCGCCGGCGAAGTTGGACAGGCTGCCCTGCAGCGCCAGGCCGATGGCCAGGCCGGCGGCGCCGATGGCGGCGACGAAACTGGTGGTCTGGATGCCAATCATCGAGGCCACGCTGACCATCAGCAGGATCTTCAGGATGATGTTCACCATGCTGCCGATGAAGCCCTGCAGCGTCTTGTCCACGTGCTTGGTGGACAGCAGCCCGCCCACGCGATTGGTGAACAGGTTGATCACCCACCAGCCGATCAGCAGGGTCAGCAGCGCCAGCAAGGCGTTGCCCAGATAGGCCAGGACGACGGGCGTCCAGGCCTCCGCACTGTTGACGATGTGCTCGTAATTCATATCCATGGATGCAGGCCCCTTGTCTATTGCCATTTCAAAAACAAAACCGCCATGGCAAGCCATGGCGGTCGGGTGTTCGCCGAGCGACTCTTAATTGCGACGTCGCCCGGGCGATGAGGTTCCGCTGCGGTGGTCAGGCAGCGAATCAGTCGCGGAAATTGTTGAACTGCAGCGGCATGCCGAGGGATTCGCCGCGCAGCAGCGCGATGGCTTCCTGCAGGTCATCGCGCTTCTTGCCGGTGACGCGCACCTGCTCGCCCTGGATCGCGGCCTGGACCTTGAGCTTCTTGTCCTTGATCAGGGCGACGATCTTCTTCGCCAGATCCTTGTCGATGCCCTCGCGGAAGTTCACTTCCTGCTTGACCACCTTGCCCGAGGCGAAGGGGTCCTTGGTCTCGATGCACTGCACATCGATCTTGCGCTTGACCAGGCTGGAGCGAAGAATGTCGAGCATCTGCTCGAGCATGAAATCCGCCTCGGCGGTCAGGGTGACGGACTTGTCCTTGGTTTCGAAGCTGCACTTGCCCTTCAGGTCGAAACGGCGGTCCAGTTCCTTGGCAGCGTTATCCAGGGCGTTGGTCAGTTCGTGTTTGTCCAGTTCGGACACCACGTCGAACGAAGGCATGACATCTCTCCAGATGGACGGCGCGATGCGGTTCACAGTCAGCATCGCGCCTGGCTTGACGATAAAAATGCGCGGTCATTATAACTGACAGACAAGACCGCGCCCGGCCTCTGACACCGAGAGTCGGCATTTCCCACCCGTTGCGAGACAATCCTTTCCATGCCAACCAACCATCTCAGCATCCTGGTGGTCGACGATGCCAAGTTCTCCAGCGCCATGATCGGTCGCGCGCTGAGCCAGGCCGGCTACCAGAACGTGCGCTTCGCCAGCAGCGCCAGCGAAGCGCTCGACCTGCTGGAAAAGGAGCCGGTGAGCGTGCTGCTCGCCGACTGGCTGATGCCGGAGATGGACGGCCTGGAGCTGACCGCGCGGGTGCGCCAGCTCGACGAAAGCGGCGACCACTACACCTACATCATCCTGCTCACCGGCAAGGAGGGCGACAACGCCCTGGCCGAGGCCTTCGACCGTGGCGTGGACGACTTCGTCAGCAAGTCGTCGATGAACGAGCAACTGGTGCCCCGCGTGCTCGCCGCCGACCGCCTGAGCAACACGCTGCAGCGCCTGCTGATGGAAAACCGCCTGCTCACCGAGAACATCACCAGCCTGGAGGAGCGCAACCTGGTGGACAGCGCCACCGGCCTGGGCAACCAGCGCTACCTCAAGCAGAAGCTGGCCGACAGCATCCGCCAGGTGGAATCCCGCGGCGGCGCGGTGTGCTACATGCTGATCGGCCTGCCGGAGGTGGCCGAACTCGGGCACAGGCACGGCCAGCCGTTCCAGAACGAGCTGCTGCACGGCGTCGCCCGGCGCCTGCAGCAACTGGTGCGACCGCTGGATGTCCTGGCGCGCCTGGACAGCCAGCACTTCGCCCTGATCACCCTGCTCGAAGACCTGCAGGAATGCTCCCCCAGCAGCTTCCGCCGCCTGCACGAAGGCTTGAACCTGAAGGCCTTCAAGACCAGCGAAGGCTTCATCACCCTCAAGGCCGGTATCAGCCTGGTCGGCCTGGACGCCAAGGCACTGCCGCTGGACGTCGAGCAGGTGATGCAGCAGGGTCGCACCCTGCTGCCCGATGCCTTCGCCAGCGGACGAATCAACGCCAGCCGCCTGACCGGCCTGCGCTAAACTTCGCGGTAAGCCCTCCAACCGCGAAGTTTCCCCCATGACCTGGACTATCCTCGGCGCCGGCAGCCTCGGTTGCCTGTGGGCCGCCCGCCTGTCCCGCGCCGGCCTGCCGGTGCGCCTGCTGCTGCGCGACCGCCAGCGCCTCAATGCCTACCGCGCCCTGGGCGGCATCACCCTGGTGGAAGACGGTCGCGCGAGCCTCTACCCCATACCCGCGGAAACCGCCGCCCAGGGCGCGCCGATCCAGCGCCTGCTGCTGGCCTGCAAGGCCTACGATGCCGAATCCGCCGCCGCCAGCGTGGCCGCACGGCTGGCGCCGGGCGCCGAGTTGATCCTGCTGCAGAACGGCCTGGGCAGCCAGCAGGCGGTCAGCGCCCACCTGCCACGCGCCCGCTGCCTGTATGCCTCCAGCACCGAAGGCGCCTTCCGCGAAGCCGATTTCCGCGTGGTGTTCGCCGGCAAGGGCCAGACCTGGCTGGGCGACGAACAGGGCGGCCCCGCGCCCACCTGGCTGGCGGACCTGCACCGGGCAGAGATTCCCGTGCAGTGGAGCGACGACATCCTCGAACGCTTGTGGCGCAAGCTCGCGCTGAACTGCGCGATCAACCCGCTCACCGTGCTGCACCAGTGCCGCAACGGCGAACTGGCCGGCCACCCCGGCGAAGTGGCCGGGCTCTGCGACGAACTCGGCCAGCTGCTGCATGCCGCCGGTTACTCCGCTGCCGCACGGGAGCTTCAGGCCGAGGTGGAACGGGTCATCAACGCCACCGCCGCGAACTTCTCCTCCATGTACCAGGACGTCGCCCAGGGCCGGCGCAGCGAGATCGCCTACCTGCTCGGCCATGCCTGCCGCGAAGGCGACCGCCTGCACCTGGCGCTGCCGCGGCTGCGCGCCCTGCACGAACGGCTGCGGGTCTACCTGGTGGCACGTGGATTGCCCGACGACTGATGGCGGGCTACCCTGCCCGCCTCCCCTGATTTTCTCTTTGACGCGCCCATGCCTTCTCCCATGAACCTGCGCCAGCGCCTGGAAGACCTGCCGGTCGGCCAGAAAATCCTCGCCGCCCTGCTGGTGCTGCTGGCGACCGTCATGCTGGTCGCCAACCTCGCCTTCATCAGCGCGGCCTACTGGATCTCCCAGGACAGCGTCGCCCCCCAGGCCCTGCAGACCATCGGCCGGCTGATCGCCAACCCGGCGCTCAGCGAGCCGGCGCTCTCCTCGCCCACCCAGGCCCAGGTGCTGCTGCGCCAGCTGGATGACTACCAGCCACTGCGCGCCGCCGCGCTGTACGACAGCAATGGCGAGCGCATCGCCCAGACACCGGGCAACGGGCCGGTGGCGCTGCCCGAGCGCCTGGACCACCTGGAACGCTGGCGCGAGCACGAATACCGCCTCAACGCCCTGTTCGAATTGCCCCAGGCCGGGCGCAACAGCGGTTACCTGCTGCTGGTGGCCAGCAGCGAGCTGCCCGGCGCCTTCTACACCGGCACGCTCACCGCCAGCCTGGTGATTCTCGCCGTGTCGGTGCTGCTCTGGCTGCTCATCGCCCAGCAGATCCGCCGCCTGATCACCCGGCCGATCCGCAGCCTGGAAGAGCTCTCGCGCCAGGTGACGCGCGAGGAGAACTACGCCCTGCGCGCCGAGCGCGGCAATGCCGACGAGATCGGCCGCCTGGCTGACGCCTTCAACACCATGCTGACCCGCATCGAAGCCCGCGAGCACCAGCTCAAGCGCGCCCGCGACGACGCCCAGGAGGCCGTGGAGCAGGCCCAGTCGCTGGCCGAGGAAACCCGCCGCTCGAACCGCAAGCTCGAGCTGGAAGTGCAGGTGCGCAGCAAGATCGAGAAGAAGCTCACCGGTTTCCAGCACTACCTCAACAGCATCATCGACTCCATGCCCTCGGCGCTGATCGCGGTGGACGAACAGCTCTACGTCACCCAGTGGAACCAGGAAGCCAGCCAGCTTTCCGGCACCAGCCTGGACGACGCCGTGAACCAGCCGGTGTTCCTCGCCTTCCCCTCGCTCAAACCCTTCCTGCCGCAGCTCACCCGTGCCGCCGAGCAGCACAAGGTCGAGCGCGTCGAGCGGGTGACCTGGGCCCTCACCGACACCCCACGGCACTACGCCCTGACCTTCTACCCACTGATGGGCGGCACCGGCCGTGGCGCGGTGATCCGCATCGACGACATCACCGACCGCCTGGGCATGGAAGAAATGATGGTGCAGTCGGAGAAGATGCTCTCCGTCGGCGGCCTCGCGGCCGGCATGGCGCACGAAATCAACAATCCGCTGGGGGCGATCCTGCACAACGTGCAGAACATCCGCCGGCGCCTGTCGCCGGACCTCACCAAGAACCTCGAAGTGGCCGGCGAAGTCGGCGTGCGCCTGGACGATCTCAACCACTACCTCGAAGCGCGGGAGATTCCCAAGCTGCTGGACGGCATCCAGTACGCGGGCTCCCGGGCGGCGAAGATCGTCAGCCACATGCTCTCCTTCAGCCGCCGCAGCCACCGCCAGATGGCCGCCTGCGAGCTGCCCGCGCTGCTGGAACAGGCGGTGGAGATCGCCGGCAACGACTTCGACCTCACCGGCGGCTTCGACTTCAAGTCGCTGGACATCGTCCACGAGTACGACCCGCGCCTGGGGCCGGTGCCGGTGATCGCCAACGAGATCGAGCAGGTACTGCTCAACCTCTTGAAGAACGGCGCCCAGGCCATCCACCAGCGCGACGACGAGGAAGAAGGCGAACTCGGCCGCATCACCCTGCGCACCCGGCTCAACCCGCCGTGGGCGGAAATCCAGGTGGAAGACAACGGCTGCGGCATGCCGGAGAACGTGCGCAAGCGCATCTTCGAGCCGTTCTTCACCACCAAGGAGGTCGGCCAGGGCACTGGGCTGGGCCTGTCGGTCTCGTACTTCATCGTCACCAACAACCACAAGGGGCAGATGGAGGTGCAGTCCGAGCTGGGCGTGGGCACCTGCTTCACCATCCGTCTCCCGCTGGGCGCCGAGATTTCCCCGCCGCTACCGCTGCTGGCGCCGGGCGACAAGGAGCATTGAGCCATGGGCAACCGACTGTCGAAAATCTACACCCGCACCGGCGACGCCGGGGAAACCGGCCTGGCCGACGGCCGCCGCGTGCCCAAGCACCACCCGCGGGTGGAAGCCATGGGCGCGGTGGACGAGCTGAACAGCCACCTCGGCCTGCTGCTGGCCGGCTTGCATGAGGCGCGCAGCAGTGCGCTGGAAGAAGCGATCGGCGTTCTGGCTCCGATCCAGCATCGCCTGTTCGACCTCGGCGGCGAGTTGGCGATGCCGGAGTACCGAGCGCTGAACGACGCGGAAGTGGAGCGCCTGGAGCAGGTGATCGACTGCTGGAACGAAGAGCTCGGGCCGCTGAAGAACTTCATCCTGCCCGGTGGCTCGCGCCTGGTTGCCCTCGCCCACCTGTGCCGCGCCCAGGCGCGCAACGCCGAACGCCGCTGCCAGCAACTCAATGCCGAGGAACCGCTGGAAGGCGCGGGCCTGCGTTACCTGAACCGGCTATCCGACCTGCTGTTCGTCGCCGCACGCTTCATCGCGAAGCGCCAGGGCGTGGAAGAGATTCTCTGGCAGGCCGCCGAAAAGCCCGCCTGATCGCAACCGCGGGAGCGCCGGTGCCTTGCGTAGGAGCGGACTCTGTCCGCGATATCCCTCGCGGCGGAATCTGTCATTACCGGGCCACGACAGAGCGTGGCGCCACCTTGTAGGAGCGCGCCATGCGCGCGATCGCGGGCATGGCCCGCTCCTACAGGGGAATTTCAACGCCGCCGGCGGGTGTAGGAGCGGACCCTGTCCGCGAAATCCATCGCGGCGGAACCTGTCATTACCGGGACACGACAGAGCGTGGCGCCAGGTTGTAGGAGCGAGCTTGCTCGCGAACCGCACGGCAATGCAGCGCGGCCTGTTCGCGAGCAAGCTCGCTCCTACGAAGAGCCGTCAGTTCAACGCCGGATCAGCCTTCGCTCTTCGGCCAGAACGCCCGGATCCCCGCCACGCCCTGCGCGCCAGCCTGCCAGGCGCGCTCGACGTCCTGCGGGCCGACGCCCCCCAGCAGGAACACCGGCTGGTTGAAGCCATCGATCAGCTCCGCCGCCGCCTCCCACCCCAGCGCCGGCTCACCCGGATGGCTCTCGGTGGCCTGCACCGGCGACAAGGTGACGAAATCCACGCCCATGCGCGCCGCCAGCTGCAACTCTTCGGCGCTATGGCAGGAGGCTGCCAGAAGCCGCTCGCGGGGGAACGGCCGGCCGTTGGGCGCGTACTTGCGCAGCTGCTCGGAGGTCAGGTGCCAGCCAGCCGCCGGGAAGTCGCCCAGCCACTCCAGCGGGCCCTTGAGCATCAGCTGCGCCTTGCCGGCGCACAGGCCCTGCACGTCGACGGCAAGGTCACGGTACTCCGGGCTGTACATGTTCGGCGCGCGTAGCTGGACCAGGCGGATGCCGCTGGCGATCGCAGCGCGCACGCCCTGCACCAGTTGCGGGATTTCCAGACCGTCCGGGGTGATCAGGTAGCGATCCGGCAGGCGCGCAGCCTGCACGATGGGCTGGTTGGCGGCGGGGAACTCGTAGTCCGGCAGGTCACGCGGAGCGACCCAGGCCAACGGCTGGCCCTCGGCGCCATGGGGCTCGCCGGAGAAGGCAGAGACCTCCCAGACATCCAGCAGCACATGCTTGTCGCTGTAGTCGTGCTGCACGCGAATCAGCGGCCGCGCCTGCTCGACGTCGATGCCCAGCTCTTCCTTCAGCTCGCGCGCCAGGGCGACCTGCACCGCTTCGCCCTCCTCGACCTTGCCACCGGGAAACTCCCACAGACCGCCCTGGTGCTTGTCGTCCGGACGCCGGGCGATCAGCACCCGGCCATCGAGTCCGCGAATCACGGCGGCGGCGACATGTACTCGTTTCACAGTGCTACTCCTCAATCCGATTCAGGCAGGGCCCGCGAACAGGACCTGTTTACGATCTCGCGAGCCAGGGAAGAGCAAGGCGACATCGGTTGAGGGAGCGCAGTTTACAGGCAGTAAATGAGCATCCCGAAACCGATTTCAACGCAGCTATTGCGACGCGCAGCAGATCGTAATTGGGTACTGCGGGCATTCTACCGTCATTGGCAGCCGGGTTCAGGCGCGTTCAACCATCGCCGCGTCCAGCCAGGGACGGAAGGCCGGCCAGGCGTAGATCGCATCGACATAGTTCTGCGCCTCGATCGGCAGGGTCACGCAATAGCTGCGCAGGCGCGTCGCGACTGGCGCGTAGAAGGCATCGGCGATGCTGGCGTGGCCGAACAGGAACGGACCATCCTGGCCGAACTGCTGGCGGCACAGTGCCCAGAGCTCGACGATTCGGGCGATATCCGCTTCCACCGCTTCCGGCACTTCAGCCAGCGGCTGGTTGCGCTGGATATCCATCGGCATGTGCGAGCGCAGCGCCATGAAGCCGCTGTGCATCTCGGCGCAGACCGTGCGCGCCAGGGCGCGGGCCGCTTCGCCGCGGGGCCAGAGGTGGGCTTCGGGGAAGCGTTCGGCGAGGTATTCGGCGATCGACAGGGAATCCCAGATCAGCCCGTGCTCGCACTTGAGCGCCGGCACCTTGCCGCTGGGCGAGTGCTCGCGGATGCGCCGCGCGGTGTCCTGGCCGCCCAGGGGAATGAGGATTTCCTCGAACTCGGCGCCGGTGAGCTGCATGGTCAGCCAGCCGCGCAGGGACCAGGAGGAGAAATTCTTGCTGCCGATGATCAGGGTGAGGGACATGGACGCGATGCTCGTGAAGGTCAGTCAGCAGACCTTAGAGCGCGGCAGCCATGAAAACAAATTCCCGATTTTCATCCATCCATGAAAATCGGGAATCCGAGAGGAACGAAGCGCCGGCGCAGAATTCCGCGCCAGCGCTACGCGGCGATCAGGTGCGGTATTCGGCGTTGATCTTCACGTACTCGTGGGACAGGTCGGTGGTCCAGATGGTCTCGCTGCAGGTGCCGCGGCCCAGATCGATGCGGATGGTGATCTCTTCCTGGGCCATGACCCTGGCGCCCTGGTCCTCGGTGTAGCTGGCGGCGCGGCCGCCGCGGCTGGCGATGGCGACGTCGTCCAGGTACACGTCGATCAGGCTCACGTCCAGGTCCGGCACGCCGGCGCGGCCGACGGCAGCGAGGATGCGGCCCCAGTTCGGGTCGGAGGCGAACAGCGCGGTCTTGATCAGCGGCGAGTGGGACACGGCGTAGCCGACGTCCAGGCACTCCTGGTGTGTTGCGCCGCCGTTCACCTGCACGGTGACGAACTTGGTGGCGCCCTCGCCGTCACGGACGATGGCCTGGGCCAGTTCCATGGAGACTTCCAGCACGGCCTGCTTCAGCGCGGCGAACAGCGCACCGCTGGCGGAGGTGATTTCCGGCAGCGCCGCCTGGCCGGTGGCGATCAGCATGCAGCAGTCGTTGGTGGAGGTATCGCCGTCGATGGTGATGCGGTTGAAGGACTTGTTCGCCGCGTCGCGCAGCAGGTCCTGCAGCACGCCCTGGGCAACCTTGGCGTCGGTGGCGATGTAACCCAGCATGGTGGCCATGTTCGGCTTGATCATGCCGGCGCCCTTGCTGATGCCGGTGACGGTGATGGTCACGCCGTCGTGCTGGAACTGGCGGCTGGCGCCCTTGGGCAGGGTGTCGGTGGTCATGATGCCGGCGGCGGCGTCGGCCCAGTTATCCACGGACAGGTTGGCCAGCGCAGCGGGCAGCGCGGCTTCGATCTTCTCGACCGGCAGCGGCTCGCCGATCACCCCGGTGGAGTACGGCAGCACGGCGTTTTCCGGCACGCCAGCCAGCTCGGCCAGCTTGGCGCAGGTGCGGGTGGCGTTGGCCAGGCCCGATTCGCCGGTGCCGGCGTTGGCGTTGCCGGTGTTGGTCAGCAGGTAGCGCACCGGGCCGAGGAAGCGCTTGCGCGCCAGGATCACCGGAGCGGCGCAGAAGGCGTTGGTGGTGAACACACCCGCCACGGTGGAGCCTTCGGCGCAGCGCATCACCACGATGTCCTTGCGGCCGGGTCGTTTGATGCCGGCAGAGGCGATGCCGAGTTCGAAACCGGGGACCGGGTGCAGGGTGGACATGGGGCCGAGACCAACAGCCATGTGGCGCGCTCCTATCTAGTCAGTGAATCAAATCAGTGGATTAGATGTGAAAAACGCCGCGAGCGGCAGGGCCGGTCGCGGCGTCGGTAGCAAGGTCGGGAGGCGTTATTCCACCTGACCGTGGCAGTGCTTGTACTTCTTGCCCGAACCGCATGGGCAGGGCTCGTTGCGGCCGATCTTCGCCTCGTTGCGCACCGGCTCCATCGGCACGACATTGTCGGCGACGTCCGGCAGCTCGCCCTCTTCCGGCTCGCTGGTGACCTGGTCCATGGACGGCGCGGCGGCATGCTGGAACTGCATGCGCTTGGCCATTTCCTCGGCCTCGCGGCGCAGGCGGGCTTCTTCCTCGGCGGGGTCTTCGCGGCGGACCTGGACGAAGGACAGCACGCGGATGGTGTCGCGCTTGATGGAGTTCAGCAGGTCCTGGAACAGGTTGAAGGACTCGCGCTTGTACTCCTGCTTGGGGTTCTTCTGCGCGTAACCGCGCAGGTGGATGCCGTGGCGCAGGTGATCCATGGTGGACAGGTGGTCCTTCCACAGGTCGTCCAGCACACGCAGCAGCATCTGCTTCTCGAAGGTGCGCAGGGCTTCGGCGCCAGCGAGGTCTTCCTTCTCGTTGTAGGCGGCGACCAGCTCGGCGAGGATCTTCTCGCGCAGGGTTTCCTCGTACAGCTTGTCGTCTTCGTCGAGCCATTGCTGGATCGGCAGCTTGAGGCCGAAATCGCTGTACAGCGCGGCTTCCAGGCCGGCGACGTCCCACTGCTCGGGCAGCGACTGCGGCGGAATGTGCTCGCTAACGGTGTTGTTCAGGGTCTCTTCGCGGAATTCGACGATGGTCTCGCCGATGTTGTCGGCGGCGAGCAGGGTGTTGCGCATGTGGTAGATCACCTTGCGCTGCTCGTTGGCGACGTCGTCGAACTCCAGCAGTTGTTTACGGATGTCGAAGTTGCGGCCTTCGACCTTGCGCTGGGCCTTCTCGATAGCGTTGGTCACCATGCGGTGCTCGATCGCCTCGCCCGGCTGCATGCCGAGGGCCTTCATGAAGTTCTTCACCCGGTCGGAGGCGAAGATGCGCATCAGGTGGTCTTCCAGCGACAGGTAGAAGCGGCTGGAACCCGGGTCGCCCTGACGGCCGGCACGGCCGCGCAGCTGGTTGTCGATACGGCGGGATTCGTGGCGCTCAGAGGCGATCACGTGCAGGCCGCCCGACTCGATGACCTGCTGGTGGCGCTTCTGCCAGTCGGCCTTGATCTGCGCGACCTGCTCGTCGGTGGGGTTCTCCAGCGCGGCGACTTCCACTTCCCAGTTGCCGCCCAGCAGGATGTCGGTACCACGGCCGGCCATGTTGGTGGCGATGGTGACCGCACCCGGACGACCGGCCTGGGCGATGATCTCGGCTTCCTTCTCGTGGTACTTGGCGTTCAGTACCTTGTGCTCGATGCCGGCGTTCTGCAGCAGCTGCGACACATATTCGGACGTCTCGACCGACGCGGTACCGACGAGGACCGGGCGGCCCAGCGCCTGGCACTGCTGCACATCGGTGATGATGGCGGCGTACTTCTCGTCCTGGGTCAGGTAGACCAGGTCGTTGAAGTCCTTACGGGCGACCGGACGGTGGGTCGGGATCACCACCACGTCCAGGCCGTAGGTCTGGCGGAATTCGAACGCCTCGGTGTCGGCGGTGCCGGTCATGCCGGCCAGCTTGGTGTAGAGGCGGAAGTAGTTCTGGAAGGTGGTCGAAGCCAGGGTCTGGCTCTCGGCCTGGATCGGCAGGTTCTCCTTCGCCTCGATGGCCTGGTGCAGGCCCTCGGAGAGGCGGCGGCCCGGCATGGTACGGCCGGTGTGCTCGTCGATCAGCAGGACCTGGTCACCCTGGACGATGTATTCCACGTTGCGGTGGAACAGGGTGTGGGCGCGCAGCGCGGCATAGACGTGGGTCAGCAGGCTGAGGTTGTGCGCCGAGTAGAGGCTCTCGCCCTCGGCCAGCAGGCCGTTCTGGGTCAGCAGCTCCTCGACATAGGCGTGGCCCTGCTCGTTGAGCTCCACCTGGCGGGTCTTCTCGTCGATGCTGTAGTGGCCCTGCTGGGTCACTTGGCCTTCGACTTCCTCGATGTGGCGCTTCAGGCGCGGGATCAGCTTGTTGATCTTGATGTACAGCTCGGAGCTGTCTTCGGCCTGGCCGGAGATGATCAGCGGAGTCCGCGCCTCGTCGATGAGGATGGAGTCCACTTCGTCGACCACGGCGAAGTTCAGCTCGCGCTGGAACTTGTCTTCCAGGCTGAACGCCATGTTGTCGCGCAGGTAGTCGAAGCCGAATTCGTTGTTAGTGCCGTAGGTAATGTCCGAAGCGTAGGCAGCGCGCTTCTCTTCCGGCGGCTGGAACGGGCTGACGATACCAACGGTCAGGCCGAGGAATTCATACAGCGGACGCATCCAGTTGGCGTCGCGGCGGGCCAGGTAGTCGTTCACGGTGACCACGTGCACGCCTTTGCCAGCCAGGGCGTTCAGGTAGACGGCCAGGGTACCCACGAGGGTCTTGCCCTCACCGGTACGCATCTCGGCGATCTTGCCTTCGTGCAGGGTCATGCCGCCGATCAGCTGGACGTCGAAGTGGCGCATGCCCATCACGCGCTTGCCGGCCTCACGGGCGACGGCGAACGCTTCGGGAAGGATCTGGTCGAGGGTCTCGCCCTTGGCCAGGCGCGCCTTGAACTCCTCGGTCTTGGCCTTGAGTTGCTCATCGGAAAGCGGAACCATCTGCGGCTCGAGTGCATTGATGGCCTGGACCTGCTTGACCATGCGCTTCACTTCGCGCTCGTTCTTGCTTCCAAAGAGTTTTTTCAACAAAGGCGCAAACATATCGACTGGGTCATCCGAACTGGAGAATTGGAGGGCTGCCCGACTGGCTGGCCGCGGCGCGGAACGGCAATGAAGCGGGCATTCTACCCGGAAACTATCGGGAAAAAAGTGCCGAAGTCATCCTCCGAAGCTTCGCATTCTGCGAGCTTGGGGGCAATGCATGGGCGGACAACTTTGCATCCGAGTGGGTGATATGGTGACGCGAACGAGCAACTTCAAGGGGCCGACGGTGGCATCTGGCCCCCGGCGCATCTGTTACCATCCTGCTTCATTCACTGCCGGTTCCTCACCATGGCCTTTCGCCCCCTGCCCGCCAAGGCGATGACCAAGCTGCTGCGCGAAGCCAAGCCGCTGCAGTCGCTGTTCGCGCAGGCGCAACGCCTCTCGCGCCTGCAGGAATTGCTCGACTCGCAACTGCAGCCCGCCGCACGCCCGTATTGCCGCGTCGCCTCCTGGCGCGAGGGCAGCCTGCTGCTGGTGGTCACCGACGGTCACTGGGCGACGCGCCTGCGCTACCAGCAGAACCGCCTGCTGCGGCAACTGGCCACGTTCGAGGAGTTCAGGGGCCTGGCGCGCATCCAGTTCAAGGTGCAGCCGACGGTCCAGACGCCCACCCGGGTCAACACCAACCGCATCAGTGAATCCGCCTCCGCCACCTTGCACGAAGCCGCCGAGGGCATCAGCAACCCTCAGCTCAAGGCCGCGCTCGAGCGCCTGGCCAGCCGTAGCCGCAAGCCGCCGGAACCGGGCGAGGAATAACGCGCAGGCATAAAAAAAGGCCACCCGAGGGTGGCCTTTGAAGTTGTAGCTGAAAGGAGGAGGTTTCCTTATACGGCCGCAGCGGGTCGCATATAGGAGATCGGCGCGGTCTTGGCGTCCTCGAAGGTCACCACTTCCCAAGCGTCCTTGTCTGCGATGAGGGTGCGCAGGAGACGGTTGTTCAGGGCATGACCGGACTTGTAGCCGATGAACTCGCCGATAAGGCTGTTACCCAGCAGGTACAGGTCACCAATGGCGTCCAGGATCTTGTGCTTGACGAACTCGTCCTCGTAACGAAGACCATCTTCGTTGAGCACTCGATACTCGTCGACCACGATGGCGTTCTCCACGCTGCCACCCAGAGCCAGGTTCTGCGAACGCAGCATCTCGATGTCGCGCATGAACCCGAAGGTACGGGCGCGGCTGACTTCCTTGACGAAGGAAGTGCTGGAGAAATCCACCACGGCTTTCTGGGTGCGACCACGGAAGACCGGGTGATCGAAATCGATCTCGAAGCTCACCTTGAAGCCGTCGAACGGAACGAAGGTGGCGCGCTTGTCGCCCTCTTCCACCGTCACTTCGCGCTTGATGCGGATGAACTTCTTGGCCGCTTCCTGCTCTTGCAGGCCAGCGGACTGGATCAGGAATACGAAGGGACCTGCGCTGCCGTCCATGATCGGTACTTCCGACGCGGACAGCTCGACATAGGCGTTGTCGATACCCAGGCCGGCCATGGCCGAGAGCAGGTGCTCCACGGTATCCACCTTGATGTCACCCTTGATCAGGGTGGTCGACATGGTGGTTTCACCGACGTTCGAGGCCCGGGCGGGGATTTCCACCACGGGGTCGAGATCGGTCCGGCAGAACACGATGCCAGTATCGACGGGAGCCGGCTTCAGGGTCAGGTAAACCTTCTCCCCGGAATGCAGGCCGACACCGGTCGCCCGGATGATGTTCTTCAAGGTGCGTTGTCTGATCATGGCTTTGGCCGCTTTCGCGCAAGTTGCGAACTGTTGTCAACAATGGGCGGCGATGATAGCAGAACCGCCCTTTGCTGAACACCAATCACATTGATACTCCTGATAAATCGACTCAATCGGCCTGGCGACGCAGGAATGCCGGGATATCCAGGTAATCCAGATCGTCCTGCGGGTTCAGCTTGGCCGCGGTGGCGGCGCCGCCGTGGTTCTGGTTACGCATGACGGTCGGACGATCCAGGTCACGGTAGTTCACCGACTGCTGCTCGCGCTGAACCGGAGCCTGGGTGCTGACGGCCTGGGTCTGGACGGTGTTGTCGACGACCTTGACCGGCTTCTCCAGGCGAGCGCCCAGGCCAGTGGCCACGACGGTGACGTGCAGCTCGTCGCGCATGTCAGGATCGATCACGGTGCCCACTTTGACGGTGGCGTGCTCGGAAGCGAACTGCTCGATGATGTTACCCACGTCGGAGTACTCGCCCAGGGACAGGTCGGGACCGGCAGTGATGTTCACCAGGATGCCGCGGGCGCCCTGCAGGTTGACGTCTTCCAGCAGCGGGTTGCGGATCGCGGCTTCGGTCGCCTCGCGAGCGCGGTTCGGGCCGCTGGCGCAGCCGGTACCCATCATGGCCATGCCCATTTCGCTCATGACGGTTTTCACGTCGGCGAAGTCGACGTTGATCATGCCCGGACGCTTGATGATGTCGGAGATACCGCGAACGGCACCGGCCAGCACATCGTCAGCCTTGGCGAAGGCGGCCAGCAGGCTCGCGTCCTTGCCCAGGATGGTCAGCAGCTTTTCGTTCGGGATGGTGATCAGCGAGTCGACGCTTTCCGCCAGCGAGCGGATGCCCTCGTCGGCGATCTGCATGCGCTTGCGGCCTTCGAACGGGAACGGACGGGTGACCACGGCCACGGTGAGGATGCCCATTTCCTTGGCAACCTCGGCAATGATCGGCGCAGCACCGGTACCGGTACCGCCACCCATGCCAGTGGTGATGAAGACCATGTCGGCGCCTTCCAGGACTTCGGCGATACGCTCGCGGTCCTCGATGGCGGCCTGGCGGCCGATTTCCGGGTTGGCGCCAGCGCCCAGGCCCTTGGTGACGCTCGGGCCGAGTTGCAGCACGGTGCGCGCGGCGATGTTCTTCAGCGCCTGCGCATCGGTGTTGGCGCAAATGAATTCGACGCCATCAACGTTGTTCTTGGCCATGTGGTTCACGGCGTTGCCGCCGCCACCACCTACGCCGATAACCTTGATGACTGCTGTTTGCGGAATGTTATCTACCAATTCAAACATTTCCCCTCTCCTTCCTTTCTAGTTGTGTTGCCTACGTTTACCGCGGTGGTAAATCAGAAATTGCCCTGGACCCAGCGTTTAAGCTTTTCCAGTACCGGTGTCTTGGGTTCGTCGCTGCTGAAGCTGCTGCCGGACATGGAGATGCCGTCGGACTGTTTTTGCAGTCCGTACAGGAGCAGCCCCACACCGGTGGAATAGATAGGATTGCGCACGACGTCGGCCAGTCCCTTGACGCTATGGGGTACGCCCAGGCGTACCGGCATGTGAAAGATCTCTTCGGCCAGCTCGACGGCGCCTTCCATCTTGGAGGTGCCACCGGTCAGGACGATCCCGGCTGGAATCAGGTCCTCGTAGCCACTGCGACGCAGTTCGGCCTGAACCAGGGTGAAGAGCTCGTCGTAACGCGGCTCGACCACTTCGGCAAGCGCTTGGCGCGACAGTTCCCGCGGCGGCCGATCCCCTACGCTGGGCACCTTGATGGTTTCGCCCGGACCGGCCAGTTTGGCCAAGGCACAAGCATATCGAATCTTGATCTCTTCGGCGTATTGCGTCGGGGTGCGCAGCGCCATGGCGATGTCGTTGGTGACCTGATCGCCGGCGATCGGGATCACAGCCGTGTGGCGGATGGCGCCTTCGGTGAAGATGGCAATGTCGGTGGTGCCGCCGCCGATGTCCACCAGGCACACGCCCAGCTCTTTTTCGTCCTCGGTGAGCACCGAATAGGCCGAGGCCAGTTGCTCGAGGATGATGTCGTCCACTTCCAGGCCGCAACGGCGCACGCACTTCTCGATGTTCTGCGCGGCGTTCACAGCGCAGGTCACGACGTGCACCTTGGCTTCCAGGCGTACGCCGGACATGCCCAGCGGCTCGCGCACGCCTTCCTGGTTGTCGATCACGTAGTCCTGGGCCAGGGTGTGCAGCACACGCTGGTCGGCCGGGATGGCCACGGCCTGTGCCGCGTCGAGCACGCGCTCGATGTCGGCGCCGCTGACCTCGCGGTCGCGAATCGCCACGATACCGTGGGAATTCAGGCTGCGGATATGGTTGCCGGCGATGCCGACGAAGGCCGAGTGGATACGGCAGCCCGCCATCTGTTGGGCTTCATCGATGGCGCGCTGGATCGATTGCACGGTGGACTCGATGTTCACCACCACGCCCTTCTTCAGGCCGCGCGACGGATGCGTCCCGATGCCGACGATTTCCAGCTTGCCATCGGCCGCCACCTCGCCCACCAGCGCCACCACCTTGGAGGTGCCGATGTCCAGGCCGACGACCATTTTGCCGCTCTGCACGCTTGCCATAGTTATTGAAGTCTCCTCAACTCACTGCACGGCGGTGGTCTGTGCCACCGTCGTTTCCGGCACCGGATCGCGCCAACCCACGGCCAGGCCGTTGGGGTAACGCATGTCGATGCGGGCAATTTTCGAAATCTGGTCTTTCAGCGCCTTGTCGTAGATGGTCACGAACCGGCGAATCTGTTCTACCGCGTGGTCGCGGCCCAGCATGATCTCCACGCCTTGTGCGGTGCCCAGGGTCCAGGCGCCGCGCGAACTCATGTCCAGGCTGGCGATGGTGAAGCCCAGCGGGCGAAGCATCTGGCTGAGAATCTGGTACTGCTGCATCACTTGTTGCTGAGCGCGTTGCGGGCCGGAAAGGCGCGGCAGGTGCTCGTAGTTGGCGACTTCGCGCGGGGCGAAAGCCTGCCCCTGGTTATTCAACAGCGCCTCATCCCCCCAACGGGCGATGGGCAGTTGCTCGTCCAGGCGGATCACCACCTGGTCGGGCCATACGCGGCGTACCTCGGCATGGGCGATCCAGGGCATCTGCTCCAGCTCCTGGCGCATGCCGGCCAGGTCGATGGTGAAGAAGCTGGCCGAGACGTAGGGGCTGATCCGCTGCTGCACCGCCGCCTGGCTGATGTAGCTGAGGTCGCCCTCCACGCTGACCTTGGCGATCGGCCGGTCCGCGTAGGGCAGCACGTACTGCGCGCCGTAGTACGCGCCTGTACCGAGCACGCCCAGCACCAGCGGCCACAGCAGCACCTTGAGGAAGCCGAAGCTGGGCTTGGGCATACGGGCGCTGAGCGGCTCCTTGGCCACCAGACGGCTGGCGCCGCGCGGCACCGGCTTGCGTGCGGGTGCACGGCCGGATCCGGGATTCTGGTGACGAAGCTGCGCGCCGTTCATGACTTACCCCCTTGCCTCGACGCTGTGGGCGAGAATCGCCAGCACCAGTTGCTGGAAATCCAGGCCGGCCGCGCGCGCGGCCATGGGCACCAGGCTGTGATCGGTCATGCCCGGTGCCGTGTTCACTTCCAACAGCCAGAAGCGCCCTTGGGCGTCCTGCATCACGTCGGTCCGACCCCAGCCCTGGATGCCCAGGGCATCGCAGGCGCGCGCGGTCAGGTCCTTGAGTTCCTGTTCCTTGTCGGCATCCAGGCCGCAGGGAATCTGGTACTGGGTATCGTTGGCCAGGTACTTGGCGTCGTAGTCGTAGAAGGTGTGCGGGGTGCCCAGACGGATGGGCGGCAGCACCTGCCCACGGAGGATCGCGACGGTGTACTCGGGGCCGCTGATCCACTGCTCGACGAGCACCTGCGGATCGTATTTCGCGGCAGCAGCCCAGGCGGCGATCAGCTCGTCCACGCTGTTCACCTTGGCCATGCCGATGCTCGAGCCCTCGCTGGCCGGCTTGACGATCAGCGGGAAGCCCAGCTTCGCGGCAGCGGCACGGCAATCGTCCTCGCTGGCGAGCACGGCGTGGTCGGGCGTCGGCAGGCCGAGGCTCAGCCACACGCGCTTGGTCCGCAGCTTGTCCATGGCCAGCGCGGAGGCCAGCACACCGCTGCCGGTGTAGGGAATGCCGGCGATTTCCAGCAGGCCCTGCATGGTGCCGTCTTCACCGCCACGGCCGTGGAGGATGATGAAGGCGCGGTCGATCTTCTCGCGGGTCAGACGCTCCAGCAGGTCGTCGCCCACGTCGATGCCGAAGGCGTCCACACCCGCGCCCTGCAACGCCTGCAGGACCATGGCGCCGGACTTCAGCGACACCTCGCGCTCGGCGCTCTTGCCGCCGTACAGCACAGCGACGCGACCGAAGGCGCGGGGCTCGAGGGCGGATTTGAGGGCGTCACTCATTGCTTCTTCCCCTCGGCGCCCGCAGCGGCGGCGCCGAACATCGGATTCTTGATCAGTTGCGGAGCCAGCCCGCCGATATCGCCGGCGCCCTGGCAAAGCAGGATGTCGCCCGGACGCAGCAGCGGCTGCAGCAGCGAAGCGAGGTCACCGCCACGCTCCAGGTAGATCGGGTCGAGCTGGCCGCGCTGGCGGATGCTATGGCACAGGTGACGGCTGTCGGCCCCGGGGATCGGCTCCTCGCCGGCCGGGTAGACCTCCATCAGCATCAGCACGTTGGCCTCGCCCAGCACCTGCACGAAGTCCTCGTACAGGTCACGGGTGCGGGTGTAACGGTGCGGCTGGTAGACCATCACCAGGCGACGCTCCGGCCAGCCACCGCGCACGGCCTTGATCACCGCCGCGACTTCGCGCGGGTGGTGGCCGTAGTCGTCGACCAGCATCACGCTGCCGCCTTCGACCTGCAGGTCGCCATAGACCTGGAAGCGTCGGCCGACACCCTGGAAGCCGGACAGGCCCTGGACGATGGCTTCGTCGGAGATGCCTTCGTCGGTAGCGATCACGATGGTCGCCAGGGAGTTCAGCACGTTGTGCAGGCCGGGCATGTTCACCGAGACGTCCAGCGGCTCGCGCTCGGGGCGCAGCACGGTGAAGTAGGTGCGCATGCCTTCCTGGCGGATGTTGATGGCGCGGACGTCGGCGTCCTCGCTCAGGCCGTAGGTCACGGTCGGGCGAGCGACCTGCGGCAGGATCTCGCGCACCACCGGGTCGTCCACGCAGACCACGGCCAGGCCGTAGAACGGCAGGTTGTGCAGGAAGTCGACGAAGGTGCGCTTGAGCTTGTTGAAGTCGCCGCCGTAGGTGCTCATGTGGTCGGCATCGATGTTGGTGACCACCGAGACCATCGGCTGCAGGTGCAGGAAGCTGGCGTCGCTCTCGTCGGCCTCGGCCACCAGGTAGCGGCTGGTGCCCAGCTGCGCGTTGGTGCCCGCGGCGTTCAGGCGGCCGCCGATGACGAAGGTCGGGTCCAGACCGCCGGCGGCGAATACCGAGGCGATCAGGCTGGTGGTGGTGGTCTTGCCGTGGGTACCGGCCACCGCGATGCCGTGGCGGTAGCGCATCAGCTCGGCGAGCATCTCGGCGCGCGGCACTACCGGCACACGTCGATCCAGCGCGGCTGCGACTTCCGGGTTCGACTTGTTCACCGCGCTGGAGACCACCAGCACGTCGGCGCCGTCGGAGTTCTCCGCCCGGTGGCCGATGAAGATCTGTGCGCCGAACTTCTCCAGGCGCTCGGTGACCGGCGACGCCTTGAGGTCGGAGCCGGAGACTTCGTAGCCGAGGTTGAGCAGCACTTCCGCGATTCCGCACATGCCCACGCCACCGATGCCGACGAAGTGGATGCGACGGATGCGGCGCATGGTGCGGGTGACGCCGGTCGGTTCTTTAACCACGGGCCACCTCCAGGCAGGCATCGACCACCGTGCGGGTAGCCTCGGGCTTGGCCAGGCTGCGAGCGCGAGCGGCCATGCGGGTCAGGGAATCGGGATGCATCAATACCTCGGACAACTGCGCGGCCAGATCGGCGGCGCTGGTAGATTTCTGCGGCAGCAGGTGGGCTGCGCCCTCCCGCACCAGGAATTCGGCGTTCTTGGTCTGGTGGTCGTCGATCGCGTGGGGCAGCGGCACCAGGAAGGACGGCAGGCCGGCGGCGGTCAGCTCGCTCACGGTCAGCGCGCCGGCGCGGCAGATCACCAGATCGGCCCAGGCATAGGCGGCGGCCATGTCGGCGATGAACGGAGCGACGTCCGCTTCGACACCCGCGGCGCGGTAACGCTCCGCGGTAATTTCGTCATGCTGACGACCGGCCTGATGGCGAATGGCCGGGCGAATCTCGCTCGGTACCTGGGCCAGGGCTTCGGGCAGCAGCTTGTTCAGTGGCTCGGCGCCCAGGCTGCCACCCAACACCAGCAGGTTGACGCGGCGACCGGCCAACGGCGCACGGGCGCCCTCTTCCAGGAACAGCTCGACGCGCACCGGGTTGCCGGTGGTCAGGCGCTTGGCGCTGCTGTCGAACGTATTCGGGAAGGCTTCGCACACCCGTTTGGCCAGCGGTGCGAGGCTGCGGTTGGCGGTGCCGGCGACGGCGTTCTGTTCGTGGATCACCAGCGGCACGCCGGACAGCTTGGCCGCCAGGCCGCCCGGGCCGGTGACGTACCCGCCCAGGCCAAGCACGCAGACCGGCTTGAGCTGGCGAACCACGCCCAGCGCCTGGAACAGCGACTTGAGCAGATCGAACGGCGCGCGCAGGAGCGACTTGACGCCCTTGCCGCGCAGACCGCTGACATTGATCAGGTGCAGCGGCAGGCCGGCCTTGGGTACCAGGTCGTTCTCGATGCCACGCGGGGTGCCCAGCCAGTGCACGCTGTAGCCGCGCGCCTGGAACTCACGGGCGCAGGCCAGGGCTGGGAACACGTGTCCGCCGGTGCCGCCCGCCATGATCAGGACGTTACCTTTCATCGGCAAAGTCCTCTTCGCTGAATTCATATTCCTCGCTGCCCATCACGGTGCGGCGTTCCCATTCGATGCGCAGGAGCATCCCCAGGCAGGCGCAGCAGATCACCAGCGAACTGCCGCCGTAGCTCAGGAACGGCAGGGTCAGGCCCTTGGTCGGCAGGAGGCCGACGTTCACGCCCACGTTGATCAGGAACTGGCCGATCCACAGGAAGGCCAGCCCGTAGGCGACATAGGCGGAGAAGTACTGTTTCGACTGCTCGGCCCAGATGCCGATGTACAGGGCGCGCAGGCTGACGAAGACGAACAGGGCGACGGTCGCCATGGCGCCGACGATGCCCAGCTCTTCGGCGAGCACGGCGAACACGAAGTCGGTGTGCGCCTCGGGCAGGTAGAACTGCTTCTGGATGCTGTTGCCCAGGCCCATGCCAGTCCAGCCGCCACGGCCAAAGGCGATCAGCGCCTGGCTCAGCTGGTAGCCCGCGCCGAACTGGTCGGCCCAGGGGTCGGTGAAGTTGGTCAGACGCGCCATCCGGTAGGGCTGGGTCTGGATCAGCAGCACCACGGCGCCCACCGCCAGCGCGACCATCAGGCCGAAGCGGAACAACCCGACGCCGCCCAGGAACAGCATCGCGGCGGCCGCGCCCATCATCACCACGGTGGCGCCGAAGTCCGGCTCGCGCAGCAGCAGGCCGGCCATCGGCAGCAGCACCACGAACGGCTTGAAGAAGCCCAGCCAGCTCTCGCGCACCTCTTCCTGGCGACGGACGAGATAGCCGGCCATGAAGATCACCACGAAGACCTTGGCGATCTCCGAAGGCTGGATGTTGAACAGGCCGAAACCGATCCAGCGCATGGAGCCGTTCACCTCGCGGCCGATGCCGGGCGTGACCACCATCACCAGCAGCACGAAGGCCACGGCCAACAGCTTCCAGCCCCAGCGCTGCCAGGTTTCCATCGGGATCATCATGGTCACGCCGCAGGCGACGAAGCCAATGGCGAGATAGATCAGGTGGCGAACCGAGAAGTACAGCGGGTTGCCGGACTGCGCCGCGGCGACTTCGGAAGACGCCGAAGTGACCATCACCAGGCCGAGGCCGAGCAGCGCCAGGCAACCCGCCAGCAGCGGGAAGTCGACATCGATGCCGTTGCGGCTGATCAGCGGGGACGGATAGGGGCGCAGGAAGGAGAACATCAGGCGAGCTCCTCCACGGCCTTGGCGAACAGGCGTCCGCGTTCTTCGTAGTTCTTGAACATGTCCAGGCTCGCGCAGGCCGGCGAGAGCAGCACGGCGTCGCCCGGCAGGGCCAGGTCGGCAGCATGCTCGACGGCTTCGTCCAGGGTGTTCACGCGGACCTTCGGCACGGCATTGCCAATCGCGGCGCCGACCAGTTCGGCGTCACGGCCCAGCAGCACGACGGCGCGGCAATGCTGCGCCACCGGCGCCCGCAGGTCGTGGAAATCGGCGCCCTTGCCGTCGCCACCGGCGATCAGCACCAGCTTGCCGTCGATGTCGGCACCCAGGCCTTCGATGGCAGCCAGGGCGGCACCGACATTGGTGGCCTTGGAGTCGTCGTAGTAGTTCACGCCGTTGCGCTCACGCACCCACTGGCAGCGATGGGCGAGACCGGCGAATTCGCGCAGGGTCTGCAGCATCGGTTCGAACGGCAGGCCCACGGCATGCCCCAGCGCCAGCGCGGCCAGGGCGTTGGACTGGTTGTGCGCGCCACGAATCTTCAGCTCGCGGGCCGGCATCAGTTTGTCGAACTGGAAGGCCAGCCACTTCTCGCCGTCCTCTTCGATCAGGCCAAAGCCCTTGAAGTCCGGCTTGTTGGTGCCGAAGGTCCAGCACGGCACGTTGTCGGCGATCAGCGGACGGCTCAGCGGGTCGGCACGGTTCACCACGACCTGCCGGGCGCCGCGGAAGATGCGGTGCTTGGCCAGGTGGTAGTCGGCCATGCCGTCGTAGCGGTCCATGTGGTCTTCGCTGACGTTCAGGCAGGTGGCGACCTCGGCGTTCAGGCGCTCGCAGGTTTCCAGCTGGAAGCTGGAGAGTTCCACGACATACAGCTCGACGTCGTCGGCCAGCAGGTCCAGCGCCGGGGTGCCCAGGTTGCCGCCGACCGCAACACGCTTGCCGGCAGCCTGGGCCATGTCGCCCACCTGGGTGGTGACGGTGCTCTTGGCATTGGAACCGGTGATGGCGACGATGGGCGCCTTCGCGTGACGCGCGAACAGGTCGACGTCGCCGGACATCCGCACGCCACGGGCGGCAGCTTCCACCAGCGCCGGGACGCGCAGCGACAGGCCGGGGCTCACGTAGAGCTCCTGGGCACGGCAGAGGAAATCGGCGTCGAGGTCGCCGCAGCGCACCTCGACCTGCGGGTACTGCTCGCGCAGGGTCGCCAGCTCCGGCGGATTCGCGCGCGTATCGGCCACGGCAAACGGCACGCCCTGGCGCGCCAGGTAGCGCACCAGGGACATGCCGCTCTTGCCGAGGCCGACAACGATGCGGAATTGGTCGGAAGCGATCAGGCTCATGCTCGATCAGTCCTCAACGCAGTTTCAACGTGGCCAGGCCGATCAGCACGAGAATCACCGTGATGATCCAGAAGCGCACGATCACGCGCGGCTCCGGCCAGCCCTTGAGTTCGAAGTGGTGGTGGATCGGCGCCATGCGGAACACCCGCTTGCCGGTCAACTTGAAGGAGGCGACCTGGATCACCACCGACAGGGTTTCCATGACGAACACGCCGCCCATGATGAACAGCACGATTTCCTGGCGGACGATCACCGCGATGGTGCCCAGCGCGGCGCCCAGCGCCAGCGCGCCGACGTCGCCCATGAAGACCTGCGCCGGGTAGGTGTTGAACCAGAGGAAGCCCAGCCCCGCACCAACGATGGCGGCACAGAAGATGATCAGTTCGCCCGCGCCCGGCACGCTCGGGATGAACAGGTATTCGGCGAATTTGATGTTGCCCGACAGGTAGCAGAAGATCCCCAGCGCACCGCCGACCATCACGGTGGGCATGATGGCCAGGCCATCGAGGCCGTCGGTGAGGTTCACCGCGTTGCTCGAACCGACGATCACGAAATAGGTCAGCACGACGAAGAAGATGCCGAGCGGGATCTCGACGTTCTTCAGCATCGGCACGATCAGGGTGGTCTCGACCGGCGTTTCGGCGGTCATGAACAGGAAGATCGCCGCGCCCAGGCCGAATACCGACTGCCAGAAATACTTCCAGCGGCTCGGCAGGCCGCGCGAGTTCTTCTCGATCACCTTGCGGTAGTCATCTACCCAGCCGACCGCGCCGAACAGCAACGTGACGGCCAGCACGACCCACATGTAGCGGTTCGACCAGTCGGACCACAGCAGGGTGCTGATGGCGATGGCGGTGAGGATCAGCGCGCCACCCATGGTCGGCGTGCCTTTCTTGGACAGGTGCGATTGCGGGCCGTCGTTGCGCACGGCCTGGCCGATCTGACGGATCTGCAGGGTGCGGATCATCCACGGGCCCAGCCACAGCGACAGGGCGAGTGCGGTCAGCACGCTCAGGATGCCGCGCAGGGTCAGGTACTGGAAGACGCCGAAGCCCTTGTAGAACTGTTGCAGGTACTCGGCGAGCAGCAGCAGCATTTAGTGACTCTCCTCGGAGGTACCGCACAACGCCGCGACGACCTTGTCCATCGCCGCGCTGCGGGAACCCTTGATCAGAATGGTGGTTGACGATGCTTCGTCGGCCAGGGCGTCGATCAGGCTGGCCTGATCGGCGAAATGCCGGCCCGCGGAACCGAACGCCTGCACGGCGTGGCTCATCAACGGTCCGACGGCATAGAGCGCGGTGACTTTGCCAATGGCGTAAGTTCCCACTTCGCGGTGGGAAGATTCCGCCCAGGCACCCAACTCGCCCATGTCCCCGAGGACCAGAACGGTCCGGCCGGAAAAGCCGGCGAGTATATCAATCGCCGCGCAGATTGAAGCCGGATTGGCGTTGTAGCTGTCGTCGATCACACGCATGCCGTTCGTCGCCAGCTGCGCTGCGGCGCGCCCCTTGACTGGCTGCAGGTTCTGCAAGCCGGAGACGATCCCGACCAGCGGCACGCCCAGGGCGTGGGCGGCAGCGGCGGCGGCCAGGGCGTTTTTGACGTTGTGCTCACCCAGGAGATTCAGCTGAACGGCAGCCTCGCCGGCCGGGCCGTGCAGGGTGAATCCCGGGCAGCCTCGGGCGTCGCGCTTCAGGTCACTGGCGCGGAAGTCGGCACGCTTGTCGTGCAGGCCGAAACTGGAGACGCGGCGGCCGGCGGCGCGGGTTTGCCAGGTATCGAAGGCCTTGTCATCGCGATTGAGGATGGCCACGCCATCGTCGGCCAGCCCTTCGAGGATCTCGCCCTTGGCCAGGACGATCTTGTCCTGGCCACCGAACTCGCCGACGTGGGCGGTGCCGGCGTTGGTGATGATAGCGACCTGGGGACGGGTCAGCGACACGGTGTAGGCGATTTCGCCGACACGGTTGGCGCCCAGCTCGATGACCGCACTCTGGTGCTCCGGAGCCAGCTGCAACAGGGTCAGCGGCGCACCGAGGTCGTTGTTCAGGTTGCCGCGGGTGGCCAGGACGTCGCCCTGGGTCCGCAGGATGCTTGCCAGCATTTCCTTCACGGTGGTCTTGCCGCTGGAGCCGGTGACGGCGGCGACACGGCCGGTAAAGGCGGCACGGTTCAGCGCGCCGAGCTGGCCGAGCGCGATACGGGTGTCTTTCACCACCAGCTGGGGCAGCGGTGCGTCGGCGACTTCGCGCTCGACCAGGGCGGCAACCGCGCCCTTGGCGGCGACGTCGGCCAGGTAGTCGTGGCCGTCGAAACGCGGGCCGGTCAGGGCGATGAACAGTTGGCCGGGCACAATGGCGCGGCTGTCGGTGCTGACGGCGTCGAAGCGGGCGTCGGCACCGGCCACGCGGCCATTCAGGGCGCCGGCGATTTCGTTGAGCGAAAGGGGCTTAATCACGCTTCACCTCCCAGGCAGCCAGCGCCTCGGCGGCCTGGTCCAGATCGGAGAACGGGTGGCGAACACCGTCGATCTCCTGGTAATCCTCATGCCCCTTGCCAGCCAGCAGCACGACGTCATCGGCGCCGGCGGAGGCAATCAGGCGAGCAATGGCCTCGCCACGACCGGGAACGAACTCCACCGCGTCGGGCTTGGCGAAACCGGCACGGATATCGGCGATGATCGCTTCGCTCTTCTCGGTGCGCGGGTTGTCGTCGGTGACCAGCACGCGGTCGGCGTGCTGCTCGGCGATCTGCGCCATGATCGGGCGCTTGCCGCTGTCGCGGTCACCACCGCAGCCGAACAGGCAAAGCAGTTGGCCATGTACGTGCGGGCGCAGGGCCAGCAGGACTTTTTCCAGCGCGTCCGGCGTGTGGGCGTAGTCGACGACCACCAGCGGCTTGTCGCCGCCGCCCAGACGCTGCATGCGGCCGACCGGCCCTTGCAGTTGCGGCAGCACCTTGAGGACGTCGCCCAGCGGGTAGTCCAGGCCCAGCAAGGCGCCGACCACGGCCAGCAGGTTGCTCAGGTTGAACTTGCCCAGCAGCGCACTGCGCAGCAGGCCTTCGCCCTGCGGCGTGACGATCTGCGCCTGCACGCCGGCGTCGCTGAACTGCGCTTCGCGGCAATAGATATAGGCCGACGGGTCGCTGAGGCTGTACCCCATCAGGCGGGATTCGTGGGACTCGCCCGCCAGTTGGCGGCCGAAGTCGTCATCCAGGTTGATGACCCGGCAACGCAGGCCCGGCCAGGCAAACAGCTTGGCCTTGGCGGCGCCGTAGGCTTCCATCGTGCCGTGGTAGTCCAGATGGTCCCGCGAGAGGTTGGTGAACACCGCCACGTCGAAGCCCAGCGCCGCGACGCGGCCCTGCTCCAGCCCGTGGGAGGACACCTCCATCGCAACGGCCTTGGCGCCAGCCTGCTTCAGGCGTGCCAGGGTCGCTTGCACCGCCAGCGGG
This sequence comes from Pseudomonas sp. GCEP-101, assembly GCF_025133575.1. Taxonomy (NCBI): domain Bacteria; kingdom Pseudomonadati; phylum Pseudomonadota; class Gammaproteobacteria; order Pseudomonadales; family Pseudomonadaceae; genus Pseudomonas; species Pseudomonas sp. GCEP-101. The sequence continues at coordinate 3,033,759 of NZ_CP104011.1, read as the reverse complement.
TCGGGGGTGGTGTGACGACCGCTTTCCAGCGCGCCATAAAAACCCGTGCCGAGCGTGCCGACGATGCCGCAACGCTCGCCGAGCAGGTCCAGCGCCTGGGCCACCAGCTGGCTGACGCTGGTCTTGCCGTTGGTACCGGTAACGCCGACCAGCTCGACACCGCGGCTCGGCTCGCCATAGAAGCGGCCGGCAATGGCGGAGAGCTGTTTGGCGAGGCCCTTGATGGCAATCATCGGCACGTCGCTGGGCGGCAGATCCACGGCGCCTTCCGCTTCGTAGGCAACGGCGGCGGCGCCCTGGGTGAGCGCTGCGGCAATGTGCGCGCGGCCATCCTGGCGCCCACCCGGCACGGCCAGGAACAGGTCGCCCGGCTTGACGGTGCGGCTGTCCAGGGTCAGCTCACGGATCAGTTCGCCGCTTTCGGCTTGCGGCAGCAGTTGGTTCAGGCTCATCGGCATCAGCCACGCCCTCCTTTGGCAGCGGGCGCAGCATCAGCTTGTTGCTGCGGGGTGGCCGGCAGGTTGTCCGGCGGCACGTTCATCAGGCGCAGCGTGCCGGACATCACCTTGCTGAACACCGGCGCGGAGACCAGGCCACCGAAATAGCCGGCCTTGCTGGGTTCATCGATGACCACTACGGCGACGTAGCGCGGGTTGTTCATCGGCGCGAAACCGGCGAACAGGGAGCGGTAGGAGTTCTCGGCATAGCCCTTGGCGCCGGTTGCGGTCTTGCGCGCGGTACCGGACTTGCCAGCCACGTGATAGCCCGGCACCTGGGCGCGGTACACGCCGTTGGGCGCCTCGATCACTTGCTGGAGCATGCCCTGCATGGTCTTGGCGACCGGCTCGGGGATTACCTGGGTAGCCTCCGGCTGACGGTCGGCACGAACCATGGTCAGCGGCACGCTGCGGCCGTTGTTGGCCAGCGCCGCGTAGGCATGGGCCAGCTGGATGGCGGTAACCGACAGGCCGTAGCCGTAAGACAGCGTGGCCGTCTCGGCCTTGCGCCACTCCCGGTAGTTCGGCAGGTTGCCCACACGTTCGCCGGGGAAGCCCAGGCCGGTATCCTGGCCGAGGCCGACCTTCTGCATCAGGCTATAGATAGCTTCGCCGCCGATATCGAAGGCCACCTTGCTCATGCCCACGTTACTGGAGCGGATCAGGATGCCGGTGAGGTCCAGCACCGGCCCTTCGGTACGGGACACGTCACGAATGGTGTAGCGGCCGATCTGCAGCGTGCCCGGGTACACCTCGACCTTGTCGGTGGGTTTCCAGCGGCCGGTTTCCAGCGCCGCGCTCATGGAGAACGGCTTCATGGTCGAACCCGGCTCGAACACGTCGATCATGGCGCGGTTGCGCATCATCGCCGGCTGCAGGTTGCGACGGTTGTTCGGGTTGTAGGTCGGCTGGTTGGCCATGGCCAGCACTTCGCCGGTCTTCACGTCGAGAATCACCAGGCTGCCGGCCTTGGCGCCGTTCTCCACCAGCGCGTTGCGCAGCTCGCGGTTGGCGAGGTACTGCAGGCGCAGGTCGATGGACAGGGCGAGGGTCTTGCCGGCCTTGGCGTTGCGGGTGACCTGCACGTCACGGATCAGGTGTCCGCGGCGGTCCTTGAGCACCTGGCGCTTGCCCGGCACACCGGCCAGCCAGCTGTCGAAGGCCAGTTCCACGCCTTCACGGCCACGGTCGTCGACGTCGGTGAAGCCCACCACCTGGGCGGCAACTTCGCCGGACGGGTAGAAGCGGCGGAACTCCTCGACCGAGTAAACCCCCGGAATACGATGAGTCTTCACCTGGGCCATCACGGCCTCGCCCTGCTCCGGGGTCAGGCCTCGTACCAGATAGATGAATTCCTTGTCGGCGTTCGCATCCAGACGCTCGGACAGAGCCGCCTTGGGCTGCCCCAGCGCGTCGGCGAGGAAGCCCCACTTCTCGCGCTCGAGCACCAGTTCCTTGGGGTTGGCCCACAGCGTAGCCACCGGCGTACTGACGGCCAGCGGCTCGCCGTTACGGTCGGTGATCAGGCCGCGGTGCGCGGGAATGGAGATGTGCCGCACGCTGCGCGCATCGCCCTGACCCTTGAGGAAGTCGTGGTCGATGACGTGGAGGTCGACGATACGCCAGGCGATCGCCGCCACCATCGCCAGCAACAAGGCGATGACGACGCGGAAGCGCCAGGGATAACGAGCGCCGGCCAGGTCTCTCATGGCGCCACCATGATGATTTCGGTCGGATCGGGCACACGCATCTTCAACTGGTCGGTCGCCAGGGCTTCGATGCGGCTGTGGGCCGTCCAGGTGCTCTGCTCGAGGATCAGCCGGCCATACTCGGCCTGCGCCTTGTCGCGCACGTTGAGCTCGGTGTACAGCGAGTTGAGCAGTTGGCGGTTCCAGTACGCGCTGTAGGAAACGGAAATAGCGGACAGCAGCACGCCGATGAACAGCAGCAGCATGAAGAAGCTGCCGGTCGGCAGGCGCTTGGAGAAGAGACGGCTCATCTGAGCTTCTCCGCGATGCGCATGACCGCACTGCGCGAGCGCGGGTTGGCCTTGAGCTCGGCTTCGGAGGCGTAGACCGGCTTGCCGATCAGCTTCAGGCGCGGCTCGAAGGGCTTGACCTGGATCGGCAGGTTGCGCGGCAGGTTGTCCGCTTCGCCCTTCACCTGCTTGCGCATGAACTGTTTGACGATACGGTCTTCCAGCGAGTGGAAGCTGATCACCACCAGGCGACCGCCGATGGCCAGGCCTTCCAGGGCAGCCTCAAGGCCACGCTCCAGATCGCCCAGCTCGTTGTTGATGAAGATGCGCAGCCCCTGGAAGGCGCGGGTCGCCGGGTTCTTGCCCTTCTCCCAGGCCGGGTTGGCCTCGGTGATCACGGCGGCCAGGTCGGCGGTGCGCTCGAACGGCTTTTCCGCCCGGCGCTGCACGATGGCGCGCGCCATGCGCTTGGCGAAGCGCTCCTCGCCGTAATCCTTGAACACGCGGGCGATTTCGTCTTCCGCGGCGGTGGCGATCCACTGCGCGGCGCTGACGCCCTGGTCGGGGTTCATGCGCATGTCCAGCGGGCCGTCGTTGAGGAAGCTGAAGCCACGCTCGGGGTCATCCAGCTGCGGCGAGGACACGCCCAGGTCCAGCAGAACGCCATTCACGCTGCCCTGCAGGCCGCGCGCGGAGAACTCCTCGCCCATCTCGGCGAAGGACCGTTGCACAATGACGAAGCGGCCGTCTTCGGCCGCCAGTGCTTTTCCTGTCGCGATCGCTTGCGGGTCCTTGTCGAACCCGAGCAGTTGACCACCCGGGCCAAGCCTGCCGAGCAAGGCCCGGCTGTGCCCTCCCCTGCCGAAGGTACCGTCCACATAGCGGCCGCCCTCCAGGGGGGCCAGCGCTTCGACGGCCTCCTCGAGTAGAACGGTGATGTGTTGGAAGGTACTGGTCACAGGCAGGCTCACAGAATAAGGTCGCGCAGTTCATCCGGCAGGCCGCCGGGTTCTTTGATGGCTGCGAGGTCGGCCTCGGCAAGCGCATTCCATTTGTCTTCGTCCCACAACTGGAACTTGTTCAGCTGGCCGACCAGCATCGCCTTCTTGTCCAGCCCTGCGTATTCGCGCAGACGCGGCGGAACGAGAAAACGCCCGGCGCTATCGAGCTCCAGGTCAACGGCATTACCAATCAGCAAACGCTGCAGGCGCCGCGTCTCTTCACGCAGCGAGGGCAGTTCGCGCAGCTTGGCTTCGATGAGTTCCCATTCCGGGAGGGGGTAAACAGTGAGGCAGGTGTCGACGGCATCGATGGTGACGATGAGCTGGCCATTGCAACGCGAAACGAGCTCGTCACGATACCGACTCGGCATCGCGAGGCGCCCTTTGGCGTCGAGACTGATGGCGTTAGCTCCGCGAAACACGTCAGCGCTTCCCCTGTGGTTGGCTATCCATGCCTGTTGATCCCACTTTTACCCACTTCATACCACTTCCGCACACTATAGAAATCCGCGCTCCCCACCGTCAAGGCGAGCCAGATGGGAAAAATCCTTATAGGACCGAGATTTAGCGTGCTTTTAAGAGGTTCGGGGAGGAATTTGACGCGCTAGAAAAGAGAAAAGCCCAGTGTTTTCAAAACACTGGGCTTTCATACTTAAAGTGATTTCTTAAGTTTTAAACTTCTTCCGGTCCGCGACAAATGGTCATGTGGGAAGAAGTGGAGAAAAAAGGCTGAGAGTCGATCTGTAAGCCGGGTTCTGTCGAGGACAGCCATTCCTCTGGGACATACATCACTGCATGCCTCAAGCGATCTACCCGAACCCAACGCGGGCCGCGCCAATGGGTTCCTATTTGATCTTGCTCCGAGTGGGGTTTACCTAGCCACGAACTGTTGCCAGCCGTGCGGTGCGCTCTTACCGCACCTTTTCACCCTTACCGGCGCTTGCGCGCTTAGGCGGTTATTTTCTGTGGCACTTTCCGTAGGCTCGCGCCTCCCAGGCGTTACCTGGCACTCTGCCCTGTGGAGCCCGGACTTTCCTCCACCCCATGGTGGAACACCACGGAACAGCGACTGTCCAATCGACTCTCAGTCCGCAAGGTTAGCGGCTGACGACGCTCAGGACAAGCTCAAGCCTTGCCCTGACGCTCCAGCGCGATCTGATAAAGCTGGTTCTTGCGCGCCCCGGTGATCTCGGCGGCCAGCGCAGTAGCGCGTTTGACCGGCAGCTCCGCCAGCAGCAGGTCCAGCACGCGCAGCGTCTGGGCATCCACCGCCTCATCCCCTTCGGGCGCAGGCTTGCCGGCCACCAGCAGAACGCATTCGCCGCGCTGCTGATTGCTGTCGGCGGCGACGAACTCGCGCAACTCCCCCAGCGGCAGCCCCTTGAGCGTTTCGAAGGTCTTGGTCAGCTCGCGCGCCAGCAGCGCCGGCCGTTCGTCGCCAAAGATCGCCGCCATATCCTCGATGCACTCCAGCACGCGATGCGGCGCCTCGTAGAAGATCAGGGTGCGCGGCTCGTCCAGCAGCGCTTCCAGGCGCCCACGACGCCCGGCCGCCTTGGCCGGGAGGAAGCCTTCGAAAACGAAGCGATCCGATGGCAGGCCGGCTGCGGACAGCGCTGCGATCAGCGCGCAGGCGCCCGGCACCGGGACGACCGCGATACCCGCCGCGCGCGCCTGGCGCACCAGGTGGTAACCGGGATCGGAAATCAGCGGCGTCCCCGCATCGGAAATCAACGCGACGTCCTCGCCCGCCTGCAACTTGGTGAGGAAGCGGCCGCCCTGCTCCCGCTCGTTGTGCTCGTGACAGGCCGCCAGCGGCGTCTGGATGCCGAAATGCTGCAACAGCCGCACCGAGTGCCGCGTGTCTTCGGCGGCGATCAGCGCCACGTCAGCCAGCACCTTCAGCGCCCGCGCACTGATGTCGTCCAGGTTGCCAATGGGAGTGGCCACCACATAGAGAGTGCCAAGGGTCACGCGCTAACCTCGCCGTATGTATCTCAAAAAGCCGCATTGTATCCCGATTCCGGCAGCCGCCATCGCGTCCCCTTCCCCGCTTGGGTACAATCGGCAGCTCTTTGAATGCGTCACGAGAAGCCCGATATGATCGCTCGCCTGCGTCCGCTATCCGCTCTGTTCCTGGCCGGCATGCTCGCCGCCTGTGCGTCCTCCCCGTCGTCCAATCTCGGCGAACTGCCGCGCACGCCGGACGCCAGCATCGAACAGCTGCTGCAGCAGGCCTCCACCGCCAAGCCGGACGACGCCGCCGTCCTGCGCCTGTCCGCTGCTGACCTTGCGTATAAGCAGAAGGATATCGGCCGCTCCACGCAGATCCTCGACCAGATCCCGCTGGACAGCCTGAAGCCCGCCCAGCAGGTGTTCGCCAGCACCCTGCGCGCCCAGCTGGAACTGGCCCGCAACAAGACCAAGGCCGCGCTGAAGGCATTCGACCACCCCAGCTTCCAGCGCCTGGGCGAAATGCCCGTGGACCTGCAAGCCCGCGCCGGCATGGTCAAATCCCTCGCCCTGGCCGCCGACGGCCAGGCCCTGAGCGCCGCCCGCGAACGCGTATTCATCGACCCGTTGCTCAACGCCGAGGCGAGCAAGGCCAACCACGAAGAGATCTGGAAGCTGGTTTCCAGCCTGCCGGTCGACCAGATGCAGGCCAACAGCAACGAAGGCGACCTGAACGGTTGGCTGCAACTGGCGCGCATCACCAAGACGTCCTCGACCCTGAAGGAACAGCAGTCGAACATCGACAACTGGGTCGCACAGAACCCGGATCACCCGGCTGCCAAGCAACTGCCGGAAGCCCTGACCAAGCTGAAGTCCCTGGCCGCCCAGCCGCTGAACAAGATCGCCCTGCTGCTGCCGCAGCAAGGCCAGCTCGCCTCCGTCGCCAAGGCCCTGCAGGACGGCTTCATCGCCGCCCACTACCAGGCGCAGCAGAGCGGCCAGCCGCAACCGGCGATCAAGCTCTACGACAGCAGCCAGCTGCGCTCGCTGGACGAGTTCTACCGCCAGGCCCAGGCCGATGGCGTACAGCTGGTCGTCGGCCCGCTGGAGAAGAACCTGGTCAAGCAGATGAGCGCCCAGCCGCAACTGCCGATCACCACCCTGGCCCTGAACTATGCCGATAGCAACCAGGAAGGCCCGGCGCAACTGTTCCAGTTCGGCCTGTCTGCCGAGGATGAAGCCCGCGAAGTCGCCAACCGCGCCTGGAACGATGGCATGCGCCGCGCTGTTGCCCTGGTGCCGCGTGGCGAATGGGGCGATCGCGTTCTCGCCTCCTTCAGCCGCAACTGGCAGGCCGCCGGGGGCACCCTGATCGCCTCCGAACATGTCGACCAGCCGGTGGAGCTGGCCCGCCAGATCGCCGACCTGCTGCAACTGCGCCAGAGCGAAGGCCGCGCCAAGCGCCTGCAGGGCGTGCTCGACAGCAGCGTCGACACCCAGCCGTCGCGCCGCCAGGACATCGACTTCATCTTCCTCGCCGCCACGCCGCAGCAGGCCCGCCAGATCAAGCCGACCCTGGCCTTCCAGTACGCGGGCGACCTGCCGGTGTATGCCACCTCCAACCTGTACAGCGGGACGAACAACCCGGCCCAGGACCAGGACCTGAACGGCATTCGCTTCTGCGAGACCCCGTGGCTGCTGAATCCGAACAACGCCCTGCGCCAGCAGGTCGCCAGCCAGTGGCCAGCCGCCAATGGCAGCCTCGGCCGCCTGTACGCCATGGGCGCCGACGCCTACCAGCTGGCGCCGCGCCTGCCGGAGCTCAAAGCGGTACCGAGCATGCAGCTGGACGGCCTCACCGGCACCCTGAGCGTGAGCGCCGGCCAGCGCGTGGAGCGCCGCCTGCCCTGGGCCGAGTTCAAGAACGGCCAGGTCCAGCCGCTGGAGAACAGCGGTATTTGATCGGCAACAGCCCTACCCAGAAGGCCGGGCGGCAGGCTGAAGCCGCCGCCCTGGCCCATCTGCAGCAGCATGGATTGCGCCTCCTGGCGCAGAACTGGATGTGCCGCCGAGGAGAGCTCGATCTGGTCATGCTGGACGGCGATACAGTAGTATTCGTCGAAGTTCGCTCCCGCCGGCATTCCGCCTGGGGAGGAGCGCTGGAAAGCGTCGACTGGCGCAAGCGTCAGCGCCTGACCATCTCCGCCGAACTCTTCCTGCAACAGAATGCCCGCTGGAGCAGCCATCCCTGCCGGTTCGACATCGTCGCCATCGACGCTCGCACCCCAGGCTGCGCAGGGCATTTGAACTGGATTCCCAACGCTTTTGACACCTGATCAGACGCCCGACGAAAGGTCACACCTGATGGACATGCAATCCCGTATCCGCCAGCTCTTCCATGCCAGCATCGAGACCAAGCAACAGGCCACCGAGGTGCTCATCCCGCATATCGAGCAGGCCAGCATGGTCATGGTCAATGCCCTGCTGAACGAGGGCAAGATTCTCTCCTGCGGCAATGGCGGCTCCGCCGGCGATGCACAGCACTTCTCCTCCGAACTGCTGAACCGTTTCGAGCGCGAGCGCCCGAGCCTGCCGGCCGTCGCCCTGACCACCGACAGCTCGACCATTACCTCGATCGCCAACGACTACAGCTACAACGAAGTCTTCTCCAAGCAGATCCGCGCTCTGGGCCAACCGGGTGACGTGCTGCTGGCGATTTCCACCAGCGGCAACTCCGCGAACGTCATCCAGGCGATCCAGGCCGCACATGATCGCGAAATGGTTGTCGTAGCTCTGACCGGCCGCGACGGCGGCAACATGGCATCGCTGCTGCTGCCCGAGGACGTGGAAATCCGCGTTCCGGCCAAGGTCACCGCACGCATCCAGGAAGTCCACCTGCTGGTGATCCATTGCCTGTGCGACCTCATCGACCGTCAACTGTTCGGGAGTGAAGAATGACCCGTACCCCTCTGATCGCAGCCGCTCTGGCCGTGACCATGGCACTGGGTGGCTGCACCAGTTTCGTCAGCGCCACCCGCGACAAGCCGATCGACGATGACAAGGGCACCCGCACCCTTGGCAGCAAGATCGACGATTCGCTGATCGAAACCAAAGTGGCCGTGAACGTCGCCAAGGCCGATCCGGACCTCGACCGCAATTCCCACATCGTGGTGATCAGCTACAACGGCGTGGTGCTGCTGGCAGGCCAGACGCCGCGCGCCGACCTGAAGAACAAGGCCGAACAGGCCGCCAAGGAAGTGCAGAAGGTCAAGACCGTGCACAACGAGTTGCAGATCCTGCAGCCCTCCTCCCTGGCTGCCCGTAGCAACGACACCTGGCTGACCACCAAGATCAAGAGCCAGATGCTCGCCGATGCGAACGTGCCCTCGACCCGCATCAAGGTCCTGACCGAGAACGGCATCGTCTACATGCTGGGCCTGGTGACCCGCAAGGAAGGCGACCTGGCCACCCAGGTGGTCCAGGGCGTGGACGGCGTGCAGAAGATCGTCCGCCTGTTCGAGTACATCGACTGATCACTCGATCGCAGGCATGAAAAAGGCGACCCTCGGGTCGCCTTTTTTATTACTTCACCACTTTCAAGCTGGGCCGGCCACTGGGGCGCGGCGGCTCGTCGGAGGGGCCGTCATCGGGCAGATCCTCGTCGTCGGTCGGCACCGGCGGCTCCAGGTCGAAGACCATGCCCTGGCCGTTCTCCCGCGCGTAGATGGCCATCACCGCCTGGGACGGGATGTACAGGCTCTGGGCGACGCCGCCGAAGCGACCTTCGAAGCTCACCGCCTCGTTGTCCATCTGCAGATGACGCACCGCGGTCGGCGAGACGTTGAGCACGATCTGGCCGTCACTGGCGTAGCCCGGCGGCACCCGCACGCCCGGGTACTCGGAGTTCACCAGGATATGCGGCGTGCAGCCGTTGTCGACGATCCACTCATAGAGGGCTCGCACGAGGTAGGGACGACTGGAGTTCATCATCAGGCTCCTTAGCGCATATCACGTTCGATAGAGGACAGGCTCGCACGGAAAGTTTCTCGCGAGAACTGTCGCTCCATGTAATCCAGTAGCGGCTTCGCCGGCCTCGGAAGCTCGATACCCAGAATCGGCAGACGCCAGAGGATCGGCAGCAGGCAGCAATCCACCAGGCTCAACTCGTCACTGAGAAAAAACGCCTTGTCGGCGAACAGCGGCGACACACCTGTCAGGCTCTCACGCAACTCCTTGCGCGCCAAGGCTCGTTCGGCGTCCTTGCGGCGGGTATCGAGGATGCGATCCACCAGGCTGCACCAGTCGCGCTGGATGCGGTGCATCAGCAAGCGGCTGTTGGCGCGAGCCACCGGATAGACCGGAAGCAACGGCGGATGTGGATAACGCTCATCGAGGTACTCCATGACCACTGTCGACTCGTAGAGCGCGAGATCGCGATCGACCAGCGTCGGCAGACTGCCATAGGGGTTCACTTCGGCGAGCTTGGCCGGGATGTTGCCGGCGGGGACGTCGATGATATCGGCGACGACGCTCTTCTCCGCCAGCACCAGGCGCACGCGGTGGCTGTAATGGCAGGCAGGGTCGGAGAAGCAGGTGAGCTTGTTGATTGCGGCCATGCCGCGCGCCTCCTCGCAGGATCTTCTTGTGGGAGGTAGAAAAACGCACGCGCGCCCCGTAGGGCGCGCGCTTGTTACTACGACGGATGGTGCTTAGTGCACGTCCTTCCAGTATTCGCGCTTGAGCAGATAGGCGAACACGAAGAAGAAGGCCAGGAACAGCAGGACGTAGGTGCCGATGCGGTGAGAATCCAGCTTGTTCGGGTCAGCCGAATAAGCCAGGAAGGTCACCAGGTTCTTCACCTTCTCGTCGAACTGGGCTTCGGTCAGTTGGCCGGACTTCGGCACGATGGTCAGCTGATCGCAGGCCTCGTGGGTCAGCGGAGTACCGGTCAGGGGATCGTACTGCTTCTTGCCATCCTCGACGACCTGAACCTGCTTGCAACCGATGACCTGGCGGCCCTGCAGGCTGACCAGCACGTTCGGCATGCCGACGTTCGGGAAGACCTTGTTGTTCACGCCCCACGGACGCTTGGGATCTTCGTAGAACGAACGCAGGTAGGTGTACAGCCAGTCGGTACCACGAACGCGAGCGACCAGGGTCAGGTCCGGCGGCGCAGCGCCGAACCATACCTTGGCGTCAGCCGGCTTCATGCCGATGTCCATGTGATCACCGATCTTCGCGCCGGTGAACACCAGGTGGCTCATCATCAGCTCTTCCGGGATACCCAGATCACGGCCGACACGCTCATAACGCTGGAACTTGGCGCTGTGGCAGCCCATGCAGTAGTTGGCGAAGGTACGCGCGCCATCCTGCATGGCAGCCTTGTCGGTCAGGTCGATATCGACGCGATCCAGGGCCGGGCCATGGCCTTCGGCGGCGAAGCCGAAGACAGGCAGCAGAGCCAGAACAAATGCAGCGAATTGCTTTTTCATCAGCCAGTCACCCTTTCCGGAACCGGTTTGGTTTTCTCCATCCGGGTGTAGAACGGCATCAGGATGAAGAAGGCGAAATACAGAATGGTGCACAGGCGCGACAGCGTGGTGCCCAGCGGCGACGGCGCTTGCGAGCCGTAGTAGCCGAGAACGACGAAGGACACCGCGAAGATCACCAGCCAGATCTTGCTCAGCCAGCCCTTGTAGCGGATCGAGCGAACCGGGCTACGGTCCAGCCACGGCAGCACGAACAGCACGGCGATGGCGGCGCCCATGGCGATGACGCCCATCAGCTTGTCCGGAACGGCGCGCAGGATGGCGTAGAACGGAGTGAAGTACCAAACCGGCGCAATGTGATCCGGGGTCTTGAACTGGTTCGCCATCTCGAAGTTGGGCTTCTCGAGGAAGAAACCGCCCATTTCCGGGAAGAAGAAGATCACGGTGCAGAAGACGAACAGGAAGACCACCACGCCGACGATGTCTTTCACGGTGTAGTACGGGTGGAACGGAATGCCGTCCAGCGGGATGCCGTTCTCGTCCTTCTTCTTCTTGATATCGACGCCGTCGGGGTTGTTCGAGCCGACTTCGTGCAGCGCCAGGATGTGCAGCACGACCAGGCCGAGCAGGACGATCGGCAGGGCAATCACGTGCAGGGCGAAGAAGCGGTTCAGGGTGATGCCGGAGATCAGGAAGTCACCACGGATCCACTGGGACAGGTCTTCGCCGATTACCGGAATGGCGCCGAACAGCGAGATGATCACCTGGGCACCCCAGTAGGACATCTGGCCCCAGGGCAGCAGGTAGCCCATGAAGGCCTCGGCCATCAGGGCGAGGTAGATCAGCATGCCGAAGATCCACACCAGTTCGCGCGGCTTCTGGTAGGAGCCGTAGAGCAGACCGCGGAACATGTGCAGGTAGACGACCACGAAGAACGCCGATGCACCGGTGGAGTGCATGTAGCGGATAATCCAGCCGTAATCCACATCGCGCATGATGTACTCGACGGACGCGAACGCTTCTTCGGCCGACGGGGTGAAGCTCATGGTCAGCCAGATACCGGTGAGGATCTGGTTAACCAGGACCAGCAGTGCGAGGGAGCCGAAGAAGTACCAGAAGTTGAAGTTCTTCGGGGCGTAGTACTTGCTCAGATGGTCTTCCCACATCTTGGTCGCGGGGAAGCGGGCATCGACCCAAGCCATGAACTTGTTCATCAGGCTTTCTCCTGGTCCACACCGATGGTCAACTCGTCACCATCAAGCGAATAGGGCGGAATCGGCAGGTTCAGGGGCGCGGGCTGTCCCTTGTAAACGCGGCCGGCGAGGTCGTAATGGGAGCCGTGGCAGGGGCAGAAGTAGCCACCCTTCCAGTCCGGACCGAGGTCCGCGGGAGCGACTTCCGGGCGGAAGGTCGGCGAGCAGCCCAGGTGAGTGCAGATACCGACGATCACGGCCAGCTCAGGCTTGATCGAACGCAGCTTGGGATCGACGTACGCCGGCTGCTCCGAGGCTTTCGACTCGGGGTCGGACAACTGGCCTTCGAGGGTCGGCAGCGCGTCGAGCATTTCCTTGGTGCGATGCACCAGGAAAACGGGCTTGCCCCGCCACTCGGCCACGACCTGCTGGCCCGGCTCGATCTTCCCTACGTTGACCTTCACCGGCGCGCCAGCGGCCTTCGCCTTGGCACTGGGGAACCATGACCCCACGAACGGGACCGCAGCTCCGACCGCTCCTGCCGCACCGACCACCGAGGTGGCCGCGACAAGGAAGCGACGCCGGCCTGCATTCACGCCGTCATTACTCATTCAGTCGTCTCCCATCAGCTTCAAGCCTGTTCAAATCAGGCTTTTAAGTAAAAATTCGAGCCGCGCAAAAAATTCGCCAAATGGTAAAGAAAAGCCCTTGTGATGACAAGGTAATAGCCTGTCACACAACCCTTGGAACCCTTGCGCCGCGCGGCTTGCGCGGATGCGACACCTTGCCGCACGAACTTATTGAAGACATAAAAAAACGCCCAGTCCAAAGGAACTGGGCGTTTTTTTTTTCGAAGCGTCGTATTAACGCTTGGAGTACTGCGGACGCTTACGCGCTTTGCGCAGACCGACTTTCTTACGTTCAACTTCACGAGCGTCGCGAGTGACGTAGCCGGCTTTACGCAGCGGGCTGCGCAGGGTCTCGTCGTACTCGATCAGAGCGCGGGTGATACCGTGACGGATCGCACCGGCCTGGCCGCTTACACCACCGCCAACGACGGTAACGTAGATATCGAACTTCTCGGTGTTCTCGGTCAGCTCGAGCGGCTGACGGACAACCATGCGAGCGGTCTCACGACCGAAGAACTGCTCGATAGTGCGGTTGTTGATGGAGATCTTGCCAGTGCCCGGACGCAGGAAGACGCGAGCGGTAGCGGTCTTACGACGGCCAGTGCCGTAATTTTGAGTCGCCGACATAATGAGCTATCCCGTTAAATCTTCAGTTCTTGAGGCTGCTGAGCGGTGTGCGGGTGGTTGGCACCCTTGTACACTTTCAGCTTGCGGTACATGTCGCGGCCCAGCGGGTTCTTCGGCAGCATGCCTTTGACGGCAGTCTCGATAACACGCTCAGGAGCCTTGGCGATCAGCTTCTCGAAGTTGATCGACTTGATACCGCCCGGGAAGCCCGAGTGATGGTAGTACATCTTGTCGGTAGCTTTGGCGCCAGTGACACGAACCTGCTCGGCGTTGATGACGACGATGTAGTCGCCAGTGTCAACGTGCGGGGTGTATTCCGGCTTGTGCTTGCCGCGCAGGCGGGTAGCAATCTCGGTAGCCAGACGACCCAGGGTCAGGCCAGCAGCGTCGACGACGAACCAGTCGCGCTTAACAGTTTCTGGTTTCGCGGTATAAGTTTTCATTCGTTATAGCCTCAGGGGCCGCCTGAAAATAAGACGGCGAATCTTACTGGACAGTGGTTGCCTTGACAAGTCAAGGACAGCCGAAGACAGACACGAATTGGGGCTCGGGTCGGTGTGCGTCCGTAACGACTAGATGTATCGATCGGCAGGCTTGGCATCCCCCACCGATGAAAGGCTGCGGAATTATGCAGATTCCGGCAGAATTTTCAACCGTATGACGCACTTGTTTTCATGAGGAGATCTGCATGGAGTACCGCCCGCTCGGCCGCACCGAACTGAAAGTCAGCGCCCTCTGCCTGGGGACCATGACCTGGGGCGAGCAGAACACGCAAGACGAGGCTTTCGCGCAGATCGAGCGGGCCAAGGCCGCCGGTCTGAATTTCATCGATACGGCGGAGATGTACCCGGTGCCGCCGCGCGCGCAGACCTACACCCGCACCGAACAGATCATCGGCAACTGGTTCGCCCATCGCGGCGATCGCGCCGACTGGGTGCTGGCCAGCAAGATCGCCGGCCCCGGCAACGCCATCAGCCACATCCGTGACGGCCAGCCGAAGCTCGACCGCAAGAATATCGTCGCGGCGCTCGATGGCAGCCTCAAGCGCCTGCAGACCGACTGGATCGATCTCTACCAGTTGCACTGGCCCGAGCGCAGCACCAACTTCTTCGGCCAATTGGGCTATCAGCACAAGGAAGAGAGCTTCACGGCGCTGGAAGACACGTTGGAAGCGCTCGACGAGCAGGTGCGCGCCGGCAAGATCCGCCACGTCGGCCTGTCCAACGAAACGCCCTGGGGCACCATGCGCTTCCTGCAGATTGCCCAGGAGCGTGGCTGGCCGCGCGCCGTGTCGATCCAGAACCCCTACAACCTGCTCAACCGCAGCTTCGAGGTGGGCCTCGCGGAAATCGCCATCCGCGAACAGATCGGCCTGCTGGCGTATTCGCCCATGGCCTTTGGCATGCTCTCGGGCAAGTACTTCGGCGGCGCGCGCCCGGCCAATGCGCGGATCAGCCTTTTCAGCCGCTTCACCCGCTACACCAACCCGCAGAGCGAAAGCGCCTGCGACCGCTATGTGACGCTCGCCCGGGAGCATGGCCTGGACCCGGCGCAAATGGCCCTGGCCTTCGTCACCAGCCGGCCGTTCGTGACCAGCAACATCATCGGCGCCACCAGCCTTGAGCAACTGGACGCCAACCTCGACAGCTTCGACCTGAAGCTCTCCGACGAGGTGCTGGCCGGCATCGAGGCGATTCACAAGGACCAGCCCAACCCGGCGCCTTGAGCCTTTCGCAGGAGCGAGCCTGCTCGCGAACCGCCTGACACCCCAGTGCCAGCGAAGTGTTCGCGAGCAAGCTCGCTCCTACGGAAGTCTGCCGGTCACAGCGCGCGGGCGATGATCTCCTTCATGATCTCGTTGGTGCCGGCATAGATGCGCTGCACGCGGGCATCGGCCCAGGCGCGGGCGATGGGGTATTCCCACATGAAGCCGTAGCCGCCGTGCAACTGCACGCACTCATCGAGCACCTTGCACTGCAAGTCGGTGGTCCAGTACTTGGCCATGGCCGCGGTGGGCACATCCAGCTTGCCTTCCAGGTGCTGCTCCAGGCAGCGGTCGACGAAGACGCGGCCGACCTGGATCTCGGTGGCCATTTCCGCGAGCTTGAAGCGGGTGTTCTGGAAATCAGCAACGGATTTTCCGAAAGCCTTGCGGTCGCGCGTGTAGTCCAGTGTCCATTTCAGCGCCGCCTCGGCCGACGCCAGCGCGCCAAGCGCCACGGTCAGGCGCTCCTGGGGCAGTTCCTGCATCAGATAAATGAAGCCCTGCCCGTCCTTGCCCAGCAGGTTTTCCTTCGGAATACGCACGTCCTGGAAGAACAGCTCGGAGGTGTCCTGGGCCTTCATGCCGACTTTTTCCAGGCGCTTGCCCTTGGTGAAGCCCGGCGTGCCCGCCTCCACCAGGAACAGGCTGGTGCCCTTGGCGCCCGCCTTGGGGTCGGTCTTGGCGACCACGATGACCAGGTCGGCCAGCCAGCCGTTGGTGATGAAGGTCTTCGAACCGTTGATCACGTATTCGTCGCCATCCAGCACGGCGGTGGTCTTCACGCCCTGCAAGTCGGAGCCGGCGCCCGGCTCGGTCATGGCGATGGCCGAGACCATCTCGCCGGATACCAGCTTGGGCAGATAGCGCTGTTTCAGCTCCTCGCTGCCGTAGTGGAGGATGTACGGGGCGACGATGTCCGAATGCAGCGAGAAGCCGATACCGGTCAGACCCAGGCGACCGATCTCCTCGATCACCACCGCGCTGTAGAGGAAGTCCGCCGCCATGCCGCCGTAGGCCTCGGGCAGGTGCGAGCAGAGCATCCCGGCCTCGCCGGCCTTGTTCCACAGCGTGCGGTCGATGTGACCGTCCTTCTCCCACTGGGCATGGAAGGGCACCGCCTCCTGTTCGAGGAACTTGCGGACGCTGTCGCGGAACAGCTCGTGGTCGGAACTGAACAGGGTTCTGGGAATCATGCGGTGCACCTGCGGATCGGTTGTTGGCGTTATTGGAAGGCCGACTGTAGGCCAGCGTGAACCGCTCTGCACTGGACACTTTCGCCAAAAAATAAGACGATCCAGCCGCATCATGACCGCTTTAGCGTCATGCCAAGACATCCATAAGAAGTACAAGAACCGATGCCCAATCCCGCTTCCCGCATGCTGCGCCGCGTCAGCATCCTCGCCACCCATGGTGTCTTCGGCTCGACGCTGATGCAGGCCAAGGACTTCTTCCACATGGCCGCCCTGCGCCATGGCCGGCAACAGGGGCTCGGTCTGCAACCCAGCTTCGAAACCCGCATCGTCAGCCCCGACGGCCAGCCAGTGATGAGCTTCAGCGGCGACCTCCTGCCGGTGCACGGCGCCCTGGACGAACCGGAGCTGATCATCCTTCCGGCCTTCTGGGGCGACTTCGACGAACTGCTGACCCTCTACCCGCAGGTGCTGCCCTGGTTGCGCGAGCGCCATGCGGCGGGCTGCGTCCTGTGCGGCGAGGTGTCCGGCGTGTTCTGGCTCGCCGAAGCCGGCCTGCTCGACGGCAAGGAAGCGACCACCTACTGGCGATTCTTCCGCGAGTTCGCCGAGCGCTATCCCACGGTGCTGCTCAACCAGGACAAGCACATCGCCGACGCCGACAACATCTACAGCGCCAGCGGCCTGACCTCGGTGCGCGACCTGTACATCTACCTGATCGAGCACTTCTGCGGCGCCGCCGTGGCCCAGGGCGTCGCCCGCGACATCCTCTACGAAGTGCAGCGGACCTACACGCCGGGCCGCCTGGGCTTCGGTGGGCAGAAGCTGCACCACGACCCGGCGATCCTGCAGATCCAGCACTGGCTGGAGGAGCACTTCTTCGACAAGTTCCGCTTCGAAGACGTGGCCCGGGAGCACGGCATGAGCATTCGCAACTTCATGCGGCGCTTCCAGGCGGCCACCGGTGACAAGCCGCTGCATTACCTGCAGCGCTTGCGCATCGAGACGGCGCGCAACCTGTTGTCCACCACCCGCAAGAGCATCAAGACCATCAGCTACGAAGTCGGTTACGACGACGCCAGCTTCTTCGCCCGCCTGTTCAGGCAGCACACCGGGCTGTCGCCCAACCACTACCGACGCCAGTACGAACAGAAGGACGCCTGAAACAGGCCATCCCTAGGATGGGTTCACGGACTCAGGCGCCGCCCTATGATCGGGGCAGCACCTGACAACAAGAACCCATCGGGATATCGCCATGCGCCACTTTCTGCTTGCCCTGCTGGCCGTCTTCAGCCTGAACGCTGTGGCGGACGACACCTGGAAACCCTTCCCCTACGACCAGAGCGCCTTCGACTACAGTGGCGACAAGCTGCGCGAAGCCTGGCCACGACTGACCCGCGGCTTCGGCGCCCACTATCCCTTCCCGGATGCGGACTGGGTGGTGAGCATGGCCACGAAGCATCCCGACGCCCTGGAGAAGACCGTGGCCGCCGGCACCGGCTTCAGCGGAAAGCCGGAAGAAGCGCAGGTCTACGCCGAGAAGCTGCAGGACGTCTGGCGCAAGGTGTTCCGCGGCGACTTCGCCCAGGCCAGAAAGGATGGCCTGGCGCTCGGCGTCGGCGGCCAGGTGCCCGGCCTGTTCGCCCAGGTGCTGTACGCCATGTTCCTCGCGCCGACTCAGGACGAGAAGCAGCGCCTGCTGGAGGAAGTCATCAGCTACACCGACGAGGCCGGTCCGTTGCTCAATGCCGACCCCATCGCCCAGTTCGGTCGCGCCTACGCCAAGGCCCGCCTCGCCGAAGACCTGCCGGTGCCGGTGGTGCTCAAGCGCGGCTACACCAGCGATATTCCCAAGGAACTGGACGCCCTGCTGGCCCAGCAGCCGAACCAGCCGTTCGCCCTGGCGCTTTATGGCGGCTACGAGGCCGGCGTGATCCGCAAGGTCGGCAAGTTGGTGGGCAAGATGACCTACGGGGTCAGCGCGGACAAGATGGAGCAATATTTCGCCCGCTCCTTCCACGCCGCGGACGACCTGCCCATCGGCCACTACGAGTACGCCAACGCGCTGGGCTATGTGTATGGCGAGGACGAAGAGCAGAAGGCGCTGGAACAGCTGAAGAAGGCCGTGGCGATCAAGCCGATCAACGCCATGGAGGCGCTGGAAGTGGCCCATGCCCAGCAACTGCTGAAGAAGGCGCAGCAGGAGATGGCCCAGCGCTGATCGTAACGACCGCACCGAATGCCTTTCTTGTAGGAGCGAGCTTGCTCGCGAACATTTCCCGGCAGCTCCAGTGCCGGGCGGTTCGCGAGCAAGCTCGCTCCTACGAAGAGCCAAAACGAAAAAGGCTGCCCTTGGGCAGCCTTTTCATTCACCTGGCAATCAGGGACGGTGCGGACGGCTCAGGTATTCGTGGGACTGCATTTCCAGCAGGCGGCTCAGGGTGCGCTGGAATTCGAACTCCAGGCGGCCACCGGTGTACAGGTCCTTGAGCTCCACCTCGGCGGAGAGGATCAGCTTGACGTTGCGGTCGTAGAACTCGTCCACCAGGTTGATGAAGCGGCGGGCCATGTCGTCCTTGGCCACGTTCATCTGCTCGACGTTGGAAATCAGGATGGCGTGGAAGATCTTCGCCAGCTCGATGTAGTCGTTCTGGCTGCGCGGGCCGTCGCATAGCTCGCGGAATTCGAACCAGGCCACGTCATCGCAGGTGATTCGCGCGCGGATCTCGCGATTCTCGATCATCAGCGCGTCGTCGCGGGTGGCCGCGGCGCATTCCGGGGTCAGCGCCTTGAAGTCGCGGGTCATGGCCTGCTCGGCTTGCTCCGACAACGGCCAGTGGTACAGCTCGGCCTGTTCCAGGGCTCGCAGGCGGTAGTCCACGCCGCTGTCGACGTTGACCACCTCGGTGTACTGCTTGACCAGGGCAATGGCCGGCAGGAAGCGGGCACGCTGCAGGCCGTCCTTGTACAGGCCGTCCGGCACGATGTTGGAAGTCGCCACCAGGCTGACGCCGTTCTTGAACAGCTCTTCCAGCAGGGTCGCGAGGATCATCGCATCGGTGATGTCGGAGACGAAGAATTCGTCGAAGCAGATCACCCGGGCCTCGTCGGCGAAACGCTTGCCGATGATGGTCAGCGGGTTCTTCTCGCCCTTGAGGGTCTTCATTTCCTCGTGGACGCGCTTCATGAAGCGGTGGAAGTGCGTGCGCATCTTCTGCTTGAACGGCAGCGCTTCGAAGAAGGTATCCACCAGGTAGGTCTTGCCGCGACCGACGCCGCCCCAGAAATACAGGCCCTTCACCGGCTCCTGGGACTTCTTGCCCAGCAGCTTGCCGAACAGGCCGGACTTGCCCTTGTCGGCTGCGACCAGGTCGTCGTAGAGGCGTTGCAGGTGCTTCACGGCGTTCGCTTGGGCGGCGTCGTGGAAGAAATCGGGGCGTTTGAGGTCTTCCTGGTAGCGCTGAAGAGGCGTCATGATCGGTAGCAAGGCAACGAAAACGGGGGCGCACACTTTAGCCGCGCCCCCGTTGCTTGGCAATTGGCCGGTAGTCGGACCGGCCAGCCAGGGCCGTCACTCCTGGGGAGCGAGGGCCTCGCGCAGACGCTGCATGGCGGCGTCGCGTTCCGCGTCGGTGGAGAACTCCGGGCTGTAGGCCACGGCTTCGCCATCCAGGCGCACGCTGAAGGCGTTCAGCTCGGCGTGCAGATCCAGCGCCTCGGATTGCAGGCGCTTGGTCACCTGGCCGGCGGCCTTGCCGTCAGCGAAGGCGATGGACAGCAGCAGTTGCTCGCCAGCGGCATCGAGCAGACGGAAGCGGAAACCGTCGTCCTCGCGGAAGCTGACGAAGCGCGCAGCCTTGGCGGCTTTCTTCTTGCCCTCGGTCGCCACCTGCACCTGCTCGCGGAACGAGCGCAGGCCAACGGCCTCGCGCAGCTCGCCGAGGAACGGGGTGGCAATGCGGCGCGCCTTGGCGGCGCCGGCCAGGAGGATGTCTTCCAGGTCGGCCGGACGGGTGATCAGCGCGTGGTAGCGCTCGCGGGCCTCGCCCAGCTCGTTGTCGAGCAGCTCGAACAGGCGCTGCTTGGCTTCGCCCCAGGCCAGGCCACCGAGCAGCTCGGCGCGGAACGCAACCTCCTGCTCGCGGGTGGAGAAGGCCTGGTAGAGCGTGAACAGGTGCGAGTTGTCCGGATCCTTCGGCTCGCCCGGCGCACGGGAGTCGGTGACGATGCGCGCCACGGCATCCTTGAGCTGCTTGGCGCTGCCGAACAGCGGGATGGTGTTGTCGTAGCTCTTGGACATCTTGCGCCCGTCCAGGCCCGGCAGGGTCGCCACGTCTTCCTCGATCACCACCTCGGGCAGGGTGAACAGTTCCTTGCCGTTGCCGAACAGGTGGTTGAAGCGCTGGCCGATGTCGCGGGCCATCTCCACGTGCTGGATCTGGTCGCGGCCAACCGGCACCTTGTGGGCGTTGAACATCAGGATGTCCGCGGCCATCAACACCGGGTAGCTGTACAGGCCCATGGTGACGCCGGCGTCCGGGTCTTCGCCGGCCTCGACGTTCTTGTCCACCGAGGCCTTGTAGGCGTGGGCGCGGTTGAGCAGACCCTTGGCGCTGACGCAGGTGAGCAGCCAGGTCAGTTCGGGGATTTCGGGAATATCGGACTGGCGATAGAAGGTCGCCTTGTCCGCATCCAGGCCGCAGGCCAGCCAGGTGGCGGCGATCTCCAGGCGCGAACGCTGGATGCGCGCCGGGTCATCGCACTTGATCAGCGCGTGGTAGTCGGCCAGGAAGTAGAAGGAATCTGCCTGCGGATCGCGGCTGGCGACGATGGCCGGGCGGATGGCGCCGGCGTAGTTGCCCAGGTGCGGAGTACCGGTGGTGGTGATGCCGGTCAGGATACGGGTCGTCATGGGAATCCAGGAATCAACACAAATGAAATGGCGGGCCGGATGGTATCGCGGCTGGGCGGGCTAGGCGAGCCGGGCCTGTATCAGGTCCTTGAGCTCGATCAGCTTGCCGTGGAAGAAATGGCTGCACTCGGGCATGCGGATCAGCTCATGGGGCTTGCTCAGCTCGGCGCTCCAGGCATACACGCGCTCGGGCGTGACCACTTCGTCGGCCTCCGGCTGGATCACCGTGAGCGGGCAGCGCTCGGGCAGGTCGACGTCGAAGCGTTCGACCGGCGGGGCCAGCATGAACAGTTGCGCGAGCTCGGCGCCCTGGTCTTCCAGGCGCTCGGCGGCGTTGCCCGCCACGCAGGAGCCGAAGGAGAAGCCCATCAGCGTCAACGGCAGCCCCGGATGTTGCTCGGCGAGCCAGTGCGCGGCGGCCAGCGCATCGTCGATCTCGCCGCGGCCCTCGGCATAACTGCCGGCGCTCTGACCCACGCCACGAAAATTGAAACGCAGGGTGGCGTATCCTGCATCCCGCGCGGCGCGCTGCAGGGTGGCGACCACCTTGTTCTGCATGGTGCCGGCGAACAACGGGTGCGGGTGGCAGATCAGCGCGACGCCCCGGGCGTCAGGCGTGGCGAGGTGCAGGGCTTCCAGCTGGCCGTCGGGGCCGTCGAGGAACAGAGGGATTTCGCGGGTGGTCAAACAACAGCTCCGTGACCCCGTGGCGGGTCGTCTCGTCTAGCTCAATACCTGCGCAGGCGGCGAAGCGTTCGCCACGGTATACAAGCACAGGTGCAAGCCGCTAACGTAAAGCAAAGCCGTCTATAGAGGAAGGATTCGCGTGGAACAGTCCCTCACCACCTGGTTGCTGCCGCTACTCGCCCTGATCGTCGGGGTCGGCATCGGCTTCCTGATCGCCCGCCTGCTGCCCAACGCCGCGCCGAACAAGCTGCAGCGTCAGGTGGATGACATGCAGGATCGTTTCGACAGCTACCAGCGCGAAGTGGTGACCCACTTCAGCACCTCCGCCAGCCTGATGAAGAAGCTCACCCAGAGCTATCAGGATGTACAGGAACACCTGTCCGAGGGCGCCGAGCGCCTGGCCCTGGACGAACAGACCAAGCAGCGCCTGCTGGCCGCCCTGCACGCCGACGAGTACCCCGAGCGCCGCGAGCGCCTGACCCCGCCGGCAAACAACGAAGCACCGCGCGACTACGCCCCCAAGCCCAGCGAAGGGCCGGGCACGCTGGATGAGACGTACGGGCTGAAGAGCAAGTACTGAGTCTCGACTCCTTAGAAAAAGCCCCGCCTCGGCGGGGCTTTTTCATGGGAACCGAACTGCTCCCGTAGGAGCGGACCTTGTCCGCGAAATCCTCACAACCACGCCGCATCCCAAAAGGAATACTCCCTCACCGTTCTGACCAATCCCGCACGCAGCGGATTGCTCACGACGTAACGGGCAACCGCAACCAGATCCTCCTCCCGGCGCAACATCCGATCATGAAACGCCCGTGTCCAAACGGCCCCCTGCTATCCCGTCGACCGACGAACCTCTCGCGCACTGACAGCCTTCATACGTCCCACCGACCTGGCTAGATCCTCCCCCACGCCCAACTCCAGCAGCCAATGAACATGGTCCTGCATCAACACCCAGGCGAGCAGCCTGTTCCGTCCAATCACAGAACGTCGGGTAAACATCGACGATGCAACGCAGGCCGTCTTGAAGTCCGCAAATAGCGGAATACGTTGCTCCGTGGTCGCTGTGAGCAGATAGACATAGCCAGGGATAGACAACGGCCTTTGCGCAATGCGCGATGGCCTGGAAGTTCAGGAAAAGCGGGATGGGACATAGCCGGACATCCTGGAATGAAATGTCCGGATTTCGCGGACAAGGTCCGCTCCTACACAAGCAGGCGCTTCCGCGGTAAGCGCCGGGGTTGTCGGGAATCGGAAAAGAAAAAGCCCCGCATCTGCGGGGCTTTTCGTCAACGCTGAGCGATCAGATCGCGCCGCGCTGGCGGAGCAGGTCGAGAACAGCCTTGACGCCCTCTTCCACCGACTGGCTCTGGGTGTCGATCACCAGATCGGCATCCAGCGGCACGTCGTAGGGGAAGGACTCGCCCGGAATGTTGTCCTGGCCGGCAGCGTACAGGCCCTGCGGGTCGCGTTCGCGGCAGACCTGCGGGGACGCCTGGACGTAGACGGTGACCAGGCGCTCGGCGCCGATCAGCGACTTGGCGCGCTCGCGGCCCTCGGCGCTCGGGGCGACGAAGGCGCACAGGCTGATCAGGCCGGCCTCGTTGAACTGACGCGCCACATGGGCGGTGCGCAGCCAATTCTCGGTGCGACCGGCGCGGTCCTGCGGCAGGCCCTTGTTCAGGTCATGGCGCAGGTTCTGGCCATCCAGCACGTAGACCGCACGGCCCATGTCGAACAGCTTGCGCTCCACGGCGTAGGCCAGGGTGCTCTTGCCGGCGCCGGAGAGGCCGCTGAACAGCACGGTGGCCGGTTGCTGGCCGAAGCGCGCGGCACGCTCTTCACGGGCGACATGGGCATTGGCACCGTGGTGGGTGGCCGAGCCGTGGCCCGCCTGCGGGGCGGCGATGATCATGCCGGCGCCGACGGTGCCATTGGTCAGCCGGTCGATGACGATGAAGGCGCCGGTGGTGCGGTTCTGGTCGTAGCCGTCCAGTGCGATGGGCGCATCCAGGCTGACCTTCACGCGGGCGATCTCGTTGAGCTTGAGTTCGCTGGCGGCGGTCTCTTCCAGGGTGTTCACGTCCACCTTGTGGGTGATGCTCGGGATCGAGCCCGGCACATAGCTGGTGGCGCGCTTGATGTCGTATTTCTTGCCCGGCAGCATCGGCTCTTCAGCCATCCACACCAGCATGGCGTCAAAGCCGTCGGTTACCTGCGGGCGGTTGTCGGCGTGCACCAGCATGTCGCCGCGGGAAACGTCGATCTCGTCTTCCAGGGTCAGGGTGATGGCCTGGCCCGGGCCGGCCTGCTCCAGCTCGCCTTCGAAGGTGACGATGGACTTGACCTTGCTGCCCTTGCCCGACGGCAGGGCCACGACTTCATCGCCCTTGCGCACGATGCCGCTCGCCAGGGTGCCGGCAAAGCCGCGGAAGTTCAGGTTCGGGCGGTTGACGTACTGCACCGGGAAGCGCATGTCGTCGAGGTTGCGATCACCCGCGACTTCCACGGTCTCGAGGATTTCCATCAGCGACTGGCCGGTGTACCACGGCGAGCGCTCGGACTTGTTGACCACGTTGTCGCCCTTCAGCGCCGACATCGGCACGAAGTGCAAAGAGTTGGTCTTCAGGTTGATCTTGTCGGCGAACTGCAGGTAGTCGGCCTTGATCTGCTCGAACACGCCCTCGTCGAAGCCCTTGAGGTCCATCTTGTTGATGGCCACGACGATGTGCTTGATGCCCAGCAGGGACGCGATGAAGCTGTGCCGGCGGGTCTGGGTCTGCACGCCGTAGCGGGCGTCGATCAGGATGATGGCCAGATCGCAGGTGGACGCGCCGGTGGCCATGTTGCGGGTGTACTGCTCATGGCCGGGGGTGTCGGCAATGATGAACTTGCGCTTGGCGGTGCTGAAGTAGCGGTACGCCACGTCGATGGTGATGCCCTGCTCGCGCTCGGCCTGGAGGCCGTCGACCAGCAGCGCCAGGTCGACGTCGTCGCCGGTGGTGCCGACTTTCTTCGAATCGCGGGTGATGGCCTCGAGGTGGTCCTCGTAGATCATCTTGGAATCATGCAGCAGGCGCCCGATCAGGGTGCTCTTGCCGTCGTCGACGTTGCCGCAGGTGAGGAAGCGCAGCAGTTCCTTGCGCTCGTGCTGGGCCAGGTAGGCGAGGATGTCCTCGCTGATCAGATCGGATTGATGCGACATGGTGCGAGAACCTTAGAAGTAGCCCTGACGTTTCTTTTCTTCCATCGAGCCTGCGGCATCGTGGTCGATGACCCGGCCCTGGCGTTCGGAAGTCCGCGTCAGCAGCATTTCCTGGATGATTTCCGGCAACGTGGTAGCGGTGGATTCCACCGCGCCGGTCAGCGGGTAGCAGCCCAGGGTACGGAAACGCACCATCTTCTTCTGGATGCTGGCCTTCTGCTCGGGCGTGAGGTGCTCGAGGATGCGCTCGTCGTCGATCATGATCAGCGAGCCGTTCATTTCGATGACTTCGCGTTCTTCGGCGAAGTACAGCGGCACGATCGGGATCTGTTCCAGGTAGATGTATTGCCAGATGTCCAGCTCGGTCCAATTCGACAGCGGGAAGACGCGGATCGACTCGCCCTTCTTCACCTTGCCGTTGTACACGTTCCACAGTTCCGGACGCTGGTTCTTCGGGTCCCAGCGGTGCTTGCTGTCGCGGAAGGAGTAGACGCGCTCCTTGGCGCGGGACTTCTCTTCGTCGCGGCGGGCACCACCGAAGGCGGCGTCGAAGCCGTACTTGTCGAGGGCCTGCTTCAGGCCTTCGGTCTTCATGATGTCGGTGTGCTTGGCGCTACCGTGAGTGAAGGGGTTGATGTCCTGCGCCACGCCATCGGGGTTGATGTGGGTGATCAGGTCCAGGCCCAGTTCCTCGACCATCTTGGTGCGGAACTTGTACATCTCCTGGAATTTCCAGCGGGTGTCGACATGCATCACCGGGAACGGCAGCTTGCCGGGGAAGAAAGCCTTGCGCGCGAGGTGGAGCATCACCGCGCTGTCCTTGCCGATCGAGTACAGCATCACCGGGTTGTCGAACTCGGCGGCGACCTCGCGGATGATGTGGATGCTCTCGGCCTCCAGCTGTTTCAGATGCGTCAGTTTGTCGACCATGGCTACTCACGGAATTGCTTATGGACGGCCGGCGGGCCGTAGACGAGCGCGCACTCT
This sequence comes from Pseudomonas sp. GCEP-101, assembly GCF_025133575.1. Taxonomy (NCBI): domain Bacteria; kingdom Pseudomonadati; phylum Pseudomonadota; class Gammaproteobacteria; order Pseudomonadales; family Pseudomonadaceae; genus Pseudomonas; species Pseudomonas sp. GCEP-101. The sequence continues at coordinate 3,007,652 of NZ_CP104011.1, read as the reverse complement.
ATCACAGCGCAAGGCTCTAACCGGATGGCGGGTTATACCGAAAAAATATACCGATATAGCCATACGCGCTCAGTGCGAAAACGGCTTTTGGCGCGCGTCCGAAGGGTGACTGGACGGGTGCTGGAACGAAATATCGCCGGGACTTTTCCTGCAACAGAGTCAGCCGCTTCCAGGATGCGCTCCCGGCTTGTGCCCAGCCGGCACTGCGCTAGCATAGCGGCACGTTTTCCTCCCCAGAAGATTTCCCATGCGCCGCATCGCTTTTGTCCTGCCTTTGCTCCTCTTCGTTTCCGCGTGCAGCAGCAAACCGACTCCCGCTCCACAGCCGGCCCAGAAGCCGAAGACACCGACCCTGATCACTCCCAGCGCCCACCCGGCATTCGGCTCGGTGCAACCGATCACCCCGCTGCGCGGCGACTTCGCCGGCAATGCCAATGCCCAGCGCTTCATCGACCGCATGGTGAGCCAGCACAATTTCAACCGCCAGGACCTGCAGGACCTGTTCGCCCAGACCCGCGAACTCGACTGGGTCATCCGCCTGATGGACCGCCAGGCGCCCACCTACACCGCCCCCAGCGGCCCGAACGGCGCCTGGTTGCGCTACCGGAAGAAGTTCCTCACCCCGGACAACGTGCAGAAGGGCGTGCAATTCTGGGACGAATACGAGGCCGACCTGCAGCGCGCTTCGCGCACCTATGGCGTGCCGCCGGAAATCATCGTCGGCATCATCGGCGTGGAAACCCGATGGGGCCGTGTAATGGGCAAGACACGGATCATCGACGCGCTGGCCACCTTGTCGTTCTCCTACCCGCGGCGCGCCGATTTCTTCAGCGGCGAACTGGAACAGTTCCTCCTGCAGGCGCGCAAGGAAGGCGACAACCCGCTGGAGATGCGCGGCTCCTATGCCGGCGCCATGGGCTACGGGCAGTTCATGCCCTCCTCGTTCACCAAGTACGCGGTGGACTTCGACGGAGACGGCCACCGCGACCTGTGGAACCCGCGCGACGCCATCGGCAGCGTGGCCAATTACTTCAAGCAGCACGGCTGGGTCACCGGCGACCCGGTGGCCATCCCCGCCATAGGCCAGGCCCGCTCGCTGGAAGACGGCTTCAAGACCCAATACCCCATCGGCGTGCTGGCGAGCGCCGGGCTGCAACCCCAGGGCTCCCTGGGCAACCACAAGACCGCGAGCCTGCTGCGCCTGGACATGGGCAACACCTACCAGTACTGGTACGGCCTGCCGAACTTCTATGTGATTACCCGCTACAACCACAGCACCCACTACGCCATGGCGGTGTGGGAATTGGGCAAGGCGGTCGATCGCCAGCGCCACGGCTACCGCTGAGGCACACGCAAAAAGGCCGGCTCAGTGAGCCGGCCTTTTTCGTTGCCGCGAGGATCGAGTTTCACCTGCAGGAGCGAGCTCGCTCGCGAACAGCCCCAGTCACACGGCCAGGGTTCGCGAGCACGCTCGCTCCTACACGAAGATTGCCGGGCCGAAGGATCAGGCCGGGTTCGGGCAATCGATGAACAGGTGCTCGATGGCGAAGCGCTTGGCCAGATAGTCGCCCAGGGCCTGCACGCCATAGCGTTCGGTCGCGTGGTGCCCGGCGGCAATGAAGCTGATGCCGTTCTCGCGGGCGCTGTGCACGGTCTGCTCGGAGACTTCCCCGGTGAGGTAGGCATCGACGCCGGCGGCAATGGCCTGGTCGATGTAACCCTGGGCGCCACCGGTGCACCAGGCGATGCGGCGAATCGGCTGGCCACCATCCACCAACAGCGGTTCTCGGCCCAGCACATCGCGCACATGGCGCGCCAGATCGCTCGGCAGCATGGGCTCGGCCAGCGAGCCGACCAGCACGATGGAACGCGGGTTGCCCGGCTCCAGCGGGCCTTCGATCTCGAAGCCGAGCTGGCGGCCAAGCTGCACGTTGTTGCCCACGTCGGCATGCAGGTCCAGCGGCAGGTGATAGGCCAGCAGGCTGATGTCGTTGGTCAGCAGGGTCTTCAGGCGACGCTGCTTCATGCCCACCACGCGGGCGTCCTCGCCTTTCCAGAAGTAGCCATGGTGGACCAGCACCACATCGGCGTCCGCCGCCACGGCCGCATCCAGCAATGCCTGGCTGGCGGTGACCCCGGAAACGATCCGGCGCACCTGCGGCCGGCCCTCGACCTGCAGGCCATTGGGGCAGTAATCCTGGATCTTCGCCGCCTCGAGGAAACGGTCCGCTTCCTCGACCAGCGTGCTCAGTGCGATTGCCATCGAAATTCCTCCAACATCGGCTGCGAGCGTCTATTTTCTTGGCTCGCCGCCCGTATAATGGCCGCCACCCTATCGGCCCTCCCCCGGCCAAGCAACCCCAAGGATTTTCTTCGATGCTGAAGGCCCTGCGTTTTCTCGGCTGGCCCGTGCTGGTTGGCGTCCTCTTGGCGCTGCTGATCATCCAGCATAACCCGCAATGGGTCGGCCTTCCGCAGCAGGAAGTGCACCTGCAACAAGCCCCGCTGCTCAGCCGCCTGCAACAGGGCCCGGTCAGCTACGCCGATGCCGTGACCCGCTCGTCGCCGGCCGTGGCCAACCTGTACACCACCAAGATGGTCAGCAAGCCGAACAACTCGATGCTCGACGACCCGCTGTTCCGGCGCTTCTTCGGGGATAACCTGCCGCAGCAGAAGCGCATGGAGTCCAGCCTGGGTTCGGCGGTGATCATGAGCCCCGAAGGCTACCTGCTGACCAACAACCACGTGACCGCCGGGGCCGACCAGATCGTCGTGGCCCTACGCGATGGCCGCGAGACCATCGCCCGCCTGGTGGGCAGCGATCCGGAAACCGACCTCGCGGTCCTGAAGATCGACCTCAAGGACCTGCCCTCGATCATGCTCGGCCGCTCAGATGGCATCCGCACCGGCGACGTGTGCCTGGCCATCGGCAACCCCTTCGGCGTCGGCCAGACCGTCACCATGGGCATCATCAGCGCCACCGGGCGCAACCAGCTGGGCCTGAACACCTACGAGGACTTCATCCAGACCGACGCCGCGATCAACCCGGGCAACTCCGGCGGTGCGCTGGTGGACGCCAACGGCAACCTGATCGGCATCAACACCGCGATCTTCTCCAAATCCGGCGGCTCCCAGGGCATCGGCTTCGCCATCCCGACCAAGCTGGCGCTGGAAGTCATGCAGTCGATCATCGAGCACGGCCAGGTGATTCGAGGCTGGCTCGGCGTCGAAGTGCAGCCGCTGACGCCGGAACTGGCCGAATCCTTCGATCTCAAGGACAAGGCCGGCATCGTCGTTGCCGGCGTCTACCGCGACGGCCCCGCGGCCAAGGGCGGCCTGCTGCCGGGCGACATCATCCTGAACATCGATGGCGAGGCCGCCAGCGATGGCCGCCGCTCGATGAACCAGGTCGCGCGTACCAAGCCGGGCGAGAAGATCACCATCGAAGTGCTGCGCAACGGCAAGCCGGTGACGCTCAACGCCGAAGTCGGCCTGCGTCCGCCGCCGGCCCCCAACGCCAACTGATCCGCAATGAAAAACGGCGCCCGAGGGCGCCGTTTTCATTTCCGCGAATGGCTTACAGCTTCAGGCGCAACGCATCCAGCAGCGCCTGGTTCTGCTCCTCGGTGCCAATGCTGATGCGCAGGAACTGGTTGATCCGCTGCTGCTTGAAGTGACGCACGATCACGCCCTCCTCGCGCAGCGCCGCGGCCAACTCGGCACCGTCGCGCTGCGGGTGGCGGGCGAAGATGAAGTTCGCCGCCGACGGCAGCACGTCGAAGCCCAGGGTCTTGAGCTCAGCCACCAGCTTGTCGCGGCTGTGGATAACCGCGTTGCAGGTCTGCTCGAAGTAGGCCTGGTCCTCGAAGGACGCCACCGCGCCAGCCAGGGCCAGGCGGTCCAGCGGGTAGGAGTTGAAGCTGTTCTTCACCCGCTCCAGCGCTTCGATCAGGTCCTCGTGGCCGACCGCGAAGCCGACCCGCAGGCCCGCCAGCGAACGCGACTTGGACAGGGTCTGCGCCACCAGCAGGTTCGGGTAACGGTTGACCAGGGAAATCGCCGTCTCGCCACCGAAATCGACATAGGCCTCATCCACCAGTACCACGCTGTCCGGGCTCGCTTGCAGCAGGCGTTCGATGGCCTCGAGCGGCAGCAGGCAACCAGTGGGCGCGTTGGGGTTGGGGAAGATGATGCCGCCGTTCGGGCGCGCGTAATCCTCGACGCGGATCTGGAACTGCTCGTCCAGCGGCAGCGCTTCGAAGTCGATGCCGTAGAGGCCGCAGTAGACCGGGTAGAAGCTGTAGGTCACGTCGGGGAACAGCAGCGGCTTGCCGTGCTGGAACAGCGCGTGGAAGGCGTGTGCCAGGACCTCGTCCGAACCGTTGCCGACGAAGACCTGGGAGGGCTTCACGCCGTGGTACTGGGCGATGGTCTGCTTGAGGCGATCCGCATTCGGGTCCGGGTACAGGCGCAGCGTGTCGTTCAGCTCGGCCTGGATCGCGGCGACCACCTTCGGCGATGGGCCGTAGGGGTTCTCGTTGGTGTTGAGCTTGACCAGCTTGGCCAGCTTCGGCTGCTCGCCCGGAACGTAGGGCACCAGTTCCTTGACGAAGGGACTCCAGAATTTGCTCATGGGTTACTCACTCTTAGCGTCAAGGATGCGGAACTCGGCGCTGCGCGCGTGGGCGGTCAGCGACTCGCCACGGGCCAGGATCGAAGCGGTCTTGCCCAGCTCGGAAGCGCCCGGCGCGGAGCAGAAGATGATCGAGGAGCGCTTCTGGAAGTCGTACACGCCCAGCGGCGAGGAGAAGCGCGCCGTGCCGGAAGTCGGCAGCACGTGGTTCGGGCCGGCGCAGTAATCGCCCAGCGCCTCGGCGGTGTAGCGGCCCATGAAGATGGCGCCGGCGTGGCGGATCTTCGGCAGCCAGCTTTCCGGGTCGGCCACGGACAGCTCCAGGTGCTCCGGCGCGATGCGGTTGGCGACCTGGCAGGCCTGCTCCTGGTCGGCCACATGAATCAGCGCGCCGCGGTTGGTCAGCGAAGTGCGGATGATCTCGGCGCGCTCCATGGTCGGCAGCAGCTTCTCGATGCTGGCGGCGACCTTGTCCAGGAAGGCGGCGTCGGGGCTGACCAGGATCGACTGGGCGTCCTCGTCGTGCTCGGCCTGGGAGAACAGGTCCATGGCGATCCAGTCCGGATCGGTGCCGCCATCGCAGACCACGAGGATTTCGGACGGGCCGGCGATCATGTCGATACCCACCTGGCCGAACACGTGGCGCTTGGCGGTGGCGACGTAGATATTGCCCGGGCCGACGATCTTGTCCACCTGCGGCACGCTCTCGGTGCCGTAGGCCAGCGCGGCCACGGCCTGGGCGCCGCCAATGGTGAAGACGCGATCGACGCCGGCGATGCAGGCGGCGGCCAGGACGATTTCATTGATCTCGCCGCGCGGGGTCGGCACCACCATCACCACTTCGGCGACGCCGGCGACCTTGGCCGGAATGGCGTTCATCAGCACGGACGACGGGTAGGACGCCTTGCCGCCAGGCACATACAGGCCGGCGCGATCCAGCGGGGTGACCTGCTGGCCGAGCACGGTGCCGTCGGCTTCGGTGTAGCGCCAGGAGTCCTGCTTCTGCTTCTCGTGGTAGCTGCGCACGCGCCCGGCGGCGATCTCCAGCGCCTCGCGCTGGGCCGGGGTGATGCGGGTCAGGGCCAGTTCCAGGCGCTCGCGCGGCAGGATCAGGTCGGCCATGGATGTGGCGTCGACGCCATCGAAACGCTGGGTGAACTCCACCACGGCGGCGTCACCGCGCTGGCGCACGTCAGCGATGATGTCCAGCACGCGCTGGTTCACCGACTCGTCGGACACGCTTTCCCAGGAGAGCAGATGGTCCAGATGACGCGCGAAGTCCGGATCGGCGGCGTTGAGTCGACGGAGTGCGAAGGGTGCGGTCATAGCTGGCCTCTTTAATTGGCGTGATCTCGGGCGCCGCAAGACTATCAAGCCTTCCGTGCGGGCACCCGAGAAAATTTGGCTATGACACGGATAGGGCCGAAAAGCTGCTCCTGCGTTTTCGGCATTCCCGCCATCCATGGCGGTCACGGCGCGGCGAGAAGGCCGCGCTAAGGGTTACGCCCGGTGTCGAGACTCCACCGCTTCGCGCAGGGTGTCGATCAGGGCCTGGATGCGCGCATGCTGCATCTTCATCGAAGCCTTGTTCACCACCAGGCGCGAGCTGATGTGCGCGATCAGTTCCTGGGGCTCCAGGCCGTTCGCGCGCAGGGTATTGCCGGTATCGACCACGTCGATGATCTTGTCGGCGAGGCCGACCAGCGGTGCCAGCTCCATGGAGCCGTACAGCTTGATCACGTCGACCTGGCGGCCCTGTTCGGCGTAGTAGCGCTTGGCGACATTGACGAACTTGGTGGCCACGCGCAGGCGCCCCTTGGGCTCCGGCGCCCCGACCGCACCGGCGGTCATCAGCTTGCAGTTGGCGATCTTCAGGTCCAGCGGCTCGTAAAGGCCCTGGCCACCGTACTCCATGAGCACGTCCTTGCCCGCCACGCCGAGGTCGGCGGCGCCGTGCTCGACATAGGTCGGCACGTCGGTGGCGCGCACGATCAGCAGGCGCACGTCATCGAGGGTGGTGGGGATGATCAGCTTGCGGCTCTTGTCCGGATTCTCGGTCGGCACGATGCCTGCCGCCGCGAGCAGCGGCAGGGTGTCGTCGAGGATCCGGCCCTTGGACAGGGCAATCGTCAGCATTGTCTGCCTCAGCCCTAGCCCGGTACGCGGCGAATCTTCGCCCCGAGCAGTTGCAGTTTCTCTTCGATGCACTCGTAGCCACGGTCGATGTGGTAGATGCGGTCGATCAGGGTGTCGCCTTCAGCGACCAGGGCAGCGATCACCAGGCTGGCGGAAGCACGCAGGTCGGTTGCCATGACCGGGGCGCCCTTGAGCTGCGGAACGCCGGTAACGATGGCGGTGTTGCCTTCGACCAGGATCTGCGCGCCCATGCGGTTCATTTCGTAGACGTGCATGAAGCGGTTCTCGAACACGGTCTCGATGACCGCGCCGGTGCCTTCGGCGATGGCGTTCAGGGAAATGAACTGCGCCTGCATGTCGGTGGGGAATGCCGGGTACGGCGCGGTGCGGATGTTCACCGCCTTCGGCCGGTTGCCCTTCATGTCCAGCTCGATCCAGTTGCTGCCGGTGGTGATGTGCGCGCCCGCTTCGACCAGCTTGGCCAGCACGGCCTCGAGGATGGTCGGATCGGTGTCCTTGAGCTTGACGCGGCCACCGGTAGCCGCGGCAGCGGCCAGGTAGGTGCCGGTCTCGATGCGGTCGGGCATGACGCTGTACTTGGCGCCGCCACCCAGGCTTTTGACGCCGTTGATCACGATGGTATCGGTACCGGCGCCCTGCACATCACCGCCCATGGCGTTGATGAAGTTGGCCAGGTCGACGACTTCGGGCTCGCGCGCGGCGTTTTCCAGCACGGAACGACCATTGGCCAGCGCGGCGGCCATCATAATGTTCTCGGTACCGGTCACGCTGACGGTATCGAAGAAGAAGTGCGCGCCCTGCAGGCCGCCAGCCGGAGCCTTGGCCTTGATGTAGCCGCCTTCGACGGTGATCTGCGCGCCCATGGCTTCCAGCCCGCGGATGTGCAGGTCCACCGGACGCGAACCGATGGCGCAGCCGCCGGGCAGCGCGACTTCGGCTTCACCGAAGCGGGCCACCATCGGGCCAAGCACGAGGATCGACGCCCGCATGGTCTTGACCAGCTCGTACGGCGCCACCAGAGTCTTGATGGTGCTGGCGTCGACTTCGACGTTGAGCTTCTCGTCGATGATCGGCTGCACGCCCATGCGACCGAACAGCTCGATCATGGTGGTGATGTCGTGCAGGTGCGGCAGGTTGCAGACGGTCACCGGGGTGTCGGCCAGCAGGGTGGCGGCGAGGATCGGCAGCGCCGAGTTCTTCGCGCCGGAGATGCGGATCTCGCCATCGAGACGAGTGCCGCCGGTAATGATCAGTTTATCCATTGCTATTTTCCCCGTGGGCTCAGGAACGCTCGGCCCAGGCGGCGCGGCTGAAGAATTTCATGGTGACGGCATGGATGGCGCCCGAGGCGATCCACTCGTTCAGGTGGGCATAGACTTGTTGCTGGCGCTTGACCGGGCTCAGGCCGGCGAGCTCGTCGCTGATCAGGTTCAGCTGGAAATTGCAGCCTTCGCCTTCCACTTCGATCTGGGTACCTGGCAGTTTCGATTCCAGGAAGTTTTTGACTTCTACGGCCTGCATGCTCAACCTCGTTCGGCGCCCTACGCGCGCGGGTCGGCCATGATACAAAAAAGCCCCCCGCCTGCGAACCCCGGCAGGGGAAGTCGCGGACGGAGGGCTTCTCATTGTTTCAATGTTGTAACGGCAGGATCTCCAGGAGCTCGCCCACCTTGGCGATTTCCTGCATGTCCTTGGGCAGGCCGGCGATCTGCAGCGTCTTGCCGGCCTTGCGCGCATCGCGGGTATAGGACAGCAGCAGCGACAATCCGACGCTGCTGGAGTGTTCCACCCCGGAGCAATCCACGCGCAGCGCCGTTGCCTTGCTGGCGGAAATCAGCCGGGCGCCCTTCTCGCGCAACGCGGGGCCGGTGCTGTAATCCAGCACGCCGACCAGGGCCAGTTCGCCCTCGGAACGCTCCGAGATATCGCCCTGGCTCATTCAGCGCCGCCTTCCGGCTGGCCCTTGGCAGCGTCCTTGGCCTTGGCGACTACCTGGCCCCACCCGGCGATGGTGGCTTCCAGATCATTGCGGTTCTTCTGCATGGAATCGGCGAACTGGTCACGGAACAGCTTGCCGATGTTGATGCCGTTGATGATCACGTTACGCAGGCGCCAGGTGCCGCCCTGGTTGACCATGGTGTACTGCACCGGATAGATGGCGCCGCTGCTGCCCACCACTTCCATGTTCACCGAAGCGCGGTCCTGCTCCTGCTTGCCGGTGTTCAGCACGCGGATGTCCTGGTTGTCGTATTCCAGCAGCGCGTTGCCGTAGAACTGGAACAGGCTGTTCTTGAAGGTTTCCTCGAAGCGCTTAACCTGCTCCGGGGTGGCCTGGCGCGAATACTTGACGGTCATCACGCCCTTGGCGATGCCCTCGGAGTCCACTACCGGGCCGAGGATGCGGTTCAGGGTGTCGTAGAACGCCTGGGGATTGGCCTTGTAGCTGGCCTTGTTGGTTTTCAGGTCCGACAGCAGGCTGTCGACGGTCTGCTGCACGACCTGCTGAGCGGTCTGCTCGGCCTGGGCGAACAGCGGCAGGATCGCGAGCAGAACCAGGAAGCCACGGCGCAAGGTTTTCAACATGGAATGAGTCCTCATTTCTTCGAGTCGTCTTTGTTGACCGAATTCAGCAGGAACTTGCCGATCAGGTCTTCCAGCACGAGTGCCGACTGGGTGTCCTTGATGGTATCGCCGTCCTTGAGCAGCTCTTCATCACCACCGACGCTGATGCCGATGTATTTCTCGCCGAGCAGGCCGGCGGTCAGGATGGAGGCGGTCGAGTCGTCCGGCAGGTTGTTGACCTGACGGTTGATCTCCATGGTCACACGACCACGATAGCTGTCATGGTCCAGGTCCACCGCGGTGACCTTGCCGATGGTGACGCCCGCCATGGTGACCTTACCGCGCACGGTGACACCGGCGATATTGTCGAAATAGGCGTACAGCTTGTAGGTATCGCCCGAATTGCCGATGGTCAGTCCGCTGACACGCAGGGCCAGCAGCAGCAGGGCCAGCAGGCCGGCCAGAATGAACAGGCCTACACCGATTTCCAGGGTGCGGGTTTGCATCAGAAGTCTCCAAACATCAAGGCGGTCAGGATGAAGTCCAGCCCCAGCACGGCCAGGGAGGCATACACAACGGTACGGGTGGTGGCGCGGCTGATCCCTTCGGAGGTGGGTTCGCAGTCATACCCCTGGAACACGGCGATCCAGGTCACGACGAAGGCGAACACCACGCTCTTGATCACGCCATTGAGAATGTCCTTGGTGAACTGCACGCTGTTCTGCATGTTCGACCAGTACGAACCGTCATACACACCCAGCCAGTCCACGGCGACCAGGGCTCCGCCCCAGATGCCGACGACACTGAAGATAGCTGCCAGCAGCGGCATCGAGATGAAGCCGGCCCACAGGCGCGGCGCGATGATGTACTTGAGCGGGTCGACGCCGATCATCTCCAGGCTGGACAGCTGCTCCGTGGATTTCATGTTGCCGATCTCGGCGGTCAGCGCAGAACCGGCACGCCCTGCGAACAACAGACCGGTCACCACCGGCCCCAGTTCACGCAACAGCGTCAGCGCCACCATCTGGCCAACCGCCTGCTCGGAACCGTAGCTCGCCAGGATGTTGTAGCCCTGCAGGGCCAGCACCATGCCGATGAACAGCCCGGAGACGACGATGATCGCCAGGGACAGCACGCCCACCGAATACAGCTGCTTGACCAGCAACTGGAAGGCGCCGCTGTGTACGCGGCGGCCGAAGATGGCATGCACCAGGAACAGGCTCGAACGGCCCAGCGACTCGAGGACATCGAGGCCCGCGCGCCCGAGCAGGCGAACGCGCTCGAGCGGTGAAGTCTTGCGCATCAACGTTCTCCCAGCAGGTCGGCGCGGTAATCGCGAGCAGGATAGTGGAACGGCACCGGGCCATCCGGGATGCCCTTCATGAACTGGCGCACCCGCGGATCGTCGAGACCCTGCAGGTCCGCCGGCGTCCCGTGGCCGAGCACACGGCCGTCGCCGACGATATAGATGTAGTCGGCGATGCTCGCGGTTTCCGCCAGGTCGTGGGAGACCACGATGCTGGTGATGCCCAGGGCATCGTTGAGCAGACGGATCAGGCGCACCAGTACGCCCATGGCGATCGGGTCCTGTCCCACGAAGGGCTCGTCGTACATCAGGATCTGCGGGTCCAGCGCAATCGCGCGGGCCAGCGCCACACGGCGCTTCATGCCGCCGGACAGCTCGTCCGGCATCAGCTCCACCGCTCCGCGCAGGCCCACGGCCTGCAGCTTCATCAGGACGATGTCGCGAATCATGTCTTCCGGCAGCTCGGTGTGCACCCGCAGCGGGAAGGCCACGTTCTCGAAGACGTCGAGGTCGGTGAACAGCGCGCCGCTCTGGAACAGCACGCCGAACTGCTTGCGCATGTCGAACAGGTCGCTGCGACCCAGCGTGGGGAGATTCTGGCCGTTGACCCACACTTCCCCGCTCGCCGGGCGCAGTTGGGCGGCGATCAGTCGCAGCAGGGTGGTCTTGCCACACCCCGAGGGCCCCATGATCCCGGTGACCTTGCCGCGCGGAATGCGGATGTCCACGTTATCGAAAATCTTACGCGTGCCACGCTTGAAGCTCAGGCCCTTCAGCTCGACCGCGTATTGGTCATTGGTGCTCATAGAACTCCTTTCATCACGGCGCTGTCCGTTGCCCCGTCTGTCACACGGCAGGAACACGGCGCGGCAGGCCGAACGGCGGCGAACTATAACACCCCGCGAAGCCGCGCCCCAAGCGCTGCTAAGCCACCGTTAAGGGCCAGTTCAGCAAAATGCGCTCAACATTGAGATGCCAGTGATGAAGCCTTCGTCGCTTTCCCGTTATAATCTCGCACTTCATTTTGCCCCGCGCCTTTGGAACATGAGCCAGAAACACGATTTCATCCAGTCGGCACAACGCACCATCCGCCTCGAGCGTGACTCGGTAGACGCTCTGCTGCCGCGCATCGGCGCCGATTTCTCCCTGGCCTGCGAACTGCTGCTGGCCTGCAAGGGCCGCGTGGTCGTGGTCGGCATGGGCAAATCCGGGCACATCGCCCGCAAGATCGCCGCCACCCTGGCCAGCACCGGCACGCCGTCCTTCTTCGTCCATCCGGCCGAAGCCAGCCACGGCGACATGGGCATGATCACCAAGGACGACGTCGTCCTGGCTCTGTCCAACTCCGGTTCCACCGCCGAAATCGTCACCCTGCTGCCGCTGATCAAGCGCCTGGGCATCACCCTGATCAGCATGACCGGCAACGCCGAATCGCCGCTGGCCAAGGCCGCCGCGGTCAACCTGGATGCCAGCGTCGAGCACGAAGCCTGCTCGCTGAACCTGGCGCCGACCTCCTCCACCACGGTTTCCCTGGTGATCGGCGACGCGCTCGCCATCGCCCTGCTGGAAGCCCGCGGCTTCACCGCCGAAGACTTCGCTTTCTCGCATCCGGGCGGCGCACTGGGTCGTCGATTGTTGCTGAAAGTGGAAAACATCATGCACGTGGGTGAAGCATTGCCGCAGGTTTCCCCGGGCACGTCGCTCAGCGGCGCCCTGCTGGAAATGACCCGCAAGGGCTTGGGCATGACCGTCATCCTGGGCGAAGACGGCCGTCTGGCCGGGGTCTTCACCGACGGCGACCTGCGCCGCACCCTCGACAAGGGCCTGGACGTGCGCCAGGTGACCATCGACCAGGTGATGACCGTGCACGGCAAGACCGCGCGCCCGGACATGCTCGCCGCCGAAGCCCTGAAGATCATGGACGACCACAAGATCAACGTGCTCGTGGTGGTCGACGACAAGGATCATCCGGTCGGCGTCCTCCACGTCCACGACCTGACCCGCGCGGGGGTCATCTGAATGACCGCCGACCTGCTGCAACGCGCGAAAGCGGTCCGCCTGGCGGTGTTCGACGTCGATGGCGTGCTCACCGACGGCAAGCTCTACTTCCTGCCTGACGGCGGCGAGTTCAAGACGTTCAACACCCTGGACGGCCAGGGCATCAAGATGCTGATGAACTCCGGCGTGCGCACCGCGATCATCACCGGCCGTTCCAGCCCGGTGGTCGAGCGCCGGGCGAAGAACCTGGGCATCAACCACCTGTTCCAGGGCCGCGAAGACAAGCTGGTCGCCCTGGACGAGTTGCTCGCCGAACTGGGTCTAGGCTATGAAGAAGTCGCCTACCTGGGCGACGATCTACCCGACCTGCCGGCCATCCGCCGCGCCGGCCTGGGCATGGCGGTCGCCAGCGGCGATGCGTTCGTGCGCCAGCATGCCGACGGCGTGACCCAGGCCCGTGGCGGCGAAGGCGCCGCCCGCGAGTTCTGCGAACTGATCCTGCGCGCCCAGGGCAACCTCGAAGCTGCCCAGAACGCGTACCTCTAGAGCCGAACATGCCCAAGACACTCCAACAGAAGCTGTTGCTCGCCCTGATCGCCATCCTGCTGATCGCCCTCGGCTATTACTGGAACGTGCGCCTGGACTTCAACGAGCGGCAACTCAAGTCGCAGACCAGCGACGCTGTCGATTTCTACGTGGTGAACGCCAAGAGCGTGCAGTACCGCGTCGACGGTTCCCTCGCCTACGAGATGACCGCCGACAAACTCGAACACCTGAAAGCAACCGACGTGACCCTGGTCACCACGCCCGACCTCTTCTTCCACCGGGAGAACGAGCCTCAGCCGTGGCATGTCCAGAGCGTTCGCGCCGAAGTGGCCCCCGAAGGCAAGCAGGTCGAGCTGATCGACGACGTGCGCGTTGCGCGCACCGACGCACAGCAGCGCACGCTCCTGCTCAACACCTCGCGCATGACGGTGTTCCCAGACAAGGACTATGCGCAGACTGACCAACCCGTGAAGATCACCGAACCCAACGGTGTGACCACGGCAGTTGGCATGAAAGCGTATCTGAAAGACAGCCGGATGCTCCTGCTGTCCAACGTAAGAGGTCAGCATGAGGCTCGTTAACACCCTCCCCCTTCTCTTCAGCCTCGCCGCCGCCATCGGCAGCTCTGCCGCCTGGGCGCTTCCCACCGACCGGGAACAGCCGATCCGCGTCCAGGCCGACAGCGCCGAACTGGATGACAAGCAGGGCGTAGCGGTCTATCGCGGCGACGTGGTGGTGACCCAGGGCAGCATGAAGCTGACCGGCAACACCGTCACGCTCAAGCAGAACAAGGATGGCGAGATCGAGGTCGTCACCTCGGTCGGCAAGCCCGCCTACTTCGAGCAGAAGCCGGCGCCGGACAAGCAGATCACCCAGGCCTACGGCCTGACCATCCAGTACTTCGTGTCGCAGAACCGCGTGGTGCTGATCGACCAGGCCAAGGTGATCCAGGAAGGCAACACCTTCGAAGGCGAGAAGATCGTCTATGACACCCAGCGCCAGATCGTCAACGCAGGCCGCGCCACCGGCTCCCAGGTGACCACGCCGCGTCCGCGTATCGACATGGTCATCCAGCCCAAGAAAAAGCAGGATCAAGCGCAGTAATGGCTACGCTAACCGCCCAGCACCTCGCCAAGAGCTACAAGAGCCGGCAAGTCGTCCGCGATGTCAGCATGAGCATCGATAGCGGGCAGATCGTCGGCCTGCTCGGCCCCAACGGAGCGGGCAAGACCACCTGCTTCTACATGATCGTCGGCCTGGTTCGCGCCGATCAGGGCGTCGTGCGCATCGACGAGCAGGATGTCACCCACCTGCCCATGCACGGCCGCGCACGCGCCGGCATCGGCTACCTGCCGCAGGAAGCCTCGATCTTCCGCAAGCTGTCGGTGGCGGACAACATCGGCGCCATCCTGGAAACCCGCGCCGACCTCGATCGCGCCGGCCGCCAGGAAGCCCTGGAGGGCCTGCTCGAGGAGTTCCACATCCACCACATCCGCGACAACCTCGGCATGAGCCTGTCCGGTGGTGAACGCCGCCGCGTGGAAATCGCCCGCGCCCTGGCCAGCTCGCCGAAGTTCATCCTGCTGGACGAACCCTTCGCTGGCGTCGACCCGATCTCCGTGGGCGACATCAAGCAGATCATCCATCACCTCAAGGCCAAGGGCATCGGTGTGCTGATCACCGACCACAACGTCCGCGAGACCCTGGATATCTGCGAAACGGCGTACATCGTCAACGACGGTCAACTGATCGCCGAAGGCAGCGCCGAAAGCATCCTCGCCAACGACCTGGTGAAGGAAGTCTACCTGGGCCACGAGTTCCGCCTGTAAGGCCCCGCGCCGCGCCCTGCCTGGGCGCGGCAGCCTCTCTCCTGCCCAAGCGTGGCGCGGCTTGCCGGCCGCTGCGCGTCGTATTCGGCTGCCCGCTCTTGCCTGGCGCAACCGGGTTGTAACGAAAGGTCGACAGCCCCTAGGCAAAGCGTCCAAACTCAGGCATATAATTTGCTTCCTCGCGGCGCTCCGGCGTCCGTAGTCGTGGATATGGCGCGCCGTGCGCCAGCGAACAAGGTGCCTAGTTCCAGCATGAAACCATCGCTAGTCCTCAAGATGGGCCAGCAGCTGACGATGACCCCGCAGCTGCAACAGGCCATCCGACTGCTCCAGCTCTCCACGCTGGACCTCCAACAGGAAATCCAGGAAGCCCTGGAGTCCAACCCGATGCTGGAGCGCCAGGAAGAAGGCGAGGATTTCGATAACAGCGACCCCATGGCGGACGGCGCAGAGTCCGGCGCCAACGGTACCAGCAGCAGTTCCCAGGACAACTTCCAGGAAAGCACTACGCCCACCGCCGACAGCCTCGACGAGGACCAGTGGGCCGAGCGCATCCCCAACGAGTTGCCGGTCGACACCGCCTGGGAAGACATCTACCAGACCAGTGCCAGCAGCCTGCCCAGCAACGATGACGACGAGTGGGACTTCACCTCCCGCACCTCCGCCGGCGAAAGCCTGCAGAGCCACCTGCTGTGGCAGCTCAACCTCCTGCCGATGTCCGATACCGACCGCCTGATCGCCCTGAGCATCATCGACGGCATCACGGACGACGGTTACCTCGAAGAATCCCTCGACGACATCCTCGCCTCCATCGATCCCGAATTGGGCGTAGAGATGGATGAAGTGGAAGTCGTGCTGCGCCGCGTGCAACAGCTCGAACCCGCCGGCGTCGGCGCGCGCAACCTGCGCGAATGCCTGCTGCTGCAGCTGCGCCAGATGCCGCCCAAGACCTACCTGCTGGCCGAGGCCATCCGCCTGGTCAGCGACCACCTCGACCTGCTCGGCAGCCGCGACTACAGCCAACTGATGCGACGCATGAAGCTCAAGGAAGACGAGCTGCGCGAAACCATCGAGCTGATCCAGTCGCTGCACCCGCGCCCCGGCTCGCAGATCGAATCCGGCGAAGCCGAATACGTGGTCCCGGACGTCATCGTCCGCAAGCACAACGACCGCTGGCTGGTGGAGCTGAACCAGGAAGCGGTGCCGCGCCTGCGCGTCAACTCGCAATACGCGGGCCTGGTACGCCGCGCCGACTCCAGCGCCGACAACACTTTCATGCGCAACCAGCTACAGGAAGCGCGCTGGTTCATCAAGAGCCTGCAAAGCCGCAACGAGACGCTGATGAAGGTGGCGACGCAGATCGTCGAGCACCAGCGCGGCTTCCTCGAATACGGCGAGGAGGCGATGAAACCGCTGGTCCTGCATGACATCGCCGAAGCGGTGGGCATGCACGAATCGACCATCTCCCGCGTCACCACGCAGAAGTTCATGCACACGCCGCGGGGCATCTTCGAGCTGAAGTACTTCTTCTCCAGCCACGTCAGCACCTCCGAAGGCGGCGAGTGCTCCTCCACGGCGATCCGCGCGATCATCAAGAAACTGGTCGCGGCGGAAAGTCCGAAAAAGCCATTGAGTGACAGCAAGATCGCTGGTTTACTGGAGGCACAGGGCATTCAAGTGGCACGTCGTACCGTCGCCAAGTACCGGGAGTCCCTAGGAATCTCTCCCTCGAGCGAGCGCAAGCGACTGGTGTGACGTTGATCCACGCCAAAGTGTTCCGGCGGCAGGCCCCCTAACCTGCCACTTACACACGGGCAACAAGGAGAAAGCGGTATGCAAGTCAACATCAGTGGACATCAACTGGATGTGACCGACGCCCTGCGCGACTATGTCGGCGAGAAACTTGGCCGGCTGGAGCGCCACTTCGACAAGATCACCAATGTTCAGGTCATCATGGAGGTCGAGAAACTGAAGCAGAAAATTGAAGCCACCCTCCACATCGCCGGAGGCGAAGTGGTGGCCTGCGCCGAACATGAAGACATGTACGCGGCCATCGACCTGCTCACCGACAAGCTCGACCGCCAACTGATCAAGCACAAGGAAAAATACCTCGAACGCCAGCAAGGTGTGGGCGTTCGTTAACCCCTCTCTATGATCCGACTTGAGCAAATCCTGACCCCCGGCCGTTCCCTCGTGAACGTGCCGGGCGGCAGCAAGAAACGTGTCCTCGAACAAATCGCCAACCTGGTGGCGCGCGAGCTGCCGGGCTTCGATTCCCAAGACATCTTCGACAGCCTGGTGGCCCGGGAACGCCTGGGCTCCACCGGCTTCGGCAATGGCATCGCCATTCCCCACTGCCGTCTCCCCGGCTGCCAGTCGCCCATCAGCGCCATCCTCCACCTTGACCACCCGGTAGACTTCGACGCCCTCGACGGCGCGCCGGTGGACCTGGTGTTCGTGCTGCTGGTACCCGAAGCGGCCACCGAGGAGCACCTGGAACTACTGCGGCAGATCGCCTCCATGCTCGACCGCTCCGACGTCCGCGACCGCCTGCGTCACGCCGCCAACGGCGAGGACCTGTACCGGATCGTCGTGGACTTCCAGAACAACGGGCACTGATCATGCGCCTGATCATCGTCAGTGGAAGATCCGGCTCGGGCAAGAGCACCGCGCTCAATGTGCTCGAGGACAACGGCTTCTACTGCATCGACAACCTGCCGGCCAGCCTCCTTCCGGACCTGGCCCAGCGCGCGCTGCTGCACACCGAGCTGCTGCATCCCCAGGTCGCCGTCTCCATCGACGCGCGCAACCTGCCGAGCCAGTTGCAGCGCTTCCCGGAGCTGCTGCAGGAAGCCCGCGACAAGCACATCCAGTGCGACGTGCTGTACCTCGATGCCGATGACGAAACCCTGCTCAAACGCTTTTCCGAGACCCGCCGGCGCCACCCGCTGACCAGCGACAGCCGTTCCCTGGCCGAAGCCATCGCCGACGAATCGCACCTGCTGGCGCCCATCGCCGACCTGGCCGATCTCAAGCTCAACACCACCAACCTGAACCTTTATCAGCTGCGCGACGTCCTCAAGCTGCGCCTGCTGAACAAGCCCGAACTGGGCACCGCCTTCCTGGTCGAATCCTTCGGCTTCAAGCGCGGCATGCCGGTGGATGCCGACCTCGTGTTCGACGTACGCTGCCTGCCCAACCCCTACTGGAAGCCGGAGCTACGCGAGCACACCGGGCTGGAAGTGGAAGTGCAGGAATACCTGGCGGCACAACCGGACGTCGAGGAGATGTACCAGGACATCCTCGCCTACCTGAACAAATGGCTGCCGCGCTTCGCCGCGAGCAACCGGGCCTACGTCACCATCGCCATCGGCTGCACCGGTGGCCAGCATCGCTCGACCTACCTGGCCGAGCGCATTGGCCAGGCCCTCAAGGAAACCCTCACCAACGTACAGATTCGCCACCGCGACCTGAGCTAAGCAGCGACAGACAACAAAAGGACAGCCCCTCGCGATGCCCGCCCTCGAAGTCACCATCATCAACAAGCTTGGTCTGCACGCCCGTGCGGCGGCCAAATTCGTCGGCGTTGCGGGACGTTTCCCCTGCCAGGTCCGCGTGGGGCGCAGCCCCGAAAGCACCGTGGACGGCAAGAGCATCATGGCCGTGATGATGCTGGCGGCCGGCAAGGGCACCAATCTGCACCTCTTTGCCGAAGGCGAACAGGAAGACGAAGCGCTCCAGGCGCTGGTCGAACTGATCAACAACTACTTCGACGAAGGCGAGTGACGCGCCGGGCTTCAGCCCAGCGTCGTACCCAGCGCTCTAATCCGACAACCCTCGAAGAACAGCCCTGCACGGTCTGAGCCGCGTAGTCGAGTCGCGCGTTGCTATCCGGAAGACGCAATCGGCGGGCTTTTTATTGCTCTCTGTAAGAGCGAGCCGCAGGAAACGGCATTCCCTTGTAGGAGCGGGCCATGCCCGCGATCGCGCACATGGCGCGCTCCTACAGGTGTTTCGGCGGTCAGCCGGTGTCCGGGCTCCCCCCAGCAGGGCCAGCAGTTGTCCGATCAGTCCTGCCTGGTCCTCGGCGATTCCCGGCCTGGAGCGCCGCGATGACCGCCCTGGCCAGCAGCACGCTGGCTCGAAGACGTGGAACGAGAAAAACGGGAAGCCGCGACCAGACTGGCCGCGGCGGGCTTGGATCAGTTGCCAGCGACCATCATCTTTTCGATGAGCACGGAGCCGGTGTGCAGGTTGCCGCGGTATTCCACGTCGTTGCCGATGGCGACGATGTTACGGAACAGGTCGCGCAGGTTGGCAGCGATGGTCACCTCCTGCACCGGGAACTGGATCTCTCCGTTCTCCACCCAGTAGCCGCCCGCGCCGCGGGAGTAATCTCCCGTCACCAGGTTCACGCCCTGCCCCATCAGCTCGGTCACCAGCAGGCCGCGGCCCATGTGGCGGATCAGGGCGGCCTGGTCCTCGTCGCCATGACTGACGAACAGGTTGTGCACACCGCCGGAGTTGGCCGTGCTGGGCATGCCGAGCTTGCGCCCGGAGTAGGTGCCGAGCACGTAGGACACCAGCTCGCCGCCCTCGACGAACGGCTTGGCATAGGTCGCCAGGCCGTCGTTGTCGAACGAGGCGCTGCCCAGTGCGCCGCGCAGCAGCGGGCGCTCGTCCAGGGTCAGCCAGTCGGGGAACAGCTGCTGGCCCAGCGCCCCCTCCAGGAAGGACGACTTGCGGTACAGGCTGCCGCCGGAAATGGCGCCGAGGAAGTGGCCGAACAGGCCGACAGCGACCTCCGGAGCGAACAGCACCGGCACTTCGGCTGTCGGCACCGGGCGCGCGCCCAGACGGCTGGCGGCACGCTCGGCGGCGCGGCGACCGATGGATTCGGGAGTAGCCAGCAGCTCTCCGCGACGGTTCACGTCGTACCAGTAATCGCGCTGCATCTGCCCTTCGCCTTCGGCGATCATCACGCAGCTCAGGCTGTGGCGGGTGCTGGCGTAACCGCCGATAAAGCCATGGCTGTTGCCGTAGACGCGGCAGCCCTGGTGGGTATTGAGCGTGGTGCCGTCGGCCTTGGTGACGCGCTTGTCGGCGGCGAACGCGGCAGCCTCGCAGGCCAGGGCCCGCTCGATGGCCTGGTCGGGGGTGATCGACCAGCCGTGGTACAGGTCCAGGTCCGGCAGGTCGCGGGCCATCAGCGCGGGGTCGGCCAGGCCGGCGCAATCATCCTCGGAGGCATGCCTGGCGATGGCCAGGGCTGCCGCCACGGTCTCGCGGATGGCGTCGGCACCGGTCGCCGAGGTGCTCGCCGAGCCCTTGCGCTGGCCGACGTAGAGGGTGATGCCAAAGCCCTGGTCGCGGTTGAACTCGACGGTCTCGACTTCACCCTGGCGCACCGAGGTCGACAGTCCCTGCTCCACCGACACCGCCACTTCGCAGGCGCTGGCGCCCTGCCGGGACGCCTCGGCAATGATCCGCTCGACCTGCTCGCGCAGTTCGGGAAGGACCTCCGGGCTCACTGCCGGGTTGTGTTCGCTCATTGCATGCCTCTCCTGTTCATGGTCCGGCCCCGCCATCAGGCGGCGGCGACCGGCGCGGGCCGGACAAGCGGCCCCTGACTCGTTATCATGGCGGCGTTTTCTACGAGACCCCCGCCATGGCTGAAATTCACGATGACGACTCGTCCTTCGAAGAGAAGAGCAAGTCGCAAGTAAAACGCGAAATGCACGCGCTGCAGGAACTCGGCGAGCGCCTGACCACGCTCAAGGCCGACATGCTCGACCGCATGCCGCTGACCGATCCGCTGCGCCGCGCGCTGGAAGAAGCTCCCAAGCACAAGGCCAACGCCGCCAAGAAGCGCCATCGGCAGTTCATCGGCAAGCTGATGCGCGACCAGGACGTCGAGGCCATCCTCGCCCTGCTGGAACAGGTCGACACCTCGACCCGTCAGTACAACGAACGCTTCCACGCCCTGGAGCGCTGGCGCGACCACCTGATCACCGGTGGTGACGCGGCGCTGTCGGCCTTCTTCGGCGAATACCCCGAAAGCGACCGCCAGCACCTGCTCCAACTGATCCGCCACGCCCAGCACGAGGCCGCTCACAACAAGCCTCCAGCCGCGGCGCGGAAGATCTTCAAGTACATCCGCGAGCTGGACGAGATCAAACGCGGCCTGCGTTGAGCGGCCGCGTCCTGCCCGTCCAGCCTCACCGGCAACGACCTCAGGCGCCCGTGCCGCCGACGGTGATGGCGTCGATCTTCAGGGTCGGCTGACCCACACCCACCGGCACGGACTGGCCGTCCTTGCCACAGGTGCCCACGCCGCTGTCCAGCGCCAGGTCGTTGCCGACCATGGACACCCGGCTCATCACTTCCGGGCCGTTGCCGATCAAGGTCGCGCCCTTCACCGGGCGGGTGATCTTGCCGTTCTCGATCAGGTAGGCCTCGCTGGTGGCGAAGACGAACTTGCCGCTGGTGATGTCCACCTGCCCGCCGCCGAGGTTCGCGCAGTAGATACCGCGCTCGACGCTGGCGATGATTTCCTGCGGATCGCTCTGTCCGGCCAGCATGTAGGTGTTGGTCATGCGCGGCATCGGCAGATGCGCGTAGGACTCGCGCCGGCCGTTGCCGGTGCGCGCCACGCCCATCAGGCGGGCATTGAGCTTGTCCTGCATGTAACCCTTGAGGATGCCGTTCTCGATCAGCACGTTGCAGTTCGTCGGCGTGCCTTCGTCGTCCACCGACAGCGAACCGCGACGGCCGGCAATGGTGCCGTCGTCGACGATGGTGCACAGGCTGGAAGCCACCTTCTCGCCGATGCGGCCGCTGTAGTTGGAGCTGCCCTTGCGGTTGAAGTCGCCTTCCAGGCCATGGCCGACGGCTTCGTGCAGCAGCACGCCGGACCAGCCGGCGCCCATCACCACCGGCAGGCTGCCGGCCGGCGCGGGCACCGCCTCGAGGTTGACCAGCGCCTGGCGCAGCGCCTCACGGGCGTAGCTCATGGCGCGGTCTTCCTGGAGGAAGTACTGGTAGTCGGTACGCCCGCCGCCACCGTGGCCGCCACGCTCGCGGCGGCCGTTCTGTTCGACGATGACGCTGACGTTGAAGCGCACCAGCGGGCGGATGTCGGCGGCCAGCGAACCGTCCGCGGCGGCGATCAGCACCTGGTCCCAGACGCCGGCGAGGCTGACGGTGACCTGCTGGATGCGCGGATCGAGGGCGCGGGTGGCGGCATCGATCTTCTGCAGCAGCTCCACCTTCTCGGCGCGGCTGAGCACGTCCAGCGGGTTCTCGCCGGAATACAGACGGGCCGGCACCACGGCATTGAAGGCCTGCACCTTGCCGTTCTGCCCCGCACGGGAGATCGAACGGGCAGCGCGGGCGGCCTGGATCAGCGCCTCATGGTTGATCGCGTTGCTGTAGGCGAAGCCGGTCTTCTCACCCGACTGCGCGCGCACGCCAACGCCCTGGTCCATGTGGAAGCTGCCTTCCTTGACGATGCCGTCCTCCAGCATCCAGGACTCGGAGACCTGGCTCTGGAAGTACAGGTCGGCGGCGTCGATGCCGGGGCCGCTCAGCTCGTGCAGGATCGGCGACAGCTGGTCGATGTCCAGCCCACCGGGGGCCAGCAGGTGCTGGCTGACGGATGACAACAGTTCGCTCATATTCACTCCGTACGCGCCGGTCGAGGTTCGACCGGCGGGAAAAATCGTCTGTGCCGGGCAATCGGCATGCGCTGCCGGACCGCCGCCTGTTCCTCGCTGTCGCGCTCGGCCAGCAGCACGGCTTCGCCCTTGGCCTGTTCGGCAAGGATACGCCCCCAGGGGTCGACGATGGCCGACTGCCCCCAGGTTTCCCGTCCTTTGGGGTGGGTGCCGCCCTGCCCGGCCGCCAGCAGGTAGCACTGGGTCTCGATGGCGCGGGCGCGGACGAGGATCTCCCAGTGCGCCGCGCCGGTCACGGCGGTAAAGGCCGAGGGGGCGCTGATCAGTTCCGCGCCGGCTTCGCGCAGCGCGGTGTAGAGCTCGGGGAAACGCAGGTCGTAGCAGACCGTCAGCCCGAGGCGTCCGACCGGGGTGTCGGCCACCACCACACGCTGGCCGAAGGCGTAGTCGTCCGACTCGCGATAGCGGCCACGGGCGTCGGCAACGTCCACGTCGAACAGGTGCAGCTTGTCATAGCGCGCCGCCACCTCGCCCCGTTCGTCCACCAGCAGCGAACAGGCGTTGGCCTTGGCGTCCGGCTGGCCCGCGGGCGGTAACGGCAGGGTGCCGGCGACTATCCACAACCTGAGGTCGCGGGCGGTGCTTTTCAACCAGGGCAGGATCGGACCGCTGCCCAGGGCTTCGGCGCGACCGATGTCCGCCAGGTCGCGGCGGCCCATGGCGGCGAAGTTCTCCGGCAGCACGGCGAGGCGCGCACCACCCTCGGCGGCCTGCTCGAGCAGGCGACGGGCGGCGGCGAGATTGGCCAGGACGTCGTCCTGGCTGACCATCTGAATGACGGCAAGGGACATGCGAAGCTCCGTCGGTGTCTGGGTTTCATGCTAACCGAAGCCCAGGCTTTGTGCTCGATTGAGCGGCTCAATGAGGCTTTTCGAAAGGCTTCTCGAAGGCGATGGTCGGGCTCTGCCACGGGCCTTTCACGCTGTACTGGACGCTGGCGAAACGCGCCACCCGGTCGCCCAGCAGCTTGTCCACCACGAACAGCGCGCCGCCGATGGCCGGCGCCCCGACGATCAGCGCTGCCAGCGGCAGGTTGTTGGTCACCGGCAGGGTCACCAGCAGCTTGGCGTCGATCTCGTCGTGGGCCAGATCGAGGGTGCCGTTGAGCTCCAGGTTGCTCGACGGGCCGTCCAGGCGCAGCGGCTCGCGGGTGAAGTAGACACCGTCGGTGGCGGTGAGCACGCCCTTGACCCGGTCGTAGCTCAGGCCCTTGCCCAGCAGGTCGGAGAAGTCCAGGCGCAGACGGCGGTTGATGGCGTTGAAGTTGAGCAGGCCGAACACCCGCAGGGCGTTGGCGCCGCCTTCCACTTCGACGAACTGGCCCTTGCGCAGGTTGGCATCCAAGGTGCCGCCGAAGCGGCGCAGGTTCAGCGCCGCCGGCGAGCCCGGCCAGTTGCCGTTGATGTCCACGCGGAAGCGCTCGCTGGTCACGCTGGGCGCAAAGTCCCAGGCCTTGAGCACATCGCCCAGGTTCTTGCCTTCGAGCTGGCCCTGGAAGGTGCTGCGTGCGCTGGCGTCCATGCCGTCCCAGCGCAGGTTGCCCTTCACCGACAGGCCGCGCAGGTCCAGATTGACGTCGTTGAAGCCCACGCCGGTAGGTGTCGGGCGCACATTGAAGCTCCAGGCGCCGACCGGCTTGCCAGCCTTGAGCACCTGGCGGATGGACACATCCATAGGCGGCAGGCTGCGCGGGTCGATCTTCGCCAGCGGGTCCGGTTGTTCCACTGCCTTCTCGGAATCGATGGCCTCGCCCTTGGGCAGGTCGATGCGGTCCAGGGCGATCTGGATCGGCTTCACCTTGCTGTCGGGCAGGGTGATCTTGCCGGAGACCAGCGCGCTCACCAGCCCGAGCTGCCAGCTGCTGTCGACGCGGGCGAGATCCAGCGTGAGGTTTTCCAGGGTCTGGCCGAAGCCCTTGAAGCGAGCGATCTGCAGGTCCGCGCCACGCAGCAGTCCTGCCGCGCCCTCGACACCGCTATTGGAGTACTTCTTGACCACGGCCTGCCAGGCGTCGGCGTCGACCTCATCGATCTTGCCGCGCACCTGCACGCCACTCCAGTTGGGCAGTACCGCCGGGTCGCCGCCCAGGCGCAGCACGCCTCGTCCGGCCAGCGGCTGGTCCGCCGGGGCGGCGTAGGCGAGGCTGGCACGGTCACCGTAGGTCGCCCAGTAGCGGCGTTCGGCGCCATCCAGGGTCATGCGCCACTCGCTGTCGCGGGTTTCCTGCGCGGCCTTGCCCAGCGGCGCTGGCAGATCGATGGTGACACCCTGCAGGTTGGAAGTGACCTGCAACTGGCTGTCCTTGCCGTCGAGCAACAGGTTGAGCTGGAACGGCACACGGCCATCCACCGGCACTTGCTTCTGCACCTTGCCCCAGTCGAGCAGGGCCTTCACCGGGACCTGCCCACCCACCAGCACCCGCGTGCGCGGCACGCCGTTGCGGCCTTCGGCGCGGATGCTGCCGGTGACGCGGCTGCCCAGCACCTGGGCGGCAATGTTCTGCCCGCTCAGGCCGCTGTCGGTGTCGTAGCGGAACTTGCCCTTCACCTGCTCCAGGTTCAGTTCCGGCTTGGCGATCTTCAGCTGCGCCTTGTCGGTATCGAAATCGACGATCACCCGCGCCTTGCTCGCCTCGCCCTTGGCCAGAGGAATATCGAGGTTGAGGTGGCCGTTGAGGTTGCCCGAGCCTTCCCAGCCGGCGAAGGTGTGGGTCGCGCCGATCGGCGAGTCCTGGAGGATCTTCAGGCCATCGACGAGGTTACTGTCGATATCGCCGTTGACGTGCAGGTGGGCGACTTCGCCGGGATTGGTATGGGGAATCTCCACCGAGACGTCGCGCACCTGGCTGTTGAGGATGCGCCCGCTGCTGGCGTGGATGCTGACGCCGGTGTCCTCGACGCGCACCTCGCCCTCGGCCTTGCTCAGGCCGGGCCAGCCCGGCTGGTAGTCGAGGACGCCGTCGTGGACCTTGAAATACAGGGTCATGGCGTGGGCCTCGGGCGCGGAGTGCTTCTGCAGCGAACCCTGCCAGAGGAAGTAGCCCTGCTCGATGCGCCCGCTCTTGATCGAGCCCTTGAGCCAGGCGGCGAGGTCCTTGCTCATCTGCGGGATGACGGTGGGCAGGTACTTGCCGGTGTAGCGGGCGTCGCCATTGCTCATGCCGACGCGCAGGTCCATGTAGTCCTCGAGCGCCGGGTCGCGCATCAGGCGGATGAGCATGTCGCCGGCGAGGGTGCCCTCCTCGCCCTCCACCTTCATCAGGTGGCTGCCGAGGGTGAAGGCGTCGTCGTTGAGCTGGAAGAACAGCCGGGCGCGGGCGCTGCGGTAACGCCAGGGCTCGGGGAACAGCGTCGCCAGGTGCAGCATGAAGTCCTGGGCGTTGGCGTCCAGCGTGCCGCCGCCCAGGTTGCCGCTGAAGGTGCCGTCGACGTTGGCCACGGCGGGCACGTCATGGAAGGCATTGACGCCGACCTTCTCCAGGTTGGCGGCATAGGTGACACGCTCGGCCCCCTCGCGCTGCGGCCAGTAGTCGAGGTTGACGTTGTGCAGCACGCCGTGGGGCTTGAGGCCGTCGAGCCACTCGATGGCCTTGTCCGGCAGCGGCGCCAGGGCGGTAATGGCCGGGCCCAGCGGGGTCAGGTCGAGACGGTCGCCGCGCAGCTGCCAGTGTTCCTCGCCCTTGAGCCGGCGCGTCAGCTCCAGTTCCACCTCACCCCAGCGGGTTTCGCCGAAGTTCGCCGCCAGATCGGCGACACGCACGTCGAGATCGTCCCCCTGGCGCTGGAAGAACAGGCTCACGCCGAGGTCGCTGAAGCTGACCGGCTTGCGCTCGCCCAGGGCGGCTTCGATCTTCGGGGCGTTTAGCCGCGCCACGGCGGAGACCGGCACGCCCTGGTCGATGGTCGCCCAGAGTTCGCCACCGGCCTTGGCCTGGGCCAGCGTCCAGGCCCCGGTGAGGCGCGCGGGCAGCCATTTGGCCCAGTCGGCCTGCGGCAGACTGAGGTAGAGCTCGGCCGAACTCTTCGTCCAGTCGTCGCGGTTCAGGCGGGTCTCCAGGCGCGCGGCCACCGGCTCGCCGCCGGGCAGGCTCAGGCGCGCTTCCAGGCGCTGGCGGCTGCCGCTGCGCAGGGTCATGCCGACGTAGTTCAGCGAGAGCGGGTTGGCCTGTTGCGGCAGCACGGTCAGTTGGCTGTCCATCAGCGACAGGCGGCGCGGAGTCAGCAGCAGGTCGATGAGCTTGCGCGGGTCGGTGTCGCCGCCCCGGCTGGGCAGGCCGTCAGCGTGCCATTGGCCGTCCTCGTCTTCGCGCAGGGTGAGGTGCAGGCCTTCCAGCTCCAGGCTGTCGATGCGCGGCTGGCGTGCCATCACGCTGCCTAGAATGTCCGGGGTCAGGCGCACCCGCTCCAGGCGCAGCGAGTCGTTGCCCTCGCCCAGCTGGATGTCGCGCACCACGATGATCGGGCTGAAGGCATGCCAGTGGCCCTCCAGCGCGCCGATGGCGACCGGCAGGCCCAGTTGTTCGCTGGCCTTGCGCGCCAGGTCGTCACGGTACTCCGCCACCAGCGGCACCAGTTGCCGGCCGAGGCTGACGTACAACGCGAGCAGCACCAGTCCCAGCGCCAGGAGGGCGAGGACGATACGCAGGGAGGTGGCGAACAGGCGGCCGGCGCGTTCCATGTCAGGCGTCCGGCCGCGGGGCGAAGCGAAGGATCATCGAGTGGCCTCCCAGCCATGCACGGTCGAATCAGGTCTGACAGTGTGCGTCAGGCAAAGCTCCCCAAAACCCCATTTCACAGCGGCCTCCTGCCGGATTCCCGCATTGTGCGATCCGCCACTCAAAGCAGGACCACGTCGTACTGCTCCTGGGAATACATCGCCTCCACCTGGAACTTGATCGGGCGGCCGATGAACAGCTCGAGATCCGCCACGTTGCCCGACTCCTCGTCGAGCAGGCGATCCACCACCTTCTGGTTGGCCAGCACCAGGTAGGAATCGGCCTGGTAGGCCCGCGCCTCGCGGAGGATCTCGCGGAAGATTTCGTAGCAGATGGTTTCCGGCGTCTTCAGCATGCCGCGCCCCTGGCAGCTCGGGCAGGGCTCGCAGAGCACCTGCACCAGGCTTTCGCGGGTGCGCTTGCGGGTCATCTGCACCAGGCCCAGCTCGGTGATGCCGATGATGTTGGTCTTGGCATGGTCGCGTTCGAGCTGCTTCTCCAGGGTCCGCAGGACCTGGCGGCGGTGCTCCTCGTCTTCCATGTCGATGAAGTCGATGATGATGATCCCGCCCAGGTTGCGCAGGCGCAGCTGACGGGCAATGGCGGTGGCCGCCTCGAGGTTGGTCTTGAAGATGGTTTCTTCGAGGTTGCGGTGGCCGACGAAGGCGCCGGTATTCACGTCGATGGTGGTCATCGCCTCGGTCGGGTCGATGATCAGGTAGCCGCCGGACTTGAGCAGCACCTTGCGCTCCAGCGCCTTCTGCACCTCGTCCTCGACGCCGTAGAGGTCGAAGATCGGCCGCTCGCCGGGATAGTGCTCCAGGCGATCGGCGATTTCCGGCATGAGCTCTTCGACGAACTGCGTGATCTTCTGGAAGTTCTCCCGGGAATCGACGCGGATCTTCTCGATGCGCGGGTTCACCAGGTCGCGCAGGGTGCGCAGGGCCAGGGAGAGGTCTTCGTAGATCATCGTCGGCGCGCCAACGGTCTTGATCTGCGCATCGATCTGGTCCCAGAGGCGGCGCAGGTAGCGGATGTCGGCGAGGATCTCGTCCTCCCCGGCGCCCTCGGCGGCGGTGCGCAGGATGAACCCGCCCTGCTCGACGATACCCTCGGCCTCGACGCATTTGGCGACCACCTGCTTGAGGCGCTCGCGCTCGTGCTCATCCTCGATCTTCAGGGAAATGCCGACGTGGCTGGTGCGCGGCATGTAGACCAGGTAGCGCGAGGGAATCGACAGGTGCGTGGTCAGGCGCGCGCCCTTGGTGCCGATGGGGTCCTTGGTGACCTGCACCACCAGGCTCTGCCCTTCGTGGACCAGCGCGCCGATGCTCTCCACGGCGCTGCCCTCACGGGTGGAGATTTCCGCCGCGTGAATGAAGGCGGCGCGCTCCAGGCCGACGTCGACGAAGGCCGCCTGCATGCCCGGCAGCACGCGCACGACCTTGCCCTTGTAGATATTGCCGACGATCCCGCGGCGCAGCGTGCGCTCGACATGGACCTCCTGCAAGACGCCGTTCTCCACCACCGCCACGCGCGATTCCATCGGCGTGATATTGATCAGGATCTCTTCGCTCATGCGCCCTTCCTTATCGCGCCCGGAGTCGTGCCAGCGCTACTTTCCGATCAAGACTGCCAGCTGGGGATAGAGAAGTCAGCCAGCAATGCCGAGGTTTCGCACAACGGCAGGCCAACGACCGCGCTGTAGCTGCCCTCGACGCGGCTGACGAACACCGCCGCAAGCCCCTGGATAGCATAGCCACCGGCCTTGTCCTGCGGCTCGCCGGTTTCCCAGTAGCGTTCGGCTTCCTCGGCGGACACCGCGCGGAAGGTCACCCGGCTGCTGACCACGCGCGCCTCGCAGCGATCACGGTCGGCCACCGCCACCGCCGTCAGCACCTCGTGCTCGCGGCCGGACAGCGCCTGCAGCATGGCCAGCGCATCGTCACGGTCCACCGGCTTGCCGAGGATGCGGCCATCCAGCACCACGGCGGTGTCGGCGCCGAGCACGCAGACGTCAGCGCGCTGGGCAAGGAAGTTCAGCCCCGCCTGCGCCTTGCTGCGCGCCAGGCGTTCGACATAGGCATGCGCGGTCTCGCCGGCTTCGGGCGTCTCGTCGATGGAGGCGGGCACGATGTGGAACGGCAGGCCGATCTGGGTGAGCAGTTCGCGGCGGCGCGGCGAGCTGGAGGCGAGGTACAACTGGGCCATCAGGGACTCCGAAGCGAGCCCGCGCAACGCGGGCCCGGCGATTCCCCCGCGAGGGGGACTATCAGTTGATGTTCAGGCGCAGCCGCAGGGCCCGCAGCAGTGTGTAGACCCAGGGCCAGAGCAGGGCGCTGACCAATGCCGGCAACAGGAAGACCAGGGTCGGCGGACGGTTGCCGGTCAGGGCGCTGATCCACAGCTGGACCAGCTGGGCGAGACCGAACACCACCAGCAGCACCAGGCATTGCTGCCAGATGGGGAACATGCGCAGGCGCTGGTGCAGCGAGAGCACCAGGCAGATGATCAGGCTGAGGATCAGGGCGTTCTGCCCCAGCAGGCTGCCGTAGAGCACGTCTTCGGCGACGCCCAGCACCCAGGCGCTGAGCATGCCGACCTTGTGCGGCAGGTAGAGCACCCAGTAGGTAAGGAACATCGCCAGCCACAGCGGGCGGCCGATCTCCATGAAGCTGGGCATCGGCGCGACCGACAGCAACAACGCCAGCAGCAAAGTCAGCCAGACGGCCCAGCCGTTGTTGGAACCCTGGCTGGCCATCAGTGACGAGCCCTGGGCGCGGCAGGCGTGGCCGGTGCCGCGGCGGGCGCGGTCGGAGCGGCGCCACTGGCGCCAGCCGGGTGCGCAGGCTGCAGCGCTGGTGCGGCGGGCGGCGCGGGCGGCGCCGCGTCATGCGGCTGGGCGGCCGGAGCGCCCGGTGCGGGCTGTGCCGGCGCGCCGGATTCGGCGGCCTTGCGATCGGCCTCGGCCTGGGCCTCGGCGGCGTCGGTGGCGCGCTGTTCGGGGGTGCGGCTATCGGTGAAGACCAGCAGCACGTAGCGGCTGCGGTTCATCTTCGCCGTCGGCACGGCACGGATGGTGGCGAATGGCCCGCCGGTATCGTGCAGCACTTCCTTCACCACCGCCACCGGATAGCCGGCGGGGAAGCGCTGACCGAGGCCGGAGCTGACCAGCAGGTCGCCTTCCTTGATGTCGGCGGTGTCGGCGACGTAGCGCAGTTCCAGGCGTTCCGGGTTGCCGGTGCCCACGGCGATGGCGCGCAGGCCATTGCGGTTCACCTGCACCGGAATGCTGTGGGTCGTATCGGTCAGCAGCAGCACGCGCGCGGTGTAGGGCATGACCTCGACCACCTGCCCCATCAGCCCGCTGGCGTCGAGCACCGGCTGGCCCTGGAACACGCCGTCCTTCTCGCCCTTGTCGATCAGGATGCGCTGGGTGAACGGGTTCGGATCGACGCCGATCAGCTCGCCCACCAGCACCTTGTCGTCGACCAGGGCAGAGGAATTGAGCAGTTCGCGCAGGCGCACGTTCTGTTCGGTGAGGGTGGCCAGCTTCTGCAGGCGGCGCTGCATCAGCAACTGCTCGGCCTTCAGGCGCTCGTTCTCGGCCAGCAGTTCGCTGCGGCTGGTGAACTGGTCACGCACGCCTTCCCACGCACGAACGGGGAAATCGGCAATGCCATAGAAGGGACTCAGCACGAGGCCCAACTGGCTGCGTACCGGTTTGAGGTAATCAAAGCGGGCATCGACCACCATCAAGGCGACCGACAGGACGGCGAGCACCAGCAGGCGCGCGCCCAGCGAGGGCCCTTTGGAGAATATCGGTTTGATGACCGGCTCCTAGCTGTGCAAAGTCGGTTGAAGTTTCCCCCGCCAGGGCGAAACGTCAACCGACCTCTACAGGACTCCCCACCTTATTCGGTGGAAAGCAGGTCCATCGAATGACGGTCCATCATTTCCAGCGCCTTGCCGCCGCCACGGGCGACACAGGTCAGCGGGTCTTCGGCGACGATCACCGGCAGGCCGGTTTCCTGCGCCAGCAGCTTGTCCAGGTCGCGCAGCAGCGCGCCACCACCGGTCAGCACCAGGCCGCGCTCGGCGATGTCGGAGGCCAGTTCCGGCGGGGACTGTTCCAGGGCGCTCTTGACAGCCTGGACGATGGTCGCCAGGGACTCCTGCAGCGCTTCGAGCACTTCGTTGGAGTTCAGGGTGAAGCTGCGCGGTACGCCTTCGGCCAGGTTGCGGCCACGGACGTCGACTTCGCGGACTTCGCCGCCCGGGAAGGCAGTGCCGATTTCCTGCTTGATGCGCTCGGCGGTGGATTCGCCGATCAGGCTGCCGTAGTTGCGGCGCACGTAGGTGACGATGGCTTCGTCGAAGCGATCGCCGCCGACGCGGACGGATTCGGCATAGACCACGCCATTGAGGGAGATCAGCGCGATCTCGGTGGTACCGCCGCCGATATCGACGACCATGGAACCACGGGCCTCTTCCACCGGCAGGCCGGCACCGATGGCGGCGGCCATCGGTTCTTCGATCAGGTACACCTCGCGGGCGCCAGCGCCCAGGGCCGATTCACGGATGGCGCGGCGTTCCACCTGGGTGGACTTGCACGGCACGCAGATCAGCACGCGGGGGCTGGGCTGCAGGAAGCTGTTCTCGTGCACCTTGTTGATGAAGTACTGCAGCATCTTTTCGCAGACGCTGAAGTCGGCGATCACGCCGTCCTTCATCGGACGAATGGCGGCGATGTTGCCCGGGGTACGGCCGAGCATGCGTTTGGCTTCGGTACCGACCGCGACCACGCTCTTCTGGCTGCCGTGGCTACGAATGGCGACCACGGACGGTTCGTTCAGGACGATGCCGCGCTCGCGCACATAAATAAGGGTATTGGCCGTGCCCAGGTCGATCGACAGATCACTGGAGAACATGCCACGCAGTTTTTTGAACATTGGAAAGAAACCCATAGATGGCGCGTGGGTGAAAATGCGCGGGTAAAAAAGTGCGGCAAACTCTAACAATCACGGGCATTTTGGGCAAGGCGCCAATTTATGCTAGATTCCTCGTTTTTCGGGCCTGCCCGGCCCGTCCCAGCGGCCTTCGACCACCTGCCGCGGGTTCTGTTCCCCGCCCCACCACTTCCTTCCGGCCAGGTCCAGTTCGAACCGGGCCGCTCTAGCTGGAGACCCCGATGGCGCTTGAACGCTCCGACGTGGAAAAGATCGCCCACCTCGCCCGCCTGGGCCTGGCGGAAGCCGACATTTCGCGCACCACCGACACCCTCAACAACATCCTCGGCCTGATCGACGCCATGCAGGCGGTCGACACCGACGGCGTCGAGCCCCTGGCTCACCCGCTGGAAGCCACGCAGCGCCTGCGCGCCGACGAAGTCACCGAGGAGAACCGCCGCGATACCTACCAGGCCATCGCGCCGGCCGTGGAAGACGGCCTCTACCTCGTCCCGAAAGTCATCGAGTAAGCGCTAAGGACACGGACATATGCTGCATCAATTGACCCTCGCCGAAGTCGCCCGCGGGCTCGCCGACAAGCAATTCTCCGCCCAGGAACTGGCCACTGCCCTGCTCGCGCGCATCCAGCAGCTCGACCCGCAGCTGAACAGCTTCATCACCGTCACCGAGGAAAGCGCCCTGGCCCAGGCCAAGGCCGCCGACGAGCGGCGCGCCAAGGGCGAGACCGGCGCCCTGCTCGGCGCACCGATCGCCCACAAGGACCTGTTCTGCACCCAGGGTGTGCGCACCAGCTGTGGTTCGAAGATCCTCGACGCCTTCGTCTCGCCCTACGACGCCACCGTCGTCGAGCGCCTGGCCGATGCCGGCACCGTGAGCCTGGGCAAGCTGAACATGGACGAGTTCGCCATGGGCTCGGCCAACGAATCCAGCCACTACGGCCCGGTGAAGAACCCCTGGGATACCTCCCGCGTACCGGGCGGCTCTTCCGGTGGCTCCGCCGCCGCCGTCGCCGCGCGCCTGATCCCGGCCGCCACCGGCACCGACACCGGCGGCTCGATCCGCCAGCCAGCCGCGCTGACCAACCTCACCGGCATCAAGCCCACCTACGGCCGCGTGTCCCGCTGGGGCATGATCGCCTACGCCTCCAGCCTCGACCAGGGCGGCCCGCTGGCCCGCACCGCCGAGGACTGCGCGCTGATGCTCGGCGCCATGGCCGGCTTCGACCCGAAGGATTCCACCTGCGTCGACCAGCCGGTTGACGACTACCTGGCCGCCCTGGCCAAGCCGCTGACCGGCCTGCGCATCGGCCTGCCGAAGGAGTACTTCGGCGCGGGCCTGGACAGCCGCATCGCCGACGCGGTGATGAAGGTGGTCGAGCAGCTCAAGCAGCTCGGCGCGGTGGTCAAGGACATCTCCCTGCCGAACATGCAGCACGCGATCCCTGCTTATTATGTGATCGCGCCCGCAGAAGCCAGCTCCAACCTGTCGCGCTTCGACGGCGTGCGCTACGGCTACCGTTGCGAAGACCCGAAGGACCTGCAGGACCTGTACAAGCGCTCCCGCGCCGAAGGCTTCGGCGCGGAAGTGAAGAATCGCATCATGGTCGGCACCTACGCGCTTTCCGCCGGTTACTACGACGCGTATTACCTGAAGGCTCAGAAAATTCGTCGTCTTATCAAGAACGATTTCACCAGCGCCTTCGCCGAAGTCGACGTGATCCTCGGCCCGACCACGCCCAACCCGGCCTGGAAACTGGGCGAGAAGAATAACGACCCGGTCGCCCAGTACCTGGAAGACATCTACACCATCACCGCCAACCTCGCCGGCATTCCGGGCCTGTCCATGCCGGCCGGCTTCGTCGATGGCCTGCCGGTGGGTGTCCAGCTGCTCGCGCCGTACTTCCAGGAAGGCCGCCTGCTCAACGTCGCGCACCAGTACCAACTGGTCACTGACTGGCACAAACAAGCACCGGCTGGATTCTGAGGACGATATAGATGCAATGGGAAACCGTGATAGGGCTGGAAATCCACGCACAGCTCTCCACCCAATCGAAGATCTTCTCCGGTAGCGCCACCACTTTCGGCGCCGCCCCGAACACCCAGGCCAGCCTGGTCGACCTGGCCATGCCCGGCACCCTGCCGGTGCTGAACCAGGAGGCCGTGCGCATGGCCTGCCAGTTCGGCCTGGCGATCAACGCCGAAATCGCCGAGCGCAACGTCTTCGCCCGGAAGAACTACTTCTACCCGGACCTGCCCAAGGGTTACCAGACCAGCCAGATGGACCACCCCATCGTCGGCGAGGGCTTCCTGGACATCACCCTGGAAGACGGCACCGTCAAGCGCGTCGGCATCACCCGCGCGCACCTGGAAGAGGACGCCGGCAAGAGCCTGCACGAAGACTTCCACGGCATGAGCGGCATCGACCTGAACCGCGCCGGCACTCCGCTGCTGGAGATCGTCTCCGAGCCGGAGATGCGCAGCGCCAAAGAAGCGGTAGCTTATGCCAAGGCGATTCATGCGCTGGTGCGCTACCTGGGCATCTGCGACGGCAACATGGCCGAAGGCTCGCTGCGCTGCGACTGCAACGTCTCGGTACGCCCCAAGGGCCAGGCCGAATTTGGCACCCGCCGGGAAATCAAAAACGTCAACTCGTTCAAGTTCATCGAGCGGGCCATCAATGCCGAGATCGCCTGGCAGATCGACGAGCTTGAGTCCGGTCGCAAGATCGTCCAGGAAACCGTCTTGTATGACGTAGCGGCTAACGAAACGCGCTCCATGCGCAGCAAGGAAGAAGCCAACGACTACCGTTACTTCCCCTGCCCGGACCTGCTGCCGGTGGTGATCGAGCGCGCCTTCCTCGAAGAACTGCGCGGCCAGCTGCCGGAACTGCCGGACCAGAAGCGCGAGCGCTTCGAGAGCCAGTACGGCCTGTCCGCCTACGACGCCAGCGTGCTGTCCGCCAGCCGCGAGATGGCTGACTACTTCGAGCAGGTCCAGACCATCTGCGGCGACGCCAAGCTGGCGGCCAACTGGGTGATGGGCGAGCTCTCCAGCCTGCTCAACAAGGACGGCCTGGAGATCGAGCAGTCGCCGGTATCCGCCCAGCACCTGGGCGAGATGATCCTGCGCCTGAAGGACGGCACCATCAACGGCAAGGCGGCCAAGACCGTGTTCGCCGCCATGGCCGAAGGCGAAGGCTCGCCCGACGAGATCATCAAGGCCAAGGACCTGGTGCAGAACACCGACTCGGGTGCCGTCGAGAAGCTGCTGGACGACGTGCTGGCGGCCAACGCCGAGCAGGTCGAACAGTACCGCGCCAGCGACGAAGCCAAGCGCGGCAAGATGTTCGGCTTCTTCGTCGGCCAGGCCATGAAGGCCGCCAAGGGCAAGGCCAACCCGGCACAAGTGAACGAACTGCTGAAGAAGAAGCTCGAAGCCTGAGCCCACACTTCAACGACGCCGGGCTTGCCCGGCGTTTTCACATCTGGAGGTTCGATGCTGCGACCCATGGCCCTCGTCGGCTGCCTGGCCCTGCTGGCCGGCTGTAGCACCCCGTCTTACGACAGCGAAACGGAAGTCTCCGGCCGCGGCTACCGCGCCGAAGGCACCGCGTCCTATTACGGCAAGGCACACCATGGCAAACGCACCGCCAGCGGAGAACGCTTCAATCAGAACGCCCTCACCGCCGCCCATCGCACGCTGGCCTTCGGCACGCGGGTGCGGGTAACCAACCTCGACAACGGCCGCAGCGTCGTGGTGCGCATCAACGACCGCGGGCCCTTCGGCCGGGGGCGGATCATCGACGTCTCCAAGGCTGCCGCCGAACAACTCAACATGCTGCGCTCCGGCACCGCGCCGGTACGCCTGGAAGGACTCTGAAGGAGCCACCATGAACAACGACAACCGCAAGGCCGGCGAACAGGTGCGCCGTGAAGTGATGGGCGACGCCTTCGTCGACCGCGCCCTGGGCAATGCCACCGAGTTCACCCAGCCGCTGCAGGACTTCGTCAACGAACACGCCTGGGGCGGCGTGTGGAACCGTGACGGCCTGCCGCGCAAGACCCGCAGCCTCATCACCCTGGCCGCGCTGACCGCGCTCAAGTGCCCGCAGGAACTCAAGGGCCACGTGCGCGGCGCGTTGAACAACGGCTGCACGGTGGAGGAGATTCGTGAAGCGCTCCTGCATTGCGCGGTCTATGCCGGCGTCCCGGCAGCCATCGATGCCTTCCGCGCGGCGCAGGAAGTGATCGAGGCATGGCAGGCGGATCAGAAGGCTTGAGATCCGACAGCGCCTGTTGGCGCTGTTCGCGGGCGTGGCCCGCTCCTACAAGGGAGTGCGCAGCGCAGCGGTTCGCGAGCAAGCTCGCTCCTACGAAAAGCGCATCGAGCGCCAGCTCTTGGCTCTTGGCTCTTGGCTCTTGGCTCTTGGCTCTTGGCTCTTGAAGACTTCCAGTGAAATACCCGCACGCTCCGAAGTGCCCCTTTCAGGAGGCCGAGTGGAAGCGGAGTTTCAGGGGTTGAGCGACATGGATGTCGCGAGAGCCGCGATGGGCCAGGGATGGCCCATCGCGGCGTGCCCCTGAAATTCCGCTTCAACGAGGGTATTTTTCGCCTAGGCGAAAAACCGGATGGAGGGGCAAGACCTTTGCCTACTTTGGGTCGTTTGCCAAAGTAGGTCGCCCGAGGGGGCGAAACAAGAAGGTCACGCGCACGCCGAAGCGGCGCCATAAGACCTCACCCGAAGCACCATGCAGCCCCACGGCGGCGGATAACGCTGACGCGTTATTCGCCCTACAATGGGCGTGCCCCTGTAGGAGGGGGCCACGCCCGCGATCCGTCGGCAGGGCCGACGGCTTGGCCGTTACGGATAACTGAACCGCTTGACCAGCGTCAGCTCGCCCGGCTGGCGCATCGGGATGAGGAAGGACTCCTGCTTCTCGTTCACCGTGCCCTCCTCCGTGACGATGGTCACCTGCGCCGTGGTCAGCGGCTTGGCCGCATTGACGTCGCCGGAGCTGTCGTCCTCGCTCCAGCCGCCGCCGTAGTAGTTCACGTAGACCAGGTACTGTCCCTTGAGCGGGGTCGGGCTGGCGATGATTTCCGGGCCGTAGCCGGTGGTCACGTCGACGTCCTGGGCCGCGCCGTTGGGCAGCGAGCGGTTGCCGTACCAGACGTGGCCACCATCCGGCGTCACCAGGTGCAGGTCGAGGTCGGTATTGTCCGAATCCCACGACAGCATGACCCGCAGCTTGGCCGCCACCTCACCGCCACCGCCGCCGTGATAGAACTGCACGCGCTTGTGCTGCTGGCCGTCCGGGCTGATGACCTCGACACTGTTGGAGCCCGCGGGGAAGGCGAACGGACGGTCGAACGTACCGTCGCTTTCGACCCGCATCGGCATCGCCACGCCGTTGACCACCAGGCGCGCCGGTTCCTTGCTGTCCTTGGGCAGCGCGCGGATCTCGCCGCGGATGCGCGCGGTATCGGCCTGGTCCGCCCGGGCGTTCACCGAAGACGCCGGGTAGTTCACCGTCTGGCGGAAGTCGGCCTTGTCGCCATCGCCCGCGCGCCAACCGCCCAACGGGGTGTCCAGGCGGATCGGCGATTCGGCGGCCTGCGCGGCCAGCGGGATCAGGCCGGCAAGCAGGGTCAGGCGGAGCGCGTGGGCGAGTGTCATGGTGATCATTCCAGTATCAGGCGACGGGCCAGGCTTTCCACGTAGCCCTCGTCTTGTCCATTGGGGTGCGCCTGGAAGGCCAGGTGCAGGTATTCATGCGCCAGGTCGAGGCGGTCCTGCTGGGAGTACAGGCCGCGCACATAGATGCGCTGGCGTTCGCGATCGACGTAGGGCCGGCCGCTGCTCAGGCGGCACACGGCGAAGGATTGCAACTCTTCATAGCCCGCCTCGCCTTCCAGGCGCGGGCGCCAGTCGCGTCGTTGCGCCTGCAGCCAGCGCTCGGCCTCGGGCAGCGGCTGGCAGGCGGCGGTCGGGTTGCTCCAGCGGCTCAGGCTGGTGCGCGGGAAGGCGCGGGCGAGAATGGCGTCGTAGCGCAGGCCTTTGGCCGCCTGCTCCTGGGCGTCCCGCCAGGACAGCTTCGATGGCCCCGCCTCGTCCGAGTGATAGGTAACGGTGCCGCCAGCCAACACCAGATCGGCGGTCCAGGCAGCGATCCCGCGAGCCGCCTCGCTGGCCGGGCGCGGCGCCACGCGCTGGCGCTGGCTGCTGTCGTCGATGCTCAGGCAGTCGCCGCGCGGCGCAGCGTTCTGCAGCAAATAGGTACGGATGGTCACCGCCAGCGCCTTGGCCGCTTCCGCCGGCGTCGCCGAGGCCTCGCGGTCCAGCACACGGGCGACGTATTCCTCGCGGGACAGGCGGGCCGTCAGCCGCGGGCCCTGGGCGTCGCGCTCAAGGAACAGGTCGCCGTGGCTATCGACGTCGAGCCGAACGCCATTGCTGAACAACACGTTCTGCCGGCCGGCCAGCACGCCTTCCGCGGCGGGCTGATGTTGAGCGTTGTAGACCTCCTTGAGCGGATAGCGGCTGAACAGCCCGACCTCCACGCAGCGCCCCGGATCACCGGGCCACGGCGCCGGCAGCGCGGCGCCGATGGCGTTGCCGTAGGTGGCCAGCACCGTCTTGCTGGTGCCCGGCCCGCGTGCCCAGAGCGGCGTGCCGTCCACCAGCCAACCCGCGAAGCCTCCCTCGCGCTGGCCGCGCTCGTCCCAACTCCAGGTCTTCACCCGCAAGCGTCCGCCCAGGGCAGCGGGCGCACGCCCGTCATCCGCCGCCAGGCTGACATCGAGCAGCACCTTGCGCGCCTGTTCCTGGGCCGGCAGGTGCTGCAGTTGATCGAGCAGTTCGGCGACCGGCACCTCGGTCTGCGGCGCCAGCTTGTCCAGCTGAGCGATCCACGCCGGCGCCTGGCGCGCCTGCCAGTACTGCTGCCAGAGCGAACCGTCGATGCCCAGGCGCTGCGGCTGGAAGTACAGGCCGCAGGACTTCACCAGCGCGGCATCGCGCGCGATGCTCTGCCCCGCCGAGCAGCAGTAGACCTCTTCCTTGCTCTCGCCCCGACACTGGTAGGCCGGCTCCTGCTGACCGGTGTCGCTGAGCCAGGCGTAGACGAACAGCTTCCACAGGCTGCCCAGCGGCGCGCGCAAATCCGCGGGCAGCGGCTGGCGATCGATCACCTGCTGCGGCCCGAGCCGCAGCAGTTCGTCACCCTGCGCGGTGCGCCAGGCCAACTGCGCCGGCTCCTGCGCGGCAAAGGCGCAGAGCGGCAACAGCAGGATCAGCCCGGCGAAACGCGCGCGCATTTACTGAACCTTGATCTTCGCCAGGGCCGGCTGCTGCTCCAGCGCCTGTTCCTGCGGCGCATAGAGGCGCTGGTAGCGCGCCGGCGGCAGGACGAACTCGCCCTTCTGCGAGAAGCGCACCAGGTGGCGCAAGCGCAGCTCGCCGCCCAGGGTGTCCACCGGCACACCGTAGAACAGGTCGCCCGGTTCGTTGCGCGCGCGCTCCAGGCTGG
Organism: Pseudomonas sp. GCEP-101; assembly: GCF_025133575.1. NCBI lineage: Bacteria > Pseudomonadati > Pseudomonadota > Gammaproteobacteria > Pseudomonadales > Pseudomonadaceae > Pseudomonas > Pseudomonas sp. GCEP-101. Next base: position 2,967,673 of record NZ_CP104011.1, on the reverse strand, counting down.
TCGCCTCGACGCCGCCCAGGCCGCTGATCTGCAGGCCCCAGGTGGTGCGCTCGACATCCGCGCCCGGCGGCAACGGCACTTCCAGCATGCCGTAGCGCAGGGCTTGCGCCTGCGCGGTGTTCAGGGTCACTTCGTCCAGGTACAGCTCGTCGCTGGACAGCGGCTTGTCGCCCAGCTCCTCGGCGCTGAAGGCGAAGGCGTCCTCCCCCGGCACCAGGCGCAGCAGGCGGCGTTTGATGGTCACCGGCAACTGGGTGGTCGGCGCGTCGGCACTGCGGAAGGTCACGGAAGCATTGAGCGGACGCGACGGCGCGGCGGAGAGATCCAGCTGCGCCGGCACCGCCTTGCCCTGCCAGCGCCAGAAGGCATCGCCAGTGGTGCTGTGGTCTTCCTTCCAGTCCGCGACCGGCTTGGGCAGCTCGGCAGCCGGAGCATCGGCGACGGCGCGCTGCATCCAGGTCAGCGCCAGGGCGCGTTCGAGGGTGGACTGCTGCGGCGCCAGGCTCTGCAGCAGCGCGCGGGCGCGGCCGGCGTCCACGCTGCCACTGTAGAGCTGCACGGCGCGGGCGAACGGCTGGTCGCTGGTGTTGAGCTTCAGACGCGCGGCATCCAGCTGCTTGGCGAAGCCTTGCGGCAGCGCGACCTTGTTCTGCTCGGCCAGGCTGGCCGTCAGCACGCGGGCCACGGCCAGGCCCAGCTCGGAGTCCGGCTGGCCCATGACCAGGCTGTCTTCGCTGTCGAAGTCGTTCACCGACTTCGCCGCCTCGCCGGCGCCGGCGTTCTGCAGGTCGGTGAGCAGGCCGCTGAGCAGGGTCTGCACCGGCAGCTGCATGTCGCGGGCGAAGGCCAGGATCAGCGCACGCTGCAGCAGCGGCGTGGCGCTGGCGCGCGCGGAGTACAGTTCCAGCACACGCTGCCAGTGGTCCGCCGGCAGCTGGATTTCCAGCGCGCGGCTGGCGTGCCAGTCGGCGTAGTAGGCGTAGGCGGTGAGGAAGGCGTCGTTGTCTTCGCCGCCCCACCAGGTGAAGTACGCATCCGGGCCGGCCATCTGCACCAGGCGCAGGCGGCTGGTCTGCATGATCAGCCGCAGGCGGTCGCGCACGCGCGGCTCGCCGTTGGCCAGCAGCGGGTAGGCGACGCTCAGCGGCAGCAGCTGGCTGGCGGTCTGCTCGACGCCACCCCAGGGATAATCGAGCAGGGAATCGAGGTTGCCGCGCAGCAGGGCCTGGGCGCTGTCATCCAGGCGCAGGGTCACGTCGCGGGCATCCGCCGGCAGTTGCAGCGGGGTGTTCTGCGCGCTGACCTGCAGCGGCCTGGATTGCAGGGCCTGCCAGCTGTCCGCCACCAGGCTGAAGTGCACATTAAGGCTGTCGCGCACCTGGCCGTCCTGGCGCAGCTCGACGCTCCAGTCGCCATCGCTGAGCGGCTGCTTCGGCAGGGCGATGTAATTGACGCCGCGCTTGAGCGCCAGCGCCTGGGTCTTGTCCTCGCCGTTGGCGCGGATCAGCAGTTCGGCCTTGGCGTCCTGCTCGCCCTGGTTGAAGACGAACAGGCCCAGGTCCGGGGCATCGCCCGTGCGGAAGCGTTTCGGCCCGCTCCACTTCAGGTACAGCGGTTTCTCCGAGCGGATGAACTGCTTCTTCTGGCCGACCTGCCCGTCGTTGTCCATGGCGCGGGCGGTGATGCGCCAGCGCGTCAGGGAATCGGGCATGCGGAAGGTGAACTGCGCCTTGCCGTTGGCGTCGGTGACCAGCTCCGGTTCCCAGGCGGCGGTGTCGACTTCTTCGCGGCGCGGGCGCTCCAGCACCTTCACACCACGCTCGCTGCGGTTGGCGCGGCTCGGGGCGCTGGGCGTGCCGGGCAGCGCCACGTCGTAGCTGATGAACGCCAGGCTCGCGCTGGTACGCACGTTGTTGCGGCGCGGGTGGTAGAAGAACTGGTCGATGCCCGGGGCGATCTCCGGCTGCAACGCGTAGATCATCTCGTCCACCACGCTCACGGTGAGGTGGCTGGAGACGGGCTTGCCGGCGTAGGTGGTGTCGAGGTTGACGGTGACCGTCTCGCCCGGCTCGTAGCGCTCCTTGTCGGTGCTGACGGCGATCTCCACCTGCGGCACGGCCACCTTGATGCCGGCGTTCTGGAAGCTGTAGTCGCCACTGCGGGTGTAGAGCACGGAGAAGGTCAGGTTCGGCGAGAACTCGGCCTTCACCGGGATACGTGCGCGGTACTGGGTCGGGTTGAGCTTCTCCAGCTTCAGCCAGTCGCCGCCCTTGGACAGCAGCGCGGTGGCCTCGACCTTGTCGCGCTCCAGCGACAGCAGCGCGTCGTCCACCGGCTCCGGGAAGGTGATCAGCGCCAGCGCTTCTTCGCCGGCCTTGTACTCGGCCTTGTCGAGGACGATTTCCACGGTGCCCGGCACGGCCTTCACGCCATCGCCGCTGACCGAGTGACCGGTGCCGCCGAGCAACTGGCCGGCCTTGTCGCGCAGCTCGATGCTGTAGGTGCCGGGCTTGTCGAAGGTGATGGCGAACGTGCCATCGGCCACGGCGCCGTCGCCGCTGCTGCGGTCTTCCAGTCGCAGCCAGCGGTAGGCGGTCGGCTGGATCTGCGTCTGCTGCTCTGCGGCGTAGCTGAATTCGACCTTGTCGCCGGCGGCGCTGAAGCGCTGCGGTGCGCTCACGCGATAACGCGCGGCGCCGCGCTCGATGAGGATTTCCTTGCTGGTCTTCACGCGGTAGGCAGCGCCATCGCTGGCGAACACGGTGAGCATGTAGCGGCTGGGTTTTTCCGCCGCCGGCAGGTCCAGCGCGGCACGGCCCTGGTCATCGGTGGTGAGCTGCGCGCTGGACAGCTCCACGGGGAACTGCCCCAGGTACTGCAGTTCGTTGTCCACCATGGACAGCTGCTGGGCGCGCAGGCTCAGCTCCAGGCGGGCGTTGGCCACCGGCTTGCCGTCCGGGTAGAGCAGGATGAGGTTGCCCTTCACCGGCTCGCCGGTCTTGAAGTCCGGCTTGGCGAGGTCGAGGGAAATCTCGAAGTGCGGCTTGATGTACTCGGCAACGCGGAAGGCGCTGCTGTAGGTCTGGTCGCGGTAGTCGAAGCGCAGCTCGTAGCCCCCGGCCACGGCGTTGGCCGGCAGCTGGAAGCGGCCGTTGGTGCCGCTCTTGGCGTCGTACTTGAGGTCCAGGGTCTGCAGCGTGGTGCCGGCGGCGTCGATCACCGACAGGCGCAGCGGCGCGCTCTGCGGCGACTGCGATTCGCGGGAGTTCTTGAACTCGCGGCCGACGATCTTCAGCGAGACCCAGTCGCCCGGACGGTACAGCGGGCGGTCGGTGAAGGCGTAGAGCTTGGTGTCGTAGATTTCGCTGTCGTAATAGAAGTTCTCGGAGACGAAGACACCGCCCTCCTCGTCCTCGCCGATCACGAAGGAACGCTCGGGGCTGACGTGCTGCAGGCGCAGCAGGCCGTCGGCGTCGCTGCTGCCGCTGCTCATCACGCCCAGGCCGTCGGTCCACAGCACCTTGGCGCCGCCCACCGGCGTGCCTTCATGCTTGCGCGCGGTCCACACCAGCAACTCGTTGCCGGCGATCTTGCTCACCGCCACGCTGTTGGAGACGAACACCACGGTGGTCGCGCGGTACTTGCCCACCAGCGCCTCGACCAGGTACAGGCCGGGCTTGAGCTTGCCCAGCGGTACGTAGACGTTGCCCGGCGCGACGTTGATGAACTCGCTGGAGGAGCCCATCAGGGTCACGTCCTTCGGCGGCTGGATGGGGTTGGCGTCCCACAGCGGGTAGCGGAACTGGCTGACCATCGGCAGGCCGGGGATCGGCGCGTACTGCGGTTGCGCATCGTAGGGCGTCGGCGCCTTGATGGCATTGCCCATCTTCAGCTCGGGCACCACCTCGGTGACCTGCTGGCGCGATTCGTAGGAGAAGGTCCGCTGCATCACCCGACGCGACTTGCGGTACCAGTTGTCCCACAGGTAGGCCAGGGTATTGGACAGGCCCTCGCCCTTGAACTGACCTTCGGACAGCACGCGGTGCAGGTTCTTCTGGCGCTTGAGGAAGTCCAGCGGCTGGTCGATGCGGTAGACGCGGATATCGGCACCGCCGTAGGGCTCCATGCGGTAGCGACGGTAGTCGCGACCCGGCGCCTCCAGGCGCACCTTGGCCACCTCGTCGGAGGCGAAGCTGGAGTCCGCCAGCAGGAAGAACGACTCGCCGGCCATGGGCGTGTAGCCGCTCGCCGGGACGTCGTCGTCCGCCTGCACGATGGCGGGCGCGGCGGCGATCAGGCCGGCGCAGGCCAGGGCGGCGGCGATGCCGCGCAGCGCGTTCATCGGGTCAGGAAGGACAAGCGATAGACGCCGATAAAGTTGGGATTGGATTCGTCGGGTATCCATCGGGTGTCCTTCCATGTCATGAGTTGTTGCAGGCTGACCGAGCGCATGCCGTTGTCGGTCGCCGTACGAGTGCCGGTGTGATAAGCGATGTCGCGGCCCATCCAGATCATCAGATGCTGGTCATCGCCCTGGTCGAAGAACATCAGGTCGCCGGGACGCGCCTGGTTGAGGTCGCGGCCGACGAGCTGGCTGTTGTATTGAATGAGTTTGATCGCGTTGACGTAGGGGCCGGTCTTGCCGCCGCCCTGCTGCCAGGTCTGCGCGAGGTTGCGCTGCGCCTCGGTGAGTTCCAGCTCCGGCGGCAGGTAGCGATTGGACATGCCGTTGGCGCGCAGCCACTTGGCGTCGTGCACCTTCAGCGCCTCATTGGCGGCGAAGCGCACGAGACCGGCGCAGTCCTGCTGGTACCAGCGCGGGTTCGGCCCGCGGCGCAGCTGCTCTTCGGCGATGCGCACGAACCAGGCGCGGAACACCTGGGTCTGCCGGGCATCCAGCGCCGGCTCCGCCGCGTGCGCCACGGTGGCGAGCAACAGACCGGCGAGCAGCGTGAACGGCGTGCGGATCACAGCGCCTTCCATTCCAGCGGCAGCCACTCCCACTCGCCGCCGGGCTCACTGCCGGCCGGCAGGGTCAGGGCGTAGGAGCCGTTGCCGGCGAGGGTCTTCAGGCGCGGCAGGAGCAGCGTGTCGGCGGCGTTGCGGAACACCGGCTCGATGTCCTGCGGCAGGCTGTCGAGGGTTTCGCGCTGGAGCAGTTCGGACAGCGTCTTCGGCGCCAGGTAGGCGGGCACCAGGGCGTCCTTGGGCAGCACGTCGGCCAGCGGCGGGAAGCGCTTGGCCAGGGTGTTGCGGGCCTTGTCGAGCAGCTTGTCGTCTATGGAGAACAACAGGGTGTTGCCATCGCGCAGCAGGCTGACGCGGAAGAAACCGTTGCCACTGACCTGATCGGGGTTCTCCGCTTCGCTGGCCGGATACTGGCCGAAGCGCGAGCTGACCTGGCGCTGCCACAGGTGGCCTTCCCCTTCGGCGCGGCTTTCCACCTCGAAGGCGCCACCCTCCACGTTGGCCTCGTAGGCGCCGATCACGCTGCCGAACAGCTTGCCCAACTGGTCGTCCAGTTCGGGGCTGGCGGGGGCATCGAGCTTCACCGCGAGCAGCGGCGAATGCAGGCGTGAATCCGGGTACCAGCACAGACCCGCGGCACCGGAAAGGTGTTCGGAGAAGGCGGCGGCCATCTTCTGCTCGGCGCCCAGCTTCACCAGCATGTTGTCGTAAAGGCCCGGCGTAACCGGCAGCGCGACGCAGGCGCTGGCGCCCATGGGCATGGCCTGCCAGACGGGTGCGAAATCCAGATCCGGCTGGCGGGCGACCTCATTGAGCGCCAGGTAGCTGTGCCAGCCATCGTTACCCTGTTCGAAGCGCACGCCGGCGAAGGTCGGGATGAAGCGCTGGTAACCCATGGCGAGCACACCGGCGCCCAGGGTGATGCGCTGCTTCAGCTCGCCGCGCGGCTCCAGGCCGAAGTCCTTGGCGAACAGCGGCTCGCCTTCCAGCGCGCTGCCCAGGTCCTTGGCCACGGCGGCATCGGGCTCGCCCAGGTTGTCGTAGTCCGGATGCGGGAAGAGCATCTTCGGGTTCGACAGCACCAGCATCTGGTCGCCACGGGAGACGAACAGCACGGTCTTCTCGGCGCCATAGCGCAGGCTGTAGACCGGCGTGGCGCTGCCCTTCACCTGGACCTCGGCAACCTTCTTCAACTGGGTGTCATCGGCCGCGACCTTGGCCAGCGGCTCCAGCACCTTGGCCAGTCCGCCGCGCTTGATCACCACCATGAAGTCGCGCAGGCGGCCGTCGGCGCCGCGCCACAGGGCGACCTGGGCCGGCTGGTCGAGCAACTCCTCGATCACGCTGTCCTTGAGGGTCAGGTCGTGCTCGTAGACGATGCGCCGCAGCGTGCCGGTCAGGCCCAGGCGGTCGGCGTTGTTCTCGTAGTAGAAGACGAAGTCCTCGGTGAGCACGTCGCGCAGCAGCGGCACCTCCAGCACGGCCTTGGGCAACTGGCTGAGGGAGGCACTCTCGATCAGCGCATCCGGGCGCTTCAGATCGCGGACCACTTCCGGGCTTGCCGGCGCTTCCAGCGTGCCCACCGGCGCACTGTGGAAAGCGGGGATCAGCCCGAAGGCCAGGGCCAGGCCGCCGGCGACCAGGGCGGCGGCGAGCGCGCCGATGGCGATCAGCGGACCACGGCGTGAAGGCTGCACCGCCGGCGCGGCCGGGGTGCTGTCTGGGCTGCTGGTAGGAGTGTTGTCGCTCATGGATCGCTTGTCCCGTGTCATCCCTGCGAGGGGCGAATTCAGTAGTTGAAGGTCTTCACCAGCACCAGATCGCCGATGGTGCGCATGGGCACCACGAAGGTCTCGCGCTTCTCGTTGACGGTGTTTTCGTTGAACACCAGGTTGATCTCGGCGGTGATCACGTCCTGCTCGTGATTGCCTTCCTGGAAGTTGTACCCCTGGCTGGCGTTGTAGTTGCCCCAGTAGTTCACGTAGACCAGGTAGGTACCGTGCAGCGGCGCGGCCATGGTGAACATTTCCGGGCCGGGGCCATCGACGCCATCGGGGTCGAGGCCGCCGCCGTTGCTCAGGCGCGGGCGTGCCCAGAAGGCATGTTGGCCGTCAGGCGTGACGATATGCAGATCGAGTTCGGCCTTGGGGTCGTTCCAGCCCAGCGCCAGGCGGATGCGTGGCGCGACCCGGCTGTTGTTGGCTTCATAGAACTGGACGCGCTTGAGGGATTTGCCGTCGGCGCTGGCCACCTCGACGCTGTTGCTGCCGGCGCCGAAGTTGTAGGGGCGGACGAACTTGCCCTCGCCGTCGGTGTACAGCGGCAGCGGGTTACCGTTGACCACCAGACGCTGGGCGCGGTCGACGCCGGCGACTTCGCGCAGGTGGCCTTCGATCAGGCTGCGACCGCGCGCGCCGCCACGGTCGATGGGCGGCGTGGGGTAAGCCACGCGGGGCACGCTGGGGTCATCGGTCAGGCCGGAATAGCGCCAGCCGGCGCTGGGGCTGGAGAGGTCCGCACGCGGCTCGGCAGCGGCCATCGCAGCCAGGAGACTGGCTGACAGATACAAGACGGCACGAACCATCCGACGCGTGAGCTGCATGAACATTCCTTGATCGTGCATTGCGGGGGAGCCAAATGTAACTGGTCTTGTCGACGCGCGGAACGGCCTTCGCATGGCGATGCGACGCAGACCGATCTTTAAGAAATTTCTTACACGCCAAATAGCTTTTTACGCACCACCACTTGGAAGCGTCTCACCCGCGCGCAAGTCACATCCAGCCGCCCCACTGCAGGACGAAGATGCCGACGTTGGTGGTCAGCGCCGCCACCAGGGTGGTGATCACGATGATCGACGCGGCCAGTTCGTGATTGCCGTTGGCAGCGCGGGCCATGACGTAGCTGGCCGCCGCCGTGGGGCTGGCGAAATAGAGAAAGAGCACGCCCAGCTCGGCGCCGCGAAAGCCCAGCGCCCAGGCGACGAAGGTGCAGATCAGCGGCAGCCAGACCATCTTCATGAGGCTCGCGCTGATCGCCAGGCCGCCGCTTTCGCGCAGCGAGGCCAGGGACAGGGTGCCGCCAATGCACACCAGCGCCAGCGGCAGGGTCATCTGGGCGAAGTAATCGGCGGAGGTCAGCAACCACTTTGGCAGGCCGATGCCGAACCAGGAGAACGGCAGCGCCGCCAGCACGCTGAGGATCAAGGGGTTGCCGATGACGTTGCGGGCGATGCTCAGCGGATCGGACTTCATGCTCGAGCTGTAGATCGCCAACACCACCGAGGACAGCGTGTTGTAGCAGAGGATCACCAGGGCGGCGAGGACCGAGCCCAGGGCCAGGCCGTGGTCACCGTAGAGACTGGTGGCCAGCGCCAGGCCGATGATGCCGTTGTTGCCGCGAAACGAGCCCTGCACATAGACGCCTCGCTCCGCACGCGGCACCCACCAGGCCGCCCATCCCCAGGCCAGCAGGAAACCGGCCAGGGTCGCCGCGCAGAAATACAGCAGCACCTGCGGGCGCGCGGCGCTGTGCAGGTCGGAGTGATAGATGCCGAGGAACAGCATCGCCGGCATGGTGGCGTTGAACACCAGCGCCGACGCGGTCTGGATGAACTCCGGATTGATCGCCCCAACCCGCCGCAGCAGCACGCCAAGGAACAACATGGCGAAGACCGGGGCCGTGATGCTGAGAGTCTGGAGCAGGAGTGCGAGCATGACAGGAGACAATCTGGGCGGCGGGGGCGGCAATCATAGCAAGCTAAGTACCGGCCGCGCCGTGGCCGATCAGACTTCCGCAGCCTCTTCGCGCACGGGCGCCGGCAGCTCCAGCGGTTTGGGCGCTTCGCCTTCGGCCAGGCGGGTGAGCTTGCCGTCCACGGTGGCGCCGTTTTCCATGCTCAGTTGGCGGTACTGGATGTTGCCGACGATGCGCGCATTGGAGTGCAGTTCCAGCAGGTGCTCGACGTACAGGTCGCCGACGATGGTGCCATCGATCAGCGCGTCGTAGCTGCTGACGTTGCCTTCGATCCGACCCTCGGCGCTCAGCGCCAGCAGGCTGGCCGCGCCAGGCTTGTGGGTGACGTTGCCCTTCACGGTGCCGAGGATCTTCAGGCCGTCCTCGAACTGCATGTCGCCCACCAGGGCCACGTTGCCGGAGAGCAGGCTGGAAAACTTGTCGACCGAAACCTGCGGCCCCTTCTTCTTGCTGTTGCTGAACATCGGTCCTCCTCGGACGAATTACTTGCCAGGCTTCTGCTGGCGGAAGAAGGCCAGCTCGGTCTTGAGTTTCTTGATTTCCGCCGACATGGCGTCGATGCGCTGCATCAGCTGGTCGCGATTGGCCTGCGCTTCTTCGTTCTGCAGGCGCTTCTCCTCCAGCTCGGCGGTCAGTTGCCCCACCTGTGCGTGCAGTGCCTGGAGTTCGTCGGCGTGTTCGCGAGCCTGGGCCGCGCCATCATCGTGGTAACGCATCCACCCGATACCCGCCGCCGACGCGCCCAGCACCATGGCCAGCAACAACGCCCACGCCAGCCGCGCAGAACGACGGGGGGCGTGGGGCAGGTGGTCGGCGCGTAGCAGGTCGCGGGTAGAAGGTTTTCTAGTCCGAGGCCATACCATCGCTATCGATCTCCATGCCGCCCAGAGAGAGGAAGTTTTGCGGGTCGACGAATTCGCCGTGGTAGAGCACTTCGAAATGCAGGTGCGGGCCGGTGGAGCGCCCGGTCGAACCGACCTTGGCGATTTCCTGCCCTGGCAGCACGACATCGCCCACCTTCACCAGCAGCTTGGAAGCATGGGCGTAGCGAGTGACAAGGCCATTGCCGTGGTCGATCTCGACGCGGTTGCCATAGGACGGGTTCGGGCCCGCCACGATCACCCGCCCGCCTGCCGCCGCGTGGATCGGGCTGCCGGTGGGGGCGGAGAAATCCTGGCCGGAGTGGAAGGCCAGGCGGTGGTTGAACGGATCGGAGCGATTGCCGAACGGCGAGCCGAGGCGCGCCTGCTCCATGGGCCGGCGCGCGGGGATCGCCATGAAGTCGGCGTTGCGCCGGGCCACCTGGTCCATCAGCAGATCGAACACCCGGCGCAGGCATTTCGCCGAACGCTCACCCTGCTCCAGGTCGTCGTTGGAGCCGGGTAGCGGTTCCGCGCAGGGGCGCGGCGGCAGCAGGATGCCGCCCTCGCCCTTGGCCGCGACCTTCGGCTTGGGTTTGGGCACCAGGGACGGATCGACCTTGGCCAGCTTGCGGGCAATTTCCTCGTGGCTGTCGACGGCCTGGAGCAGATAGGTGGCGTCCTTTTCCAGCACCTGCAGGCGCCCGGCGAGTTCGCCGATGCGCTCGGCGGCGAAACGTTCGCCGGAAGCTTCTTCCTCGGGTTGTTCGGCCTGCACGACGACAGGCGCGGCCGCCGGCGCCGGCGCGACGTTGGCACGGCCCACCCAGATTCCGCCGGCGAACGCCAGCGCCGCGAACGATACGGCGGCGCAGCCGGCAACCAGCACGATCTTGCGCGGGTCGACCAGGCGCAGGTCCGAACGGGTCAAGGCCTGTCGTGACGGGGAAAGGAACTTCATAAAGGTACCGTTGGAATGCATTCGACCCCAGCGGGGTGACCGCCGGGGTGCACAGGGTACCTGTTATTGAAATCTTCGCAGCGGCGAAACACTGAAAAATGTAAAAAAATAAGAAGAAATCATCCTGTCTGATAAAGCTTTCAGATGTTTCCCACTAACGAGATCACATTTTCGCAGTGATTCAAACTGCCATTACGCTGGCAGAACGGACTCGACCTCCTGCAGGCGATGCTCGTCCAGGCGCAGTTGACGCGGGTGGAAGCGTTTCAGGCTGGCACGATGGCCAATGCTGAGCAAGGTCACACCGGGGAGTTGGTCGAGCAGTACCTGATACAGCGCGGCCTCGTCGGTTTCGTCCAGCGCGGAGGTGGCTTCGTCGAGGAACAGCCACTGCGGCGCGTAGAGCAAGGCACGGGCGATGGCCAGGCGTTGCTGCTCACCCGGTGAGAGCACCCGCTGCCAGTGATCGGCTTCGTCTAGGCGCGGCACCAGGGCGTCCAGACGGCACAGGTGAAGCACCTGTTTCAGCCGCTCCGGATCGTGGCGATCCCCCGCCTCGGGGTAGCACAGCGCCTCGGCGAGGGTGCCGATGGGCAGGTAAGGTTTCTGCGGCACGAAGAGGCTGCGCGCGTCGGGCATCTGCACCACGCCGCTGCCGTAGCGCCACAGGCCGCTCATGGCGCGCAGCAAGGTGCTCTTGCCGCCACCGGAGGGGCCGCCGATCAGCACGTGTTCGCCGGGGTTCAGTTCCAGGCTGGTGGGCTCCAGCAGCTCGCGGCCATTGCCCAGGCTCAGGGTGAGGTTGTGCAGTTGAAGGTTGGCGCCGGTCTTGCGCACGTCGATGTTGGCTGCTTCCTGGGTGGTCTCGCCCATGGCGTGGCGGAAGCTCAGCAGACGATCACTGGTAGCGCGCCAGCTGGCGAGGCTGGTATAGGCGTCGATGAACCAGCTCATGCCTTCCTGCACGTTACCGAAGGCGGAGTTGATCTGCATGAGCTCGCCCAGCTGGATCTGCCCGGAGAAGTAGCGCGGCGCGGCGACGATGAAGGGGAATACGGTGGCGATCTGGCCGTAGCCGGCGGTGAAGAAGGTGAGGCGCTTCTGCACCTTCATCAGCTCCCAGAAGTTGCCCCAGACATTGCGGAAGCGTCCCATCAGCCGCTCTTTCTCGTTGGCCTCGCCGTTGTACAGGGCGATGCTCTCGGCATTCTCCCGCACCCGCACCAGGCCGAAGCGCAGGTCGGCCTCGAAGCGTTGCTGGCGGTTGGTCAGGCCGATCAGGCGACGGGCGATCAGGTGGGTCAGCCAGCTGCCGACCGCTGCATAGACCAGCGCAGCCCAGAACATGTAGCCGGGAATGGTGATGCCGAACAGCTCGATGCTGCCGGACACTCCCCAGAGGATGACCGAGAAGGACACCAGGCTGACCACGTTGCGGATCAGGCCCAGGCCGAGACTCAGCGTCGTGCTGGTGAAGTTGTCCAGGTCTTCGGTCAGACGTTGGTCGGGGTTGTCCGTGTGGCCGCGCTGCTCGAGGCGGAAGTAGCTCTTGTCGCCCAGCCAGGCGGCGAAGTGCTTCTCCGTCAGCCAGCGGCGCCAGCGGATGGTGAGCATCTGGGTCAGGTACAGGCGGTAGACCGCGGTGAGGATGAACACCGCGGCGATGCCGCAGAACATCAGCATCAGGTGGATGAAGCTCTTCAGATCCTTGTTCTGCAGGGCGTTATAGAAATCGCGGTACCAGCTGTTGAGCCAGACGCTCAGGGCCACACCCACCAGCGACAGGGCGATCACCACGATCAGCAGCAGCCAGGCCATGCCCTTCTCTTCGCTGCGCCAGTAAAGCGCGGTGAGTTGCCAGACTCGGTGGAAGAAGCGGCTGCGAACGGCGTCGTTCGCGGCGCGGTATTCGGCGCTGTCGGTCATGGGGTGTGCTCGCACGGCTGGAAATAAAAAGGAGCGCTCATTGGCGCTCCCTTATGTTATCGATCGCTTAACGCCTCACCGGGCGTTTTTGCAGCTTACGTTGCAATGTCCGCCGGTGCATGCCCAGCGCACGGGCGGTCGCGGAGATATTGCCGTCATGTTCGGCAAGCACGCGCTGGATATGTTCCCACTGCAGGCGATCCACCGACATGGGGTTTTCCGGGACCAGGGTTTCCAGGTCCGCGTGCTGCGACAGCAGGGCGGTCAGCACGTCGTCGGCGTCGGCCGGCTTGCACAGGTAATTGGTGGCGCCGCGCTTGATGGCTTCCACGGCGGTGGCGATGCTGGAGTAGCCGGTGAGAATCACCACGCGCATTTCGGCATCCAGCTCAAGCAGCTTGGGCAGCAGCACCAGGCCGGAGTCGCCATCCATCTTCAGGTCGAGCACGGCGTAGTCGGGCAGATCATCCTTGGCCATGGCCAGGCCTTCCTCGGCAGAGCCGGCGACCGACACCCGCAACCCGCGACGGGTCATGGCGCGGGCCATGACGCGGGTAAAGGTGGCATCGTCATCCACCAGCAGCAGGTGGGGCTGCTCTTCGCCTTCGAACAGGATCTCTTCGCTCATGGTACTTCCTCGCGGGCGCGGCGGTCAGGCCACGCCATAGCTTCTGGGCAGACGCAACTCCGTCAGAGTGCCGCCATCTTCATGGTTATACAACTTCACCGTCCCACCCGCCCGGGTCACGCTGGCCTGGCTGAGGAACAGCCCCAGGCCGAAGCCCTTGCCCTTGGTGGTGAAGAACGGCTTGCCGAGCTGCTCGGCAATGGCCAGCGGCACGCCCGGCCCCTGGTCGCGGATGCTCAGGCAGATTTCACCGGCATCCCAGTCCAGGCGGATGTCCAGATCGTCCGGGCAGGCGTCCGTCGCGTTGTTGAGCAGGTTCAGCAGCGCCTGGCTCAGGTCGGTCGGCGGAATCATCCGCGGCGCCTTGCCCTTGCCCAGCGTCTGGTAGCGGTAGCTCGCCTCCGGCCGCATCAGGTGCCAGCGACGCAGCACCGATTCGACCCACTCGTTGGCGCCCTGCTCTTCCACCGCCTGGCGGCGATCCGCCTCGGCAGCCCGCACCAGGTGCTGCAGGGTGGTCTTGCAGAGCTTGACCTGCTCCTGCAGCAGGGCGAGATCTTCCTGCAACATCGGCTGGTCCGCATTGGTCTGGCGCAATTCCTTGAGCAGTACGCTCATGGTAGCCAACGGCGTGCCCAGCTCATGGGCGGCGCCGGCGGCCTGGGTGGCCACCGCCAGCAATTGCTGGTCGCGCATGCCTTCCTCGCGCCGCTGCGCCTGCAACTGCTCCTGGCGGCGCAGTGCCTCGGACATGCGCGCGACGAAGAAGGTGATCAGCGCCGCGGCCAGGGCAAAGCTCAGCCACATGCCGTAGATCAGCAGGTTGTCGCGTTGCGCCGAGGCCATCTCCAGCGGGTGGAACCACACCAGCAGCACCGTGTAGCTGGCCAGCGCAAGACCGGCCAGGGCGATGGTGTAGAGCCAGGGCAAGGTCGCCGCGGCGATGGTCAGCGGCACCAGGTAATAGGAGACGAAGGGGTTGCTCGACCCGCCCGAGTAATAGAGCAGCACGCTGTGGATGACCAGGTCGCAGGCGAGCTGGACGGCGTATTCGAGTTCGGTCACCGGCCACGGGCCGCGCAGGCGCAGCGCGGTGCCCAGGCAGAGCACGAGGGAGACACCAATGGTCACGCCGAGCGCCAGCCAGGGCAGCTGGATCAGCTGGGCCTTGTAGGCGAGCCCGACCGAACCGGCCTGGGCAGCGAGAACGAGAATACGGATGAGCGTCAGATGCAGAAGGTTCTGACGACTAGCGGACAGCTGGAAAACCGGTGGGCGCATGGTGAATTCCGGAATTTGCGCGAGTATAGCCAAGAGCCCCCTCTCCCTAATGCGGCATAGCGCCACAGCATACTCCAGTGCCGCCGCCACGGTCGGAAACAATTGGTGACATGGATCATTAACCCGTACTCGAACCCTGTCTCGTCACAGGGTCTGACAGTCTTCGCCACCGCCTCGACTAGGCTGTGGCCTCGGACATTTTCTGGAGCAAGGAGTCATCCATGTCTGTATTGAAGAAACCCTTCACCGCCATCGCCGCCGCCATTGCCCTGTGCGCCACCAGCCTGGGCGCCCTGGCAGACGAGCCGCGCTACAACCAGGTGTCGCTGCGCGCCGAGGTCAGCCAGGAAGTCGCCCACGACCTGATGCACGTGACCCTGTTCAGCGAAGGGCAGGCCGCCGACCCGGCGAAGCTGGCCGCCGAAACCACCACCACGCTCAATGCCGCCCTGGAGCGGGCGCGCAAGGTGAAGGGCGTGACCGTCAGCCTGGGCAGCCGCAACAGCTACCCGGTATATGACGACAAGGGGCAGAAGATCACCGCCTGGCGCGAGCGCGCGGAGATCCGCCTGGAAAGCACCGACTTCGCTGCCCTCTCGCAGCTCACCGCCGACCTGCTGGGTAACCTGAAGATGGGCAGCATGGACTTCAGCATCGCCGATGCCACCCGCGCCAAGAACGAGGACGCGATGATGAAAGGCGCCGTGGATGCCTTCAAGGCTCGCGCCCAGGTGCTGACCGAGGCGCTGGGCGGCAAGGGCTACAAGCTGGTCAGCCTGAACCTGAACACCTCCGGCGCACCGCGCCCGATGCCGGTGATGCGCATGGCCGCGGCCAAGTTCGCCTCCATGGACGCGGCCCCTGCACAGGAAATCGAAGCCGGCACCAGCCAGGTCACCGTCAGTGCCGACGGCACGATCGAGGTGCAGATGCCGTAACACTCGCGGCCTCTTTCGGCGCGGCGCCTCCGGGAACCGGGGCGCCGTCGCCCGACCGCATGGTTCCCATTGTCGAAATTGCGACATTCCCTTGCACTCGCGTCACAACTTCTACACTGACCCCGGTTAGCCGCTTGCGCCCGGCATGTGCCGTGCATAGCTTCACGCAACGCAGCTCACAAGGCTGTTCCTCGATGAAAACCAGAATAACCAGAGGTCCGTATGCGTAAGAACGCCGTCATTCGCTCCATGATCGCCGCAGGGTTGATCGCCAGCGCCCCGCTCGCCCACGCCGCCAACAACCTGGTCTACTGCTCCGAAGGCAGCCCCGCGGGCTTCGACCCCGGCCAGTACACCACCGGCACCGACTTCGACGCCTCCGCCGAGACGGTCTTCAACCGCCTCACCCAGTTCGAGCGCGGCGGCACCCAGGTCATCCCGGGCCTGGCGGAAAAGTGGGACGTATCCGAAGACGGCAAGACCTACACCTTCCACCTGCGTTCCGGCGTGAAGTTCCACACCACCGAGTACTTCAAGCCGACCCGCGAATTCAACGCCGACGACGTGCTGTTCACCTTCAACCGCATGCTCGACAAGAACCATCCGTTCCGCAAGGCGTACCCCACCGAGTTCCCCTACTTCACCGACATGGGCATGGACGCGAACATCGCCAAGGTGGAGAAGGTCGACGACCACACCGTCAAGTTCACGCTCAACGAAGTCGACGCCGCGTTCATCCAGAACCTGGCCATGAGCTTCGCCTCGATCCAGTCCGCCGAATACGCCGACCAGCTGCTCAAGCAGGGCAAGGCCAGCGACATCAACCAGAAGCCCGTCGGCACCGGTCCGTTCGTGTTCAATCGCTACCAGAAGGACGCGATGATCCGCTTCAAGGCCAACCCGGACTACTGGAACAAGGGCGAGGTGAAGATCGACAACCTGATCTTCGCGATCAACACCGACGCTTCGGTGCGCATGCAGAAGCTCAAGGCCAACGAGTGCCAGATCACCCTCTTCCCGCGTCCGGCCGACCTGGACGCCCTGAAGAAGGACGCGAACCTGAGCATGCCGTCGCAGCCGGGCTTCAACCTCGGCTACATCGCCTACAACGTCCTCCACAAGCCGTTCGACAAGCTCGAAGTGCGCGAGGCGCTGGATATGGCGGTGAACAAGAAGGCGATCATCGACGCTGTCTACCAGGGCGCCGGCCAGCTCGCCGTGAACGGCATGCCGCCGACCCAGTGGTCCTACGACGACAGCATCAAGGACGCCGGCTACAACCCGGAAAAAGCCAAGGAACTGCTGAAGAAGGCCGGCGTCGCCGAAGGCACCGAGATCACCCTGTGGGCCATGCCGGTGCAGCGTCCCTACAACCCCAACGCCAAGCTGATGGCCGAGATGCTGCAATCCGACTGGGCGAAGGTCGGCATCAAGGCGAAGATCGTCACCTACGAGTGGGGCGAGTACATCAAGCGCGCCAAGGGCGGCGAGCACGACGCCATGCTGATCGGCTGGAGCGGCGACAACGGTGACCCGGACAACTGGCTCGGCACCCTCTATGGCTGCGATGCCGTGGACGGCAACAACTTCTCCAAATGGTGCGACCCGGCGTACGACAAGCTGATCAAGGAGGCCAAGCGCACCCCGGATCAGGCCAAGCGCACCGAGCTGTACAAGCAGGCCCAGCACATCCTCAAGGAGCAGGTGCCGATCACCCCGATCGCCCACTCCACCGTGTACCAGCCGATGCGCAAGACGGTGCAGGACTTCAAGATCAGCCCGTTCGCGCTGAACTCGTTCTACGGCGTCAGCGTAGGCAAGTAAGGCCAAGGCCGCCGGGCTTCCCGGCGGCCCTTTCTTCCGGCAGCCGCCGTGCGCAACGCGCTCATCCGCCTGGCCCTGGCCAGCCTGCTCGGCTGCACGCCGGCCTTTGGCCAATCCCTGGTGGTGTGCACCGAAGCCAGCCCGGAAGGCTTCGACATCACCCAGTACACCGCCGCCACCACCGCCGACGCCGCGGCCGAGACGGTTTTCGAGCGCCTGGTGCAGTTCGCCCCCGGCAGCACCCGCCTGGTGCCCGCGCTGGCGGAGAGCTGGAGCATCAGCGATGACGGCCTGCAGTACACCTTCGCCCTGCGCCAGGGCGTGAAATTCCACAGCACCGACTATTTCACGCCGACCCGCGATTTCAACGCCGACGACGTGCTCTGGAGCTTCCAGCGCCAACTGGACCCGAAGCACCCATGGAACAAGCTGGCCCCGCGCGGCTTCCCCTACGCCGAGGCGATGGGCCTGCCCGGCCTGATCAGCGCGGTGGAGAAGCTCGACGAGCACCACGTGCGCTTCACCCTTCGGCACCCCGAGGCGCCCTTCCTCGCCGACCTGGCGATGGGGTTCGCCTCCATCTATTCCGCCGAGTACGGCAACCTGCTGCTGGCCGCCGAGAAGGCCGACCAGTTGAACAACCTGCCCATCGGCACCGGTCCCTTCGTCTTCCAGCGCTACCAGAAGGACGCCCAGGTGCGCTTCAGCGCCAACCCGGATTACTGGGCCGGCCCACCGAAGATCGACCGGCTGTTGCTGGCGATCACCCCCGATCCGAACGTGCGCATCCAGAAGGTCAAGGCCGGCGACTGCCAGATCGCCGTGTACCCCAAACCCACCGACGTCCCGGCGCTGCGCCAGGACGCGATGCTGAAGATCGAGGAGCTGGATTCGCTGCTGGTTGCCTACGTCGGCATCAATACCCGGCACAAGCCGCTGGACGATGTGCGCGTGCGCCAGGCCATCAACCTCGCCTTCGACCGCCACGCCTACCTGCGCGCGCAGTTCGGCGAAGGCGCCGCGACCCTGGCCGTGGCGCCCTATCCGCCGACGCTGTGGGGCTCCGACCCGCAGCTCGAGGTCTGGCCGCATGACCCGGCACGGGCGAAGCAGCTGCTGGAGGAAGCCGGCATCAAGCCGGGCCTGAAACTGTCGATCTGGACCCGCCCCGGCGGCGGGCCGACCAACCCCAACCCCGGCATCGGCGCGCAGATGCTGCAGAGCGACCTGGGCCAGATCGGCATCCAGGCGGACATCCGCGTGTTCGAATGGGGCGAGCTGATCAAGCGCGCCAAGGAAGGCGAGCACGACCTGATCTTCATGGGCTGGGCGGGCGACAACGGCGACCCGGACAATTTCCTCACGCCGAACCTGTCCTGCGCTGCCGCCAGGAGCGGCGAGAACCAGGCCGGCTGGTGCAACGCCGAATTCGACGAGCTGCTGCGCCAGGCCCGCGCCATCACCGACCAGGAAACCCGCGCCGGGCTCTACCGCCAGGCGTTGGCGATCTTCCAGCGCGAGGCGCCGTGGATCGCCCTGGCCTATCCCAAGCAGTTCGCCGTGGTACGGCCCGGCGTGAGCGGCTTCACGCTCAGCCCGCTGGGGTCGAACAACTTCTCGCGGGTTGAAGTCGCTCCCTGAGCAGTTACTGTAGGAGCGAGCTTGCTCGCGAACACCCCCCGCAGTGAAGCGATTCGCGAGCAAGCTCGCTCCTACGAAGAGCCGCCAGCCTCAAGCCTCCAGGCCGAACGGATCGTCCACCGAATGGCTCGGCTGGGTGAACCAGCGCGGGCCGTCCTGCGTCATGTAGAAGTGGTCCTCCAGACGGATGCCGAACTCGCCGGGCACGCAGATCATCGGCTCGTTGCTGAAGCACATGCCGACGTCCAGCGGCGTGCTGTCGCCGCGCACCAGGTAGGGCCCTTCATGGATGTCCAGGCCGATGCCATGGCCGGTGCGGTGCGGCAAGCCGGGCAGCGCGTAGTCCGGCCCCAGGCCGCCGGCTTCCAGGCAGCGGCGCGCGGCGGCGTCCACCTGCTCGCAGGGCGCCCCCAGCACGGCGGCGTCGAACGCAGCCTGCTGCGCGGCCTTCTCCAGGTTCCACAGCTCGCGCTGGCGGGCGCTGGGCGTGCCGAACACGTAGCTGCGGGTGATGTCGGCGTTGTAGCCGAACAGTTGGCAGCCGGTATCGATCAGCACCATGTCGCCCTCGCGCAGCGGCCGCGGCTGGCGCACGCCGTGGGGGAAGGCGCTGTCCTCGCCGAACAGCACGATGCAGAAGGTCGAACCCGGTGCGCCCACCTGGCGGTGGGCGGCCTCGATGAAGCGCGTGACCTCGGTGGTCGTGATGCCCTCGCGCAGGATGCTCGCGGCGGCCTGGTGCACCGCCAGGGTCATGTCCTTCGCCCGCTGCAGCAGCGCCAGCTCTGCCGGCGACTTGCAGCGGCGGCACTGCTCGACCAGGGCGCCAGCATCCACCCATTGCAGCCGGCCCGCCGCCTGGCGCAGGCGCTCGAACATGCCGAACGGCAGGCTGTGGCACAGCCCGACCCGCGCGCCGTCGCTCACCTCGATTTCCGCCAGCATGCCGGCCAACAGGGTGAACGGGCTTTCGTGTTCGGCCCAGACGCAGATGCTGCCGGGGAGCACCTGCAGGTCGCGCACGGTGCCCTCCTCGAACGCCGGGGCGATGTAGCGCACGTCGCCCCGCGCCGGCACCAGCGCGCCCACCAGCCGCTCACTGGGGTTCCACTTCAGGCCGGTGAAATAGACCAGCGAGCTGCCGGCATCGACGAACACCGCGGAGATTTCCCGCGCCTGCATCAGCCGTTGCAAGCGGGCGATGCGCGCCTGGTATTCCTCGAGCGCAATGGGGGATGCGCCGGCCGTCATGACCTGCAGCTTCGCCAGCGCCTGTTCGGGGCTCGCGCCCCCTACTCCCAATGTCATGCGTCTCTCCCGAGGAATGAAAACAGCGAGAAATTTAAGCAGCACTGAATTTTCAGGTCAAAGGATATTCCGCCCCCTGGGGCTTTCGCCGGGATTTCCCCCTGGCGGATGGCCCGATGCTTTCACCGGGCGAGGACGCTGGTATGCTGCCGGCGTCCCACAAGAGCCTTGCCAATGTCCGCAGATCGCATCGGAGAACGCCTGCGCCGCTATCGCCGCGCAGCGAAAAAGACCCTGAACCAGGTGGCTGCCGAATCGGGCCTGACCGCCAGCTTCCTGTCCCAGGCCGAACGCAATCTCACCGGCGTTTCGCTGTCCTCCCTGGCCAGCATCGCCAAGGCGCTGGATGTGCCACTCAACGCGCTGTTCGATTCCCCGCAGCAGATCCCGCCGGATTCGCACCAGGGCGAGCGTGTGCGCTACACCATCGAAGGCCAGCCGTTGAGCTACGAGCGGCTCTCCAGCAGTTTTCCGGGCAATCAGCTGAACGCGGTGAAAGTCACCGTGCCGGTGGGCTATGAATCCGAGTTGATCACCCATGACGGCTCGGAGTTCGCCTACGTCCTCAGCGGACGAATCGCCTACGTGATCGACGGTCATACCTATCCCCTGGCCCCCGGCGACTCGATACATTTCGACTCCGGCAAGCGCCACTGCCTGCGCAACACCGGCGAGGAAGTCGCCGAGATGCTGACGGTGACCACCCTGCCGCTGTTCGGCGAACAGCCCGCGGGCTGACGCGTCGGCCGCAAAAATTCAGTCTCACTGAATTTTAAGTTGCACTTAAATTCGACGTATTTTAACTTCGGCGACGAAAGTGGCCGGGCACACCGCTCGGCCATCTGCGGACGGCGCCCACCCTTGCCGTTCGCCCGAGCCGGTCCTGTTCTCTCTCTGGATCGCCGGTCCCTCAGAAGAACAACAATGAGGTCAGGCAATGCCCATCACGCGACGTAATTCCCTGCACGCCATCGCCCTGGGCGCTTTGCTGCTCGCCGGCTCCACGGCCCAGGCAGCCTCAAGCCTGGTGTACTGCTCCGAAGGCAGCCCGGCGGGTTTCGACCCCGGCCAATACACCACCGGCACCGATTACGACGCGACGTCCGAGACCCTGTTCAATCGCCTGGTGCAGTTCCAGCGCGGCGGCACCGAGGCCCAGCCGGCCCTGGCGCAGAGCTGGGAAACCTCCGCGGACGGCAAGACCTGGACCTTCCACCTGCGCCCCGGCGTGAAGTTCCACACCACCGAGTACTTCAAGCCGACCCGCGAATTCAACGCCGACGACGTGCTGTTCACCTTCAACCGCATGCTCGACAAGGAGCAGCCGTTCCGCAAGGCGTACCCCACCGAGTTCCCCTACTTCACCGACATGGGCCTGGACCGCAACATCGCCAAGGTGAGCAAGGTCGACGAGCACACGGTGACCTTCACCCTGAACGAGGTCGACGCCGCCTTCGTGCAGAACCTGGCGATGAACTTCGCGGTGATCCAGTCCGCCGAGTACGCCGACCAGTTGCTCCGGCAGGGCAAGCCCGGCGACATCAACCAGAAGCCCATCGGCACCGGCCCCTTCGTCTTCAGCCGCTACCAGAAGGACGCGATGATCCGCTTCAAGGGCAACAAGGATTACTGGAAGCCCGAGGACGTGAAGGTCGACAACCTGGTCTTCGCCATCAACACCGATGCCTCGGTGCGCATGCAGAAGCTCAAGGCCGACGAATGCCAGATCACCCTGAACCCGCGCCCGGCGGACCTCGAAGCGCTGAAGCAGGACCCGAACCTGAACATGCCCTCGCAGCCGGGCTTCAACCTCGGCTACCTGGCCTACAACGTCACCCACCCGCCGCTCGACAACACCGACGTGCGCCGTGCGCTGGACATGGCGCTGAACAAGCAGGCAATCATCGACGCCATCTACCAGGGCGCCGGCCAACTGGCAGTGAATGCCATGCCGCCGACCCAGTGGTCCTACGACACCTCCATCAAGGGCCAGGCCTACGACCCGGAACAGGCCAGGGCGCTGCTGAAGAAGGCCGGCGTCGCCGAGGGCACCCAGATCACCCTGTGGGCCATGCCGGTGCAGCGCCCCTACAACCCCAACGCCAAGCTGATGGCCGAGATGATCCAGGCCGACTGGGCCAAGGTGGGCATCCGGGCGAAGATCGTCACCTACGAATGGGGCGAGTACATCAAGCGCGCCCACGCCGGCGAGCACGATGCCATGCTGTTCGGCTGGACCGGCGACAACGGCGACCCGGACAACTGGCTGGGCACGCTCTACGGCTGCGACTCGGTGAACGGCAACAACGTTTCCAAGTGGTGCAACGCCGATTACGACAAGCTGGTGCGCCAGGCCAAGGCCACCACCGACCACGACCAGCGCGTCGCGCTCTACCAGAAGGCGCAGCAGTTGCTCGCGCAACAACTGCCCATCAGCCCCATCGCCCACTCCACCGTCTACCAGCCCATGCGCAAGTCGGTGCAGGGGTTCCTGATCAGCCCCTTCGGGCGCAACTCCTTCTATGGCGTGGCCAACCAGCCCTGATCCCCGATGAGTCACTGGCGGCACTGACCGCCTGAACGCCAGCCCGGCGAAGACCGGGCGGCCCCCCGCCATCCCCTCTGCCTGCCGGCTCCCCCATCTGCACGATGGGCGGAGGGGATGCGTTCGTTGCTAGGAAACTCAACAACAACATGGAGCACCTCATGCAACACCACGCAATCACCCGATCCCTTCTGGCGCTCACCATCTGCGGCGGCAGCCTGGGCCATGCCTGGGCCGACGACAACAGCGCCCAGGCGGGCGCGAAGGGCTTCGTCGAAGACCAGAAGCTGACCTTCTACACCCGCAACTTCGCCTCCCGCGAGCAGATGAAGGACAGCTTCCACTTCAACATCAAGAAGGACGGCTACACCGAACCGACCCACAGCCGCTACACCCTGGTGCAGGGCAGCCGCCTGGACTACAACTCCGGCTACACCCAGGGCACCATCGGCGTGGGCATCGACGCGGCGGCCTTCCAGGCCATCAACCTGGAGCAGGGCCACGGCCGCATCGCCGGCGGCGGCAACCGCACCCTGGCGGACAGCGACGGCGACGCCGAAAGCGAATGGTCGAAGATCGGCCTGGGCGCGCTGAAACTGCGCGCCTCCAACACCGTGCTGAAAATCGGCCGCCAGCAACCGGATACGCCAGTCTTTACGCCGAACGACAACCGCGCCCTGCCCTCGTCCTTCGACGGCATCAGCCTGAAGAGCGACGAGCTCACCGGCCTGTCGTTGCAAGCCGGCAGCTTCACCCGCGCCAGCCCGCGCACCGGCTCCGGCAGCGAAAAGCTGACCACCGAATACGGCACCCGTGAAGTCACCGGCGATCGCTTCAGCTACCTGGGCGGCAGCTACGCCGTGACCGATGCGCTGAAGGTGACCGCCTACGGCGGCAATTTCGAGGACATCTGGAACCAGTACTTCCTCGGCGCCTCCCACGACCTGGGCGACCCGTCGGCCCTGGCCTTGAACACCAGCCTCAACTACTACGCCACCCGCGACACCGGCGCGCGCAAGGCGGGCTACATCGACAACGACGCCTACAGCCTGGCCTTCACCCTGACCCACGGCGCCCACGCCGTGCTGCTGGGCTGGCAACAGATCCGTGGCGACGAATACTTCGACTACGTGCACGAGACCGCCGCCATCAACCTGGCGAACTCGCTGCTCTCGGACTACAACGGCCCCAACGAAAAGTCCCTGCAGCTGCGCTACACCACCGACTGGGCCGGCCTGGGCGTGCCCGGCTTGACCAGCATGGTCTGGTACGCCAAGGGCTGGGGCATCGACGGCACCCACTACGACGGCGACCGCAACGGCGCCTACGGCAACTACGCCGATGTGCGCGACCTGGACGGCGCCAAGCACCACGAACTGGGGCTGAGCACCGGCTATACCCTGCAGGACGGGCCGCTCAAGAGCAGCAACTTCCGACTCACCTACATGAAGCACCTGGCCAGCCAGAATCAGATTGACGGCAGCGTCAACGAGATCCGCCTGGTCAGCAGCTTCCCGTTCAACCTGCTGTAAGGAGAACCGGCATGCCCATCTCGCGTTTGATTCCGCTTCTGCTGGCGCTCGGCAGCGGCACCGCCCTGGCGCAGAACCTGGTGGTCTGCACCGAAGCGAGCCCTGAAGGGTTCGATGTGGTCCAGTACACCGGCGCCGTGACCAACGACGCCACCTCGGAAACCGTCTTCAACCGCCTGGTGGGCTTCCGCCCCGGCACCACCGAACTGGTGCCGTCGCTGGCGCAGCGCTGGGAGGTCAGCCCCGACGGGCTGACCTATACCTTTCATCTGCGTCCCAATGTGAAATTCCACAGCACGGACTACTTCAAACCCACCCGCACCTTCAACGCCGACGATGTGCTCTGGACCTTCCAGCGCCCGCTGGACCCGAAGCATCCCTGGCACGAGTCGGCCAACCGCGGCTATGCCTACTTCGACGCCATGGGCATGCGCGAGCTGATCAAGTCGGTGGAGAAGGTCGACGACCTCACCGTGCGCTTCACCCTGACACACCCTGAAGCGCCGTTCCTCGCCGACATGGCCATGGGCTTCGCCTCGATCTACTCCGCCGAATACGGCGACCAGCTGCTGGCCGCCGGCAAGCAGGGCCAGCTCAACAACCTGCCGATCGGCACCGGGCCGTTCGTCTTCGCGCGCTACGCCAAGGATTCCCAGGTGCGCTACCGCGCCAACCCGGATTACTTCGGCGACAAGCCGGCGATCGACAACCTGGTGTTCGCCATCACCCTCGATCCCAACGTGCGCATGCAGAAAATCCGCCGCAACGAGTGCCAGATCGCCCTCTACCCCAAGCCGTCGGACGTGCCCGCCCTGCAGCAGGACAAGAACCTGGCGGTGGACAGCATCGACGCGCTGATGACCACCTACGTGGCCATCAACACCCGGCACAAGCCGCTGGACGACGTGCGCGTGCGCCAGGCGATCAACCTCGCCATCGACAAGAAGGCACTGCTCGACTCGGTGTTCGGCGCCAACGCCGCCAGCCCGGCGATCAATCCGTACCCTTCGACGCTGCTGGGCTTCAACAAGGACCTCACGGACTGGCCGCACGACCCCGAGCGCGCCAAGGCGCTGCTCAAGGACGCCGGCGCGCAGAAGCTCAAGCTGACGATCTTCATCCGCAATGGCAGCTCCCCGACCATCCCCAACCCGGCGCTGGCGGCACAGATGATGCAAGCGGACCTGGCCAAGGTCGGCATCGACCTGCAGATCCGCTCCCTGGAATGGGGCGAGCTGCTCAAGCGCTCCAAGGCCGGCGAGCATGACCTGTCGCTGCTGGGCTGGGCCGGCGACAACGGCGACCCGGACAACTTCGTCAGCCCGAACCTGAGCTGCGATGCCGCCAAGGGCGGCGAGAACCAGGCGTTCTGGTGCGACAAGGACTTCGAAGCGCTGATCCAGGAAGCCCGCCGTACGAATGAGCCTACAAAACGGGCGGAACTTTATAGAAAGGCGACATCCATATTCCACGAACAATCCCCGTGGATTCCCCTGGCGCATCCTAAGCTGTTCAATGTGCGCCGCAGCAATGTCTCGGGTTACACCATCAACCCGATGACCAATAACAACTTCGCCGACGTTCGCATCCAGTAACCGGCGAAGTAATAAGAAACCGGCGCCCGTCGATCCGACGGGTAGCCGCTCGGTGAGGAGCCCCCAACCACCATGCTCAGTTTCATCGCACGCCGATTCGGGCTGCTGATCCCGACCTTCTTCGGCGTCACCCTGCTCACCTTCGCGCTGATCCGCCTGATTCCCGGCGACCCGGTGGAAGTGATGATGGGTGAACGCCGCGTCGATCCGCAGATGCATGCCGAGGCCATGCACCGACTGGGGCTCGACAAGCCTCTGTACCAGCAGTACCTCGACTACGTCGGCAACCTCGCCCAGGGCAACCTCGGCGAGTCGCTGACCACCCGCGACAGCGTCTGGCACGAGTTCCTCACCCTGTTCCCCGCCACCCTCGAACTGTCCCTCGCCGCCCTGCTGTTCGCCGGCGTCTTCGGGCTGCTCGCCGGGGTGATCGCCGCCCTGAAGCGAGGCTCGCTGTTCGACCACGGGGTGATGACCATCTCCCTGGCCGGCTACTCGATGCCGATCTTCTGGTGGGGCCTGATCCTCATCATGCTGTTTTCCGTGTCCCTGGGCTGGACGCCGGTCTCCGGGCGCCTGGACCTGCTCTACGACATCGAGCCGAAAACCGGCTTCATGCTCATCGACACCCTGCTCTCGGACGAACAAGGCGCCTTCATGGACGCCGTGCGCCACCTGATCCTGCCGGCCATCGTGCTGGGCACCATCCCGCTGGCGGTGATCGCCCGGATGACCCGCTCCTCGATGCTCGAAGTGCTGCGCGAAGACTACGTGCGCACCGCCCGTGCCAAGGGCCTGTCGCCGGCCCGCGTGGTGTTCGTCCACGCCCTGCGCAACGCGATGATCCCGGTGCTCACCGTGTTCGGCCTGCAGGTCGGCACGCTGCTCGCCGGCGCGGTACTGACCGAGACCATCTTCTCCTGGCCCGGCATCGGCAAATGGCTGATCGACGCCATCGGCCGCCGCGACTACCCCGTGGTGCAGAACGGCATCCTGCTGGTGGCGACCCTGGTGATCCTGGTGAACTTCGTCGTGGACATCCTCTACGGCCTCGCCAACCCCCGCATCCGCCACCAGCGCTAACCGGAGCCGACGCCATGAATACCGCCGCAAAAGCTCCCGCCAGCGACCCGAGCCTGGTCTACCCGTCCCCGCTGAAAGAGTTCTGGCACGCCTTCTCGCGCAACAAGGGCGCAGTGGGCGGCCTGCTGTTCATGCTGGTCATCGTGTTCTGCGCGCTGTTCGCGCCCTGGGTCGCGCCCCATGATCCGAGCGAACAGTTCCGCGACTTCCTGCTGACTCCGCCGCTGTGGCTGGAGGGTGGCAATTCGCAGTTCCTGCTGGGCACCGACGAGCTGGGCCGCGACCTGCTCTCGCGCCTGATGCACGGGGCGCGGCTGTCGCTGATGATCGGCCTGACCTCGGTGCTGATCTCGATGATCCCCGGCATCTTCCTCGGCCTGCTCGCCGGCTTCTCGCCGACCCGCCTGGGCCCGGTGATCATGCGCCTGATGGACATCATGCTGGCGCTGCCCTCGCTGCTGCTGGCGGTGGCCATCGTCGCCATCCTCGGCCCGGGCCTGATCAACACCGTGATCGCCATCGCCATCGTCTCGCTGCCGGCCTACGTGCGCCTGACCCGCGCCGCGGTGATGGGCGAGCTGAACCGCGACTACGTCACCGCCTCGCGCCTCGCCGGTGCCGGCACCCTGCGCCTGATGTTCGTCACCGTGCTGCCCAACTGCATGGCGCCCCTGATCGTGCAGGCCACCCTGAGCTTCTCCTCGGCCATCCTCGACGCCGCCGCCCTGGGCTTCCTCGGCCTCGGCGTGCAGCCGCCGACGCCCGAGTGGGGCACCATGCTGGCCTCCGCGCGCGACTACATCGAACGCGCCTGGTGGGTCGTCTCGCTGCCCGGCCTGACCATCCTGCTCAGCGTGCTGGCGATCAACCTGATGGGCGACGGCCTGCGCGATGCGCTGGACCCGAAGCTGAAGAACGCGGCGTGAGGAAGACACAGATGATGACTTTCGCACGTGCTGCAGGAGCGAGCCTGCTCGCGAACCTGCAATCCCCCGCGTTCCCCGTTCGCGAGCAAGGACCAAGGCGTCCCCCTCGCTCCTACAAGAACAAGAACCTGACGGAGACCGCCGTATGAGCCTCCTCGACCTGCGCAATCTTTCGGTGCGCTTCGGCGACCGTAACGCCGTCCCGGTGGTGGACGGCCTCGACCTCTCGGTGGACAAGGGCGAAGTCCTGGCCATCGTCGGCGAATCCGGCTCCGGCAAGTCGGTGACCATGATGGCCCTGATGGGCCTGATCGACGCCCCCGGCATCATCACCGCCGACACCATGCAGTTCGACGGAACCGACATGCTGCGTCTCAAGGGCCGCGACCGGCGGCGCATCGTCGGCAAGGACATCGCCATGGTCTTCCAGGACCCGATGACCGCCCTCAACCCCAGCTACACCGTCGGCTACCAGATCGAGGAAGTGCTCAAGCTGCACCTCGGCCTGCGCGGCAAGGCCCTGCGCCAGCGCGCGCTGGAGCTGCTCGAACGGGTGGAAATCCCCGGCGCCGCCCAGCGCCTGGACGCCTACCCGCACCAGCTCTCCGGCGGCATGAGCCAGCGCGTCGCCATCGCCATGGCGATCGCCGGCGAGCCCAAGCTGCTGATCGCCGACGAACCCACCACCGCGCTGGACGTGACCATCCAGGCGCAGATCATGGAGCTGCTGCTGAACCTGCAGCGCGACCAGGGCATGGCGCTGATCCTCATCACCCACGACCTCGCCGTGGTTGCCGAGACCGCCCAGCGGGTCTGCGTGATGTATGCCGGGCAAGCCGTGGAGATCGGCCAGGTGCCGGCATTGTTCGACCTGCCGACCCACCCCTATACCGAGGCGCTGCTCAAGGCGATCCCCGAACACAGCGCCGGCGAGGAACGCCTGGCCACCCTGCCCGGCATCGTCCCGGGCAAGTACGACCGCCCGCAGGGCTGCCTGCTGTCGCCACGCTGCCCCTACGTGCAGGACAACTGCCGCGCCGTGCGGCCAACCCTGGACGCCCATGAGCGCGGCGCGGTGCGCTGCTTCTACCCGCTCAACCTGAACACCGAGGTGGCCCGATGAACGCCGTTCTGACCGCCCGCGACCTGACCCGTCACTACGAAATCTCCCAGGGCCTGTTCAAGCCGCACGCCCTGGTCCGCGCGCTCAACGGCGTGTCCTTCGAATTGCAGGCCGGCAAGACCCTGGCCGTGGTCGGTGAATCCGGCTGCGGCAAGTCCACCCTCGCCCGTGCGCTGACGCTGATCGAGGAGCCCACCTCCGGCTCCCTGCAGATCGCCGGGCACGAGGTGAAAGGCGCCGACCACGACACCCGCAAGCAGCTGCGCCGCGACGTGCAGATGGTCTTCCAGAACCCCTATGCCTCGCTCAACCCGCGGCAGAAGATCGGTGACCAACTGGCCGAACCGCTGCTGATCAACACCGACCTGTCGCGCGCCGAGCGCCGCGAGCGTGTGCAGGCGATGATGAAGCAGGTCGGCCTGCGTCCCGAGCATTACCAGCGCTACCCGCACATGTTCTCCGGCGGCCAGCGCCAGCGCATCGCCCTGGCCCGCGCCATGATGTTGCGACCCAAGGTGCTGGTGGCGGACGAGCCGACCTCGGCGCTGGACGTGTCGATCCAGGCCCAGGTGCTCAACCTGTTCATGGACCTGCAGCAGGAGTTCGGCACGGCCTACGTGTTCATCTCGCACAACCTCGCCGTGGTCCGCCACGTCGCCGACGACGTGCTGGTGATGTACCTCGGCCGCCCGGCGGAAATGGGCCCGGCGGACAAGCTCTACGAACGCCCGCTGCACCCCTACACCCAGGCGTTGCTGTCGGCGACCCCGGCCATCCACCCCGATCCGGACAAGCCCAAGATCAAGATCCAGGGCGAACTCCCCAACCCGCTCAACCCGCCCAGCGGCTGCGCCTTCCACAAGCGCTGCCCCTATGCGACCGAGCGTTGCAGGAGCGAGGTGCCGGCACTGCGCCTGCTCGACGAACGCCAGGTGGCCTGCCACCACGCGGAGCAGTTCCTGAACTGATGCGAAACGGGCCGGTCATAGGCCGGCCCTCTTTCGGATACAGCTGCGTCCTACAACGCAGCCGGAACAGGCCTATCGCCTGATCCCCCGTTTTCCGACAGGGTGGCGTCCCGCCACTGCCTGCGCGCCGTGGCCGTTATCCACAGGGCCACGGTCTTCCATGCTGCTGTTCTTCCTCCTGCTCATCCTCGTCGCCGCCATCATCGCCAACATCCAGCTGCACCGGTGGAAACGCCAGCGGCGGATGGACGTGCGCGCCGCGGTGACGTCATCGAGAAGACCCGCGCGGCGAAAGAGGGCGGCGGAGCCGGCGGACCTCGACGAGATAGACTGGGACGGTCTCGACCTGGACGAAGCGGACGTCAGCGCGCCCGCACCGGCCCCGCTACCGCCCCCTGAACAGCCTCGCGCCAAGGCGCCCGCCGCGCCGCCTGCGGCCAAGCCGAAAGCCGAGCGGAAGGCCGAGCCGACCGACGAATTCTTCCCGCTGGAACGGGCCCTGCCGCCAGGCCAGCTGTCCGCCGCCCAGCGCGATGCCGCCATGGCGCACCTGCTCAAGGCCCGCCTGCACCTCCCCGCCCCCGAACCGGGCGAGACGCACGTCGTGCTGGACATGGACGACGGCAGCTACGTGCCCGTCGCCACCCATCCGGCAGCAGCGACCATCGCCCTCGGGCACCTCGCCGACAACCTGCAACAGCGCCAGGGCGCGCAATTGCTGCGCGAACTGCGCGGCAAGGAACTGGGCCTGCTGGTGGTCGCCCGCAACCCGCAGAAACCCTCGGTGGCGCGCCTGTGGAAGATCCAGCCGGAAGACCTCTGAAGCTTCTCACTGTGCGTATGGCATACAACGCGGCGGAGCAGACCTGTAGGAGCGGGCCATGCCCGCGATCGCGCGCAAAGCGCGCTGCTACACGTCGCGTATCAGCGCCAGGCGCACGCCAAAGCCCAGCAGAATCCCGCCGAAGCCCCACTGCTGCATGCGCTGCATCGCCCGGTGCCGCGCCAGCCAGCGGCCCATGCGCTCGCCACTGACCGCGTAGCAGCTGTCGAAGCCCAGCCCGACCACCACCAGCAGGCCGCCCAGCAGCGCGAACTGCAGCGCCAGCGGGCCGTTCTGCGGATGGATGAACTGCGGCAGCAGCACCGAGCAGAACAACAGCGCCTTCGGGTTGAGCAGATTGGTCAGCAGCCCACGACGGAACGCACGCCCGTAGCTGACCGTGGAAACCGGCGCCTCGCCCGTGGCCACCGGCAACCCCGCCGGCGCCCGCAGCAGGTGCAGGCCAATCCACGCCAGGTAGAGCCCACCGCCAATGCGCACCACGTCGAAGGTCCACGGCGCGCTGCGGAACAGCAACGCCAGCCCGGTCGCCGCCAGCACGACGTGGCAACCCCGCGCGACACCCAGCCCCAGGGCCGTGGCCAACGCCGCACGCGAGCCGTCGCGGGCACCGGTGTGCAGCAGGAGAATCATGTCCGGCCCCGGCAGCAGGTAGACCATCGCCAGGGCGCAGGAACACACCCATATCCACAAGCACTACTCCACAGCAGTCATTGCGGATAGGGATTCTATGCCTGAAGGCCGAGGCAGGTGCTTGCGTATTCGACCAGCAATCAGCGCTGAACTGGCATACCCTGCCAATAAGATCACCGCAGAGACTTCACTCATGCCAATTCCGAAACTCGACGCCTACGACCACCGCATCCTCGCCGCCCTGCAACGCGATGGCCGCCTGACCAACGTACAGCTCGCCGAGGAGATCGGCCTATCGCCCTCCCCCTGCCTGCGCCGCGTGCGCCTGCTGGAGGAAGCCGGGATGATTCGCGGCTACCACGCGGCGCTGGGCCGCGACGAAGTCGGCCTGGGCCTGACCGTGTTCGTCGGGGTGAAGGTGGAGCGCCACAGCGACACCAGTGCCGCCGCCTTCCGCCAGGCGGTGATCGACCTGCCGGAAGTCATCTCGGTGCACCTGGTCAGCGGCGAGTCGGATTTCCTCCTGCAAGTCGTATTGCCCGACCTGCGTGCCTACGAGCAGTTCCTCACCGGTACCCTGCTCAAGCTGCCGGGCGTCAGCGATATCCGCAGCAACTTCGCGATCCAGACGGTGAAGGAGTCGGCTCCGCTGCCGTTGCGCCACCTGCCGAAATAGCAGGATTGCGCGCGGGCCACCGTGCGCCGATCATTCGCCACCTTCCCACCCACCGACAGCAAAGGAGAGACATCATGCAAGCACTGATCACCCTTTGCAGGTCGCGTCTGGCGTAATCGCTTCCCCGCCGCCCCTCTGGCGGCATCGCATTGCCCGGCTCCGGCCTGCCCCCATCCTCTTTTTTCGTTTCATTCCTCCTGGGATTGGACAATGGGCAATTGCATCCAAAATCTGTCCGACGGCATCACCCTGATCGCCGCGGACGACACCTGGATCGAAGGTAAAGCGATCCAGCAACTTGAAACCACCGCCCGCCTGCCGGGCATGCAGCGTGTCGCCGGCATGCCGGACCTGCACCCCGGCCGGGGCTACCCGATCGGCGCGGCGTTCTTCTCCACCGGTCGCCTGTATCCGGCGCTGGTGGGCAACGACATCGGTTGCGGCATGGCGCTGTGGCGCACCGATATCGCCACCGCCAAGCTGAACCTGGACAAGCTGGAAAAGCGCCTGGGCAACCTCGACGGCCCGCTGGACGACGACTGGAGCGAGCGCATCGCCGGCTTCGGCCTGCCGCCCTGCGGCCACGAGCATTCGCTGGGCACCATCGGCGGCGGCAACCACTTCGCCGAGCTGCAGCAACTCGATCAGCTCTACGACGAAGCCGCCGTAGCAGCCCTCGGCCTCGACCGCCGTCACCTGCTCCTGCTGGTGCACAGCGGCTCGCGCGGCCTGGGCGAAGCCATCCTGCGCGAGCAGGTCGATCGTTTCAGCCACCAGGGCCTGGCACAAGGCACCGACGACTGCGCGTACTACCTGGCCCGCCACGATGGCGCGCTGCGTTTCGCCGAAGCCAACCGCCAGCTGATCGCCCTGCGCATGCTCGAGCGCCTGCGGGCGGACGGTGGGCAGGTGCTGGACGTGAACCACAACCTGGTCAGCCCGGCCCAGGTCGACGGCGTCGACGGCTGGCTGCACCGCAAGGGCGCGACGCCGGCGGACCGCGGGGTGATGGTCATCCCCGGCTCGCGCGGCGACTTCAGCTACCTGGTGGAACCGGTCGCCGATCCGCGCAGCCTCTTCTCCCTCGCCCATGGCGCGGGGCGCAAGTGGATGCGCAGCGAGTGCAAGGACCGTCTCTCGGCGCGCTACCGCGTCGAGCAGCTGGCGCGCACGGCGCTGGGCAGCCGGGTGATCTGCGGTGATCGCGCGCTGATCTACGAGGAGGCGCCGGAAGCCTACAAGGCCATCGACTCGGTGGTCGGCGCGCTGCGTGAAGCGGGGCTGCTGCGGGTGCTGGCGCGACTGAAGCCGGTGCTGACCTACAAGACCCGCGGGGAGTGCTGCTGATGATCCTGCTGCAACTGTCTGCGGCCCAGGGGCCGGACGAATGTGCGCTGGCCGTGGCCAAGGCCCTGCAGCGTCTGCTGCGTGAAGCGGAGGCCAGCGGCACCGAGGCGCGCGTGATCGAGGAGGAAGCCGGCCCGCGCCGGGGCACGCTGCTCTCGGTGCTGCTGGCACTGGAGGGCGACTCGGCGGCAAGGCTGGCCGAGGGCTGGAACGGCACCCTGCAATGGGTCTGCGCCAGCCCTTACCGGCCCAACCACGGGCGCAAGAACTGGTACTTCGGCGGCGCACGATTCAGCGCGCCGCCGGCCAGCCTCGAAGGTGAAGTGCGCTTCGAAACCCTGCGCTCTTCCGGCCCCGGCGGGCAACACGTCAACACCACCGATTCGGCGGTGCGCGCCACTCACCTCGCCAGCGGGCTGAGCGTGAAGGTCCAGAGCGAACGCAGCCAGCACGCCAACAAGCGCCTGGCGCTGCTGCTGATCGCCCGCAAGCTGGAGGAACGCGCGGAGCAGGCGAGCAGCGAATTGCGCGCCGAACGCCGACTGGCCCATCACCATCTGCAACGCGGCAATCCGCGCCGGGTGTTTCGCGGTGAACGCTTCGAAGGTTGAGATCAGCCTGAGAAAAACTGCAGGAACGCGCGCAGGTTCGCCTGCGCCTGTTCCACGCTTGCCGGGGCGAATTGCACTTCGCTGTGCGCCGGGCATTGCGCCAGGCGGCCGATGTCCAGCGGGTGCAGCACGCCCAGCAGCGGATAGCCGCCCATGCTCTGGCGGTCGGCCAGCAGGACAATCGGCTGGCCGTCCGGCGGCACCTGGATGGCGCCTTCGACGATCCCCAGTGACCATTGCCGGCACGGGGCGCTCAGCGCCGCGCCGCGCAGTCGCATGCCCATGCGGTCGGATTGCGGGCTGACCTGCCAGCGCTGCGCGAAGAAGGCCCGCCGCTGTTCCTCGCTGAAAGCATCCGGGCCGGGCAGCACGCGCAGGGTCGGGATCGCGCGGTAGTCCGGCCGATACGGCCAGGGCACGCTGGCGCCACGCGCGAAGCGCTGGCCGTCGGCTGCGCATTCCAGCCGATCGTTGACGGCCAGGGGCAGGCCATTGCCGCCAGGACCACCGAGCTTTTCCCGCGTCTGGGTCGCGACGCTACCCAATACCGAATTCGCCCGGAAGCCGCCCGCCGCGGCCAGATAGGCCCGTTGCCCGGCACGGGCGAAGCCCAGCTTCAGGCGCTGGCCGACCCGCACGGGAAAGCGTGACCAGCTCGGCAATGCCTCGCCATCCAGGGTCGCCGGCAGCTCGGCGCCGGTCAGCGCCAGCCAGGTGTCCACCTGCGCTTGCAGCTCCAGCCCGCCCAGCGCGATTTCCAGCAGCGGCAAGCCCTGCGCGTTGTGCAGCAGGCGATTGGCCCAGGCCGCCGCGTGTTTATCCACCGGGCCACCGGGCGAGACGCCCAGATGCTGCCAGCCCAGGCGGCCGCCATCCTGCAGCAGGCACAAGGGCCCGCAGGCGATGACCTTCAGGCTCATGGCTGGCCCCCGGCCGCACGATAAGCCGCCTCATCGATGGGTACGAAGCGCACACGGTCGCCCACCGCCAGCGGGCACGGCGGCTGCCGATGGGGATCGAACAGGCGTTGCGCGGTGCGGCCGAGCAGATGCCAGCCCCCGGGCGAGGCCTGTGGATAAACCGCCGTCTGCCGCTCGGCAATCGCCACGCTGCCGGCGGGCACTTGCGTGCGCGGCGTGGCCCGGCGCGGCAGGGCGAGGCCTTCGTGCAGTTCGCCGAGGTAGGCGAAGCCAGGGGAGAAACCGATGGCGCCGACGCGATAGTCGCGGCCGGTGTGCAGGTCGATCACCTGGGCAGACGTCAGCCCGCAGTGCCGGGCGACGTCGCTGAGGTCTTCGCCGGCGTACCACACGGCGATTTCATGCAGGCGCCCGGCCTCGTTCGCCGGGTAATCGCCGGGCCAATCCTGCAGCGCAGCCTGCACGCGTTTATGCAACTGCGGCAGGTCGATGCGCATCAGGTCGTAATGCAGCAACAGCGTGGTCCAGCCGGGGACGCAATCCGTCAGCGCCTCCCCCAGCTCGACGCGCAGGCGCTCGGCCAGTTGGGCGATGCGCAACGGCAGGGCGTCGTCGGGTTGCTCCGCGAGCGTGATCAGCAGCGCCGTGGCGCCGAAGGGTTCGACACGGATCATGCCTGGTCCAGCAGGCCACGCAGGCGCCGCAGCACCGCCAGGGATTCGGGGTTGTCGCCATGCACGCAGAGGCTGTCGGCGCGCAGGCGCAGGGGGTTGCCGTCGATATCCGGGAAGGCTTCGCCACGGGCGATGGCCAGGGCCTGGTCGAGGATGCGCTGGGGATCGTGGTGCACGGCGTTGGGCAGGCGTCGCGGGGCGAGCTGGCCGTCGGGCAGGTAGGCGCGGTCGGCGAAGGCCTCGAACATCAGCGGCACGTCGGCGACGTCGGCCAGCTGTAGTTCGCGGGTGTTGTCGGCCAGCGCCAGCACCATCAGCGGCAGGCGTTTGCGGTAGGCGGCGCAGGCGTCGAGCACCGCGGCGAGCAGCGCGTCATCGCGCACCAGGTCGTTGTACAGCGCGCCGTGGGGTTTGACGTAGGCCACCTGGGTACCGGCGGCGCGGCAGAAGGCGTCCAGCGCGCCGATCTGGTAAAGCACCAGTGCATGCACCTCTTCCGGCGAGCAGCTCATGTGCCGACGACCGAAGCCGGCGAGGTCCGGGTAGGCCGGGTGCGCGCCGATGCTGACGCCCTGCTCCACCGCCAGGCGCACGGTGCGCTGCATGGTCAGCGGGTCGCCCGCGTGGTAGCCGCAGGCGAGGTTGGCCTGGTCGATCAGGGGCATGGCGTGGGTGTCGTCGCCCATGCGCCAGGCGCCGAAGCTTTCGCCCATATCGCAGTTGAGCAGGATTCGCGCGGTGGGCTCGGTCATCTATTTCGCCGTCCTTTCCAGATTTCCTACAGGTTAAGGCAGCAACAGGCCTTTGGCCTTTGGAGAATACTCAGTCCCGCCCAGGAGGAGTACCATTGCGCCATTAGACCCGTGGAAATATCCCCCCGAATGATCAAAGCTGCCATCCTGGCCGCCTTCGGCCTGAGCATCGTTTACGTCCACCTGCGTGGGCGGGTGCGCCACAAGTTCATGCGCCAGTTGAGCGACCACTCCAGCTTCCTGGCGCCGATCAACTGCATCATGTACCTGTTCTCCAAGGTGCCGAGCCGCCCCTACCTGGCGACCGACGAGTTCCCCGAGATGCGTCTGCTCAGCGACAACTGGGAGACGATCCGCAGCGAAGCCCTGCACCTGCGCGACGCCGGCAGCATCAAACGCTCCGAGCAGCTCAACGACGTGGGGTTCAATTCGTTCTTCAAGACCGGCTGGAAGCGCTTCTACCTGAAATGGTACGACGACAGCCACCCGTCCGCCGACGCCCTGTGCCCCAGGACGACCGAGCTGCTGCGGCAGATTCCGTCGGTGAAGGCGGCGATGTTCGCCGAGCTGCCGCCGGGCTCGCGCCTGGTGCGCCACCGCGACCCCTACGCCGGCTCGCTGCGCTACCACCTGGGCCTGCTGACGCCGAACGATCCGGGCTGCTTCATCGAGGTGGACGGCGAGCGCTACCACTGGCGCGACGGCGAGGCGGTGGTGTTCGACGAGACGTACATCCACTATGCCGAGAACACCACGGCGCATGACCGGGTGATCCTCTTCTGCGACATCGAGCGGCCGCTGAAGTACCGCTGGGCGACGGCATTCAACCGCTGGTTCAGCCGCAACGTGATGGCCGCGGCGGCTTCGCCCAACGACGACGGCGACAAGACCGGCGGCATCAACCGCGCCTTCGCCTCGCTGTACAAGATCCGCCTGCAGGGCAAGGCCCTGAAGAAGCGCAACCGTACCCTGTATTACCTGCAGAAGTGGGGCTTCTTCGCGGCGGTACTGGCGCTGTTCCTGTGGATCTGAGCTACTCCTGAATCCGGGCTGCACCGGAAACCGAAAAGGCCTCCGCATTCGCGGGGGCCTTTTTGTTTTGGGTCAGTGGAAGCGTTGCAGGCGGCGGTAGGAGCGGACCTTGTCCGCGAAATCCCGTGCGGCGGATTCCGTTGCTGCCGGTCATCGCTGCTCGCGACGCCAACGCCGGCCCTGCCGGCGGATCGCGGGCAGGGCCCGCACGTACAGGAGAAAGCCCGCGCGAGGCTCTTGACCTTGTAGGAGCGAGCTTGCTCGCGAACCCGCCCAGCTGTTGAGCCGACGGGGAGTTCGTTCGCGAGCAAGCTCGCTCCTACGAAAGGCCTGTCACACCGAGCGTAGGAGCGGACTCCGTCCGCGATCAGCTACGCCCGACTCCCGATCAATACACATCGCGCCGATAGCGCCCGCTCTCCAGCAGCGCTTCGACCTCGGCATCGCCGAGCATCTCCCGCAAGGCGCGGTCGACGCCTTCGGCCATGCCCTGCAGGCTGCCGCAGACGTAAATCGCCGCGCCGTCGTCGAGCCACTGGGCGAGGACTTCGCCGCTGGCGCGCAGGCGGTCCTGCACGTAGACCTTCTGCGCCTGGTCGCGGGAGAAGGCGACGTCCAGGCGCTGCAGTTCGCCACGCGCCAGCAGGCCTTCCAGCTCCTCGCGGCAGTAGAAGTCGTGGGCGATGTTGCGCTCGCCGAACAGCAGCCAGTTGCGCGAGCGCCCCTCGGCCACGCTCGCCTGCAGCAAGGCGCGCAGGCCGGCGATGCCGGTGCCGTTGCCGATCAGGATCAGCGGGCGATCATCCTCGGGGAGGTGGAAGCTGCGGTTGCGGCGCAGGCGCAGCAGCAGGCTGCCGCCCTCG
This sequence comes from Pseudomonas sp. GCEP-101, assembly GCF_025133575.1. Lineage (NCBI taxonomy): Bacteria > Pseudomonadati > Pseudomonadota > Gammaproteobacteria > Pseudomonadales > Pseudomonadaceae > Pseudomonas > Pseudomonas sp. GCEP-101. Next base: position 2,929,461 of record NZ_CP104011.1, on the reverse strand, counting down.
GGCAGGTACTCGGTCAGCCAGCCGGAGCAGATGCCCAGCGAGCCGTCGGCGTGTTGCTCCTGGCGCACGATCAGCTCCAGGGCGCCTGCGCTGCGCAGCGAGGCGATGGAATACTGGCGCACCGAGAGTTTGATCAGCGCATCCACCACCGCCTGGCCGTGCTGGCCGACCAGGTGCTCCAGGTTGCCCGGCAGCAGGCAACCGGCGAGCGCATCCTTCAGCGGCAGGGTCAGGCCATCCACCTGGACCTTGGTCGCGCCATCGAGGCCGAGGCGTTCCAGCCAGCGGGCCACGAGGAAGTCCGGTTGGCGTGGGACGATTTCCACCAGATCGCCGGCGGCCCAGTCGATCTGCGACTGGCTCGGCGCGGTCAGGCGCAACAGCCAGGTGGATTCGCCCTGGCTGCCGGGGTTGAGGTGGATGCGCTCGCTCAGCGTCCAGACCTCGAAGGCCGGCGCGCTGAAGGCCACCTGCGGCGCCGTACCGGAGAGTTCGGCCAGGCGCACCTGCCAGTCATGCAGCGCGGCGGCGTCGCCGTTGTCGACTTCCACGCCATCGAACAGCGGGCGCGCGCCCTGCCCTTGCAGCCAGCCCTGCATGCGCCGGGCGAAGCCGCAGAAGTGCTCGTACTGGCGATCGCCCAGGGCAAGGATGGCGAAGCGCAGATCGTTCAGGCCCAGCGTCTGGCCAAGCACCTGGCGCTCGAAGCCGCGGGCGCTGTCCGGCGCTTCGCCTTCGCCGAAGGTACTGACCACGAACAGCGCATTGCGGGCCTGCTCCAGCTGCGCGCGGTCCAGCTTGCCCAGCGGCTCGACACGCACCGGCAGCCCGGCGGCCTGCAACTGGCCGGCGCTCTGCCAGGCCAGTTGCTCGGCGAAGCCGCTCTGGCTGGCATAGCCGATCAGCCAGGCGTCGGCGCCACCGGCGCTGTTGTCCAGTTCACCGCGGGCGGCCTGCGCAGCGCGCTTCTTGCGCCGGCGGTCGAGGTAGAGCAGCCAGCCGGTGATGAAGAACAGCGGCATGGCGAGGCTGGCGAGCATCATCAGGATGCGCCCGGTGAGGCCGAAGTAGCTGCCCACGTGCAGGGCGTAGACGCTGGTGAGCAGTTGCTTGCCGGCGCTGCTGTCGTTGTAGCGGCGGTCCTTGAGCAGCTTGCCACTGGCCGGGTCGATGGTCATCTCGTTGAAGGCGCGCTCGTGGGCGGCGTCATCAAGGAGGTAGAACACGGTGGCCGGCTGGCCCTGCACCGGCGGCAGGCGCAGGTTGTAGGCGGTCATGGCGGCGCCCCCGGTCTGCTGGATGGTGCTCCAGATGGCCGTGGCGTCCACCACCGGCAGCGGGCCTTGCGGCGCCGGGCCACGCTTGCCGCCGCCGCGCTGGCCACTCTTGGCCTGGCCGGCAGGGGCGTCGTCGAGCAGCCTGAACAGGCCGTTGCGGTACCACTCGTAGGACCAGTACAGGCCGGTCAGCGCGGCGAGCAGATAGAACACCAGGCACCAGGTGCCGGCCACCGCGTGCAGGTCCCAGTTGAAGGCGCGGCCTTGCTTGCGCCAGTCGAAGGTCAGCCAGGTGCGCCAGCTCAGCGCCTTGCGCGGCCAGCGCAGGTAGAGCCCGGAGAGGCAGAAGAAAATCAGGATCAGGGTGCAGGCGCCGGTGATCTGCTGCCCGGTTTCGCCGGCAGCGAGGAAGCGGTGCAGTTGCATGATGAACTGGAAGGCGCCCTCGCCCACCGGCGCGGGCAGCGCCTGGGCGGTGTACGGGTCGACATAGCGCGATTCGCCACGGCGCTGGCCCGGCGGCGGGGTGAAGAAGATCCGCGCGGATTCCACGCCTTCGGTCTTCAGCCAGAGAAAGGCGACCTTCTTGCCCGGCTCGGCGCTTTCCACCCGGCGGATCAACTCGTCCATCGGCAGCACGGCGCCAGCGCGCTTTTCCACCACCAGGCTCTCGGGGTTGATGGCGCGCAGGATTTCATCCTGGAACGACAGCATCGCCCCGGTGATGCCCATCAGCGCCAGCACCAGACCTGCGCTGATGCCGAACAGCCAATGCAACTGGAACAGGACTTTCTTCAACACCGCAGCTTCACCTTCGACCAGCCATCACGCAGGGCGGGCATTTTAATGAGAATTGATCGCAAGCGCAGCCAATTTAACACTCTTAACCCTGGGCCCGACTTCGCCGGAGCGGCCAGGCCCGGATATTGAAAAACCCCGGCCGAGGAGCATCGGCCGGGGCGGGTCGCCAGCGGGGCGCGACCTCAGAAGTGGACGTTGACGCCCAGCAGCGCGGTACGGCCTGGGGCCACATGCGCCATGTGGGTGCTGAAGACCTGGTCGAAGTAGCGCTTGTCGGTCAGGTTCTGCACGTTGAGCTGCAGGTCGACGTTCTTGCTGATCACGTACTTGGCCATGGCGTCGTAGCGCCAGTAGGACGGGATCATGGTGCTGTTGGCGGTGTTGCCGAACTGCTCGTCGACGTAGGTGGCGCCGCCGCCCACGGTGAAGTTCTGCAGCACGTCGTAGGTCGACCAGAGGGTGAAGTTGTTCTGCGCGGTCTGCGGCATGCGGTTGCCTTCGTCGCTGGCCACGCTGGACTTGAGGATCTCGCTGTCCAGGTAGGTGTAGCCGCCGAAGACCTTCCATTGGGGCGTCAGTGCACCGCTGAAGCCCAGCTCGATGCCCTGCACGCGCTGCTCGCCGTCGAGCACCTGCACGGTGGAATCATCCGGCGAGGCGACCCGGGCATTGGTCTTGTCGGTGCGGAAGATCGCCGCGTTGAGCGACAGCGCTTCGTCGAAGAACGCCCACTTGGTGCCGATCTCGTAGTTGCGGTTGCGTTCCGGATCGAGGTTCTCGTTGGCCAGGGCGAGGTCGCCGCCGCCTTCACCGGCGGTCTCGCCACTGGGGTTGCTGGAGGTGGACCAGGCGGCGTAGACGCTGCCGTTGGGCGCCGGCTTGTAGACCACGCCGACCTGGTAGTTCCAGAAGTGGCTGTTGTTCTGGCGGTCGAAATCGCCGGCGGGCGAGCCGCGGCCGCCGGTGGAGTAGCCGCTGGAGCGGGTCTCGAAGTCGTCGTAGCGCAGGCCGAGGTTCAGGTCCCACTGCTCGCTGAGCTTCAGGGTGTCGAACACGTAGGCCGAGGCGGTCTTGGTGTCGGTGTCGGTGAAGGCGGCGCTGTCGGTGATGCGGCCGGTCCAGTGGTCACTGGGGGTGGGCCTGTTCAGGCTGGTGCAGTCACCGCTGGCGATCAGCGACGGGGTGCAGAGGTTGCCGCTGCCGCCGCCCGGGGTGATCACATAGGGACGGTTGTGCACGTCCTCGTAGCTGAACTCCATGCCGGTCACCAGGGTGTGGCCGACGAAGCCGGTGTCGAAGCTGGCCTTCAGGTCGGTCTGGTTGACCCAGCCCTTGGAAGTGGAGTTGCGGTTCTTCGAGGAGCGATACACCAGCCCGTTGGCGACGTTGCCGCGGCTGTCGTCGGGGTTGGTGGCAATGTAGTCGAGGGTGGTGCGCACCAGACGGAAGCTGTTGGACAGGGTCAGGTTGTCGTTCAGGTCGTGCTCGATGCGGAAGGTGCCGGTATCGGTGGTGCTCTTGCGGTAGTCGCGGTCGTTCAGGCCGTAGAAGTTGCTCTTGTCCACGGACACCGGCTTGCTCGGGTTGCGCTCGCTGCGCCCGGCCAGGGTCAGCGGGATGCCGTAGTCGGGCATGTCGTCGGTGGACAGGTGGTAATACGACAGCGTCGCGCGGGTCGGCGTGTCGAAGCCGAAGGTGACGGTCGGCGCGACGCCCCAGCGGCTGACGTTGACCTCGTCGCGGCCGGCGACGTTGGCGTCGTGCTTCATCAGGTTCAGGCGGAAGGCCGCGTTGTCACCCAGGCGGTGGTTGACGTCCAGCGTGGTGCGACGGGTCTGGTCGGAGCCCAGCACGATGCTGGCGTCGTTGAAGTCGGCCTGCTTGGCGGTCTTGCTGATCAGGTTCAGGCTGCCACCGGTGGAACCGGCGCCGGTGTAGGCGGAGCCCGGCCCCTTGCTGACTTCGATCTGCTCGATGTTGAAGACTTCGCGGGTCTGCGAAGCCACGTCGCGCATCCCGTCGAGGAAGGTATCGCTCTCGGCGTTGAAGCCGCGGATGAACGGACGATCGCCCGCCGGGTTGCCGCCCTCGCCCGCGCCGAAGGTGATGCCGGGCGTCGTGCGCAGGGTGTCCTGCAGGGTCAGCGCGCCGGTGTCCTTGATCACCTGCTGCGGGATCACGGTCACGGTCTTGGGCGTGTCCAGCAGCGGCGCGGTGTATTTCTCGTTGGAGGACGTCTCGACGTTGTAGGTAGTCGGGTCCTGCTGCTGCGTCCCCACGACGGTATCGGCCTCCAGGGACAGCACGTCCTCGCCGGACTTCTTCGGCGACGCCTCGGCAGCGTGGGCCAGGTGAGTGCCCGACATGGCGGTGATCGCCACGCCGACGGCGGAAACCAGCAGGCGCGGCGTGCTGCCGGCGAACTCGGTGGATTGACGCGACATCGAGACTCCCTCCCCAGGGGTTCATGAAGGCCGCGCAATTTATTGCAATTGAGAACTTGTATCAATTCACATTCATTACCATACGCACATGATTTACAACTTTTACATTTTCCCCCGGTCGGAAGCGGGAACAGGCCGGTTGTGCCGCCATGTTGCAAATCATTATCATTGGCAAACTATCGAAGCTGTTGGAATCGGCCCATGCTGCTGCACATCCCTGGCGTGTTCACCCGCGATGAAGTGACGCGCATCCGCGTCGCGCTGGAACAGGCCGAGTGGGCCGACGGCAAGGTCACCGCCGGCTACCAGTCGTCGCGCGCCAAGCACAACCTGCAACTGCCGCAGGACCATCCGCTGGCCCGCGAGATCGGCGAGGCCATGCTGCAGCGCCTGTGGAGCAACCCACTGTTCCAGTCCGCCGCGCTGCCGAACAAGGTGTTCCCACCGCTGTTCAACTGCTACACCGGCGGCGGCTCGTTCGACTTCCACATCGACAACGCCGTGCGCGACGCCCAGGGTGGCCGCGAACGCGTGCGCACCGACGTCTCCTCGACGCTGTTCTTCAGTGACCCGCAGGACTACGACGGCGGCGAGCTGGTGATCCAGGACACCTACGGCACCCAGCAGGTGAAGCTGCCGGCCGGCGACCTGGTGCTCTACCCCGCCACCAGCCTGCACAAGGTCAACCCGGTGACCCGCGGCGCGCGCCTCGCCGCGTTCTTCTGGACCCAGAGCCTGGTGCGCGAGGACAGCCAGCGCGCCCTGCTGTTCCAGATGGACCAGTCGATCCAGGCGCTGACCCGCGACGTGCCGGACCACCCGGCGCTGGTCGAGCTGACCGGCACTTACCACAACCTGCTGCGCCGCTGGGTGGATGTCTGATTCGCCATGAGTTTCATCCTGCGTCGCACCGAAGAAATCCACGTCGAGGACCTCACCGGCCAGCTTGCCGATGACCCGCGGCAAACCGCCCGTCTGATCGTCGCCGGCGCCCGCGACGGCGACCTGGAAGCCCAGGCGCTGCTCGGCCAGATTCTCCTCGACGGCCACGGCATCGAGCAGGACGAACGCCTTGCCCTGGCCTGGTTCGGCATCGCCGCCGAGCGCGGCCACGCCATGGCCCGCAACATGCTCGGGCGCTGCCTGGAACACGGCTGGGGCTGCCCGCAGGACGAAGCCGGCGCCGCCCGCCATTACGCGCAGGCCGCCGGGCAGAAGCTCGACTGGGCCATGTACAACCTCGCCAACCTGCTCGCCACCGGCCGCGGCGTGCCGCGCGACGACGCCCGCGCCCTGGCGCTGTACCAGAGTGCCGCGGCGCTGGGGCATGCCAAGTCGATGAACCTGGTCGGGCGCTTCCATGAGGAAGGCCGGGCAGTGCCGCGCGACCTGGCCCTGGCGCACCAGTGGTACCGCCGGTCCGCCGAGGCCGGCGACTTCCGCGGCCAGTTCAGCCACGCCACGGTGCTCGCCGAACGCGGCGACCTGGCGGGCGCGCGTATCTGGCTGGAACGCGCGCTGGAAGGCGGCAACCTCAACTTCCTGCGTGTGGCCCGCCAGCAACTCGCCGCCTCCCTGCCCCCCAGCCTGAACGAGCTGACCCTGGCCTACTTCCAGCGCGCCGCCGAACTGGGCGATGAGTCGGACCTGCGTCACCTCGCCGAACACCTGGGCGCCGCATGAAGCTCATTTGACGTAATTTTCACGCGCGTCCTGCTACCTTTGCCGGCTACCCTGGCTGCCGGAGTGTTCGGCAGCCGCCTGGCAACGACGAGGCGCAAGTGTCGAACACCACACCCCCCGCAGCGCGCAAACGCGTGGACTGGGCCGCCCTGGGCTGGCTCCTGCTGTTCTTCTGGTACTTCTCCGGCGTTACCCAGGCGCTGATCCTGTTCAGCGGCACCACCGGCTTCGCCGGCTTCCGTGATGCCTTCTTCCTCAGCAGCCTGTGGCTCGCGCCGCCGCTGCTGCTGCCGCGTTTCACCAAGGGCATCGCCGCCATCATCGGCCTGGTGCTGTGGGGCGCCTCGCTGGTAGGCCTGAGCTACTTCGGCATCTACCACCAGGAATTCTCGCAGAGCGTCATCTTCGTGATGTTCGAGTCGAACACCGCCGAGGCCGGCGAGTACTTCAGCCAGTACTTCAGCCTCTGGCTGTGCCTGGCGCTGCTGGCCTACAGCGTGGTCGCGGTGCTGCTGTGGAAGCGCATCCGCCCCATCAACATGCCGGCCTACGCCCGCGTGCCGCTGGCCGTGCTGCTGGTGGTGATGAACCTGTTCTACCCCTTCTACAAGCAGATGGTCACCCAGGAGCGCACCTTCGCCCAGGCGCTGGAAAAGGTGCAGTCGCGCATGGAGCCGGCGGTACCGTGGCAACTGGTGGTGGGCTACGTCCAGTACCGCCAGCAGCTGGACAACATGCAGAAGCTGCTGCAACAGAACGCCTCCCTGCCGCCCCTGCAGAACCTCAAGGACAGCAGCGGCGACGAACCGCGCACCCTGGTGCTGGTACTGGGCGAATCCACCACCCGCCAGCACATGCACCTGTACGGCTACGGCCGCGATACCACGCCGAACCTCGACGCCCTCGCCGCCAGCGGCCAGGGCCTGACGGTGTTCCAGAACGTGGTGGCGCCGCGTCCCTACACCATCGAGGTGATGCAGCAGATCCTCACCTTCGGCGATGAGCAGAACCCGGACAGGTTCCTCACCGATCCGTCGCTGATCAACCTGATGAAACAGGCGGGCTACAAGACCTTCTGGATCACCAACCAGCAGACGATGACCAAGCGCAACACCATGCTCACCACCTTCTCCCAGCAGACGGACGAGCAGGCGTACCTGAACAACCAGCGCAACCAGAACGCCAGCCAGTACGACGGCGTAGTGCTGGACCCGTTCGAGAAGGCCCTGAAGGACCCGGCGCAGAAGAAGTTCATCGTGGTCCACCTGCTGGGCACGCACATGGACTACCGCTACCGCTACCCCGAAGAGTTCGCCTACTTCAAGGACCGCCAGGGCGTGCCCTCGGCGCTGTCGGATGACCAGGTGGAGACTTACAACTTCTACGACAACGCGGTGCGCTACAACGACTTCGTGGTGTCGAGCCTGATCAAGCGTTACGCCGAGTCCAGCGCCAACGGCTTCATGGTCTACCTCTCCGACCACGGCGAGGACGTCTACAGCTCGGGCAACCACGACCGCCTGGGCCGCAACGAAATGGCCCCGACCCGGCCGATGTACACCATTCCGTTCATGGTCTGGACCTCGCCGAGCTGGCAAGCCGCCCACCCGCGCGACCTGAAGGCGGTAGCCGACCGGGCGTACAGCAGCTCGCACCTGATCCACACCCTGTCCGACCTCGCCGGCCTGAGCTACGACCGTTACGAGCCGGCCAAGAGCCTGGTGAGCCCGCAGTTCGTCGTCGCCCCGCGCTGGATCGGCGACCCGTACAAGAAAGACGGCCTGCACGAGTTCGACAAACTGCCGCAGGACCAGCCCGCGCCGCAGGAAATCGCCAAGGACGCCAAGGCCCCGGCCACCGCACAGACACCGGAACCGGCGCAACCCAAAGAGGGTTGAGTCGGCCCGGATGTCCTGAAAAACGCCCCGCCATTGCGGGGCGTTTTTCATTGGGCCCGACGGTGCAGTGACAGCCTCGGTATCACCAGGGTAAAGGCGGCAGAGTGCGGTTCGCGAGCAAGCTCGCTCCTACGGGTGGCGTGCTACCTCGATGGATTCCTGATACTCCGTGGGCCGCCGCGTGGGGTTTCGCGGACAAGGTCCGCTCCTACGCGTACCGGAAAGCCGGAGTTGACCTGTAGGAGCGCGCCATGCGCGCGATCGCGGGCATGGCCCGCTCCGACACCGCAACGCCGGTGCCTGGGAATGCCCGGCTTACACCTGAAACCTCGGCGTCAGTGCGGTGGATTTCGCGGACAAGGTCCGCTCCTACGACGAGCCGTCCGTCGTTGGCTTTGGCTTTGGCTTTGGCTTTGGCTCATTAAGGTTTCCAGAGAAACGTCCGCGCGCTCCGCATCGCCCCGTTCAGGAGGCCGAGTGGAAGCGGAGTTTAAGGGGTTGAGCGGCATGGATGCCGCAAGAGCCGCGATGGGCCAGGGATGGCCCACCGCGGCGTGCCCCTGGAACTTCGCTGGAGCGAGGGAATTTTTCGCCTGAGCGAAAAACCGGATGTCCGGGGCAAGACCTTTGGTTACTTTCTGTCGTTTGAGAAAGTAACTCGCCCGAGGGGGCGAAACAGGAAGCCCGCGCGCACGCCGAAGCGGCGCTGGAGCCCCCACGCCAACGCAGCAAGCAGCAAGCAGCCCCAAAACGCCAGTAAAAAAGAAAGCGCCGGCCTTGCCGGCGGATCGCGGGCATGGCCCGCTCCTACAGGGGGACCGCGCGGGTTTCGCGGACAAGGTCCGCTCCTACCCAAATAAAAAGCCCCGCGGATGCGGGGCTTTTTCAGTGCAGCAAGGCTTACAGGTAGAACGCCTTCAGCGGCGGGAAGCCGTTGAACTCCACCGCGCTGTAGCTGGTGGTGTAGGCGCCGGTGGACAGCCAGTACAGGCGGTCGCCGGCAGCCAGGTTCAGCGGCAGGCCGTACTTGTAGTGCTCGTACATGATGTCCGCGCTGTCGCAGGTGGGGCCGGCGATGACCACTTCTTCCAGCTCGCCCGCCTTCTCCACGTGGATCGGGAACTTGATGGACTCGTCCATGGTTTCGATCAGGCCGGAGAACTTGCCCACGTCGGTGAACACCCAGCGCTCCACCGCGGTGCGCGACTTGCGCGCCACCAGCACGACTTCGCTGACCAGGATGCCGGCGTTGGCGATCAGCGAGCGGCCCGGCTCGAGGATGATTTCCGGCAGGTCGTCACCGAAGTCCTCCTTGAGGAAGCGGATGATTTCCTCGGCGTAGGTTTCCAGGCTGTTGGTCTTGGCGATGTAGTTGGCCGGGAAGCCGCCACCCATGTTGATCAGCTTCAGCTCGATGCCGTCTTCTTCCTTCAGGCGCTCGAAGATGACCTTGACCTTGGCGATGGCCGCATCCCACACGCCGATGTCGCGCTGCTGCGAACCCACGTGGAAGGACACACCGTAGGGCACCAGGCCCAGGTCGCGGGCCAGCACCAGCAGGTCCATGGCCATGTCGGACTGGCAGCCGAACTTGCGCGACAACGGCCAGTCGGCCGAGGTGGAGCCTTCGGTGAGGATGCGCACGTAGACCTTGGAGCCCGGCGCGGCCTTGGCGATGTTGCGCAGGTCGGCTTCGGAGTCGGTGGCGAACAGGCGCACGCCCTTCTCGTAGAAGTAGCGAATGTCGCGGGCTTTCTTGATGGTGTTGCCGTAGCTGATCTGCTCGGCGCGCACGCCGGTCTTCATCACCTTGTCCAGCTCATAGATGGAGGCGATGTCGAAGTTCGACCCCTTGTCGCGCAGCAGCTCGGTGATCTCGGTGGCGGGGTTGGCCTTCACCGCGTAGTAGATCTTGGCGAAGGGGAAGCAGTCGGTCAGCTGGTCGTAGGCGTCGGCGATGGTCTGCTTGTCGATGACGACGAAGGGGGTTTCCTGCTTGTCGGCAAAAGCCTTCATGCGCTGGAAGGTTTCGGGGGCGAAGTAATCCTCGACCTTGATGGACATGGTTGGGACTCCAAATGGCAGAACAGGTTATTCGTAGGGGTGAAGCTGAACGTCGAATCCGTTTCCCCACTTTGGTTCGCCTACTTCCCAAGGCATGTCGCCGAGTATCACCTGAGCTCAATAGTCAGGCTGACTCTCGTCGTCAGTACTTGAGCCGGATGGATCGTTTCCAGCATGGACGTTCGGGCGCGAACTTTAGGACCTGAAGTTCATGAGTTCAACCCTGGATTGCCGCTTTTTTACATCCCTTTGTCGCACTGCCGGTTGACTGTTTCGGATACTCAACAAAATGCACGGAATACCGCACAGGACGGGGCTTTCGACGATCTTTTGCATCATCGTCCTACTGGGTTAACGACCGGTGACAGAGGGGGGAGTTCAGCTGATAAGGATGGGTGGGGCGGGAGAGGATTTTTTCGGGAATTTCGGAGCGGACGCCATCCCCTCACCCCTGCCCTCTCCCAAAGGGAGAGGGGGTAACCCGAGCAGGCCGGAAGTCTGTCGCGGATGGACAGGCTGACGCTGGCCCGCCAACAAACTCCGGACGGTCCCTTCTCCCTCCGGGAGAGGGTTAGGGTGAGGGGCACGCGCCCACAGGAAACCCTCAGGAAGCCTGCGCCACCTCCGCCGGCGACACGATGATTCCCTTGCTGCCGCGCGAGCGCCCCGAACTCAGGTAATCGGCAATCGACTCCTGCGTCACCTCGCCAAGGAATTGCCCCTCGGCATCCAGCACCGGAAGCCAGGAGCTGTTGAACTCGTACATGCGCGACAACAGGATGCGCAAATGCTCGTCGTGGCTGGCGGTGACGCGGAACTCGTTGAGGAAGTTGCCGCACACACCGTCCTGCCGACGCAGCTCCTTGCGGCGCACATAGCCCAGCCCCTTGCCGTTGGCGTCCACCACCACCAGGTAGCGGCGGTCGTCTTCCTCCATCTTCTCCAGCGCCTCGGCCACCGGCGTCTCCGGGCTGGCGGTGACGATGCTGCTGTCGGCGGCATCCTCGGCGCGCACCAGCAGCAGGCGCTTCAGGGTGCTGTCCTGGCCGGTGAAGGCGCTGACGAATTCGTCCGCCGGGTGCGCCAGCAGGGTGTCCGGATGGTCGAACTGGAGCAGCCGGCCGCTCTTGAACACCGCCACCTTGTCACCGAGCTTGATCGCCTCGTCGATGTCGTGGCTGACCATGATCACGGTCATGCCCAGCTTGCGCTGCAGCTCGAAGAACTCGTTCTGGATCGACTCGCGGTTGATCGGGTCCACCGCGCCGAACGGCTCGTCCATCAGCAGCAGCGGCGCGTCGGCCGCCAGCGCGCGGATCACGCCGATGCGCTGTTGCTGCCCGCCGGAAAGCTCGCGCGGGTAGCGCGACAGGTACTGCTTGGGTTCGAGCTTGACCATGGCCATCAGCTCGCGGGCCTTGTCCTTGCACTTCTGCTTGTCCCAGCCGAGCAGGCGCGGCACGACCATGATGTTCTCCTCGATGGTCATGTTGGGGAACAGGCCGATCTGCTGGATCACGTAGCCGATGTGCCGGCGCAGGGTCACCTCGTCCAGCTCGCGGGTGTCCTGCCCATCGATCAGCACGCGGCCGGACGTGGGCTGGATGATGCGGTTGATCATCTTCAGCGTGGTGGTCTTGCCGCAACCGGAGGGCCCGAGGAACACGCAGATCTCGCCCTTCTCCACGGTCAGGCTGACCTTGTCCACGGCGCGGAACTCCTTGCCGTCCTTGAGGGTGAAGGTCTTGGTCAGTTGGTCGAGTTCGATCATGTTCAGTCTCCTGTCTGCGGGCGCAGGCCCTTGGGGGTGAGCGCACGCTGCAGCCATTGCAGCAGCAGGTCGGCGGCGATCGCCAGGAGGCTCACCAGCACGGCGCCGACCACCAGCATGGGCATGTTGGATTGGCTGATGGAATTGAGGATGAGCACGCCCAGGCCGCCGGCGCCGATCACTGCGGCGATGGTCATCACGCCGATGTTCATCACCACGGCGGTGCGCACGCCGGCGAGGATCACCGGCACGGCGATGGGAATGTCGACCATCCGCAGGCGCTGCCAGAAGGTCATGCCGATGCCCTTGCCGGCTTCGCGGATGCCGGGCTCGACGTTGGTCAGCGCCAGGTAGGTGTTGCGCAGGATCGGCAGCAGTGAATAGAGGAATACCGCGGTGATCGCCGGCAACGGGCCCAGGCCCTGGCCGATCTTCGAATACAGCGGCAGCATCAGGCCGAACAGCGCGATGGACGGGATGGTCAGCACCACGGTGGCGGCGCCCTGCAGCGGCCCGGCGAGCCACTTGAAGCGCGTCATCAGCACGCCCAGCGGCACGCCGACGAGGATGGCCAGGCCCACGGCGATGGACACCAGCATCAGGTGCTCAAGAGTGAGTTGGCCGACCTGGGACCAGTCCAGGCGCGAGATCACGGTCATGAAGTCCATGTCAGTTCTCCTCCTGTGCAGGTTGTTCCTCGACAGGCCTGGCCTTCTCGCCCAGCAGGCCATGCTCGCGCAGGAACTTCCGGGCGACGCGCTGCGGCGGCTCCTGCTCGATGTCGACCTGGGCGTTGAGCGCCTGCATGGTCTTGTCGTCGAGCAGGTCGGAGAGGGGCTCGAACAGGGTCTTCAGTTCCGGATGCTTCTCCACCAGGTCGGCGCGCATTACCGGGGCGGCGTTGTAGAAGGGGAAGTACTGCTTGTCGTCCTTGAGCACGCGCAGCTTGAAGTCCTTCAGGCGGCCATCGGTGGTGTAGACAAGGCCGACGAACACCTGGCGATTCTTCAGCGCGGTGTAGACCAACCCGGCATCCATCTGGCGCACGTCGTCGCGGGTGAAGTGGAAGCCATACAGCTGGCTCATCGGTCCCAGGCCGTCGGGGCGCCCGGCGAATTCCGGGTCCATGGCGAACAGGTGGGTCTTGCCCTCGCCCTGCTCCTTCATCACCCGGGCCAGATCGCTCAGGGTGTGGACGCCGAGTTCCTCGGCCTTCTCCTCAGGCATCGCCAGCGCGTAGGTGTTGTTGAACGGGGCGGGCTTGGGCCAGACCAGGCCCTTCTTGGCGTCCAGCTCGCGCACCTTGGCCAGGGACTGCTGGGCATCGAGCTTCTCGGTGACCTTGTTGTAGACGATCAGCGACGAGCCGGTGTACTCCCAGACCAGGTCCAGCTGGCCGCTCTCCTGGGCACTGCGCGCCAGGGTGCTGCCCAGGCCGTTAGTGACCTTCACCGCGTAGCCCTTGCTCTGCAGGTACTGCGCGGTCAGGGCCGTGAGGATGCGCTGTTCGGTGAACGGCTTGCCGCCGATGCGGATCACATCGGCCGCGTGGGCAGTGGCGGTGGCGGCGAGAAGCAGCACGCCCAGCGCGCCGAGTAATGGTTTCATGGCGAGTCCTTTCATCGTGTCAGCCCCCGCTCCAGCAGCGTGCGGCTGAACAGCACCACCAGGCCGTCGAGCACCAGCGCCAGCAGCGCGGTGCACACGGCGCCGAGCAGCAGCTTGGATTGGTCGTCCAGGGCGATGCCGGGGAAGATCAGGCTGCCGAGGCTGTTGGCGCCGATCAGGAAGGCCAGCGGTGCCGAGCCGACGTTCAGCGCCAGGGCGATGCGCACGCCGCCCATGATCAGCGGCACCGCGTTGGGCAGTTCGACGCGCAGCAGCACCTGGCGCGGTGTCATGCCGATGCCGGTGGCGGCTTCCTTCAGCGAGGCGGGCACGGCGCGCAGGCCTTCGTAGGTGTTGCGCACGATGGGCAGCAGCGAGGCGAGGAACAGCGCGAGGATGGCCGGGCCGTTGCCGATCCCGACGATCGCCAGGGCGATGGCCAGCACGGCCAGCGGCGGGATGGTGTTGCCGACGTTGAACACCTGCATCAGGCGCTCGGCCTGCCCCTGCAGCGCGGGCCGGCTGAGCAGGATGCCGGCGGGAATACCGACCGCGACGGCGGCCAGCATGGACGCGAACACCAGCACCAGGTGCGCCTGCAGGTAGAACAGCAGGTCTTCGCGGTACTGCCACAGGGTGGCGGGGGTGATCCAGTGGATCAGCAGGGCCAGCACAACGACTGCGAAGCAGACGCCGAACAGGGCCTTGCCCGTGGTGGTTTTCACCATGGTTGGGGGACTCCCTTCGGGTGCGCGGCGACTGGCATCGCCACGCTCACTTGACGCTCGATCCCGTCCAGAATGCTAGTGGGGACCGTGATTAAAGGTGACGGGAATCAAGCACTTGCGGATTGCCGACACGAAGGGATGGACCCTCCTGCGTGCCGTTGCGTTCAATAAAACTGCCATCCTTCTGCCATTGCGCAGCGGCTGAATCGGCGGCAGCGCCCGTGATCCGGGGGCTGTGGGCGACACGTTTTCTTTCAAAAAAAACGCGGATGGCGCTGAACCATCGGCATTCGCGCCTTGCCCAACGCCGAATGCGCCCGGCGGCCGCCCCCAGCGGTTATCATCGGGCTTCCTTTCGCGTGCCCCCGACCCATGGATAGGTCACTCGGGGCCGGCGTCTTGCCTACCAAGGAGATTCATCGCCATGCTCGATCTGGCCGCGGCGTTCATCGCGCTGACCACCCTGCTCACCTACGTCAACTACCGCTTCATCCGCCTGCCGCCGACCATCGGCGTCATGGCCACCGCCCTGGTGTTCTCCTTCATCGCCCAGGGCATGTCGCTCTTGGGCTATCCGGTGCTGGAGGTCGAGATGCAGCAGATCATCAGCCGCATCGACTTCTCCGACGTGCTGATGACCTGGTTCCTGCCCGCCCTGCTGTTCGCCGGCGCGCTGCACGTGAACCTCGCCGACCTGCGCAACTACAAGTGGCCCATCGGCCTGCTGGCCACCTTCGGCGTGCTGATCGCCACCACCGTGATCGGCTACCTGGCGTACTACACCTTCGCCCTGTTCGGCTGGCACGTGGACTTCATCTACTGCCTGCTGTTCGGCGCACTGATCTCGCCCACCGACCCCATCGCCGTGCTGGGCATCCTCAAGTCCGCCGGCGCGCCCAAGCCGCTGGCCACCACCATCGTCGGCGAGTCGCTGTTCAACGACGGCACCGCCGTGGTGGTGTTCACCATCCTGCTGGGCATCCTGCTGGCCGGCGAGACGCCCACCGTGTCCTCCATCGCCTGGCTGTTCGTGCAGGAAGCCATCGGTGGCGTGCTGTTCGGCGCGGCGCTGGGCTATGGGGTATTCCTGATGATGCGCGGCATCGACCAGTACCAGGTGGAGGTGATGCTCACCCTGGCCCTGGTGATCGGCGGCGCGGCGCTGGCGGCGCGGCTGCACGTGTCCGCGCCGATCGCCATGGTGGTGGCCGGCCTGATCATCGGCAACCAGGCGCGCCACTACGCCATGTCCGACGAGACGCGGCGCTACATCGACAAGTTCTGGGAGCTGATCGACGAGATCCTCAACGCCCTGCTGTTCGCCCTGATCGGCCTGGAGCTGCTCCTGCTGCCGTTCAACTGGCTGCACGTGGTGGCCGCCTTCGCCCTCGGCGGCGCGGTGCTGATCTCGCGCCTGCTCACCGTGGCCCCGGCCATCCTAGTGCTGCGCCAGCGGGAGAACGGCCGCCGCCAGGTGCCCGCCGGCACCATCCGCATCCTCGTCTGGGGCGGCCTGCGCGGCGGCGTGTCGGTGGCACTGGCGCTGTCCCTGCCCCTGGGCGAGCAGCGCGACCTGATCCTCAGCCTGACCTACGTCGTGGTGCTGGTGTCCATCCTGTTCCAGGGCCTGTCCATCGGCCCCCTCGTGCGGCGCCTCTACCAGGGCACCGAGCCGGCCGCCGACAGCCAGCACTGACGGCGCCCGACAGGGTCCGCAAGCCTTGCGTCGCCGGGTCTGCCGGCGACGCTGCGGTTTACGCTATAATCCCGCGCTTTTCGGGCCGCTTGCCGCCCGTCTTCACCGAATCGACCAGGCACCCATCCATGAGCATCCAAGCCGCCGAAGTCGCGAAGCGCCGCACGTTCGCGATCATTTCCCACCCCGACGCCGGTAAGACCACCATTACCGAGAAGCTCCTGCTGATGGGCAAGGCGATTGCCGTCGCCGGTACCGTGAAGTCGCGCAAATCCGACCGCCACGCCACCTCCGACTGGATGGAAATGGAGAAGCAGCGCGGCATCTCCATCACCACCTCGGTGATGCAGTTCCCCTACCGCGAGCACATGATCAACCTGCTCGACACCCCCGGCCACGAAGACTTCTCCGAAGACACCTACCGCACCCTGACCGCGGTGGACTCGGCGCTGATGGTCCTCGACGGTGGTAAGGGTGTAGAGCCGCGCACCATCGCCCTGATGGAAGTCTGCCGCCTGCGCGACACGCCCATCGTCAGCTTCATCAACAAACTCGACCGCGACATCCGCGACCCCATCGAGCTGCTCGACGAGATCGAAGCGGTGCTGAAGATCAAGGCCGCGCCGATCACCTGGCCGATCGGCTGCTACCGCGACTTCAAGGGCGTGTACCACCTCGCCCAGGACAAGATCATCGTCTACGTGCCGGGCCACGGCCACGAGCGCATCGAGACGAAGATCATCGACAAACTCGACTCGGACGAGGCGCGCGCGCACCTGGGCGACCTCTACGACAACTTCCTCGAAGAGCTGGAACTGGTGCAGGGCGCCTGCCACGAGTTCGACAAGGACGCCTTCCTGAAGGGCGAGATGACCCCGGTGTTCTTCGGTACCGCGCTGGGCAACTTCGGTGTCGACCAGGTGCTCGACTGCATCGTCGACTGGGCCCCACAACCGCTGGAGCGCGGCGCCCACGAACGCACCGTGGCACCGACCGAGGAGAAGTTCTCAGGCTTCGTGTTCAAGATCCAGGCGAACATGGACCCCAAGCACCGCGACCGCATCGCCTTCATGCGCATCTGCTCGGGCAAGTACGAGAAGGGCATGAAGATGCGCCACGTGCGCCTGGGCAAGGACGTGAAGATCGCCGATGCGCTGACCTTCTTCTCCAGCGAGCGTGAGCAACTGGAAGAAGCCTATGCCGGCGACATCATCGGCCTGCACAACCACGGCACCATCCAGATCGGCGACACCTTCACCGAAGGCGAGGCGCTGGGCTTCACCGGCATCCCGCACTTCGCCCCGGAACTGTTCCGCCGCGTACGCCTGAAGGACCCGCTCAAGTCCAAGCAGCTGCGCCAGGGCCTGCAGGAACTGGCAGAGGAAGGCGCCACCCAGGTGTTCTTCCCCGAGCGCAACAACGACATCATCCTCGGCGCCGTCGGCGTGCTGCAGTTCGACGTCGTCGCCAGCCGCCTGAAGGAGGAATACAAGGTCGAGTGCGCCTACGAACAGATCAACGTCTGGTCCGCGCGCTGGATCGAGTGCAAGGACGAGAAGAAGCTCAAGGAGTTCAAGGACAAGGCGTTCGAGAACCTCTCCGTGGACGGCGGCGGCCACCTCACCTACCTGGCCCCGACCCGCGTCAACCTGAGCCTGATGGAAGAGCGCTGGCCGGACATCACCTTCCGCGCCACCCGCGAACACCACTGAGTTCGCCGCTCACCGAAACGCCCGCCTTGTGCGGGCGTTTTCATTTGCGCCGCACTGCTTTTCGTAGGAGCGAGCTTGCTCGCGAACAGGACCCCGCAAGTTCGCGAGCAAGCTCGCTCCTACAGTCAGCCCCTGCCTCCTCTGCAAACCTTGGCGCTGGTTTGCGAGAGGGTTTGGCGATGGGATTTCACGGCAAGCATTTGCGCAACGGACGTCATTCGCTCGAAGGGCAGATATATCTGGTGACCACCGTTACCTATCAACGTGAACCGCTATTCGTGCAATGGAACGCATGCTGTTCGGTCGCCCGCGGGCTTCACCAGCTGACACACGCCAAACTCCTCGCCTGGGTGTTGATGCCAGATCATCTGCATTGCCTGGTCCAACTCGAGAGCGGCTCATTGAGCGACTTCATGCAACAGCTGAAATCCCTCACTGCCGTCTCGTTCAACAGAGCCCTGAAGCGCACAGGCAAAGTCTGGCAATCCGGCTATCACGATCACGCCTTGCGCCGTGACGAAGATCTGAAAACCGCAGCCCGCTACCTGGTCGCCAATCCCGTTCGCGCTGGACTTGTCCGCTCTGTTCGAGACTATCCCTTCTGGAACGCCGCCTGGCTGTGACGTATAGCCTTGTAGGAGCGAGGGGGACGCCGTCGTTATTGCTCGCGAACAGTCCCTGCCGCGGAGCCTGGGTTCGCGAGCAAGCTCGCTCCTACGAAAAGCAGCCCTCACGGATCGAGCGCCCCCGAACTCCAGGTGCTGGACATCGTGCCGCCCGTCAACTTGGCGGCGATGGCGCCCTGGGGGATCAGCCGGTCGCGATAGCGGGTGGCGAGCAGCCCGCTCTGCGGCGCGCGCAGGATGTGCTCGCTGCCGGCATCGCCGGGACGGGCGATGATCCGGGCGAAGCGTTCGCCCGCCTCGATCCACTCGCCCAGCTCCCGCTCGAACACCAGCACGCCCGCCGCCGGGGCGAACACGGTTTCCATGAAGCCCATGGGCGTGGCGACACCTTTCCACTCCGGCAACGGCCCCGCGTCGCTGACCACGCCGCGGGCGCCAAGAAAGCGATAGAGCCCATCGGCATCCTGCTGCGCCAGCGCATCGCTGACGTCGCCCTGCCCGCGCAGTTCCACCGTCGCCACCAGGCGCCCGGCGAAACGCTGCTCGGCCAGCCACGGCGCAATCACCACCTCTTCGAAGGCGCCGTCGCCGTCGCCTTCCCAGATGATCGCCAGCTCCGCGCGCAGCGCCGCGGCCAGGTCCTGGGCGGCGGGCCAGAAGCACTCGTGCACGTACAGGTATTGCAGCGCCTCGTCGTCGGTGTGCAGGTCGAGCACGATGTCCGCCGGCGCGGCCAGTTCGGCCAGGCGCTTCTGCCACAGTGTGAGGTTGTCCAGCGTGCCGCTCGCGGCCGCCGAAGCGATGAAGCCGCGATTGAAATTGCGCGCGGTCGCGTCGTGATGTCGGCCGAGAATCCGTCCCTGGCGGAACTGCCCGGTGCCCAGGGGATTGGCCTGCGGCACCACCGTCACACTGCCGTTGAGCACACCGCGCGAGGCGGCATCGCGCAGGCGCGGCAGCAGTTCGTGAAGCACCAGCATCCCGGCGATTTCATCGGCGTGCACGCCGGCCTGCAGGTGCACCGCCGGCCCCGGCTTGCCGCCGTCGATACGCCAGGCGCGCACGCGAAGCTCAGCGCCGGAATCACCGGGCACGCTGAACGATACGTCATCGATCATCCATCCTCTCCTCTGTCCGAATCGCCCGTGGAAATCTTCCCCCACGCCTCCTAGTATCGAAGCCGTTCGCCGCACACCGGCCCCGCCACACAGGACAACCGCCCGTGGATATCCCCCGCCAGAAAGCCCAGCGCGCCACACCCGAGGAACGCCGCGACCATCTCGTGCGCGCCTGCCTCAAGTGCCTGGTCGCCGATGGCCACGCGGGCATCTCGGTGCGCCGCATCGCCAAGGAGGCCGGCGTCGCCGTGGGCCTGGTGAACCACCATTTCGGCAGCATCGACGCGCTGGTCGCCCAGGCTTACGAGACCCTCGCCAGCGAGGTCACCCAGGCGCTCTACCAGCAGGTCGACGCCGTCGGCAACGACCCGGCCGCGCGCATGGAAGCCTTCCTCACCGGCTCCTTTTCGCCCCAGGTGCTGGACCCCGACCTGCTTAGCCCCTGGGTGGTGTTCTGGAGCCTGATCCGCCACTCGCCGCCGGTGAACGAGGCGCACGAACGCGGGTACCACAGCTACCTCGCCATCCTGGAAAAACTCATCAGCGAGCTCGCCCACGCCGAAGGCTTCAGCGTGGCGCGCCCGCGCCTGGCCGCCATCGGCCTCTCCGCCATGCTCGACGGCCTGTGGCTGGAGTGGTGCCTGAACCCGACCAACTTCAGCGCCGCCGACGGCCTAGAACTCAGCCGCTGCTGGGTGGAAGGGCTGCGCCGCGGCGCCTATGCATGAGGCACGGCAACGATCTGCGGCGCGTCGGTGGGATGCCGTTGGGCGCCGCTCCAGCACGCGAGCCCTGAAATCTCAAACTGCCGTCCTCGCACGGCGCCTGGCCAGCCATGAGCGCTGCGTCGGCTTCTGCGCCTCGCGGCGCACCGGCGTGGCGCGCTCCAGCACGGCGAACAACGCCTCGATGATGAAGGTCAGGCAGATGTAGATGGCCGCCACCAGCAGCAGCGGCTGGTAGACCTGGAAGGTCTGCGCGCGCACCACGTTGGCGGCGCCGAGCAGGTCGACCACGGCGATGGTGGAGGCCAGCGCGGTGGACTTGAGCAGCATCACGCTCTCCCCCGCCAGGGTCGGCAGCAACAGGCGGATCGCCCGTGGCAGCCACACCCGGTAGAGCACCAGCGTGCGATTCATGCCGAACGCCGAGGCGGCCTCCAGTTCGCCGCGCGGCACGGCCTTCAGGCCACCGCGCACCACCTCGCCGACGTAGGCGCCGACCGAAAGCACCAGGGCGATGACGATGTACCAGAAGCCATCGCGCAGGTAGGGCCAGAGGAAGCTGCCGCGGATCAGCGGGAACTGCGCGAACAGGCTGCCCAGGCCATAGTAGAAGATGTAGATCTGCACCAGCAGCGGCGTGCCACGGATCACGCTGGTGTACGCCAGCGCCAGGCGCGAGACCAGGAAGTTGCGCGACATCCGCGCCAGCGCTACCCCCAGCGCCAGCACGAAGCCCAGCGAGGCGGAAATCAGCAGGATGATCAACGTGGTGCCCAGGCCCTTGAGCAGCAGGGCACCGTAGACGAATAGCCAGTGTTCGTTCATTGCCGCGCCTCGCTCAAACCGCCGGAATCCAGCGGCGGAAACGCCGCTCCAGGTAGCCCGCGAACAGGTTGGACAGCACGGTGAGCACGTAATAGAGCGCCGCCGCGGTGAGGTAGAAGGTCAGGTAGTGGCGGGTCGAACCGGCGGCCTGCTTGGCGGTGTAGAGCAACTCGTTGGTGCCCACCACGCTGATCAGCGCGCTGTCCTTGATCAGGTTGACCCACAGGTTGGCCATGCCCGCCAGGGCGTTGGGCGCCATCATCGGCAGGGTCACCCGGCGGAACAGGCCGAAGCCGTGCATGCCATAGGCGCGCGCCGCTTCGATCTGGCCGTAGGGAATCGACTGGATGGCGCCGCGGAAGATCTCCGACGCGTAGGCGCCCTGCACCAGGCCCAGCACGACGATGGCCACCATCATGCCGTTGAGCTTCACCTGGCCGTAGCCGAGCCATTCGAAGAACTGGTTCAGGCCCATGGAGCCGACGTAGAACAGCAGCAGGATCAGCAGCAGCTCCGGCACCGCGCGGCACAGCGTGGTGTAGCCGCGCGCCAGCGCCGCCAATGGCCGCGGCCCGCTGATCTTGGCGCTGGCGGCGGCCAGGCCGATGAGCAGGCCAACGAGGAAGGCGCCGACGGAAATCTGCAGGGTCACCAGCAGTCCCTTGAGCAGGGCCGGGCCCCAGCCGGTAGGGCCGAAGCCGATCAGGTCGAAGATGCTTTGCATGGCCGTCTCCGGGATGGGAGGCTCAGGGTCGTACCCGCGCGCCTGTTCAGCGGCGCGCGGGCGCGGGAGTGGCTCGCGCCGGGGTCACTGCTTGGGCGCGACGCTCATGCCGAAGTACTTGTCCGACAGCGCCTTGTAGTCATCGCTGGCGAGCAGCTTGCCGATGGCCGCGTCCATCTTCGCCTTCAGCTGCGTATCGTCCTTGCGCAGGCCGGCACCGACGCCGCGCCCGAAGATCGGGTCGTACTTCACCTCGCCCTTGTTGACGATGCCGGCGGCCTGGGCATCCGGGGATTTGACGAAGGACGCCACGGCGATGCCGTCGGCCATCATCAGGTCGATGCGCCCGGCCACCAGGTCGGCGTTCACCGAATCCTGGGTGTCGTAGTAGCGCACGTCGGCGATCTTCTCGTAGTACTTCTTCAGGTAGTTGGAGCTGACGGTGGAGATCTGCACGCCGATGGTCTTGCCCTTCAGGCCCTCGGGGCTGACCTGCACGTCCACCGCCTGCGGCGCGGCGATGGCCACTGGGGTGTCGTAGTAGGGGCGGCTGAAGGCGATCTGCTTCTCGCGCTCCTCGGTGATCGACAGGGAGTTGAAGATCACGTCGATCTTCTTCGCCAGCAGCGCCGGGATGATGCCGTCCCAGGCCACTTCGTCGATCTCGCAGGTGGCCTTCATCTCGGTGCAGACCTTGCGGATCAGGTCCGGCTCGAAGCCGACCCAGCTGCCGTCAGGCTGCTTCTGCGAGAACGGCGGATAGGGTTCGGCGGCCAGGGCGAAGCGGATCGTCTCGGCCTGGGCGCTCGCCACGCCGGCCATCAGCATCGCCGCACCCACCATCAGATTGCACAGACCTTTCTTGTTCATCGTGATCCCCTGCCTTGTTTTAGTCGTGTTGGGTCACGCTCATCGATGCGCCGATTGCGCGGCATCGGTCAGCGATTCTGGTGCGCGTTGACGAACTGCCGGCAGCGCTCGCTGCGCGGCCGCTGGAAGACGTCCTCGGCGGTGCCCTCCTCCTCGATCAGCCCCTTGTGGAGGAACGCCACATGGCTGGACACATCGCGGGCGAAGGCCATTTCGTGGGTCACCAGGATCATGGTGCGCCCCTCTTCGGCCAGCGAGCGGATCACCTTCAGCACTTCGCCCACCAGTTCCGGGTCCAGCGCCGAGGTCGGCTCGTCGAACAGCATGACTTTCGGCCGCACGGCCAGCGCCCGGGCAATGGCCACGCGCTGCTGCTGGCCACCGGAGAGGAAGGCCGGGTACTCGTGGCGCTTCTCGGCCAGGCCGACGCGCTCCAGCAGCGCCTCGGCGCGCTCGCGGGCCTCGGCCTTGCTCTCGTGGAGGACGAAGGTCGGCGCCTCGATCAGGTTTTCCAGCACGGTACGGTGCGGCCACAGGTTGAAGCTCTGGAACACCATGCCCAGCTGCGAGCGGATGCGGGTGAGTTGCTTCTGGTCGGCCACCGCCGGCTCGCCGTGACGGTTGCGGGTCAGCGCGATGGTTTCGCCGCTGACGGTGACCGAGCCCTGGTTGGGAATCTCCAGCATGTTGATGCAGCGCAGCAGGGTGCTCTTGCCCGAGCCGCTGGCGCCGATCAGCGAGATCACCTCGCCCTCGCGCGCCGACAGCGACACGCCCTTGAGCACCTCGAACTCACCGAAGCGCTTGTGGATGTCGCGCACTTCGATGACCGGCTTGTTCGTGGGCTGCGTCGGCTCTTGTAGGAGCGGGCCACGCCCGCGACCCGCCGCGGTTGGTGAGATATCGCGGACGGAGTCCGCTCCTACGCTACTGGCCTTCGCCGGAAGGGATTCGACGAAGCGGATGATCCGCGCACACGCCTCCGCCATGCTCTCGTCGCTCAGGCCGAACGACAGCCGCACGAAGCCCTCCGCCTGCGGGCCGAAGGCCGCCGCGTCGAGCACCGACACGCCGGTGGCGTGGAACAGTTGCCAGGAAAACTCCAGCGAACTGAGGCCGGTGGCGCGCACATCGACCATGACGAACATGCCGGCTTCGGGCGACAGCACCCTCAAGCGCGGGCAATCGCTCAGCGCGGCGACCACCAGGTCACGTCGGCGCCGGTAGATCTCGCGCATCGCCGCCACCACCTCGTCGTGGCGTTGCACCGCCGCGAGCGCCGCCTCCTGCACGAAACCCGGCAGGCCGTAGAACATGTTCAGGGCAAGATTTTCCAGGTGCCCGACCAGGGTTTCGTTGGCGACGATCCAGCCGGCGCGCCAGCCGGTCATGGCGTGGGATTTCGACAGGCTGCCGATGCTCAGGGTGCGCTCGGCCATCCCCGGCAGCGCGGCGAAGCTGTGGTGTTCGCGCTCGAAGGTCAGGCCCTCGTAGACCTCGTCCACCACGACCCAGAGATCATGGGCGCGGGCCAGCTCGGCGATACCGAGCAACTCGTCGCGGCTGAGCACCACGCCGGTGGGGTTGCTCGGGTTGGCGAGGAAGATCGCCTTGCTGCGCGGGGTGATGGCCGCGGCAATGTCGGCGGCCAGCGGACGAAAGCCGTTTTCCGGGCGGGTCGGCACGCCGACCAGCACCGCGCCGGTGGCCTTAAGCGTGGCTTCGTAGGTGACGTAGATGGGATCGAAGGTGATGACCTCGTCGCCCTTCTCCAGCAGGCACATCGCGGCGGCGAACAGGCCGTTCTGCGCCCCGGCGACGACGATGACGTTCCCGGCACCGACCTGCTGGCCGAAACGCCGCTCATGCAGGGCGGCTATCGCCTGGCGCAAAGCGGGTTTGCCAGCTACATCACTGTAATGGGTGTCGCCGTCGCGCAAGGCGGAAACGGCGGCCTCGGTGATGAAGTCCGGAGTTGCGAAATCGGGGTCGCCGACGCTGAGCACGATAACGTCGCGGCCGGCACGCTGGGCGGCGATGGCGGCGTAGTGAATGTCCCAGGCGGCAACGCCGGGTCCGACCATCCTGTCCACAAGCGACGAATAACGCATGCAAGGGCCTCATCCGAATGACGGAGTGTCCTGCGAAGGGTGCGCAGGAGCGTTGGGCCACCATAGCCAAGGATGAACGAGTGTTCAACAGCGATTCGCGACAACTCCTACGTCGTTTTCAGACAGTTCGTCCACCACTCCACCCATCTTCGGGTGCTTCATGTCGCATGTTCGGCCGACCAACGGAAACCCGACATCCACTTAACGCCTTCTTAACGAACTTCCCAGTAGCGTTCTCTTACCCCCTGACAGAGCCGGCACGGCCTTTGGAACACCACATGGAAATGCCCTTCCTTCCCTTCTCCCGCCCCAGCATCGGCGACGAGGAGATCCAGGCAGTCAACGACGTCCTGCGCTCGGGCTGGATCACCACCGGGCCGAAGAACGCGGAACTGGAACAGCAATTCGCCCAGTCCATCGGCTGCCGCCACGCCGTGGCGCTGTCGTCGGCCACCGGCGGCATGCACCTGGCGCTGATGGCCCTGGGCATCGGCCCGGGCGACGAGGTGATCACCCCGTCGCAGACCTGGGTGTCCACCGTCAACATGATCACCCTGCTGGGCGCCACGCCGGTGTTCGTCGATGTCGACCGCGACACCCTGATGACCGACGCCGCGCGCATCGAGGCCGCGATCACCCCGCGCACCCGCGCGATCATCCCGGTGCACTACGCCGGCGCCGCCTGCGACATGGACCCGATCGACGAACTCGCCCTGCGCCATGGCATCGCCGTGATCGAGGACGCCGCCCACGCCGCCGGCACCTTCTACCGTGGTCGTCCGGTAGGCCAGCGCGGCACCGCGATCTTCTCGTTCCACGCCATCAAGAACCTCACCTGCGCCGAAGGCGCCATGTTCGTCACCGACGACGAACTCCTCGCCAACCGCGTGCGCACCCTGAAGTTCCACGGCCTGGGCGTCGACGCCTACGACCGCCTGACCCACGGCCGCAAGCCGCAGGCCCAGGTGGTGGAGCCGGGCTTCAAGTACAACCTCACCGACATCAACGCCGCCATCGCCCTGGTGCAGTTGCCGAAGCTGAAAGCGATCAACGCCCGCCGCGCCGAGCTGGCCGGCGCCTACGCCCAGCGCCTGGCGCACCTGCCGGTGCAACCGCTGGCACTGCCGGACTACCCGCAGCACCACGCCTGGCACCTGTACATCCTGCGCATCGACGAAGAGCGCTGCGGCATCGACCGCGACGCCTTCATGCAGGGCCTGCAGCAACGCGGCATCGGCACCGGCATCCACTTCATCGGCAGCCATCTGCACAGCTACTACCGCCAGCGCTACCCGCACGTGCAGCTGCCCAACACGGAATGGAACTCCTCGCGAATCGTGTCCATTCCGCTGTTCCCCGACATGACCCAGGCCGACCAGGACCGTGTGGTCGACGCCATCGAAACCCTGATTCGGTAAGCCTCTCGTGAAACCCTATCCGATCCATCGCGTGTCCATCGTCATCCCGGTGTACAACGAACAGGCCAGCCTGCCCGAGCTGCTGCGCCGCACCACCGCGGCCTGCGAGCAGCTGGGCCGCGACTACGAGATCGTGCTGATCGACGACGGCAGTCGCGACAGCTCCGCCGACCTGCTGCAGGAAGCCGCCGAGGCGCCGGGCAGCCACGTGGTGGCGGTGATCCTCAACCGCAACTACGGCCAGCACGCCGCGATCATGGCCGGTTTCGAGCAGTGCCAGGGCGACCTGGTAATCACCCTCGACGCCGACCTGCAGAACCCGCCCGAAGAAATCCCGCGCCTGGTCGCCGAGGCCGCCAAGGGCTACGACGTGGTCGGCACCGTGCGCCAGCAACGCCAGGATTCGGCCCTGCGCCGCTGGCCGTCGAAGCTGATCAACCTCGCCGTGCAGCGCTCCACCGGCGTCGCCATGAGCGACTACGGCTGCATGCTGCGCGCCTACCGCGCGAGCATCGTCAAGGCGATGCTGGCCTGCCGCGAGCGCAGCACCTTCATCCCGATCCTGGCCAACAGCTTCGCCCGGCACACCAGCGAGATCATGGTCGCCCACGCCGAGCGCGAGCACGGTGAGTCCAAGTACGACTTCCTGCGCCTGATCAACCTGATGTTCGACCTGGTCACCTGCATGACCACCTCGCCGCTGCGCCTGCTGTCCTTCGTCGGCGGCGGCATGGCGGCGGCCGGCTTCGCCTTCGCCCTGATGCTGCTGGTGCTGCGCCTGCTGTTCGGCGCCGCCTGGGCCGGCCACGGGGTGTTCGTGCTGTTCGCCGTGCTGTTCATGTTCACCGGCGTGCAGCTGGTCGGCATGGGCCTGCTCGGCGAGTACCTGGGCCGCATGTACAACGACGTCCGTGCCCGCCCCCGCTTCTTCATCGAGCGCATCGTCCGCAACGAGGCGCCGCTCGCGTCGATTCCCTCTTCCTCCCCTTCTTTCGAGTCCATCCAGCCATGACCCAGCAGACCATCGTCTTCGCCTATCACGACTTCGGCTGCGCCGGCATCGAAGCGCTGCTCGCCGCCGGTTACCAGATCGACGCCGTCTTCACCCATGCCGACGATCCCAAGGAAAACCGCTTCTACGGCTCCGTCGCCCAGCTCTGCGCCCGCCGTGGCATCCCGGTGCATGCGCCGGAAGACGTCAACCACCCGCTGTGGGTCGCGCGCATCCGCGAACTGCAGCCGCAGTACATCTTCTCCTTCTACTACCGCCACCTGCTCAGCGAAGAGCTGCTGGCCTGCGCCGCCAAGGGCGCCTACAACCTGCATGGCTCGCTGCTGCCGCGCTACCGCGGCCGCGCCCCGGCGAACTGGGTGCTGGTCAACGGCGAGACCGAGACCGGCGTGACCCTGCACCGCATGGTCAAGCGCGCCGATGCCGGCGGCATCCTCGCCCAGCAGAGCGTCGCCATCGGCGCCGACGACACCGCCCTGGAGCTGCACGGCAAGCTGCGCGAGGCCACCCGCGAGCTGCTCGCCGCCGCCCTGCCGCGCCTGGCGCGCGGTGAGCTGCAGGAAGTCGCCCAGGACGAATCCCGCGCCAGCTATTTCGGCCGCCGCACCCCGGCCGACGGCCTGCTCGACTGGAAGCGCCCGGCCCGCGAACTGCACAACCTGGTGCGCGCCGTGACCCAGCCCTACCCCGGCGCCTTCGCCCCGGTGGGTGATCGCAAGCTGATCGTCTGGAGCTCGCGCGTCGCCGCCGGCAACAACGGCAAGGCGCCCGGCTCGGTGCTCTCGGTCGATCCGCTGCGCATCGCCTGTGGTGAAGACTCGCTGGAAATCCTCTCCGGCCAGCAGGGCGACAGCGGCCTGTTCCTCGCCGGCCCGCAGCTGGCCCGTGAAATGGGCCTGGTGGAGGGCTCGCGCCTGCACGGCGCCACCGGCAAGCCCAAGCGCAAGACCCGCGTGCTGATCCTCGGCGTCAACGGCTTCATCGGCAACCATCTCTCCGAGCGCCTGCTGCGTGACGGCAACTACGAGGTCTACGGCCTGGACATCGGCTCAGACGCCATCGAGCGCCTGAAGGGCAACCCGGACTTCCACTTCGTCGAAGGCGATATCAGCATCCACACCGAATGGATCGAGTACCACATCAAGAAGTGCGACGTGGTCCTGCCGCTGGTGGCCATCGCCACCCCGATCGAATACACCCGCAACCCGCTGCGCGTGTTCGAGCTGGACTTCGAGGAAAACCTCAAGCTGGTCCGCTACTGCGTCAAATACAACAAGCGCGTGATCTTCCCGTCCACCTCCGAGGTGTACGGCATGTGCACCGACGCCAGCTTCGACGAGGACACCTCCAACCTCATCGTCGGCCCGATCAACAAGCAGCGCTGGATCTACTCGGTTTCCAAGCAACTGCTCGACCGCGTCATCTGGGCCTACGGCCAGAAGGGCCTGAAGTTCAGCCTGTTCCGTCCGTTCAACTGGATGGGCCCGCGCCTGGACCGCCTGGACTCCGCGCGCATCGGCAGCTCCCGCGCCATCACCCAGCTGATCCTGCACCTCGTGGAAGGCACGCCGATCCGCCTGGTCGACGGCGGCGAGCAGAAGCGCTGCTTCACCGACGTGGACGACGGCATCGAAGCGCTGGCGCGCATCATCGACAACGAAGGCGGCCGCTGCGACGGGCAGATCATCAACATCGGCAACCCGGACAACGAAGCCAGCATCCGCCAGCTGGGCCAGGAGCTGCTGCGCCAGTTCGAGGCCCACCCGCTGCGCGACCAGTTCCCGCCCTTTGCCGGCTTCCGCGAAGTGGAGAGCCGCAGCTTCTACGGCGACGGCTACCAGGACGTGTCGCACCGCAAGCCGAGCATCGAGAACGCCCGCCGCCTGCTGGACTGGCAGCCCACCGTCGAGCTGTCCGAGACCATCGGCAAGACGCTGGACTTCTTCCTGCGCGAAGCCCTGGCCGAGCGTGTCGGCGGCCAACCGCATGCCGTCCCGCTGAAAAGCATCGCCTGATGCGGGCAGGACTGCGCATCGACGTGGACACCTACCGCGGCACCCGTGACGGTGTGCCGCGGCTGCTGGACATGCTCGAGGAAGCCGACGTCAAGGCGACCTTCTTCTTCAGTGTCGGCCCGGACAACATGGGCCGCCACCTGTGGCGCCTGATCCGTCCGCAGTTCCTGTGGAAGATGCTGCGCTCCAACGCCGCCGGGCTCTACGGCTGGGACATCCTCCTGGCCGGCACCGCCTGGCCGGGCAAGCCGATCGGCCGCGACCTGGGCCACCTGATGCGGCGCGCCCAGGACGCCGGCCACGAAGTCGGCCTGCACGCCTGGGATCACCACGGCTGGCAGGCCAACGCCGGTCGCTGGAGCGCGCCGCAACTGGAGCAGCAGATCCGCCGCGGGGTCGACACCCTCGCCGACATCCTCGGCAACCCCGTGGAATGCTCGGCCGTGGCCGGCTGGCGCGCCGACGAGCGCACCGTGGAGGCCAAGGAGCGCTTCGGCTTCCGCTACAACAGCGACTGCCGCGGCCGCTCGCTGTTCCGCCCGCGCCTGGCCGACGGCCGCGCCGGCACCCCGCAGATTCCGGTGGACATGCCCACCTTCGATGAAGTGGTCGGCCCGCAGGTGGCGCCGTCCGCCTTCAACGACTACATCCTTTCCCGCTTCGACATGGACGCCTTGAACGTGTACACCATCCACGCCGAGGTCGAGGGCATTCTCATGGCCCACGACTTCCGCCGCTTGCTGGCCCAGGCACGGGCCGGCGGCATCCGCTTCGTCCCGCTGGGCCGGCTGCTGCCGGACGACCCGACCTCTCTGCCCGTTGCCCGCCTGGTGCGCGGCGAACTGGCCGGCCGCGAAGGCTGGCTGGGGGTGCAGCACGCATGAAGCGCCTGGCCTACCCGTCGCTGCTCGCCGCCCTGGTGCTGTGCATCCTGCTGCCGACGGCCTTCCACGGCCTGTGGATTCCCGATGAGTCGCGCAACGCGCAGATCGCCCAGGCCATGCTGCAGAGCGGCGACTGGGTGTCCCCGCACCTGCTCGGCCTGCGCTATTTCGAGAAGCCCACCGGCGGCTACTGGCTGACCGCAATCAGCCAGGCGGTGTTCGGCCAGAACCTGTTCGGCGTGCGCGCCGGCTCCGCGCTGGTGACGGCGCTGAGCACCCTGCTGGTGATCCTGGTGGCGCGCCGGCTGTGGAACGATCCGCGCCGCACCTGGGCCGCGGGCGCGCTGTACCTGAGTTTCGGGCTGATCGCGGGCCAAGCCGGCTATGCCAACCTCGACCCGCAGTTCACCCTGTGCGTGAACCTCAGCCTCGGCGCGCTGTGGTTCGCCTTCGACGCCAGCACCGCGCGGGGGCGCTTCGCCGCCTGGAGCCTGCTCGGCGCAGCCTGCGCCTTCGGCCTGATGACCAAGGGCTTCCTCGCCTTCCTGCTGCCGGTGATCGTCGGCGTGCCCTACGCGCTGCTGCAGAAACGCCTGGGCGACCTGCTGCGCTACGGGCCGCTGGCGGTGCTGGTGGCGGTGCTGGTCAGCGCGCCCTGGGCACTGCTGATCCACGCCCGCGAACCGGAGTTCTGGGACTTCTTCTTCTGGAACGAACACATCCGCCGCTTCGCCGCCGAGGACGCCCAGCACGGCCGGCCGATCTGGTTCTTCGTGCCGCTGCTGTTCGCCAGCGCCCTGCCCTGGGCGGTGCTGATCTTCCCGGCGCTGCGCAACGGGGTGAAAGGCTGGCGCGACTCGAAGCAGCTGTTCCTGGTGCTGTGGTTCGCCATGCCCTTCCTGTTCTTCAGCCTGTCCAAGGGCAAGCTGCCGACCTACATCATGCCCTGCTTCGCCCCGCTGGCCCTGCTGATGGCCGACGCCATCGGCCGCGCCCTGCAACAGGGCAAGCCGCTCGCCCTGAAACTCAACGGCGCGCTCAACCTGCTGCTGGGCAGCAGCGCGCTGGCCGGCCTGCTGTTCCTGCAGGCGCGCCACCCGCAGTACCACGACGAACTGCCCAGCGTGCTGATGGTCGCCCTGGTCTGCGTCGTCTGGCTGCTCACAGGACTGCTGCAACTGCTGCAGCCCACTCGCTACTGGGCCGCCCCGGCCTTCGCCGCCTGGCTGCTGGTGGCGCTGGTGCCCAACGCGATGCCGAACAAGATGGTCAACAGCAAGATGCCCGACCAGTTCATTGCCGAGCACCTGGAGCAACTCAAGGGCGCGCGCAGCCTGCTGAGCAACGACCTGGGCGCCGCCACTGCCCTGGCCTGGCGCACCCAGCGCAGCGACATCACCCTGTTCAACACCGAAGGCGAGCTGAAGTTCGGCCTGGGTTACCCCGAAGGCCAGGGCCGCAGCATCGCGCCCAAGGACATCCATGCCTGGCTCGAACGCAACCGCGCCGCGGGCACCATCGGCGTGGTCATGCGCGTCAACAGCGCCAGCGACGAAGCGGAACTGGCGATGCTGCCCAGCGACGCCATCAGCTACCGGCAGAACCACCTGGTGGTCCTGCTGATCCCGCAGGCCTCGCCATGACCGCCCTGCTGCTGGCCGGCGTCTGCCTGCTCACCTGCCTGGGCCAGCTGGCGCAGAAGTTCGCCGTGGAGAGCTGGCGCGATGGGCCGGCCGGCATCGCGGCGAAACTCTTCTCGCCCTGGTTGCTGCTGGCCATCGCCAGCCTGGGCGGCGGCCTGCTGCTCTGGCTGTTGGTGCTGCAACGCCTGGAAGTGGGCGTCGCCTACCCCATGCTGAGCCTGAATTTCGTCCTGGTGACGCTGCTGGCCAGCCGCCTGTTCGGCGAGCGCATCGACGCCCGCCACTGGTTCGGCGTGGCGCTGATCGTCGGCGGCGTCGCCCTGCTGGGGATGCACGCATGAAGCGCGGCATC
Source organism: Pseudomonas sp. GCEP-101 (assembly GCF_025133575.1). Classification (NCBI taxonomy): domain Bacteria; kingdom Pseudomonadati; phylum Pseudomonadota; class Gammaproteobacteria; order Pseudomonadales; family Pseudomonadaceae; genus Pseudomonas; species Pseudomonas sp. GCEP-101. Next base: position 2,897,456 of record NZ_CP104011.1, on the reverse strand, counting down.
GCCTTCGCCCTGGGCAGCGTCCTGCTGGTCAGCAGCGCGCAGCTGGGCATGCGCTGGAGCATGACGCGCCTGCCCGCGCACTGGCCCTTCGACCTGGCGCAGCTCGACCTCGCCGCCCTGCTGGCACTGGCCGGCGCGGTGCTGGCCTACGCCCTGTCGATGCTCTGCTGGCTGCTCGCGCTCAACCACCTGCCGCTCAGCCGCGCCTATTCGCTGCTGAGTCTCAGCTATGCCCTCGTCTACCTCGGCGCCGCCGTGCTGCCGGGCTTCGGCGAACCCCTGAGCCTGCCGCGCACCCTGGGCGTCGCCCTGGTGATCGCCGGCGTGATCGCGATCAACGCGCCCCGCCGTCCCGACAGAACAACCGTCATCAAACCCAGTGACGCTCCCTCCGAGCGCGCGCAGTTCGACTGACTCCATCTCGTTTCACGTCCCTTTGCGGGAGAGCGAACACCATGAAAATCAGCGTATTCGGAATCGGTTATGTCGGCCTGGTGCAGGCCGCGGTGATGGCCGAAGTGGGCCACGACGTCCTGTGCATGGACATCGACGAGGACAAGATCGCCAAGCTCAAGCGCGGCCAGATCAGCATCTTCGAACCGGGCCTGGCCGAGCTGGTGAAGGACAACCTCGAAGCCGGACGCCTGCGCTTCACCAGCGACGTCGCCGAGGCGGCCGCCCATGGTCGCGTACAGTTCATCGCCGTGGGCACGCCCCCGCAGGCCGACGGCTCCGCCGACCTGCGCGCCGTGCTGGCCGTGGCGGAAGGCATCGCCCGCCACCGCACGCAGCCGGTGATCCTGGTCGAGAAGTCCACGGTGCCCGTGGGCACCGGCGATCGCGTGCGCGCACGGGTGCAGCAGGTGCTCGCCGAAGAAGGCCGCAGCCTGGACTTCGATATCGTCTCCAACCCCGAATTCCTCAAGGAAGGCTCAGCCCTGGCCGACTGCCGCAAGCCCGACCGCATCGTCATCGGCTGCGAACGCCCGGACAGCATGGCGCTGATGCGCGAGATCTACGAGCCGTTCAACCGCAACCATGACCGCATCATCGCGATGAACCTGCGCAGCGCCGAACTGACCAAGTACGCCGCCAACTGCATGCTCGCCACCAAGATCAGCTTCATCAACCAGATGGCCGAGCTGGCCGAGCACCTGGGCGCCGACATCGAGGCGGTGCGCCAGGGCATGGGCGCCGACCCGCGCATCGGCTACCACTTCATCTACCCGGGCTGCGGCTACGGCGGCTCGTGCTTCCCCAAGGACGTGCAGGCGCTGATCCAGAGTGCCGAGGAAGCGCACTGCTCGAACGACCTGCTGCGCGCCGTGGAAGCGGTCAACCAGCGGCAGAAGAACAAGCTCTTCGAGCGCATCCACAGCTACTACGGCGGCAACCTGAAGGGCCGCACGTTCGCGCTCTGGGGCCTGTCGTTCAAGCCCAACACCGACGACATGCGCGACGCACCCAGTCGCACGCTGATGGAAGCCCTGTGGGCGGCCGGCGCGCAGGTGCGTGCGTTCGACCCCGAGGCCATGCCCGAAGCGCAGCGCTTGTACGGCCATGATGAACGCCTGACCCTGATGGGCACGCCGGAAGCCACCCTGGGTGGCTCCGACGCGCTGGTGATCTGCACCGAGTGGCGGCAATTCAAGGCGCCGGACTTCGAGCTGCTGGCCAGCCGCCTGAAAGCCCCGGTGATCTTCGACGGGCGCAACCTGTTCGATCCCGAGCGCGTGGCGCGCTACGGCTTCGAGTACTTCCCCATGGGCCGCGGCGACTCGCACCGCCTGCCGGTACCGGCGCAGGCCGTCGAAGAACGTCACCGACGCAGCGCCTGATTGCAGCCTTGAGCTGTAGGAGCGCGCCGGTTTCGGAGAGGCATGGGGCGCGCTCGCGGGCATGGCCCGCCTCTGCGCTGGGCGGTTCGCGAGCATGGCTCGCTCCTACAGGCGAACTCCGCTGTCTTCCTGTAGGAGCGAGCCATGCTCGCGAACATCGACCCACGGCCCCGTAGGGCGCATAACCCGGAACGGGTTATCCGCCACCTCGGTGCTGAGGATGCGCAGGAGCGGACTCCGTCCGCGATAGGTCCGCATCGCGCCGGTGCCACTCGCGGAGTCCACAGCCACGGCAAATCCCGCTCTACACCTGCCCCATCGCCATCATCGGCGCCGCCTCGCCGCGCTTGAGCAGCGCATACAGCACCCCGGTCACCACGCTGCCGGCGGCAATCGCCAGCAGGTACAGCAGCGCGTGGTTCATCGCGTTGGGGATCAGCAGCACGAACAGCCCGCCATGGGGCGCCAGCAGCTTGCAGCCGAACAGCATCGACAGCGCGCCAGTCAGTGCGCCACCGGCGATGCTCGCCGGGATCACCCGCAGCGGGTCCTTGGCGGCAAAGGGGATCGCGCCCTCGGAGATGAAACACAGCCCCAGCACCAGCGCGGCCTTGCCGGCCTCGCGCTCGCTCTGGGCGAACTTGCGTCGCGCCAGCAGCGTGGCGATGCCCATGCCGATGGGCGGCACCATGCCGCCGGCCATCACCGCCGCCATCGGCGCATAGCTCTGCGAAGCGAGCAAGCCGACGGAGAAGGCGTAGGCCGCCTTGTTGATCGGCCCGCCGAGGTCCACGCACATCATCCCGCCCAACAGCAGGCCGAGCAGGATGGCATTGGTGGTGCCCATGCCAGCGAGGAAGTCGGTGAGCGAACTCATCATCGCCGCCACCGGCGAACCCACCACGTAGATCATCACCAGCCCGGTGAACAGGCTGGCCAGCAGCGGAATGATCAGGATCGGCTTGAGCGCCGCAACGCTGGCCGGCAGCGGCAGCCACTGGGCAATCGCCCGCGCCGAGTAGCCCGCGAGCAGGCCGGCCACGATGCCGCCGAGGAACCCCGCGCCCAGCGTACTGGCCAGCAGGCCGCCGATCATCCCCGGCGCCAGGCCCGGGCGGTCGGCGATGGACCAGGCGATGTAGCCCGCGAGCATCGGCACCATTAGCTTGAAAGCCGCGTCGCCGCCGATCTGCATCAGCGCCGCCGCCAGGGTGCCCGGCTGCTTGAAGGCCTCGATGCCGAAGACGAACGACAGCGCGATCAGCAGGCCGCCCGCCACCACCATCGGCAACATGAACGACACGCCGGTGAGCAGGTGCTTGTAGACGCCGCGCGCTTCATTTTTTGTCGGCGCCGCGCCGCCGCCAGCAGAAGAGGCGGACTCGGTCGTCGCTTCCTTCAACGCCCGCTCGAGGGTCGCCTGCGGCTGCTTCAGCGCAACGCCCGTGCCGCAGCGGAAGATGCGCTTGCCAGCGAAGCGCTCGGGATTCACCTCGATGTCCGCCGCCAGCAGCACCACGTCCGCCGCGGCGATTTCTGCCGCGCTCAACGGCTGGCGCGCGCCTACCGAGCCCTGGGTTTCCACCCGCAACGCGATGCCCATCTGCTGCGCCGCCTGCTGCAGTGCTTCGGCGGCCATGAAGGTATGCGCCACGCCGGTCGGGCAGGCCGTCACCGCGACGATCTTCGCCGCGCGCGGCGCCTCCGATGGCTCGCCGGGCTGCCAGAGCGTCGCCTCCTGCGCGGCACGCTGGAGGAACACCGCCGGCTCGGCCAGCGCCTCGGCCGGGCGCGCCTGCACCAGGCGCTTGCCGGCGAAGCGCGACAGCTCCAGCGGCTGCGTGCTCACCACCAGTACCCAGTCGGCGGCGGCGATCTGGCCGTCGCTCAGGCGGCGTTCCGGATGTTGCGGGTCGATCTGTTCGACACACACCGACCAGCCCAGGCGCTCGGCCGCCGCACGCAGCAGGCGGGCGCTGAGCACGCTGGAAATCTGGCCGTTGGGGCAGGCCGTGATCAAGGCAAGGTTCATCGTCATACCTCGTAGTGTTCTGTCGCTCAGGCCAGGGCCCGAACCTGCACCGCGTCCTCGATGCGCTGCAGCCGCTGCGCGTCGCCGATGCCGAACTGGAATTGAGTCACCGCCAACGCCGCCACGGCCGTGGCCTGGCGCAGCACACGCTCGGGCGGCCAACCGGCCAGCAGGCCGTGGACCATGCCGGCCAGCAGCGAGTCGCCGGCGCCCACCGTGCTGGCCACTTCCACCGTCGGCGGCACCGCCTGCCAGACACCCTGCGGGCCGAACCAGCGCACCCCCTCGGCGCCCTGGGACAGCACCACCTGCTCGATGCCACGGTCCCGCAGCGATCGGACCTGCGCGGTCAGTTCCCCGGCGCTGCCGGCCAGTTGTCCACAGGCTTCGCCCAGTTCCTGGTCGTTGGGCTTGATCAGCCAGGGCGCGGCCTCGATGCCTGCGCGCAACGCCGCGCCGCTACAGTCGAAGGCCACCTTCAGGCCATGGCCCTGCAGGCGCAGCAGGAGTTCGCGCAGCCATTGCGGGTCGACGCCACGCGGCAGGCTGCCGGCCACCACGGCGATCTCGACATCGGTGGCGATCCGGTCGAGGCGATCCAGCAGCGCGTCCTGCTGCGCCTCGCCCACCTCGGGGCCGGGTCCGTTGATATCGGTGATGCGCCCGCTGCCCTCGGCGAGCTTGAGGTTGCTGCGGGTTTCCCCGGGCACGCGGACGAAGGCATCGGCGAAGCCGCGATGGCGGAACAGCGCGTCGAAGGGTTGCGCGTTGTCCGCCCCGAGAAAGCCGGCGACGGTGAGCGAGTGGCCGAGGTCCGCCAGCACCTGGGCGACATTCAGCCCCTTGCCGGCCGCCTGGCTGAGCACCGACTCGCTGCGGTTCACCTCGCCCAGCACCAGCTGCGGCAGGCGCACGGTGAGGTCCAGCGCGGGGTTCAGGGTCAGGGTCAGGATGCGGGCCATCAGTGCACCTCCGGCAGCGCGAGGGCGACGCTCTGGCGCACGTCCGCCGCCGAGCACAGGGTCAGGGCGGCCTGCGCCAGCGCGCGGGCCGTCGGCAGGTCGAGTTCGCGCACCCGCGCCTTGACCAGGGGAATGCTGCGCGCCGAGACGCTCAATTCATCCACACCCAACCCCACCAGCAGCGGCACGGCCAGCGGGTCGGCCGCCAGTTCGCCGCACACGCCCACCCACTTGCCATGGGCATGGGCGGCGCGCACGGTCATGTCGATCAGTTGCAACACCGCCGGGTGCAGGCCGTCGGCCTGGGCGGACAGGCTCGGGTGGCCACGGTCGATGGCCAGCGCGTACTGGGTCAGGTCGTTGGTGCCGACGCTGAAGAAGTCCACCTCGCGCGCCAGCACCGGCGCGAGCAGCGCGGCCGACGGCACCTCGACCATGATGCCCAGTTGCAGGTCATGCTCGCCGCCCAGTTCGGCGCAGAGTTCCAGGGTGAGGTCGCGGGCCTGGCGCCACTCCTCCACCTGCCCGACCATGGGGAACATGATGCGCAGCGGGCGGCCGGCGGCAGCGGTGAGCAAGGCGCGCAGCTGGGTGCGGAAGATCTGCGGCCGCTGCAGCGTGAGACGCACGCCGCGGATGCCCAGGTAGGGGTTGGTTTCCTCGGGGATCGGCCAGTACGGCAGCGGTTTGTCGCCGCCCACATCGAGGGTGCGCGCCACCAGCGGGCGGCCTTGCAGTGCATCGAGCACGCGGCGGTACTCGATCTCCTGGGTCGCCTGGTCGGGCGCCTGAGGGTTGTCCATGAAGACGAACTCGGTCCGCAGCAGGCCGACGCCTTCCGCCCCCAGCTCCACGGCTTTCGCCGCTCCGGCGGTGTCGCCCAGGTTGGCGCAGACTTCCACGGCATGGCCGTCGCGGGTTACCGCGGGTTCATGGCGGCGCGCCTCGGCCTGCTCGGCGCGGCGCTGGCGCAGGTCGCGCTGACGCTGGGCGTCCTGCAGCGTTTGCGCATCCGGCGCGACGGTCAGCTCGCCCTTCTCGCCATCGATCAGCAGGGCAGTGCCGGAGGCCAGCGCCAGCACGCTCTCCCCAGCGCCCACCAACGCGGGAATGCCCAGCGCGCGGGCGATGATCGCGCTGTGGGAGGTGGCGCCGCCGCGTGCGGTGACGATGCCGGCCACGCGCGCCGGGTCCAGCCGCGCCACATCCGACGGGCCGACTTCATCCATCACCAGGATGTAGGGCTCCGCCGGCTCCACGGCGCTCTCGACGCCACACAGCCGCGCCAGCACGCGCCGGCCGACGTCGCGCAGGTCCGCCGCGCGCTCGGCCAGCAGCGCGTCGCGCAGGGCCTCCTGCTGGCCAGCCACGCGCTCGATCACCTGGCTCCAGGCGGCTTCCGCGCTGGCGCCTTCGACCAGGCGCGCCTGCACCTCGTCGAGCAACTCCGGGTCATCCAGCAGCGCCTGGTGCGTGACGAAGATGTCGCGGATCGCCTTGACCTGGCTGCGCGCCACCAGCGCGTCGATTTCCCGGCTGATGGCGGTGCGCGCCTCGTCCAGGCGCGGGCGCTCGGCTTCGGGCGATTCGCCGCGGGCGGCGAACTCGAAGGCGCGGGCCACCTGCACATAGGCCGGACCATGGGCGATGCCCGGCGACGCCGGGATGGCCTGGAGCTGCGCGCCTGCGTCGGGTGCCCGCACGGCCTGCAGTTCCTGCTCGTCCGGCTGGACGCTTTCGACGACCAGCTCGACGGCGTCCGGCAGCGGCTCGACCTCCTCGCCCAGTCCTTGCTCCACCGCTGCCCGCACGGCGGCCAGCGCGGCCTCGGCGATCTCCGGTTCGGCGAAGAACTCGAGGGTCTGCCCGCGCCGCGCGCCGAGGCTGAGCAGCTTGCTGAGGCTGCGGATCGACACCGGCGCGCTGTCGCCCTCGGCGATGCGCACGCGAATCTCCCCGCTGAAGTCCCGCGCCAGCACCATCAGCACCTGGGCCGGGCGCGCATGCAGGCCATGGGGGTTGGCCAGCGGCACGCGGATGCTCGGCCAGTCCACCGGCAGTTCGCCGCCCAGGGCCTCCAGCACCGCACGCACGGAGGTGGCGCTCGCCAGCTCGCCGGCGCGGCCATCCACCAGCAGGTCGCCCAGGCGCGCCACCAGCTCGGCCTGCGCATCGCCCTGGCGAGCCAGGCAGAACAGGCCGCGCACCGGCTGGCCGGCATGGCTCAGCTCGCGGGCTGGGGTGACGAACACCAGGCCGGGGCGGGTGACGCACTGCGTGCTGTCCTGCCACCAGAGGCCGGCGCCCAGCGGCAGGGCTTCCTGGTCATGCAGCGCGGCGGCGAAGCCGGGGACGACGCAGCCGGCCTTCTTCAGCCGGCGCGCGCCCGCCAGCGCCAGCTCGTCGAAATCTTCGGCAGCGACGCCCAGCCCCACCAGGCGCTCATCGAACAGCAAGGGCTGCGGCGCGCCGCCCTGCAGCAATTGCAGCAGGTCCTCGGGCTTTTGCGCCGTACGCAGCGCCGCGCCCACCTCGCCGTCACCCAACGCGCGGGTGAGCAGTTGCAACAGGCGCAGGTGTTCGTCGGACTTGGCGGCAATGGCGATGGCCAGATGCACGGTCTGCCCGTCGCCCCAGTGCACGCCGTCGGGGAAGTGCATCAGGCGCACGCCGGTGCGCTGCACCAGGTGGCGCGTGTCCGGCGTGCCATGGGGGATGGCGATGCCCTGCCCGAGGTAGGTGGAGCCCTGCGCCTCGCGGGCCTGGATGCCGGCGAGGTAGCCCGGTGCGACCAGGCCGTCGTCTTCGAGGGCGGCGCCGAGCATGGCCAGGGCGGCCTGCTTGTCGGCAGCGCGCTGGCCCATGCGGACCTGCTGCGCGTTGAATTCGAGCATCGCGTTCTCCTCACCGGCGTTCGCGCGCGCCGGCGCTGGGGCGGTTATCCGCTTGTACGGTGATCAGCTTAGAAGTTGCGGCGCAGGTACAGGGTTCAGGCAAGACTGCGCATGCAATGCTGAATCGTTTCACCTATTGAGACTGGCACGTTACTCGATAATGCGTGATCCTTGAAGCCCCCAATTGTCGGCAGCATCCCGCGTTGAAACTCAGTGATATCGCCCGCCTGGCCGGTGTTTCGGTCACCACCGCCAGCTACGTGATCAATGGCAAGGCCGTCCAGCGCCGCATCAGCGCCGCCACGGTGGAGCGCGTGCGCGCGGTGATCGAGGAGCACGGCTACCACCCCGACCAGCAGGCCGCCAGCCTGCGCCGCGGGCAGACCCGCACCCTGGGCTTCGTCCTGCCGGACCTGGAGAACCCCAGCTACGCCAAGCTGGCCAAGCTGCTCGAACAGGGCGCCCGGGCGCGCGGCTACCAGTTGCTGATCGCCTGCTCCGACGACGAGCCGGACACCGAGCGCCAGGTACTCAACCTGTTCCGCGGGCGACGCTGTGACGCGCTGATCGTCGCCAGCTGCCTGCCCGCCGGCGACGACAGCCATGCGCGCCTGCAGGCCGACGGCGTGCCGATCATCGCCGTGGACCGCCAGCTCGATCCGCAACGCTTCTGCTCAGTGGTCAGCGACGACCGCGACGCCAGCCAGCGGCTCACCGCCAGCCTGCTCAAGCCGGCGCCGCGCAGCATTGCCCTGCTCGGCGCGCGGCCGGAGCTGATCATCTCCCAGGAGCGCGCCGCGGGCTTCCGCAGCGCCCTGCGCGAGTTCAAGGGCCAGGTGCTGATCGAGCACGGCGAGACCTTCAGCCGCCCCTGCGGCCGTCGCCTGATGGAGGAGCTGCTGGCCGGCCAGGGCCAACTGCCCGACGCGCTGATCACCACCTCCTACGTGCTGCTCGAAGGGGTATTCGACGTGCTCCAGGCGCTGCCCAGCGGTTGGCCGGCGGACCTGCGCATCGCCACCTTCGGCGATACCCAGTTGCTGGACTTCGTGCCGCTGAAGGTCAATGCGATTTCCCAGCAGCACGCGCTGATCGCCGAGCGCGCGCTTGACCTGGCGCTGGCCGCCATCGAGCGCAACGACTACACCCCGGGCGTGCACCCGATCCCGCGCAACCTCACGCTGCGCACGGAGTGAGCCGATGCGCCTGATCGACACCCACAACCACCTCGACTGCGCGGACTTCGCCCAGGACCGCGCCGCCGTGCTGCAACGCAGCCGCGCGCGGGGGGTGGAGCGCCAGGTGCTGCTGGGGGTGTTCCGCGAGAACTGGGAGGACGTCTGGGCGCTGGTCGAGCAGGAGCCGGACCTCTACGCCGCCCTGGGCCTGCACCCGATCTACCTGGCGCGGCACAGGCCGGAACATCTGCAGGCGCTGCGCGCGTGGCTGGAGCGCCTGGCCGGCCACCCGAAACTCTGCGCGGTGGGCGAGATCGGCCTGGACTATTACCTGGAAGACCTCGACCGCGACGGCCAGCAGGCCATCTTCGAGGAACAGCTGCGCATCGCCATCGATTTCGAGCTGCCGGTGCTGCTGCACGTGCGCCGCGCCCATGCCGCGATGATCGCCACGCTCAAGCGCTACAAGCCCACGCGCCAGGGCATCGTCCACGCCTTCGCCGGCAGCCGCGAGGAGGCCCGCGAATACCTCAAGCTGGGCTTCCGCCTGGGCCTGGGCGGCGCGCCGACCTGGCCGCAGGCCAACCGCCTGCGCAAGGTGGTGCCGGAGATTCCGCTGGAAGCCATCGTGCTGGAAACTGACTCGCCGGACATGGCGCCGTCTATGTACCCCGGCGTACGCAACAGCCCCGAGCACCTGCCGGAAATCTGCACGGCGCTGGCGGAGCTCAAGGGCATCAGCCCGCAGGAGCTGGCCAGCGCCAGCACGCGCAATGCGATGGAGTTGTTCGGCTGGCGCTGAGCCGTGCCTTTTCGTAGGAGCGGACTCCGTCCGCGATTGGCGTCCGGCTGGCACCTGATCGCGGAGGAATCCGCTCCTACGTGAAATTCTGCGCAGGGGCAGCCCTCTCCCTAACCCTCTCCCTGAAGGGAGAGGGAAGTCTCCGGCACAAACTCTCAGGGAAAGGCAATTGCTCCTACAAGATCATGCTCGGCTGGGAGAGCTTTTCGTAGGAGCGAGCTTGCTCGCGAACAGAGGTAGCCGATTAACGCGTTCGTGGGACGTTCGCGAGCAAGCTCGCTCCTACAGGGAGGGGTAGCTGCGCCGTCGCGATCGTGAGTTCACCGACAAACCGATGCCCGTGAGATGGGGTGCTTCCGTGCGACCCACGGACATCGGTCTGCTGGCGAAAACCCGGTGAGGGGCGGACCGCAGCGTCCGCCCCGGGTCCTGCGGATCAGACGCGGAACGCGCCGATCAGTCGTTTCAGCTCCACCACCTGCCCGGCCAGTTCGCGGCTGGCGCGCTCGGTCTCGCTGGCCCCTTCGGAAGTACGCTCGCCGGCCTGGTTGATCTCGACGATGTTCTGGTCGATATCATGGGCCACGGCGGTCTGCTGCTCGGCGGCGGCGGCGATCTGCTGGTTCTGGTCGACGATGGCGCCCACCGCCTGGAGGATGTTCTCCAGCGCCTGCTGCACCTGGGCCGACTGGCTGACGGTGCCATCGGCGGTCTGGTGGCTGCTGCCCATGGCCTTCACCGCGGCGCCCACGCCGTTCTGCAGGCGCGCGATCATCTGCTCGATCTCTTCGGTGGACTGCTGGGTGCGCTTGGCCAGGGTCCGCACTTCGTCGGCCACGACCGCGAAGCCCCTGCCCTGCTCGCCGGCGCGCGCGGCCTCGATGGCGGCGTTGAGCGCCAGCAGGTTGGTCTGTTCGGCGATGCCCTTGATCACGTCCAGCACGCGGCTGATGGAAGCGCTGTCGGCGGCCAGCTGGTTGATCACCGCCACCGACTCGTCGATCTCGCCGGCCAGGCGCTGGATGCTGCCCACCTGGGACTCCACCAGGGCACGGCCGCTGGTGGTTTCCTGGTTCACGTTGCGCGCGCTGCCCACTGCCACGGCAGCGCTGCGCGCGACCTCCTGGGCGGTCGCGGCCATCTGGTTCATGGCCGTGGCGACCTGCTCGATCTGGTTGCGCTGGCCGGCCACCGCCTGGTTGCTCTCGGCGGACACCGACTCCACGCGCACGGTCTGCCGCTCCACTTCGCTGACGGTGCGGCCGACCTGCTCGATCAGGTCGTGGATCTTCGACACGGTCTGGTTGAAGGCATCGCCCAGTTCGCCCAGTTCGTCGCGGCTCTGGGCCTGGAAGTTGACGGTCATGTCGCCGGACGCGACGCGCTCCATCATCTTGCCCAGGCTCTTCAGCGTGGTGCGGGTGGAAACGTAGAAGCCGCCGTAGAGGTAGACGATGCCGAGGAACACCACCAGCAGCGCCACCACCAGCAGCACCATCTGCCGCTGCTTGCTGGCCAGGCGCCCCTGCAGCTCGCCATCGACGAACTGCAGAACGTGGTCATCCAGCCGATAGGTCTGTTCCATCGCCTTGCTGACCTGGTCGAAGAATTCCGCCCAAGGCATGTCGAGGGTGTCGGCCATCACCACCTTGTCCTCGAACAGCTTGCCCATGCTCTTGATGGTGTCGCGGCTGGCCTGGGCATCGGCGGACAAGGCGCTCTGCGCGGCCGGGCTGGCGCCCAGCGCGTCCTGCAACTTGAGGCCGTACTCGGCGTGGAGTTTCTCCAGGTCCTGCAGCAGGTCATCCAGCTTGCCGCTGGTGGAGGAATTGAGGAACCCCTGCCCCAGCGCGCCGGCGCCCATGGTGCGGCCCTGGCTGAGGGTCTGGGTGACATGCGGGGTGCCGGCGGTGATCAGCTCGGCGAGCTGGCGCAGGTCGCGGGCGTCGTCCTGGCTCAGGCCGGACTGGGACACCAGCAGCTTGATGAACACCTGCACTTCGCTGAGCAGGCGCCCGGCCATGGCCGACTTGCTTTGCAGCGAACCCTCGGCGTCGACGCCCTTCAGGCTGGCCAGCAGCTCATCGCGCTTGGCGTTGAATTCGGCGATCTGCTCGGCATCCTGGGTGACCGGCTGCAGCGCACCGATGCGCGCCTGCAGGTCCTTGTGCAATTGACCGATGCGCGCGTCGATGCCGGCGGATTTACTCGACTGGCCGAGAATCCCGTTGATCTGCAACAGGTCGTTGTAGGACTCGAGGTGACGGCGCACCTGCAGACCATCGCCGATCAGCTGCAGGCTCTGCAGTTCGGCGCGCGTGCTGACGAACTGCCCGTAGGAGTCGCGCACGAGGTAGAAGTTGGTGATCAGCATCGGCAGAAAGAACAGCACGCTGATCAGGCTGAACTTCATACCGAAGCTCAGACGGTTCATCAGCGCGATGGCCGGATAGAGCACGGTCCTCACAAAGACGTCTCCTGTTCCCGTTATTGTTATGTCGCTTGTCGGGGATGGTGCGGCGCGCCCCTGGACGGGTCGTCGCCCTGCGCGCTCAGCGGCGCGGCCACTGTCGGGTAGCAGCCGTCGCCTTGCACTTCAGGTTCGATGTGTACCTGATATCGGCGGGGAGTTCTGTAACTTAAGGTTAAAATGCCATCATCGGACCGGCGGTCGCCGGCCCGATCGTCTGCCTCAGAGCAGCAGCGTCCAGATGGCGAAGACGGCGTACCAGAGCACCGCGGAGCGCACCAGCAGCTGCCAGAGCGCGTCGAGGCTGGCGACGCCCTTGGCGCCCAGGCCGCCTTCGTTGAAGTCTTCGGCGACGTAGCCGGCACGGGCCAGCAGACGAGCGGCAGGCACGTCCCAGGCCAGCAGGTCGTGCAGCAGCATGCGGGTCACCGCGACGAAGTTGCCGACCAGGGCGAAGCTCAGCACCAGCGCACGCGAGGGCAGCCAGTCGAAGGCGTGCCGCAGCTGCGCGGCGCGCTCGCGCAGTTCCGGCTGGCGGCTCTGTTCGGCAGCGATGGCCAGCAGCCGATAGGCCAGCGCAGCCACCGGGCCGAGCAGCGCGTACCAGAAGATCACCGCGAAGAAGGCCTGGTAGGCCTCCCACACCAGCGTGCCCTGCACCACGGCGAGCAGGTCGTCGTCGCCATCGGCCTGCACCTGCACGCCCAGGTCGCGCTCGGCGACGTGATAGGCGGCCTGCGCGTCCTCGCGGCGCCAGGCGTCGCGGAAGGGCCCGATGGCGCGCAGCACGTCGCCGCGCCCCAGGCTCCAGACCACCACCAGCAGTTGCACCGGCAGCGCCAGCAGGCCGTAGGCCACCGGTTCCAGCACGGTCAGCAACAGCGCCAGCAGTAGCAACGGCGGCAGGATCGCCACCAGCAGGCCGAGCCAGGGCTGCGCCATCAGCGACTGGATGCCGCCCACGGTATCTAGCCAGCCCAGCCACCAACCATCACGCTGCACCTTGGCACGCCAGCTGGAAAACTTCTCGACCAGCAGGACCAGCAACAGCACCAGGAAACTCATGTCGACTCCTTCTTCACGCCGGCGCCGATATCGGCCAGGTAGCGCGCCCAGTCGAAGGCCTCGCCGGGGTCGGTCTTGCGCTCGGGGGCGATGTCGCAGTGACCCTGGATGCGCTCAGCAGTGATCGCCGGGTACACCTTGCGCAATTGCCGGGTCAGCTCCGCCAGCACTTCATACTGCCGCTCGCTGTAGGGTTCGGTATCGGTACCCTCCAGCTCGATGCCGATGGAGAAATCATTGCAGTTTTCGCGCCCGTCGAAGCGCGACACGCCGGCATGCCAGGCGCGCGCGTTGCACGAGACGAACTGGAACAGCGAACCGTCGCGCTCGATGAGGAAATGCGCGGACACCGTCAGGCTGCAGATGCTGGCGAAGTAGGGATGCTCGTCGGCGTCCAGGCGGTTCTGGAAGAACTCCTGCACCTTGCACGTGCCGAACCGGCCGGGCGGCAGGCTGATGTTGTGGATGACCAGCAGCGAGACTTCCTCGCCCTCGGGGCGGGCGTTGAAGTTCGGCGAGGGACAGCGCTGGGCGTCGAGGCACCAGCCGGATTCGGGGTCGATCTGCATGGAAGCTCCTTGGCAGAGCCCCACTCTAAAGCAGGCGACGGGGGAAATGAACTCGCTGGCGAGCGGCCAGCGGGCTCGGCATCGGCTTAGGATTTCGCGACCTAGCGCAGGACAAGGCGAAATCGGATGAGGCAGCGGCGTTTACGCGCAGCGGATCGTAAGCAGATTCTCAGGCGTTCTTCAGGCGGCGCAGGTTGCCGATCACCGACTCCAGCGCGCGGTCGAACAGCAGCGCGTCGTCCAGCAGGCGCACGGCGTTGCGGCGGAACTCCACGGCCAGGCTCATGCGGGTCTTTTCCAGCACCTTCATGCCGGTGCGGTTGACGAAGATGTAGCGGCCGCTGGGGCGGATCACCGCGGCCAGCTTGCAGCGCAGCTTGTGCTCTTCGTCTTCCTGGATTTCCACCCAGCTGCCGACGCGCAGTTCATCGACCTTGCGCAGCGACTCGTCATCCTCGGCGAAGACCTCTTCGGGCTCCACGGCGCGGCCCTGCTCCGGCGAGGCGAGGACGATTTCCTCGACCACCGCGACCATGGCCGGCTGCGCGGCCGACGGGGCCACGGCCGCCGGCGCTTCCAGCGGATCGTCCAGCAGGGGCAACTCGTCGTCCGGGTCGAGCAGCGGGGCTTCCTCTACCTGCTTGTAGCGCTGGAAGGCCTGCACATGCAGCCCTTCCAGGCGGCTGAAGAATTCACCGGTGGAGAACGGATCGAAGGCGGCGGAGGCCAGGCCTTCACGCAGCGACTTGAGAAGTTGCGGCACCATCTCCAGCAGGCGCAGGCGGGAATCCGGGTCTTCGTGGGGTTCCACGCTCCAGATCAGGTCGTCCATGGTCGCCAGGGCGGCTTCCCACTCGGCGGAGTGCGTGCCGTGCTTCAGGCAGGTGAGCAGCAGGACCTGGCTCCAGGCCTCCTGCAGCAGGCGCACGACCACTTCGGGCAGGGTGCGGCCGAGCAGGCGCTCGTTGAGCACGCCTTCCACGTCCTGGCGGGCCAGTTCGGCGCGGGCGCGGCCTTCCTCGGCATCGCGGGTGCGCTGTTCCAGCAGGTCGCTGCGACGGCGCTCGTCACCGGTGAAGGCAATGAATTCGTCGAGCAGCTCGGAGAAGATCGCCGGATCGTCGACGAAGTCGTTCAGCAGGCGCATCACTACCTGCTCGATCTTCTGGTACAGGTGGTCGCGCTGGCCGTCGGACTGCTCGGCCCAGCCCAGGGCGGCCGAGGCGATCTCGTTGAGCAGGCGACGCGCCGGGTGGCTGCCGCGGCTGAAGAAGGTCTTGTCGAGCACTGCGACCTTGAGCATTGGGATCTGCATGCGGCCGATCAGGGCCTTGAGCGAATCCGGCAGGGTGCGGTCATCGAGGATGAATTCGAAGAGCATGGAGACGAGGTTGATGACGTCCTCGTCCACCTGGCCGACCACGCGGGAGCGGCCGCTCTTGCTGCTGACGCGGGTCAGCAGGTGATCCAGGTGCTGGCGCACGTCGATCTCGTCGATGCTCTGCGCCGGCAGGTGCGACTGCAGATGGGAAAGCAGGCGCATCAGATCATTGCTGGAAATCGGTACCGCGTCGGCCGGCAGGGTGCGAGCCGGGGCGGCGCTGCCGCGCACCTGGGAGAGCAGATCGCGCAGGGCGGCGAAGGCGGCCTGGCTGTCGGCGTCCATGTACTGGCCGCCGCCCTGCTCGCCGACGTCGGCGGCAGTTGCGGCAGGGGCCGTGCCCTGGCTGGCGGCGACGGTGCGTTGCGGCGGGCGGCGCAGCGGAACGGATTTGAGCTCCGGCAGCACGCCCAGGGCGATCAGGGTCTGGTTGGCTTCCGCGTAGAGGTGCTCGGCGTCGGCCAGCACATACTTCTCGAACAGCTTGAGGATGATCAGCTTGACCTTGATCTCCACGCCCAGGCCACGGCAGGCCTCGAGGAAGGCCTCGCACAGCTGGCGCGGACCGAGCGGGTTGCTCTTGTCCTCGACCTTCTTGCTGACCAGGGTGTTGAAACGGGTGGTGAGGTGCGTGAGGGCGACGCCGTCGCGGCTCATCACCTTGGCGACCATGGCGTCCAGGGCGACGGCTTCTTCCAGCTCGTCGTTCTGCACCAGGGTCAGGTTCTCGTAGGAGACCGTGTCCAGCGCCGGCGCACGGCCGATTTCATACTGGTTCAGGTTGGCGAAGTTCTCGAAGACCTTCTGCAGGAAGCCGCGCTCGATGCCCTTGCGCTTGAGGCGCAGGTCGCGCATGGCTTCGAAGTAGGCGCTCTGCTCGGCGTTGTTGGCGGCGCGATCGGCCATCTCGAACAGGGTGTCGTCGGCGTTGTCGAACAGGGCCTGCATGGCGTGACGCAGTTGGACGGCGACCTTGTCGCGGACAGCGACGAGCCCCGCCGGAACGCGTCCAGCGAACGAAGTCTGCGAGGTTTGCGTGGCCGACTTGTTCAGCGGCACTACGTTCGCGTCGTTCTGCATCGCAAGTCTCCTGCCGACAGACCCAAGCTGGCGGCACCAACAGTCATCGAGGCGTCATCCGTAACGTCAATTTAGTGGCGTCAAAAAGTGGAAAGGTTCAACGTCATTATAGGGAAGCTTCTTACACAACCAAGAGACATTTCACGCATTCTTGAAGAAATTCACAGCGAAGTACCCGCCGTCCGTCCGACAGAGCGCACGACGGTCCAAAAACCTGCCCGCCCTGCACGTCACCCGCCGTCGCCCGTATAATCGCGCCACTGCGAACAGGAGCTTTCCATGCCCAACCTCAACCTCGCCGAGCTTTCCGGGGAAATCCAGGCCAACGTCCGCGCCGCGCTGGCCGAAGACGTCGGCAGCGGCGACATCACCGCCCAACTGATCCCCGCCGAGCGCGTCGCCAGCGCTCGCATCATCACCCGCGAGAACGCCACGCTCGCCGGCACCGCCTGGGTCGACGAAGTGTTCCGCCAGGTCGATCCGCGCGTGCAGGTGAAATGGCAGGTGCGCGACGGCGAGCAGGTCAGCGCCGACCAGACCCTGTTCACCCTGGAAGGCCCCGCCCGCGCCCTGCTCACCGGGGAGCGCAGCGCACTGAACTTCCTGCAGTTGCTCTCCGGCACCGCCACCCGTGCCCGTCACTACGCCGACCTGGTGGACGGCACCGGCGTGAAGCTGCTCGACACCCGCAAGACCCTGCCCGGCCTGCGCCTGGCGCAGAAATACGCCATCACCTGCGGCGGCTGCCATAACCACCGCATCGGCCTGTACGACGCCTTCCTCATCAAGGAAAACCACATCGCCGCCTGCGGCGGCATCGCCCTGGCCATCGCCGCCGCCCACCAGATCGCCCCTGGCAAGCCGGTGGAGATCGAGGTGGAAGACCTCGACGAGCTGCGCCAGGCCCTGGACGCCGGCGCCGACATCGTCATGCTCGACGAGCTGAGCCTGGACGACATGCGCACCGCCGTCGCCCTCACCGCCGGCCGCGCCAAGCTGGAAGCCTCGGGCGGCATCACCGAGGCCACCCTGCGCACCATCGCAGAGACCGGCGTGGACTACATCTCCATCGGCACCCTGACCAAGGACGTCAAGGCGCTGGACCTGTCGATGCGCCTGAGCCTGTAAACCGGCGTACGACGCTTCGGACCTGCCGACACGGTCACGCCGCCCTCGATAGTGCCGATTCGTGCGCCTCTGACATACTCAGACGCTCACGAATCGGCGAACAGCGAAGGGAGCAAAGGCGCGATCATGACGAAAAGGATTCTGTTGACCGGCGGCTGCGGCTACATCGGCTCCCACATCTGCCTGGAACTGATCGAGCAGGGCTTCCATCCCGTCGTCCTCGATAACCTCAGCAACAGCTCGCCTATCCCGCTCCAGCGCATCGAGCAACTCACCGGCCAGGCGATCCCCTTCATGGAAGGCGACGTCCGTGACGAGGCAGCACTCGACCGCCTGTTCCGCGAGCATGACATCGACGCCACCATTCACCTGGCCGGGCTGAAATCCGTCGCCGAATCGGTGGCCGACCCCATCGCCTACTACCAGACCAACTTCGCCGGCACCGTCACCCTCTGCCAGGTCATGCAGCGCCATGGCGTGAAGCGCTTCATTTATAGCTCCTCGGCGACCGTTTACGGCCTGGCGGCACAGAGCCCGATCCGCGAAGACGCCCCCACCGGCCCGGCCAGCCCCTACGGCCAGTCCAAGCTGATGGCGGAAATCGCCCTGCGCGACATCGCCCAGGCCGATCCGCAGTGGACCATGGCCATCCTGCGCTACTTCAACCCCGTGGGCGCCCACGCCAGCGGCCGCATCGGCGAAGACCCCAACGGCATCCCCAACAACCTGATGCCGTACGTGTCGCAGGTCGCCACCGGCAAGCAGCCGTTCATCCGCGTATTCGGCAACGACTACCCCACCCCGGACGGCACCGGCGTGCGCGACTACCTGCACGTCGTCGACCTGGCCAACGCCCACCTCAGCGCCCTGCGCTGGCTGGACGGCGCCAGCGGCGCAAAGACCTTCAACATCGGCACCGGCCGCGGCTACAGCGTGCTGGAAATCATCCGCGCCTATGAAAGGGCCTGCGGCCGCGAACTGCCCTTCCAGTTCCTCCCCCGCCGCGACGGCGACATCGCCAGCTACCACGCCGACCCGACCCTGGCCGGCCAGGAACTGCACTGGACCGCCACCCGCGACATCGAAGACATGTGCCGCGACGCCTGGAACTGGCAGAGCCAGAACCCTGGGGGGTACGCCTGACGTTTCTTCGACTCGGAAAACAAAAAGCCCCGCTCGAAAGCGGGGCTTTTTGCTGAAGATGGTGCCGGTAAGAGGAATCGAACCCCCGACCTTCTCATTACGAATGAGCTGCTCTACCGACTGAGCTACACCGGCGGCGGGGGCGAATCTAGCACCGCGAGGCAATAAGTTGCAACACGGCCACCCACTCCCACCGTCTTTAAGAAGCTCATGCAGGCATGAGTTTGATTGTTACTTGCAGTAGCCTGCGGCCAGGCAAGTGCCAGTCTGCGGGAAGCGAGTCGCACCACCGTCTACAACCGGCGCTACGCTCCAAGTGTAGCCACCAGCGGCGGCAGTACCGGTAACGAGAATCACACCATCAGTCACGGACATGGAAGCGATGTTTGCAGGCAGAGTTGCCGGAATAGCAGGAATGCCATTCGCACCAGCGGTGCAGCCAGTCGCGCCGTTGTTTTCCTGAATGCATTGGGCAACCGGAGTCTTATAGCCTTCGCCAACCGACATGACTTCGGAGAAACGGGCCTTTTTGGTGTAATCGTTGTAGGCCGGCAGGGCGATGGCGGCCAGGATGCCGATGATGGCAACCACGATCATCAGTTCGATCAGGGTGAAGCCTTTTTGAGCCTTCATAATTCTCTCCAGAATTTTTAGGAAAGGTCTTAGGACCTGACTGTGATAAAGCAGATTCCATGCCAGATTCCCTTACCACTGCAGAAAGCCTGTTTAGTGGGCTGATGAAAAAGCTCAACGCATAAAACCGCAGGAAGTGACATTTTTGGGCAGCTTCAATTTGTCAATTTGGCTCGCAGGAGCAACTACGATATAAGGCACGTAACTCCTATTTCGGCCTATATCGATGAACGATCAAGTCATCCTGTCCGGGCTTGCCCGCCAATTGGTGCTTTCGCAGTTGCTTGATGAGAAAAGCGCTCAGCAAGCCCAACAGCAGGCCCAGCGCAACAAGCTTTCGCTGGTGACCTATCTGGTGCAGAACAAGCTGGTCAAAAGCAGGCCTCTGACTGAGCTGGCGGCCGAGCAGTTCGGCGTAGCTTTCTGTGACTTGGGTAGCCTGGATCGCGATGCTTTTCCCAAGGAGCTAATCAGCGAAAAGCTGGTTCGCCAGCATCGGGTAATTCCCCTATGGCGGCGTGGAAACAAGCTGTTCGTGGGAGTTTCCGATCCAACCAATCACCAGGCCATCACCGACGTCCAATTCAGCACAGGGCTGACCACGGAAGCCATTCTGGTCGAGGACGATAAGCTCGGCGAAGCCATCGAGAAGTTGTTCGAAAGCGCCAACGATGCGCTGAGTGAATTGGGCGATGTCGACCTTGATGGTCTCGACATCGAAAGCGCCTCCGAACAAAAGGATGAAGCAGCTTCTAACGACGCCGATGACGCTCCCGTCGTTCGCTTCGTCAATAAGATGCTGCTGGACGCTATCAAGGGCGGATCCTCGGACTTGCACTTCGAACCATATGAGAAAGTCTACCGAGTGCGTTTCCGCACCGACGGCATGCTCCATGAGGTGGCCAAACCACCTATCCAGTTGGCCAGCCGTATTTCTGCGCGCCTGAAGGTCATGGCGGGCCTGGATATTTCCGAGCGCCGCAAACCTCAGGACGGCCGCATTAAAATGCGTGTGTCGAAAACCAAATCTATCGATTTCCGCGTGAACACCATGCCCACCCTGTGGGGTGAAAAGATTGTCATGCGAATCCTCGATTCCGCCAGCGCGCAGATGGGAATTGACGCGTTGGGGTACGAGGACGCGCAGAAGCAGCTGTACCTCGATGCCCTTAAGCAACCTCAGGGCATGATTTTGGTGACCGGCCCCACGGGGTCAGGCAAGACAGTATCCCTGTATACAGGTCTGAACATCCTCAACACCCCCGATATCAATATCTCCACAGCCGAAGATCCGGTAGAGATCAATCTCGAGGGCATTAACCAAGTCAATGTAAACCCTCGTCAGGGAATGGACTTCTCTCAGGCGCTTCGCGCGTTTCTCCGCCAGGACCCCGATGTGATCATGGTCGGGGAAATCCGCGACTTGGAAACCGCGGAAATTGCCATCAAGGCGGCGCAAACCGGACACATGGTGATGTCGACGCTGCACACCAACAGCGCAGCGGAAACTCTTACTCGTCTGCTCAATATGGGTGTAGCCGCGTTCAACCTCGCAACCTCGGTCAACCTGATCATCGCTCAACGACTTGCCCGTAAACTTTGCCCCCACTGCAAGAAGGAGCACGATGTTCCCCGAGAAGCATTGCTGCATGAGGGCTTCCCGGCCGAGCGGATTGGCTCCTTCAAGCTTTACTCCCCGGTCGGATGCGAAAATTGCAAGGGCGGTTACAAAGGACGTGTGGGCATTTATGAAGTAGTTAAAAACACGCCCAGCCTGCAGCGCATTATCATGGAGGAAGGCAACTCCATTCAGATCGCCGATCAAGCCCGCAAAGAAGGCTTCAACGATCTGCGCACTTCGGGACTGATGAAGGCAATGCAAGGCATCACCAGTCTCGAAGAAGTCAACCGCGTGACCAAGGATTAATCCATGGCGGACAAAGCATTAAAGACGAGTGTCTTTCTCTGGGAAGGCACCGACAGAAAGGGCGGGAAGATCAAAGGGGAGTTGTCAGGAGCCAGTACTGCACTGATCAAGGCGCAACTGCGTAAGCAGGGCATCAACCCGACTAAGGTCCGAAAGAAGGGCATATCCCTGTTCAGCAAGGGCAAGAAGATCAAGCCTCTGGACATCGCCCTGTTTACTCGCCAAATGGCGACTATGATGGGCTCGGGCGTCCCGCTGCTCCAGTCCTTCGATATCATCGCGGAAGGCTTCGAAAACCCGAACATGCGCAAGCTGGTCGAGGAAGTCAAACAGGAAGTTGCAGCGGGTAATAGCTTGGCGAACTCACTGCGCAAAAAGCCGCAATACTTCGATGACCTGTATTGCAACCTCGTCGACGCTGGTGAGCAATCAGGTGCATTGGAAACCTTGCTCGACCGGGTTGCGACCTACAAGGAAAAGACCGAGTCGCTCAAAGCCAAGATTAAGAAGGCAATGACCTACCCTATTGCCGTCATCATCGTCGCAATCGTGGTTTCCGCAATCCTTCTAATCAAGGTTGTTCCCCAGTTTCAGTCAGTATTCGAAGGGTTCGGCGCCGAGCTCCCCGCGTTTACCAGAATGGTCGTTAGCCTTTCCGAAGTGCTCACTGCATGGTGGTTCATCGTGCTGCTAGGACTTTTTGGCGTCGCCTTTGGTTTTCGCGAGTTCCACCGTCGCTCGGAAAACTTCCGAAACTCTGTCGATCGCGGCCTGCTGAAAATCCCGGTTGTCGGGGACATCATTTACAAAGCGGCAGTCGCAAGATATGCACGTACGCTATCGACGACTTTTGCTGCGGGTGTACCACTCGTCGAAGCTCTGGACTCGGTTTCCGGAGCAACGGGCAACGTGGTTTTTCGTAATGCCGTCTCCCGTATCAAGCAGGACGTATCTAGCGGGACCCAATTGAACTTCTCGATGCGCACCACTGGGGTTTTTCCGAGCATGGCAGTGCAAATGGCAGCCATCGGAGAAGAGTCAGGCTCACTGGATGCCATGCTCGATAAGGTCGCAACATACTACGAAGAAGAAGTGGATAACGCCGTCGATAATCTGACCACCCTGATGGAGCCGATGATCATGGCGGTCCTAGGTGTACTGGTCGGCGGCTTGGTCATCGCCATGTACCTTCCCATTTTCCAGCTCGGCAAAGTCGTCTAAGCATGCCAGTGCTCGATTTCCTGGCCAGCACCCCGCTGGCCTTTGTTTTATGCGTCACCCTCCTCGGCCTGCTGGTGGGCAGCTTCCTCAACGTGGTGATCCATCGCCTGCCGCGGATGATGCAGCTCGATTGGCAGCAGCAGGCGCGGGAAACATTGGGGCTGCCGGAGGGCGAGAAGCAGCCGACGTATAACCTGGTATTGCCGAACTCCCGGTGCCCGCACTGCGCCCACGAGATCAAGCCCTGGGAGAATGTCCCGGTGGTCAGTTGGCTGGTTTTGGGCGGAAAGTGTTCGGCCTGCAAGGCGCCGATCAGCAAGCGTTATCCGCTGGTGGAGCTCGCTTGCGGTGCGCTGTCAGCCTTCATTGCCTGGCATTACGGCTTTGGCTGGCAGGCGGGGGCGATGCTGTTGCTGACCTGGGGCTTGCTGGCGATGAGCATGATCGATATCGATCATCAGCTGCTGCCGGACGACTTGGTGTTGCCGTTGCTGTGGCTCGGTCTCATCGTCAACCACTTCGGCCTCTTCACCAACCTGGGCGACGCGCTCTGGGGCGCGGTGTTCGGTTACCTGAGCCTGTGGTCGGTGTACTGGTTGTTCAAGCTGATCACCGGCAAGGAAGGCATGGGCTACGGCGACTTCAAGCTGCTGGCCATGCTCGGCGCCTGGGGGGGCTGGCAGGTGCTGCCGCTGACCATCCTGCTGTCGTCGCTGGTGGGCGCGGTGCTGGGCGTGATCATGCTGCGCCTGCGCAACGCGGAAACCAGTACCCCTATCCCCTTCGGCCCCTATCTGGCCATCGCCGGCTGGATTGCATTGCTCTGGGGTGATCAAATAACCGCGACCTATCTGCAGTTCGCCGGTTTCCGCTAGCCTTCTCCTGCGCCGAGTTTCATCGGCGCTTCTGGACGGCCACCGGGCCGGCTGAAGGAGAATGATGAAACCCTGGATTCTGGGCCTCACCGGCGGCATCGGCAGCGGCAAGAGCGCCGCTGCCGAGCATTTCGCCTCGCTGGGCATCCATACGGTCGACGCCGACCACGCCGCGCGCTGGGTGGTGGAACCCGGCCGCCCTGCCCTGGCGAAGATAGTCGAGCGCTTCGGCGACGCCATGCTGCTGCCGGACGGCCAGCTCAACCGCGCCGCCCTGCGCGAGCGCATCTTCAAGGCCGAGGACGAGCGCCGCTGGCTGGAGCAACTGCTGCACCCGCTCATCGGCCAGGAAATCGCCAGCAACCTGGCGCAGGCGCAATCGCCCTACGCCATCCTGGTCTCGCCGCTGCTGGTGGAGTCCGGGCAGCACCGCATGACCCAGCGCGTACTGGTGGTGGATACCCCCGAACACCTGCAACTGGAGCGCACCATGAGCCGCGACCAGGTGTCGGAAGATCACGTCCGTTCGATTCTCAAGGCCCAGGCCTTGCGCGACGACCGGCTCAAGCACGCGGACGACGTGCTGCTCAACGATGGCGACCTCGGCCACCTGCATCAGCAGGTCGAGCGTCTGCATCAGTTCTATCTCGGCCTGCGTGGAGGACAACCATGAGCCAACCCCTGACCGTGGAATGCCCCACCTGCGGCGCGCCCGTGGAGTGGAGCGCCAAGAGCGAGTACCGCCCCTTCTGCTCGCACCGCTGCAAGCTGATCGACCTGGGCGCCTGGGCGGCGGAAGAGCACGCCATTCCCGGCGACAATCTGGAAGACGAGCTGTTCTCCGGCGATCTCGAGAAGCCGCGCGGGCATTGAGCCCCCCCCCCTCGAGGTGGCTTTTTCTGCGCCAAGGATTGGCTTTTCGTAGGAGCGAGCTTGCTCGCGAACCGCCCGAGCTGCGGGTTTCCCTACGAAAGAGCGTTCGCGAGCAAGCTCGCTCCTACAGAAGAGAAAAGGCCCGCGGATGCGGGCCTTTTTCGTTCAGGGACGCATGAAGGTGTAGTCCCGATCCTCGTCCAGGTTATCGGCGAGGAAGTGCAGTTCGTGCTCCAGATCCTCCTGCGTGCGCACTTGCGCATTGGCCCGCACCACCGCGCTGAGCAGTGCGCGCACGACCAGTTGCGGGTCCTGCCCGCCGGCTTCGGCTTCGATCAGCAGCTCTGAAAGACGCTGCTCGGCCCAGCTGTGAATGCTCATAGGCAATCTCCTGCGAATGGGGGAGAAAGCTTCCCTGATCGCCCGAGCTTCGCGAACTGACCTGGATCAATCGACGGCGGCGATGCACCTGGACGATGTACGAACATCAACGCGGCTCATCGTCGTCCTTCCACGGCGCCTGCAGGTAGCGCGTGCGGTTGAAGGTTTCCAGCCAGTCCGGGTAGAAGACCACCAGCCCGGTGACGATGGTGCCGTTGATGAAGGCCTCGGGGAACATGATCAGCCAGAGGTAGCCGATGAAGTCCTCGATCCACGGCGGCATGGGGAACAGCCCGTCCATCCACAGCAGGCCTAGGCCCAGCAGCAGGCTGCACACGGCCGCCAGCGCCGCCGGGAAGAAGCCCGAGCAGAAGATGTAGACGAACAGGTTTCGAGGCTGGCGGCGCTCGACGAAGATCGCCGCCAGTTCGGTGATGACCACCGGAATCAGCACCAGCAGGATGCCGTTGACGCCGAGGGCGGCCCAGTCCTGTCGGCCGATGGCGCACAGGCCGAGCTGCGCCACGAGGCCGACCAGAATTGCCAGTGGCCAGTCCAGCAGCAGGGTCACGGCGGTCATGCCGATGAAGTGGAAGGACACGCCAGAGGCGAAGTCCCGCCGCACCAGCCATAGCAGGAATAGCCCGAGCATGGTGCCGAACACCAGGTGCTGGCGGCGAAAGTCGCTGACCAGTTCCAGCCACGGCGCGCGCCAGATGGCCCAGGCGACGATGGGCAGGTAGATCGCCCAGCCGATCTCCAGGGTTTCGGCCGACAGCAGCTGTGCGGCGATCACGGCGTGCCCCGCTCCAACACCTGGCGCAGGGCCTGCACCGAGTCGAACTGATGGGTCGAGACGACCTTGCCCTGGTCCAGCTGCAGCCAGGTCACCGCATCGGCCTGGCCGGGGAAGCGGCTGGCCACGCGCGGCCCGCGGTCGAGCAGCACGCGGTAGGGGTAGTCGCGCATGGCGGGGATGGCGAACAGCTTGGAGATGGCGGCCGGCATGCGGCTGATGTCGGCGACGAAGGCGGCGTGCCGCGCTTCGAGATAGCCCTGCGGACGATCGGCCAGCGCTGCCTTGACCAGCTTGGAGCCGGCCATGTCGTGGGCGATCAGCAGGACGTTCAGGTCAGCGTCTGCGGTATAGGGTTTGTCGAACTGGTCCAGCAGCGTCCAGCCGATGGCGGGCGACTCCTGCGCCACCGCCGCGCTTGCCAGCACCATCAACAGCCATCCGCCCAGCAATCGTTTCACGCGTCCCCCTTGCCTGGACCCGACAATGATTGGCAACAGTCTACACCGCCATCGGCGCTCGCCTCCGGCCGCCAGCAACTATGCTTGAGTCATGAACGAGACCGACTATCTGCGCCTGCTGACGCGCCAGGCGGAACAAGCCAATGACTTCCTCTCCAACGCCCGCAAATGGGAGCGGGAGTGCTGGGCCTGCCAGCGGCTGCTGCAGGCGCTGAAGGTGCCGTATCGCCAGGAAGATTTCATCGCGCCCACGCAGCAGCCACCGGACGTGCTGTTCCGCGATGCCGCCTTCGAGGTCTTCTTCGTGCTCGACCAAGGGCGCCGGCTCAACGAGGAATGGAAGGAGGAGCTGCTGCGCCGGCGCATGGCCCAGAGCCTCAACCAGTTGATCCGCCGTGAGCAGCGACCGCGCCGGATTCCCTGCGCGGAACTGCAGGCGCGCCTGGCGCCGACGCTGCGCAAGAAAGCGCACAACTACACCGAGCGCGGCATCGACCCGCGCGAGCTGGACCTGCTGGCGTTCGTCAGCCTCAAGCGCGAGACGCCGGACTTCAATACGCCCTTCCCACCCCCCACCGAATACCTGCGCCAGGGGTGGCGCTCGTTGTCGGTGGTCGGCCCGACCTTCGCCCGCGTGCTCTTCGCCCACAGTGACGCGCCGGACTTTCTGCGCGGCAGCCTGGGCCGCAGCATCCTCTTCGACATGGGCGTCGGCCTGTAAATAGGCGCCGGTGCAATGCGGCATTGATCGGCGGCGCATTGAGAGGCCGCCCGAGCCCTACTAGAATGCAGGACATTATAAACGGAGGCCGCCCATGCCCAGTCGCCTGAGCCCCGAAGACCAGCAGAAGGTCGATCAGTACCTCAGCTCCCCCGTCCACCAGGTCCAGCGTGCGCCGTTCAAGCCCTGGCTGATGATGGGTGGCTTGCTCGCTGTGGTCATCGCCCTGGGTTTGCTGAGCCGCCTCCTGGCCTACCTTGCGTGAGCGCCGTGCCGCCACGGGCCGATACAGGATTCCTTAAGCTATGAGAATGCACCATGTCCCATCGTATCGTGATCGTCGGCGGCGGCGCCGGCGGGCTGGAGCTCGCGACCCGTCTCGGCCGCACCCTGGGTAAACAAGGCAAGGCGCGTATTACGCTCGTCGACGCCAACCTCACCCACATCTGGAAACCCCTGCTGCACGAAGTGGCCGCCGGCTCGCTCAACTCTTACGAGGATGAGCTGAACTACGTCGCCCAGGCGAAATGGAACCACTTCGAATTCCAGCTCGGCCGCCTCACCGGCCTGGACCGCGCGAGCCAGCGCATCCAGCTCGCCGCCACGCTCGACGAGCAGGGCGAGGAGCTGATGCCGGCGCGCGCGCTGGACTACGACACGCTGGTCCTGGCCATCGGCAGCACCACCAATGACTTCGGCACCCAGGGCGCTGCGGATCATTGCATCTTCCTGGATACCCGCGAGCAGGCCGAGCGCTTCCACAAGCTGCTGCTGACCCATTATCTGCGCGCCCACGCCGGGCAGGACAAGGACGATCAGATCAGCGTCGCCATCGTCGGCGCCGGTGCCACGGGGGTCGAGCTGTCGGCGGAACTGCACCACGCCGCGCAGGAGCTGGCGGCCTACGGCCTGACCGGCATCCAGCCGCAGAACATGCGCATCACCCTGATCGAGGCTGGCCCGCGCGTACTGCCGGCGCTGCCCGAGCGCATCAGCCGCCCGGTGCACCAGACGCTGGAGAAGCTCGGCGTGCGCGTGCTCACCGGTTCGGCGGTGCAGGAGGTGACTGCGGACGGGCTGCGCACGGCGGTGGGCGAGTTCATTCCGGCGAGCCTGAAAGTGTGGGCGGCGGGCATCCGCGC
This sequence comes from Pseudomonas sp. GCEP-101, assembly GCF_025133575.1. Classification (NCBI taxonomy): domain Bacteria; kingdom Pseudomonadati; phylum Pseudomonadota; class Gammaproteobacteria; order Pseudomonadales; family Pseudomonadaceae; genus Pseudomonas; species Pseudomonas sp. GCEP-101. The sequence goes on along the minus strand of NZ_CP104011.1, from coordinate 2,869,884 downwards.
GCCGAGCCTGCTCAAGGAGATCGACGGCCTGGAAACCAACCGCATCAACCAGTTGGTGGTCCGCCCTACCCTGCAAACCACTCGCGACGACAACATCTTCGCCTTCGGCGATTGCGCCGCCTGCCCGCTGGGCGATGGCAGCGAACGCAACGTGCCGCCACGCGCCCAGGCGGCGCACCAGCAGGCGTCGCTGCTGGCCAAGGCCATCGTCGCGCGCTTGGAGGGCGAGCCGCTGCCGGAGTATCGCTACACCGACTATGGCTCGCTGATCTCGCTGTCGCGCTTCAGCGCGGTGGGCAACCTGATGGGTAACCTGATGGGCAGCGTGAAGCTCGAGGGCTGGCTGGCGCGGATGTTCTACGTGTCGCTCTACCGCATGCACCAGATGGCGCTGTACGGGCCGTTCCGCACCGCGCTGCTGATGATCGCGGACCGCATCGGGCGGAGCACCGAGCCGCGCCTGAAGTTGCACTGAAGCTTGAACACATCGGCGGATAACGGCCTCGCCGTTATGCTCCCTACGCCAGGGCTGATCTCAGTGTAGGGCGCATAACGCGCAGCGTTATCCGCCATGATGGGTATCGCTTCGCTCCACGCCATCCTACGGACCTGCGCAGCGGTGCCCCCTGTAGGAGCGAGCTTGCTCGCGAACCACCCTGGCACTGGAGCCGCCGGAAAGTACCGTTCGCGAGCAAGCTCGCTCCTACGAAAAACCCATCCGACAGGCACAAAAAAGCCGCCCCGAAGGGCGGCTTTTTCGTTGCAGCGAAGCAGCCTTACAGCGCCGCCAGCATCGACTGGGCCGGGATGGCCTGGAAGTCGATGGACATCATCAGGCTCAGCACGCTGATCGCGATGATGGAGAAGGCGAACAACTGGCGGGCCCAGCGGCGGTCGTCTTCGGCGCTGAAGCCTTTCACCGCGATGAATAGCCACCAGGCGCTGACGGCCAGCGCCACCACCAGGTATCCGTAGCCGGCGAAGCCGGTCACGGTCAGCAGCAGGGTCGCAAGACCAAAGGCCAGCACGTAGTAGAGGATCTGCTTCTTGGTCGCTTCGATGCCCCGCTCCACCGGCAGCACGGGAATCCCGGCGGCGCGGTAGTCATTGAGGCGGAAGATCGCGATGGCATAGCTGTGCGGCATCTGCCAGAGGCAGAAGATCAGCAGCAGCACCGCCGCGCCCATGTCGAAGTGACCACTGGCGGCGCAGTAACCCACCACCGGCGGCATGGCTCCGGAGAGACTGCCGACCAGCGTGCCGTAGACCGAGCTGCGCTTGAGCCAGAGGCTGTAGAGCACGACGTAGACGAAGAAGCCGAACGCGGCGAGCAGGGTCGCCTGCACGTTGGTTTTCCACGCCAGCAGGCCGAAGCCCGCCGCGCCGAGCACCACACCGTGGGCCAGGGCGGCCTTCAGCGAGATCTGCCCGGTCACGGTGACACGGCTACGGGTACGCTCCATGAAGCGATCGATGTCGCGGTCGATGCAGTTGTTGAACACACAACCGCTGGCAACGACCAGGGACAGGCCGATCACGGTAGCCAGCAGCAGCATCGGGTCAACGCTGCCGCGGGCGGCGAGGAAGTATCCCCCCGCCACCGCGATCAGGTTGCCGAAGATGATGCCCGGCTTGGCGACCAGGAGATAACGCTTGAGTTTCACGGCATCGGCCCTCAGGGCATCGGCATCATCAGGCTGTCTGCGGTGTAGATGATCCACAGCGACAGGCCGACCACCAGCAGGATGATGATGGCGGTGAAGATGAATGCCATCACGTTCCAGCGGCCTTCGGAGCTGAAGTTCATGTGCAGGAAGCAGATCAGGTGCACGACGACCTGGACCAGGCCCAGGATCACCATGGTCAGCAGGGTGGCGTGACGCGAGAAGCCGCCGTCGATGACCATGTAGAACGGAATCGCGGTCAGGATCACCGAGAGCACGAAGCCGATGGCGTACGAACCCAGGCTGCCGTGACCGGCGCCGTGGTTGTCGTGGCCGGCACCGTGGGAGTCGTGATGATGTGCAGCAGCGGTCATTACAGAGCCCCCATCAGGTAGACGACGGTGAAGACGCAGATCCAGACGATGTCCAGGAAGTGCCAGAACAGGCTCAGGCACATCATGCGGGTGTTGTTCTGCGCGGTCAGGCCACGGGTGCCGATCTGCGCCATCAGCACCAGCATCCACAGCAGGCCTGCGGACACGTGCAGGCCGTGCATGCCGACCAGGGTGAAGAAGGACGACAGGAAGGCGCTGCGGCTCGGGCCGAAGCCTTCGACGATCAGGTGATGGAACTCGTTGAGTTCCATGCCGATGAACGCGGCGCCGCACAGGAAGGTCACGCCCAGCCAGGCGATGGCCTTGCCCTTGGCACCCTTGTGCGCAGCCAGCATGGCCAGGCCGTAGGTGCAGGAGGAGATCAGCAGGATCGCGGTTTCGACGGCCACGTAGGGCAGCTCGAAGATGTCCTTGCCGCTCGGGCCGCCGGCCGTGTGGTTGACCAGCACGGCGTAGGTGGCGAAGACGCTCGCGAACAGAATGCAGTCGGTCATCAGGTACAGCCAGAAGCCGAAGACCGTCATGCCGCCGCTGTCGTGGGCGTGGTCATGGTCGTGCGCCGCTTCGTGCGTATCGACCAGGTGTTGATTCAGTACTGCCGTAGACATCGCTTATACCTGCGCAGTGGCGAGTTTCTGGAAGTTGGCGTTTTCGATGCGCTCGATCTCATCGGGCTGGACGTAGTAGTCCAGGTCGGTGACGTAGCTGCGCACGATGACCGAGGCGATCATGCCGACGAAGCCAACGCCCACCAGCCACCAGATGTGCCAGATGGCGGCGAAGCCGAAGATGAAGGCGAACAGCGCGATGGAGAAACCAGCGGCGGTGTTCTTCGGCATATGGATCGGTGCATAGGCCGGCAGCTTGCGGTACGCGGTACCGGTCTGCTTCATCTCGTGGAACGCGTCGATGTCGTTGACCTTCGGCAGTTCGGCGAAGTTGTAGTACGGCGGCGGCGAGGAAGTGGACCACTCCAGGGTACGGCCGCCCCACGGGTCGCCGGTCACGTCGGCCAGCTGCTTGCGGTTCTTGATCGACACGAGCAGCTGGATCAGCTGGCAGGCGATACCGAAGAAGATCAGCACGGCGCCGAAGAACGCCACCACCAGGTACGGCTTCCACATCGGGTTGTCGTAGTGGTTCAGGCGACGGGTCATGCCCATGAAGCCGAGGATGTACAGCGGCATGAAGGCCATGTAGAAGCCGACCAGCCAGCACCAGAAGGAACGCTTGCCCCACTTCTCGTCCAGGGTGAAGCCGAAGGCTTTCGGGAACCAGAAGACGAAGCCGGCCAGGTAGCCGAACACCGCGCCACCGATGATGGTGTTGTGGAAGTGGGCGATCAGGAACAGGCTGTTGTGCAGCAGGTAGTCAGCGCCCGGGATGGCCAGCAGAACGCCGGTCATGCCACCGATGGTGAAGGTGACGATGAAGCCCAGGGTCCACAGGATCGGGGTGTTGAAGCGCAGGCGGCCACGGTAGATGGTGAACAGCCAGTTGAACAGCTTCACCCCGGTCGGGATGGAGATCAGCATGGTCGCAACGCCGAAGAAGCCGTTGACGTCGCCGCCCGAACCCATGGTGAAGAAGTGGTGCAGCCACACGGTGAAGCCGAGGAAGGTGATCGCGGCGCTCGCCCACACCATCGAGGTGTAGCCGAACATGCGCTTGCCGGCGAAGGTGGCGGTGACTTCGGAGAAGATACCGAAGGCCGGCAGGATCAGGATGTACACCTCAGGATGGCCCCAGGCCCAGAAGAGGTTGATGTACATCATGGCGTTGCCGCCCAGCTCGTTGGTGAAGAAGTGCATGTCGAAGTAGCGGTCCAGCGACAGCAGGCCCAGGGCCGCGGTCAGGATCGGGAACGACGCAACGATCAGGATGTTGGCGAAGGTGCAGGTCCAGGTGAAGATCGGCATCTGCATCAGCTTCATGCCGGGGGTGCGCATCTTGAACACGGTCACCAGGAAGTTGATACCCGTGAGCAAGGTACCCATACCCGATATCTGTAGCGCCCAGATGTAGTAGTCCACACCCACGCCCGGGCTGTAGGCCAGCTCGGACAGCGGCGGGTAGGCGACCCAGCCGGTACGGGCGAATTCGCCCAGGCCCAGCGAGACGTTCACCAGCATGGCGCTGACGACCAGCAGCCAGAAGCTCAGGGAGTTCAGGAACGGGAACGCCACGTCGCGCGCTCCGATCTGCAGCGGCACGGCCAGGTTCATCAGACCGGTCATGAAGGGCATGGCCATGAAGATGATCATGATCACGCCGTGAGCGGTGAAGATCTGGTCGTAGTGTTCCGGCGGCAGGTAGCCGTGGTTGGCGCCTTCAGCCAGCGCGAGCTGGCCGCGCATCATGATGGCGTCGGCGAAGCCGCGCAGGAGCATGACCAGAGCGACGATGATGTACATCACGCCGATTTTCTTGTGGTCGATGGACGTCAGCCATTCGGTCCACAGGTAGGTCCACTTGCGGTAGTAGGTGATCGCGCCGACTACGCCGAGGCCCAACAGGGCGACGACGGCCAGCGTGATGACGATGATCGGCTCGTGATACGGCACGGCCGACAGTGTCAGTTTCCCGAACATCTGCGGTTACTCCTGGCTCGGATTCATTTGCATGCCCTGCATGCCTTGCATGTTGCTCATGTCGTGGCCCGCCATGGCGGCCTCGTCATGGGCTGCTTCGCCGTGCTCGCCCTTGGCCTGCTCGGCTTTCGCCATGGCGTGGCCGGCGTGTTCCCACTTGTTCAGCACGTGGGAGAACAGCTCGGGGCTGACGGTTGCGAAGTAGGTCGCCGGGACGTTCTCGGTCGGCTTCACCAGCTCCGGGTACTGATCCAGGTTCAGGGTCTGCGGCGAAGCCTTGACCTTCGCAACCCACTCCTGGAAGCCCTGCTCGGAGGTGGAGATGGCCTTGAACTTCATGCCCGAGAAGCCGCCGCCGCTGTAGTTCGCGGAGATGCCGTCGAACACGCCTTCTTCGTTGGCGATCAGGTGCAGCTTGGTGAGCATCCCGGCCATGGAGTAGATCTGGCTACCCAGCTGCGGGATGAAGAACGAGTTCATCACCGAATCCGAGGTGATCTGGAAGTTCACCGGGGTATCTTTCGGGAAGGCGATTTCGTTGACGGTGGCGATGCCCTGTTCCGGGTAGATGAACAGCCACTTCCAGTCCAGCGAGATGGCCTGGATGGTCACCGGCTTGACCTCGGAGTCCAGCGGACGGTACGGATCCAGCTTGTGGGTGCTCTCCCAGGTGATCCAGCCGAGCACGGCGATGATCAGGCAGGGAACCAGCCATACCACCAGCTCGATCTTGGTCGAGTGCGACCAGTCCGGCATGTAGGTGGCCTTGGTGTTCGAAGCCCGGTATTTCCAGGCGAACCCGAGGGTCATCAGGATCACCGGCACCACCACGATCAGCATCAGCAGGGTTGCCGTGATGATCAGGGACTTCTCGTCGGCGCCAACCTGCCCTTTCGGGTCGAACAGCGCCATGTTGCAACCACCGAGCATCAGCATCGGCAGCAGCGCAAGTCTCTTCAAAATTCCTGTGTACTGCTCTTTTTTCATCTTGCGGCCTTAGTGGATGAAAATCGCCTCACCGCCCATGAGCCTTCGCCACGCATTGCTCGACGACTCGTTACCCGCGACTTTTCCAAGCCGCCTGCCAGGGCTGTCATGGATTCACGAACGCGGCCGCAAGGATTCCAGGCAAAGGGAGGTCGCCCGGTCTTCGCGATGCGAAACCGATTTCGTCAGCTGATTCGTTCCGTGTTATTCAGCGTGTGGTGTCTGGACTGGCGGCTCGTTGAAGCGCGCGCGTCGCACACCGGATGCACGAGCGGATTGCCCGACTCGTCTTATGACAGGAGCCCACCGATGGCAGCCCCCTGTTGTTATGCCGCTGCACCACAGGGTGAACACTGGCAATGATCTGCGTCAGTGCGACTCAGCGATTTGGGGGTAGGAAATGGACGGCGGATATTACAAAGCATTTCAGAAACCCCTTTCAAGGCCCCGCCCTTTCATTTTTAACAAGATATTTTCTCAGCCCACGAAACAGTCACAGTTCTGACTGGTCGCAAAATGATCAATTCACCGAGTCTTTGTGAGGCTAAGTCCTGCCGTCCGGTGCTCCCATCGGCGAGCCATCTGGCAGCGTCGAAGCGGCGAAGGACGCGGCTTACAGCCAGCCACGGGTAGCCCGAGACAGACCGCCAACACCTTCGGCAAAGACCTTGCCATGATGGTGATCAAGAACCCTTGCGAATGTGACGAACTGCCGCTGCGCACCCTGCGACACATCGACGCACAGGAGCATTCGCAAGAGAGAAAGTCATTCAATTTATGACGCGCGTGCAGGAAAAATCGGCGTCTTCTCGGCATGCCCGCCCTGGCTTCAGGGACGAGTTCCACCACCATGACCGCCAGGGCGGGCATGCCGGAAGTAACGCAATGGATCAAGCGGGAACGGTCACAGGACCGCGAACGATCAGCGAGCGCTGGCCTCGCTGCCCGGCGCCAGCCAGGCCATCAGGCCGCTGGTTTCCGCGCGGATGCGCAGATCGCTGGCCTTGGCGTTGTAGTAGGTATCGCACGCGGCGATCTGGGCGGAGTAGTACTCGTTCTCGGCGATCAGCACATCCAGCAGGGTGCGCTTGCCCAGGTGGTACCACTGGTCATAGAACATCTTGCGCACGCGGTCGGACTCCACCAGCAGCGACTTGTAGTCATCGACGCGCGAGGCGGACAAATCGCGTTGCTCGACCAGGTTGCGGATGAGGTATTCGGACTCGCGACGCGTCGACTCCATCTTCTCTTCTGCCGCGTTGGCCCGCGCATACGCCGCGCGCTGAACCGCCTGCACGTCCGGCGGGAAGCTCAGCGGTTTGCCATAGGCTTCCGAGCGCAGGCGAGCCAGTTGGCCCTTGAGCGCCAGCACCTTGGACTCGGTCTCGCGGAAGCTCGCTCCAGCGCGGGTCGGGTCGATCTTCAGCAGCACCTGCCCGGCCTCGACCACGTCGCCCTCGCGCACATTCATCTGTTCGAGGATGCCGCCTTCCAGGCTTTGAATGACCTGCTCGCGGCTGGACGGGATGACCTTGCCCTCGCCGCGGGTACCGGTGCCGCTGATCACCGGGTGGGCATCATCGGTTTCGCCGCCATTGGCGATATTGCCGGTGATCTCGCCGACGCTGTCGAGCACGCCGGTAATGGCGAGGTCATGGTAGTTCGGCGGGGTGGTGTCGATGGTCAGGTCGAGGGTGCCCGGCTGGCTGGTGTTGCCGGCGGCGTCAGTGGCGACGGCCTCGATATGGATCGGGCCTTCGGGCAGTACGCGGGTGGGCATCACGGACCAGTCGCCATTCTGGTCGGCTTTCACCTGGATGACTTCGCCGGTTTCCTTGATGGTGACGGTGACCTGCGAGTTCGCCTCGGCCTTGCCGACGATCTTCGGCTTGGTGTCGTTGGTAATGTTGTCGCCCTTCACGCCACTGTCGGAGGCTGGATCCAGCCATACCTGCGGCGCATCCGGGGCGATGGTGTCGACGATGGCCGGTAGCTTGACGGTGGTTTCGTTACCGGCCGGGTCACGCTCGGTAATGATGATGTCCACCGGGCCCTCGGGCAGCCCCTGGCTGGGCGGGTTGGCCGTCCACTTGCCATCCGGGCCGACCGTGGTGGTGACCTTCTCGCCAGTGGGGAACTCGATGATGATGGTGTCGCCCGGTTCACCGGTGCCGGTCAGGGTCGGCGTATTGCTCGGCGAATAGAGATCGCCACCGTTTTCGACGCCGCCGACGATGGTGGCGACCGGGTCGGCAGGCGGGACCGTATCGACGGAGAAGTCGAGCACATCCACCGGCGCGCTCGGCTTGCGCCCGGAGACTTCCTGGATCACGGTGAACTTGTGCTCACCATCGGGCAGATCAGCGGTGGGCGTGAAGGACCAGGTGCCATCCGCGCCGACCTGGGTGCTGCCGATCTCGGTGCCGTTGTCGTAGAGGCGGATCACCGCGCCGGCCATGCCGCTGCCGGTAACGGTCGGGCGGGCGTCGTCGGTCACGTCACCGTTGGCCAGTTGCCCCTGGATCGGGCCGACGTCGTCGATCACCTTGATATTGGTGGGTGCAGGGCTGGTGCGGGTCTTATGGTCGTCGGGCCGGTTGTGCTCGATGATCGCGGCCGTGGCGGCGCCAATGCCTGCCAGGCCGAGCAGCCAGGGCCACAGTACGAAACCCGCGGTCTCATCGAAATTGGAGGCCAGATAGGGGGCACCATCGCCCAGGGAATCCCCGCCCAGAGCGATGGGCGCCGACTCGCCTTCATTCAGCAACAGCGGGCCGTAGTAGCCTTCGCCGTCGGTACGCACGTAGGCGTACAACTGACCGTCTTCCGCGACGCCGTAGAGCTGGCTGTCCATGCCCTCGGCGAAGAAGTCCTGGATGGTCAGGTCGGGTTTATCGCTGCCCTCGAAGAAGACCTGCAGGTCCTTGCCGTCCCGCTGGACGGTAGCGTTCTCGGGCGAGACATCGCTGTTGATCACCTGCAGCAGGTACTTGGTGCCCGCTGCCGCCTTGATCTTGCCCCCCGTCTTGACCGTCACTTTCTCGGCTGCATTCGCGGTAACTGCGACCAGAGCGACTTTTTCGACTTCCATATGGATCTCCCCCTCAAGTAACTCAATGTGAGAGGGGCAGAGTAAATTTCCTAAACGCGCGGGAAGATCGGACCACGCCGACGAAGCCAGGGCACGTTGCGCTAAAAAAAGTAAAAATTTCCTAGGCTCGGAAATGGCTCAGGAAAAATGCCGTTGAATGTGAGAAATCGGCGCGGAAAACCGTTCACTTACATCAACTGGACATCCAGACGTTGGCCATCACGCCTGTTGTTTTTTCTGAGGAAGAACGACAAAACCCGAAACCGTCTGACGGGTTTTCCGAGCGGTACCGCAGATATCTACCGCCCGAACCATGGCTTTTCCCACCGAATCGCCTGACTGAACAGATGCCGCTACGCCCATATCGGTCTGGGCGCCACGGCCAGCCTGCCCACAGCGGCAGTTCGCTCTCCGCAGGTCAGCGTCACCGGAGGAGAATGGCGCCCTCCAAATGAGGGAGTGTTAGCGGGGAGGAAGGCATCGGCCGAAAAATGAGCAAAAAAAAGCCCACCATGAAGGCGGGCTTTTTTACTGAAGTGGCATTGCGTCCACTTCCTGCATCGGGCGAACCAGACGTCTTGAATATGGTGGGTCGTGTAGGATTCGAACCTACGACCAATTGGTTAAAAGCCAACTGCTCTACCGACTGAGCTAACGACCCAAATTTTGGTCGGGGTAGAGAGATTCGAACTCCCGACATCCTGCTCCCAAAGCAGGCGCGCTACCGGACTGCGCTATACCCCGCTTGGAAGTTGGCTCCGCGACCTGGACTCGAACCAGGGACCCAATGATTAACAGTCATTTGCTCTACCGACTGAGCTATCGCGGAACGACGAGCCTTCCAATCTCCTCTACTTTCTTCCGGCTTCACCGGATTCCCGTATCAGAGGCGCGCCATTTTACGTATATCGAAACGCCTGTCAACACTCTGATCCAAAAAGTTTTTCTCTGCTTTGCAGGCGACCGGGCTGGTTGCTATATCTGCATGGAAACCATGAGTGATCCACCGCGGGTGCAGACGGGGCGATCACGCACAGGATGGCCATGAGCAACAAGGACACCCCACCGCCCTCCCCGATCGCCAGCCGGGTCATACAGCCCCGCTTCGGCGAACTGGTGCAGGGTTGCCGCCAGTTGGCGATGAATCATCTCGCCGAACTGCTGGGGCATGTCTTCGCGCAGGTGGACGACACGTTGTTCGAATGCGCCGAGAAGGCCGAGAACAATCAGGTCCAGGCGTTGTTCTTCGACGCCATGCGCGAAGTCCGCCGCGAGCGGCCGAATCTCGAACGCTCCTATCACCAACGCATCGCCAAGGGCCTGAACGACTTCCTCGAGGGCAAGCTGCCGGCAGTGGCGCCGCTGGAGGAGCTGGACGTAGACCAGTTGACCCTGGTCGGCAACGATGAATACGAAGAGACGCTGCTGGTGACCAACATGGTCAACCAGGTGCGCGCCCAGTGCGCTCAACTGCTCTTCGCCCTTGATCAGCGCCTGGCACTGCTGAACAACGGCAGCAAGCTGGGCGAGGAGCGCAACCCGTTCGGCCCGCAGGCGATTGCCCAGGCGTTCCGCGACACCCTGGCAGGCAGCGCCTTTGCCCTACGGGTCAAGACCATCCTGTATGTGCTTTTCGATCAGCAGGTCATGCAGCATCTGCAGCCCTTGTATGAGCAGCTGAACAAACGCCTGGCCGACGGCGGCATCCTGCCGAACCTGAAATACCGGCCCCAGGGCCAACGCCAGGCGGCCGCGCCCGCGCCGCGCACGACCGAGGCCCGGGAAAGCCCTTCGGCGGCAGACGGCGGCCGCTTCGCGCCATCGCCCTATACCGCCAGCGACCTGCCGGACATGCCTCCCGGCGACCGTAATGCGCTGTTCAGCGGCCTCGCCGTATTGCTTGCCGAGCACCGCCGGCGGGGCAACAAGGCCACGCTGTTCGGCAACACCCAGAGCATTGTCAGCTTCGGCCCGAGTTCTGCCAGCACGACCTACAGCGCCAATGAACTGCTCGAGGCGCTGAACCGGCTGCAACGGGAGTCCGCCCAGGAGCTAGCCCAGCGTCTGCGCCGGCCGCAGCCGGTCGATGCGCTGAAGGCCGACCTGCAGCGCCAGCTCGAAGCCGGCAGCGCACAGCCGAAAAGCACTCGCCTTACCGACCAGGAAGCCGACGTCATCGACTTGGTGGGCATGGTCTTCGACTTCATCCTGGATGACGAGAACCTGCCCGACAGCTGCAAGACCACCCTCTCCCACCTGCACACGCCGTTCCTCAAGGTGGCGCTGCTGGACAAGCAATTGTTCACCCAGCACCACCACCCCGCGCGCAAGCTGCTCAACGCCATGGCCCAGGCCGGCGTGCTGTATGGCGGCGAGGGCGAGGAGCGCGCGCTGCTGGCGAAGATGCACTGGGTGGTCGAGCGGGTGATCCAGGATTTCGCCGGCGACCTGTCGTTGTTCGACAACCTGCTGGGCGAGTTCAACGAGTACGTCGCCAACCTGCGGCAGAAGGTCGAGCTGCGCGAGCGCCGCGCCATGGAGGCCGCCCGCGGCCGCGACCGTCTGCTGGCCGCACGGGAACAAGCGCTGGAAGCCATCGCCCGCGTGACCCAGGGCCGCGAGCTGCCGGAACTGGTACGCCACTTCCTGGAAATGAGCTGGTGCGATGCCCTCACCTTTATCGTGCTGCGCAGCGGTGAGCACAGCGACGAATGGAAGCGCGCCTGCGAAGTGGCCGAACAACTGGCCTGGAGCGTGACGCCGCTGGACCCAGCCGGCCGTGAACACCTGCAAGCGATCCGCCTGGCCCTGCTGGAAGAGTTGCGCAAGGGCCTGGAGGTCCTGGGCGGCTACCACGAGGCCGGCATCCGCCGCCTGCTGCAGGATCTGGTGGCCTGCCAGCAGGCGATCCAGGCGCAGCAGCCGCAGATCGCGGCCCAGTTCAAGCAGGAACTACCGCAGAGCCCGCTGGGCGCAATGCTCGGGGCAGAGGGCCATACCCTGGTCAAGCCCGACGGCGAAGTCCTGTCAGAACGTGCGAAGAGCTTGATGAAAGAGCTGAGCCACCTGGAGTTCGGCGCCTGGTTCGAGTTTCACGACACCACGCCGGCGCGCCGGCTCAAGCTGTCGTGGTTCAGCCCCACCACCCACAACTACATGTTCGTCGACCACACCGGGCAACGGGTGGCGGTCAAGCCGCTCGTGCAATTGGCTCAGGAGATGGAAGCGGGCAAGGTCCGCCTGGTGCCGCCGGAACAGTCCGCCCCGCTGATGGATCGCGCACTGGGCGCGATCTACCGGGTTCTGCAACGCTTGATGACCGGGCGCACCCCGGCACAGACCTGAAGGAGCCGTCGATGAGTGAGCGTCGCCAGCATAGCCGGCAGCAGACCGGGCTGACCGTGGAAGTCTTCGACCGCCACTCCGGGCGCAGCCTGGGCCGGCTCGCCGACCTGTCCGCCGAGGGCTTCATGCTCTGCGGTGTGGACGTGCCGGACGCCGATTCCGTCTGGGACTGCCAACTGGTGCCGGCGCCGCCGCTGGACGAGATCGGCGAAATCCACCTGGGTGCGGACTGTCTGTGGAGCCGCGCCGGCGCGGATGGGCAGCTGGGCTGGGCGGGATTCCACATCATCGATATCGCCGAGGACCAGGCGGAGTTGATCGAACAACTGCTGGTCCTGCTGGGTGGAGCCCGCGACACCGGCTGACCGCCGAAACATCTGTAGGAGCGGGCCATGCGCGCGATCGCGGGCATGGCCCGCTCCTACAAGGAGCCAACGAAAAAGCCCGCCGATTGGCGGGCTTTTTCGTGGAGCATGGATCAGGCGAAGACGATCTCGTCGTTCTCGACCTTGGCGTGGATCTTCGCGCCTGGGTTGAACCTGCCGGCCAGGATCAGCTGCGCCAGCGGGTTCTCGATCCAGCGCTGGATCGCGCGCTTGAGCGGCCGCGCGCCATACACCGGATCGAAACCGACGGCGATCAGCTTGTCCATGGCGTCGTCGCTCAGCTCCAGGCTCAGCTCGCGCTCGGCCAGGCGCTTGCGCAGGCGGCCCATCTGGATCTGCGCGATGCCGGCGATCTGCTCGCGGGCCAGCGGTTCGAAGACCACGACTTCGTCGATCCGGTTGATGAATTCCGGACGGAAGTGGGAATTCACCGCATCCATGACCGCCGCATGCTGGGCTTCACGATCACCGACCAGCTCCTGGATCTGCGCCGAACCGAGGTTCGAGGTCATCACCACCACGGTGTTGCGGAAGTCCACGGTACGCCCGTGGCTGTCGGTCAGACGGCCATCCTCGAGCACCTGCAGCAGCACGTTGAACACGTCCGGGTGGGCCTTCTCCACTTCGTCCAGCAGCACCACGGAGTATGGCTTGCGGCGCACGGCTTCGGTCAGGTAACCGCCCTCTTCATAGCCGACGTAGCCCGGCGGCGCGCCGATCAGGCGAGCCACGGAGTGCTTCTCCATGAACTCGGACATGTCGATGCGCACCAGCGCTTCCTCGGTGTCGAACAGGAACTCGGCCAGGGCCTTGCACAGCTCGGTCTTGCCCACCCCGGTCGGGCCGAGGAAGAGGAACGAGCCGCTGGGGCGATTGGGGTCCGCCAGGCCTGCACGGGAGCGGCGCACGGCGTTGGAAACCGCCACCACGGCCTCGTTCTGGCCGATGACGCGCTTGTGCAATTCGTCTTCCATGCGCAGCAGCTTCTCGCGCTCGCCTTCGAGCATCTTGGACACCGGGATGCCGGTCCACTTGGCGACGACCTCGGCGATTTCCTCGTCGGTCACCTTGTTGCGCAGCAGCTGCTTCTCGGTCTGGCCGTGCTGGTCGACCATCTGCAGGCTGCGCTCCAGGTCCGGAATGGTCTGGTACTGGATGCGCGCCATGGTTTCCAGGTCGCCCTTGCGCCGCGCGGTTTCCATTTCCTGCTTGGCCTGCTCGATCTTCTGCTGGATCTGCGCGGAACCCTGGACCTCGGCTTTCTCCGACTTCCAGATCTCCTCGAGATCGGCGTACTCACGCTCGAGCTTGGCGATGTCTTCTTCCAGCTTGGCGAGGCGCTTCTTGGTGGCCTCGTCGTCTTCCTTCTTCAGCGCCTCGCGCTCGATCTTCAGCTGGATCAGGCGGCGGTCCAGGCGATCGAGTTCCTCCGGCTTGGAGTCGATCTCCATGCGGATGCGGCTGGCGGCCTCGTCGATCAGGTCAATGGCTTTGTCCGGCAGCTGGCGGTCGGTGATGTAGCGGTGGCTGAGCTTGGCCGCGGCGATGATCGCGCCGTCGGTGATGGTGACGCCGTGGTGCACCTCGTAGCGCTCTTTCAGGCCACGCAGGATGGCGATGGTGTCTTCCTCGCTCGGCTCGTCCACCAGGACTTTCTGGAAGCGGCGCTCCAGGGCGGCGTCCTTCTCGATGTACTGGCGGTATTCGTCCAGCGTGGTGGCGCCGACGCAGTGCAACTCGCCACGGGCCAGGGCCGGCTTGAGCATGTTGCCGGCGTCCATGGCGCCTTCGGCCTTGCCGGCGCCGACCATGGTGTGCAGTTCGTCGATGAACAGGATGATCCGCCCTTCCTGCTTGGACAGCTCGTTGAGGACCGCCTTCAGGCGTTCCTCGAACTCGCCGCGGAACTTGGCGCCGGCGATCAGCGCGCCCATGTCCAGCGCCAGCAGGCGCTTGTCCTTCAGGCCGTCGGGCACTTCGCCATTGACGATGCGCTGGGCCAGGCCTTCGACGATGGCGGTCTTGCCGACACCGGGCTCGCCGATCAGCACGGGGTTGTTCTTGGTACGGCGCTGCAGGACCTGGATGGTCCGGCGGATTTCGTCGTCACGGCCGATCACCGGGTCGAGCTTGCCGTCCTCGGCGCGCTTGGTCATGTCGACGGTGTACTTGTCCAGCGCCTGGCGCGAGTCCTCGGCGTTCGGGTCGTTCACCGCTTCGCCGCCGCGCAGGTTGGCCACGGCGTTTTCCAGGGCCTTCTTGGAAACGCCCTGGCTGGTCAGCAGCTTGCCGAGCTTGGTGCTGTCGTCCATGGCCGCCAGCAGCACGAGCTCGCTGGAGATGAACTGGTCGCCTTTCTGCTGGGCCAGGCGGTCGGCCTGGTTGAGCAGACGGGCCAGGTCCTGCGACAGGTTAACGTCGCCGGTGGGGTTCTGGATCTTCGGCAGCGCGTCCATCTCCTTGTTGAGCGAGGCGCGCAGCGCAGGGATGTCGAAGCCGACCTGCATCAGCAGGGGCTTGATGGAGCCGCCCTGCTGCTCGATGAGCGCGGACAGCAGGTGCACCGGCTCGATGGCCGGGTGGTCATGTCCAACGGCCAGGGACTGGGCATCGGAGAGTGCAAGCTGGAGCTTGCTGGTCAAACGGTCGATTCGCATGAGGGTCGTCCTTCCTTTCTATAGCGGGCCGGAGCGATGAGTGCCCCTGGTCACGACTAACCCGCCGGGATGCCAGATAGATAAGGACGATTTTGGTCGGTTCAAGCCATTTGGCCATGACACCCGTCAGTTAGTGCCTACAGAAAGGCCATAAGGAGCGAGTCTCGGACCTCGACGGTGGAAGGACTTTGTAGGAGCGAGCTTGCTCGCGAACCGCTTATGACCGTGAGGTTCGCGAGCAAGCTCGCTCCTACGAAAAGCCGATCAGCTCAGCCAGATGAGGCTGGCCAGGCGGCCGGTGCGGGAACTACGGCGGTAGGAATAGAAGCGCTCGGTATCGCTGAAGGTGCAGAAATCGCCGCCGTAGACGGCCGTCACGCCCTTCGCCGCAAGACGGATGCGCGCCAGCGCATAGATGTCGGCCATGTACTTGCCAGCATTGGCGCTCGGCACGAAGGCGCGCTCGGCTTCGGCATGGTCCGCCAGGAAGGCTTCGCGCACTTCCGGGCCGACCTCGAAGGCCTGCGGGCCGATGGACGGGCCGAGCCAGACCAGCAGTTCGGCCGGCGCGACGCCCAAGGCGTCCACGGTCGCCTCCAGCACGCCGCCAGCCAGCCCGCGCCAACCGGCGTGGGCGGCGCCGACGCGAGTGCCGGCGCGGTCGCAGAACAGCGCCGGCAGGCAGTCGGCGGTCATGATGGTGCAGGCGACGCCCGGCGTGGCGCTCCAGCTGGCATCGGCGGTGGCGACGCTGGCGGGGTCGGCCTGGACCACGTCGATTCCGTGCACCTGGCTCAGCCAGGCCGGGCGGCAGCCCAGCGCCTCGGTCAGGCGGCGGCGGTTCTCGGCCACGGCGGCCGGCTCGTCGCCGACATGGTCACCGAGGTTGAAGCTGTCGAACGGCGGAGCGCTGACGCCACCGGCACGGGTGGTCACGCAGGCGCGGACATTCGCCGGGGCCGGCCAGTCGGGCGTCAGCCAGGAGGTCA
Organism: Pseudomonas sp. GCEP-101; assembly: GCF_025133575.1. Lineage (NCBI taxonomy): Bacteria > Pseudomonadati > Pseudomonadota > Gammaproteobacteria > Pseudomonadales > Pseudomonadaceae > Pseudomonas > Pseudomonas sp. GCEP-101. The sequence goes on along the minus strand of NZ_CP104011.1, from coordinate 2,853,779 downwards.
TACGAAAGACTCGTTGTCCTGCCGCAGCAGGCTCAGCAGCCAGGTGAAGTCGTCCGGCAGCGGCGATTCCCACTTCATGCGCACGCCGGTGGCCGGGTGGTCCAGCTCCAGGAAACGCGCGTGCAGCGCCTGGCGCGGGAAGTCGCGCAGGGACTCGACGAGGGTCGGGCTGGCCCCCGGCGGAATGCGGAAACGCCCGCCGTAGGTCGGGTCGCCCACCAGCGGATGGCCGATATGCGTCATATGGACGCGGATCTGGTGGGTGCGGCCGGTTTCCAGCTTCACCCGGGTGTGGGTGTGCGCACGGAAGCGCTCCAGCACGCGGTAATGGCTGATGGCGACCTTGCCGGTCTCGATCACCGCCATTTTCTGCCGCTGCACGCCGTGGCGACCGATGGGCGCGTCGACGGTGCCACCGGCAACGATCACGCCGGTGACGATGGCCTCATAGATGCGGCTGACGCTGCGCGCCTGCAACTGGGCGACCAGGTTGGTGTGGGCTTCCAGGGTCTTGGCCACCACCATCAGGCCGGTGGTGTCCTTGTCCAGCCGGTGGACGATGCCGGCGCGCGGCACGTTGGCCAGGTGCGGCACGTGGTGCAGCAGCGCATTGAGCAGCGTGCCGTCCTGGTGACCGGCGGCGGGGTGAACCACCAGGCCGGTCGGTTTGTCGATGACCAGGATGTGATCGTCTTCATAGACGATGTCCAGCTCGATGTCCTGGGCGACCCATTCGCCCTGGGCCTCCAGCTCGACGGCAAGCTCCAGGCGCGAGCCGGTGTGGACGATGTCGCGCGGGCGCAGCACGGCGCCATCGACCTTGAGACGGCCGTCCTTGATCCAGCCCGCCAGGCGGGACCGGGAGTGGTCGGAGAAGAGCTGGGCGGCGACCTGGTCGAGACGCTGACCACCGAGGTCGAACGGCACTTCTGCCGCGAGTTGGATGATATCGGACATGACGGGACACGAAGGGCGCACGGCCTTTTGGTTCGGCTGCGCGCTGTGGTTAAATACGGGGCCTTTGTCCCAGGGGTATCCCTGGGGCGCCAATCATAACAGACGGTTGCGGCCGCGACAGCCGACCGTCCAGGGACGCAAGCCGCCATGCAAGTGAAACACCTGCTGCTGATCGCCATCCTCGCCTTCGTCACCGCCTGCTCCTCCAAGGGCGAGAAGGTGGATGAGAACCTGAGCGAAAGCCAGCTGTACCAGCAGGCACAGGATGACCTCAACAACAAGAGCTACACCAACGCCGTCGCCAAGCTGAAAGCGTTGGAGTCCCGCTATCCGTTCGGCCGCTACGCCGAGCAGGCCCAGTTGGAGCTGATCTACGCCAACTACAAGAACATGGAGCCCGAGGCAGCCCGCGCCGCCGCCGAGCGCTTCATCCGCCTGCACCCGCAGCATCCGAACGTCGACTACGCCTACTACCTCAAGGGCCTGGCCTCCTTCGACCAGGACCGCGGCCTGCTGGCGCGCTTCCTGCCGCTGGACATGACCAAGCGTGACCCGGGCGCCGCCCGCGACTCCTTCAACGAGTTCGCCCAGCTGGTCAGCCGCTACCCCAACAGCCGCTACGCACCGGACGCCAAGGCGCGCATGATCTACCTGCGCAACCTGCTGGCCGCCTACGAAGTGCACGTCGGCCACTACTACCTCAAGCGCCAGGCCTACGTCGCCGCCGCCAACCGCGGCCGCTACGTGGTCGAGAACTTCCAGGAAACCCCGGCCGTCGGCGATGGCCTGGCAATCATGGTCGAGGCCTACCAGCGCCTGGGCCTGAACGACCTGGCCGATTCCAGCCTGGAAACCCTGAAGGCGAACTACCCGGACAACCCCAGCCTCAAGGATGGCCAGTTCGTTCCGCGTGAAGACGAAGCCGACAACCGCTCCTGGCTGGCCAAGGCCACCCTGGGCCTGATCGAAACCAACGATGCCCCGCCGCACATGGAAACCCAGGCATCCAAGGACGTGATCAAGCAGTACGAAGACGCCGAGCAGCAGATCCCGGCCGAACTCAAGCCGGAAAACCAGAGCGACGTGCAGGAAGAACAGCACGAGTCCGAAGGCAACGCCGGCGGCAGCGACCGCTCCTGGTTCAGCTACATGACCTTCGGCATCTTCGACTGATCCCGACAGACGGGCTCGATAAAAGGGAGGCTTCGGCCTCCCTTTTTATTGGGACGCTGATGGGGACTCGCGTACCGGCTCACTGTGCGGCACCGCGCGGCTTGGATAAACTGCCGCTCTTTATGCAAAAGGGATTGCCATGACCCGTCTGCTGTTCTGGATCGCTCTCTTCGCCTTCGGCTGGTGGTTGTGGCGCAAGGCCACCCGCCCGGCACGCCCCGTGGAGAAGCCCAAGGGCGACGATCAGGCTGCGCCGATGGTGCGCTGCGCCCAGTGCGGCGTGCATGTACCGCAGACGCACGCCCTGCAGCACGAGAACCAGTGGTACTGCAGCCGGGCGCACCTCGAACAGGACCGCACCGACCGTGATCGCTGAAGGCATCTCGCTCACGGGCCAGGGCCTGCGGGTCCTGCGCCTGTATCACCTGTACCGCCTGGCCATCGGGCTGGTGCTGGTGCTGCTGATCTCCAGCAGCCTGGACGATGATCTGCTCAAGCTCGCCCACCCCGAACTGTTCCACATCGGCTGCTGGGTCTACCTGATCCTCAATATCCTCATCGCAGTGCTGATGCCCACGCCGCGCCAGCTGCTGCCGCTGTTCATCCTGGCGGCGCTGGATGTGCTGCTGCTCAGCGCGCTGTTCTATACCGCCGGCGGCATCCCCAGCGGCATCGGCAACCTGATGGTGGTCGCCGTCGCCATCGCCAACATCCTGCTGCGCGGACGCATCGGCCTGCTGATCGCGGCCATTGCCGCCATCGGCCTGATCTACCTGACCTTCTACCTCAGCCTCAGCCAGCCCACCGCCCTCAACCACTACGTACAGGCCGGCGGCCTGGGCGCCCTGAGCTTCGCCTCGGCACTGCTGATCCAGGCCCTCGCCCGGCGCCAGCAAATCGTTGAGAGCATTGCCGAGCAGCGCGCTACCACGGTCGCCAACCTCGAAGAACTCAACGCGCTGATCCTGCAGCGCATGCGCACCGGTATCCTCGTTCTGGGCGACCGTCACCGCGTGCTGCTGGCCAACCAGAGCGCCACCACCCTGCTGGGCGGCCATGAATTGCCCGGCCACTCGCTGGCCGAATACAGCCCGCAACTGGTCTCCAGCCTGCAGCAGTGGCAACAGAACCCCGCCCTGCGCCCGCCGAGCCTGCAGCCGACGGAGTCCGGCCCGACCGTGCAACCGAGCTTCATCCCGCTGCGGCGCGACAACGAGCAACACATCCTGATGTTCCTCGAGGACATCTCGCAGATCGCCCAGCAAGCGCAGCAACTCAAGCTGGTCGCCCTCGGCCGGCTGACCGCCGGCATCGCCCACGAAATCCGCAACCCGCTCGGCGCCATCAGCCACGCGGCGCAACTGCTGCTGGAATCCGAGGAGCTGGACAAACCCGACCGACGCCTGGCGCAGATCATCCAGGACCAGTCGCGGCGCATGAACCTGGTCATCGAGAACGTCCTCCAGCTCTCGCGCCGGCGCCAGTCCGAGCCGCAGCTGCTCGACCTGAAGTACTGGCTGCACCGCTATGCCGGCGAAATGCGCGAGAGTCTGCGCGAGGGCCAGCAGATCCACGTCGAGACCGGCCAGGGCACGGTGCAGACGCGCATGGACCCGCACCAGTTGACCCAGGTACTGACCAACCTCGTGCAGAATGGGTTACGGTACAGCACTCAGAAAAACGGCACTGGCCAGGTCTGGCTGCGCCTGTTCCGCGACAGCGAAACGGACCTCCCCGTGCTGGAAGTACTCGATGACGGCCCCGGCGTCGCCGCTGAACAGCGCAGCAAGCTGTTCGAGCCGTTCTTCACCACCGAAAGCAAGGGCACCGGCCTTGGCCTGTACATCTCCCGCGAACTGTGCGAAAGCAACCAGGCTCGGCTGGACTACAAGACGCGTGACGAAGGCGGCAGCTGCTTCCGCATCACCTTCGCCCACCCGCGCAAACAAAGCTAAGAAGACGCAAACACCATGAGCCGTCAAAAAGCCCTGATCGTCGACGACGAACCCGACATCCGCGAGCTGCTGGAAATCACCCTCGGCCGCATGAAGCTGGACACTCGCAGCGCCCGCAACGTCAAGGAAGCCCGCGACTTCCTGGCCCGCGAGCCCTTCGACTTCTGCCTCACCGACATGCGCCTGCCCGACGGCACCGGCCTGGACCTGGTGCAGTACATCCAGCAACGCCATCCGCAGATGCCGGTGGCGATGATCACCGCCTTCGGCAGCCTGGACACCGCGGTGCAGGCGCTCAAGGCCGGCGCCTTCGACTTCCTGACCAAGCCGGTGGACCTCGCGCGCCTGCGCGAACTGGTGAACTCCGCCCTGCGCCTGCGCTCGCCCGACGCCGAGGAAGCACCGGTGGACAGCCGCCTGCTCGGCGACTCGCCGCCCATGCGCAACCTGCGCAACCAGGTAGCCAAGCTCGCCCGCAGCCAGGCCCCGGTGTACATCAGCGGCGAATCCGGCAGCGGCAAGGAACTGGTCGCGCGGCTGATCCACGAGCAAGGCCCGCGGGAGAGCCAGACCTTCGTCCCGGTGAACTGCGGGGCGATCCCTTCCGAGCTGATGGAAAGCGAATTCTTCGGCCACAAGAAAGGCAGCTTCACCGGCGCCGTGGAGGACAAGCTCGGCCTGTTCCAGGCAGCCAACGGCGGCACCCTGTTCCTCGACGAAGTGGCCGACCTGCCGCTGCCGATGCAGGTCAAGCTGCTGCGCGTCATCCAGGAAAAAGCCGTACGTGCCGTGGGCGGCCAGCAGGAAGTGGCAGTGGACGTGCGCATCCTCTGCGCGACCCACAAGGACCTGGCCGCCGAAGTGGCCGCCGGGCGCTTCCGCCAGGACCTCTACTACCGCCTGAACGTCATCGAACTGCGGGTTCCACCGCTGCGCGAACGCCGTGAAGACATCCCACTGCTGACCGACCGCGTGCTCAAGCGCCTTGCCGGCGACAGCGGGCTGGCGGCCGCCTCGGTCAGCCCCGAGGCCCTGGAGAAGCTCAAGAGCTACCGCTTCCCCGGCAACGTGCGCGAGCTGGAAAACATGCTGGAGCGTGCCTACACGCTCTGCGAAAACGACGTCATCCAGCCCCACGACCTGCGCCTGGCCGAAACCAGTACCCCGGACAGCGGCGGCGAAGCCAGCCTGGCGCAGATCGACAACCTCGAGGACTACCTCGAAGACATCGAACGCAAGCTGATCATGCAGGCCCTGGAGGAGACCCGCTGGAACCGCACCGCAGCGGCGCAGCGCCTGGGCCTGACCTTCCGCTCCATGCGCTACCGTCTGAAGAAACTGGGGATCGACTGATCCCCAGCCCGACCTAGACGATCGGCGTCGCCACCAGCCGCCCTTCCGGCGCATAGGGCGCCGCCTCGATGATCGGCTGACGCTTCCGCATCAGGTCCGCCAGCAACTGGCAGGATGCCGGCGCCAGCACCAAGCCGTTGCGGTAGTGCCCGGTGTTCAGCCACAGCCCCCGATGGCCCGGTACCTCGCCGATGAAGGGAATACCCTGGGGCGACCCCGGACGCAACCCGGCCCAGTGCTTCACCGGCTCCATGCCCTTGAGCGCGGGGAGCAGCTCTTCGGCCGACGCACGCAGACTACTCAGCGCCTCATCCGACGGGGTCTTGTCGAACCCGGCATGTTCCAGTGTGCTGCCCACCAGGATGTGCCCATCCCGACGCGGAATCGCGTAGCGACCTTTCGCCAGCACCATGCTGGAGAGGAAGTCCGGCGCACAGCGATACAGAATCATCTGGCCCTTCACCGGCTCCACCGGCAACTCCAGGCCCAGTTTTGCCAGCAATTGGCCGCTCCAGGCGCCGGCGGCCAGCACCACCGAGTCGGCGGTTACATCGCCCTGTGCCGTGCGGACACCTTTCACGGCGTCGCCGTCGCGCAGGAATCCCGTCACTTCGACCTGCTCCCGCACCTGGACGTTGGGCAGGCGCACCAGCGCCTCCCGCAGCGACTTGGCCAGGCGCGGGTTGCGCACATTGGCCACGCCGGACATGTATACCGCCCGCTCGAAGCCCTGCCCCAGCGCCGGAACAGCCTCGTGCACCGCACCGATATCCACGGCCGAAAGCGGGCGGCCATGGGCCTTGGCCCACGCCAGGGCCTCGTCCTGGTCGTCGAGGTCGAGCCAGTAAAGCCCGGTGACGTGTACTTCCGGGTCGAGCCCGGTATCGGCGAGCAGGCGCTCGCCCAGTTGCGGATAGAAATCCTGCGACCAGTGGGCCAGGTTGGCGACCGCCGCGCTGTAGCGCCACGGATAGAGCGGCGAGACGATGCCGCCTCCGGCCCAGGACGCCTCGCGCCCCGTTTCGCCCCGCTCCAGCAGCAGCACCTCGGCGCCCGCCTGCCCCAGAGTCCAGGCAGTCAGCATCCCGACCACCCCTCCGCCCACCACGATCATGTCCGGCATACCACGCCCCACATCCCAGGAAAATCAACGGCCCATCGCCGGCCGCACACTATACCGGGCCTCGGCCGACGACGGAGCAAGACAGAAGTCGATGCGGCATCGGACCGCTCCTACGGACCTCATCCAACTTGACGACAAGCGTGCCGCCGTTGCCGGCCAATACTTCCTGCACCTCCACTGCATGGAAGCCAGGCATGGCCAGGGAATCGGGCTTTACCCTCGTCGAATTGCTGTTCACCCTCGCTTTGGTCGCCGTCGCGCTGTCCATCGCGGCACCGTCCTTCAGCGAACTGCTGCACAACCAGCGAACGACTATCGCGGCCCAGGAACTGCGCAATGCGCTCGACTTCGCCCGCGAATCGGCCGCGCACAGCGGACAACCGATCAGCATCGCCGCGACCAACAGCGACTGGGCCATGGGCTGGGAGGTCTTCGTCGACCCGACCAATCGAGGCGTGCGCGACCCGCAACAACCACCCCTCGTCGCCCGCGGCGCCCTGAACGACGTCAGCATCCGCACCGACAGCACCTCGCGCCGCTACATCCACTTCACCCCGCGCGGCAATGCCATCCAACCCAACGGCGCGTTCCACGCCGCCACGCTGACGCTCTGCGGCGAGGGCCGGACGAGTTACCGCGTCGTGTTCAACAAGATTGGGCGCATCCGCAGCGAATCCGGCAATACCGCGGATTTCTGCCCCCGCTGACCGACTTCTCACCCCCGGCGCGACAGGGTTCACAGAACCCCGAAAGGCATGACCGAACATCCCCTTAATACGAACGGTCATCCATAGAAAAAAGACATTTCCTACACAGCTAGGCAGCATTGCCGCCATCGAAAATGTGAGGAATGCGTCTATGTCGCGCCCCAGGGAATCGGCGGGGTTTACGCTGGTCGAGTTGATGGTCGTAGTGGCGGTCGCCGCCATCCTGGCGACCATCGCCATACCCAGTTTCCGCACCTTGATGTTGAACAACCAGATCTCCAGCCAGACCAACATGGTGATCGGGTTGCTCCAATCAGCGCGCAGCGAAGCCATTACCCAGCGCAGCATCGTACGCGTCTGCGGAAGCAGTGACGCTGGCTCGAGCCAGGCCAACTACAGCTGCAACAGCAATAACTGGGAAGCCGGCGCCATCGTTTTCCGCAGCCCGGACGCCACCACGACGTCAGTCGCACAAGCTGCCGTGATCCGGGTGCTGCCCCCCAACACCAGCGGTCTGACCCTGCGCAGCAGCGGCACCCTGACCTTCAACCCCAACGGGACCTTGACCACAGCGGGGACACTTCGGGTCTGCGACTCGCGCGGCGCCGACAGTTCGCGCGCCGTCACCCTGAATATTGCTGGCGTTGCCACGAGTGGAGCGAACGGAACATGCCCATGATCCCGCGTCGCCAGGGCGGCTTCACCCTTATCGAAGTCCTTATTGCCCTGCTGGTCCTGGCCATCGGCCTGCTCGGCATGGCCTCACTGACCATGACCAGCCTGCAGGGCAACCAGGGAGCCTACCTGCGCGGCCAGGCCAGCATGCTCGCCTACGACTATGTGGAGCGGATGCGCGGCAACTCGGCTCAAGCGCTGCTGGCGACCTCGCCCTATGTGATCAGCCTGACACCCGGCTCCACCCGGACCAACCCGGATTGCCGCACCAAGACTGCCGGCTGCACGGCCACGGAGCTGGCCAACCAGGACATCTTCGATTGGTGGGGCAACCTGCAGGCCGCGATCCCTGGCTCCAGCGTCACCGTCACAAAGGCGAACACCAACGAGTATCAGGTCGTCATCAGTTGGACCGAATCGGATGCGCAGCAACGCAGCACCGGCACTCAGGCTCAGGACTTCACGCTGCGGGTAAACCTATGACTACCAGCCACTACTTCTATCGGCAGCGTGGCCTGTCGATGATCGAGCTGATGATCGCACTGCTCCTGAGCACCCTGTTGCTGCTGGGGGTACTGCAGATGTTCAGCAACAGTTCCGCCTCGGACAAGACCAGCAGCGCGCTGACCCGGGTGCAGGATAGTGGCCGTGTCGTCCTCGACCTGGTGGCCACGGATGCCCGCCGTGCGGGCTATCAGGGCTGCCAGTTGCCAAGCAGCGTCGTGACCGTCAGCAACGGCGTCAAATTCCCCCGCGACGCTGTCACGACAACCAATGGCGTGAACACCAGCGTGACCTTCAACTACGCCACCACGACAACAACCTCGGTGGCCATGCCCGGCATCAACAAGACCTGTACCAACCAAACGCTGTACCTCTATTCGGTCACCTACAGCAACTGTGCCAACGGCACCTCGATCTGCATGAACTCCAGCACCAGCGGTGGCAACCAGACGGTGGTCGACAACGCGACCATCAACGCCATCACCCTGGGCTTCGAGTCGGCAGGCAAGACCGTCTGGAAAACAGCCGGCAGCATCAGTGCCGCAGAGGCCCAGAGCGCGGATCGCGTGCAACTGAGCATTACGGCGCGCGACGCCGCACAGAACATTTCCCGCAACTTCACCGGCACCGTCGAGCTGAGGAACCGGCTATGACTTCATCCAAGACCCAGCGCGGCATGGCGCTGCTCGTGAGCCTCGTGCTGCTGCTGATCCTGACCGTGCTGGCCATTGCCATGGCCAGCAACTCGACCCTGCAGCAGCGCATCTCGGCCAACGCCCAGCAACAGAACATCGCCTTCCAGGCGGCGGAAAGCGGGCTGCAGTTCTGGGTGAACCGATTCGCCCAGAGCGGCACAGCTCCCACCAACGGCACCTCCATCACAGTGGCGCCAACGTCGGGAAGCTCCGGTTCAGCACAGGTGAGTCTGAACGCCAGCTTCATCGAGTGCGCCAAGTTCATTCCGGCACAGAGCCTGAGCGTCGCTGCCGGCACCCTCACTTATACCTGCTACCAGGTGAGCAGCCAGGCCAAGGCTTGCAAGAACCTGAACAGTTGCAACGTCACCAGCTCGGATGGCCAAGCGCGGGCACTGCATCGTCGCAGCTACATCCAGGCCACCCACCTCTAATTGCATCAGGTGCAAAGAATGAATCGTCCCCAGCCCTTCCTTCGCAGCCTGATGAGCGGTGCCCTGCTGACCACGGGCATTGCCTGTGCGACGCACAGTTACGCCGACGACACCGAGATTTTCTTCGGCGGCCAGTCCATCGACCAGAACGTGCGCCCCAACGTACTGTTCGTGCTCGATAACTCCGGCTCCATGGCGTGGCGCACCGATAGCAACAGCAACCCCTCGAGGGGGCAGCAATCCCGGATGACCCTGCTCAAGCAGGCGTTCTCCGACATCATCCAGAACACCAGCGGCATCAACGCCGGCCTGATGGTGCTCAATGGCGACAACCGGCTGCTCTATCCGGTGACCAACATCGACTCGGTGCTGCCCAGCTCCGCGACCCAGTACGCCGGCAATCCAGAAATCGCCCAAGGTAGCGACGACGCTACCCAGAACATTGCCAACAGCACTGGCGATATCGGCGAGTCCAGCCTGCCCATGGGCTACACCAGCACCACTACCACCGTCGTCGGCACGCCCAGCTCGACCCTTGCCCAGAACGATGCCTTCTTCATCGTCACGCAGAACGGCACCGACTACTCATGCCGCATGCGCACCAATGGCCTCAATCGTCCGAGCAAGCCGGTCTGCACCAACGGCAGCATCACCGAGTTGAACATCAACTCGACCAACAACAGTAACTACCAGACAGCACTTTTCGACTTCCGCTCGCTGGGCGTCCCGGCCAGCGCAACGATCCAGAGTGCATACCTGACCTTGCTGCCCACCAACGGCAACAGCAGGACGACGCCCCCGACGCTCAATGTAAAAATGGAGCTGTCGAAAACGCCAGCCGCGCTCAATGACAACAGTCCGGTAGGTACCCGCACCTTCAATACCGCGTCGGCCACCGCTTCGAGCTGGATCAACGGCTACACGACCCAGATCGACATCACCAACCAACTAAAGGCGCTGCAAAGAGTCGCCCCCACCACCAGCGACATCGGTGACGTGGTGATGAGCTTCCGCGCGACCCAGGCGGCGGACTACACCTTCTGTGCCCGCAGCTGCGGCAGCAATGCCCCCGCCCTGGTGGTGAACTACTCCACCACCTCGACCGTGGCACAGACCCGCGTCGGCGCCCTGCGTTTCCAGAACCTGGGCATTCCGCAAGGAGCCACCGTCACCAAGGCAGTGCTGTCCTTCGTTCCGGCGACCTCCAACAGCGACCCGGTGACCTTCCGGATCAAGGGCCAGTTGGTGAGCGATGCCTCGACCTTCTCCGCCACCGAGAATCTCCCGGCACGCGCCACCACATCGGCCTACTTCGACTGGGTAGCTCCCGAATGGACGGCACAGAACCCGCCCGTACCAGTGGAAGGCCCGGACATCAAGAACGTGGTGCAGCAAATCGTCAACCAGGGCGGCTGGTGCGGCAACAACGCCGCCGCCATCATCCTCACGCCTTTGAGTGGCTCCGGCTCACGGACGGCCACCAGCATCGAGGGTGGCGTAGGTCTGCAACCGTCGCTGTCAGTGACCTATACCGGTGGCAGCGGCGGATGCCTCAACCCGATCATCGAAACCCGTGTCTCCGACGCCAAGAACGACGGTTTCGAAACCGCCCCGGGGCGCAACTACTACACACCGACCTTGGGTGACAGCACGCTGCCGCTGAACTCGGGCTCCATCGCCGCGCGCTACGAGAACCTGCCGGTCGTCCAGGGCGCGACCGTGCTGGATGCCAGGCTGTACGTTACCCCGAACAACACCGTTGCCGGCCCGAACGTCAGCACATCGATCAGCTTCGAGAACACCGACAGCTCGGCGGCCCTGCAGGCCACCAGTGGCAACATCGGATCACGCAGCAGTACTTCCGGGGTCAGTTGCACCATCAACAATGCCAATGGTGGCTGGGCCGCCGGCACCAGCTTCGCCTGCGGCGGCCTCGCCTCCTCGCTGCAGACGGTGTTCAACCGCAGTGGCTGGGCGCCCGGCAATGCGCTGACGGTGTTCATGACCCAAAGCGCGAACTCCAGCCTCAACGCCCAGGCCTATGAGACCAACCCGGCGCAATCCCTGCGCCTGCGCATCAAGCTGGCCAACGGTGGCTTGACCACCAGCCCGTTCACCGTGCGCAACCAACTCAACAGCCTGGCACAAACCATGACGCCGTCGGGCAACACACCCATCGTGCCGACTCTGTACGACGCGGTGCAGTACCTGCGTAACGGTGCCGATGGCTATGCCAGCCCGATCAACAGCGCCTGCCAGACCACTCACCTGGTGCTGCTGACCGACGGACAGGCCAACCAGAACACCACGGCAGCCAAGAATGGCATCGCCGCATTGGCCGGCGCCTGCACCAGCGACGCTACCGACGACGGCGAGAAGTGCGCCCGCACCCTTGCCGGCTGGATGGCTGCCAACGACCAGGCCTCCAGCATCGACGGCGACAACGAGGTGACTACTCACACCGTGGGCTTCGCGCTCGATGCCAGCAGTGCGACCGATAGCGCCAACATCAAGAAATTCCTCGCCGACCTGGCTTCCCGCGGCGGCGGCTCGACCTACACCGCGACCACTGCCGGTGACCTGTCCAAAGCGTTCAACGACATCATTCAGCAGGTTCTGGCGACCGACAGCACCTTCGTCAGTGCCAGCGCCCCGGTGAATACCTTCAACCGCCAGGACAACAAGGACGAGCTGTACTTCTCGGTGTTCAAGCCGCAGGAGACCGATACGTGGCCGGGCAACCTGAAGCGTTATCGTCTGGACACTGCCACCGCGCAGATCGTCGATGCGGACAATACCGCCGCCGTGGATCCGCTGACCGGCTTCTTCAAGAGCTCCGCCCGCAGCTTCTGGAGCTCCAGCGCCGATGGCAACAACACCGCCAATGGTGGCGCGGCCTCGAACCTTCCGGACGCGGCAGCTCGCTCGCTCTATACCTTCATCGGCGCCTCGCCCAGCGCAGCAGTGAACCTGAATCAGAACAACTACCTGCTCAACACGGCGAACACCAACATCACCAACGCCAAGCTGGGTATCAGTGACGCAAACGACACCGCTGCACGCACTGCGGCTATCAACTACATCCGCGGCCTCACTGCGGCCGGAGCTCAGCGCAAGGGTCTGGGCGACCCGCTGCACTCTTCGCCGCGCCTGGTCACCTATGCATGCAACACCTACACCGACAGCACCTACAAGACCTGCAGCAGCGAAGACCAGAGCGTGGTCATGTCGACCAACGAGGGTTACCTGCACCTGTTCGGTACCAGTAATGGCCAGGAGCAACTGGCCTTCATGCCCGAGCCTCTGCTGGCGCACGTCCCGCAACTGGCTGCCAACCAGAAGTCGACCAGCGCCAAGCCTCGCTCCTACGGCATGGATAACACCGTGACCCTGTGGGTGAACGACGCCAACAAGAACGGCGTACTCTACGGCGGCCTCGACACCAGCGCCGCCACGCCGACCCTGCTCTCCGGGCTGAACACCGGTGAGTTCGTCTACGCCTACGGCACCATGGGCCGGGGTGGTCGCGATATCTACGCGCTGGATCTCACCGACCGCTCCAATCCGAAACTGCTGTGGCTGATCAAGGGTGGTACCACCGCTGGTTTCGAGCAGCTGGGGCAAACCTGGTCGCCGCCTGTGAAAACCCGCATCGATGTGGGCGGCACCATTACCGACGTGCTGATCTTTGCCGGCGGCTATGATCCGAACCAGGACAGCGTCAGCGTGCAGACCGCCGACACGATGGGCAACGCCATCTACATCGTCAACGCCCGCACCGGCCAGCGCATCTGGTCCGCCAGCAGGACCAGCGGCACGCTGCAACTGAGCAAGATGAAGTACAGCATCCCGTCTGCCGTGCGCGTCATCGACCTGCAGCAGAACTCCGACGGCACCCTGGCCAACGACGCCAACCAGTTGGCAGACCAGTTCTTCGTCGGCGACATGGGCGGCCAGGTGTGGCGCTTCTACATCAACAACGGCAGCAGCGGCGCCGGCCTGGTAACTGCGGCGGGCAGCAGCAACGACGGCGTGTTTGCCAACGTGGTCCCCGCGGATACCGCAGACACCACGGATGCACAGCGCAAGGCCAAGATCCGCCGGTTCTACAACGAACCGGACGTGGCGATCCTCAACGTCAACGGCACCCTGGTCCTGACGGTCAACATCGGCTCCGGCTATCGCGGCCACCCGCTCAACAAGCTGACGGAGGACCGCTTCTACTCCTTCCGTACGCCGGTGCTGACCAAGCCGTCGACCAGCGAGACCACGCTGACTGAAAGTAGCCTCTACGACGCGACCAACAACCTGCTGCAAGCAGGTACCGACACCGAGAAGGCCGACGCTACCACCGCCTTCAGCGCTACCACTGGCGGCTGGATGATCAAGATGAACAGTTCGGGCGGGGAAAAGGTCCTGACCCGCTCGCTGACGGTGAACGGTTACCTTTACTTCAACACCTACGAGCCCACGGCGGCAGCGAACTCCTGCCAGGCCAGCGTCGGCGTGAACCGCTCCTATGTCGTGCACCTGGCGGATGCAACGCCAGTCAGCACCACTGGCAGCTCCACTTCGCCGTCCGCCCGCTACAACGTGGTCAAGACCACCGGCTTGCTGCCCGACCCGACCCTGGTCAGCATCGGCGGCACCAGCTTCGTGATCAATGGCACCCAGGTGAGCAAGCCACCGCAACTGGATCTCAACGAATACTACTGGATTGATGAGGACAACCTTTGAGCATCGAGGCCAAGAAATCCCAGCAGGGCTTCACCCTGCTGGAACTGATGATCGCGGTCGTGGTGGTGGGGATACTCGCTGCCATTGCCCTTCCTTCCTATTCAGCCTATGTGCGGCGAGCAGCTTGCGAAGACGGCAAAGGAACCCTGACCGGTGCCGCCGGCTTACTGGAAAGGTACCGTGCCCAGCAGAACACCTACACTGGCGCAACCCTGGGAGCCTACGCACAGAGCCCCGTCGACGGCAGTGCGGTCCTCACCATCGCCGCCAACATCGACGCATCCGGCACTAGCTATACGCTTACCGCCACTCCGGTGAACGGCGGTGTCCTGGCTGGCCGAGGCACTATCACCCTCACTTCCACCGGCGTACGCGGCGGTTCCGGAGCCTTGGCCGGTGCCTGGGGTAGTTGCCGAGGTATTTAGGTCGACGTTCTGACGTAAAAAAACCCGCCTTGGCGGGTTTTTTATTAGTGGCTCATCACGGTGAGGTCAAACCGCCTTCACCCGCAACTCCTTGGGCATCGAGAAGGTGATGTTCTCCTCCCGCCCATCCAGCTCGACCTCGGGCTCGGCGCCCCACTCGCGCAGTTGCTCGATCACCCCGCGCACCAGCACTTCCGGGGCCGAGGCGCCGGCCGTGATGCCGATGCGCTGCACGCCATCGAACCACTCCTTCTGCAGGTCTTCGGCGCCGTCGATCAGGTAGCCGGGAGTGCCCATGCGCTCGGCCAGCTCGCGCAGGCGGTTGGAGTTGGAGCTGTTCGGGCTGCCGACCACCAGCACCAGGTCGCACTGGTCCGCCAATTCCTTCACCGCGTCCTGGCGGTTCTGGGTGGCGTAGCAGATATCGTTCTTGCGCGGGCCCTGGATGTGCGGGAATTTCGCGCGCAGGGCGTCGATCACCTTGGAGGTGTCGTCCATCGACAGGGTGGTCTGGGTGACGAAGTGCAGCGCCTCGGGGTTGCGCACCGCCAGCGCGGCGACGTCGGCCTCGTCTTCCACCAGGTAGATGTCGCCGCCATTGGAGGCGTCGTACTGGCCCATGGTGCCTTCGACTTCCGGGTGGCCTTCGTGGCCGATGAGGATGCACTCGTGGCCGTCGCGGCTGTAGCGCACGACTTCCATGTGGACTTTGGTCACCAGCGGGCAGGTGGCGTCGAACACCTTCAGGCCGCGGTTCTCGGCTTCCTTGCGCACGGCCTGGGATACGCCGTGGGCACTGAAGATGACGATGGTGTCGTCCGGCACCTGGTCGAGCTCCTCGACGAACACGGCGCCGCGGTTGCGCAGGTTCTCCACCACGAACTTGTTGTGCACCACTTCATGGCGCACGTAGATCGGCGGGCCGAAGACGTCGAGGGCGCGGTTGACGATCTCGATCGCCCGGTCGACGCCGGCGCAGAAGCCACGGGGATTGGCGAGTTTGATTTGCATGGTGGCCTCGAGTGCTACGCAAGCCGGCCCACGAGGGGCCGGTAGGAATACAGTGCCAGGCGCTGGCGGCCCGAACGAATCCGGGCCATCAGCAAGATCAGGCTTGTGTCACATCAATGATATCGACTTCGAAGGCGAGCGTTTTGCCAGCCAGCGGATGGTTGAAGTCGATGGTGACGTGCTGCTCGTCGAATTCCTTCACGATGCCCGGCAGCTCGGTCTTGGCGGCGTCGTTGAAGATCACCAGCAGCCCTTCGGCCAGTTCCATGCCGTCGAACTGGTCGCGCGGCATCACTTGGACGTTGGCCGGGTTCGGCTGGCCGAAGCCCTGCTCCGGCTCGATGGTCAGGGTGCACTTGTCGCCGGCCTTGAGGCCGAACAGCGCCTGCTCGAAGCCCGGCAGCAGGTTGCCGTCGCCAACCGTGAAGGTGGCCGGCTGCTTGTCGAAGGTGCTGTCGACGACGTTGCCGTCGTCGAGCTTCAGGGCGAAATGCAGGGTGACCTTCGAGTCGCCGCCGATGCGCTGAATGGTGTCAGAGGAATCAACCATTGGCGGTCTCTCCGGAGTTCTTCGATTTGAACATGTCCAGCGCCAGCATGATGGCGCCGACGGTGATGGCGCTGTCGGCCAGGTTGAAGGCCGGGAAGCGCCAGCGGTCCTGCCAGTGCACGAGGATGAAGTCCACCACGTGCCCCAGGACCATGCGGTCGTACAGGTTGCCCAGCGCGCCGCCCAGCACCAGGGCCAGGGCGATGGCCAGCCAGGTCTCGCCGCGCTTGAGGCGCTTGAGCCAGACCACCAGCACGACGCTGACCACGATGGCGATCAGGGCGAACAGCCAGCGCTGCCAGCCGGAGCTGTCGGCCAGGAAGCTGAACGCGGCGCCGGTGTTGTAGGCCAGCGTCCAGCTGAACAGGTCGGGGATGACCACGATCTGCTGGTACATGGTCAGCTCGGACTGGAAGAAGGCCTTGCTGATCTGATCCAGCACGAACACGACCACGGTGATCCACAGCCAGGGCAGGCGGCCGAAACGATCGGCGTTAGGCATAGTGACGCACCTCACCCGCGCCATCGATGTTCTCGACGCAACGGCCACACAGTTCCGGATGCGCGGCATGGCTGCCGACGTCCGCGCGGAAGTGCCAGCAACGGCCGCACTTGGCGTGGGCGGACTTGACCACTTTCAGCTTCAGGCCCGGCAGTTCGCTCTCGACCGCATCGGCCGGCGCATCGGCCAGCGGCGCGACGGTGGCGGCGGAGGTGATCAGCACGAAGCGCAGCTCGTTGCCCAGTTTCTCCAGGCGCTTGGCCAGGGAGTCTTCGGCGTAGAGGGTGATCTCGGCCTGCAGGTTGCCGCCGATGGTCTTGGCGCTGCGCTGGTTCTCCAGCTCCTTGTTCACGGCAGCCTTGGCGGCCATGACTTCGTCCCAGTAGGCGCGGTCCAGTTCGGCATCGGCCGGCAGTTCGGCGAGGCCGTCGTACCAGGTGCTGAGCATCACGGACTCGGCGCGCTCGCCCGGCATGAAGCTCCAGATTTCCTCGGCGGTGAACGCCAGGATCGGCGCGATCCAGCGCACCAGGGCCTCGGCGATGTGGAACAGCGCGGTCTGGCAGGAACGGCGGGCGACGCTGTCCGCCTGGGTGGTGTACTGGCGGTCCTTGATGATGTCCAGGTAGAAGCCGCCCAGCTCCTGCACGCAGAAGTTGTGCACCTTGGAGTAGACGTTCCAGAAGCGGTAGTCGCGGTAGGCTTCTTCCAGCTCGCGTTGCAGTTGCAGCGCGCGGTCGATGGCCCAGCGGTCCAGGGCGAGCAGCTGGTCGTTGGGCAGCAGGTCCTTGGCCGGGTCGAAGCCGGACAGGTTGGACAGCAGGAAGCGCGTGGTATTGCGGATACGCCGGTAGGCGTCGGCGCTGCGCTGCAGGATGGTCTGGGAAACCGCGATCTCGCCGGAATAGTCGGTGGACGCGACCCACAGGCGCAGGATGTCGGCGCCCATGCTGTCGATCACGGTCTGCGGCACCACGGTGTTGCCCAGGGACTTGGACATCTTGCGGCCGGACTCGTCCACGGTGAAGCCGTGGGTCAGCAGCTGGCGGTACGGCGCATGGCCGTCGATGGCGCAACCGGTCAGCAGCGACGAGTGGAACCAGCCGCGGTGCTGGTCGGAGCCTTCCAGGTAGAGGTCGGCGGCCGGGCCGCTGGCATGACCCAGCTCGGCGTGGGAGCCGCGCAGCACGTGCCAGTGGGTGGTACCGGAGTCGAACCAGACGTCCAGGGTGTCGTTGATCTTGTCGTACTGCGCGGCTTCGTCGCCCAGCAGTGCGGCGGCGTCGAGCTTGAACCAGGCCTCGATGCCTTCCTGCTCGACGCGCTGGGCGACGGCTTCCATCAGCTCGACGGTGCGCGGGTGCAACTCGCCGGTGGCCTTGTGCAGGAAGAACGGGATCGGTACGCCCCAGTTGCGCTGACGCGAGATGCACCAGTCCGGACGGCCGGCGATCATGCCGTGCAGGCGCGCCTGGCCCCAGCTGGGGACGAATTCGGTCTGGGTAATGGCTTCCAGCGCACGTTCGCGCAGGGTGGCGCCGCTCTGCGGCTGCTTGTCCATGCCGACGAACCACTGCGCGGTGGCGCGGTAGATCAGCGGGGTCTTGTGACGCCAGCAGTGCATGTAGCTATGGCTGATGCTGGTGTGCTTGAGCAGCGCGCCGACTTCATCGAGCTTGGCGACGATGGCCGGGTTGGCCTTCCAGATGAACTGGCCGCCGAAGAACGGCAGGTCGGTGACGTAGACGCCATTGCTCTGCACGGGGCTGAGGATGTCGTCGTTGCTCATGCCGTACTGCTTGCAGGTACGGAAGTCGTCCTCGCCGTAGGCCGGGGCGGAGTGAACCACGCCGGTGCCGGCGCCCAGCTCGACGTACTCGGCCAGGTAGACCGGCGAGAAGCGCTCGTAGAACGGGTGGCGGAAGCGGATCAGGTCCAGCGACTCGCCCTGGGCGGTAGCGATGACCTGGCCTTCCAGGCCGTAGCGTGCAAGGCAGGACTCGACCAGCTCCTCGGCCAGCACCAGCAGGCGCTCGCCGGTATCGACCAGCGCGTAGGTGAACTCGGGGTGGACGTTCAGCGCCTGGTTGGCCGGGATGGTCCAGGGGGTGGTGGTCCAGATAACGATGGCGGCGGGCTTGGGCAGGCTGGCCAGGCCGAAGGCGGCGGCCAGCTTGTCGGCGTCTTCCACCGGGAAGGCGACGTCGATGGCGTCGGACTTCTTGTCGGCGTACTCGACCTCGGCTTCGGCCAGGGCGGAGCCGCAATCGAAGCACCAGTTCACCGGCTTCAGCCCCTTGAACACGAAGCCCTGCTTGACCATCTCGGCGAGGGCGCGGATTTCACCGGCCTCGTTGGAGAAGTTCATGGTCTTGTAGGGGTTGTCCCAGTCGCCCAGCACGCCCAGGCGGATGAAGTCGGCCTTCTGCCCTTCGATCTGCTCGGCGGCGTATTCACGGCACAGTTCGCGGGTCTTGTCCGCCGGCAGGTTCTTGCCGTGGGTGGTCTCGACCTTGTGCTCGATGGGCAGGCCGTGGCAGTCCCAGCCCGGCACGTAGGGGGCGTCGTAGCCGGCCAGGGTCTTGGAGCGGACGATGATGTCCTTGAGGATCTTATTGACCGCGTGACCGATGTGGATGCTGCCGTTGGCGTAGGGCGGGCCATCGTGCAGGATGAATGTCGGGCGACCTTCGCCAATCTTCCGCAGCTTCTGGTACAGGCCAATGTCGTTCCACAGCTTCAGGGTCTGCGGCTCGCGCTGGGGCAGGCCGGCTTTCATCGGGAAGTCGGTTTCGGGAAGGTTCAGAGTGGCTTTGTAATCGGTCATCTCAGGGCCTGTTCAGGATCTTCAATCAAGCGGTTGGCCCAGCCAGTAGGCCCGGGCGGCGGCGATGTCGGCGAGGATGGCCGCCTTGAGTGCCTCGAGCGAGGCGAAACGCTGCTCATCGCGCAGCTTCTGGTGGAAGGTGATGTCCAGATGCTGGCCGTAGAGGTCGCCAGCGAAATCCAGCAGATGCACTTCCAGGTGGGGCCGGCCGTCGCCATTCACAGACGGTCGGGTGCCGATGTTGGCAACCCCGTTTTGGTGCTGGCCAGCCACCATCGTGCTGACCAGGTACACGCCATTGAGCGGCGCCTTGCGGCGCTTGAGCTGGATGTTCGCGGTGGGCGAACCCAGCGTGCGCCCCAGCTTCTGCCCGTGCAGCACGCGGCCGCTCAGGCGATACGGACGGCCCAGCAGGCGCTCGACCCGGTGCAGGTCGCCGTCGGCCAGATCCTTGCGGATGCGCGAGCTGCTCACGCGCATGCCGTCGACTTCCACGGTGGTGGCGGCTTCGACGGTGAACCCCTGCTCCGCGCTGGCATTGACCAGGAAGGCGAAGTCGCCGGAGCGATCGCAGCCGAAGCGGAAGTCGTCGCCCACTTCCAGATGGCGGACCCGCAGGCCTTCCACCAGCACCTGGCGGACGAACTCGGCGGCCGACAGCTCGCGCAGACGGCGGTTGAAGGCCAGGCAGAGGACGAAATCGACCCCGTACTGGCGCAACAGTTCGAGCTTCTCGCGCAGGCGGGTCAGGCGCACCGGGGCGGCATCGGGCGCGAAGTACTCGCGCGGCTGCGGCTCGAAGATCACCACGCAGCTGGGCACGCCCAGCTCCAGCGAACGCTCGCGCAGACGCCCCAGGATCGCCTGGTGGCCAAGATGGACGCCGTCGAAGTTACCGATGGTGGCGACACAGCCCCCGGACAGGGGCCGCAGGTTGTGAAGGCCTCGAAGCAGCTGCATAGCGCGCGTATTGCTCAGAAAGTGGTCGATTATACCTGCACCCGTTGCCGTGCGACAGGCAAAATGCCGTCGCCGCAAACGGATGCAATGCTTTGCCCGGCGAAGGTTACAGCACCGCGCGACGGGAGAAGTCCCGCAAGCGGAAGCCCAGAAGCGCCAGCATACCGAAATAGGCCACCACACCGGCCACCACCAGCGCGCCCAGGCGCACCAGACGGATCGGCATGCCGCCCTGG
The DNA here is from genome assembly GCF_025133575.1 of Pseudomonas sp. GCEP-101. NCBI lineage: Bacteria > Pseudomonadati > Pseudomonadota > Gammaproteobacteria > Pseudomonadales > Pseudomonadaceae > Pseudomonas > Pseudomonas sp. GCEP-101. The sequence continues at coordinate 2,832,955 of NZ_CP104011.1, read as the reverse complement.
TCCCAGGCCGGCATGAAGTGCATCATGCCGATCAGCACGGCGCACATCACCAGTACAGAGACGACTAATTTGGCGACGAACGTGCCCCAGCCCGGCTGCGGCTCGAACAGCCGGTGCTTGCGCAACTGCCAATACAGCAGCCCGGCGTTCAGGCAGGCCGCCAGGCTGATCGCCAGGGCCAGCCCGGCATGCTTGAGCGGGCCGATGAACACCAGGTTCATCAGCTGGGTGGAAACCAGGGTGAACAGCGCGATCTTCACCGGGGTCTTGATGTTCTGCCGCGCGTAGAAGCCCGGCGCCAGCACCTTCACCAGGATGATGCCGAGCAGGCCGACCGCATAGGCTACCAGCGCATGCTGGGTCATCAACGCGTCGTGGGCGTCGAACTTGCCGTACTGGAACAACGCGACGGTCAGCGGCTCGGCGATCACCGCCAGGGCCAGCGAGCACGGCAGCACCAGCAGGAAGCACAGGCGCAGGCCCCAGTCCAGCAGCCGCGAATATTCGTGGCGGTCATCGCTGGCGTAGGTCTTGGCCAGCGATGGCAGCAGGATGGTGCCCAGCGCCACGCCCAGCACGCCGGACGGCAGCTCCATCAGGCGATCCGCGTAGTACATCCAGGACACGGAGCCGGCCACCAGGAAGGACGCGAAGATGGTGTTGATGATCAGCGAAATCTGGCTGACCGAGACACCGAGGATCGCCGGGCCCATCTGCTTGAGCACGCGCCAGACACCGGAATCGCGCAGATTGAGGCGCGGCAGCACCAGCATGCCGATCTTCTTCAAGTGCGGCAGCTGGTAGAGCAGCTGCGCCAAGCCGCCGGCCAGCACCGCCCAGCCCAGTGCCATGATGGGCGGGTCGAAGTAGGGAGTGAGGAACAGCGCGAAGACAATCATGCTGACGTTCAGCAGCGTCGGCACGAAGGCCGGCACCGAGAAGCGGTTCCACGTATTGAGGATCGCCCCTGCCAGGGATGCCAGCGAAATCAGCAGGATATAAGGAAAGGTCACCCGCAGCAGGGAGCTGGTGAGCGCGAACTTCTCCGGCGAATCGACGAAGCCGGGGGCCGTCACCCAGATCACCCAGGGCGCGGCGAGCATGCCCAGCGCCGTCACCAGCGCCAGGATCAGGGTCAGCAGGCCGGACACATAGGCGATGAAGGTACGGGTCGCCTCCTCGCCCTGCTGGGTCTTGTACTCGGCCAGGATCGGGACGAACGCCTGGGAGAACGCGCCCTCGGCGAAGATGCGGCGCAGCAGGTTGGGCAGCTTGAAGGCGACGAAGAAGGCGTCGGTCGCCATACCGGCGCCGAACATGCGCGCGACAATGGTGTCGCGCACGAAGCCGAGCACCCGCGAGATCATGGTCATCGAGCTGACCGCGGCCAGCGACTTGAGTAGGTTCATAGCGTCCAGAGCTGGTAGAATGGCCGCCCTGCCGGGCGCGGCACTGGCCTGCAGCGATTGCTCGACCGCCAGGCGAAGCGCAGCAGTGTAGGGCCGCAGGGGGAATAAATCACCCCATCCCGCGGAGAGCGTGCGCCCGTCGCACCACTCGTCGGCAGCCGCTCATACCCTTGACAAGGCCTTGATGCAACGGCATTATTCGCGGCCTTAATTTATTCGCAACATCCCAAGTTTTTTTCGAGGAGCTCGACGGTGGCCAACACACCTTCCGCCAAAAAACGCGCCAAACAGGCTGAGAAGCGTCGCAGCCACAACGCCAGCCTGCGTTCCATGGTTCGTACCTACATCAAGAACGTAGTCAAAGCAGTCGACGCCAAGGACCTGCCGAAGGCCCAGGCCGCTCTGGTTGCCGCCGTACCGGTCATCGACCGCATGGCTGACAAAGGCATCATCCACAAGAACAAGGCCGCTCGCCACAAGAGCCGCCTGAACGCCCACGTGAAGGCCCTGGCCACCGCGTAAGCGTTCCGTTCTTGAAAAACCGGCCCCAGGGCCGGTTTTTTATTGCCTGCAATTTACCCTTCGAATGAGTTATCCACAGACTCACCTTCTCTGCCGGTGAAAACTTGCAGGCAAAAAGAAAGGGCGGTCACCCGCCCTTCTCTTTCTACTTCTCAGGCCACGGCATGATCGGAATCGCCGTCACCGCATTCTGCGGACTGCCCTCGATCACGCGATCGCTGTAGACGAGATAGACCAGCGCATTGCGCTTCTTGTCGAAGAAGCGCACCACCTGCATGGTCTTGAAGACCAGCGAGGTGCGCTGCTGGAACACCACCTCGCCATCCTTGAGGTCGCCGGTAAACTGAATCGGCCCGACCTGACGACAGGAGATCGACGCCTCGGCGCGATCCTCCGCCAAGCCCAGACCACCTTTCACACCGCCGGTCTTGGCGCGGGACAGGTAGCAGCTGACGCCTGCCACCTTCGGATCATCGAAGGCCTCGACGACGATCTTGTCGTTCGGCCCTACCCACTTGAACACGGTGGACACCTCGCCGACCACATCGGCCCGGGCCAGCGCCGGCAGCAGCATCAACGCCGCCATCCATCCCTTACGCATGAACACTCTCCTCAGACGAGCACCAGGTTGTCGCGGTGCACCAGCTCCGGACCATCGACATAGCCCAGCAGGCCTTCGATGGCGTCGGTCGGCTGACCAATGATCTTCTGCGCTTCCAGAGCACTGTAATTGGCCAGGCCGCGGGCGATTTCGCGACCCTGCTGATCCACGCACACCACCATTTCGCCGCGACGGAAGCTGCCCTGTACGGCCTTCACGCCGACCGGCAGCAGACTCTTGTGATCCTGGGCAACCGCCTTCACCGCACCATCGTCCAGCACCAGGGTGCCGCGCATCTGCAGGTGCCCCGCCAGCCATTGCTTGCGCGCCGCCTTGCGGCTCTGCTCAGGGGTCAGCAACGTGCCGAGGCGCTCGCCGACACGCAGGCGATCCAGCACACGCTCGATACGGCCACCCACGATGACGGTGTGCGCACCGGAGCGCGCCGCCAGGCGCGCCGCGCGCAGCTTGGTCTGCATGCCACCACGCCCCAGCGCACCACCGGTGCCGCCAGCGACGGCATCCAGAGCAGGATCATCGGCGCGCGCTTCGAAGATCAGCTCGGCGTCCGGATTGTGGCGCGGGTCGGCGTCGAACATGCCGTCGCGATCGGTGAGGATCACCAGCAGGTCCGCCTCGACCAGGTTGGCCACCAGCGCCGCCAGGGTGTCGTTGTCGCCGAAGCGAATCTCGTCAGTGACCACGGTGTCGTTCTCGTTGATCACCGGGATCACGCCCAGATCCACCAGCGTGCGCAGGGTGTTGCGCCCATTCAGGTAGCGCTTGCGGTCGGACAGGTCATCATGGGTCAGCAGCACTTGCGCAGTCTGCAGGCCATGCACGCCGAAGCTGGACTCCCAGGCCTGGACCAGGCCCATCTGCCCCACCGCGGCAGCCGCCTGCAGCTCATGCATGTCACTCGGCCGGGAAACCCAACCCAGGCGACTCATGCCCGCCGCCACGGCGCCCGAGGACACCAGCACCAGCTCGACGCCCGCGCAATGCAGCGCGACCATCTGCTCGACCCACACCGCCATGGCGTCACGATCCAGACCGCGCCCATCGGCGGTCAGCAACGCACTGCCAATCTTGACTACCCAGCGCTTGGCGCCAGTGACCTTCTCACGCATAGCCTCAACCTTAACAATCAGGCGGTTCGGTTCATCCCCGCATCCACGGGGAACACTGGAGGACCCGGCAGCCTGGGCCGCCGGGCTACACGCTACAAACAGAGAACTGACCACGCGCCCTATCAGGGCACGTAGAAGATTTCCGGACCGTCGCCGTCGTCTTCGTCATCCTCGAAATCATCGTCATCCGCATCGTCGGCATTCCTCAGGCCGGCGCGACGCAGGGCGCGAGCATCGTCCAGCGCCTGCAGACGGGCGCGGGCCTCATCTTCGATGCGCTGATCCAGCGCCGCCAGGGCTTCGCCATAGGCCGGATCTTCTTCGATGCGCAGGGTGCGCTCGTCGAGGTATTTCATGATGTCCTGGCTCAGGGCCTCGGTGCCCTCGCGCTCCAGGGCGGAAATCACGTAGACCGGACCTTCCCAGCCCAGGCGATCCACCACTTCCTGCTTGCGGCGCTCCTGCTCCTCGGGCTCGAGGATCTGGTCCATCTTGTTCAGCACCAGCCAGCGATCGCGCTCGGTCAGCGCCGGGCTGAACTTCTCCAGCTCGTGGACGATGGTTTCCGCGGCATCGGCCGGGTCGCTCTCATCCAGCGGCGCCATGTCGACGATGTGCAGCAGCAGGCGGGTGCGCGCCAGGTGCTTGAGGAAGCGAATACCCAGGCCGGCGCCCTCGGCGGCACCTTCGATCAGGCCGGGAATATCAGCGACCACGAAGCTCTTGAAGCGGCCGACACTGACCACGCCCAGGTTCGGCACCAGGGTGGTGAAGGGGTAGTCGGCCACCTTCGGCTTGGCGGCGGACACCGCGCGGATGAAGGTGCTCTTGCCGGCGTTCGGCAGCCCCAGCAGACCGACGTCCGCCAGCACTTTCAGCTCCAGCTTGAGGTCGCGCGCCTCGCCCGGCTTGCCCGGCGTGGTCTGGCGCGGCGCACGGTTGGTGCTGGATTTGAAGCGGGTATTACCCAGACCGTGCCAGCCGCCCTGGGCCACCATGATGCGCTGACCGGCAGTGGTCAGGTCGCCGATGATTTCCTGGGTGTTGGCATCGATGATGGTGGTACCGACCGGCACCGGCAGGACGAGATCCTCGCCCTTAGCGCCGGTGCAGTCCTTGCTGCCGCCGTTCTCGCCGCGCTGGGCGTCGAAACGGCGGGTGTAGCGGTAGTCCACCAGGGTATTGAGGTTCTCGTCGGCCTCGAGGAACACCGAGCCGCCGTCGCCACCGTCACCGCCGTTGGGACCGCCTTTCTCGATGAACTTCTCGCGGCGGAAGCTCATGAGGCCGTTGCCGCCGTCACCGGCTTTCACGTGGATGGATACTTCGTCGACGAATTTCATTGCGAACGCCTCCCGCCGAGCCGGCGGGTTGAAAATAAGAAAAGGAGCATAGGATACAGCCAAGTCCGCGCAAACGCCCGAACCGACGGCACCTCGCCTGGAAACGCCAGAAACAAAAAAGCCCCGTCGCGAGACAGGGCTTTTTCAGTGAGAGCTCGCTTAGGCAGCGACGACGCTTACATAGCGACGGCCAAAGGCGCCTTTCACTTCGAACTTGATCACGCCGTCGACTTTAGCGAACAGGGTGTGATCCTTGCCCATGCCAACGCCGTAGCCAGCGTGGAACTGGGTGCCGCGCTGACGCACGATGATGTTGCCTGCTTTGACAGCCTGGCTACCGAACAGCTTCACGCCAAGGCGTTTGCTTTCTGAGTCGCGGCCGTTGCGGGTACTACCGCCAGCTTTTTTGTGTGCCATGAGTCAATTCTCCTAAAAGGAATTAGGCCTGGATGCCGGTGATTTTGATTTCAGTGAACCACTGGCGGTGGCCCTGGCGCTTCATGTGGTGCTTGCGGCGGCGGAACTTGATGATGCGCACTTTGTCGTGACGACCGTGGGAAACCACTTCTGCGGTCACTTTCGCGCCTTCTACCACCGGCAGGCCGATCTTGACGTCATCGCCGTTGGCGACCAGCAGAACGCGATCCAGGTTGATCGCTTCGCCGGTGGCGACGTCGAGTTTCTCGACCTTGAGGAATTCGCCTTCGGTGACTTTGTATTGCTTGCCACCAGTAACAATTACTGCGTACATCTGGATGTCTCCGTTAGACCTGCTCACCCGACGCTTTATAGAAAGAGGAATCGGTCGGCATGGCTGCATGGGGCCGGAAAGGACGCCCGTGCAATTGCGTAAGGCAGGATATGCCAGGGAAGTTCGGGGCCGCGATTGTACGCAAAGCCCCGGTGCGGATCAAGCCCCATGGGGCCTTGCCTTGACAGCCCAAACAGCGGCACCTAGCATGCCGCGGCAATCTACGAGGAGCGCTGTCTTTAATGCAACCCCAGGCTTTCTATCGCGTGGTGGCGGACGACTTCACCGCCGTCGACGGCATCATCCGTCGCCAACTCACTTCCCGCGTTCCCCTGGTGGAAAAGATCGGCGACTACATCATCTCCGCGGGGGGCAAGCGCCTGCGCCCGCTGCTGGTGCTCCTCTCCGGCAAGGCCCTGGGCTATTCGGGCGACGACCTGAAGCTGCTGGCCGCCACCATCGAATTCCTGCACACCTCCACCCTGCTGCACGACGACGTGGTCGACGCCTCCGGCCTGCGCCGCGGCCGCGCCACCGCCAATGCCCAGTGGGGTAACGCGCCGAGCGTGCTGGTGGGCGACTTCCTTTATGCGCGCTCCTTCGAAATGATGGTCGAGCTGGGCTCCATGCCGGTCATGCGCATCATTTCCCAGGCCACCCGCGTGATCGCCGAAGGCGAAGTGCTGCAGCTGTCCAAGGTCCGTGACGCCAGCACCACCGAAGAAACCTACATGGAAGTCATCCGCGGCAAGACCGCGATGCTCTTCGAGGCCTCCACCCACAGCGCCGCCGCGCTGGCCAACGCCCAGCCGGAACAATCCGAAGCGCTGCGCCTGTTCGGTGACGCCCTGGGGATCGCCTTCCAACTGGTGGACGACCTGCTCGACTACCGTGGCGACGCCGCCAGCCTGGGCAAGAACGTCGGCGACGACCTCGCCGAAGGCAAGCCCACCCTGCCGCTGATCGCCACCATGCGCGATGGCACCCCGGAACAGGCCGCGCTGGTGCGCAAGGCCATCCAGCAGGGCGGCAGCCAGGACCTGGAAGGCATCCGCGCCGCCGTGGAAGCCGCCGGCGCCCTGGACTACACCGCCAACCTGGCCCGCGAGTACGCCGCCCGCGCCATCGACTGCCTCAAGGCGCTGCCGGACAACGAGTACAAGGCCGCACTGATCGAGCTGGCCGAGTTCGCCGTCGCCCGCACGCACTGATCTGCCGTTTCGCAAGAGCCCGCCCCGGTCCGCCGCGGCGGGCTTTTTGTTGCCGCTCCATTGACCGGGGACAACAGATCGTCGCCTGCGCGAAAAATTATCCCATTAAGGCTTGCTATTGAGATAATAGGAATTATTCTCATTAAACGGTCTGCACGGAGGAACTCGCCATGACCTACATGATCGACGCCTGGCTGGATCGCCCGCACCCCTACCTGCGCATCCTGCACCGGGACACCGGGGAAGTCTGCGCGGTGCTGGAGGAGGACGCGCTGGACGAGCTGCGCGAACAGGGCGGCCTCGAGCTGTCCGAGCTCAGCACCAGCGAGCCGCTGGTGCTCAAGGAGCTGGTGCGCAACCTGTTCCTGTTCTGTTACGCCCGCGCGCTGCGCTGAGAGCGACGCAGCCGACGGTAAGGGTAGGAGCGAGCTTGCTCGCGAACAGCACAGCGCCAGAGCTGAGAGGTTCGCGAGCAAGCTCGCTCCTACAAGAGCCGATACGCCTGAGTGATTGTGGCGGTGCAGGATGCGCCGCCGGTGCTCCGCCGCCCGGGAGGCGGATGCACAAAGGGGCGCCTGAGCGCCCCTTTCTTCCTGCGCAGTCGCCAGGGATGGCGCTGCGCAGCGAACCGTCGGGAATCAGAGGATATCCAGCAGCTCGACGTCGAACACCAGCACGCTGTGCGGCGGGATGCTACCGACGGCCTGGCCGCCGTAGGCCAGCTCGCTCGGCACGTGCAGGCGCCACTTGCTGCCGGCGTTCATCAGTTGCAGGGCCTCGACCCAGCCGGCAATCACGCCACCGACCGGGAATTCCGCCGGCTGGCCACGCTCGTAGGAGCTGTCGAACACGGTGCCGTCGACCAGGGTACCGTGGTAGTGGGTGCGCACGGTGTCCTCGCGGGACGGCTTGGCGCCTTCGCCGGTGGTCAGCACTTCGTACTGCAGGCCGGACGGCAGGACGGTCACGCCTTCGCGCTTGGCGTTTTCCACCAGGTAGTCACGGCCAACGGCGGCGGCGGCTTCGGCTTTCGCCTGGGCTTCGGCCTGCATGCGCTCGCGGATCACCTGGAAACTGGCGGACAGGGCTTCGCCCGGCACGCGGCTTTCGGCACCGGCGTAGGCGTCGGACAGGCCAGCCAGGATGGCGTCGAGGGTCATGCCCGGAACGGGGTTCTCGCGCAGCTGGTCGCCCAGCTGACGGCCGATGCCGTAGCTGACGCGGGCTTCGTCGGTGGAAAGGTTGAGTTCGCTCATGGCGGGCGCTCCGCTGGGGGTTCGAAAAAGGGCCGCCAGCCTAGCACAGATGCTCCGCCTCCCCCACCGCGCATGCCTCGCGCGGCGGGAGTCCTGGCCACGCTAGTGCAGCGGGATGGTCACGCCCGCGCCGATGTCGCGCTCATCGTCCATGCCGCACATCTCGTCATGCACCACCGCATGCACCAGATGGAACGGAACGCTGGGCAGCGCCTTGAGCACCTCCCGCGCGTGGGCGACCGAACGCACGCTGATGACGTGCCCGGCCTCGTCCTGCACCGGGTAGAAGCGCGCGCCCATTCGCGCCTCCAGCACATAGATATCGCCTTCCAGCGACACCAGGTTGATTTCGTCGATGTCACCGGCGACGGAACGTCTGGTCAGTTCCTGCAGATTCATATGCTGCACCTCCTGCGGGTTGATCCACGCAGAAGTCTTGACCAGCCGGGGCCCACCGCAAGCCGAAAACGCAACCGCCCGTCCGTTTTGCAACGGCCGGGCGGAGGGGATAGCGCGGGGGAACCTCAGTGATCGTGGCGCGTGGCCTTGTCCAGGTAACCCATGGCAAACGCCGAGAGGACGAACGTGAGGTGCATGATCACGTACCACATCAGCTTGTTGTCATCGATGTTCTTGGCATCCATGAAGATGCGCAGCAGGTGGATCGAGGAAATCGCCACGATGGAAGCAGCCACCTTGTTCTTCAGCGAACTGGCGTCCATCTTGCCCAGCCAGCTGAGCTTTTCCTTGCCTTCGTCGATGTCCAGCTGCGACACGAAGTTCTCGTAGCCGGAGAACATCACCATCACCAGCAGGCCGCCGACCAGCGCCATGTCGATCAGCGACAGCAGCACCAGGATCAGGTCCGCTTCGGCAATCGTGAAGATGCTCGGCAGGATGTGGAAGATTTCCTGGAAGAATTTGATGGTCAGCGCCAGCAGGGCCAGCGACAGGCCGATGTAGATCGGCGCCAGCAGCCAGCGCGCCGCGTACAGGGAGTTTTCGACGAATCGTTCCATGGTGTTCGTAGGAAAGGTCTTGGGAAAAGGGCGGCCGCAGTATAACGGATGAGGTTTACAAGTTATCCCGGATTTCTGTGGATAAATATGTGGGCGGCCACGGTATGAAACCGCAGCGTCCAGGCGCCCCGCGGGCTTCAGCGGATTGTGCAGGGGCTGCGCAATCGACCGTCAACCTTCCGGGCGGAACTGGAAATTGCCCACATGGCGCGAGCGTTCGCCGTTCAGGCGGCGCAGTTCGCCTTGCAGGTGCAACTGCCAGATGGGCGGGTCGTCTGCCACGATGTAGCCCTGCTGGGCCAGGCAGTCGGAGATCGCGTCGAGCACGCCTTCCGCCACGAAAGGCCCGCAGAACGGGCCCTGCGCCTTGATGGCGGTGGGCTGCGCGCCGGACATGCCGGCAGCGCACAACAAGGTCCAGAGTCCATTCTCTCCGGCCAGCGGCCTGATCTCGCACTCGATGCGCGTGGTCAGCCCCAGACAGGGGCGGATGAGGCAGAGGTTACGCGGCATGGCGGCACCCTCGCGGTTGTCCTGAGTTCGAGACTACACCCAGGTTCCGACACGCGAAAGCGCGGATTTATCCCCGTATGTTGCAGGCAACGGTGTGTAAAACCAGCGGACAGGAGCGCCGCGGCGGCGCCCCTGCCCCGCCCGACGGTCAGTCGGCGTCCTTCTTCCGGCGGGCGCGTTCTTTTTCCACTGGCGGCTTCTCCGCCGGCACCTTCTCGGTTTTCGGCTTGCTGGCCGGCTTGGCGGCGGCAGGCTCCTTGGCCGGCTTTTCCTTGTCCTCCTCGTCCATGCCCAGCTCGGAGATTTCCTTCAGGCGCTCCACCACGCGGGCGTTGACGCTGCCCGTGGGGAAATGGCCCTTGGCGTCCGGCGCACCGGCCGGCTCGCCGACCAGCAGGCTCAGCGCCTCGTCGGCCTGGCGCACGGCGTAGATGTGGAACTGGCCGTTGCGCACCGCCTGCAGCACGCGCTCGTCGAGCATCAGGGTGGCGACGTTGGCGCGCGGAATGATCACCCCCTGCTCGCCGGTCAGGCCACGGGCCTCGCAGAGGCGGAAGAAGCCTTCGATCTTCTCGTTGACCCCGCCCACGGCCTGCACTTCACCGAACTGGTTGATCGAGCCGGTGATGGCGAAGCACTGCCGCAGCGGCGTGCGCGACAGGGCGGAGATCAGCGTGCAGACCTCGCCCAGCGAGGCGCTGTCGCCGTCCACGTAGCCGTAGGACTGCTCCAGGGCGATGCTGGCGGAGATCTCCAGGGGGAATTCCTGGGCGTAACGGCTGCCGAGGTAACCGGTGAGGATCATCACGCCCTTGGAGTGGATCGGCTGGCCGAGGTTGACCTCGCGCTCGATGTCGACGATGCCGCTGCCGCCCGGATAGACGGTGGCGGAGATGCGCGCTGGCATGCCGAAGGCGGAATCACCCACTTCCAGCACGGTCAGGCCGTTGCACTTGCCTACGGCGGCGCCTTCGGTGTCGATCAGGATGATGCCGGCGAGGATGTCGTCGAGAATCCGCGCCGACACCCGGCCGGTGCGGGTTTCCTTGGCCTTCAGGGCACGCTCGATGTGGCCCAGGTCGGTCACTTCCTGGCCGGCCAACTGGCGGATGAAGTCCGCTTCGCTGACCAGCTGGAACAGATCACCAATCCGCGCCGACAGGCGCCCCTGGTGCTCGGCCAGGCGGGCGCTGTAGGTGGCCAGGCGCGCGACGGCCTCGCGGGTGAGCGGCGCCAGGCCCTCTTCCGAGGTGCGGGTCTTGAGCAGTTGGGCGAACTGCTCAAGGCTGTCCTCGGCGAGCGGGATGTCCTCGTCGAAGTCCACCAGCACGCGGAACATCTCCTGGAAGTCCGGATCGAGGTCCTGCAGCGTGTAGTAGATCTGCCGCGAGCCGATGATGATCACCTTGATATTCAGCGGGATCACCTGGGGCGTCAGGCTCATGGCGGTCAGGCGGCCCAGCTCGGCCAGCGGCGACTCCATCTTCAACTGGCGCGATTGCAGCGCACGCTTGAGGGCGTCCCAGACGAACGGCTCGCTGAGCAACTTCTCCGCCTCCAGCACCAGGAAGCCACCGTTGGCGCGGTGCAGCGCACCGGGGCGCAGCTGGCGGTAGCTGGTGTAGAGCGCGCCCTGGTCGGAAGCGTATTCGATACGGCCGAACAGGTTGTCGTAGGTCGGGTGCGACTCGAACACCACCGGCGCACCGCTGGTGGCGTGGTGGGCTATGGCCTGGTTCGGCGCGTACTGCTCTTCCAGGCTCTGCTTGCGCTGCGGGTCGGTGCGCTCGGCGTCCACCAACTGGTCGACCACGGTCTTCAGCAGGTTGAGCTGCATGGCCTGCAGGTAGGCGCTGACCCCGGAATTGTTGTTGTACTTCTCCACCAGCGGCGCCAGCAGCGGCTGCAGCGCCAGGGTGATGGTTTCCTCGTTGAGCTGGCGCAGCTGGTTGCTCGATTCGCGCTTCCACTGCGGCAGGCTGGACAGCTCCTCGTTGAGGTGCTCCTCCAGGTCGGCGATGTCGGCGTGGAAGCGCTCGCGCTCCTCTTCCGGCAACTGGGCGAATTCGGCTTCATCCAGCGCCTTGCCGTCCTTCATCGGGGTGAAGGCGATGTTGGCGCTGTCGCGATAGAGGGCGACCTCCTTCTCCAGCGCCAGGCGCTCGACGGTATCCAGGGCCTTGTCGTAGCGCTGATTGAAGGCGCGGTCGATGGCGCTCTTCTTCTGCTGGTAGGCCGGGTTCTCGAACACCGAGGGGAAGGTGGACAGCAGGTTGTCGATCAGGTGATCGATATCGGAACCGAACTCGGCGGCGCTGCCCGGCGGCAGCTCGATCACCCGCGGCTCGCGGGAATCATCGAAATTGTTGACGTAGACCCAGTCGGCCGGCGTCGGCAGGCGCTTGCCCTCGGCCTTCAGGTAACGCTGCACGAACGAGAAGCGACCGGTACCCGGCTCGCCCATGACGAACACGTTGTACCCCGGACGCGGCATCGCCACGCCGAACTGCAGCGCCTCGACCGCGCGCTCCTGTCCAAGCACGCCCAGGAAAGGCTCCAGTTCTTCGGTGGTCTTGAAGGGAAACTGTTCGGGGGTGAAGGGGCGGGTCAGTTCATCGGGCGCCAGGCGCAGGCCGGCAGCAACGGAATCGGGCATTGGAGGTCCTTGCTTCGGGCGGCGCGAGGCCGCGGAGATTCGTCCGCATTCTCGCGCCGCCCGCGCGCCACTGGCAAGGCAGTATTGGTGACAGTTTCAGTCCACCGCATCGGCGCAGCGCAGGCAGTGCTCGGCGGCCGGCAGGGCGCGCAGGCGGCGCTCCTCGATGGCCTCGCCACAACGCGCGCATTCGCCATAGGTGCCCTCGACCAGGCGCAGGCGCGCCAGGCCCACCAGGCGCATGCCCGCCTCCGCCTCGGCCAGCAGGGCGCGCAGCACGTCGTCGTTCTGCCGCTGCTGGGCCTGCTCGGCGAAGTCCGGCGAATGGCTGCGACCGAGGTCGCGGCGGATGGCTTCGGCGCGTTTGGAATACTCGGCCGCCAATTGGTCCAGCGCTGGCCGTGGATCGAAATCGACCATGACTACTTCCTCGCAAGGGGAACTGATTCAAGTGTGGTCGGTTCCAAGACTTCCGCCGCTGATACCGATCAACTACCGGTCATTCGCGACGCCTGCGCAGGCCCGGCCGGAGCGGCTGCGGCAGCGCCTGCCTTGACACCCGCCAGGCAATGGAGAAAAGCTCTGGCCTGGCGCTGTTCTGCTGTCAGCGGCTGTTCAATGGTCCCCGACCTCAAAAAGAGAGAAAAAAGATGAAAAGGATTCTGCTCGGTACCCTCCTCGCCACCGCCTCCGTGAGCGCCCTCGCCGATGCACCCGGCAGCGACGGCTGCGGCTGGGGCAACATGCTGTTCAAGGGCCAGCGCGGCACCGCCACCCACGTCCTGGCAGCGACCACCAACGGCACCAGCGGCAACAACACCTTCGGCATGACCACCGGCACCAACGGCTGCCACACCAACGGCGCGCTGACCTACGGCGGCAAGCCGATGATCGTGCTCAGCAGCATGATGGACGAGCTGTCCGAAGACATGGCCAAGGGTGACGGCGAAGCGCTGACCACCTACGCCGTGGTACTGGGCGTGAAGCCCGAGGACCGTGCGCACTTCGCCCAGGTCACCCACGAACACTTCGCCCAGATCTTCAACAAGTCCGACGTCACCGCTGAAGACGTCTACGCCAACACCCAGGCCGTCCTGAAGCAGGACAGCACCCTGGCCAAGTACGCCGAACAGGCCTGATGGCCGACGCGAGCCCGCCCGCTCCGGGCGGGCTCCCCCTTTCCTTCCAGTAGCCCACTCGATGCCCAAACGCCTGTTGCCCTGGATGGCGCTGTGCGCCTGCACGCCACTGATCGCGGCCCCGCAGATCGACCCGCAACGCCTGCAATCGCTGGCTGACGAACCCTACTGGCTGGCCCTGGGTCACTACGAACACGCCAAGCTCGGTGGCTGGCGCAGCTTCGTCGACGACCCGAAGTTCTTCCTCGCCGCGGACGGAGACCGCCACCCCGACGCGGAACTGGCCGCCACCGTGAACGCCCTCTACGCCCCGGCGAGCCTCGGCGACAAGCACGCCCAGTGCGTCTATCCGGCGCGCACCCGCTGGCTGCGCCAGCAATTGCAGCTCGATGACCTGCCGGCGGTGGAGTGCAAGGAATTCACCACCTGGTACCACGACATCAACCCGCACAGCGCCGTGCTGGTGTTCCCGGCCGCCTACCTGAACAGCCCGTCCTCGATGTTCGGCCACACGCTGCTGCGCATCGACCAGGCCGACGTCGACTCCGACCACACCGCCCTGCTCAGCTACGCGCTCAACTTCGGCGCCTACATCGAGGGCATGGACAACAGCATCCTCTACGCCTGGAAAGGCCTGATGGGCGGCTACCCCGGCCTGTTCGCCCTGGTGCCCTACCGCGAGAAGCTTTCCGAATACAGCCGCCTGGAGAACCGCGACCTCTGGGAATACCGCCTGAACCTGACGCCGGAAGAAACCGCGCGCATGGTCGAGCACGTCTGGGAGCTGAAGCAGATCCGCTTCAAGTACTACTTCTTCGACGAGAACTGCTCGTTCCGCCTGCTGGAGCTGCTGGAGATCGCCCGCCCCGGCACCGAACTCACCGATCACTTCCCCCTCACCGCCATCCCCACCGACACGGTGCGCGCGGTGAAGGACGCCGGGCTGATCGAGCGGATCGACTATCGCCCGTCCCGCGAGCGCGAGCTGCTCGCCCGCGGCGAGCCCCTGAGCCATGACGAGAAGGTGCTGGCACGCCAGATCGCCGACGACGACAGCCAGCTGCAGAGCCCCGCATTCGCCGCCCTGCCCGCCGATCGCCAGGCGCTGGTGCAGGACACGGCCTTCCGCCTGGTGCGTTACCGCGCCACCGGCCAGGAGCGCGACCAATCCACCGCCTCGCGCAGCTACAACCTGCTCAAGGCGATCAACCGCAATCCGCCGCCGGCACTGGCCGTGGAACGCCCCGGCCAGCCGGAGGACGGTCACGAGTCGCGCACCTGGCAGATCGGCGCCGGCAGCCGCGACGGCGAAGCCTTCGCCCAGTATGGCCTGCGCATGGCCTACCACGACCTCGACGACAACGCGTACGGCTTCCCCCTCGGCGCGCAGATCGAACTCGGCCAGCTCAAGCTGCGCCAGTACGAAGGCAACCGCTGGCAATTGCAGCAGCTGGACCTGGTCACCATCCGCTCCATGACGCCGCGCAACGAGCTGCTCAAGCCGCTCTCGTGGCAGGTCGCCGGCGGCTGGGAGCGGGTGATCGGCAAGCACAGCGACAATGACCACGATACCCTCGTCGGCCACCTCAACGGCGGCGCCGGCGGCAGCTGGAAGCTGACCGACGACCTGCAAGCCTATGCCCTGGGCACGGCCCGCATCGAGAACAACCCCGACTTCGCCGCCACCATCGCGCCGGCCATGGGCTTCGACACCGGCATGCTGTGGAGCAACCCGCTGGGCAACCTCAGCCTGGAAGGCAAGGGCGACTACTTCCACAACGGCGAAGTGCGCCGCACCCTGAGCTTCGGCCAGCAGGTGGAACTGGGCCGCAACCTCGGCCTGCGCCTGTCGGCCCAGCGCGAGTTCAGCCACGAGGCCAGCCCGCGCAGCGAAGTGATGCTGGAGCTGCGCTGGTACCACTACTGAGGCGCGTGGCGCCTCAGTCCCGCAACGACGCCCAGTCCAGCCCGAAGCGCGCCAGGTATTTGCGCAGGCGGTCGGCGTCGTTGGGGTTCTGCTTCTCCTGTCGCGAGACGGCGAACAGCTGGCGACCGGCATCGGACAGGCTCCGCGCCTGCCGGCAGACGTCGATCACCGCTTCCAGTTGCAGGCGATCGAACAGGTCCAGCGCCTCGGCACCCTCCCCCAGCCATCGATCCAGCGGCCCCTGGGCCTGCGCGGCGCCCCAGGAGCGGCGCAACCGGCCGATCTCCTCCTCCACCAACGCCTCGTCGATCCGCCCGCTGTCGGCCAGGGTCGCCATGCGCGTGATGGACGCCGACAGCTCGCGGAAGTTGCCGCTCCACAGCGCTTGCGCCGAGTTGGCGAATGCCAGGTAGCGCGTCCGCGCTTCGCGGTTGAAGCGCACCAGGCGACCCTGCTCGCGGGCATGGCGCTCCAGTTCGAAGTCGATGTTCGGCTCGATGTCCTCTCGACGCCCGGCCAGCCCAGGCAGGTCGAAGGTCCAGAGGTTGATGCGGGCGAACAGGTCCTCGCGGAACAGCCCTTCGGCCACTCGTTCGCGCAGGTCGCGGTGGGTGCCGGCGATCAACTGGAAGTCGCTGCCCACCTCGCGGTCCGCGCCCAGGGGGAAGAAGCGTTTTTCCTCGATGGCCTTGAGCAGCATGGCCTGCTCGTCCAGGCCCAGTTCGCCGATCTCGTCGAGGAACAGCATGCCGCCGTCCGCCGCGCGCAGCAGCCCTTCGCGGGCGTTCTGCGCGCCGGTGAAGGCGCCCTTGATGTGGCCGAACAGCGCGGACATGGCGCCGTCGCCGCGCAATGTTGCGCAGTTCACCTCGACGAAGCGGCCCTGGAACTGGTGCCGCGCGCGCTTGAGCTCGTAGACGCGGCGGGCGAGAAAGGATTTGCCCGCGCCCGTCGGGCCGATCAGCAGCATGGGCGCGCGGGAACGCCCGGCGACCCGCTCGATCTGCTCGATGGAACGGTTGAACTCGGCGTTGCGCGTGGCGATGCCGGACTTGAGGAAAGCGAGACTCTCCTCCTGCTCGCGGCGAAAGCGCGTGGCGATGCGGTCGTAGCGCGACAGGTCGAGGTCGATGACCGCGACGGTTCCTTCCGGCTGCCGCGCCTCGTCCTTGCGCCGCGACGGCGATGCCTGCACCAGCCGCGCGGGCAGGTAACGCGCCTCGGTGAGGAGGAACCAGCAGATCTGCGCGACGTGGGTCCCGGTGGTGATATGCACCAGGTAATCCTCGTGCTCGGTATCGAAGGCATAGCCGCCGACGAAATCATGCAGCGCGCCGTAGACCTCCTCGAAGTCCCACGGGTTGCGCAACGCCATGGGCTGCAGGCGCACCTCGGTTTCCGGGGACACGTGGCGCACGTCGGCAGCGATACGCTCGGCCAGGCTGAGGTCCCGCGCATCCAGCCCGTGGATCAGCTCCAGACGGTCGATCAGCAGGTCCTGCTGCTGGCACAGGCCGACCGTCGGCCGCCACTTCTGCCAGCGCGCCGCGCCCTTGCCGACGCGGTCCAGGGTGGAACCGAGGAAGCCGATGGCGACGGTTTTCTTGGCTTTCATCTTTTATCCATAAAGATAAACAACGATCTCAGCATATCCATAAATCCCAGAACCGGCCAATCCTCAAACTCGGAAATTTACACCGCAAATAAAATTAAATCGTTATTTATCAATAATTTGAAAACACACCACACCCATCGAAAGCCAACCTGGCACGCCCCTCGCTATATCTCCCTCGACCGCATCGCTGATGCAGCCCACGGGCAGGGGTTCCAACCCCGCCGGTGCCCAAGCCCACCCCTGGTGTCGGCTTCGGGCATGCCGCTGCAGCAGTCACGGTCGATGGCGCGGTAGCTCAGCCCGGTAGAGCACTCCACGTTGCTGGAGCCGTCGCAGGTTCGAATCCTGCCCGCGCCGTTCGATAGCTCAGTCCGGTAGAGCAGCCATCCAAGAAATGGCCTGTCGCGGGTTCGACTCCCGCTCGAACACTGCCCAGTTAAGGCAGCTACTCATGAAGGCAACACCCCGCCGGTGGGCGACGGGACAGGCGCAAAGAGGCCAGGAAGGCCGGATACGCCAGGGACCCGAAGCCACCGCCGACCCGCCCGGTGCGAGGACCGGGCCCGCGACAAGGCAGATGCTGGCCGAAGGATTCGGCGCAATGGACAGGCAGTCCGCAGCACCTGGCTCTCGCGAGCCCCCGCCTCGCCACCCGACGGGCCGGCGGACACCGGCACCCAGGACAACAGAAGAAGGACGAAAAAGATGAAACTGCTGAAGCGCTTTACCGTGAAGAAGAACGAACGCGGCCTGCTGTACTCCGAGGGCGATTTCCTGGCGATCCTCGAGCCGGGCATTTACCGCCACCTGGACCTGTACAACCGCCTGAGCGTGGAAACCTTCAGCCTGAACACCCCGCTGTTCGAACACCGCCTGGCCGGCTACCTGCGCCAGTCCGAGCCGGCGCTGGTCGAGCGCCATTTCACCCGCATGGACCTGGCCGAGAACGAGGCCGGGCTGCGCTTCGAGGACGGCGTGCTGGCGGAAATCCTCGCGCCGGGCAGCCGCCGGTTGTACTGGAAAGGCCAGACCGAGCAGCGCCTGGAGCGCATCGACCTGAGCCAGGAGTACCGTGTCGCTCCGGCGTTGCTGTAGCAGATGCAGGGCAACCTGCGCGGCCGCAGCGTGATCGGCGCCGAGGCGCTGCTGGTGACCCTGGTGCCGGCCTACCAGGTCGGCGTGCTGAAGGTCGACGGTGCGGTGGTCGAGTTGCTGCCGGCGGGCCAGTACGGCTTCTGGCGCTACAACCGCCAGGTGAGCGTGGAGCTGATCGATACGCGGATCCAGGCGCTGGAAGTCAGCGGCCAGGAAATCCTCACCCGTGACAAGGTGAGCCTGCGCCTGAACCTGGCCGCCAACTGGCGTTACAGCGATGTGCTGACGGCGTTTTCCAGCCTGTCCAAGCCACTGGAGCACCTTTACCGCGAGTTGCAGTTCGGCCTGCGCGCGGCGGTGGGCACCCGTTCGCTGGACGAGTTGCTGGAGAACAAGCAGCTCATCGACGACTCGGTCAGCGCCTACCTCAACGAGCGGCTGCCGGGCACCGGCATCGAAATCAGCGGCCTGGGTGTGCGCGACATCATCCTGCCCGGCGAGATGAAGACCCTGCTCGCCCAGGTGGTGGAGGCGGAAAAGGCTGCGCAAGCGAACGTGATCCGCCGTCGCGAAGAGACCTCGGCGACCCGCTCGCTGCTGAACACGGCCAAGGTGATGGAGGACAACCCCACCGCCCTGCGCCTGAAGGAACTGGAGACCCTGGAGCGGGTCGCCGAACGAATCGACCGTATCTCGGTATTCGGCGGCCTGGATCAGGTATTGAATGGACTGGTGACGCTGAAGCAGGCCTGACAAAGGCCTGCACGGCGCAGGAGTCGGCAACGTGAAGAGCAACAAGCAGCGCCGTCAGGAAATCCGCCAGAAGCGCGAACGGCGCAAGGCATGGAAAGCCGAGCAGGCCAGGCGCCCCGGGCACCGCCCCGGACCGCCCGGCAGCTTCCCGGTCACGCCCTCGAACCTGGCACCCTACAACAGCTACGGCGACCCATTGTTCGTGCGCCGTGGCTGGTACGAGGACCAGGAGTTCACCTGCCGGGACTGCGGTGTCCGGCAGACCTGGACCGCCGCGCAGCAGAAATGGTGGTACGAAGACTGTCAGGGACAGGTGTATTCCACAGCGATACGCTGCCGCGCCTGTCGATTGAACAAACGCATTCGCGATGGCCGGGCGCAGCGCGCTGCCGGCCAGGTCGCCACGCAACAAGAGAGCATCGAAACATGAGCACCCAAACCTTCCAACTGCTGGAAGTCGCCAACGGCAAACCGATCAAGCTCTGGACCCAGGGCGTGCCGGTGGAGGACGACGCGAAGCAGCAACTGATGAACACCGCGAAGATGCCCTTCATCTTCAAGCACCTGGCCGTGATGCCGGACGTGCACCTGGGCAAGGGCTCGACCATCGGCAGCGTGATCCCTACCCAGGGCGCCATCATCCCGGCCGCCGTGGGTGTGGATATCGGCTGCGGCATGATCGCCGCGCGCACCTCGCTGGTGGCCGCGGACCTGCCGGACAACCTGCACGGCCTGCGCACCGCCATCGAAAAGGCCGTGCCCCACGGCAAGACCTTCGGCCGCCGCGACCAGGGCGCCTGGGAAGATGTACCCGGGCATGCCGATGACGCATGGAAGGCGCTGGCGGGGCGTTTCAAGGTGATCACCGACAAGTACCCGAAGCTGGAGAAAACCAACAACCGCAAGCACCTGGGGACCCTCGGCACCGGCAACCACTTCATCGAGGTCTGCCTGGACGAGGCCAACCGCGTCTGGTTCATGCTGCACAGCGGATCGCGCGGCGTGGGTAACGCCATCGGCAACCTGTTCATCGAACTGGCCCAGGCCGATATGCGCCAGCACATCGCCAACCTGCCGGACCGTGACCTGGCCTACTTCGAGGAAGGCAGCCGGCACTTCGACGACTATGTGGAAGCCGTGGGCTGGGCCCAGGACTTCGCCCGGCAGAACCGCGAACTGATGATGCGCGCGGTGATCGCCGCGGCGCGGCAGGTCATTCGCAAGCCGTTCGAAGCGAGCCTGGAAGCGGTGAACTGCCACCACAACTACGTGCAGAAGGAGCGCCACTTCGGCGAAGAAGTGCTGGTGACGCGCAAGGGGGCGGTGTCCGCGCAGAAGGGCCAGCTCGGCATCATTCCGGGTTCGATGGGCGCCAAGAGCTTCATCGTCCGCGGACTGGGCAACGAGGAAGCGTTCTGCTCGTGCAGCCACGGCGCCGGCCGCACCATGAGCCGGACGAAGGCGAAGAAGCTGTTCAGCGTCGAAGACCAGGTGCGCGCCACCGCCCACGTCGAATGCCGCAAGGATGCGGATGTGATCGACGAGATCCCGATGGCCTACAAGGACATCGACGCCGTGATGGACGCCCAGCGCGAGCTGGTGGAAGTGCTGCATACCCTGCGTCAGGTGGTGTGCGTGAAAGGATAGAACGGCGCGGGCCGGACGGGCCCGCGCCGACAGCAAGACAAGGAAACGGAACATGAACAAGGAAGAACGCCATCCCCTCCCCGCCGCCATGCGCGAACGGGTACTGGAGGAACTGGCAAGACTGGAACAGGAGCACGGCGTGACGGTGCTCTATGCGTGCGAGTCGGGCAGCCGCGCCAGGGGCTTCGCCTCGCCGGATAGCGACTACGATGTGCGCTTCGTCTACGTGCATCAACCGGAGTGGTACCTGCGCGTGGACGAACCGCGCGACGTGCTGGAACGCCCGCTGACCGACGAACTGGACCTCAGCGGCTGGGAACTTCGCAAGACCCTGAGGCTGCTGCGCAAGTCCAACCCGACACTGCTGGAATGGCTGGACTCGCCGCTGGTGTACCGCAGCGAACCGGCGGCGGCCGAGGCACTGCGCCAACTGGCACGGGACTTCTACTCCCCCGCCGCTGCGCGAGCGCATTACCTGTCGATGGCCAGGAAGAACTTCCGTGGCTATCTGCAGGGCGAGGAGGTTCGCTACAAGAAGTACCTCTACGTGTTGCGCCCGCTGCTGGCCGTGCGCTGGATCGACCAGGACCTCGGCATGCCGCCGATGGTCTTCGAGACGCTGATGGAGGCCACCCTCGACAACGCCGCACAGCGTGCCGAAGTCGAGGAACTGCTGGCGCTCAAGCGCCAGGCGGTGGAGGCGGAATACGGCCCGGCGCGCCCGGCACTGCACCGGCTGATCGAGGTAGAGCTGCAACGCGCGGAAGACCTCGGCGCACCCTGTGGCGGCTGCCGCGACACGCAGCGCCTGGACCACTTCCTGCGCGATCAGGTGAGGACGTATGCCCGATGAACAAGGACCTGATCGAACTCGACGGCGCCGACGGCGGCGGGCAGATCCTGCGCAGTGCGCTGAGCCTGTCGATGATCACC
Organism: Pseudomonas sp. GCEP-101; assembly: GCF_025133575.1. Lineage (NCBI taxonomy): Bacteria > Pseudomonadati > Pseudomonadota > Gammaproteobacteria > Pseudomonadales > Pseudomonadaceae > Pseudomonas > Pseudomonas sp. GCEP-101. Next base: position 2,811,435 of record NZ_CP104011.1, on the reverse strand, counting down.
GGCAAGGCGCTGCGCATCGTCAACATCCGTGGCCGGCGTTCGCGGCCGGGGCTGCTGCGTCAGCACCTGACGGCCGTGCGCGCGGCGGCGGAGGTCTGCGGCGCGACGGTGCAGGGCGATGAGCTCGGCGCGCGCAGCCTGACCTTCCGCCCCGGTGCGGTTCGCGGTGGCGACTACCGTTTCGCCATCGGCAGCGCGGGCAGCGCCGTGCTGGTGTTGCAGACGCTGCTGCCGGCCCTGTTGTTCGCCGATGGGCCGAGCAGCCTGGCGATCACGGGGGGCACGCACAATCCGTTGGCGCCGCCGGCGGACTTCATCGAGCGCAGCTGGCTGCCGCTGTTGCGGCGCATGGGCGCGACGGTCGACTTCGACCTGCTGCGCCATGGCTTCATGCCGGCCGGAGGAGGTGAACTGCGGGTGCGCGTCGCGCCCGGCGAGCTGCGGCCACTGCATCTGCCGGAAGCGGGGGCGATTCTGTCGCGTTCAGCCCGCGCCCTGCTGGCGGCCATTCCCGGTCACGTGGGGGATCGCGAGCTGGAGAAGGTGAAGCGGCACCAGGATTGGCGCGCGGCGTCCGTTCAGGTCGTCCGCCTGCCGGAAGACCAGGGGCCGGGCAACGCCTTGCTGCTGGAGATCGCGTGCGAGCAGTTGACCCTGGCGTTCTGCGCCTTCGGCCAGCCCGGGGTCAGCGCCGAGCGCGTCGCCAGCCAGGCGCTGCGCCAGGCCGATGACTGGCGCCGCAGCGGTACGAGCGTCGAGGAGCATCTGGCCGACCAGTTGCTGCTGCCCCTGGCCCTGGCCGGCGGCGGCAGCTTCACCACGCCGGTGGCGAGCGACCATCTGCTGAGCAACCGCACGGTGATCGAAGCCTTCCTGCCGGTGCGCATCGCATTCGAGGCGCGTCACGCCGGCGGCCAGCACATCCGCATCACGCCGGCTTGACGCTTTTCTCACCAGCCGCTGGCTAGAGTCGCGCCATGCCACCTCGAGTGGCGCTTCCTCTGCCGGCGCGTGTGCCCGCCTTATCGGTACACGGGAGCTCCCATGGCGCACCGCGCCACCCTCATCCTGTTCTGCGCCGCGCTGCTCGCCGGCTGCGAAACCACCCACGAAAGCCTGATTGCCCAGGGCTACCCGCCCGCCTATGCCGACGGCTATGACGACGGCTGCGGCAGCGGTCGCCAGGCGGCCGGCGCCATCGGCGGCGAATTCCGCAAGAACGTGCCGCGTTACCTGGACGAGCCCAGATATGCCCTGGGCTGGAACGACGGCTTCCAGCAATGCCAGGCCATGCGCGTAAGCCAGGAACGCCAGCAGTACGAGGAACAGCGCAACAGCGACCGGGACCGCGACTGGGAACAGGAAAAGGACCGCGCCCTGTCGCGCGCACTGCGCGCCAACTGAGACTGCGGCATCATTGCGCGGCCGACAAAGTCCCGCGCTTGACGTCGATCAAGCCCTCCCCCGCCCCACTGACCTCTCCTTGAACTCAGACAACAACCAATAGCCTGAGACAAGGAGACCCCACATGCAGCCCTTCAGAAAACTCGCCCTGGGCAGCCTACTGCTGGCCCTCGGCGCGGCATCGGCAGCCGCGAATGCCGACGCCCTGCGTGACCAGGCCAATGGCATCTTCAAGCCCATCCCCGAGAAACCCAGCGACACGCTGAACCCTGACCAGGTGACGCTGGGCCGGCAGTTGTTCTTCGAACCGCGCCTGTCCGCCAGCCACGTGATCAGCTGCAATACCTGCCACAACATCGGCACCGGCGGCGCCGACAACGTGCCCACCTCCAGCGGCCACGAATGGCAGAAGGGTGCGCGCAACTCGCCCACGGTATTCAACGCTGTGTTCAACGTCGCGCAGTTCTGGGATGGCCGCGCCAAGGACCTGGAAGAACAGGCCAAGGGTCCGGTGCAGAACCCGGTGGAAATGCACAACACGCCGAAGAACGTCGAGCTGACCCTGCAGAGCATGCCCGAGTATGTCGCGGCCTTCGGCAAGGCCTTCCCGAAAGACCCGCAACCGGTGAGCTTCGACAACATGGCGCGGGCCATTCAGGCCTTCGAGTCGACCCTGATCACCCCGGACTCGCGCTTCGACCTCTACCTCAAGGGCGACGACAAGGCGATGAACGAGCAGGAGAAAAAGGGCCTGCAGACCTTCATGAGCGCCGGCTGCATCGCCTGCCACAACGGCGTGAACCTGGGTGGCCAGGCGTACTTCCCGTTCGGCCTGGTGAAGAAGCCCGACGACAAGATCCTGCCCAGCGGCGACAAGGGTCGCTTCGAAGTGACCAAGACCGAGAACGACGAATACGTCTTCCGCGCCGCGCCCCTGCGAAACGTCGCGCTGACCGCGCCCTACTTCCACAGCGGGCAGGTCTGGAGCCTGGACGAAGCGGTGAAGATCATGGGCAACGCGCAGTTGGGCAAACAGCTCAACGACGAAGAAGTTGGCGATATCGTCGCTTTCCTCAAGACCGTCACCGGCAAGCAGCCCACGGTGGAATACCCGCTGCTGCCGCCGAGCACCGCGACCACGCCCAAACCCGTGGATTGATAGCGGGCAGGTAGGAGCGCACTTGCTCGCGAAACAACCTCCCGGCGACTTCGGCGTTGGGCGGGTTCGCGAGCAGGCTCGCTCCTGCGAAGGGCAGCCCGCGCCAAGCCGGGTGACATGAAAAACGGGCCCATCGGGCCCGTCTTTCATTTCCGGGGAGCGATCAGACCACGCCCTGGGCCAGCATGGCGTCGGCAACCTTGACGAAGCCGGCGATGTTGGCGCCCTTCACGTAGTTGATCCGGCCGTTTTCCTCGCCATAGGCAACGCAGGCATGGTGGATGTTCTGCATGATGCCGTGCAGGCGTTGGTCCACTTCACCTGCGGTCCACAGCAGGCGCATGGCGTTCTGGCTCATCTCCAGGCCGCTGGTGGCGACGCCGCCGGCGTTGGAGGCCTTGCCCGGCGCGTAGAGGATGCCGGCCTCGAGGAAGATATCCACCGCCTCCAGCGTCGACGGCATGTTCGCGCCTTCGGCCACGCAGATGCAGCCGTTGGCCAGCAGGGTGCGCGCGTCGTCGGCATCCAGCTCGTTCTGGGTGGCGCAGGGCAGCGCGATGTCGCAGGCCAGCGACCACGGGCGCTGGCCCGCCAGGAAGCGCAGGCCCGGGCCTGCCATCTCGCTGAGGCGACCGCGACGGACGTTCTTCAACTCCATCATTTCGTCCCACTGCGCCAGGGTCAGGCCGGCCTCGAAGAACAGCGTGCCCTCGGAATCGGACAGCGAGATCACCTTGCCCCCCAGTTCCATGACCTTCTGCGCGGCGTACTGCGCCACGTTGCCGGAGCCGGAGATGGCCACGCGCTGGCCGTCGAAGCCGCTTTCGCGGGCCTTGAGCATTTCCTGGGCGAAGTACACGCAGCCGTAGCCGGTGGCTTCCGGGCGGATCAGGCTGCCGCCGTAGGACATGCCCTTGCCGGTCAGCACCGAGGTGAACTCGTTGGACAGGCGCTTGTACTGGCCGAACAGGTAGCCGATCTCGCGCGCGCCAACGCCGATGTCACCGGCCGGCACATCGAGGTCCGCGCCGACGTGACGGAACAGCTCGCTCATGAACGACTGGCAGAAGCGCATGACCTCGAGGTCGCTCTTGCCCTTGGGGTCGAAGTCCGAACCGCCCTTGCCGCCGCCCATGGGCAGCGAGGTCAGGGAGTTCTTGAAGACCTGCTCGAAGGCGAGGAATTTCAGCACGCCCAGGTTCACCGAGGGGTGGAAGCGCAGGCCGCCCTTGTACGGGCCGATGGCGCTGCTCATCTGGATGCGGAAGCCCCGGTTGACCCGCACTCGCCCGGCATCGTCCATCCACGGCACGCGGAACAGGATCGCGCGTTCAGGTTCGACGATGCGCTCGACGATGCCTGCCTGCAGGTAACGCGGGTTGGCTTGGAGGAAGGGCCACAGGGAGCGCAGCACCTCTTCCACCGCCTGGTGGAATTCGGGCTGGTCGGGGTCGCGCCGCTTGAGGCGCTCGAGAAACGAATCAACGGATTGCATCATGTCTACACCGGTACTTTTCTGGTTATGTAACGCTTTTTTTGCCGGCAGACTCTAGCAACCCACACCGCACTGAGATAGTGCAGCGTGACGCTTTTCTGAATCTTTATGGTGCAAAAAATATAATTCCCACGTCTGCCAGAGCGGCAGAAAACCAGATTCCTGTATACAAAATCAATAGATCATTGCATCCATCCGCTCACATCTTCCAGGATCATGACCATGCCCAGCCGCCCCCTCGTCGCCCTTGCCGCCCTCACCGCCTGCCTCGCCCTGCCGGCTCTCGGGGCCATGAAACTGGGCAACTTCACCGAGTCTGGCGCGCTGCTGGTGGCGGATACATTCGACAGCGAAGTGATCCACAAGTCGAACTTCAGCACGGACGACCTGCAGCGCATGGCGCGCCAACTGGAAGACCAGCAACGCACCCTGCAGGACCAGGCGCGGCAAATCGACACACTGCAGCGCCAGCTGGAGGAACAGCGCCGCGCGCTGGATGATCTCAAGCGCAGCCGCTGAGCCGGCCGTAAAGGCCGCAGCAGAAACGAAAACGGGGCCCGAAGGCCCCGTTTTCCTGCAGAAGCGGCTTACGCCAGCTTCTTGTAACGCACGCGGTGCGGCTGCGAGGCCGCGTCGCCCAGGCGTTTCTTACGGTCGGCTTCGAACTCGGTGTAGTTGCCTTCGAAGAAGACCACCTTGCCGTCGTCCTCGTAGGAGAGGATGTGGGTCGCGATGCGGTCCAGGAACCAGCGATCGTGGGAAATCACGATGGCGGCGCCGGGGAAGTCCAGCAGCGCTTCTTCCAGCGCACGCAGGGTTTCCACGTCGAGGTCGTTGGACGGTTCGTCGAGCAGCAGCACGTTGCCGCCCTGCTTCAGGGTCAGGGCCAGGTGCAGGCGGCCACGCTCACCACCGGAGAGGTCCTTGACGAACTTCTGCTGGTCGCCGCCCTTGAAGTTGAAGCGGCCGACGTAGCTGCGCGACGGGACTTCGTAGTTGCCGATCTTGATCTGCTCGAAGCCGTCGGAAACCTGCTCCCACACGGTCTTGTTGCCTTCGAGGATTTCGCGGCTCTGGTCGACGCTGGCGATCTGCACGGTTTCGCCGATCTCGATGGTGCCCGAGTCCGGTTGCTCCTTGCCGGTCAGCATGCGGAACAGGGTCGATTTACCCGCGCCGTTGCCGCCGATCACGCCGACGATGGCGCCCTTGGGAATGCTCAGCGACAGGTTGTCGATCAGCACGCGCTCGCCGTAGCCCTTGGTGACGTTGTGCAGCTCGATGACCTTGTCGCCCAGGCGCGGGCCGGCCGGAATGTAGATCTCGTTGGTCTCGCTGCGCTTCTGGAATTCCTGCGATTGCAGTTCCTCGAAGCGTTGCAGACGGGCCTTGGACTTGGCCTGGCGACCCTTGGCGCCCTGGCGTACCCACTCCAGTTCGGCCTTCATGGCCTTGGCGTGGGAGGCTTCCTGCTTGGCTTCCTGGGCCAGGCGGTTGGCCTTGGATTCCAGCCAGCCGGAGTAGTTGCCTTCGAACGGGATGCCGTGGCCACGGTCGAGTTCGAGGATCCAGCCGGCAACGTTGTCGAGGAAGTAGCGGTCGTGGGTGATCGCCACCACGGTGCCCGGGAAGTCGTGGAGGAAGTGCTCCAGCCAGGCGACGGAGTCGGCGTCCAGGTGGTTGGTCGGTTCGTCGAGCAGCAGCATGTCCGGCGCGGACAGCAGCAGGCGGCACAGCGCCACACGGCGCTTCTCGCCACCGGAGAGGTGTTCAATCTTGGCGTCCCACGGCGGCAGGCGCAGGGCGTCGGCGGCGACTTCCAGCTGGCGCTCCAGGTTGTGGCCGTCGGAAGCCTGGAGGATGGCCTCCAGCTTCGCCTGCTCGGCAGCCAGGGCGTCGAAGTCGGCGTCCGGCTCGGCGTAGGCGGCGTAGACCTCGTCCAGGCGAGCCTGGGCTGCCTTGATCTGACCGACGGCCTCTTCGACGATCTCGCGCACGGTGGCCTGCGGGTCGAGCTTGGGCTCCTGCGGCAGGTAACCGACGTTGATGCCGGGCATCGGGCGGGCTTCACCTTCGATCTCGGTATCGACGCCGGCCATGATGCGCAGCAGGGTGGATTTACCCGCGCCGTTCAGGCCCAGCACGCCGATCTTGGCGCCAGGGAAGAACGACAGGGAGATGTCCTTGAGGATTTCACGCTTGGGCGGCACGACCTTGCCGACCCGGTGCATGGTGTAGACGTATTGAGCCATGGATACCTGACTTCTGGGATGAATGGATGATCGGGATAGCCGGAACGGACGACGGCAGGTTCCGGAACGCCGGCCCGGTGGGCCGGAGCGGCAGCGCTCAAACACTCGGGAGCAGGCTGGCCGCGGGCGCAAACGGCCGATGGACGGCCCTTCGCGCAGGACTCGCTGCGGATGTACTTTATGCAGCGCACTTTCGCCGCATTTCAGACGCGCGCGTGCGGCAAAGCTACCGGAATGAGCCAGGAAGGGCAAACGACGCTCGTCGGCCATACTGGCACTTCGCCGGCTTTCCGGGCATCCTAGCCTGCGCCGAATTCAGCCGTATCGCCCCAGGTCCTTAAGTCCTTGCCTATCTTTCCCCCCACTCCTCGGGACGCCCTGGTCAGGCCTGGCCGCGTGGCGACCCGGACCGCGCTGGTGCTGCTGGTGCTGTTCATGCTCGGCCTGCTGGGCTGGCAACTGCACCAGGAGCTCCGCAGCCAGGAGCGCTTCGAGCGTGAGCGGGTCATGCTGCATGGCGAACAGATGGCCCAGCGCATCGCCCTGACCCTGGAGCTCAAGGCCGTGGCGGCGCAAGCCCTGCTGCAGCAGGAGCAGGACCGCGAACCCGGCGACGTGCACGCGCCGCTGATCGCCGGCCTCAGGCACATCTACCCGGCCTTCCACAGCCTGGTCCGCCTGGATGCCGACGGCTGGCCCATTCGCGATACCGCCAGCGGCATCAAGGATGCGGCGTTCATCAGGGCCTTGCGCCAGCGCAGCGCGCAGCAGGGCTACCACTATGCCTTCAGCGAGGACAACGGCGGCCACTTCTATGTCTGGCTGAAGGCCACCGAGGAAGGTGAAGGCGACAGCGTCATTCGCCTCGACGAGAAGGTCGCCCGGCAGGGCTGGGCGAAGCAGATCCATCCCGAGTCGCCGGCCTGGATCCTGGTCGACGACGTTCAGCAGAAGGTCCTCGGCCGCTCCAGCGGCTACCGTCCCGGCCCGCTGTCGGCCGCCTCGCCGCTGGAACAGGCGCAGAGCCTGAACGGCCTGGCCATTGCGAACACCGACTGGCAGTTGCACCCGCAATTCGACGACCGCCAGGTTCGCGCCACGCTGCTGCCGCGCCTGGGCGGCGAACTGGCGCTGCTGTTGGTGCTGGGCGGTATCGCCGGCGCCGCCCTGCTGCGCCTGCAACGTGAACAGCAGAACCTGCGGGCCTTGACCGTGGAGTCGCAGCAGGGGCTGCGCCAGGCCGCGCAAGCGCTGGGCGCCATCGACGAGCGCGTGCTGGTGACCCACGCCGACGGCCGCCTCGCCTACCTCAACCCCCAGGCCGAGCAACTGTTCGGCATCGCTGCCGACAAGGCCGGCGATCATCACCTGCTGGAACTGCTGCCCGGCCTTGGCGGCGCGCTCAACAATGCCGACGCCTCGGCCGACAGCACCGCGGAGCTGGTACGCGTGAACGACAGCGGCCAGGCCCGGCTGTTCGCCGTCAGCCACCACTCGCTGGACGACAGCCCCGTCTCGGCGGAGCGCAGCTGGGTGCTGCGCGGCAACCTGCCCCAGGGCAGGCAGGTCTGGGTGCTGCGCGACGTCACCGAGGAGCAGCAGGCGCTGCACATCCTCGAGGAAACCCGCCGGCGCTACCAGGACATCTTCGATGGCGTCGGCGTCGCGCTCTGCGTGCTCGACCTGTCCGCCCTGCGCCAGAGCCTGGTGGATCTCAACCTGCGCCGCCAGAGCGACCTGCACGACTGGCTGGCGACACAACCCGAGCGCCTGCACTGGCTGCTGCGCCAGGTGCGCATCACCGAGATCAACAATGTCGCCAAGCGCCTGATGGGCGTGAGCACCACCGAACAGGCCTGGCAGATCCTCGTCGGCGGTGCGGGCATGCGCCCGGACGGCGTGCGCAGCAAGGTGCTCGAAGCCGTGCTGCACGGCCACGGCATGGTCGAGCTGGAAGCCTGCATCCATACCCGCCAGGGCGAGCAGCGCCACCTGTGGCTGCAGCTGCGCGTGCCGGAGATGATCCAGGACTTCCACGCCGTCACCCTCAGCTTGTCGGACATCACCAGCCGCAAACAGGTCGAGCTGTCGCTGATCGAGCGTGAGAAGTTCTGGTCCGACGCGGTGCGCGCGGTGCCCGACACCCTGTACATCCACGACATCGCGGCGCGCCGGGTGATCTTCAGCAACCACAACCTGGGCCACCAGCTCGGCTACAGCAGCGACGAGCTGCGCGAGATGGGCGAGCGTTTCTGGGAGAAGGTGCTGCACCCGGACGACGTCGAATACTACTGGCGCGTGCGCAACCTGCAGCAGGTGGTGGGCGACGGCCTGCTGCTGGACAGCCAGTTGCGCTGGCGCCACCGCGACGGCAGCTGGCACTGGTTCGACATCCGCGAGCAGGCCTTCACCCGCGACGCGGGCGGCCGCGTGGCGCGGCTGATCGGCGTGGCCAAGGACATCACCGACACCGTCGAGGCGCACAACTCCCTGCGCGAGAGCGGCCGCCGCTACCGCATGCTCGCCGAGAGCATCAGCGACGTGATCCTCTCCACCGACGCCCAGGTCAAGCTCAACTACATCAGCCCGTCGATCCAGCAGGTGTTCGGCTACAGCCCCGAATGGGTGCTCGCCAACGGTTTCCAGCAGGTGGCCGCCAACCCGGCGCAGCTCGAACGCCTGGAAGAACTCCTGCACCGTGTGCGCACCGCCATCGGCGAGCCCAAGCGCCTGGCGGAACTGCGTGAGAACGCCGAGCCGCAACTGTTCAGCCTCGACTGCCTGCACGCCGATGGCCACAAGATTCCCGTCGAGCTGCGCATCGCCCTGATGTGGGACGACCATGGCCGCTTCGAAGGCCTGCTCGGCGTCGCCCGCGACGTCAGCCAGCAACGCCGCGCCGAACGCGAGATGCGCATGGCGGCGACGGTATTCGAGCATTCCACGGCGGCGATCATGGTCACCGACCCGGCCGGCTACATCGTGCAGATCAACGATTCCTTCAGCCGCCTCACCGGTTACTCCGCCGAGGAAGTGCTGGACCAATTGCCGCGCCTGCTCACCGCCGACCGCCAGGAAGCCAACCAGCTCAAGCACGTGATGGAAAGCCTGCTCAAGAGCGGCAGCTGGGAAGGCGAGATCCTGCAGAAGCGCAAGAACGGCGAGCTGTACCCGAGCTGGGTCGGCATCACCGCGGTGCACGACGAGGAAGGCGACCTGGTCAGCTTCGTCTGCTTCTTCAGCGACATCAGCGAGCGCAAGGCCAGCGAGCGGCGCATCCACCGCCTGGCCTACTACGACGCCCTGACCCACCTGCCCAACCGCACGCTGTTCCAGGACCGCCTGCACACCGCGCTGCTGCAGGCCGAACGGCACCAGCAGTGGGTGGTGCTGATGTTCCTCGACCTCGACCGCTTCAAGCCGATCAACGACTCCCTCGGCCACGCCGCGGGCGATCGCATGCTCAAGGAAGTGGCCGAGCGGCTGAGCCTGTGCGTCAGCGACGACGACACCGTGGCGCGCATGGGCGGCGACGAGTTCACCCTGCTGCTGCCCGGCCAGAAGGACCGCGAGAAGGCGCTGAAACAGGCGATCCAGGTCGCCGAGCAGATCCTCTCCAGCCTCGCCCGCCCCTTCACCCTGGAAGGCCGCGAGTTCTTCGTCACCGCCAGCATCGGCGTGGCGCTGTCGCCGCAGGACGGCGCCGAGCTCAGCCAATTGATGAAGAACGCCGACACGGCGATGTACCACGCCAAGGAAATGGGCAAGAACAACTTCCAGTTCTACCAGGCCGAGATGAACGCCCGCGCCCTGGAGCGCCTGGAACTGGAAAGCGACCTGCGCCGCGCCATCGAGCAGGAAGAATTCATCCTCCACTACCAGCCGCAGTTCACCGGTGACGGCCGCCGCCTGACCGGCGCCGAGGCGCTGCTGCGCTGGCAGCATCCCAAGCGCGGGCTGATCCCGCCGGCCGAGTTCGTGCCGGTGCTGGAAGAGCTCGGCCTGGTCGCCCAGGTCGGCGACTGGCTGCTGGAGCAGGCCTGTCTGCAACTGCGTGCCTGGCACCGCGACAAGGTGCGGGTGCCGAAGATTTCCGTGAACCTCTCGGCCCGGCAGTTCGCCGACGGCCAGTTGGGCGAACGCATCGCCGGCATCCTCGCGGACACCGGCATCGCCCCGGCATGCCTGGAGCTGGAGCTGACCGAAAGCATCCTGATGAGCGACGTTTCCCAGGCGATGCAGATCCTTCAGGGCCTTAAACGCCTGGGCCTGGCGATTGCGGTGGACGACTTCGGCACCGGCTATTCGTCGCTCAACTATTTGAAGCAGTTCCCCATCGACGTGCTGAAGATCGACCGCAGCTTCGTCGACGGCCTGCCCCACGGCGAGCAGGACGCACAGATCGCCCGCGCCATCATCGCCATGGCCCACAGCCTGAACCTGATGGTGATCGCCGAGGGCGTGGAGAGCCACGAGCAGCTCGAATTCCTCCGCGAGCACGGCTGTGACGAAGTGCAAGGCTTCCTCTTCGGCCGCCCGGTGCCGGCCGACCAGTTCGCCGCGCTGTTCGCCAGCAACGCCATCTTCCTGCTGGGCTGATCGCCCGGCTCGATGGCGGGCTGTGCGTAGCAGCAGCCGTCTTCCTCCGGGGAATCCGTGCCGATGCATCCCCTCACCCCAGCCCTCTCCCGGAGGGAGAGGGGGCAGATCCTGCCGGCTGGTAGATTGGCTTCATCCTGCGCCGAACGGTCCCCTCTCCCCCTGGGAGAGGGTTAGGGTGAGGGCCAACCCGAGCACCGATATATCTCGTAGGAGCGGGCTCCGCCCGCGATGTACCACCGGCCGTCTCCAAGCCGCCGGGAATCGATCGCGGATGAAGTCCGCTCCTACGCCCGGCACAGCGTGCCAACCGCTCGCCAATCCGCGCCCCTCGATGCCTTGAACCCCGCTTGTCAGCCACATGACCGCCTTTCATGTGCCAGCACCGGCGCCTTGGGTTAGAATGCGCGCCTTTCCCCAGCACCCGATCCTTAAGAGGACCGCCATGTTCAGCCGTGATTTGACCCTCGCCCGCTACGATGCCGAACTCTTCGCCGCGATGGAGCAGGAAGCCCAGCGCCAGGAAGAGCACATCGAGCTCATCGCCTCCGAGAACTACACCAGCCCGGCGGTGATGGAAGCCCAGGGTTCGGTGCTGACCAACAAATACGCCGAAGGCTACCCGGGCAAGCGCTACTACGGTGGTTGCGAGTACGTCGACGTCGTCGAGCAACTGGCCATCGACCGCGCCAAGGAACTGTTCGGCGCCGACTACGCCAACGTCCAGCCGCACGCCGGCTCCCAGGCCAACGCCGCTGTCTACCTGGCCCTGCTGTCGGCCGGTGACACCATCCTGGGCATGAGCCTGGCCCACGGCGGCCACCTGACCCACGGCGCCTCCGTCTCCTCCTCCGGCAAGCTGTACAACGCCGTGCAGTACGGCATCACCGACGCTGGCCTGATCGACTACGACGAAGTCGAGCGCCTGGCCGTCGAGCACAAGCCGAAGATGATCGTCGCCGGCTTCTCCGCCTACTCCCAGGTCCTGGACTTCGCCCGCTTCCGCGCCATCGCGGACAAGGTCGGTGCCTACCTGTTCGTCGACATGGCCCACGTGGCCGGTCTGGTCGCCGCTGGCGTCTACCCGAACCCGGTGCCGTTCGCCGACGTGGTCACCACCACCACCCACAAGACCCTGCGCGGCCCGCGCGGCGGCCTGATCCTCGCTCGCAAGAACGAAGAGATCGAGAAGAAGCTGAACTCCGCCGTCTTCCCGGGCGCCCAGGGTGGCCCGCTGGAGCACGTGATCGCCGCCAAGGCCGTGTGCTTCAAGGAAGCCCTGCAGCCCGAGTTCAAGGCCTACCAGCAGCAGGTCCTGAAGAACGCCCAGGCCATGGCCAGCGTGTTCATCGAGCGCGGCTTCGACGTGGTGTCCGGCGGTACCCAGAACCACCTGTTCCTGCTGTCCCTGATCAAGCAGGACATCACCGGTAAGGATGCCGACGCCGCCCTGGGTCGTGCCTTCATCACCGTGAACAAGAACAGCGTACCGAACGACCCGCGTTCGCCGTTCGTCACCTCCGGCCTGCGCATCGGCACCCCTGCCGTGACCACCCGCGGCTTCAAGGAAGCCGAGTGCCGCGAACTGGCCGGCTGGATCTGCGACATCCTGACCAACATGGGCGACGAGTCCGTGGTGGACGGCGTGCGCGAGAAGGTCAAGGCCATCTGCGCCAAGTTCCCGGTGTACGGCAACTAAGCCGAACCGCGAACGCGACATGAAAAGCCCGGCAGATGCCGGGCTTTTCATGGGCGCTATCCTGAACATTCAAGCCTGACGTGTAGGAGCGAGCTTGCTCGCGAACGGTGTCCAGGTCAGCGCCTTGTCATGCGGTTCGCGAGCAAGCTCGCTCCTACAAAAGACGTTCCTTGCAGGTACGTAGGGCGCATAACGCGCCAGCGTTATCCGCCGCCAGGGCATCGACGCAAAACCTGCTCCTGGTTTCTCCCCACATGCCGACCCAACCGGTAGGAGCGAGCTTGCTCGCGAACGGATTCCAGCCCAGCACCGCCGTTGAGCGGTTCGCGAGCAAGCTCGCTCCTACGAAGAGCCGCTCTGCCTTTTATGGGGAAGCTAGGGCTGCCCGCCCGACCTCTGCTCCGGCTGTACCGGTGCACCCCGCAGCTCGTTGAGCCGGCGCACCAGTGTCTGGGCCTCCGCCGGGCTGGCGAAGCCCTTGAGCATCACCTGGCCGTCGGTCACCACCCGCGTCACCTTGGGCAGCAGGCGCAGTTGTCCGTCGATGACCACCGCCAGGGCCTTGCCCTGCTCCTCTTGGGTCAATGTCGCCAGGCGCTGGCTGGCTTCGGGCGTGAACAGCACGCGCACGGCGGGTTTGCCGTCGGCTACGCTGGCCAGTTCGGCGCGCTGCACGTCGCGCTGGGTCAAGGCGGGATGGGTGGCCACCAGCACCGCCTTGCCCTGCGGATCGGCGAGCGTGCGGGTGCTGGCGGTGGGCTTCTCGGCCACGGCGTGCACGTCGAAGCTGTGCTGCGGCGCCGACGGCGGCGCACCGGCGCAGGCGCCCAACAAGGCGGCGACCAAAAATGAGGCGACGTGAATCGGAATAGAGCGTTTCATCGACGGGGAATCAGACAGAGCGGCGCAGTCAGGCCGGGGTCATACAGAGTCAGACCATCGCCAACGCACAAGTTGCACACCCTTGGTCGGCGCCCGCGACTAAGCTTGCAGACGAACGGATGCTGGCGGTCCGGTCAGAAATTCTCCGGCTCAGGGCAAGCTGGTATCATGCGCGCCTTTTGCCGGTCACAAGAAAAGGCGCAGGGCCCACCTGGGCATGCACCTTGCTTTTCCCGGCCAGAACGATAACGGCGCAAGCGCGTCACGGGGAGCCAAACATGCTGGAAAAGCTGTTCCAACTCAAGGCACACAACACCAATGTGCGCACCGAGATCCTGGCGGGTATCACTACCTTCCTGACCATGGCCTACATCCTCTTCGTCAACCCGAGCATCCTCGGCGAGACCGGCATGGATAAGGGCGCGATCTTCGTCGCCACCTGCCTGGCCGCGGCCATCGGCTCGGCGGTGATGGGCCTGATCGCCAACTACCCGATCGCCCTGGCGCCCGGCATGGGCCTGAACGCCTTCTTCACCTACACGGTGGTCCTGCACATGGGCCACACCTGGCAGGTGGCGCTCGGTGCGGTATTCCTCTCCGCGTGCATGTTCTTCGTGATTTCGATCTTCCGCATCCGCGAGTGGATCATCAACAGCATCCCGCTGGCGCTGCGCTCGGCGATCGCCGCCGGCATCGGCCTGTTCCTCGCGCTGATCGCGCTGAAGGAATCGGGCATCGTCGTCGCCAACCAGGCCACCCTGGTGGGCATGGGCGACCTGGCCAAGCCGGCGCCGCTGCTGGCGATCCTCGGTTTCATCCTGATCGTCGCCCTGGAAGCGCGCCGTGTGACCGGCGCCGTGATGATCGGCATCCTGGTGGTGACCTTCATCTCCATCGCCATCGGCGTCTCCCAGTTCGGCGGCGTGGTGTCGATGCCGCCGTCGCTGGCGCCGACCTTCCTGCAGCTGGATATCAAGGGGGCGCTGGATATCGGCCTGTTCAGCGTGATCTTCGCCTTCCTCTTCGTCGACCTGTTCGACAACTCCGGCACCCTGATCGGCGTGGCCAAGCGCGCCGGCCTGATGGGCAAGGACGGGCACATGCCGAAGATGGGCCGTGCGCTGATCGCCGACAGCTCCGCCGCCATGGTCGGTTCCCTGCTGGGCACCTCCACCACCACCAGCTACATCGAGTCGGCGGCGGGCGTTTCCGCGGGCGGTCGCACCGGCCTGACCGCCATCGTGGTCGCCGTGCTGTTCCTGCTGGCGCTGTTCTTCGCCCCGCTGGCGGGCAACGTGCCGGCCTTCGCCACTGCGCCCGCGCTGTTCTTCGTCGCCGTGCTGATGGCCTCGGGCCTGGCCGAGATCGACTGGGACGACCTGACCGTCGCCGCCCCGGTGGTGGTAACCGCCCTGGCCATGCCGCTGACCTTCTCCATCGCCAACGGCATCGCCTTCGGCTTCATCACCTGGACCGCCTGCAAGCTCCTGTCCGGCCGCTTCCGCGAGCTGAACCCGGCGCTGGTCATCCTCTCGATTCTGTTCGTGATCAAGCTGGGCTGGTTCAACGCTTGATCTGATTCTCCCGGCATGGGTATCGCTGCGCTCCACCCATCCTACAGGTGACACTGATGTAGGATGGTGTGGAGCGAAGCGATACCCATCAAATGCCGCCGCCTCCACACGAGTTACCCGCCCCATGAGCAGTCCGCGTTTCGATCCCTCCCTGTACGACAGCCAACT
The DNA here is from genome assembly GCF_025133575.1 of Pseudomonas sp. GCEP-101. Lineage (NCBI taxonomy): Bacteria > Pseudomonadati > Pseudomonadota > Gammaproteobacteria > Pseudomonadales > Pseudomonadaceae > Pseudomonas > Pseudomonas sp. GCEP-101. Next base: position 2,796,203 of record NZ_CP104011.1, on the reverse strand, counting down.
GGCCGAGAAGGCCGCGCGTCTGCGCGAGCTGCTGGCGCCCTTCGCCGCGCCGGAGCCTGCGGTGTTCGATTCGCCCCGCGAGCATTACCGCCTGCGCGCCGAATTCCGCCTGTGGCGCGAGGGCGAGGCACGCCATTACGCGATGTTCGAGCAGGGCGACAAGCACACGCCGATCCTGATCGAGGAGTTCCCCATCGCCAGCCGGCGCATCAACGAACTGATGCCGCGCCTGAAGGCTGCCTGGGCCGAGCCGACGCTGGGCCACAAGCTGTTCCAGGTGGAGTTCCTCACCACCCTGGCGGGCGACGCGCTGATCACCCTGTGCTACCACCGCCCGGTCGATGCTGCCTGGCAGGCCGCCGCCGAGAAGCTGGCCGCCGAGCTGGGCGTCAGCATCGTCGGCCGCTCCCGCGGCAAGCGCCTGGTCGTCGGTCGTGATTACGTGAGCGAGGAACTGACCGTCGCCGGCCGCACCTTCCGCTACCGTCAGCCGGAGGGCGCTTTCACCCAGCCCAACGGCGAGGTCTGCCAGAAGATGCTCAGCTGGGCGTACGAAGCCCTGGGCCAGCGCGAGGACGACCTGCTGGAGCTGTACTGCGGCAACGGCAACTTCACCCTGCCGCTGGCCACCCGCGTGCGCAAGGTGCTGGCCACGGAGATCAGCAAGACGTCGGTGAACGCCGCCCTGGCGAACCTCGCCGACAACGCCGTGGACAACGTCACCCTGGTGCGTCTCTCCGCCGAGGAGCTGACCCAGGCGTTGAACGACGTGCGGCCGTTCCGCCGCCTGGCCGACGTCGACCTGAAGTCCTACGCCTTCGGCAGCGTGTTCGTCGACCCGCCGCGCGCCGGCATGGACCCGGACACCTGCGAGCTGACCCGGCGCTTCGACAACATCCTGTACATCTCCTGCAATCCGGAGACCCTGGCGCAGAACATCGCCCAGCTGCACGACACCCACCAGGTGAGCCGCTGCGCACTGTTCGACCAGTTCCCCTACACGCACCACATGGAAGCCGGCGTACTGCTGACCCGCCGCTGACCGACGCGTGCCCAACCAAGGGTTGGGCAACCTGCGGCCACAGGGCGGCTACGCTTGCGGGACAATGACAAGAGGCACGTCCATGTCCCGCCTGATCCTTCCCCTGTTCTGCCTGCTGCTGGCCGCCTGCGCCGGCAGCGATCCCGCCAACATCAGCGTGTCGCCCGCCGCCAACGGCCGGCAAAGCACCTTCTTCATCCAGGCCGTGCGCGCCCCTGGCCACCGCGAGGACCTGGAAGATCGCTTCGATCTCGCCGTGCGCCGCGCGCTGGAAGCCAAGGGCTACCGCTACCAGGAACGTTCAGGGGAGCTGCGGGTGATCTACGCGGTTGGCCTGGACAGCCAGACCGGCATCGTCCAGCGGCCGGTGGTGACCGGCGCCGGAGTGATGACCCAGACGCAGATCACCGACCAGGAACAGGCGCGCCTGGCGCTCCAGATTCTCGACGAGGCGAGCGGCGCGGTGCTCTACCAGGCGCAGGTGGCGCGCCAGCTGCACGATCCGACAATCACCCAGCAGGCCGTGGACGACGGCATCGCCCGCCTGCTGAAGGATTTCCCCGCGCATGCGGGGCAGTGAGGATCAGCTGTAGTTCGACGGCGACTTGCGCACGAACTTGATGCTGTATTTGAAGTCGGCCTTGCGCGTCACGCTGATGGCGCGACGGGTGACGGTGTCGATGGTGATGTTCCAGTTGCCGGTGCTGGGCACCTTGATCTTCGCCGGGAAGCGGTCGAAGGCGCCGCCGTGGTAGGCATGGCGGCCGCCATTCTTGAAGCTGCGGAAGTTCGCATCGGTCATCAGGCGGATGTTGCAGGTCATGGAACACTCGATGACGACCAGGTCGCCTTCGTTGAGGTGTTCCCGTTGATGTACGAACTTCATGCTGGCTCCGCCTGGCTTCTACCGCTAAATCAATACGATAGCACGGCGCGGGGCTGGCCCGGCAGCGGCGCTGACCGCGCGGGCCGCCGTTTATCCGACGCTCACAGCCCTTCGAAGTCCGCCTTGCGCTCCTCCGGCTCGTCCTCTTCGCGCACCACGATGTGTCGGTGGCGTGACTGCCGCTCCAGCCAGTACAGGGCGAAGATCGCCAGGGCCGAGATCGCCCCGCGGTAGACCACGCCGGCCAGTTGCGCGTCCCACTCCATGCCGCCCTCGGTCCAGGCGATCAGCAGGCGCGACAGGGTCAGGGTCAGTTGCACGAGGATCACCAGGATCAACGCCGGGCGCACCAGCAGGCGACGGCGCAAGGCGAAGACCAGGAACAGCGCGAGGGCGAACTGGTGGCCGCCGTAGAAGACGCGTGCGTCGCTCACCGACGACGGCTCCATCAGCAACATGCCGCTGAGGTTGGCCATCTCATAGGGGCGAATCCAGTAGAGCAATCCCAGGCCACCCCAGACCAGGGCCTGGACCAGCAGGACGAGACGGGCGAAGAGCATCCGATTTTCTCCTTGGCCATGCAGCCATTGCCGAGCGTCCGCCCCTGCGACCGACAGTCGCGGACGCACCACCGATCAGCTACAGACCCCGTATGGCGCGGCAAGTTCGGGGCTGCGCGTCATATGGGGAAACAAACCGCGGGTGGGGCCGCCACCGTCGCGGGAGTATCCTCGGGCGCGTCCACATTTCCAAGGTTCCCGACCATGCGCACCCTGCTTCTGCTCACCGCCCTTGTCGCCGGCGCCGCCCAGGCCGCCGAGCCGCTGACCATCGACGTGCACCGCGATGCCAACTGCAGCTGCTGCAAGGACTGGATCAAGCACCTGGAAAGCAACGGCTTCACCGTCAACGACCACGTCGAGGCGGACATGAGTGCAGTGAAGACCAAACTCGGCGTGCCTTACAGCATGGGCTCGTGCCATACCGGGGTCATCGACGGCAAGTTCGTCGAAGGCCACGTGCCGGCGGCCGACGTGCTCAAGCTGCGCGAGCGCGCCGACCTGGTCGGCGCCGCCGTACCCGGCATGCCGGTGGGCTCGCCGGGCATGGAAATGGGCGACCGGCACGACGCCTACCAGGTGGTCGGCCTGAACAAGGCCGGCCAGCGCGAGGTCATCGCGGACTACCCTGCTCACTGACGCGGCTTTTCGTAGGAGCGAGGGAACGCCTGGTTATTGCTCGCGAACGAGCCATCTCCATCAGAGGTTCGCGAGCAAGCTCGCTCCTACGGAAAGAGCAACGTGCCCAATGAAAAGGGCGGCCAGTGGGCCGCCCTTTTCGTTATCGACGCGGTGTTACTCGGCCTTGGCCGGCAACAGGCCGTCGGCGCGGAACATCGCCTTGATCCCGCGCACCGCCTGGCGCAGGCGGTCGCGGTTCTCGATCAGGGCGAAGCGCACGTGGTCATCGCCATAGTCGCCAAAGCCGATGCCCGGCGACACCGAGACCTTGGCATCCTTGAGCAGCTTCTTGGCGAACTCCAGCGACCCGAGATGGGCGTAGGCAGGCGGAATCTTCGCCCAGATGTACATCGAGGCCTTGGGGTTCTCCACCATCCAGCCGGCCTCGTGCAGGCCCTTGACCAACACGTCGCGGCGCTTCTGGTACTGCTCGGCGATGTCGCGCACGCACTGCTGGTCGCCTTCGAGCGCCGCAATCGCCGCCACCTGCAGCGGGGTGAAGGTGCCGTAGTCGTGGTAGCTCTTGATCCGCGCCAGGGCCGAGACCAGCTCCGGGTTGCCGACCATGAAGCCGATGCGCCAGCCGGCCATGTTGTAGCTCTTGGACAGGGTGAAGAACTCCACCGCGATGTCCTTGGCGCCCGGCACCTGCATGATCGACGGCGCTTTCCAGCTGTCGAAGGTGATGTCCGCGTAGGCCAGGTCGTGCACCACCAGCACGTCGTAGCGCTTGGCCAGGTCGACCACGCGCTCGAAGAAGTCCAGCTCCACGCACTGCGCCGTGGGGTTGGAGGGGAAGCCCAGGATCATCATCTTTGGCTTGGGAATCGATTCGCGGATGGCCCGCTCCAGCTCGTTGAAGAAGTCGATCCCCGGCACCAGGGGCACCGAGCGCACCTGGGCGCCGGCGATCACCGCGCCGTAGATGTGGATCGGGTAGCTGGGGTTGGGCACCAGGATGGTGTCGCCGTGGTCCAGGGTCGCCAGCATCAGGTGCGCCAGGCCTTCCTTGGAACCGATGGTGACGATGGCCTCGGATTCCGGGTCGATCTCCACCTGATAACGGTCGCGGTACCAGTGCGAGATGGCCCGGCGCAGGCGCGGAATACCACGGGACGTGGAGTAGCCGTGGGTGTCTTCGCGCTGGGCGACCTGGCAGAGCTTCTCGACGATGTGCGGCGGCGTGGCCCCGTCCGGGTTGCCCATGGACAGGTCGATGATGTCCTCGCCACGGCGGCGGGCGGCCATCTTCAGGTCGGCGGTGATGTTGAAAACGTAGGGGGGTAGGCGATCGATGCGCGCAAAGCGACGAGCTGAACGGGGTTCAGTCATGGTGTCCTCTGGTTAACGTAGGCGCCCGGAACCGTCCGAGCGACGCCGGCCACTGCGGTGGCCTGGAAAGCGTGGCGCTGTGACCTGCGCTTTCTTGTCGGCGAACATATAGCTCGCTAGGCTGGCTGTCGAGTTTTTCTTTGCACCGCTCAAGGGCGGCATCTGGAGGCCCATGTCCCCGCAACACTATTGGCAAGTCGACGTCTTCGCCGACCAACCACTCACCGGCAATGGCCTGGCGGTGTTTCCCGACGCCCGCGGCATCCCCGCCCAGACGCTGCAGGCGCTGACCCAGGAGCTGCGCCAGTTCGAGTCGATCTTCCTGTTTCCGTCCGCGTCGCTGGACACCTACTCCGCGCGCATCTTCACCCTCGACGAGGAGCTGCCCTTCGCCGGCCACCCGGTGCTGGGCGCCGCCGCGCTGCTGCACCACCTGCACCAGCGCGGCGAGGAGGAACTCTGGACGCTGGAACTGCCGGCCAAGGCGGTGAAGGTCATCACGCGCCGACGCGGCGCGGGCTTCCACGCCGAGATGAACCAGGGCAGCGCCGACTTCGGCAGCGTGCTCGATGAGGCCACGCGCCGGTGGTTCGCCGAGGCCTTCTCGCTGACGGCCGCCGACCTCGCCGACTACCCCGCCGCCATCGTCAGCACCGGCCTGCCCTATCTGCTGCTGCCGGTGCGCAGCGAGGCCCTGGGGCGCGTGCGCCAGCGCACGGATCTGACGGCAGAGCTGGCAAAGCTCAACGCCGCGTTCGTTTTCGTGCTGGATGTGGATAATCGCGAAGGCCGTACCTGGGACGCCGCGGGGATCATCGAGGACGTCGCCACCGGCAGCGCCGCCGGCCCCGTCGCCGCCTACCTGGTGGAGCTGGGCAAGGCGCGCCGCGGCGAGCTGTTCCACCTGGCCCAGGGCCGCTTCGTCGGCCGCCCCAGCCGGCTCGACGTGCAGGTCGGCCAGGATGACGAGGTCCGCGTCGGCGGCGACGTGCAACTGCTTGCCCGCGCCGAGCTGCTGCACCGATTCGCCTGACGACCGGGCTGGCGGCCAGCCCTGCCCACGACGACACTGAACCCACCTGTTCGATGGAGATGCCGCCATGCAATGGCGCAAAGGACGACGCAGCGACAACGTAGTGGATGCCCGCGATGACGACGGCGGCGGCATGGGCGGCGGCGGTATGCGCATTGGCGGCCGCGGCCTCAGCCTGGGCGGCGTGGCCATCGTGGTGGTGATCGGCCTGCTCTCCGGGCAGGACCCGATGACCATCCTCGGCTCCCTGCTCGGCCAGATGGACGTCTCCCAGCAGCAGGCGCCGGCCCGCCCGCCCCAGGGCAAGCCGGCCAGCGGCAACGATCCGCAGGTGGACTTCGTCCGCTCGATCCTCGGCGACACCGAGGACACCTGGGGCGAGATCTTCGCCCGCAGCAACCAGCAGTACGAGCAGCCCAAGCTGATCCTGTTCAACGGCGGGGTGAACTCGGCATGCGGCTTCGCCTCGTCGGCGGTCGGGCCGTTCTATTGCCCGGGCGACCACCGGGTGTACCTCGACCTCGGTTTCTTCCGCGAAATGGAGCAGAAGTTCTCCGCCGCCGGCGACTTCGCCCAGGCCTACGTGATCGCCCACGAAGTCGGCCACCACGTGCAGAACCTGCTGGGCATTTCGGCCAAGATCAACGCCGCCCGCCAGCGCGGCGCGCGCATGGAAGGCGCCAACGGCCTGTCGGTGCGCCAGGAGCTGCAGGCCGACTGCTTCGCCGGCGTCTGGGCCAACCGCGCCCAGCAGCGCCTGAACTGGCTGGAACCTGGCGATGTGGAAGAGGCGCTGAACGCCGCCAACGCCATCGGCGATGACCACCTGCAGCGCCAGGCGCGCGGCACGGTGATGCCGGATTCCTTCACTCACGGCTCATCCGCACAGCGCGTGCGCTGGTTCAAGATCGGCTTCGAGAGCGGCGCGCCGGGCAAGTGCGACACCTTCAAGGCGCAGACGCTTTGATGTTTCGACCCGGTTCGCGAGCAAGCTCGCTCCTACAGCCCCACCCAGCGCTGGAGTGCTTTTCGTAGGAGCGAGCTTGCTCGCAAAGCGCTGGGCGCAAGGGCTACAGGTGACGCCTTAGCAGATCGAGGAAATACCCCGGGTCCAGCGGCTTGACCATGAAATCCAGCACGTTCAGGCGCATCGCCTCGATCACGTCGCGGGCGTTCGCCTGGCCGGAGAGGACGATGATCGGCAGGAAGGTTCCGACCTCGTTCAGCTCGCGGATCAATTCCAACCCCGCCCCTTCGTGTTCCATGCGCAGGTCGGTCACCAGCAGGTCGATATCGGATTCGTCGCGGCGGATGCGCCGCAGCGCTTCGGCGGCGCTGCCGGCAGTCAGGCAGCGGAAGTTCGCGCCCTCGATCAGCTCGCGCATCTCGGCCAGCACGTCGCGGTCATCGTCGACCACCAGCACCAAAGGCTTGTGCGGCGCCTGCGCGGTGACTTCGCGCAACGCTTCGAGCTCCTCCTCATCGAGGACGACAGGACTGATCATGGATGCCACACCGCAGATAGAGGCCCGATGCCAGCAGTCTAGATGGCAATGAGCCTTTAGTCCCCCCGCCTCCGCGCGCGCTGCGCAAAAAAAGGGCCGCAACGCGTGCGGCCCTGGAAATACGCCGGCGGGGCCGGCGTCGTGGGATGTCAGCCAGCCTTGGCCAGGCCGGCCTGGCCAAGGCGCTCGGCGATCTCGCCGAGAATGGCCGGGTCGTCGATGGTGGACGGCGGCGCGTACGGTTCGCCGTCGGCGATCTTGCGCAGCACGGCACGCAGGATCTTGCCCGAGCGGGTCTTGGGCAGGCGCTTGACCACCACCGTGCGCTGGAAACAGGCCAGCGCGCCGATGCGCTCGCGCACCAGGGCGACCAGGTCGCGCTGCAGGTTGGCCTCGCTGATCTGCGCGCCGTCCTTGAGCACTACCAGCCCCAGCGGCACATGGCCCTTGAGGTCGTCCTGCACGGCAATCACCGCGCACTCGGCAACGGCCTCGTGCAGCGCCAGCAGTTCCTCCATCTCGCCGGTGGACAGGCGATGGCCGGAGACGTTAATCACGTCGTCGGTGCGGCCCATGATGTAGACGAAACCCTCCTCGTCCACGTAGCCGCCGTCGCCGGTGTGGTAGTAGCCGGGGAAGGCCTTGAGGTAGGCCTGCAGGTAGCGCGGGTGATCGTTCCACAGCGTCTGCGCACAGCCCGGCGGCAGCGGCAGGGCGATGACGATGGAGCCTTGCTCGTTGGGCCCCAGCAGCCGCCCTTCGTCGTCCACCACCTGCACGTGGTAGCCGGGCACGGCGCGGTTGGTGGAGCCGGCGCGCAGGTCGTGGTCGCCCAGGCCGGTGCAGGGCGCGGTCACCGGCCAGCCGGTCTCGGTCTGCCACCAGTGGTCGTGCACCGGCTTGCCGGTGTGCTCCTCCAGCCAGTGCTGGGTGCTGCTGTCGAGCTTCTCGCCGGCCAGGAACAGGTGGCGCAGCGAGCTCAGGTCGTAGCGTTCGAGTAATTCGCCCTGCGGGTCCTCCTTGCGGATCGCCCGGATCGCCGTGGGCGCGCAGAACAGGCTGTTGACCTGGTGCTCCTCGATCACCCGCCAGTAGCTGCCGGCATCGGGCGTGCGCACCGGCTTGCCCTCGTAGAACACCGTGGTGCAACCGTGCATCAACGGCCCGTAGACGATCAGCGAATGACCGACCACCCAGCCGACGTCGGATACCCCCCACCAGACGTCCCCCGGCTGCAGGCCGAAGATGGTCGGCAGCGCGTAGCTCAGCGCCACCGCGTGGCCGCCGTTGTCGCGCACGATGCCCTTGGGTTTGCCGGTGGTGCCGGAGGTGTACATGATGTACAGCGGGTCGCCGCTGGCGACGTCAACCGGGTCGGCCGGTTGCGCGTGGGCCAGGGTCTCGCGCCAGTCCAGGTCGCGGCCGGCCGTAAGCTCCGCCATCGCCTGCGGGCGTTGCAGCACCAGTACATGGGCCGGCTGGTGCGTGGCCAGTTCCAGGGCCTTGTCCACCAGCGGCTTGTATTCGATTACCCGCTCGAACTCCAGGCCGCAGGACGCGGTGAGCACCAGCTTGGGCCTGGCATCGTCGATGCGCAGCGCCAGCTCATGGGGCGCGAAGCCGCCGAAGACCACCGAGTGGACGGCGCCGAGCCGCGCGCAGGCCAGCATGGCCATGGCCGCCTGGGGCACCATCGGCATGTAGATGATCACCCCGTCGCCCTTCTCCACGCCCAGCGCGCGCAGGGCGCCGGCCAGGCGTGCCACGTCGTCGCGCAGCTGCAGGTAGCTGAAGCGCTGCTGGGTGTTGGTCACGGGGGAGTCGTAGATCAGCGCGGTCTGGTGGCCGCGGCCCAGCTCGATTTGCCGGTCGAGGGCGAGGTAGCAGGTGTTCAGGCGGCCGTCGGCGAACCAGCGATGGCTGCCATCGGGCAAGGCTTGCAGGATCTCCTGCGGGGCGCGGTACCAGGCCACGCGGGCGGCCTGCTCGGCCCAGAAGGCGGAAGGCTCCGCGATGGAGCGGTCATGGGACTGCCGGTAACTCATCGTCACTGCCTCTTATTGTTGTTATCGAGGTCGAACAACGAGTATGGACGGGGATTGCCACCCCACCATCAACCTTTGGTCGTAGTCCTGTCGTCGCTGTTGCCAGCGCCAACAGGGCGATTGCTTTGCAGGATTTTTCGGGCAGACGCCGCCGTTGCGGTGCGAGCCCTCTGGGACGGGCATGGCGTCCAGGAACGGCGGGCGGGCCACCGCATGTCGGCGACCACGGGTCGCACCTTCTACCGACACGGGACAGGACTACACTGAAGGTCCCTTTTAACCTGACCGCGCAGGGGTGAGCACCATGAACATCCTCGTCCGTCCGTCCCGTCTGAGCAAAGACCAGCCGTGGGAAGTCTGCCTCGACCAGCAGGCCGTGGGCTTCCGCAGCGAGACCGAGGCGCGCAGCTTCGTCGCCACCCTCGAAGCCCGCCTGAAGGCCCCGCACCGGCTACCGGAACAGGCGCAGCGCGCCGCCGGCTGATCAGGCCGCGCGGTCGGTGATCTGCCCGCTCGACCAACCGAGCGCCGCGGCCACCAGGCCGCAGGCAGTGATGACCAGCGCCATGGGCAGCGCCGTACCGTCGTGCAAGGCACCGACCAGCGCGGACGCACCGGCGGCAACGGTGAACTGCAGGCTGCCCATCAGCGCCGAGGCGCTGCCGGCATGCCGGCCCTGGCTGGCCATGGCGCAGGCCGAGGAGTTGGGCAGCAGGAAGCCCAGGCTGGCGATGGCGCCGAACAGCGGTATCAGCAACGGCCACAGGTGCGCCGGCTTGGCCAGGGTGATCGCCAGCAGCGCCAGCCCGCAACCGAAGTACACCCAGACCGCTCGCCGCAGCCAGAAGCCCGGCCCGCGGTAGCGCAGCAGCCGCGCGTTGACCTGCGCCATCAGGATGAAGCCCGCCGCGTTGCTGCCGAAGATCCAGCCGTAGTGCTCCGCCGGCACGCCATAGAGTTCGATGAAGACGAACGGCGAGCCGGCGATGTAGGAGAACATCCCGGCGATGGCGACCCCGCCGGTCAGCGCGTAGGTGATGAAGGAGCGGTCGCGGAACAGCGCGCGGTACTGCTTCAGCGCGCCGCGCAGCCGTGGGCGCGGGCCGCTCGGGATGGTCTCGGGCAACCACAGCGCGATGGCGCCGCCGGCCAGCGCACTGAACAGCGTCAGGGTGTAGAAGATCGACTGCCAGCCCGACAGGCTCAGCAGCAACCCGCCGCCCAGCGGCGCCAGGATCGGCGCCAGGCCCATGACCAGCATCAGTTGCGAGAAGGCCTTGGCGGCGGCGATGGGGTCGCACAGGTCACGCACCACTGCGCGCGAGACCACCATGCCCGCGCAGCCGCCCAGGGCCTGGACGAAGCGCGCGGCGATCAGCCATTCCAGGCTCGGCGCAAAGGCGCAGGCGATGGACGCCAGGGTGAAGATGCCCACGCCCACCAGCAGCGGGATGCGCCGGCCGATGCGGTCGGCCAGCGGCCCGTAGAGCAGTTGGCCGATGGCCAGCCCGGCGAAGTAGGCCGACAGGCTCAGCTGGATGTGCTCGACGTCGGTGCCGAAGGCCAGCGCCAGCGCCGGGAAGCTGGGCAGGTAGAAATCGATGGCCATCGGCCCGAAGGCGCTCAGCGAGCCGAGGATCAGCAGGATGCGGAAGTTCATGGATCACCTGGTCACACGCGGCCACCACAGGCGGTGCAGACCGCGGGCAGGCCAGTGTGGAATACGGATTGGCGCGCGAGGAAGGCGCCGCGAAGCCTTGCATTGTGGCGAGCGCCGGAAAATTAGCAAGCTCCCTAAGCAACTCCCCACATAATGGGAGAAGCGGGCCCGGCCGCGCCGGCCGGGCCCGTTGTCGCATCAGGCCTCGTGCACGCCCTCTGGGGCGGGCTTGGCCTTGGCCTTGCGGCCGCTGAGCTTGTCCGCGGCCGATTCCACCAGCATGTAGAACATCGGGATGAGGAAGGTCGCCAGCAAGGTCGCAGCGAGCATCCCGCCGATCACCCCGGTGCCGATGGAGTGACGGCTTGCCGAGCCTGCGCCGGTGCTGATGGCCAGCGGCACGCAACCCAGGATGAAGGCCAGCGAGGTCATCACGATCGGGCGGAAGCGCAGCTTGGCTGCCTCCAGCGCCGCCTCGACCGGGCCCATGCCCTGCTCTTCGCGGCACAGCACGGCGAACTCGATGATCAGGATGGCGTTCTTCGCCGCCAGGCCGATCAGGGTCACCAGGCCGACCTGGAAGTACACGTCGTTATCCAGCCCGCGTAGCCAGATCGCCAGGATCGCCCCGAATACCGCAAACGGCACCGCGGTGACCACCGCCAGCGGCAGGGTCCAGCGCTCGTACTGGGCCGCGAGGATAAGGAACACCAGGATCAGGCCGAAGATGAACGCGGTGCTGCCCGAACCCTGGGTCGCCAGCTCCTGGTAGGCCGAGCCGATCCAGGCCAGCGAGTATTCCTCGCCCAGAACTTCATCCGCCACCGCCTGCATGGCCGCCAGCGCCTGGCCGGAGCTGTAGCCCGGCGCCGGGCCGCCGAGCAGCTTGGCCGCCGGGAAGACGTTGAAGCGCGCGTAGGAGTCCGGGCCGAGGATGCGCTTGACGGACACCAGGGTGGTCAGCGGCACCAGGTCGCCGGTGGACGAGCGCACGAAGACCTGGCTGAGGTCTTCCGGCTTGCGGCGGAACTCCGGCTCCGACTCCAGGGACACCTGCCAGGTCCGCCCATAGAGGGTGAAGTCGTTGACGTAGTAGCTGCCGAAGGTGGACTGCATGGCGGTGAACACGTCGTTGATCGCCACGCCCAGCGAGCGCGCCTTGGTGCGGTCGAGGTCGACGTAGTACTGCGGCACGTTGGCGTTGAAGGTGGTGTTCAGCCCCGCCAGTTCCGGGCGCTTGGCCGCGGCGGCGAGGAACTTCATGGTCACCTCCTCCAGTTGCTCGGAGGTGCCGCCGCTGCGGTCCTGGATGTAGGCCTCGAAGCCGCCGGTGGTACTCATGCCGGTGATCGGCGGCGGGTTGAAGGACATCACCACGCCGTCTTCCTGGCCCGCGCCCATTTTCATGAACTCATGGGTCAGGTTGCGTGCATCCAGCTCGGGCGTGTTGCGCTCCTTCCAGTCCTTGAGCGTGACGAAGGACACCCCGGCGTTGCTGCGGGTGCCGAAGGTGAGGATGTCGAAGCCGGCGAAGGTCACAACGTCCGCCACCGCCGGATGCTTCATCAGCTGGTGGGTGACGTCGCTGGTGAGCTTTTCGGTGCGGCTGAGCGATGCCGCTGGCGGCAGGAAGTAGGCGTTGAGCACGTAGCCCTGGTCCTCGTCGGGCACCAGCGAGCCGGGCACCCGGCCGAACAGGATGACCAGCAGCGCGATCATCCCGCCAAACAGCAGCAGGCCCAGCGCCGCGCGCTTGAGGAAGAACTGCACCCCGGCGCCGTAGCCGTTGGTGATGCGTTCGAAGGTGCGGTTGAACCAGCGGAATGGCGCGGCCGGCTCCTTGTGCTCAGCCTTGAGGATCAGCGCGCAGAGCGCCGGCGACAGGGTCAGGGCGACGATGCCGGAGATCACCACGGATACCGCGATGGTGATCGCGAACTGCTTGTACATCTGGCCCGCCAGGCCGCCGAGGAAGCCCACCGGGATGAACACGGCGCAGAGCACCAGCACGATGGCAACGATCGGCCCGGTCACCTCCTCCATGGCCTTGATCGCCGCTTCCTTGGGGCTGAGCTTCTCGGTGCGCATCACCCGCTCGACGTTCTCCAGCACCACGATGGCGTCGTCCACCACGATGCCGATGGCCAGCACCATGCCGAACAGCGACAGCAGGTTGATCGAGAAGCCCATCAGGTACATGCCGGCGAAGGTGCCCACCAGCGACACCGGGATCGCCAGCACCGGGATCAGCGTGGCGCGGATGTTCTGCAGGAAGATGAAGACCACCACCATCACCAGGATCAGCGCCTCGACGAAGGTGTGCACCACCTCCTCGATGGACACCTTCACGAAGGTGGTGGTGTCGTACGGGATCTTGTAGGTGATGCCCTGCGGGAAGCGCTTGGCCAGCGCCTCCATGTGGTCACGAACGGCCTGGGCGGTGTCCAGCGCGTTGGCGCCCGGCTGCAGGTAGATACCGAAGGCGGCGTTCTGCTGGCCGTTGAGCGAGGTCACCAGGGAGTAGTCCTGCGCCCCCAGCTCGACCCGCGCCACGTCCTTGAGCAGCAAACTGGCGCCGGTGGAATCGCTGCGCAGGATGACGTTCTCGAACTCCTTGGGATCGGTGAAGCGGCCCTGGGCCGTGGCCATGTAGGTGAAGTCCTGCGGCTCCTTCATCGGCTGCTGGCCGAAGCTGCCGGCGGCGAACTGCGAGTTCTGCTCGCGGATCGCGTTGACCACGTCGGTGGGCGTCAGGTTGTACTGCGCCAGCTTGTCCGGGCGCAGCCAGACGCGCATGGAGTAGTCCTTGGAACCGAACTGGCTGACGTCGCCGACGCCGGGAATCCGCTTGAGGTCGTCGATCACGTTGATCAGCGCGTAGTTGCTGATGAAGATCGGGTCGCGGGAGTTGTCCGGCGAGAACAGCGTCACCACCTGGAGGATGTCGGAGGATTTCTTCTCCACCTTCACGCCCTGCCGGCGCACTTCCTCGGGCAGCTTGGCGAGCGCCGCCTGCACCTTGTTGTTGACGTCGATGGTGGCCTGGTCGGGGTCGGTGCCGACCTCGAAGTACACGGTCAGGCTCATGGCGCCGCTGGCGTCGGAGTTGGACAGCTGGTAGATCATGCCCTCCACGCCGTTGATTTCCTGCTCCAGCGGAGCGGCCACGGTTTCGGCGATGACCTGGGAGCTGGCGCCCGGGTAGGAGGCCGTCACGGACACTTCCGGCGGCACGATTTCCGGGTACTGGGCAATGGGCAGCGCGCGCATGGCCACCAGGCCCGCGAGCAGGATCACGATGGAAATCACCATCGCGAACACCGGACGTTCGATGAAGAAGCGCGAAATCACGATGGGCGCTCCTTAGGACTGGGTAGAGGCGGTGTCGGCTGCAGACTCCTGCGCGCCACCTTCCACGGCCTTGACCGGCTGGTCGGGGCGCACCTTGAGCACGCCATCGACGATCACCCGATCCCCGTCATCCACGCCGGCGTCGATGATCCAGCGGCCGTTCACGGTCTTGGTGGTGGTCACCTGGCGCACGCGCGCGAAGCCGTCCTTGTCCACCACGTAGACGAAGGTGCCACGCGGCCCCTGGGCCAGGGCGCGCTCGGGCAGGGTGACGGCGTTGTTCTGGGTGATGCCGGTGATCAGGATGCGCACGAACTGGCCGGGAATCAGCAGGTTGTGCGGGTTGGGCACCACGGCGCGGGCGTTCACGGTGCCGGTGCCGGTGTTGACGAAGCTGTCGGTGAAGTCGACGACACCCTCGATGGGGTATTTGCTGCCGTCGCCGAAACGCAGCTCGGCGGTCAGCTTGCCGTCCTTGGGCAGGATGTAGCGGCCGCTCTTGACCCCGTCGTTCATTTGCGAGGCCTGGGTATCGGGGTAGGCGAAGTTGACGTACACCGGGTCGAGCTGGGTGAGCTTGGTCAGCAGGCTGGAGTTCGGGTCGCTGGCCACCACCAGGCTGCCCTCGGAGCGCACTTCCTTGCTCGCCATGCCGGAGATCGGCGCGGTCACGGTGGTGTAGTTGAGGTCGATCTGCTTGGCCTGGACGTTGGCGCGGGCAGCCTCGACGTCCGCCTTGGCCTGCTCGAAATCGGAGGTGTAGCGGTCCAGTTCGCTTTCACTGGCAAAGCCCTTGGCCTGCAGTTCACGGATCCGTTTGAGGTCGCGTTCGGTCTGGCGGTAACGCGCCTGGGTCTGCGCCAGCGAGCCCTTGGCCTGCCCCAGCGCCGCCTGGTAGGGGCGCGGATCGATGCGGAACAGCACCTGGCCTTCCTTCACCGGACGACCTTCCTCGTAGGTCCGGCGCTGCAGGATGCCGCTGACCTGGGCGCGCACTTCCACTTCGCGGTAACCGGCGGTCCGCGCGGCATACTCGAAGGTCAGCGGTACCGGCGCACTCTTGGCCACTTCAACCGTGACCGCCGGAGGAGGCGGCGCCGCCGTGGCGGGTTTGTCCTCTGCCTGGGCCCAGCTAGCGAACAGGAATGGCAACCCAGCGACAACTAGCGCGACGGGCAAACGGCGGGCAAACGGCATGTAACCTCTCCATGGAAATGACTGACTGCGTACGCGGGGGATGACGACTGTGCGACATTTACCTACGCCAGTGTCTGTAAAGCACTGTTAGCGTTGTAAAATCAGTAAACTGCCCGTCACCCCAGTGATCCTAGCCTGTATACCAGCAAGCGTCATGCGAAGAACTAAAGAAGATTCGGAACGAACTCGCCAGACAATTCTTACGTCAGCTGAAGGCCTTTTCTTTGCGAAAGGCGTCTCGAATACCAGCCTGGAAGAGATCGCCCGCGCCGCCGGCGTGACCCGCGGAGCGGTGTACTGGCACTTCCAGAACAAGGCGCATCTGTTCAACGACATGCTCAACCAGGTCCGCCTGCCGCCCGAGCAACTGGCGCAGCGGCTGTCCGGTTGCGACGGGCATGACCCGATCGAGTCGTTGTTCCAGCTCAGCGTGGAAGTGGTCGAGAACCTCGCCCGCGACGAACAGCGCCGGCGCATCCTCACCATCCTTCTGCAACGCTGCGAGTTCACCGATGAACTGCGCGACGCCGAGGAACGCCACAACCAGTTCGTCCGCCAGTTCATCGAGCTGAGCGAGCAGCTGTTCCGCCGCGAGGACTGCCAGTCGCGCCTGATGCCGGGCGTGACGCCCAAGGTGGCGTCGCGCGCGGTGCACGCGATGATCTTCGGCCTGCTCAGCGACTGGCTGCGCGACCCCGACCTGTTCGACCCGCTGGAGGAAACCCGCGCGCTGTTCGATGCCGTGTTCCGCGGCCTGGTGCGCGACTGGCACGCGGCCCAGGCATGAGGGCCGGCAGAGCGCCGGCCCGGAAGGAATGAAGGCTCAGGCCGCCTCGGCCTCGTAGCCTTCCTCGCGAATCGCCGCCAGGATCGCGGCATCGTCCAGCCGGCTGGCGACACGGACTTCGCCGCTGCCCAGGTCGACCTGCACGTCCGCTGCGGCGTCCAGCGCCTGGACCGCCTGGGTGATGGCCCGCACGCAGTGGCCGCAACTCATGCCTTTGACAGTGAAGGTGTGCATGGGATCTCTCCTCTCGTGGTGGATGCGTTGGCGACAGTCTCGACCTTGACACCGTGGCAAGGTCAAGCGTCTCGCGTTGCACCCGTCCTGGGCTTGTCCTACGTCAGCCTCTCAGCCAAGCTGCGGAAATAGCTGACTCATCGGAGAACGCCCATGCGCCGTTCCCTATTACTGGCCGCCAGTTTCGCCGCCCTTCTGCCTTTCGCCGGCCTGCCTTCGTGCTGGGCCGACGGCATGCCCGAGGCACCCTCGGCGCCACCCTCCCCCTCGCCCGCCTCCCCGGCCGCGCCACCGAGCACGCCCGGTTCCTGGCCGGTACCCGACGCGCAGCCGGTGGCCTACGCGGTGTTGGTCGTCAGCCGCGAACGGCTGGATACCGGCACGGCCTGCGATATCGACCTGTACGTGCAGGACGAAAAGGTCTCGCGGATGCAGCCGGAAGCCGAAGTCGCCCTCAACCTGCCGCCGGGCGAAGTCTCTTTGCGCCTGCAGATCGCCAACTCGGGCCTCTGCCGCAGCGGCATCCAGCCCCTGCGCGCGCAATCGGTGCAGTTGCACGCCGGCGAGGTGCGCAAGTTCCGCATCGCCAACAGCGAGAGCGGGCTATACCTGATGCCGGTCGCCAGCGGCAGCTGATTTCGCGGCCTGCCTGACCTGCGACACGATGGCAGCACACGAGGGTTGACCTTACCCTCGTGTCAAGGTTGATGCTAGCGGGGAACTTCAGGGAGAACGCCCCATGAGCAGCGCCAACCCCATCGAACTCGACCTGCCCGTTTCCGGGATGACCTGCGCCAGCTGCGCCGGCCGGGTCGAACGCGCCCTGCGCAAAGTCCCCGGCGTACAGGACGCCAGCGTCAACCTCGCCAGCGAACAGGCCCGCGTGCAGCTCGCCGCGCCCTCCAGCGCGGCCACCCTGCCGGCGCTGGTCGCCGCCGTCGAGCAGGCCGGCTACCAGGTGCCGGCCCACAGCCTGGAGCTGGCCATCGAAGGCATGACCTGCGCCAGCTGCGTCGGCCGCGTCGAACGCGCCTTGAGCAAGGTCCCCGGGGTGCGCTCGGCCAGCGTCAACCTGGCCAGCGAACGCGCCCACGTCGAACTGCTCGGCGCGGTGGAGACCGCCGCGCTGATCGCCGCCGTCGACAAGGCCGGCTACCAGGCCCGCCCTATCGAACCCGACCAACCCGCCGTGGACCCGGCCGTGGCCCGCCTGGCGCGCGAGCGCTGGTGGCTGGCCGCCGCCATCCTGCTATCGCTGCCGCTGGTGCTGCCGATGGTCGGCGACTGGTTCGGCCAGCACTGGATGCTGCCGGCCTGGGTGCAATTCCTCCTGGCCACGCCCGTGCAGTTCCTCATTGGCGCACGCTTCTACGTGTCCGCCTACAAGGCCGTGCGCGCGCGCAGCGGCAACATGGACCTGCTGGTCGCCCTGGGCACCAGCGCCGGTTACGGCCTGAGCCTGTACCTCTGGTACGCCGCAGCGCCTGGGCAGATGCCACACCTGTATTTCGAAGCCAGCGCCGTGGTGATCACCCTGATCCTGCTCGGCAAATACCTGGAAAGCCGCGCCAAGCGCCAGACCGCCGCCGCCATCCGCGCCCTCGAAGCCCTGCGCCCCGAGCGGGCCACCCGCGTGCGCGACGGTGTCGAGGAAGACGTCGCCATCGCCGCCCTGCGCCTGGGCGACGAAGTACTGGTGCGCCCCGGCGAACGCTTCCCGGTGGATGGCGAAGTGCTCGCCGGGCAGAGCCACGCCGACGAAGCGCTGATCACCGGTGAAAGCCTGCCGGTTCCCAAGGATGTCGGCGACCCGGTCACCGGCGGCGCCATCAACGGCGAAGGCGTGCTGCGCGTGAAGACCACCGCGTTGGGCAGCGAGACCGTGCTGGCGCGCATCATCCGCCTGGTGGAGGACGCCCAGGCCGCCAAGGCGCCGATCCAGAAGCTGGTGGACAAGGTCAGCAACGTGTTCGTCCCGGTGGTGATCGGCATCGCCCTGGTCACGCTGGTGGGCTGGCTGCTCGCCGGTGCCGGCTGGGAACAGGCGCTGATCAACGCCGTGGCGGTGCTGGTGATCGCCTGCCCCTGCGCCCTCGGCCTCGCCACGCCGACCGCGATCATGGCCGGCACCGGTGTGGCGGCCAAGCACGGCATCCTGATCAAGGACGCCGAAGCCCTGGAAGTCGCCCACGGGGTGACCGCCGTGGCCTTCGACAAGACCGGCACCCTCACCTCGGGCCAGCCGCGCATCACCAACCTCGCGACGGACGGCGACGAGGCCGACGCCCTCGCCCTGGCCGGCGCCCTGCAGCGCGGCAGCGAACACCCGCTGGCCCGCGCCGTGCTCGACGCCTGCGCCGAGCGCAACCTGGACCCGGCCGCCGCCGAGGCCACCCAGGCCCTGACCGGCCGGGGCATCCAGGGCCGCATCGATGGCCGTCTGCTGGCCCTGGGCAACCGCCGCATGCTCGACGAAGCCCAGCTGCAACCCGGCGCGCTGGCCGGCTCCGCTCAACAATGGGAAGCCGAAGGCCGCACCCTGTCCTGGCTCATCGAGCGCGAACCGCAAGCCCGCGTGATCGCCCTGTTCGCCTTCGGCGACAGCCTCAAGGACGGCGCGAAAACCGCCATCGACGGCCTGCGCGAGCGCGGCATCGCCAGCCACCTGATCACCGGCGACAACCGCGGCAGCGCCCAGGTCGTGGCCGCCGCCCTGGGCCTGGACGACGTACACGCCGAAGTGCTGCCCGGCGACAAGGCCGCCGTCGTCGGCGCGTTGCGCCAGCAAGGCAAGGTCGTGGCCATGGTCGGCGACGGCATCAACGACGCCCCGGCCCTGGCTGCCGCGGATGTCGGCATTGCCATGGGCGGCGGTACCGACGTGGCCATGCACGCCGCCGGCATCACCCTGATGCGCGGCGACCCGCGCCTGGTTCCGGCGGCGCTGGACATCTCCCGGCGCACCTACGCGAAGATCCGCCAGAACCTGTTCTGGGCCTTCATCTACAACCTGGTGGGCATCCCGCTGGCCGCCTTCGGCCTGCTCAACCCCATGGTGGCCGGCGCGGCGATGGCCGCCTCCAGCGTCAGCGTGGTGAGCAACGCCCTGCTGCTCAAGCGCTGGAAGCCTCGGGACCAGTAAGCATCACGCCCCGCCCAGGCGGGCGTTCATTCAGGAGTCATCGGCATGAACATCGGCGAAGCGGCGAAAAAGAGCGGCCTGACCGCGAAGATGATCCGCTACTACGAATCCACCGGCCTGCTCGCCCCCGCCGGCCGCAGCGCCAGCGGCTACCGCCACTACAGCGAGCAGGACCTGCACACCCTGGCCTTCATCCGCCGCTCGCGGGACTTCGGCTTCTCGCTGGAGGAAGTCGGCCAACTGCTCGCCCTCTGGCAGGACCGCCAGCGCGCCAGCGCCGACGTGAAGGCCCTGGCCGCCCGGCACATCGACGAACTCAACCGCAAGATCGCCGAACTCAGCAGCCTGCGCGACACCCTGCAGGAGCTGAGCGACCACTGCCAGGGCGACCACCGGCCGGACTGCCCGATCCTGAAGGACCTGGAGTCGGGGGCGTGTTGCCACTGAGGACTGTTCACACGGCGTTTGGCCCCCCATGAAATACCGAGGCTACGCCGCCCGCATCGAATACAGCGACGATGACGGACTGTTCATCGGCCATATCGCCGGCATCCGCGACGTGGTCGGATTCCACGGCGAGTCGGTCAGCGAACTGCGCGAGGCGTTCGAAGAGGCGGTGGACGACTACCTGGCGACTTGCGAGAAGCTGGGTCGCGAGCCGCAGCGGCCGTTCTCCGGCAAGCTCAGCCTGCGCCTCGACCCGCAACTGCATGCGCAGGTGGCGATCAAGGCCGAGCTGAGCAACCAGAGCATCAACCAGTCGGTCGTGGATCGCCTCGGCGAGGCGGTCTGATTCGCTAGCTCTTCGTAGGAGCGAGCTTGCTCGCGAACAGCCTTGCCCACTGAGCCAGCCGATGTTCGCGAGCGAGCTCGCTCCTACAGATATCGCTTCAGCCTTGTGCGCTGGCCGTCGCGCGGCGGCGCCAGATTGAGGCCGGGAGCACCGTCACGGCCAGGCCAATGAAGACCAGCACGCAGGCCATCCAGTCCTGGGTGGTGAGGTCTTCGCCGAGGAACAGCCAGCCCGACAGCAACCCGGACACCGGCACGGCGAGGGCGAAAGGCGTGACCTGGCTGGCCGGGTAGCGGCGCAGCAGGAAGCTCCACAGGCCGAAGCCGACGGTGGTGGCGAGGAAGGCGATGTACAGCAGCGCGCCCGCACCGCCCCAATTGATGTTCAGCACGGCGTGTTCGATGGCCTCCTGGCCTTCGAAGATCCACGACAGCACCAGCAGCGGCAGCGGCGGAATCAGGCTGACCCAGCTGATCAGGCGCAGCATGTCGCTGGCGCCGGAGCGCTTGGTGGCGATGTTGGAGAAAGCCCAGGCCAGCGCGGCGGCGATCACCAGCAGGAAGGCCAGCAGGCTGTCACCCATTGGCCGTTCCAGGCCGATCAGCAGCAAGCCGCCGGCAGCCAGCGCCAGGCCGAGCAGTGCGCGCGGGCTGGGGCGCTCGCCGAGGAAGGCGGCGGCGACCAGCACGGTGAAGAACACCTGGCTCTGCAGCACCAGCGAGGACAGGCCGGCGGGCATGCCGATGTGCATGCCGACGAACAGCAGGCCGAACTTGACCACGCCCAGCAGCACGCCGATCTGCACGATGCGCCAGAACGGCGCCGGCAGCGGGCCGCGCAGGAAGATCAGCGGCAGCGCCGCCAGGGCGAAGCGCAGGGCGCAGAACAGCAGCGGCGGGAAATCGTGCAGGCCGACCTTGATCACGACAAAGTTGACGCCCCAGATCAGGGTGACCAGCAGGGCAAGGAGTACGTGGCGAAGGGGCATGGCAGAGCGCTCGGAGTGGGATGTCAGGAAAACTAACAGCCCGCGTCTGAAATGTATGGATACAGTTGGGTGAGTACAGTTTGAAAGGAACCTGATGGTAGGAGGAGCAACTGTCTATCCCGGGATAAATCGTGCCCGGGTGTTCCCTCACCCCAGCCCTCTCCCAGAGGGAGAGGCAGTCTTTGCGCAGGCCATCATGTACAAGCCGGTCATGCCCGCGAGCGCGCCCATGGGCGCCTACCGTGAGCGGAGGGCTTCGGATTGCGCCTGCGACAGCCGTGCCCGCCGCGAAGGATTTTGCGGACAAGGTCCGCTTGAACTGGAAAGTCTTGCACGGATACCGGCCCTCTCCCCCCGCCCTCTCCCTGAAGGGAGAGGGAGCTCTCCGTGCCGGCTGATGCTGAGGTTTCATCCTGCACCGTACGGTCCCCTCTCCCTTCAGGGAGAGGGTTAGGGAGAGGGAAGCTCGCGGCACGGACTTTCAAAGAAAAACGGCAGCCCCCAGGAGGCAAAGCACTTGGGCCGACCTGTAGGAGCGAGCTCGCTCGCGAACGCGCACGCCGGCAAGCACGGTGCGAGGCAGGTTCGCGAGCAAGCTCGCTCCTACAAGGTCTCGATGCTCAGCTTCGGCCAGCGCGCCGGCCAGTTCTTGGCGGCGATACGCTCGCGGTAGAGGTGCGGCTTGCTGCGGAAATGCTCGGTGGGCCGGACGCGCAGCGCCCAGAGGTCGTCGATGCCCAGCGGTGCCAGCAGTTCCAGCGATTCCGCGCGCAACCGCAGCGCCACCGCCGTGCAGACTTCCGGCCAATGGAACATTGCATCGGCGCAATCCCGGTAGGCTCGATCAGCGTTGCGAAAATGCATCCGCGCCTGGTTGCGCACGGACCAGGGCGCTTCCGGGCAAACCTCGGCCAGCCGACGCTCCCAGGCGAAATCCGCCTCGGGCTGCAGGCAACCGGCATCGAAATACAGCACGTCGATATCGCTGAGCGGCGTGGGTTCGCGGTAGCCATGCAAGGCATCCCACACCGCGTTGCGCACGAAGCCGGCGGCGATCCAGGCGCCGTCCGGGCCGTGATCGCGCACCACGCGAAGCAACCGCATACGTTCGGGTTGCGCGGCGATCAGCGCGATAAGCGCCGGCTCGCCGCGCGCCTGGCTCAGGCCTGTTCCCACGGCGGGGGCGGCGGCTCGTCGCGCTGCTGCGGGGCGTCCTGGGCGGCGCGGCCAGCTTCGCGGCGCTCCTGCTCGCGCAGGGCGTCGGCGATTTCACGCAGCACCGAGTCCACGTCGGCCTCGTCTTCCGGGTCGTCGAAATGCCCGGTGAGCACGGTGTCCGGTTGCAGCTTGCCGTCCTCGTAGAGGGCCCACATTTCCTTGGCGTAGTGGGTGTACTTGAGCTCCGGGGCGAAGCGGCCGAAATAGGCGGCCATGTTGCCCACGTCGCGCTCGAGCATGCGGAAGGCGTGGTTGTTGCCGGCAGCGTCCACCGCCTGCGGCAGGTCGATGATCACCGGGCCGTCCGGGCCGACCAGCACGTTGAACTCCGACAGGTCGCCGTGCACGAGGCCGGCGCAGAGCATCATGACGATCTGGCGGATGAGGAATTCGTGGAATTCACGGGCCAGCTCGGGCTCCATCACCACGTCGTTCAGGCGCGGCGCGGCATCGCCCTCCTCGTCGGCGACCATCTCCATCAGCAGCACGCCGTCGAGGAAATCGTAGGGCTTGGGCACCCGCACACCGGCGTTGGCCAGGCGGAACAGCGCGGCCACCTCGGCATTCTGCCAGGCATCCTCCTGCTCCTTGCGGCCGTACTTGGTGCCCTTGGCCATGGCGCGGGCCTGGCGGCTGTTGCGCACCTTGCGGCCTTCCTGGTACTCGGCGGCCTGGCGGAAGCTGCGTTTGTTGGCTTCCTTGTAGACCTTGGCGCAGCGCAGTTCGGTGCCGCAGCGCACCACGTAGACCGCTGCTTCCTTGCCGCTCATCAGCGGCCGCAATACTTCATCGATCAGGCCGTCTTCGATCAACGGCTCCAGGCGTTTCGGGGTTTTCATCAGGCTTCCTGGCGTACCTCTCTGGGGCGCTGCGCTCCTTATACGGCAATCCTCGACAACCGCCCAGCACGATCAGGGTTCGGGCGGCGTCAACTCGATACTTTCGGTCACCGCGTCTTCCAGGCGCTGCAGTTCCAGCCCCAGCGCCTCGTCGCTGTCGGCGTAGCGCTGGGCGATGTTGGCGAACCCTTCGGCGACTTCGCTGAAGGCCTCCACCACGCGCGGGTCGAACTGGCTGCCGGCGCCCGCCTTGATGCGCACGGCGGCGTCCTCCGGGGTCAGCGAGGAGCGGTAGGCGTGGCGGCAGGTGAACTCGTCGTAGCAGTCGATCAGCGAGAGCATCCGCGCGCCGAGGGGAATCTGCTCGCCGCAGAGCCCCTCGGGGAAGCCGCTGCCGTCCCAGTGCTCATGGTGGCTGTAGGCGATTTCCTTGGCGTAGCGCAGAAATTCCGCCGGGGAACCCAGCTTGCGTTCGGCCGCCGCGAGCGCATCGCGGCCCACGGTGGTATGGCTCTCCAGCACCCGCTGGTCGGCCTCGTCCAACTGGCCGGGGCTGTGCAGGATACGGTCGGGAACGGCGACCTTGCCGATGTCGTGCAGCTGCGCCGAGCGCACCAGCAGCTCGATGTTCTCCACCGACAGCTCGGCGGCGAATTCCGGGTGCAGCGACAGCGCGCTGCCCAGCAGGCGCATGTAGTGCTCGATGCGCACCAGGTGGTTGCTGTGGGGGTTGTCGCGCAGGTCGCAGAGGGTCGCCATGGCTTCCAGGGTGGCATCCTGGATGGCCTGCAATTCGCGGGCGCGGCGGCGCACCTCCAGCTCCAGGTATTCGCTCTTGTCGCGCAGGAAGTCGGCGTTGGCCTTGAGGTTCAGGTGGGCGCGGATGCGCGCCAGCGTCACCGGCGGGCTGATCGGCTTGGTCAGGTAGTCCACCGCGCCCAGGTCCAGGCCCTTCTGCTCATCGGCAGCGCTGACCATGCCGGTGAGGAAGATCACCGGGATGTCGCGGGTCAGCGGGTCGGCCTTGAGCTGGCGGCAGACTTCGTAGCCGTCCATCTCCGGCATCATGATGTCGAGCAGCACCAGATCCGGGCGCGGTTCGTTCTGCATCAGGCGCAGCGCCTTCTCGCCGCTGGCGGCCACGCGCACCTGGTAGCGGTCCATCAGCAGCTCGCTCATGAGCATCAGGTTGTCGGGCTGATCGTCCACCACCAGGATCATTTCCTGCTCCGGCCGGTCCAGCATGCTATCCATCGCAACTCCTCGCATCGGTCAGATTCGTGACATGCCATGGGGAATCGGACCACGCCCCTGTCCGCGTGTTCCTACGCCCGCCTTCTCTATATGCGGATATCGCGCTCCCTCGCGAGATTCACCAGACTTTCCAGGGCCCGTTCGAACTCGAACCGCCGCACCGCGGTCGCGATGCCCTCGTAGCCCTCATTGAAGACGCTGCGCAGCAGGCTTGCACGCTCGCCGAGCAACCGCCCGGCGCGCGGATCGTCCGCCGCCAGCAGGTGCGCCAGGCGCCGGCAGACCTGCTCGATCTCGGCGACGTTGCCGCTCTCCAGCAAGGCCGGTGCGGCCGCCGCCGCGGTCAGCATCGGCACCGGCAGCGGTTCGTGGCTGATGTTCTGCAGGCTCAGGCTGGCCGCATCGTCGACCCGCCCCATGGGCAGCCGGCACCAGAACAGGCTGCCGCGGTTCGGCTCGCTGTCCACGCCGACACTGCCGCCCATGGCCTCGGCCAGCTTGCGGCAGATCGCCAGGCCCAGGCCCGAGCCACCGTAGCGGCGGGTGATGGAGCTGTCAGCCTGCTGGAAGGACTCGAACAGACGCTCCTGCTGCGCCTCGGAGATGCCGATGCCGGTGTCGCGGAAGGCGAAGTACAGCTGCAGGCTGTCTTCGTCCTCGTCCTCCAGGCGGACGATCAGCACCACCTCGCCCTGTTCGGTGAACTTCAGCGCGTTGTTGCCGTAGTTCATCAGGATCTGCCGCAGGCGCAGGGAGTCGCCCACCACCTGGGCCGGCACCCGCGAATCGATTTCGCAGCGCACTGCCAGGCCCTTGCTGGCCGCGCGGATGTTGAACAGGTCGAACAGTTCGCCGAGCAGGCGCTCGAGGTCGAAGGCGATGTGCTCGAACTCCAGCTTGCCGGCCTCCACGCGGGACAGGTCGAGGATGTCGCTGATCAGTTCCAGCAGGTACTGGCCCGACCCCTGGATCTTGCCCAGGTAATCCACCTGCTGCGGGTCGAGGGTGGTTTCCTGGAGCAGGTGCGCCAGGCCGATGATGATGTTCAGCGGCGTGCGGATTTCGTGGCTCATGTTGGCGAGGAAGTCGCTCTTGAGCTGCGCCGCCTCTTCGGCCAGGTCCCGCGCCTGGGCCAGCGCCAGCTCGGTGGACTTGCGCGCGGTGACGTCGCGGCTGACGCCCACCAGCCCCAGCAGCCGGCCGTGGTCGTCATGGAAGGCGCTGCGCAGGGTGTCGAACAGCACCCGCCGGCCATCCGGGTACACCACCCAGCCTTCGCTGGCGTAGGGCTCGCTCGCGGTCAGCGCCTGGCGGTCGCGCTCCTGGCGGCCGGCGCTGGCGGCGCGGCTGAACAGTTGTGCATCGCTGCGGCCGACGATGTCCTGCGGGGCGCGCCCCAGGCAATCGGCGAAGGCCTGGTTGACCCCCAGGTAGCGGCCGTGGGTGTCCTTGAACCAGATCGGATCGGGGATCGAGTTGATCAGCGCCAGCAGGGTGCTGCGCTGGCGCCGTTCCTCGGCTTCGGCGCGGGCGCGCTCGGCCACCTGGATCGACAGCCGGCGGTTCCAGACCAGGACGAAGGTCAGCAACGCCAGGACGCCAACCGCCCAGGGCCAGGCGATCTGCAGCAGGTGCATCCAGTCGAAGACATCCAGCGAAGGCAGCCAGCGCGCCTGGATCGCCTCCTGCTCGTCGCGGGTGATATCGCCCAGCGCGCGGTCCAGCAGCGGGATCAGCGGCTCCAGTTCCTTGCGTGTGGCGAAGCGCACCTGGCTGTTGCCCAGCCCGCTCTCGCCACGCACTTCCATGTTGGACAGGCCAAGCTGCTCGATCAGGAACGTGGTGCTGATGAGGTTGCCCACATAGGCGTCGGCGCGCCCGGTGGACACCGCCTTGAGCGCGCTGGGGGAATCCTCCACCAGGACGAAGTCGATGCCCGGCACGGCCTTGGTCAGCAGCTCGTGGACGGCGTAGTCATGCTCCACCGCCACCCGCCGGCCGGAGAGATCGTCCAGCGAACGGATGGTGCTGTCGCGGCGGGCGAAGATCAGGCTGCTGGTGGTGACATAGGGCTCGGTGAAGCTCAGGAAGCGCTGGCGATCCTCGGTGGCCGCCATGGACGGCAACAGGTCCACTTCGCCGGCCTTCACCGCCGCCAGCACCTCTTCCCAGGTGTTGTAGAGCACCGGCTGGACCTTCATGCCCAGGCGCTCGGACAGCAGTTGCAGGTAGTCCGCGCTGATGCCGTGGAACTGGTCGAACTCGTCGATCACCTCGAACGGCGGCCAGCCGGCACGGAACAGGCCGACTCGGATCGGCTCGTGGGCCGCGATGAAGGCGCGCTCCGGCTCGCTCAGGGCCAGGCTCGCAGCCCGGGTCTGGGCGCTCAGCGCGAGGAGCAGCAGCAGGCAGCACAGGCAGAATCGGCGCAAGGGCATGGGATCTTCTTCTGGGATTACCCAGCAAGCGTAGCCCCTGCCGCCGCGCTTCGAGTTTGAAAACGCGATGCGGATTGCTGCGCATCCAGCCGGGACGGACAATCGCCCCAACAGCCATTGCCCCGGAGAGCTGCCATGACGACCACCCACCTTGACCCCGAGCGCTGCTGGCAGGCGGTCTGCGAGCGCGATGCGCGCTACGAGGGGCGTTTCGTCTTCAGCGTGCGCTCCACCGGCGTCTACTGCCGGCCGAACTGCCCGGCGCGCCGCCCCTCGCGGGACAACGTGGCCTTCCACGTCGCCCCCGAGGCCGCCGAGGCCGCCGGTTTTCGCCCCTGCAAACGCTGCTCGCCGCGCGGCCCGAGCCCGCGCGAGCAGATGGACGCGCTGGTGGCCGCGGCCTGCGAGCTGCTCGACCAGGCCGACAAGCCACTGACCCTGGACGAACTGGCCGGGCGCATCGGCCTTTCCGCCTCGCACCTGGCTCGCGCCTTCAAGGCCCGCACCGGTCTCACCCCGCGGGCCTGGGCGGAATCCCGCCGCGAGCAGCGCCTGGCCGCCGCCCTGCCGCAGTCACGCTCGGTACTCGATGCCGCGCTGGAGGCAGGCTACTCCGGTACCCGCGCCCTGTATGAGAGCGCCGCACCGCTGAGCCCCGCGCAACGCCGGCTGAAAGGCGCCGGCGAACGCCTGCGCTATGCCATCGCGCCCTGCCCGCTCGGCCAGGTGCTGCTGGCAGCCACCGACAAGGGCGTGTGCGCGCTGCTCTTCGCCGATGACGCCAGTGAACTGGAGCAGCAACTGGCCGAGCGCTTCGCCGCCGCCGAGCGCGAGCGCGACGACGCCGGCCTGGGCGACTGGCTGCGCGAGGTGATCACCCAGCTGGAACAACCCGAACAGGCCGCGCACCTGCCGCTGGACCTGCACGGCAGCGCCTTCCAGCTGCGCGTCTGGCGAGCGCTGACGCGCATTCCCAGCGGCGAGACGCGGCGCTACGGCGAGCTGGCCGAACAACTGGGCACCCACCCGCGGGCCATCGCCCGCGCCTGCGCCAGCAACAGCGTCGGCCTGCTGGTGCCCTGCCACCGCGTGGTCGGCGGCACCGGCGAAGGCGGCTATCGCTGGGGTTTGCCACGCAAGCGCGAACTGCTGCGGTGTGAAGAGCACGCCGCCGGTCAGGGCGCCGAGGCAGATTGACCTCGGTCACGCACGGCGCGCGGGGGCGCCGTGCTATGGTTTCGGCCTCGCCCCGCTCCCCCGGAACACCATGGATTTCTGGCCCCTGATCACCCGCCTCGGCGACAGCTCCCTGTTGGCGCCGGCCGCCGCGTTCGTCTTCTGCTGGCTGCTGTACCGCGGCGAAACCGCCAAGGCCGGGCTCTGGGCGACGCTGTTCGGATTCTCGACCGCGCTGGTGGTGGCATCGAAACTGGCCTTCATGGGCTGGGGCATCGGCATTGCGGAGCTGAACTTCACCGGCATTTCCGGCCACAGCATGATGGCCGGGGCGGTGCTGCCGACCCTGGCGGCGCAGTTGTTCGCCTCGCGGCGCGCCAGCCTCGCCGCTGCCGCGCTGGCGGCGGGCATGGCCGTGCTGGTGGGCGTGTCGCGGTTGGCGATCAACGTGCATTCGCCGGCCGAAGTCTATGCCGGCCTGGCCCTGGGCCTGGGCACCAGCGCACTGTTCCTGGGCGCCACCCGCGCCAGCCTGCCGGCCTTCCAGCCCGCCCTCCTGCTGCTGGTGATCGCCCTGGGCGTGGGGCAGACGGCCACCGGCGTGCGCGCCCCGACGCACCAGATGCTGGAGCGCATCGCCGCCCACCTGGCTGATCGGGATCGCCCCTTCCAGCGCGGCCAGTGGGCTGGCCAACCGGACGTCTGAGCCGATATTTCGTTCGGTTTTCCGAACGATGATCCCCTGAAAATCCGGACAACCGAACGACGGGCACTCTCGCGCCTCGCCGATCAAGAATAATTAATCTTTTATATTCAGTAAGTTACAAAAACAGGCAGGCCTTGGCACGGAGCCTGCTCTGCTCCACCTCGAACAGGCGACCGGCCTGGAGTGAGCCTCGCCGGCGCTGGACTGAATAACAAACACAACCAGTCGAGGTAGTTTCCATGCGTTTCGCACCCCGTGCGCTGGGCGTCGCCATCGTTGCCGCTCTGCTCGCTACTCCCGTCGTCGCCGAAGAACTGACCGGTACCCTGAAGAAGATCAAGGAATCGGGCACCATCGTCCTCGGCCACCGTGACGCCTCCATCCCCTTCTCCTACCTCGGCAGCGATCCGCGCCAGCCCGAAGGCTACTCCCATGACCTGCAGATCAAGGTCGTGGAAGCGCTGAAGAAAGAGCTGAACCTCCCCGACCTGAAGGTTCGCTACAACCTGGTGACCTCCCAGACCCGTATCCCGCTGGTGCAGAACGGCACCGTGGACATCGAGTGCGGCTCCACCACCAACAACCTCGAGCGCCAGAAGCAGGTCGACTTCTCCGTCGGCATCTTCGAGGTCGGCACCCGCCTGCTGACCAAGACCAGCTCGG
Organism: Pseudomonas sp. GCEP-101; assembly: GCF_025133575.1. Lineage (NCBI taxonomy): Bacteria > Pseudomonadati > Pseudomonadota > Gammaproteobacteria > Pseudomonadales > Pseudomonadaceae > Pseudomonas > Pseudomonas sp. GCEP-101. The sequence continues at coordinate 2,766,673 of NZ_CP104011.1, read as the reverse complement.
GCATCAACGACTTCCCGGATCTCAAGGGCAAGAACGTGGTGACCACCGCCGGCACCACCTCCGAGCGCCTGCTCAAGCAGATGAACGCCGACCAGAAGATGGGCATGAACATCATCTCGGCCAAGGACCACGGCGAGTCCTTCCTGATGCTCGAATCCGGCCGCGCCGTGGCCTTCATGATGGACGACGCGCTGCTCTACGGCGAAATGGCCAAGGCCAAGAAGCCCGACGACTGGCATGTGGTCGGCAAGCCGCAGTCCTACGAGATCTACGCGTGCATGGTGCGCAAGGGCGATGCACCGTTCAAGCAGGTGGTCGACAAGGCCATCACCGACACCTTCGCCTCGGGTGAAGTGAACAAGATCTACGACAAGTGGTTCATGCAGCCCATCCCGCCGAAGAACCTGAACCTCAACTTCCCGATGAGTGATGAGCTCAAGAAGCTGATCGCCAATCCGACCGACAAGTCTGCCGAGCAGATGTAGGAGCCTGTCCAGGGTCTCGCGAGCTAGAGCAGAGCAAGGCGAAAACAAGTAAGGGTGCGGAGTTAACAGCTGTTAATGCGCACCCCCAAACCTGTCTTCAACGCCGCTCTGCCGATGCGCAGAAGATCCTGGCCAGCTCCGCAGGTCGCGTGCGGCTGCGCTCACAAGGCACAGCCACGCGGGGGATCGGGAGCGCCAGCCACGCGCTCCCGACCCACACTCCTAATCTGACGATGCCGGAACACCCGCTACCCGCGGGTGGCGGGGCGCTTCACGCCCGCGTCCGGCCTCGAACACCGTGAAATGTCATACCCGAGGGGAAACCCGTCATGGATTACAACTGGGACTGGGGCGTGTTCTTCAAGTCCACCGGGATCGGCGACGAACGCTACCTGGACTGGTACATCACCGGCCTGGGCTGGACCATCGCCGTGTCGCTGGCGGCCTGGGTCATCGCCCTGGCGCTCGGCTCGCTGCTGGGCGTGATGCGCACGCTGCCCAACCGCTGGTTGTCGGGCATCGCCACCGCGTATGTGGAGCTGTTCCGCAACGTGCCGCTGCTGGTGCAGCTGTTCATCTGGTACTTCCTGGTGCCGGACTACCTGCCGCAGCCGCTCCAGGACTGGTTCAAGCTGGGCATCGCCCCGGAAACCTCCGCCTTCCTCAGTGTGGTCGTGTGCCTGGGCCTGTTCACCGCCGCGCGGGTCTGCGAACAGGTGCGCACCGGCATCCAGGCGCTGCCCAAGGGCCAGCTCGCCGCCGCCAGCGCCGTGGGCTTCCGCCTGCCGGCGATCTACCGCCACGTGCTGCTACCGCAGGCGTTCCGCATCATCATTCCGCCGCTGACCTCGGAATTCCTCAACGTCTTCAAGAACTCCTCGGTGGCCTCGCTGATCGGCCTGATGGAGCTGCTGGCGCAGACCAAGCAGACCGCCGAATTCAGCGCCAACCTGTTCGAGGCCTTCACCCTGGCCACCGCGATCTACTTCACCCTGAACATGAGCCTGATGCTGATCATGCGCATGGTCGAGAAGAAAGTCGCCGTGCCGGGCCTGATCTCCGTGGGAGGTAAATGATGGACTTCAGTCAGATCGTCCCCGCCCTCCCCGGCCTCTGGGAAGGCATGTTCACCACCCTGCAGCTGATGATCCTCGGCGTGCTGGGCGGCGTGGTGCTGGGCACCATCCTGGCGCTGATGCGGCTGTCCAACAGCAAGCTGCTGTCGAACATCGCCGGCTTCTACGTGAACTACTTCCGTTCGATCCCGCTGCTGCTGGTGATCACCTGGTTCTACTTCGCGGTGCCGTTCATCCTGCGCTGGATCACCGGCCAGGACACCCCCGTGGGCGCGTTCACCTCGTGCCTGGTGGCCTTCATGATGTTCGAGGCGGCGTACTACTGCGAGATCGTCCGCGCCGGCATCCAGGCCATCCCCAAGGGGCAGATCGGCGCGTCCTACGCCCTGGGCATGACCTACGGCCAGTCCATGCGACTGATCATCCTGCCCCAGGCGTTCCGCAAGATGACCCCGCTGCTGCTGCAGCAGAGCATCATCCTGTTCCAGGACACCTCGCTGGTGTACTCGGTGGGCCTGATGGACTTCCTCAACGCCGCCCGCTCCCGCGGCGACATCATCGGCCAGCCCCATGAGTTCCTGATCTTCGCCGGTCTCGTCTACTTCGTCATCAGCTTCGCCGCCTCCCTCGGCGTGAAGCGCCTGCAGAAAAGGTTAACCGTATGATCTCCATCGACAACGTCAGCAAGTGGTACGGCGACTTCCAGGTTCTCACCGACTGCAACACCCGGGTCGCCAAGGGTGAAGTGGTGGTGGTCTGCGGGCCGTCCGGTTCAGGCAAATCGACCCTGATCAAGTGCGTCAACGCGCTGGAGCCCTTCCAGAAGGGCGACATCACCGTCGACGGCACCTCCATCGCCAACCCCAAGACCGACCTGCCGAAACTGCGCTCGCGCGTCGGCATGGTGTTCCAGCACTTCGAGCTGTTCCCGCACCTGACTATCACCGAGAACCTCACCATCGCCCAGCGCAAGGTGCTGGGGCGCAGCAAGGAAGAGGCGATGGACAAGGGCATGAAGCTGCTCGACCGCGTCGGCCTCAAGGCCCATGCGCACAAGCACCCCGGCCAGCTCTCCGGCGGCCAGCAGCAGCGCGTCGCCATTGCCCGCGCGCTGGCCATGGACCCGATCGTCATGCTGTTCGACGAGCCGACCTCGGCGCTCGACCCTGAGATGGTCAACGAGGTGCTCGACGTGATGGTCCAGCTCGCCCAGGAAGGCATGACCATGATGTGCGTGACCCACGAGATGGGCTTTGCGCGCAAGGTTGCCGACCGGGTGATCTTCATGGACCGCGGCCAGATCGTCGAGGACTGCCCGAAGGAGGAATTCTTCGGCGACCTGCAGAACCGCGCCGAACGCACCCAGCAGTTCCTCGCCAAGATCCTGCCGCACTGATCCGACCGCTCCGCTCCAGCGTTCCACCTGAAGTCCCCGGCCCGCCGGGGACTTCGACCTCACCGTAACTACAAGAACAAATAAGGAAGTCCCATGCGCGTGTTCCACTTCAGCAAACTGCCCCTGGGCGTCGCGATCCTAGCGGCGAGTTCTTCGGTGTTCGCCGTCACCCTTGACGGCGGCGCGGTCGCCTCCCCCGACCAGTACGGTGCGAAGGTCGCCGCCGACATCCTCAAGAAGGGCGGCAACGCCGTCGACGCCGCGGTCGCCACCGCCTTCACCCTCGCGGTCACCTACCCCGAAGCCGGCAACATCGGCGGCGGCGGCTTCATGACCCTGTACGTGGAGGGCAAGCCGTACTTCCTCGATTACCGCGAGATCGCCCCCAAGGCGGCGACCAAGACCATGTACCTGAACGACAAGGGCGAGGTGATCGAGAACCTCAGCCTGGTCGGCGCCAAGGCCGCGGGCGTGCCAGGCACCGTGATGGGCCTGTGGGAAGCGCACAAGCGCTTCGGCAAGCTGAAGTGGAGCGAGTTGCTGACCCCGGCCATCGGCTACGCGCAGGGCGGTTTCAAGGTCGCCGACCAGCAATACCAGTACCGCCAGGACGCCATCGCGCTGTTCAATGGCAAGACCAACTTCGGCGACTACTTCGGCACCATGAAGCCGGGCGAGGTGTTCAAGCAGCCGGAACTGGCCAGGACTCTTGAACGCATTGCCGACAAGGGCCCGGACGACTTCTACAAGGGCGAGACCGCCAGGCTGCTGGTGGCGCAGATGAAGCAGGACGGCGGTCTGATCACGGCCGACGATCTGAGCACCTACGAGGCCAAGTGGCGCGAACCGATGCGCATCGACTGGCAGGGCAACACCCTGTACACCGCGCCGCTACCCAGCTCCGGCGGCATCGCCCTGGCCCAGCTGATCGGCATCAAGGAACAGCGCGCCGCCGATTTCAAGGGCGTGGAACTGAACTCCGCCAAGTACATCCACCTGCTCTCGGAGATCGAGAAGCGGGTGTTCGCCGACCGTGCCGACTACCTGGGTGACCCGCAGTTTTCCAAGGTGCCGGTGGCCCAGCTGACCGATCCGAAGTACATCGCCAAGCGCGCGAAGGAAGTGAACCCGGACGCCATCTCGGCCACCGAAAAAGTCCGCCCGGGCCTGGAAACGCACCAGACCACGCACTTCTCCATCGTCGACAGGGACGGCAACGCCGTCAGCAACACCTACACCCTCAACTGGGACTTCGGCAGCGGCGTGGTGGTCAAGGGCGCAGGCTTCCTGCTCAACGACGAGATGGACGACTTCAGCGCCAAGCCCGGCGTGGCCAACGCCTTCGGGGTCGTCGGCAGCGACGCCAACGCCATCGAACCGGGCAAGCGCATGCTCTCCTCCATGAGCCCGAGCATCGTCACCCGCGACGGCCATGTCAGCCTGGTACTGGGTACCCCCGGCGGCTCGCGGATCTTCACCTCGATCTTCCAGGTGCTGAACAACGTCTACGACTTCCACCTGCCCCTGGAGAAGGCAGTCGCCGCGCAGCGCGTGCACCACCAACTGCTGCCCAAGGACACCCTCTACTACGACGCTTACGCACCGCTCACCGGCAAGGTCGCCGACGAGCTCAAGGCCATGGGCTACACCCTGGAAGACCAGGGCTGGAACATGGGTGACATCCAGGCCATCCGTGTGAACGGCAAGGCCTTGGAAACCGCCTCCGATCCGCGTGGCCGCGGCGTCGGCATGGTGGTTACCCCCTAAGCCCGAGGACGCGCACCGTGTGGTACCCGAGCCAGTCCATCGCCGCCCCCCGGCGCTGGGCTGGCTCGGCCCCGGCGACTGTGCTGCAATGCGCTTCCAGCCCATTGCCGCCGCCGCTCAACGTGAAGCCACGCCTCGTGCGCAACTACCTGTTGCCCTTCCTGCTGCTCCTGCTCACCCTGGGCTTCGGCTACGGCGGCTACCTGATCAGCGAAGGCGCCGGCACCCGCAGCCTGATCGAGAGCGGCGAGCGCCAGCTCGAACTGCACGCCCGCGGCGTGGAAAGCGAGATCAGCCGCTACACCTACCTGCCCAGCCTGCTGGAGCTCGAAGGCAGCGTCAGCCGCCTGCTGGTGGACCCGACGCCGCTGCACCGCGACCGCGTCAACCATTACCTGGAAGGCCTCAACCGCCGCGCCGGCAGCCGCGCCGTGTACCTGCTGGACACCTCCGGGCGGGTACAGGCCACCAGCAACTGGCAGGACGCCGACAGCTACCTGGGCGAGGACCTGTCCTTCCGTGCCTATTTCCAGGAAGCGGTGAACGGCCGCCCCGGCCGCTTCTACGGCATCGGCAGCACCACCGGCGAGCCCGGCTACTACCTCGCCCACGGGCTCGTGCACGGCGGCAAGATCGTCGGCGTGGCGGTGGTGAAGGTGCGCATGGAATCCCTCGAGGAACGCTGGGAGAAGGCGCGCCTGCAAGCCTTCGTCAGCGACGAGAACGGCATCATCATCCTCTCCAGCGACCCGACCCTGCGCCTGAAGGCCGTGCGCCCGCTCAGCGACCAGGACAAGGAACGCCTCGCCCGCAGCCTGCAGTACTACTGGTGGGCGCTCAACGAATGGCAGCCGCTGGCGCGCCAGCCACTGGGCGACGACGTCGAGGAAATCAGCTTCCCGCCGCCCGCCGGCGAAGGACACGGCGACAGCCACAAGCCGCTCAGCTACCTGATGCAGACGCGCCGCCTGAGCGACACGCCGTGGAACTTCACCCTGCTCACGCCGCTGGCCGACCTGCGCCGCGAAGCGCTGATGCACGGCGTTCTCGCCGCCGTCGGCTTCGCCCTGTTCGCCTTCCTGCTGATCGCCTGGAACGAACGGCGCAAGGTCATCGCCACCCGCCTCGCCGCGCGCGAGGCGCTGGAGCAGGCCAACAATGCCCTGGAGCGGCGCATCGCCGAGCGCACCGCCGACCTGCGCGCCAGCAACCAGCACCTGCGCGAGCAGATCCGCGAGCGCCGCCAGGCCGAGGACACCCTGCGCAAGGCCCAGGACCGCCTGGTGCAGGCCGGCAAGCTGGCGGTGATCGGGCAGATGTCCACCAGCATCGCCCACGAACTCAACCAGCCGCTGGCGGCGCTGCGCACCCTGTCGAGCAACAGCGTGCGCTTCCTCGAACGCGGCAAGCTGGACGTCGCCAGCAGCAACCTCGACGCCATCGCCGAAATGGTCGACCGCATGGGCCGCATCACCGCCAGCCTGCGCGCCTTCGCCCGGCGCGCCGACGACCATGGCCAGGCGACCCTGAGCAAGGCGGTGGACGCCGCGGTGATGGTACTGCAAGTGCGCCTGGCCGCCGTGCCGGTGACCCTGCACCGCGACTTTGCCGACGCCCAGCTGGCCATCGACCAGACGCGCCTGGAGCAGATCCTGGTCAACCTGATCGCCAACGCCCTCGACGCCATGGGCCCGCAGGACGACCGCCAGCTCTGGCTGGAGGGCCGCGTCGAGAACGACGGCCACTACCGCCTGGTGGTCCGCGACAATGGCCCCGGCATCCCGCAGGACGCGCGGGCGCACCTGTTCGAACCCTTCTTCACCACCAAGCCCGGCGAACTCGGCCTTGGCCTGGGCCTGACCCTGTCGGCCAGCCTTGCCACCGCCGCCGGCGGCAGCCTCGGCGTGGCCTACCCGGAAGCCGGCGGTACCGCCTTCGAGCTGCACCTGCCGCTGCTGCCCGCCATGGAGACACCCGCATGAGCGACCCATCCCTGCGCGTCCTGATCGTCGAGGACGACCCCCATGTACGCCTCGGCTGCCAGCAGGCGCTGGCCCTGGAAGACATCGAGACCGACAGCGTGGGCAGCGCCGAGGAAGCGCTGAAGAAGATCGGCGCCGACTTCCCCGGCATCGTCGTCAGCGACATCCGCATGCCCGGCATGGACGGCCTGCAACTGCTGGAGAAACTCAAGGCGCTCGACCCCAGCCTGCCGGTGGTGCTGATCACCGGCCACGGCGACATCGCCATGGCGGTCAAGGCCATGCGCGACGGCGCCTACGACTTCATGGAAAAACCCTTCTCCCCCGAGAAGCTGGTGGACACCGCGCGCCGCGCCCTCGCCCAGCGCGCCCTGACCCGCGAAGTCAGCCAGCTGCGCCGCCAGCTCGCCGGCCGGCAGGCCCTGGAGAGCCGGCTGATCGGCCGCTCGCCGGCCATGCAGGCGCTGCGCGAGCTGATCGCCAACGTCGCCGACACCTCCGCCAACGTGCTCATCGAAGGCGAGACCGGCACCGGCAAGGAGCTGGTCGCACGCTGCCTGCACGACTACAGCCGGCGCCAGCCCAAGCCCTTCGTCGCGCTCAACTGCGGCGGCCTGCCGGAAAGCCTGATCGACAGCGAAATCTTCGGCCACGAGGCCCACGCCTTCACCGGCGCCGGCAAGCGGCGGATCGGCAAGATCGAACACGCCGACGGCGGCAGCCTGTTCCTCGACGAAATCGAGAGCATGCCGCTGAACCTGCAGATCAAGCTGCTGCGCGTGCTGCAGGAACAGCAGCTGGAACGCCTGGGCTCCAACGACCTGATCCGCGTGGACTGCCGGGTGATCGCCGCGACCAAATCCGACCTCGCCGCCATGGGCCGCGAGGGCACGTTCCGCAGCGACCTGTATTACCGCCTCAACGTCATCACCCTCAACCTGCCGCCGCTGCGCGAGCGCCGCGAAGACATCCTCATGCTCTTCGAGCACTTCCTGCAGCAGTCCTCGCTGCGCTTCGACCGCCCGGCGCCGCCCATCGACAACGCCACCGCCGCGACGCTGATGGCCCACGACTGGCCGGGCAACGTGCGCGAGCTGCGCAACGTCGCCGAACGCTTCGCCCTCGGCCTGCCGGTGCTGGCCGGCGGCAACCTCGGCCCGGACGCCGGCGAGCCGCGCTTCGCCGAGGCGGTGGAAGCCTTCGAGAAAAGCCTGCTGTCCACCGCCCTGGAGCGCCACGCCGGCAACCTCAGCCAGGCCGCAGCAGCCCTGGGCATGGCCAAGACGACGCTGTTCGACAAGGTGAAGAAATACGGCCTGAAGAGCGATTAATTCCATCTGTAGGAGCGAGCTTGCTCGCGAACGCTTTTTGACCGGAGATACATGGCGTCAGGCGGGTTCGCGAGCAAGCTCGCTCCTACAAGGCAACGCCACCCGCCCATTGATCTGGCACGAAGTGTCCCGGACACTATCGACCTTTGAACCGGCCGCACGAGCGGGAGCCAACATGTCCACCCAAGCCGAAACCCTCTGGAACCAGCTCTGCGCCGACGCCGGCGTCGACCCGCAACAGCGCATGGCCGCGCGCCAGGCCATTCTCGCCGACAGCAGTGCGCTGGACGCCACCGTCTACCGTCCGGACGACAACGACCCGGACGCCGAAGAACTGGATATGGGCGACGCCAGGGTGCTCTTCCTCGGGCCTTTCGAAGCCCCCGTCGAATGGGACGCCGCCGAGCGCGAGGACTTCTTCGACGACGCCGACCCGGCGCTGTTCTTCAGCGCACGTATCGAATGCGAAGCCGAGCCGGGCAGCGCCGGGTTCTTCGTTCCGGAAGTGGGCGACTACCTGGCGGTGATGGATGGCGGCAAGATCCAGATGTACTTTCTCCACGACTGGCGCGAAGACGAAGACGGCTGCACCTGCGTGCTGATCCGCGACGACATCCAGCTCTGAGCCCGCGATAGCGCCCGCCCCTGCAGGAGCGGGCCATGCCCGCGACCGCGCGTACTGCGCCGCCCAACCGTTTCGCCCCCTCGCCCCACCGCTACCGCCGGTCAGCACCACATAAATTCCTACAAATATGTGGGAAGGCTCCGATGAATTCGCCGCGGTTCCGCTGTCTAGAGTACTCGCCCCTTTTCAAACGGCCGGACCGCCGCCATGAACCACACTCCCGACACGCTCTGGGTCGATGTGGAGACCTGGTCTCCCTATCGCCCGCAACGCATTCTCCACGGGCGCATCAGCCGCGCGGACTACCTTGCCCTGCGCGACGGCCATGCACCCTTCGAGGTGCGACTCGGCGATTGCCAGAGCCGCCATTGCCCCACCGGTCCGGTGCAGGACCTGTTCCTCAGCGGCTCGCACATCCTCAACGTCACGCCGGCCGAGCGGGTGGCCTGACGCACGTGGCAGAGTCCCACGGGCTAATCAGAAGAACCTGACAGAGACCGCGCGGGGTAGACGCTATGGTTCGCCCCCCCAATATCCTCCGTCGGGAGACGTGGCAATGAACGAACAACTGAAGGTCGAAGTGGTGGTTCGCGCCCATGATCGCGAATCCTCCGTACTCCATGGCTCGATCAGCCAGGGGGACTACCGCGCGCTCTGTGCCGGCGCGGCACCTTTCGTGGTCCGCATCAACGACTGCCAATCCGACATGGGGCTGCTCGACACCCCCGAAGACCTGTACGTGCGCAGCGCCTACATCCTCAGTATCGAGGTGCTCGAGCGCCCCGCCGCCCGTCAGTCGGCCATGCCGCGGTAGACGTAGGTCATCGGCCGCGGCCCCGGCAGGTAGTCCTGGATCAGTTCGCGCAGGTGGAAGCCGCCGGATTCGATCAACGCCGGCATGTCGCGGTCCAGGTGGCAGCCGCCCGCCAGCGGCTTCCATACCGGCGTGAGCCGCTGCTGCCACGCGCGCACGCCGGCATCCGGCGCCAGGCCGTGTTCGCAGAACAGCAGTTCGCCGCCGGGCTTGAGCACCCGGCGCATCTCCTTCAGCGCCGCCACGGCATCGGGGATGCTGCACAGGGTGAAGGTGCAGACGATGCTGTCGAAGCTGCCGGCCTCGGCGCGGATCTGCCCCAGCTCCAGCGCCACCATGTCCACCGGAATACCGATGGCCGCGGCGCGCTTGCGGGCGAGCGTCTGCATCTGCGCCGCCGGGTCGACGCCAACGATTGTCGACACTTTCGCCGGATCGTAGAACGACAGGTTCAGCCCGGTGCCCATGCCGATCTCCAGCACCCGCCCGCGCGCGCGGGGCACCAGCAGCGAGCGCTGCTTCATGACGTCGCCCATGCCGCAGGCGAAGTCGATCAGGTGGGGCAGCACATAACGGTCATAGAGTTGCATGGGCGTTCTCCCTCGATTCAGCCGATCCTAGCGGGCCGGCGCAGCTTGGGCACGGCGGCCGACGAGGGGATACCCGCCATTCTCGCGCACATCGACGCCGGGCCAACCGACCACCTGGGCATAATCACCCTCCCCCATTAGACGATTGTCGACAATTCATCAGATCTTGATTGACCGAAGGCTTTTCCAGGGGTAGCTTTCGCCGCACACCAAGAAGATTGTCGACACCATGAGCGATAGCCTGATTCTGCCCACCCCTGTCAGCGACGACGGCGAGACCCTGTCGGAACACGTGTTCCGCAAGATCCAGTCGGCCATCGTCAAGGGCGAAATCGCCCCCGGCAGCAAGATTTCCGAGCCGGAACTGGCGCGTACCTACGGCATCAGCCGCGGCCCGCTGCGCGAGGCGATCCACCGCCTGGAAGGCCAGAAGCTGCTGGTGCGCGTGCCGCACGTCGGCGCGCGGGTGGTTTCGCTGAGCCACGAGGAGCTGCTGGAGCTTTACGAAATCCGCGAATCCCTCGAGGGCATGGCCTGCCGCCTGGCCGCCGAACGCATGAGCCCGGCGGAAATCGACGAGCTGCGCCGGGTGCTCGACACCCACGAGCGCGACGAGGCGTTCCAGGCCGGGCGTGGCTACTACCAGCAGGAAGGCGACTACGACTTCCACTACCGGATCATCCAGGGCAGCGGCAACCGCACCCTCACCCGCATGCTCTGCGGCGAGCTGTACCAGCTCGTGCGCATGTACCGCCTGCAGTTCTCGGCGACGCCCAACCGTCCGCGCCAGGCTTTCTCCGAGCACCACCGGATTCTCGATGCCATCGCCGATCGTGACGGCGAACTGGCCGAGTTGCTGATGCGCCGTCACATCGGCGCCTCGAAACGCAATATGGAGCGCCACTACCTGGACGCCCAAGCCAAGACAGCCAACGAACGAGGTGAACAATGAGCTACAAGACCGCCGGCCAACGTTTCCGCGACGCCCTTGCCGAAGAAAAGCCGCTGCAGGTGATCGGCGCGATCAACGCCAACCACGCCCTGCTGGCCAAGCGCGCCGGCTTCAAGGCCATCTACCTGTCCGGTGGCGGCGTGGCGGCAGGTTCCCTCGGCCTGCCGGACTTGGGCATCAACACCCTGGATGACGTGCTCACCGACGTGCGCCGCATCACCGACGTCTGCGACCTGCCGCTGCTGGTGGACATCGACACCGGCTTCGGCCCCAGCGCCTTCAACATCGAGCGCACCGTGAAGAGCCTGATCAAGGCCGGCGCCGCCGCCGCCCACATCGAGGACCAGGTGGGCGCCAAGCGCTGCGGCCACCGTCCGGGCAAGGAAATCGTCTCCGTGGACGAAATGGCTGACCGCGTGAAAGCCGCCGCCGACGCCAAGACCGACCCGAACTTCTTCCTCATCGCCCGCACCGACGCCATCCAGGCCGAGGGCGTGGACGCCGCCATCGAGCGCTGCCTGCGCTACGTCGAGGCCGGCGCCGATGCGATCTTCGCCGAAGCCGCCTACGACCTGCCGACCTACAAGCGCTTCGTCGAGGCGCTGAACGTGCCGATCCTGGCCAACATCACCGAGTTCGGCGCCACCCCGCTGTTCACCCGCGACGAGCTGGCCTCGGTCGGCGTGGCCATCCAGCTGTATCCGCTGTCCGCCTTCCGCGCCGCCAACAAGGCCGCCGAAGCCGTGTACACCGCGATCCGCCAGGAAGGTCACCAGCAGAACGTGATCGACCTGATGCAGACCCGTGCCGAGCTGTACGACCGCATCGGCTACCACGCCTTCGAGCAGAAGCTCGACGCGCTGTTCGCCGCCGGCAAGAAGTGAGCCTGAACCTTATGTAGGGTGCATAACGCCCCAAGCGTTATCCACCATCGGCTGTGACGGCGGATAACGCTTCGCGTTATTCGCCCTACGCCAGGGCCGGCTACCCGCGCTGGAGCCGGCCAACCAGATTCGAACCGAAACCTCGGCCCTGCCGGGGGACAAGAACAAGCAACCGGATTTGATGAGGAGACACGCGATGAGCGCTACCGCAGAAACCACCACCGGCTTCAAGCCGAAGAAATCCGTGGCCCTGAGTGGCACCGCCGCTGGCAACACCGCCCTGTGCACTGTCGGCCGCACCGGCAACGACCTGCACTACCGTGGCTATGACGTCCTGGACTTCGCCAACCGCTGCGAATTCGAGGAAATCGCCCACCTGCTGGTCCACGGCAAGCTGCCCAACGTCGCCGAACTGGCCGGCTACAAGGCCAAGCTCAAAGCCCTGCGCGGCCTGCCGGCCGGCGTGAAAGCCGCCTTGGAAACCCTGCCGCCCTCGGCCCACCCGATGGACGTGATGCGCACCGCCGTGTCCGTGCTCGGCTGCCTGTCGCCGGAGAAGGACGACCACAACCATCCGGGCGCCCGCGACATCGCCGACAAGCTGATGGCTTCGCTGGGTTCGGCGCTGCTCTACTGGTACCACTTCAGCCACAACGGCAAGCGCATCGACGTCGAGACCGGCGACGACTCCATCGGCGGCCACTTCCTGCACCTGCTGCACGGCGAGAAGCCTCGCGAGTCCTGGGTGCGCGCCATGCACACCTCGCTCAACCTGTACGCCGAGCACGAATTCAACGCCTCCACCTTCACCTCCCGCGTGATCGCCGGCACCGGCTCGGACATGTACTCCTGCATCGCCGGCGCTATCGGCGCGCTGCGCGGCCCGAAACACGGCGGCGCCAACGAGGTGGCCTTCGAGATCCAGAAGCGCTACGACAACCCGGACGAAGCCGAGGCCGACATCCGTGCCCGCGTCGAGAAGAAGGAAGTCGTGATCGGCTTCGGCCACCCGGTCTACACCGTGTCCGACCCGCGCAACAAGGTGATCAAGGAAGTCGCCCAGCAGCTGTCGAACGAGCAGTCCAACACCAAGATGTATGACATCGCCGAGCGCCTGGAAAGCGTGATGTGGGAAATCAAGAAGATGTTCCCCAACCTCGACTGGTTCAGCGCCGTCAGCTACCACATGATGGGCGTGCCCACCGCGATGTTCACCCCGCTGTTCGTCATCGCCCGCACCGCCGGCTGGTCCGCCCACGTCATCGAGCAGCGCATCGACGGCAAGATCATCCGCCCGAGCGCCAACTACACAGGTCCCGAAGACCTCAAGTTCGTGCCGCTCAAGGACCGCAAATGATGAACACTCAATTCCGCAAACGCCTTCCCGGCACCGCGCTGGATTACTTCGACGCCCGCGAGGCGGTCGATGCGATCCAGGCCGGCGCCTGGGACAAACTGCCCTACACCTCCCGCGTGCTGGCCGAACAGCTGGTGCGCCGCTGCGAGCCCGAGGACCTAACCGCCTCCCTGGAGCAGCTGGTCTACCGCAAGCGCGACCTGGACTTCCCCTGGTACCCGGCGCGCGTGGTCTGCCACGACATCCTCGGCCAGACCGCGCTGGTCGACCTCGCCGGCCTGCGTGACGCCATCGCCGAGAAAGGCGGCGACCCGTCCAAGGTCAACCCGGTGGTGCCGACCCAGCTGATCGTCGACCACTCGCTGGCCGTGGAAGCCGCGGGCTTCGACCCGGATGCGTTCGAGAAGAACCGCGCCATCGAGGACCGCCGCAACGAGGATCGCTTCCACTTCATCGACTGGACGAAAACCGCGTTCAAGAACGTCGACGTGATCCCGGCCGGCAACGGCATCATGCACCAGATCAACCTGGAGAAAATGAGCCCGGTGATCCAGGCGCGCGGCGGCGTGGCCTTCCCCGACACCTGCGTCGGCACCGACTCGCACACCCCGCACGTGGATGCCCTGGGCGTGATCGCCATCGGCGTCGGCGGCCTCGAAGCCGAGACCGTGATGCTGGGCCACCCGTCGATGATGCGCCTGCCCGACATCGTCGGCGTGAAGCTCACCGGCCAGCGCAAGCCGGGCATCACCGCCACCGACATCGTCCTGGCGATCACCGAGTTCCTGCGCAAGGAGCGCGTGGTTGGCGCCTACGTCGAGTTCTTCGGCGAGGGCGCGGACAGCCTGTCCATCGGCGACCGCGCGACCATCTCCAACATGTGCCCGGAATACGGCGCCACCGCCTCGATGTTCTACATCGACGGCCAGACCATCGATTACCTCAAGCTCACCGGCCGCGAGCCCGAGCAGGTGGCGCTGGTGGAGACCTACGCCAAGACGCTCGGCCTGTGGAGCACCGCGCTGGAAACCGCCGAGTACGAGCGCGTGCTGGAGTTCGACCTGGGCAGCGTCGTGCGCAACATGGCCGGCCCGTCCAACCCGCACCGCCGCCTGCCGACCTCGGCGCTGGCCGAGCGCGGCATCGCCGACGAAGCCAAGCTGCAAGCTGGCAAAGGTGAAGAGGCCCAGGGCCTGATGCCCGACGGCGCGGTGATCATCGCCGCCATCACCAGCTGCACCAACACCTCCAACCCGCGCAACGTCATCGCCGCCGGCCTGGTGGCGAAGAAGGCCAACGCGCTGGGCATGGTCCGCAAACCGTGGGTGAAGACCTCCTTCGCGCCGGGCTCCAAAGTCGCCAAGTTGTACCTGGAAGAAGCCGGCCTGCTGCCGGAGCTGGAGAAGCTCGGCTTCGGCATCGTCGCCTACGCCTGCACCACCTGCAACGGCATGTCCGGCGCGCTGGACCCGGCGATCCAGAAAGAGATCATCGACCGCGACCTGTACGCCACCGCCGTGCTCTCGGGCAACCGCAACTTCGACGGTCGCATCCACCCCTACGCCAAGCAGGCCTTCCTCGCCTCGCCGCCGCTGGTGGTCGCCTACGCCATCGCCGGCACCGTGCGCTTCGACATCGAGCAGGACCCGCTGGGCACCGACCAGCACGGCAACCCGGTCACCCTGAAGGACCTCTGGCCGTCCGACGAAGAGATCGACGCCATCGTCGCTTCCAGCGTCAAGCCCGAGCAGTTCAAGCAGGTGTACATCCCGATGTTCGACCTGGGCAGCGTGCAGGAAGCCGAAAGCCCGCTGTACGACTGGCGCCCGATGTCCACCTACATCCGTCGCCCACCGTACTGGGAAGGCGCGCTGGCCGGCGAGCGCACGCTCAAGGGCATGCGTCCGCTGGCGATCCTGCCGGACAACATCACCACCGATCACCTGTCGCCGTCCAATGCCATCCTGGCGGACTCGGCCGCCGGTGAGTACCTGGCGAAGATGGGCCTGCCGGAGGAGGACTTCAACTCCTACGCCACCCACCGCGGCGACCACCTGACCGCCCAGCGCGCCACCTTCGCCAACCCGCAGCTGGTCAACGAAATGGCCGTGGTGAACGGGGAAGTGAAGAAGGGCTCGCTCGCCCGCGTCGAGCCGGAAGGCAAGGTGATGCGCATGTGGGAAGCCATCGAAACCTACATGAACCGCAAGCAGAACCTGGTCATCGTGGCCGGCGCCGACTACGGCCAGGGCTCGTCCCGCGACTGGGCGGCGAAGGGCGTTCGCCTGGCGGGCGTGGAAGTGATCGTGGCCGAAGGCTTCGAGCGCATCCACCGTACCAACCTGGTGGGGATGGGCGTGCTGCCGGTGGAGTTCAAACCGGGCACCACCCGCCTCACCCTGGGCCTGGACGGCACCGAGACCTACGACATCAAGGGCGACATCTCGCCGCGCAGCGACCTGACCCTGGTGGTCAATCGCCGCAACGGTGAAGTGCTCGAAGTCCCGGTCACCTGTCGCCTGGACACCGCCGCCGAAGTGAAGGTGTACAACGCCGGCGGCGTGCTGCAGCGCTTTGCCAAGGACTTCCTCGAGTCGTCCGTGGCGTGATGTAACGGCTCCGGCCTGCCGAGTGCGGGCCGGGTTGAAAGCCCCTCTCCCCCGCCCTCTCCCTGAAGGGAGAGGGAGCTGTCCGTGCCGGCTGATGCCATGGTTTCAACCTGCACCCAACGGTCCCCTCTCCCTTCAGGGAGAGGGTTAGGGAGAGGGCAGCCCACCACCGAATTCCCAGGGACCCGACCCATGCCCCACGTACCCCAAGTGAAGATCCCCGCCACCTACATCCGCGGCGGCACCAGCAAGGGCGTGTTCTTCCGCCTGCAGGACCTGCCCGAGCGCTGCCAGGTGCCGGGCGAAGCCCGCGACCAGCTGTTCATGCGCGTGATCGGCAGCCCCGACCCGTACGGCGCGCACATCGACGGCATGGGCGGCGCCACCTCCAGCACCAGCAAGTGCGTGATCCTGTCGAAGAGCACCCAGCCGGACCACGATGTCGACTACCTCTACGGGCAGATCTCCATCGACAAGGCCTTCGTCGACTGGAGCGGCAACTGCGGCAACCTCTCCACCGCCGCCGGCTCCTTCGCCATCCACGCAGGTCTCGTCGATCCGTCGCGCATCCCCGACAACGGCACCTGCGTGGTGCGCATCTGGCAGGCCAACATCCAGAAGACCATCATCGCCCACGTGCCGATCACCAACGGCCAGGTGCAGGAGACCGGCGACTTCGAGCTGGACGGCGTGACCTTCCCCGCCGCCGAGATCGTGCTGGAGTTCCTCGACCCGTCCGACGACGGCGAGGACGGCGGCGCCATGTTCCCCACCGGCAACCTGGTGGACGACCTGGAAGTCCCCGGCATCGGCACCTTCAAGGCGACCATGATCACCGCCGGCATCCCCACCATCTTCGTCAACGCCCAGGACATCGGCTACACCGGCGCCGAGCTGCGCGAAGCGATCAATGGCGACCCCGAGCAACTGGCGCGCTTCGAGAAATTCCGCATCGCCGGCGCCCTGCGCATGGGCCTGATCAAGACCCCGGAAGAAGCCGCGACCCGCCAGCACACGCCGAAGATCGCCTTCGTCGCGCCGGCCAAGGACTACGTCACCTCCAGTGGCAAGCAGGTGAAAGCCGGCGACGTCGACCTGCTGGTGCGCGCGCTGTCCATGGGCAAGTTGCACCACGCCATGATGGGCACCGCCGCCGTGGCCATCGGCACCGCGGCCGCCATCCCCGGCACCCTGGTGAACCTCGCCGCCGGCGGTGGCGAACGCAGCGCCGTGCGCTTCGGCCACCCCTCCGGCACCCTGCGCGTAGGCGCCGAGGCGAAGCAGGTGAACGGCGAGTGGACCGTGACCAAGGCCATCATGAGCCGCAGCTCGCGCATCCTCATGGAAGGCTGGGTACGGGTGCCGGGCGATTCGTTCTGATCGCCACGTCTCCCTGTGTGCAACAAGGCCCGCATGCGCGGGCCTTGTCGTTTTTCGTGGAGGGATCGTGCCTGGGTTTCCCTCACCCCAGTCCTCTCCCGGAGGGAGAGGGGGCTGTTCGGAGCAGGCAAAGAACACGACGCAGCCTGGAGACTCGATACAGCAGGCGCGAAGGGGCCGGAGGGCAGGGCCACGATGTATCCCTGTAGGAGCGGGCCATGCCCGCGACCGCGGACAAGGTCCGCGTTTTCATGAACACACCGCGCCTGGGCATTCCCCGGCAACGGCGCCTGTCGGCGCCTTCGCGGGCATGGCCCGCTCCTACAGGGAGAGCCGGTGTGCAGGGTGAGCTGGCGCGTCAGGCGACGAAATCCCCCTGCAACTGCTCCAGCAGCACCTGGATGCGCGCCAGGCGCACGGTGGGGTCGTCCATCTCCAGCAGCACCTGTTTCTGGTCGCGCTCGAAGGGCAGCAGGTAGGCAAGCTGGCAGGCCAGTGCCTGCTGGCCGTTGACCTCCCCGCCCATCTCCAGCGCAGACACCATCGGGTGCATCGACAGCGCCTCCAGCAGCGCGGCGAGGTCGTCGTGCTCCTTGGTCAGCGGCTGGTCGGGCTGCTCGTCCAGCCATTGCACCTCGGCCACGGTCAACTGGTCCGGCTGCACGTTGGCCGAGAGCACGCGGAAGCGCCGCCCGCCCTCCACACGGATGCCCAGCAAGCCGTTGGGCCGCTGCTGCCAGTCGCGGATGTGCGCCTCGCAGCCGACCAGGCTGTAGCGCTCCGGCGCATCGCCGAATTCCTCGCCCTCGACGATGGCCACCACGCCGAACCCGCCGTTCTGCTTCATGCAGCGGCCGATCATGTCCAGGTAGCGCGCCTCGAAGATCTGCAGGTCGAGGCGGCAGCCCGGAAACAACACGGTGTTGAGGGGGAACAGCGGAAAACTCATGGACACTCCGTCATCTCGTTAGGAGAGCAATGCTACCGCCAACGGTAGCAGCACAGCGGTGGCCACGCCCATCAGGCTCATGGCCAGGGCGGCGAAGGCGCCGCACTCCTCGCCCTCCTGCAGGGCGCGGGAGGTGCCCACGGCGTGGGCGGTCATGCCCAACGCCATGCCTTGGGCTGCCGGGTGATGCACGCCGAAGCGGCGCAGCAGTTCCGGCCCGAGGATGGCGCCGAGCACGCCGGTGATCAGCACGAACACCGCCGCCAGCGCCGCCACGCCGCCGATCTGGCTGGCCACCAGCATGGCAATCGGCGAGGTCACCGACTTGGGCGCCAGGCTCATCAGCAGTTCGTGGTCGACGCCGAACAGCCAGCCCAGGCCGATGCCCAGCCCGGTGGCGAACAGCCCGCCGAGCAGCAGGGTGATCAGCGTCGGCCAGAACAGCTGGCGGATGCGCTTGAGGTTGAGGAACAGCGGCACCGCCAGCGCCACGGTGGCGGGGCCGAGGAGGATGGTCAGCACCTTGGCGCTGTTGCTGTATTCGGCGTAATCGATGCCGCAGGCCAGCAGCACCGCGATGACGATCAGCATTGACACCAGTACCGGCTGCAGGAACACCCAGCGCGTGCGCTCGTAGGCGGCCAGGGCCAGCTGGTAGGCGCCCAGGGTGACGCCGACGCAGAACAGCGGATGGTGGATGACGGCGTTCAACGCGCCTTGCCAGTCGAACATCACGCGCCCTCCTTCTGCTTGCGCTGGCGGTCGATGAGCTTCTGCATCAGCCAGCCGGCGAACACGAAGGACACCAGCAGCGACAGCGCCAGGGCGCCGGCAATGGCCCAGAAGTCCGCGGCGATCTGCTTCGCGTAGGCCATCACGCCCACCGCCGCCGGCACCAGCAGCAAGGGCAGGTAGCGCAACAGCGAGGCGGCCGCCTCGTTCACCGGTTTGCTCACCTCGCCGTTCCACACCAGGAAGGCGAACAGCAGCACCAGCCCAATGATGGGGCCGGGAATCATGTGCAGGATGAGAGCATTCAGGCCCGTGCCGAGCAGTTGGAACAGCACCAGCCAGGTCAGTCCGCGTAACAGCATCAGGGAACATCTCCAGCGCAAGGAGCCGCCATTATGCCCGCCCGGCGCCCGCTATGGCTCGGCATTCGCCCAAAGCATGAATGCCGCTGCGGCTTGACCGGCCGCGGCCCCCATGCTGATCTGTTGACGGACCGTTACGCAGGCCGCACTAGAAGAACAACGATATCCCCGGAGGAAACATGGCATTCGTACCCGTAAGCGCACTGAAGGACTACATCGGCAAGGACCTGGGGCATTCGCAGTGGATCACCGTCGATCAACAGCGCATCAACCAGTTCGCCGAGTGCACCGAGGACCACCAGTTCATCCACGTCGACCCGGAGAAGGCGAAGAAGACGCCCTTCGGCGGTACCATCGCCCACGGCTTCCTCTCGCTGTCGCTGATCCCCAAGCTCTGCGAGGGCCTGCTGGTCCTGCCGGAGAACCCCAAGATGGTGGTCAACTACGGCCTGGACAGCGTGCGCTTCATCCAGCCGGTGCCGGTGGACTCGCGCGTGCGCCTGCAGGTGACCATCACCGACATCACCGAGAAGAACCCCGGCCAGTGGCTGATCAAGGCCCGCTGCACGCTGGAGATCGAAGGCCTGCCCAAGCCCGCCTACATCGCCGAATCCCTGAGCCTGTGCTTCGTCTGACCGCGCCTGCTCAGCGCTGAGAAAAAAGCCCGCGTCCGCGGGCTTTTTTGCGTCACACTCAAACGGCGTCCCGCTGATTCGAGAGTCCCGATGCCACGCCACCTCCTGCCCTTGAGCCTCGCCCTGCTCCTTGCCGCCTGCGGCGAAGGCGAACCGCTGTCGCCCCCGGACGCCCGCCTGCCTGACGGCGCCCGCTACCGCGGCGAGGTGGTGAACGGCCAGTTGCAGGGACCGGGGCGGCTGGATTACAGCAACGGTGCCTGGTACGAGGGCGCCTTCGACAAGGGCCTGCAGAGCGGCCAGGGCACCTGGAGCGACGGCAACGGCACGCGCTATGACGGGGAGTTCCACGACGGCCTGTTCGAAGGCCGCGGCCGCCTGCAGTATGCCGACGGCAGTGTCTACGAGGGTCAATTCAAGCGCGGCGAATTCGACGGCGAAGGCAGGCTCTCCCAGGGCGGCAGCACCTACAGCGGCGGCTTCCGCAAGGGCCGCTACGAGGGCATAGGCAGCCTCGAACAGGCCGACGGCACTCGTCACCAGGGCTATTTCGCCAAGGGCGAGGCCAACGGCGAAGGCGCCCGCCGCGACAGCCTGGGCAACCAGTACAGCGGCTCGTTCAAGAACGGCGTGCTCGAAGGCAAGGGCATTTTCCGCGACGACGCTGGCGATCAGTACAGCGGCGAGTTCCGCAACGACCAGTTCGACGGCAACGGACGCTTCCAGAATGCCGATGGCGATGTCTGGTCGGGCCGCTTCAAGGCCGGCGCGCTGAGCGGGCCGGGCGAGTTCATCGGCAGCGATGGCAGCCACTACAAGGGCGACTTCCGCTTCTGGCGCTTCGACGGCCAGGGCACCCTGAGCAAACCCGACGGCCAGACCTACACCGGCGGTTTCGCCCGCGGCGAATACGCCGGCGAAGGCACCCTCACCCGCCGCGATGGCAGCGTGCAGAAAGGCATCTGGCGCGCCGGCCAGTTGCGCCAGGACGCCGCCGGCAAGCGTCTGCCCGATCCGCTGGAAGTGGGCCTGCTGGAACAGGGCGCGCTGCTCGATCAGGCGCTCGCCGCCATCCCGCCGTCCACCCCGGCCATCGAGCTGTACGGTGTCAGCCTGGGTGGCGACGGCAAGCAGAGCGTGTTCCTGCGCGAGGCCGACTATGTCGCCAACCTGCTCGGCGAACGCTTCGGCGCGCGCAGCGTGGTGCGCCTGGTGAACCACCGCGACCACCTCGCCGACCGCCCCATGGCCACCCGCGAAACCCTCGCCCGCACCCTGCGCACCATCGCGCAGCGCAGCGGCCCGGAAGACCTGGTGTTCATCTACCTCACCAGCCACGGCTCCCACGACCACCAACTGGTGCTGGACATGCCGGGCCTGAAGCTCGACGACCTGCCGGCCAGCGAACTGGCCGACCTGCTCGCCCCGCTCAAGGACCGCACCAAGGTGCTGGTGATTTCCGCCTGCTACAGCGGCGGTTTCATCCCCGCGCTCAAGGATGACAAGACCCTGATCATGACCGCCGCGCGCAGCGACCGGCTGTCCTTCGGCTGTTCCGAGGAGGCCGACTTCACCTACTTCGGCGACGCGCTGTTCGCCAAGGCCTTCCGGCAGACCGACGACCTCCGGCAGGCGTTCGCCCTGGCCAGCGCCACCGTGGCGGCGCGCGAGAAGGAGGAGGAATTCGAGCCCTCGGAGCCGCAACTCTGGGCGCCGCCAGGGGTCATTACTCGCTGGCAGGCCCTGCGCGCGCAGCAGACGCACAGCACATTGGCGCAGCGCGACAGCGATGCGCAGGCAAAACGACAGGGCGACAACTAAGCTGGAACATGTGTCAGAGGGGAAACACAGATGTACTCGAAACCGACGAACATCCTGCTAGCTGGCGCCACCGGCCTGACCGGTGAGCATCTGCTCGATCGCATGCTCAACGAGCCCACCGTCCAGCGCGTCATCGCTCCGGCCCGGCGGAAGCTGGCCGAGCACCCACGCCTGGAAAACCCGGTCGGCCCGCTGGCCGAACTCATCCCGCACCTGCTCCAGCCGGTGGACACGGTGTTCTGCTGCCTGGGCACCACCCTCAAGGAAGCCGGCTCGGAGGAGGCGTTCCGCAGCGTCGACTTCGACCTGCCGCTGGCCCTGGGTGAGCGCGGCCTGGCCCTCGGTGCGCGGCACTACATCGTGGTCAGCGCGCTGGGCGCGGACAGCAAATCGTCGATCTTCTACAGCCGGGTCAAGGGCGAACTGGAAGACGCCCTGCGCCAGCAGGGCTGGCAGCAACTGACCATCGCGCGGCCGTCGCTGCTGCTGGGCCAGCGCGAGGAGGTCCGCCTGGCCGAACTGCTCGCCGCGCCCTTCGCCCGCATCCTGCCGGGCAAGCTGCACGGCATCGAAGCCATCGCCCTGGCCCGTGCGCTCTGGCGCCTGGCGCTGGAAACCGGCAAGGGCACCCGCATCGTCGAGTCGGACGAACTGCGCAAGCTGGGCAAATAACCCCACCACACACCGAAGGCGTACAACCGTTCGCGGCTGCACGCCGATGTTGCTCTTCGTAGGAGCGGGCTTGCTCGCGAATCAGCGCAACGGCGAATGCCGGTGCCGCCGGGAGTTTGGGAGGTTCGCGAGCAAGCTCGCTCCTACAATGGCCCCTCCACTCACCGACGCCCAGTGTAGGAGCGGGCCATGCCCGCGAAGGGCGCCTGCAAGGCGCCCTGCCCGGGAGCGCCCAGGCATCCGGTAGGCAACGCGTGTATCGATGAGCGCGGACCTTGTCCGCGGTCGCGGGCGTGGCCCGCTCCTACAGGATGAGTCCTCCGGCCATCCGGACATGCGGGAACCGCCGCGCCTTTGTAGAAGTGTCTTTCTCTGACAGTCCGTGCCGAGAACTTCCCTCTCCCTAACCCTGGCTGCGCGCCCCGCTCCGAAGGGAGAGAGGACCGGTCGGTGCAGGAGGAATCCAGATCGCCAGCCGGCACGGACAGCTCCCTCTCCCTTGAGGGAGAGGGCGGGGGAGAGGGCAGCCCCAGCCGCTCTCACCTCTGATCCTGGCGAGACCGACTGACACAAGCGGGCCATGCGCCTGAAGGGCGCCCCTGCCTGGGAACGTCCCAGCATCCGTTAGGCAACGCGTGTATCGATGAGCGCGGACCTTGTCCGCGTTCGCGGGCGTGCCCGCTCCTACAGGGAAGTCTACGACCATCCGAACAGGGAGCGCCGCCCCAGTGCCGGAGCGGGCCAGCCGAACAGGCAGGAAACACTAGTACCGAGAGGGAGGCTGGGCTAGTTGCCGCCCCACACCTGCAGGCCGACGCCCAGTTCCGCGGCGATGGACAGCGGCAGCAGCAAGGTATCCAGCAGCGCGCTGCCGGGCAGGTCGAGGGCCGGGTAGGCCGGTGCGTCGGTGCCGAAGTGGTCTTTCGGGCAGCAGCCGCCATTGAGCGAATACCAGTCCAGCCGCGTGCCGGCGTAGATCAGCGGATCACCCGGCCGGCTGTCGTTGAGGGTCTTCACGGTGGCGCAGCCGCCCAGTTGCAGCAGCAACAGGGCGGCAAGGAGCTTATTCGTCACTGACAAGATGGTGTTCGCCCCAGCGCGGCAGCATGTCCTGGGGGATGCCCAGCTGATTGAGAATCCGCGCGACGACGAAGTCGATCAGGTCGTCCACCGTCTGCGGCTGGTGATAGAAGCCCGGAGCGGCCGGGAGGATCACCGCGCCCATGTTGGACAGCTTGAGCATGTTCTCCAGGTGGATGCTGGAGAACGGCGCCTCGCGCGGCACCAGGATCAACTGCCGGCGCTCCTTCAGGGCCACGTCGGCGGCGCGTTCGATCAGGTTGTTGCAGGCGCCGGTGGCGATGGCCGAGAGCGTCCCGGTCGAACAGGGCACCACCACCATCGCGCTCGGCGCGCCGGAACCGGAGGCCACCGGGGCCATCCAGTCTTCCTTGCCGTACACGCGGATCTGCCCCGGCGCGGCGCCGGTGTATTCGCTCAAGAAAGCCTGCATCGCCTGCGGCTTGCTCGGCAGGGTCACGTCGGTCTCGGTGGCCACCACCAGTTGCGCGGCCTTGGAGATCAGGAAGTGCACCTCGCGGTCTTCCTGCACCAGGCAGTCGAGCAGGCGCAGGCCATACTGCGCGCCGGAGGCGCCGGTCATGGCGAGGGTGACGCGTTCGGCTCCGGCCATGCTCAGCCCTCCAGCGCCTGGGCCAGCTTGCCGTGCAGGCCGCCGAACCCGCCGTTGCTCATGATCACCACCTGGGTGCCCGGCGTGGCGATCGCCTTCACGCCCTCGATAATGGCATCCAGCGAATCGCAGACCTGCGTGGGCACGGTGGAGCTGGCCACGGTGGCGGCCAGGTCCCAGCCCAGGTTCGGCGGCGCGTACCAGAACACGTTGTCGGCCTGCACCACGGACTCCGGCAGGCCGTCGCGGTGGGCGCCGAGCTTCATGGAGTTGGAGCGCGGCTCGACCACGGCGATCACCGGCGCATCGCCAACGCGCTTGCGCAGGCCGTCCAGCGTGGTGGCGATGGCGGTCGGGTGATGGGCGAAATCGTCGTAGATGGTCACGCCGTTGACCTCGGCGACCTTCTCCATGCGCCGCTTGACGCTCTTGAAGGCCGACAGCGCGGCGCAACCCAGCTCCGGCACCACGCCGACATGCCGGGCCGCCGCGAGGCAGGCCAGGGCGTTGGCGACGTTGTGCTGGCCGGTCAGCTCCCAGTCCACGGTGCCCTGCGGCTTGCCGTCGAACAGCACCTCGAAGTGCGAGCCGTCTTCACTGAGCAGGCGCGCCTGCCACTGGCCGCCTTCGCCGGTGGTCTGCACCGGGGTCCAGCAGCCCATGTCGATCACGCGCTTGAGCGCGGTCTCGGCGGTGGGGTGGATGACCAGGCCTTCGCCGGGGATGGTCCGCACCAGGTGGTGGAACTGCCGTTCGATGGCGGCGAGGTCGGGGAAGATGTCCGCGTGGTCGAACTCCAGGTTGTTCAGGATCGCCGTGCGCGGGTGGTAATGGACGAACTTGGAGCGCTTGTCGAAGAAGGCGCTGTCGTACTCGTCGGCCTCGACCACGAAGAACGGCGTGCCGCCCAGGCGCGCGGAGACGCCGAAGTTCTGCGGTACGCCGCCGATCAGGAAGCCTGGGCTCATGCCGGCGTGTTCCAGTACCCAGGCCAGCATGCTGCTGGTGGTGGTCTTGCCGTGGGTGCCGGCGGCAGCCAGCACCCAGCGGCCCTGCAGTACGTGGTCGGCCAGCCACTGCGGGCCGGAGACGTAGGGCAGCCCCTTGTTCAGCACGTATTCCACCGCCGGGTTGCCGCGCGACAGCGCGTTGCCCACCACCACCAGGTCCGGAGCCGGCTCCAGGTGGGCGGGGTCGTAGCCCTGCATCAGCTCGATGCCCTGGGCCTGCAGCTGGGTGCTCATGGGCGGGTAGACGTTGGCGTCGGAGCCGGTCACGCGGTGGCCCAGTTCCTTCGCCAGGACGGCCAGCGACCCCATGAAGGTGCCGCAGATGCCGAGGATGTGGATATGCATGCAGACTCCTGCAATCAAGCCTGTGAAGGCGCTTCGAATGGGCGGCAGAGTAGCACAGCGCGCCCCCGCGCGGCCCGCCGCCGGGGCATCAGACGACGAGGTGGGGAGGCGGTTCCCGGTGGAGGGGGAAGGCGTTCACTTTTCCATCATCGCCGTGCGTTTCAAGTCGGCGGTGGTCGACGGGGATATCCGTGCTTGCGCGTCCCCCTCACCCCAGCCCTCTCCCTCAGGGAGAGGGGGCAGATCGTGCCGGCTGATGCCGAGGCTTCATCCTGCACCATACGGCCCCCTCCCCCTTCAGGGGGAGGGTTACGGAGAGGGAGCGGAGTCAATCGAAGCGCCTGCCCCACGCCCAAGCACCATTCGCGAGCAAGCTCGCTCCTACAGGCTCGGCGAACGCGCTCTTCGTAGGAGCGAGCTTGCTCGCGAACCGCACGGCACCGGGCCGAGCGCGGCCCCGGATAGCCCTGCGCATGTTTCGCCCTCTCCCCCTCTCCCTGAAGGGAGAGGGGGCCGTCTGCGCCGGCTGATGCCGAGGTCTCATCCTGCACCATGCGGTCCCCTCCCCCTTCAGGGGGAGGGTTAGGGAGAGGGAGCGGAGTCAATCGAAGCGCCTGCCCAACGCCCAAGCACCGTTCGCGAGCAAGCTCGCTCCTACAGGCCCGGCGAACGCGCTCTTCGTAGGAGCGAGCTTGCTCGCAAACCGCATAGCACCGGGCCGAGCGCGGCCCCGGATAGCCCTGCGCATATTTCGCCCTCTCCCTGAAGGGAGAGGGGGCTATCTGTGCCGGCTGATGCCGAGGCCTCATCCTGCACCATGCTGTCCCCTCCCCCTTCAGGGGGAGGGTTAGGGAGAGGGGGAGGAGTCAATCGAAGCGCCCGCTCAAGACCCAAGCACCGTTCGCGAGCAAGCTCGCTCCTACAGGCTCGGCGAACGCGCTCTTCGTAGGAGCGAGCTTGCTCGCGAACCGCATGGCACCGGGCCAATGGCGGACGGAGTGCGCTCCTACGACAGCTGCTTCCTGCTCAACCCGTGGCGGTTGAGCTTGCGGTACAGCGTGTTGCGGCTGATGCCCAGGTGCTGCGCCACCCGGCTGACATGCCAGTGATGCGCCTCGAGCACCTCCAGCAGCGCATTGCGTTCGGCCGCGCCGAGGGTGTCGCCGCCGTCCTCGGCCACGGTGGCCGGTGGGGCAGCAGGCGCCGGCGCGCGGCGCAGGTCCGGCGGCAGGTCGGCCATCTGGATGCGGCCGCCCTCGCACAACGCACACAGCGTGCGCAGCACGTTGCGCAGCTGGCGCACGTTGCCCGGCCAGGGGAAATCCAGCAGGTGTCGGCGGACGTCGTCGTCCAGGCGCACGCTGCGGCCCTTGCTTTCCTCGGCCAGCAGGTGGTCGAGCAGCGCGCCGCGGTCGCTGCGTTCGCGCAGCGGCGGGAGCGCCACGACCAGGCCGTTGAGGCGGTAGTAGAGGTCTTCGCGGAACTGCCCGGCGGCCACCAGCGCCTCCAGGTCGCGGTGGCTGGCGCTGATCAGGCGGATATCCACATCCTGCGGCTCGCCGCCGATGGGCACCACCTGGCGCTCTTCCAGCACGCGCAGCAGGCGGGTTTGCAGCGCCAGCGGCATGTCGCCGATCTCGTCGAGGAACAGCGTGCCGCCGTCGGCCTGCTGCAGCTTGCCGCGCATGCCTTCCTTGCGCGCGCCGGTGAAACTGCCGCCGCGGTAGCCGAACAATTCGCTCTCGATCAGGGTTTCGGGAATCGCCGCGCAGTTCAGCGCGACGAAGCTCTTGCCGGCGCGCTCGCCGCCAAGGTGCACGGCGCGGGCGAACGCCTCCTTGCCGGTGCCGGTCTCGCCTTGCAGCAGCAGCGGTACGTCGTGGGCGTAGACCTTCAACGCGCGGCGGAAATCATGGGCCAGTTGCGCATCGTCGATGCACAGCCCCTTGGCCAGCGGCGCGCGCGGCAGCACCGGCGCGGCGGCGATGGGGCGCTTGCCGCGCAGCAGCGCATAGAGGGTGCGCCCGGCGTGGGTGCGCAGCGGCCAGCTGGCATTGGGCTGCGGGTCGGCGCGGCCGAACAGGTCGTCCAGCCGGCACTCGAAGAACTGGTCGAGGCAGCGGCCGATGAGGCTTTCCCGGCGGCTGCCGAGCAGGTTGATGGCGCTCTGGTTCGCCGCGCGGATGCGCCCGTCGGCGCCGAAGGCCAGCATGCCTTCGCTGAACAGCCCGAGGCCGTCCGGTTGCAGGTGGAAGCGCAGCAGCCACTGGTCCTCGAAGTGACGCAGGAAGTAGCAGCTCTCGATGGCCTTGGCCGAGAGGTTGACCAGCGCCATCGTGTGGAACTGGCTCTGCCGCGAGACATCACGACGGGCGGAGGACACATCGAGCACCGCCAGCAGCTCGCCCTGAGGGTCGAATACCGGGCTGGCCGAGCAGGTCAGGCCGGTGTGGCGGCTGCGGAAATGTTCGTCCTGGTGGATGGTCAGCGCCTGGCGCTCCACCAGGCAGGTGCCGATGCCGTTGGTGCCTTCGCGGGCCTCGCTCCAGTCGGCGCCGAGCCACAGCCCGGCCTGTTCGAAGGTGCGGCGTTCGGCGGCTTCGCTGACACAGTTGAGGATGACTCCGCGGGAATCGGTGAGCAGCACCGCGTGGCCGGCGCCGGACAGCTGCTGGTGCAGACTGTTCATCTCGCCGCTGGCGATCTCCAGCACCTGACGATGGCGCTCGCGGACCTCGAGCATGCGCGCGTGCTCCAGCACGGCCGGCGCCATGGGCTGCGCAGGGTCCAGGTGGTACTGCTCCAGGCAGCGCATCCAGGAGCGGGCGATCGACGGGTCCGCGCCGGGGGCACCGGCGGGGGCCTTGCCCTCGGCCACAGTCATGACCTGGCGGGCGTGGCGGCTCAAATCGTTGGCGCGCATTCTTGTTGTTCTCCGCATGGGGGACGGGGAGGCAGCCCCGGATTCCGTCGCAGTCCTGTCGGACAATTCGTCGGAACACGAGACAGCATCCCCCACGCGCCGGGCCAATGCAACGTCTGGCCGACCGTCAGGTCACGACTGTCACGGATACGGGACAAAGTGTCACCCGGCGCTGTGCCAGGGGCGTCACAGCGGGCCTTCCGCCCCATCGCCGCGTACCCGTCCAGGCCACGGGCGGCGCGCCTTTCACTGGCATGGCCCAGCCCTTGCTCTACGCTGAATCAACGTCCTCCCCAACAAGCACAAGACCCAGGAGATCCGACCATGCGTTATGCCCATCCCGGTAGCGAAGGCGCCATCGTTTCGTTCAAGGCGCGCTACGGCAACTACATCGGCGGCGAATTCGTCCCGCCGGTGAAGGGTCAGTACTTCACCAACACCTCGCCGGTGAATGGCCAGCCCATCGCCGAATTCCCCCGCTCCACCGCCGAAGACATCGACAAGGCGCTGGACGCCGCCCATGCCGCCGCCGATGCCTGGGGCCGCACCTCGGTGCAGGACCGCTCGCTGGTGCTGCTGAAGATCGCCGACCGCATCGAACAGAACCTGGAGCTGCTGGCCGTCACCGAGACCTGGGACAACGGCAAGCCGATCCGCGAAACCCTCAATGCCGACATCCCGCTGGCCGCCGACCACTTCCGCTACTTCGCCGGCTGCATCCGCGCCCAGGAAGGCAGCGCCGCCGAGATCAACGACACCACCGTCGCGTACCACATCCACGAGCCGCTGGGCGTAGTCGGGCAGATCATCCCGTGGAACTTCCCGCTGCTGATGGCCGCGTGGAAGCTGGCCCCGGCCCTGGCCGCCGGCAACTGCATCGTGCTCAAGCCGGCCGAGCAGACCCCGCTGGGCATCAGCGTGCTGATGGAGCTGATCGGCGACCTGCTGCCCAAGGGCGTGCTCAACGTCGTTCAGGGCTTCGGCAAGGAGGCCGGCGAGGCGCTGGCCACCAGCAAGCGCATCGCCAAGATCGCCTTCACCGGCTCCACCCCGGTGGGCTCGCACATCCTCAAGTGCGCCGCCGAGAACATCATCCCGTCCACCGTGGAGCTGGGCGGCAAGAGCCCGAACATCTACTTCGAAGACATCATGCAGGCCGAGGAAACCTTCATCGAGAAGGCCGCCGAGGGCCTGGTGCTGGCCTTCTTCAACCAGGGCGAGGTGTGCACCTGCCCGTCGCGGGCGCTGGTGCAGGAATCCATCTACCCGCAGTTCATGGACGTGGTGCTGAAGAAGGTGAAGGCCATCAAGCGCGGCGACCCGCTGGACACCGACACCATGGTCGGCGCCCAGGCCTCGCAGCAGCAGTACGAGAAGATCCTTTCCTACC
The DNA here is from genome assembly GCF_025133575.1 of Pseudomonas sp. GCEP-101. Lineage (NCBI taxonomy): Bacteria > Pseudomonadati > Pseudomonadota > Gammaproteobacteria > Pseudomonadales > Pseudomonadaceae > Pseudomonas > Pseudomonas sp. GCEP-101. The sequence goes on along the minus strand of NZ_CP104011.1, from coordinate 2,736,893 downwards.
TCGACATCGCCCAGCAGGAAGGCGCGCAGATCCTGGCCGGTGGCTCGGTCGAGAAGCTCGATGGCAGCCTCTCCACCGGCTATTACATCCAGCCGACCCTGCTCAAGGGCAGCAACAAGATGCGCGTGTTCCAGGAGGAAATCTTCGGCCCGGTGGTGGGCGTGACCACCTTCAAGGACGAAGCCGAAGCCCTGGCGATTGCCAACGACACCGAATACGGCCTGGGCGCTGGCGTCTGGACCCGCGACATCAACCGCGCGTACCGCATGGGTCGTGGCATCAAGGCCGGCCGCGTGTGGACCAACTGCTACCACCTGTACCCGGCGCACGCCGCGTTCGGTGGCTACAAGAAATCCGGCGTGGGCCGCGAGACCCACAAGATGATGCTCGACCACTACCAGCAGACCAAGAACCTGCTGGTGAGCTACGACATCAACCCGCTGGGCTTCTTCTGAGTTCCGCTGCTCCACCGCCCGGCGCGAGCCGGGCATTCTCTCCAATCGATCTTTGCGCGGCCTGCGGGCCGCGCTTTTTTTATGCCTGTGGGAAACTGCCTTCTCATGAAAGCCCGCGCCAGGGCCTCCCCTCACCCCCGCCCTGGCTGCGCGCCCCGCTCCGAAGGGAGAGGGAGCAGATCGTGCCGGCTGACGGCGTGGTTTCACCCTGCACCGAACAGTCCCCTCTCCCTTCAGGGAGAGGGTTAGGGAGAGGGCAGCCTTTGTGCACGTGATCAGGTAGGAGCGGACTTCGTCCGCGATAGATTCGCGACGCGCCGGATGTCATCGCGGACGGAGTCCGCTCCTACGTGTCGCAGGGACTCTGTAGGAGCGGGCCATGCCCGCGATCCGTATGCAGGCCGCCGGCATGGCCGGCGATCGCGGGCATGGCCCGCTACTACAGTGGGAAACCTCAGCCGGCGTCGCTGCGCCACTGCCGCGGGCTCACGCCGAACCAGCGGCGGAACGCGCGGGAGAAGGCGCTGGTCTCGGAATAGCCCAGCAGAGGCGCCAGTTCGGAGATCGGTCGCTGCGGCTGGCGCAGGTAGTGCAGCGCCAGCTCGCGACGGGTGTTTTCCACCAGTTGGCTGAAGCTCAGCCCCGCCTCGCGCAGGCGGCGTTGCAGGCCGGCGGTGGTGAGTTCCAGCTGCTCGGCGATGACCTCCAGCGACGGCTCGCCGTCCGCCAGCGCGAGGCGGATCTGGGTGCCGGCATCCTCCACCAGGTTCGGCGCGCCGCCCTGCTCGCCCAGGCGGCGAATCACGTCCTGCACCAGGAACAGCAAATTGGCGTCGCGCTCGGGCATCTGCCGGCCATACAGGTCGTGCTTGGGAATCAGCATCGAATTGCAGCCGCGCTGGAACAGCACCGGCGCGTCGAACACCCGACCATGCTCCTGCCAGCCTTCCGGCCGCGCGTGTTCGAAGCTCACCGCGCGCGGCGCCCATTGCGGGCCGAGCACGTGGCGCATCAGGTTCAGCGCCATGCCCAGGGTCAGTTCGGCGTCCTGGCGGCGGTCGAGGATCGCGCCGTGGCGCACCTGGTAGTCGAAGCGGTAGCACTCGCCGCAATCCACCAGGCGGATCAGGGTGTCGTGCTGGTGATAGGGGAAGGCGGCGGCGAAGTTCTTCAGCGCCTCCTCCAACGTCTCCGAACACAGCCCGACATACCCCAGCAGGCCAAGCTCGCGCGGGCGGAACTGCTCGCCGTAGCGCAGCCCGAAGTTGTCGCAGCCCGATTGCCGCGCGGCCTCCTCCAGTACCTGGCAGTAGTTGGTCAGCGCCAGGCTCAGGGTCGGATGCAGCAGGCGCTCCGGGTCGATGCCGGCGCGGCCGAACACGCGGTCGATGTCGCCGCCCTGGTCGCCGATGAAGCGGCCCAGGCCGCTGGCGGCGGCGGACAGTACGCCGATGTTGCTGGCCAGGGGCAGGCTCAGGCCGGAGGGAGAAAACAGAGGCTGGCTCATGTCGGTTACCGATCTTGTTATCAGGCACACAAGGCACGTCGTTCCCCGCTCGGGGGAGGGAATAAACAAAGCAAATCCCGTGCCTCGCCGCGCCCTTTCCGAAAATCGCCCACCCCGCGTCGCGCCTGGCGTGCAGCTGCCACAGCAGAGGGCAGGCAGGCGATTTTGGGCACCACAAGCGAGCATCGCGCTCACGGTGGGGCAATGGGTAACAACCAGTTGACCGCGGGCGGCGAAAGCCGGTTCCAGCGGTCAAGTCTTGCGCGGCAGTGCGCCACTACCATCGAGGCTCAGGTATCCGTCCACGCCCGTGCGGCCCGCACCCTGCGGCTCACTCCTTGAGAGAAGAGGAATAACAACAATGAGCGCATCACAACTCAAACCCACGCTTGGCACGCTTCACCTCTGGGGCCTCGCCGTGGGCCTGGTGATCTCCGGCGAGTACTTCGGCTGGAGCTATGGCTGGGCCGCCGCCGGCACCCTGGGCTTTCTCGTCACCACGTTGATCGTCGCGGTGATGTATACCTGCTTCATCTTCAGCTACACCGAGCTGACCACCGCCATTCCCCACGCCGGCGGGCCCTTCGCCTATAGCTTGCGGGCCTTCGGCAAGACCGGCGGGATGATCGCCGGCATCGCCACGCTGATCGAATTCGTCTTCGCCCCGCCGGCCATCGCCATGGCCATCGGCGCCTACCTCAACGTGCAGTTCCCCGGCCTCGACCCGCGCTGGGCGGCCACGGGCGCCTACGTGATCTTCATGACGCTGAACATCCTGGGCGTGAGCATCGCCGCCACCTTCGAGCTGGTGGTGACCGTGCTGGCGGTCGCCGAACTGCTGGTGTTCATGGGCGTGGTGGCGCCGGGCTTCAGCTTCAGCAACTTCGTGCTCAACGGCTGGGCCGGCTCGGATGTCTTCGGCTCCACCGCGATGGCCGGCATCTTCGCCGCCATCCCGTTCGCCATCTGGTTCTTCCTCGCCATCGAGGGCGCGGCCATGGCGGCGGAAGAAGCGAAAGACCCGAAACGCACCATCCCGCGCGCCTACATCGCCGGCATCCTGACCCTGGTCACCCTGGCCATCGGCGTGATGATCTTCGCCGGCGGCGTGGGCGACTGGCGCGCCCTGTCGAACATCAACGACCCGCTGCCGCAGGCGATGAAGGCCGTGGTGGGCAACAACTCCACCTGGATGCACATGCTGGTGTGGATCGGCCTGTTCGGCCTGGTGGCCAGCTTCCACGGCATCATCCTGGGTTACTCGCGGCAGTTCTTCGCCCTGGCGCGCGCCGGCTTCCTGCCGCGCAGCCTGGCCAAGCTGTCGCGCTTCCAGACCCCGCACCGCGCCATCCTCGCCGGCGGCGCCGTAGGCATCGCGGCGATCTTCAGCGACAGCCTGATCAGCCTGCAGGGCATGACCCTGACCGCGGCAATGATCACCATGAGCGTGTTCGGCGCCATCGTCATGTACATCATGAGCATGTTCAGCCTGTTCAAGCTGCGCCGCAGCGAACCTCAACTCGAGCGCAGCTTCCGCGCGCCGGGCTACCCGGTGGTGCCGGGCATCGCGCTGGCCCTGGCGCTGGTCTGCCTGGCCGCGATGCTCTGGTTCAACAGCGTGATCGCCTCGGTGTTCCTGGTGCTGATGATCGGCGGCTGCTCCATCTGCAGCATCGTCATCAGCCTCAATCGCGGCACCGATGCCTCGTTCGCCAGCCAAGGTTGAGGAGTAGCGCCATGTCCGGATTCGTCCACAGCGTCGGTGGCCAGACCTGGCGCTTCGACAGCCTGCGCGAGGTGATGGCCAAGGCCAGCCCGGCGCGCTCCGGCGACCGCCTTGCCGGGGTCGCCGCCGGCAGCGATGCCGAGCGCGTCGCCGCGCAGATGGCGCTGGCCGACATTCCGCTCAAGCGCTTCCTCGACGAGGCGCTGATCCCCTACGAAAGCGACGAGGTCACCCGCCTGATCATCGACACCCACGACCGCCAGGCCTTCGCACCGGTCAGCCACCTCACGGTGGGCGGCCTGCGCGACTGGCTGCTCGGCGAGGCCGCGGACGAAACCAGCCTGCGCGCCCTGGCGCCCGGGCTGACGCCGGAAATGGCAGCGGCGGTGTCGAAGATCATGCGCGTGCAGGACCTGGTGCTGGTCGCGCAGAAGATCCGCGTGGTCACGCGCTTTCGCAACACCATGGGCCTGCGCGGGCGCATGTCCACGCGGCTGCAACCCAACCACCCCACGGACGACCCGGCCGGCATCGCCGCCAGCGTGCTCGACGGCCTGCTCTACGGCAACGGCGACGCCATGCTCGGCATCAACCCGGCGACCGACAGCCTGCAATCGATCTGTACCCTGCTGGAAATGCTCGACGCGATCATCCAGCGCTACGAGATCCCCACCCAGTCCTGCGTGCTCACCCACGTCACCAGCTCCATCGAGGCGATCAACCGTGGCGCGCCGCTGGACCTGGTGTTCCAGTCCATCGCCGGCACCGAAGCGGCCAACGCCAGCTTCGGCGTGAGTTTGTCGATCCTCCAGGAAGGCTACGAGGCCGGCCTGTCGCAAAAGCGCGGCACGCTGGGCGACAACCTCATGTACTTCGAGACCGGCCAGGGCAGCGCGCTGTCGGCCAATGCCCACCACGGCGTCGACCAGCAGACCTGCGAGACCCGCGCGTATGCGGTGGCACGGCACTTCAAACCGTTCCTGGTGAACACCGTGGTCGGCTTCATCGGCCCCGAGTACCTGTACAACGGCAAGCAGATCATCCGCGCGGGCCTCGAAGACCACTTCTGCGCCAAGCTGCTCGGTGTGCCCATGGGCTGCGACATCTGCTACACCAACCACGCCGAGGCAGACCAGGACGACATGGACATGCTCCTGACCTTGCTGGGCGTGGCCGGCATCAACTTCATCATGGGCATCCCCGGCTCCGACGACGTGATGCTCAACTACCAGACCACCTCCTTCCACGATGCGCTCTACGCGCGGCAGACGCTGGGCCTGCGGCCGGCGCCGGAGTTCGAGGCGTGGCTGGCGCGCATGGAAATCCTCCGCCAGCAGGACGGCCGGGTGCAGATGGCCAGCCAACTGCCCGGCGCCTTCCGTCATGCGCTCGCGCAACTGTCCTGAGTGGAGGAGTCTTCGATGAGCGACAGCTTCACCCCCAACCCCTGGCAGGAACTGCGCCGCCTCACCGCGGCGCGCATCGCCCTGGGCCGCGCCGGCACCAGCCTGCCGACCCACGCCCAGTTGGACTTCCAGTTCGCCCACGCCCAGGCGCGCGACGCCGTGCACCTGCCCTTCGACCGCGACGGGCTCGCCGCGCAATTGGCGGAACGCGGCCGCGAAACCCTGCTGCTGCACAGCGCCGCCGCGGACCGCGACACCTACCTGCAACGCCCGGACCTGGGCCGCCGGCTGGACGAGGCGTCGGCAGACCTCCTGCGCCGCCACGCCGACCGTCATCCGCAGGGCTACGACCTGGCCGTGGTGATTGCCGACGGGCTCTCCTCGCTGGCCGTGCAGCGCCACAGCCTGCCCTTCCTCGAACGCATGGAGGAGCAGGCGCGCAACGAAGGCTGGAGCCTGTCGCCGGTGGCGCTGGTGCAACAGGGCCGGGTCGCGGTGGCCGACGAGGTGGCCGAGTTGCTGCGGGCGAAGATGGTGGTGATCCTGATCGGCGAACGCCCTGGCCTGTCCTCGCCGGACAGCCTGGGCCTGTACTTCACCTGGGCGCCGAAGGTCGGCCTGAACGATGCCTACCGCAACTGCATCTCCAACGTACGCCTGGAAGGCCTGAGCTATGGCCTCGCCACGCACCGGCTGCTGTACCTGATGCGCGAAGCGTGCCGCCGGCAGCTGTCGGGGGTAAACCTGAAGGACGAAGCAGAATTGCCGACCCTGGAGGGCGAGCGCGCAGGTGTGCATGGCAACTTCCTCATCAGCGGCTGAGCCCGGCCGCCGCACCGCCCGCCGCGTGAACGCGACCACATGCCGCGCAGCGGGCGGCCGTCTTTAAGAATCGTCTTAAATCGCCCTCGCCATTCATCGCGATAAAAACCACGCCATCAAGGACCGTGCCCGGCGCACGAAAGCAAGCGCCAGCGCCCGGCGCTTCATGACGATGGCGAGACGATGGATTCATCCAGGACTCAATGGCAGGCTCCGGACCTCCTCCGGCACATTCAGCAAGGTTTCACCCTGATCGAGGCGATGGTGACCATCGCGATCCTGGCGATCCTGCTGGGCATCGCGGTGCCCTCCTTCGACCTGCTGATCAATCGCAACCGCGCGCAGAGCACCGGCAAGCAATTGATTGCGGTGCTGCAGTACGCCCGCGCCCAGGCGCAGATCGGGCACCAGCCGGTACGGGTGACGCCGCAGCGCAGCGGCGACTGGACCTCGGAGCTGAGCGTCGGTCGGCTGCGCGGCGGCGACCTGCAGGGCCACCGGGAGATCGAGTTGCGCAGGACCCGGCTCGACGAGTCCGGCCAGGTGCTCATCACCCAGGAGCCGGCCGCTGCGCTGGAGTTCGACGGCAACGGCATCGCCACCGGCAGCGGCAACTTCCCGCGGGTGTTCACCCTCACTGCCGGCCGCTACTCGAGCAAGATCTGCCTGCAGCGCGGCGGAGCGGCGCTGCCATGCGACTGACCCGCCGACCCCAGGCTGCCCAGCGGGGCTTCTACCTGATCGAGGTCATGGTGGCGGTGATGCTCACCAGCGTCGCCCTGCTCGGCCTGCTGGCCCTGCAGAGCCGCAGCATCGCCTACAGCCACGACAGTCAGCAGCGGCAGAATGCCCTCCTGCTCGCCGCCGACCTCGCCCGCAGCATCCAGGCCAATCGCACAGCGCTGGTCAGCAAGGGCAAGCTCAGTGCCGACGCGGCCTACCTGGTCCCGGCCGGCAGCAGTTTTCCCAGCCTCGGCAGCGGCCAGAGCTGCGCCACCAGCGGCCTGGGCAAGGCCGACCGGGCCCGGCGCGAACTGGCCTGCTGGGTCGAACAGGTGCGTCTGAAGCTCAACACCGACGACGCGCTGTTGAGCGAAAACACCTTCATCTGCCCCAGCCGCGACGGCAAGACCTGCGACGGTGCCTCGCGCCAGCCGCTGCTGCTGATTCAGCTGGCCTGGCACAGCCGCAATTGCCAGGCCGGCAGCCCGACCACCGCGGACGATGACGACGCAGCCTGCCTTTCCGGCAGCGATGCCGGCGGCGTCGAACGCTACCGACTGAGCTTCCAGCCATGACTGCGCATCGTCAGACCGGCCTCTCCCTGATCGAGCTGATGGTCGCCATCGCGCTGGGCGTGATGGTGCTGCTGGGCGTGCTGCAGATCTACCTGTCGGGCAGCGATCACGCCGCCTTCAACCACGCCCAGCAGCAGAACCAGGCCAACGCACGCTTCATCCTCGACCTGCTGCAGCGCGAGAGCGGACAGGCCGGCTACAGCGCCTGGGTGCGCCACGCCAGCGATGCCGATGAGCAGCAGTACGACTTCGTCATCGACCGCGAGGGCCCCTTCCCGGCCCTGACCGACACCGCCACCGGCTGCACCTTCGGTGCCGGCAAGGTGGCCAGCCTGGATGCCGGTGGCCGCGGCCTGTGCCTGCGCCACCAGCGCCCCCAGCGCAGCGATGCGCAGGTACACCAGGATTGCACCGGCGCCTCGCTCTACAGCGATGACGATGCGGGCAATCCAGCGGTATTGGTCAGCCACCTGCGCCTGGTCGACGGCGAGCTGCGGTGCAAGACCAACAACGCCTTGTCCGCCGGCGAAGTCGCCCTTGCCGACGGTATCCACGACCTGATGTTCGCGGTCGGTTCGACCAACCAGATCCGCGTCGGCCTGGTGCTCGGCTCCAGCCGCGCGCTGCTGCCCGAAAACTGCGCCTATCAGGACCCGCTGAACCCCGCGACCACCAGGAGCACCGGCGCACGAGGCCTGTGCAGTGCCTTTGCGCAGACGCTCTACCTGAGGAACCAGCCATGAACCGGCAACGTGGCCAGACCCTGCTGATCGCCCTGCTCATGCTGCTGGCGCTGAGCATCCTGACCCTGGGCAACCTGCGCAGCGGCTTGCTGCTGGACAACAGCCTGGCCGAGTCGAGGGACTACCAGGCGGCGCTGGGCGGCGCCGACTCGGCGATCAGCGAAGCACTCGACCGGACCCGCTACAGCCCGACGATGGCCGTGGGCGAGGCCGCCACCTGCATCAGCACCGCGCAGGACCAGCAACAGATACTGCTGTGCGACCGACTCTGGCTCGAACCCGACAATGCCGCCAGCAGCGCACTGCTGACACGGGCGCGCACCTACAAAGGCAACGACCTGGCCAACCCCGACCAATTGGCGGAACTGAGCAGCGCGCCGCGCTGGTACGTCGCCGCGCAATGCGAGAGCCGATCCTCCAGCGCCATGGCCGACTGCCTGGCGGGCAACGGCACCTTGCTGCTGCAGATGAACGCCCTGTCCACCGGCATCACCGACCAGGCCCTGGTCCGACTACAGGAGTACGCCCGTGTCCAGCGCTGACCCGTTCCGCCCGCCGCTCCGTCTCGCCGCGCTGGCCGGCCTGGCGATTCTGCTCACCGGCACGGAAGTGCACGGCGCCGTCCCCAGCCAGGCGCCGCTGTTCCTGGTGGAAGGCGTCTCGCCCAACCTGATCGTCACCCTCGACGACTCCGGCAGCATGACCAGCGCCTACACCCCGGATGGCATGAGCTCCTACACCATCGCCAACCGTTCCACCGCCTACAACCCGATGTACTACAACCCCGACATCACCTACGAGGCGCCGTGGAAGGTCGGCTTGAGCGGCGGCCGGATCGTCAGCGAGCGTTACGCCACCTCGTTCGACAAGGCCTACTACGACGGCTTCCTCACCAACCAGACCGGCACCGTCGACCTGAACCGCTATACCGGCAACGGCTACAGCCAGAACGCGACCCAGGCGGTCAACAGCACCGACAGCTACCGGCGCTACGCCCACTACTACCAGTTCGACGCGTCCTGCCCGCACGCGCGCAACGTTGCGACCAGCACCCTCAGCGCCGTGCAGAACTGCGCGGCAGACTCGTCCTACACCAGCGCCAGTGCCTGCACCCGCACCTGCTTCACTCCGCACTGGGTCACCACGGCGGAGGAGAAGCAGAACTACGCCAACTGGTTTTCCTTCTACCGTACCCGCCAGCTCGCCACCCGCACCGCCGCCAACCTGGCGCTGTTCGATCTGCCCGAGCACATCCGGGTGACCTGGCAGGCACTCAACAGCTGCTACAGCACCAACTTCAGCATGAGCTCCACGGTCTGCGGCAACCAGACCCTCGCGGCCTTCACCGGCCAGCACAAGGCCGACTTCTTCAACTTCACCAGCCGCCTCGCCGCCAGTGGCGGCACCCCGCTGGGCACGGCGCAGAACCGGGTCAACAACTACCTGGGCAACACCACCGCCTATAACCCCTATGCCCGCGCGCCGGGCAGCCCCCGCGACGTGAAGACCGAATACGCCTGCCGGCCGAGCTACCACCTGCTGATGACCGATGGCTTCGGCGACGGTGCGGGCGGCGGCAACGCCGACGGCACCGCGCGAACCCTGCCCGACGGCACCGCCTTCGCTGCGAAGGCGCCGTACCAGGACAAATGGTCGAACACCCTGGCCGACAACATCTTCCTCGGCTGGGCCACCGATGCCCGTCCCGACCTGGAAAACAAGGTTCCACCGCGCTTTCGCGACGGCAACGACTACTGGAACCCGAAGAACGACCCGGCCACCTGGCAGCACATCACCACCTACACCGTGGGCCTTGGGCTCGGCCCGACCCTGAAGTACCTGCAGTGGGATGGCGACACCTATTCCGGCTCCTACCCGCAACTGCTCGACGGCACCCGGAGCTGGCCCAACCCGAGCGCCAGCACCAGCCTCGATGGCATGACCGTCACCGCCAACGAGGGCAAGGTGGCCGCGCTCTGGCACGGCGCGCTGAACTCCCGTGGCGAGTTCTTCAGCGCCGACTCCACCAGCGAGCTGGTGAAAGCCTTCCAGTCCATCGTCAGCAGCATCTCCAGCAACCAGCTGGCGGTAGCCGCCGCCGGCGCAAGCTCGACCTCGCTGAGCACCGACACCCACCTCTATCGCGCCAGCTACCAACCCACCGACTGGAGCGGCGACCTCTTGCAGTACCGTCTGGACGCCCAAGGCAATGCCCAGGCGAACTCCGCGCTGTCGTTCCGCAACCAGCTCGACCAGCGTTCACCGGCCAGCCGCAGCCTCTACGCCAATACCGCACCGGAGAGCGCGAAGGGCAGCCTGCAGCCCTTCACCTGGGGCAACCTCGCTGCCGGGCAGCAGGAGCTGCTCAACCGCGCGCCGGGTACCCAGCGCGAGGACCACCTGGGAGAGAAGCGTGTCGCCTGGCTGCGCGGCGATCGCAGCGACGAAGGCGACACCTTCCGCGCCCGCAACCACCTGCTGGGCGACATCATCTACTCCTCCCCCACGGTCGTCGGCCCGCCGTCCGCCGTCACCTACTACCTGGAAAAGGCCTCCGGTGCGACCGGCTATGACGCCTTCCGGCAGGCCAATGCCGACCGCGAGCGGCGCATTTACGTCGGCGCCAACGACGGCATGCTGCACGCCTTCGACGAGACCGGCCGGGAGCGCTGGGCCTTCATTCCCGCCGCCGTGTTCGGACAGCTCAACTATCTCTCCGACACCCGCTACGCGGCGCGCTCGGAAGAGGAAAACACCAACAGCCTGCACCGCTTCTACGTCGACGGCAGCGCCGTTACCCGAGATGTGTACATCGGCGGCAGCTGGCACACCGTGCTGGTCATGGCACCCGGACGCGGCGGGCGCGGCCTGTTCGCCCTGGACATCACCAACGCCGACCAGCCTCGACTGCTCTGGGAGTACTCGGGAAGCGCCAGCAGCGAAAACGGCAAGGACATCGAGTTCGGCTACATACTCGACAGGCCGGTGATCACCATCTCCAACGGTGAGGCCTACGTGCTCACCGGCAATGGCTATGACACTGCCAAGGGCTACTCGCTGTCGATCCGCCTGGAGGACGGGCGCATCAGCGCTGCCAGCCAGTCCGCCGCCGGCGACGGCGAGGTGGGCAGCACGGTCGCCTGGACCCGCGCCGACAGTCCCGGCGAACTTGCCCAGCGCTATTACGGCAGCCTGCAGGGCCAGCTCTACCGGCAGGCCGGCCTCGACGTCGCCTCCAGCCTGCTCTCCAGCATCCCGGCCAACCGCAACCAGCCGCTCAGTGCCGCCGCCGAGGTCACCCAGCACCCACGCGGCGGGCAACTGGTGATAGCCGGCACGGGCAAGTACTTCGAGGGCGGCGACAAGGAAGGCCCCGTCCGCCGGCAGTCTCTTTACGGCTTCTGGGACCAGACGGATTACCTCGCCCACATCGATGGCGCCGGCGCGCCGGCCCCCTTGACCGGGCTAGCCGACCTCCAGGCCCAGACCCTGACCCGGACCACCGTCACCCACAGCGCCGGCAGCAGCGAGGTGCGCCAACTGAGCAGCGCCCCCATCGTCTGGGACAACAGCGGCAAGCGTGGCGTCGGCATCCGCGGCTGGTACTTCGACCTGGCCGATGGCGAGATGATCCTCGACCAGCCGTTCATGCTCGGCGACGTTCTGTTCGTCACCGTCGGCCAGCCCAGCGCCGACCCCTGCAATGCCGGCATCACCTACTGGCTGCTGGCGGTGAACCCCAGGACCGGCGGGGCGCTGGACTTCAACGTGTTCGACCTGGTGGGCGACGGCTCCTTCAGCGAAACCGCCAGCGGCGTGCGCATCGACGGCCCGGTGACGCGCATCGGCGACAGCCTCTACACCCCCGACGGGAGCCGCCTGCCCGTGCAATTGTTCGACCCGGTGAATCAGGGCCGCTTCAACTGGCGGATCATGAACTACAACCTGCCCGTGAGTTACCCATGAAAGCCCTGCCCCGTCGCCCCACGCCGCGCCTCCTGAAAAACGGCGGCTTCACCCTGGTCGAACTGATGGTGGTGGTTTCCATCCTGGCCCTGCTCGCCGGCATCGCCATTCCCAGCTACCGGCAGTTCGTGCTTCGCGCCAACCGCAGTGAGGCCCAGACCCTGCTGCGCGATGCCGCCGCCCAACAGGAACGCTACCTGGCGCAATACAGCAGATACACCGACGATCCCACGAAGCTGGCGTTCACCTACCCACTCACGGCGGACGGCAAGCGCCTCTCGACGCACCAGCTGTACGAGCTGGCCGCCGAACATCCCGACGGCGATACCCGCCGTTACCGGCTGACCGCCCAGCGCCGGGGCGCCCAGTTGCGCGACCCGGACTGCGGCGACTTCACCCTGGACGAGCGCGGCACCCGCGGCGTCAGCGTTGGAAGCGTCGACAGCTGCTGGCGGTGATCAAACGCTCGCTTGGATTGCGCTTTCAACAATTTCTGGTGCAGCATCGGACCAATGGCTATTCGCTGGCATAGCCCCTGCATCGCCATTCCAGCCCATTCACCTCCCGCCGAGGCCCGCTTATGCGCATCGTGCAAGCCACGCTCGACCACCTCGATCTGCTCGCGCCGCTGTTCGTCAAATATCGCGAGTTCTACGGCATGCTCCCCTACCCCGAATCCTCGCGAAAATTCCTCGAAAAGCGCCTGCGCCGCAAGGAATCGGTGATCTACCTCGCCCTGCCCGATGACGACGACGGCAAGCTGCTGGGCTTCTGCCAGCTCTACCCGAGCTTCTCCTCGCTGTCGCTCAAGCGCGTGTGGATCCTCAACGACATCTACGTCGCCGAAGAGGCGCGCCGCCAACTGGTCGCCGACCACCTGCTGCAGACCGCCCGGCAGATGGCCCGCGAAACCCAGGCCGTGCGCATGCGCGTGTCCACCAGCGTGAACAACGAAGTGGCGCAGAAGGTCTACGAGTCCATCGGCTTCCGCGAGGACAGCGAGTTCAAGAACTACATCCTGCCGATCAGCGACGACCTCAACTGAGATCGCGCGCAGCCCGCTGGCATCGGCGGGCCCGGCGCATTAAAGTGCCATCAGCGGACTTGTCGCGGCCTCCGCTTGAAGGGACCCCATGCGTACTTCCCTGCTCGTTCTGCGCACCGCCTGCCTCAGCCTCGCCTTCCTGGGCGCCATCGCCCAGGCGCAAACCCTGCGCGTCGCCACCCTGGAGTGGGCGCCCTACGTCGGTAGCGACCTGCCGGGCAACGGGCTGGCCAGCCGTATCCTCACCGAAGCCCTGGCGCTCAATGGCGACAAGGCCGAACTGGTATTCCTGCCCTGGCAGCGGGCCCTCAACGAAACCCGTGAAGGCCGCTTCGACGCCCTGATGCCGGCCTACCTGTCGCCGGACCGCAGCCAGGACTTCTACACCTCCATGCCACTGCTGGACTCCCAGCTCGGCTTCTTCCGCCGCCGCGACCGCGCGCTGCCGATCAACCCCCGCGATCTCGATACCCTGCGCCCCTATCGCATCGGCGTGGTGCGCGGCTACGTCAACCAGGAAGGCTTCGACGCCGCCGACTTCCTCAACAAGGACGTGGTCAGCAGCGACTGGCAGAACCTGGAAAAACTCCTGCGCGGGCGCATCGACCTGGCCGTCGTGGACCGCTACACCGGCTACCAGTTGCTCAGCCAGAACGCCCCGGCGCTGCGCGAGCAACTGGAGTTCGTCGACCCGCCGCTGGAGGTGAAGCCGCTCTACGTGCTGGTGCCCAGGAAGCTCGCCGAAGGCGAAGCCCTCGCCGCCAGCCTCGACCGCGGCCTGCGCACCCTGCGCCGCAGCGGCCGCCTGCAGCAGCTGATCGCCGAGGCGCACCTGGAAACCGCGCTGAACAGCCGCGAAGTCGCCGCGCACCCGCTGGCCGAGCAACCTCCGGCGGCCGGCGAGCAGCACGGCGCGGCGCTGTCGCCCAGGACCACCCCCGAGCTGCTCAGCTGGCAGGCGAGCCTGCTGTAAGGCCGTGCGGCGCGCTGCGGCGGCCATTTGTCACAAGGCATTGCGGCGTTCGCAGCGACATGATTTTCACGCAGAAGCTGTAATATCCTGCCGCGGGACTCCCGTCGCAGGATACGACGGAGCGCGCCCCCGGCAGCCACGCCGAGCCCTATAATGGCCGGCCCGGCCGTTCCTCTCGTTGTCATACAGGCTTCTCATGGAATTCAACCCGATCGACCTGATTCTCCACCTCGACAGCTACCTGTCGCTGGCGGTGGCCAACTATGGCACCTGGATCTACGCCATCCTCTTCCTGGTGATCTTCTGCGAAACCGGCCTGGTGGTGACGCCCTTCCTGCCGGGCGACTCCCTGCTCTTCATCGCCGGCGCCATCTGCGCCACCGGCGGCATGGACCCGTGGATGCTCGGCGGCCTGCTGCTGCTCGCGGCCATCAGCGGCGACAGCACCAACTACGTGATCGGCCGAACCCTGGGCAAACGCCTGTTCAGCAACCCGAACTCCAAGGTCTTCCGCCGCGACTACCTCGACCAGACCCACGCCTTCTACGAACGCCACGGCGGCAAGACCGTGACCCTGGCGCGCTTCCTGCCCATCGTCCGCACCTTCGCGCCCTTCGTCGCCGGCATGGCCTACATGCCCTATGCGCGCTTCCTGTTCTTCAGCGTGGCCGGCAGCATCGCCTGGGTCGGCGGCCTGGTGACCCTGGGCTTCTTCTTCGGCAACGTGCCGTTCATCAAGCAGAACCTGTCGGTCATGATCATCGGCATCATCGCCTTCTCCCTGCTGCCCATGGTGATCGGTTTCATCCGCCACAAGCTGCGCCCCGCCGCCAAGGCCCAGCCCGGCGAGCGCTGATCCGCCCATGTGGTCCTTCAGCGCCTGGCGCCGCCGGCGCTTCCTCGCCCGCCACCCGCTCGACGCCCAACTGTGGGCGCAGGTGCGCCGCAGCCTGCCGATTCTCGACGGGCTGAGCGACGAGGAACTGCAACGGCTGGGCGAACGGGCGCTGCTGTTCCTGCGCGACAAGCGCCTCACACCGCTGCCCGGCATCGAGCTGGACGACTACCGCCGCCTGCTCCTGGCCGTCCAGGCCGAGTTGCCGCTGCTGCACCTGCCGGACCTCAACTGGTACGGCGGCTTCCATGAACTGGTCCTCTACCCCGACGACTTCGTCAGCCCGCAGAAGCACCGCGACCCGGCCGGCGTCATGCACGAATTCGACGACGAGCGCGCCGGCGAAACTTCCCTGCAAGGCCCGGTGATCCTCGCCTGGCCCGGCGTGGAAAGCGGCGGCGGCTGGGATGCCTACAACCTGGTGATCCACGAACTGGCGCACAAGCTCGACATGCTCAACGGCGACGCCAACGGCCTGCCGCCGCTGCACCGCAGCATGCGCGTCAGCGACTGGGCCGCCGCCATGCAGGCCGCCTACGACGACCTCAACCGCCAGCTCGACCACGACCCGCAAGCCCACACCGCCATCGACCCGTACGCCGCCGAGAATCCCGCAGAGTTCTTCGCCGTCACCAGCGAGTACTTCTTTACCGCTCCGGACCTCCTTCAGGCGGCCTATCCCAAAGTCTATGAACAGCTTTCGCTGTTCTACCGGCAAGATCCGCTCTCGCGCCTGCAGCGGCTTCAGGCCGAGCACCCCGAATATCAGGAAACTCAGGCGCACTAGGCGATGTCTGTGGCTTGGCCACGGCAATCTGCCTATAATCCGCCGCACTTTTTCGGCCCGACCACTATCTGGAGTCGTCCATGAGCTACAGCAGCATCCCGGCTGGCAAAGACCTGCCGAACGACATTTACGTCGCCATCGAGATCCCGGCCAACCACGCGCCGATCAAGTACGAAATCGACAAGGACACCGACTGCCTGTTCGTCGACCGTTTCATGGCCACCCCGATGTTCTACCCGGCCAACTACGGCTTCATCCCCAACACCCTGGCTGACGACGGTGACCCCCTGGACGTGCTGGTCGTGACCCCGTACCCGGTCGCGCCGGGCTCCGTGATCCGCGCCCGTCCGGTGGGCGTGCTGAACATGAGCGACGAAGCCGGCGGCGACGCCAAGCTGATCGCCGTGCCGCACGACAAGCTGACCGTCCTGTACAAGGACGTGAAGGAATACACCGACCTGCCGGCCCTGCTGCTGGAGCAGATCAAGCACTTCTTCGAGAACTACAAGGATCTCGAGAAGGGCAAGTGGGTGAAGGTCGAAGGCTGGGGCGACGCCGCCCAGGCTCACGACTACATCACCAAGGCCGTCGCCGCCTTCCAGGCCAAGTGATGGTCGCGGGCTGACCCCCGCCACGAAGAAGCCCCGCCTGCGCGGGGCTTTTTTATGACCGGGATTAGGCTTTTCGTCCCGACTTTGCTACCATCTGCGCCCCCGCACGCAGCCCGCTGCGTTGCCACAGAATCAAGGCGGTCCGCCCTACCAGAAGTAAGGTTGGACCACCCCCTGAAAGCCGGCCACAAGCCGGCTTTTTTAATGCCTGCGATTTGCCTGTGCATGCGCCGCGGAATACCCGCCCAGACCGCTCGCCGGCCAATGCGCCGCGCTCATGCGTCAGGCATAAGATCGAACTGATTCCCCGCCGGTTCGCTGCCATGACACGCCCCTCGCTCGCCCTGCTCGCCCTGCTGCTCGCAGCCCCGATGCTCACCCCTGGGCAAGCGAATGGCTGGACGCTAGCCAAGGACAAGGACGGCGTGCAGGTCTACCTCAGCCAGGTGCCCGGTTCGCGCTACAAGAGCTTCCGTGGCGTCACCCTGGTGAAGGCCGACGTCGCCACCCTCGGCCACCTGCAGGAAAACCTGCGCGTCTCCTGCGCCTGGCTCTATGCCTGCGCCCAGATGCGCCTGCTCAACTACAGCGACGAGGCCATCTGGGTCTACCTCGACACCAAACTCCCCTGGCCCGCCGCCCCGCGCGACCTGGTACTGAAGGTGAGCACCGAGCAAACCCCGGACGGCGGCATGATCCGCCACCTCCAGGCCGCGCCGGACTACATCCCCCCAACCAGGGACCGCATCCGCGTCCCTATGCTCACCGGCACCTGGCAGATGATCCCCAAGGGCCCGACGCTCACCGAAGTTACCTACGAAATGCGCGGCGAACCCGGCGGCAGCGTGCCGTCGTGGCTGGCGAACCAGTTCGTGGTGGATGCGCCGTTCGAGTCGCTGCGGATGCTCAAGATCGTGGCAGAGCATCAGGGCGGGCAGGTCAGCGGCTATTGAAGAATTCGCTCAACAATCCTGCTCGCAGTGCTTGCATGGACACGCGCCGCGTGACCGAAGATTTGCCCACACCCCCCGTCTCTGCTAGTGTCGCGGGGTTTCCGAATACCCCCGCCGAGATGTCCGCATGGCCCGCAAGAAAGCTTCCCTCGACTTCGAACAGTCCCTCGCCGAGCTGCAAACGCTGGTGGAGCGCCTGGAAAGCGGCGAGCTGTCGCTGGAGGACTCGCTGGGGGCCTTCGAGCAGGGCATCCGCCTGACCCGCGACTGCCAGGCGGCGCTGACCCAGGCGGAGCAGAAGGTGCAGATCCTGCTGGAGCGCGACGGTGAACTGAGCGAAGCGCCCTTCGATCCGGAAGGCGAAGAGGCATGATCTCGGCCTACCAGGCGCGCTGCCAGGCGCGTGTCGATGCTGCGCTGGAAAAACTCTTCGTCGCCCCCCGTGAAGAACTCACCCGCATCTACGCCGCCATGCGCTACAGCGTGGTCAACGGCGGCAAGCGCGTGCGCCCGCTGCTGGCCTATGCAGCCTGCGAAGCCCTCGGCGGCGAGGCCGAGCGCGCCGACGGCGCGGCCTGCGCGGTGGAGCTGATCCACGCCTACTCCCTGGTCCACGACGACCTGCCGGCGATGGACGACGACGCCCTGCGCCGCGGCCAGCCGACCACCCACATCGCGTTCGACGAAGCCTGCGCCATCCTCGCTGGCGACGGCCTGCAGGCGCTGGCCTTCGAGGTGATCGGTAACGCCCAGCTCAATCCGCAGGATGCCCAGACCCGCCTGGACATGCTGCTCGCCCTGACCCGCGCCTCCGGCTCGGCCGGCATGGTCGGCGGCCAGGCCATCGACCTCGAATCGGTGGGCCGCAAGATCGACCAGGCGGCGCTGGAAACCATGCACCGGCACAAGACCGGCGCGCTGATCGAAGCCAGCGTGCAGCTCGGCGCCCTGGCCAGCGGCCGCGCCGACGCTGCGTCCCTGGAGGCCCTGCGCCGCTATGCCCAGGCCATCGGCCTGGCGTTCCAGGTGCAGGACGACATCCTCGACGTGGAAAGCGATACCGCCACCCTCGGCAAGACCCAGGGCAAGGACCAGGCCCACGACAAGCCGACCTACCCCGCCCTGCTCGGCCTCGACGCCGCAAAGGCCTACGCCCTGGCCCTGCGCGACCAGGCGCTGGCGGCGCTGGAACCGTTTGGCGACAGCGCCGAACCGCTGCGCGCCCTGGCCCGTTACATCGTCGAACGCCGCCACTGATTCCCGGCACGCGCATTGCGTGTGCAACGCCTGTGGTTGCTCCTTTTGCGATGACGCCTTGGCGGTGCTTCACTGCATCGTAGGGATTTCGTATACCATATTCGACAACCCTTCCCTGACCGGACTGCATCGTGCCGCTACGCAACGCCCCCAACCTGGGTATCGTCCCTTCCGCCTCCGAGACCATCGCCAAGCACCTGCGCGAAGCGATCATTTCCGGGCAGATGGCGGAAAACGAGCCGATCCGCCAGGACGACATCGCGCAGATCTTCAACGTCAGCAAGATCCCCGTGCGCGAGGCGCTCAAGCGCCTGGAGGCCGAGGGGCTGGTGGAGTTCCAGCGCAACAAGGGCGCACTGGTCACGAAGATTTCCGAGCCGGAACTGGCGCAGATGTTCGAGGTGCGCGTGGTGCTGGAGGTCCAGGCGCTGCGTTTGGCGATCCCCAACATGAACGCGGAAACCTTCGCCCGGGCCGAACGCATCTGTGCCGAGTTCGTCGGCGAGGATGACATTGGCCGCTGGGCCGAGCTGAACTGGCAATTGCACGCCTGCCTCTACGAGCCGGCGCAGCGGCCGTACCTGGTCGGGCTGATCCGCTCGATCCACGACAAGGTGGAGCGTTACCTGCGCCTGCAGATGAGCATGTCCGACGGCAAGGAGCGCGCCGACCACGAGCACCACGACATCCTCGACGCCTGCCGCGCCGGTGATGCCGAGCGCGCCGCGCGCCTGCTGGAAGAGC
Source organism: Pseudomonas sp. GCEP-101 (assembly GCF_025133575.1). Taxonomy (NCBI): domain Bacteria; kingdom Pseudomonadati; phylum Pseudomonadota; class Gammaproteobacteria; order Pseudomonadales; family Pseudomonadaceae; genus Pseudomonas; species Pseudomonas sp. GCEP-101. Next base: position 2,717,705 of record NZ_CP104011.1, on the reverse strand, counting down.
ACATCAACGGCGTCTGCCGCACGCTCTACGAGCACCTGCCGAATCGCCTCACGCCCAGTTAAGCGACGTGCCCCGCTGTGCCGATTTCATCATCGGCCCGGCGGAAAACCCTCAAGCTGCAATCCCTCTCCCGCGCCACCCTAGGGTCTACAACAAGACACCCCAGGGGGCAGCATGAAACGCATCCAGGTTCTCGATTCTCACACCGGCGGCGAACCCACGCGCCTGGTGCTCGACGGCTTTCCCGATCTGGGCAAGGGCAGCATGGCCGAGCGCCGCGCGCGGCTGGCGGAGCAGCACGACGACTGGCGGGCGGCGACCGTGCTGGAGCCGCGCGGCAGCGACGTGCTGGTCGGCGCGCTGCTCTGCGAGCCGGTGGACCCGAGCGCCTGTGCCGGGGTGATCTTCTTCAACAACACCGGCTACCTGGGCATGTGCGGCCACGGCACCATCGGCCTGGTGGTCTCGCTGGCACACCTGGGGCGCATCGGCCCCGGCACGCACAGGATCGAAACGCCGGTGGGCACCGTCGAAGCCACCCTGCACGACGACCGCTCGGTGAGCGTGCGCAACGTTCCCTCCTACCGCTACCGCAAGCAGGTGCCGGTGCACGTGCCCGGCCATGGGTTGGTGCACGGCGACATCGCCTGGGGCGGCAACTGGTTCTTCCTCATCTCCGATCACGGCCTGCGCGTGGCCGGCGACAACCTCGACGCGCTGACTGCCTACACCGTCGCCGTGCAGAAGGCGCTGGAAGACCAGGGCATCCGTGGCGAAGACGGCGGGCTGATCGACCACATCGAACTGTTCGCCGACGATCCCGAGGCGGACAGCCGCAACTACGTGCTGTGCCCCGGCAAGGCCTACGACCGCTCGCCCTGCGGCACCGGCACCAGCGCCAAGCTGGCCTGCCTGGCCGCCGACGGCAAGCTCGCCGCCGGCGAGGTCTGGCGCCAGGCCAGCGTGATCGGCAGCCAGTTCGAAGGCCGCTTCGAGTGGGTCGGCGAGCCGTCCGCGGGGCGTATCGTCCCGACCATCCGCGGACGCGCCAATATCAGCGCCGAGGCCACCCTGCTGCTGGAAGAGGACGATCCCTTCGCCTGGGGCATCCGCCCGTGAGCGATGCCGACATCATCGTCATCGGCGCCGGCATCGTCGGCGCCGCCTGCGCCCACGCCCTCGCCCGCCGCGGCCTGGACGTGCTGGTGCTGGACGCGCGCCTGCCCGGCGCCACCGCGGTCGGCATGGGCCACCTGCTGGTGCTCGACGACAACGCTGCCGAGCTGGCGCTGAGTGACTATTCGCTGCAGCGCTGGCGCGAGTGGGGCAACGCCATGCCCGCCGAGTGCGCCTACCGCAGCAACGGTACGCTGTGGCTGGCCGCCAACGACGAGGAGATGGCCGAGGCCGAGCGCAAGTTCGCCGTATTGCGCGAGCACGGCGTCGCCGCGAAGCTGCTGAACAGCGCCGAGCTGCTGCGTGAAGAACCCGAGCTGCGCAAGGACCTGCACGGCGGGCTGGAAATCACCGGCGACGGTATCCTCTACGCGCCGCGGGCCGCCGCCTGGCTGCTGGAATCGGCGCCCAAGCCGATCCGCCAGCGTCAGGCGAAAGTCGTGGAAATCGACGAGCCCCGCGTGCGCCTCGACAACGGCCAATGGCTGAGCGCCAGCGCCGTGGTGCTGGCCAACGGCATCCAGGCCGGCGAGCTGTGCCCCGGCCTGCCCATCGAGCCGAAGAAGGGCCACCTGCTGATCACCGACCGCTACCCCGGCAAGGTGCACCGCACCCTGGTCGAGCTGGGCTACGTGACCAGCGCGCACAACGCCAGCGGCCCATCGGTGGCCTGCAACATCCAGCCGCGTCCCACCGGCCAACTGTTCATCGGCGCCTCGCGGCAGTTCGGCACCACCGACCCGCAGGTGGAAGGCTGGATGCTGGCGAAGATGCTGCGCCGCGCCGTGGATTACATGCCGGGCCTGGCCAACCTCAACGTGATCCGCAGCTGGGCGGGCTTTCGCGCCGCCAGCCCCGACGGCCTGCCGCTGGTGGGCGAACATCCGCAGCGCCCCGGCCTATGGCTCGCGGTCGGCCACGAAGGGCTGGGCGTGACCACCGCCCCCGGCACCGCCGACCTGCTCGCCGCGCAGCTGTGCGATGAGCCGATGCCGCTGCCGGCCGAAGCCTATTCCCCGCACCGCTTCCTTGGAGCCCATGCCCATGCCTGAGCTGATCCTCGACGGCCGCCCGCTGCGCGTCGCCGCCGGCACCACGGTCGCCGCCGCGCTCGCCCTGGGCGGCGACGGCACCACGCGCACCTCGGTCAGCGGCCAACGCCGCGCGCCGCTGTGCGGCATGGGCATCTGCCAGGAGTGCCGGGTGACCATCGATGGCCAGCGCCGCCTGGCCTGCCAGACCCTGTGCCGCGACGGCATGCAGGTGGAGACCCGCCCATGAATGTCGCGGCCGATATCGTCATCATCGGCGCCGGCCCGGCCGGACTGTCCGCCGCCCTCGCCGCCGCGCCGAGCGGCGCCAGCATCGTCATCCTCGACGACAATCCGCTGCCGGGCGGGCAGATCTGGCGCGACGGCCCCAACGCGCACCTGCCACGTGCTGCTCTCGAGCTGCGCGAGCGAGTGGCCGCCTGCACCAACATCCAGACTCACAGCGGCACGCGGGTGGTCGCCTTGGCCGGCGAGCGCGGCCTGTTGCTGGAAGATGTCGAGCGCGGCTGGCGGCTGGATTACCGCACGCTGATCCTCTGCACCGGCGCCCGCGAATTGCTGCTGCCCTTCCCCGGCTGGACGCTGCCCGGCGTCACCGGCGCGGGCGGATTGCAGGCGCTGATCAAAGGCGGCATGCCGGTCGATGGGCAACGCGTGGTGATCGCCGGCAGCGGCCCGCTGCTGCTCGCCAGCGCCGCCACCGCCCGCGCCAATGGCGCAAAAATCCTGCGCATCGCCGAACAGACCTCCTGGCCGGCCCTCGCGCGTTTTGCCCTGAAACTGCCGCGCTGGCCGAACAAGCTGCTGCAGTCCTTCGGCCTGTACGACCCGGCCTACCGCGCCGATAGCCATGTGGTCGCCGCCCTGGGCAGCGAGCACCTGGAAGGCGTACGCATCAGCCAGGGCGGCAGGCTCACGGAAATCGCCTGCGACCGGCTGGCCTGCGGCTTCGGCCTGGTCCCCAACGTACAGCTCGGCCAGGCGCTGGGCTGCACGGTGGACGACGGCGCGATCCGTGTCGATGCCTGGCAGGCGACCGGCCGCGCGGGTGTCTACGCGGCGGGCGAATGCACGGGTTTCGGCGGATCGGAAAAGGCCCAGGTGGAAGGCCGCATCGCCGGTCACGCGGCGGTGGGCGAGCATCACCGCGCCCGCGCGCTGTGGCCGCAGCGCCAGCGTTGGCAGGGTTTCGCCGACGCCTTGCGGCGCGACTTCGCCCTCGACCCGCGCCTGAACCAACTGGCCCAGCCGGACACCCTCGTCTGCCGCTGCGAAGACGTGCCCTATTCCGCGCTCGCCGGAAAACCGGACTGGACCGCCGCCAAGCTCGCCAGCCGCTGCGGCATGGGCGCCTGCCAGGGGCGCGTGTGCGGCGCGGCGGCGAAGCAGCTGTTCGGCTGGCAACCGCCGGCACCGCGCCCACCGTTCAGCCCGGCACGGGTGGAAACCCTGTTGCAGCTGGCCGACGACTGACGGATGGCGGATAACGCTTGAGGCGTTAGGCGCCCTACGTCTGCCTCACACATCCCCCAAAGCGGCACGCTTTATCCGCCGTATTTGCCGGCGCGTATTGACGATGACGGATAACACCCGAGGCGTCATTCGCCCTACCACGAAGGCCCTTCGCCCCGTATTCTCCATGTTCCGACAGCCGACCTCCTTCCCGATGCACGACCTGATCCCCCAGGGCGCCCGCGACCTGGACAGCCTGCTGCAGACGTTCCGGCAGATCGCCCCGCTGCTCGACGCCATGCCCGGCGTAGTGTTCTTCGTCAAGGACACCGCGGCGCGCTACGTGCTGGTCAACCAGACCCTGGCGCGGCGCTGCGGCGTGAAGGATGCCAGCGAGCTGCTCGGGCGCACCGCCGAGGAGGTCTTCCCCTCGCGCTTCGGGCCGATCTACACCGAGCAGGATCGCCGCGTGCTGGAAACCGGCGGCCAGCTGAGCGACCAGTTGGAGCTGCACCTCTACCCCGGGCGCCTGCCCGGCTGGTGCCTGACCCACAAGCTGGCGCTGCGCGATGCGAACGGCGCGGTGATCGGCATGGCGGGCATTTCCAGCGACCTGCAGGCGGCGCAGTCCACGCACCCGGCGTACCAGCGCCTGGCGGCGGTGGACGCCTACATCCGCGAGCACTACGACAAGCCGATCAACCTCGGCGAACTGACCGAGCTGGCCGGGCTGTCGGTCGCCCAGCTGGAGCGCCACTGCAAGCGCATCTTCCAGCTCACCCCGCGGCAGATGATCCACAAGGCGCGCCTCGGCGCGGCCACCCGGCTGCTGGCCGAAGACCTGCCGATCACCGAGATCGCCCTGCGCTGCGGCTATACCGACCACAGCGCCTTCAGCCGGCAGTTCCGCGCGCTCACGGGTTTGTCGCCGACGCAGTACCGCGAATCGCAAGCGGCCTCCGACTGACGAGCCGTCCGTAGGGCGCATGGCGAACCCGGCGTAGGAGCGGACTGCGTCCGCGATCGGTATGGGCCGCCAAAGAGCACTGCGGATGAATCTGCTCCTACGGCGCATAACGGTCCAGCCCCAGCCCGATGCCACTTGTAGGAGCGCGCCATGCGCGCGATCGCGGGCATGGCCCGCTCCTACAGGAACGGCGGACAGCCAGGGCTAGGCGCTCCCTCGGCCCTACGAAAGCCGGCTCCCTGTAGGAGCGAGCTTGCTCGCGAACGCTCTTCAACCCCAATCAGCAAACACCCGCCAAGTGCTCCCATAAGGGGCAGCGAAACACGCTGGTGCTTCATTCGGTAACAGCATCCGGAGCCCGCCTACGACTGTTCCGGAAGGCTTCGGATAACCAATCCCCGCAACACCGGGCTCCTGCGACCCATAGGTCACGCACCGAGGGGTTCTGGCACATGCCTTGCTCTAAGAAATATCGTATACGAAATCCATAATACAAAAACTGCTGCACAACACTGACTCAGAGAGGCCCCCATGAAATTCACCCGAATTGCTCTAGCCCTCACCGCTGTGTTCCTCGCCAGCCAGGCCCAGGCCGACAAGCTCGACGACATCATCGAATCCGGCAAACTGCGCTGCGCCGTGACGCTGGACTTCCCGCCCATGGGTTCGCGTGATGCGCAGAACAACCCGGTGGGCTTCGACGTGGACTACTGCAACGACCTGGCGAAAGTGCTGGGCGTGACCGCCGATGTCGTCGAGACGCCGTTCCCGGATCGTATCCCCGCGCTGGTTTCCGGCCGCGCCGACGTGATCGTCGCGTCCACCTCCGACACCCTGGAGCGCGCCAAGACGGTCGCCATGACCATCCCTTACTTCGCCTTCCAGATGGTGGTGCTGACCCGCGAGGACACCGGCATCACGAAATACGACGACCTCAAGGACCGCCCGGTGGGCAACACCAGCGGCACCTATGAGGCCATCGCCCTGGAGAAGGACGTGAAGAAGTGGGCTGGCAAGGGCAGCTTCCGCGCCTACCAGAGCCAGAACGACACCATCCTCGCCGTCGCCCAGGGCCACATCGACGCCACCGTGGTGACCAACACCGTCGCCGCCTCCACCCTCAAGTCCGGCAAGTACAAGGGCCTGAAGGTCGTGGGCAACGCGCCCTACGTGATCGACTACGTCTCGCTGGCCGCCGCGCGCAACGAATACGGCCTGATCCACTACCTCAACCTCTTCGTCAACCAGCAGGTCCGTACCGGTCGCTACGCCGAGCTGTACGAGAAGTGGGTCGGCGGCACCCCGGTCGATCTCACCGTTCCCCACGTGTACTACTGACGGCGGGGGCGACATGTCTTCGATGCAGGCTTCACGAGTGCGGGACTCACGCCTCACAGGGCGGGTCCTGATGGGGGGTAGCGCCGAAGGGGCGCTGCTGCCCGCCGCCACCGGGCTGAGCTTCTGGGGAGGCGTCGAGCCCTCCAGCGGCGAAATCATCGACCGTCACCACCCGTTGTCGGGCAGCTTCCTGCCCGGCCGGGTTCTGGCGATTCCCAGCGGACGCGGCTCCTGTACCGGCAGCAGCGTGATGCTGGAACTCCTGCTCAACGGCCACGCGCCGGCAGCCCTGCTGCTGGCCGAGCCGGACGAAATCCTCACCCTCGGCGTGCTGGTGGCGCAGGTGCTGTTCGGCCGCGCCATCCCGGTGCTGTGCCTGGGTCGCGAGGGCTTCGAGCAGGTGGCCGCGGGCGGCTGGGCCCGCATCGAAGACGGTCAGGTCACACTCAGCGCCGAGCGCCCTGCCGATGGCTGGCGGGGTGTGATGGCCGCCGATGCCGGCCCGTTGCCGGAAGGCCTGGCACTGACTGCCGGCGACCACTCGCTGCTCGACGGCACGCATGGCAAGGCCGCCCAGGCTGCGATGCAGATCGTCCTGCGCATGGCCGCGCTGCAAGGCGCGAAAGACCTGCTCGATGTCGCCCAGGCGCACATCGACGGCTGCATCTACACCGGCCCCGCGAGCCTGCGCTTCGCCCGCCAGCTGGCGGACTGGGGCGGCCAGGTGAAGGTGCCGACGACCCTCAACTCCATTTCCGTGGACCACCGCCGCTGGCGCGAGCTGGGCGTCGACACGGCGTTCGGCGAACCCGCCGCCGCGCTGGGCGATGCCTACATGGCGATGGGCGCGCAGCTGAGCTACACCTGCGCGCCCTACCTGCTGCACAGCAAGCCGGGCCTGGGCGAACAGGTGGTCTGGGCCGAGTCCAACGCCGTGGTGTACGCCAACAGCGTGCTCGGCGCGCGCACGCTGAAATACCCGGATTACCTCGATATCTGCATCGCCCTCACCGGCCGCGCCCCGAACGTCGGCTGCCACCGCGACGAAGGCCGGCTGGCCACGCTGCGCATCGATGTCGAGTTGCCGGCCGAACACGACGATTCGCTCTTCCCGCTGCTCGGCTACCACATCGGCGCACTGTGCGGCTCGCGCATCCCGGTGGTCGACGGCCTGCAGCCACTGGCGCCGGACAGCGACGCGCTGAAAGCCTTCGGCGCGGCCTTCGCCACCACGTCCGCCGCGCCGATGTTCCACATCGCCGGCGTCACCCCGGAAGCGCTGGACGCAGCCACTGCCCTGGGCAACAACGCGCCGCTGCAACACCTGCGCGTCACTCCGGCGGACCTCATCGCCTCCTGGCGCGAGCTGGACCACGCCAGCGAGCCGACCGTGCAGCTGGTGTCCCTGGGCAATCCGCATTTCTCCGCGACCGAGTGCGCGGAGCTGGCGAAACTCGTCGCCGGGCGCCGCAAGCATCCGGACGTCGCGCTGGTCATCACCCTGGGCCGAGCCGTGCAGGAAGAGGCCCGCGCCGCCGGTGATGTGCAGGTGCTGGAAGACTTCGGCGCGCAACTGCTCAACGACACCTGCTGGTGCATGATCGGCGAGCCGGTGATCCCGCCCGCCTGCACCACGCTGATGACCAACTCGGCGAAGTACGCCCATTACGGTCCGGGCCTGGCGGGCCGCGCGGTGCATTTCGGCAGCCTCGCCGCGTGCGTCGAGGCGGCCTGCAGCACGCGCGCCGATGGCGGCGTGCCGCGCTGGCTGAGCGAGGGGGTGCGCTGATGTTCAACTACAGCTTCCACTGGCGCTCCGCGTTCAAGGCCCTGCCGGACATGCTCGGCGGCGCCTGGGTGACCCTGGAGACGGCGGCGCTGTCGATGGTCCTGGGCGTGCTCATCGCACTGCTGCTGACCGTCATGCGGCAGATGAAGAACCCATTGCTGAAGGGCTTCGCCGATACCTGGGTATCCATCGCCCGCAACACCCCGTCGCTGTTCCAGATCTACATCCTGTACTTCGGCCTGGGCTCCTTCGGCCTGCACGTCAGCTCCTGGGTGGCGCTGCTGGCGGGGATCACCTTCAACAACGCCGGCTACCTCGCGGAGAACTTCCGCGGCGGCCTAAAGGCCGTGCCGGATACCCAGATGCGCGCCGCGCGCTCGCTGGGCATGAGCGCCTTCCAGGCGTACCGGATGATCATCGTTCCGCAGCTGTTGCGCATCGTCTATTACCCGCTGACGAACCAGATGGTCTGGGCGGTGCTGATGACCTCGCTGGGCGTGGTGGTGGGCCTGAACAACGACCTCACCGGCGTCACCCAGGACTTCAACGTGCGCACCTTCCGCACCTTCGAGTACTTCGCCCTGGCCGCGGTGCTCTATTACCTCATCGCCAAGGTCATCGTGGCGGTCGCCCGCCTGTTGAGCTGGCGGCTGTTCCGCTACTAGGAGAAGCGCGCATGTTTACCACGAGCTTCACCGCAAACGACCTGCTGTTCCTCCTGCAAGGGGCCTGGGTCACCGTCAAGCTGACCCTCGGCGCCATGCTCATCGGCACCCTCGCCGGCATCGTGCTGGGCTGGCTTCGCGCCGCCCTGCCCCGGGCGACCATGCCGGTCGGCTGGTTCCTCGACATCTTCAGAAGCGTGCCGCTGCTGATCCAGTTCGTGCTGTTCAACTCGCTGAAAAGCATCGTCGGCCTGAACTGGAGCGCCTTCACCGTCGGCTGCCTGGTGCTGGGCGTGTACGCGGCGGCGTTCTGCACCGAGATCATCCGCAGCGGCATCCTCGCCGTCGGCCCGAACATCCGCCGCGCCAGCCGCTCGCTGGGCCTGACCTACTGGCAGGACCTGCGTTACATCGTGCTGCCGCTGGCGGCGCGGGTGGCCTTCCCCGGCTGGCTGAACCTGGTGCTGGGGGTGATGAAGGACACCGCGCTGGTCATGTGGATCGGCATCGTCGAACTGCTCCGCGCCTCGCAGACCATCGTGACGCGCATCCAGGAACCCCTGCTGGTGCTGTGCATCGCCGGGGTCATCTATTACCTCATGAGTTGGGTCGTGGCGCGTCTCGGCGCCCGGCTGGAACAAAGGTGGCAGGAAAATGATTGAAATCGACAACGTGCACAAAGCCTATGGCGACCTGGAAGTGGTCAAGGGCGTGAGCCTGACCGTGAAGAAGGGCGAAGTGGTCTCGATCATCGGCGGCTCGGGGTCGGGCAAGTCCACCCTGCTGATGTGCATCAACGGCCTGGAGCCGATCCAGCGCGGCAAGATCCGCGTCGACGGCATCGAGGTCCACGCCAGGACCACCGACCTGAACAAGCTGCGGCAGAAGATCGGCATCGTCTTCCAGCAGTGGAACGCCTTCCCGCACCTCACCGTGCTGGAGAACGTCATGCTCGCCCCGCGCAAGGTCCTCGGCCTGTCCAAGGAAGAGGCCGAGGCGATGGCGGTGAAGCAGCTCAGGCACGTCGGCCTGGGCGACAAGCTCAAGGTGTTCCCGCAGAAGCTCTCCGGCGGGCAGCAGCAGCGCATGGCGATCGCCCGCGCGCTGGCCATGTCGCCGGACTACATGCTGTTCGACGAAGCCACCTCGGCGCTCGACCCGCAGCTGGTGGGCGAGGTGCTCGACACCATGCGCCTGCTCGCCGAAGAGGGCATGACCATGGTCCTGGTGACCCACGAGATCCGCTTCGCCCGCGACGTGTCCGACCGCGTGGCGTTCTTCCGCGAAGGGTTGGTGCACGAGATCGGCACGCCGGAGCAGGTGATCGGCAACCCGCAGCGGGCGGAGACGGCGGAGTTCCTTCGCTCGGTGAACTGACAGACAAGAGCCCCTCTCCCTAACCCTCTCCCGCACGCGGGAGAGGGGATGGAGCGGTGCAGGATGAAACCACAGCGTCAGCCGGCACGACCTGCCCCCTCTCCCTCTGGGAGAGGGCTGGGGTGAGGGAAGGCAGGCGGCACAGATCGAGGAGACAGCAATGCGTTCAAGCAAGATCATCCACGTCGTCAGCTGCCACGCCGAGGGCGAGGTCGGCGACGTCATCGTCGGCGGCGTCGCCCCGCCGCCGGGCGACACCGTGTGGGCGCAGTCGCGCTTCATCGCCAGCGACAACGTGCTGCGCAACTTCGTCCTCAACGAACCGCGCGGCGGCGTGTTCCGCCACGTGAACCTGCTGGTGCCGCCCAAGGACCCGCGCGCGCAGATGGCGTGGATCATCATGGAGCCGGCCGACGTGCCGCCCATGTCCGGCTCCAACTCGCTGTGCGTCAGCACCGTGCTGCTGGACAGCGGCATCCTGCCGATGCAGGAACCGCAGACCCGCCTGACCCTGGAAGCGCCGGGCGGGCTGATCGAAGTCGTGGCCGACTGCAAGGACGGCAAGGTGCAGCGCGTGGAAGTGCGCAACCTGCCCTCCTTCGCCGACAAGCTCGACGCCTGGATCGAGGTGGAGGGCCTGGGTTCGTTGCAGGTGGATACCGCCTATGGCGGCGACAGCTTCGTGCTCGCTGACGCCCACGCGCTGGGCTTCACCCTGCACGCCTCGGAGGCTGCCGACCTGGTCGCCACGGGACTTAAGATCACCCAGGCGGCGAACCAGCAGCTGGGCTTCCGCCACCCGGAAAACCACGACTGGGCACACATCTCCTTCTGCCAGCTGACCGCGCCGGTGGAGCGCATCGACGGCGTGCTGCACGGCCGCAACGCGGTGGTCATCCGCCCCGGCAAGATCGACCGTTCGCCCTGCGGCACCGGCTGTTCGGCGCGCATGGCAGTCCTGCACACCAAGGGCCAGCTGAAGGACGGCGAACGCTTCGTCGGCCACTCGATCATCAATTCCCAGTTCCACTGCCGCATCGACGGGCTCACCCACGTCGGCGACAAGGCGGCGATCCACCCGTGCATCTCCGGTCGGGCCTGGATCACCGGCACCCACCAGCACCTGCTCGACCCGAGCGATCCGTGGCCCGAAGGCTACCGGCTCTCGGATACCTGGCCGAACGGTTACTGACTTCCCCCTGCAACCCTGATTCGCCGCGTAGCGGCCCCCGACGACGAAACTTCCTTACGAAGCTTCGTATACGAAATACGACAATGGAGACAACCATGAGCAAGAAGGTCAATTGGAGTGGCGTTTTCCCCGCGGTGACCACCCAGTTCAACGACGATTTCTCGGTCAACCTGGAAGCGACCCACCAGGTGATTTCCAACCTGGTGCGCGACGGCGTCTCGGGCCTGGTGGTGTGCGGCAGCGTCGGCGAGAACACCTCGCTGTCCATCGAGGAGAAGATGGCCGTCACCGAAGTCGCCAAGGACGCTTCCGGCGGCCGCGTGCCGGTGATCTGCGGCATTGCCGAGTTCACCAGCCACGGCGCCTCCCAGGTGGCCAAGGCGGTGCAGAAGGTCGGCGTCGACGGCATCATGGTGATGCCCGCGCTGGTCTACTCCTCCAAGCCCCACGAAACCGCCGCGCACTTCCGCAGCGTGGCCACCAGCACCGACCTGCCGGTGATGGTCTACAACAACCCGCCGATCTACAAGAACGACGTCACCCCGGACATCCTCATCTCCCTGGCCGACTGCGAGAACATCGTCTGCTTCAAGGACAGCTCCGGCGACACCCGCCGCTTCATCGACGTACGCAACGAAGTGGGCGACCGCTTCATCCTCTTCGCCGGCCTCGACGACGTGGTCCTGGAAAGCATCGCGGTGGGCGCCGAAGGCTGGATTTCCGGCATGTCCAACGTCTTCCCGCAGGAAGGCGAGACCATCTTCCGCCTGTGCAAGGCCGGCCGCTTCGCCGAAGCCATGCCGATCTACGAATGGCTGATGCCGATCCTCCACCTCGACGCCCGCCCGGACCTGGTGCAGTGCATCAAGCTCTGCGAAGAGATCGCCGGCCGCGGCACCGCCCTCACCCGCCCGCCGCGCCTGGCGCTGCAGGGGGCTGATCGAGAGCACGTGGAGACGATCATGGCCAAGGCCCTGGCCAATCGGCCGAAGCTGCCGGAGGTGGGGCTTTGAGTCGCCGCCCGTGAGAGGAGCGAACGTCCGTGCGAGGCGAAGCTTCATGACTCGCCTACGCGCTCGTCGCCCTCTCCCTAACCCCGGCTACGCGCCCCGCTCCGAAGGGAGAGGGGACGGGTTCGGCGTGAAGAGGCAACGCGTACTCCACCTGATGCCACCGATGAAGGAGAGCACAGCCGTCCGAGCCACTCGAACACGTCTTTTCCCTTCAAAAAGAGAGGACTGGTTCGGCGTCACGGGAAACAACGTGCTCAGCCTGCCACCCAGGCATCAGGAGAGCACGGCAGCCCGCGCCACTCGGACACTCCCTCTCCCTTCAGGGAGAGGGCTGGGGAGAGGGGCTCTTCGCCGCACCGACATCCAGCACCAGAGAACCCGCCCATGACCATCGCCCAGAACTTCATCGCCGGCCAGCGCGTCGGCTCCGGCACCGTCCGCCTGCAGAGCCTCGACGCCAGCACCGGCGACGCCCTGCCCCGTGAATTCCTCCAGGCCACCGACGCCGAAGTGGACGCCGCCGCGCGCGCCGCCGAAGCCGCCTTCCCGGCCTACAACGCGCTGTCGCCGGAGCGCCGCGCGCAGTTCCTCGACGCCATCGCCGGCGAACTCGAACGCCTCGGTGACGACTTCATCGCCACCGTCTGCCGCGAGACCGCCCTGCCCGCCGCGCGCATCCAGGGCGAGCGCGGTCGCACTGCCAACCAGATGCGCCTGTTCGCCAGAGTCCTGCGCCGGGGCGACTTCCTCGGCGCGCGCATCGACCGCGCGCTGCCCGAGCGCCAACCATTGCCCCGCCCGGACCTGCGCCAGTACCGCACCGGCGTCGGCCCGGTGGCCGTGTTCGGCGCCAGCAACTTCCCGCTGGCCTTCTCCACCGCCGGCGGCGACACCGCCGCCGCGCTGGCCGCCGGCTGCCCGGTGGTGGTCAAGGCCCACAGCGGCCACATGGCCACCGCCGAACTCGTCGGCGAGGCGATCATTCGCGCGGCCGAGTCCACCGGCATGCCGGCCGGGGTGTTCAACATGATCTACGGCGCCGGCGTCGGCGAGCCGCTGGTCAAGCACCCGGCGATCCAGGCGGTCGGCTTCACCGGCTCGCTCAAGGGCGGCCGTGCGCTGTGCGATATCGCCGCCGCACGCCCGCAGCCGATCCCGGTATTCGCCGAGATGAGCAGCATCAACCCGGTACTGGTACTGCCCGCCGCCCTGCACGCCCGCGGCGAGACGATCGCCCGCGAGCTGGTGGACTCCGTGGTCCTGGGCTGCGGCCAGTTCTGTACCAACCCCGGCCTGGTGATCGGCATCGCTTCGCCGGCGTTCAGCCTGTTCGTCGCCAACCTGATCGCCGAGATCGGCCAGCGCCCGGCGCAGACCATGCTCAACGCCGGCACCCTGAGGAGCTACGAAAAAGGCGTCGCACGCCTGCTCGCGCATCCCGCCGTACGCCACCTTGCCGGCCAGGCGCAGGAAGGTAGCCAGGCGCTGCCGCAGCTGTTCCAGGCCAACGCCCGCCTGCTGCTGGAGGGCGAGGAGCTGCTGCAGGAAGAAGTCTTCGGGCCGACCACTATCGTCGTCGAAGTGGCCGACGACGCCGAGCTGCGGCGCGCCCTGGACGGCCTGCACGGCCAGCTCACCGCCACACTGATCGCCGAGCCCGACGACCTGTCGCGCTTCGCCGCGCTGGTGCCGGTGCTGGAGCGCAAGGCCGGGCGCCTGCTGGCCAACGGCTACCCGACCGGCGTGGAAGTCTGCGATGCCATGGTCCACGGCGGCCCCTATCCGGCCACCTCGGATGCGCGCGGCACCTCGGTGGGCAGCCTGGCCATCGACCGCTTCCTGCGCCCGGTGTGCTACCAGAACTACCCCGACGCCCTGCTGCCCGAGGCGCTGAAGGACGCCAACCCGCTGGGTATCGCGCGTCTGGTGGATGGCGAGACGACGCGCAACGCGCTGACCCGCTGAGGGTTCGTCGGCGCGGGGCTGCACTGTCGGCCAGCCCCACGCCGCTGCTCCGCCCCGGCTTCGTGCCGGGGCTTTTTTATGCGCCGCGTTTGCTCTTCGTAGGAGCGAGCTTGCTCGCGAACCGCCCAAGTAGCGGAGCCAAGCTGTTCGCGAGCAAGCTCGCTCCTACAAGGGCGTCGCGCTATTCCAGCAGCCTGCGCAGGTCGGCATGCAACGAATCGCTGATCTCCACGCCTTCGGCGAGGCTGCGCCGGCGGGCCGCGAAGCGCCGCTGGGAGGGCAGGCGCGCGCCCATGTCGACAATGGATTCGAACAGCGTCTCGGCGCGCGCCAGGTGCTGCGCCGCGTCCGCCCCCAGGAAGCGAGCCGGGTCGAGCGCGAGCAGCATCTCCCCGTGGTAGGGCGAGGACTTGGTCCCCTCGTCGAACACCGACGACTCGGCACTGGTCAGGTCGCCGATCAGGGGGCCGGCGATCAACTCCACCATGGTCGCCAGCGCCGAGCCCTTGTGCCCGCCGAAGGTCAGCATGGCGCCGTCGAGTACGGCGCTCGGGTCGGTGCTGGGGTTGCCCTGGGCGTCGATGCCCCAGCCCAGCGGAATCGCCTTGCCCTCGCGCTCGTGCAGCTGGATTTCCCCGCGCGCCACCACCGTGGTGGCGAAGTCGAACACATAAGGATCCTTGCCCTCACGCGGCCAGCCGAAGGCGATGGGGTTGGTGCCGAACAAGGGCCGGATGCCGCCGGCCGGCGCCACGTAGGCCTGGGCCGGGGTGACCGCCAGCGCCACCAGGCCCTGGGCGGTGATCCGCTCGATCTCCACCCACAGCGCCGAAAAATGCACGCAATGGTTGATCGCCAGTGCCGCCAGGCCCTGGCTGCGTGCCTTCGCCACCAGTGCCGGCAGGCCCAGGTCGAAGGCGCACTGGGAAAAGCCGCCCCGGGCATCCACCCGCACGATGGCCGGCGCCGGCTCTGACAATTCCGGCACGGCGTCGCGAACCACCTTGCCGGCGCGCACCGTGTGGATGCAGCCCAGCAGCCGCCACACGCCGTGGGACGTACAGCCATCGCGCTCGCCGGCCAGCACGGTGTCGGTCACCGCCTGCACGTGGGGTTCGCTGAAGCCGTGGTGGCGCAGGATCGCCACCGACAGTTCGCGCAGTTCATCCAGGCTCAGTCGGGCCACGCCATTCTCCTCAGGTCGCTGCGAATGCCTGCGGCAAACCGCCGCCGGTCGGTAGTGCCGTCTACCATGGCGTCTCGCGCCGGCGACCGCTTGCGCGCAATCGCCAGTGCCGACGACGATTTCGGCACAGCCCGTGGGCCATTTCCCGACTATCCGGTCGTCCGAAGGATTGGCCCTACGTTGCTTGGGCCATTCCAGCGCATCAGGTAAACTTCCGCATCTTTGCCTTCTCATAACGATCAGCCTGATGCCCACGACGTTTCACGAGATTCCCCGCGAGCGCCCTGCCACGCCCCTGCTCGACCGCGCCAGCACGCCGGTCGAGCTGCGTCGCCTGGGCGAAGCGGAGCTGCTGACCCTCGCTGACGAACTGCGCCAGTACCTGCTGTACAGCGTCGGCCAGACCGGCGGCCACTTCGGTGCAGGCCTGGGCGTGATCGAACTGACGGTCGCCCTGCACTACGTCTTCGATACCCCGGACGACCGTCTGGTGTGGGACGTGGGCCACCAGGCCTACCCGCACAAGATCCTCACCGGCCGCCGCGAGCGCATGGCCAGCCTGCGCCAGAAGGACGGCCTGGCCGCCTTCCCGCGCCGCTCCGAAAGCGAGTACGACACCTTTGGCGTCGGTCACTCCAGCACCTCCATCAGCGCCGCCCTGGGGATGGCCATCGCCGCCCGCATGCAGGGCTCCAGCCGCAAGTCGGTGGCGGTGATCGGCGACGGCGCACTGACCGCCGGCATGGCCTTCGAGGCGCTCAACCACGCGTCGGAGGTCAAGGCCGACATGCTGGTGATCCTCAACGACAACGACATGTCGATCTCCAACAACGTCGGCGGCCTGTCCAACTACCTGGCCAAGATCCTCTCCAGCCGCACCTACAGCAGCATGCGCGAAGGCAGCAAGAAGGTGCTCTCGCGCCTGCCCGGCGCCTGGGAGATCGCCCGCCGCACCGAGGAATACGCCAAGGGCATGCTGGTCCCCGGCACGCTCTTCGAGGAGCTGGGCTGGAACTACATCGGCCCCATCGACGGTCACGACCTGCCGACCCTCATCGCCACCCTGCGCAACATGCGCGACCTCAAGGGCCCGCAGTTCCTCCACGTGGTGACCAAGAAGGGCAAGGGCTTCGCCCCGGCGGAAATCGACCCCATCGGCTACCACGCCATCACCAAGCTCGAACCCGAGGGCGCGCCGGCCCACGCCGTGCCGAAGAAGGCCGGCGGGCCGAAGTACTCCAGCGTGTTCGGCCAGTGGCTGTGCGACATGGCCGCGCAAGACCCGCGCCTGGTCGGCATCACCCCGGCGATGAAGGAAGGCTCCGACCTGGTCGCCTTCGCCGACAAGTTCCCGGACCGCTACTTCGATGTCGCCATCGCCGAGCAGCACGCCGTGACCCTGGCGGCCGGCATGGCCTGCGATGGCGCCAAGCCCGTGGTGGCGATCTACTCCACCTTCCTGCAGCGCGGCTACGACCAGCTGATCCATGACGTCGCGGTGCAGAACCTCGACGTGCTGTTCGCCATCGACCGCGCCGGCCTGGTGGGCGAAGACGGCCCGACCCACGCCGGCAGCTTCGACCTCTCCTACCTGCGCTGCATCCCCGGCATGCTGGTGATGACCCCCAGCGACGAGAACGAACTGCGCAAGCTGCTCACCACCGGCCATCACTTCGAAGGCCCGGCGGCGGTGCGCTACCCGCGCGGCACCGGCCCCAACGCCACCATCGAGGCGGCGCTGGAACCGGTCGAGATCGGCAAGGGCGTGCTGCGCCGCGAAGGCAAGGCCGGCAAGGTCGCCTTCCTGGTGTTCGGCGTGCAGCTGGCCGACGCGCTGAAAGTCGCCGAGCAGTTCGACGCGACGGTCGCCGACATGCGCTTCGTCAAGCCGCTGGACGAGGACCTGGTGCGCCAGCTGGCCGCCAGCCACGAGCTGCTGGTGACCGTCGAGGAGAACGCGGTGATGGGTGGCGCCGGCGCCGCCGTCAGCGAATTCCTCGCCCGCGAGAACCTCCAGCAGCCGATCCTGCACCTGGGCCTGCCGGACTACTACGTCGAGCACGCCAAGCCGGCGCAGATGCTCGCCGAGTGCGGGCTGGACGCCGCCGGCATCGAAGCGGCGGTGAAGGCACGGCTGGAGGCGCTGGGCAAGCGCTGAGACCGATCGGCGCATCCCTCCTCCGGAGTATTGCCAGTGACGGGCGCACCGACTAAGGTGCGCCCGTTTTCGTTCGAGGTAACGGGAAGCAGGTGAGAGACCTGCGCTGCCCCCGCAACGGTAACCGACGCGCCCCTCGCGGAGCGCAGCATCGCCATGAGCCACTGCACGATTGCGGGAAGGCGGCGATGTGACGTCGGCAGCCCGGAGACCGCCCTCGACACGCCCCGACAGGTGTTGCGGAGGGCCGCACCGTCAAGTGCGGCCCGCCGCCCTTGCCACGCCCTCCTCGAAAGTCATCCGACCGCTTTTGAGGACGCTCCATGAAACTGACCCGACTCGCCCTGGCCACCAGCCTGCTGCCCGGCATGGCCTTCGCCGCTGGCGACATCTACACGCTCTCCGACCAGGTGATCACCTCCGCCCGCCAGGCCCAGCCGCGCGCCGAAGCCACCTCGGCCAACAGCGTGTTCACCCGCGCCGACATCGAACGCCTGCAGGTGCGCAGCGTCCCCGCCCTGCTCGCCCGCGTGCCCGGCGTGCAGATGGGCAGCTCCGGCGGCGTGGTCTCCTACTCCGTGCGCGGCGCCAGCACCGCGCAGACCCTGGTGCTGGTGGACGGCCAGCGCATCGCCTCGGCCAGCAGCGGCATCGCCCGCCTGGACTACCTGAGCATCGACAGCATCGAGCGCGTCGAAGTGACCCGTGGCCCGCGTTCCGCGCTGTACGGCGCCGACGCCATCGGCGGGGTCATCCAGATCTTCACCCGCCGCGGCGAAGCCGGCCTGCACCCGGAAGTGCGCCTGGCCGCCGGCAGCCACGGCACCTTCGAGCGCAGCCTGAGCCTCTCCGGCGGCAACGAGCAGACCCGCTACAACCTCGGTGGCAGCCTCGACGAAAGCCAGGGCTGGGACCGCACCAGCGATAACGTCGGCGCCGACAGCGACGACGACGCCCAGCGCAACAAGGCCGTGCACCTGAACCTGGACCACCGTTTCAGCGAAGACTGGAAGGCCGGCCTGAACCTCAACGACCAGCGCGGCAAGAACGAATACGACGACGCCTACAACGTCGAACCGGGCTCACCCCGCGACGAATTCCGCGTCAGCAGCTACAGCGCCTACCTCGACGGACAGCTCACGGCGATGTGGAACAGCCGCCTGGAGCTGGGCCGCAGCTTCGACCGCAACAAGGCCGTGGGCGCCGCCGACAGCTGGAACAACGGCCTGCTGGAAACCACTCGCCACTCCGCGAGCTGGATCAACCGCCTGCAACTGGACGACGCCAACCAGCTGGCCCTGGGCACCGACTGGTACGAGGACAAGGTCGACGGCAGCACCGCTTTCGCCGACGACCAGCGCAGCAACCGCGCCTTCTTCGCCCAGCACAGCTTCAAGGGCGACAGCTTCGGCACCGAACTGGGCCTGCGCCACGACAACAACCAGGCCTATGGCAGCCAGAACAGCTGGAACGCCGCCTTCAGCCTGCCGGTGGGCGACAGCCAGACCTGGATCGCCAGCTACGGCGAAGGCTTCCGCGCGCCGACCTTCAGCGACCTCTACTACCCCGGCGCGAGCAACCCGGACCTCAAGGCCGAAACCTCGAAGACCTACGAGCTGCAATGGCGCGGGAACATCGAAGGCACGCACCTGGAGGCCTCGCTGTACCGCACCGAGATCGACGACCTGATCGCCTGGGACAGCACCCGCAACCAGCCGGAGAACATCAACAAGGCGCGCATCGACGGCTTCGAGGCCAGCGTCGCCCGCGACGTCCTGGGCTGGCAGGCCGCCCTCGGCCTGAGCCTGATCGATCCGCGCGACCGCGACACCGGCCACACCCTGCCCTACCGCGCGCGGCGCACCCTGAGCCTGGACCTGGACCGCCAGTTCGGCGCCTTCGGCGTCGGCGGCACCTGGCGCGCGGTCAGCCAGCGCTACGACGATGCGGCCAATACCCGCGAGCTGTCCGGCTACGGCGTACTCGACCTGCGCACCAGCTGGCTGGCCAGCAACGAGATCCGCTTCGACCTGAAGCTGGATAACGCCCTGGACCGCGACTACACCCTGGGCGACTACCTGCGCCCGACCAGTGCCGACTACAGTACCAGCGAAGCCCGCCCCTACCGCGAGCCCGGCCGTACCGCCCTGCTGGCGGTGACCTGGACGCCGGAGCTGTAAGGCCCACGCCAGGCCTGCGACGGGCACGCCGAAACCCGGCACGCGCGTAGGAGCGGATTTATCCGCGATGTCCCGTGAGCAGATGATGATCGCGGACGAAGTCCGCTCCTACGCAACGCCCACCCCGTGTAGGAGCGGGCCACGCCCGCGATCGCGCCCATGGGGCGCTCTTACACGGCGTCCGGAGCCGTTCGCGAGCAAGCTCGTCCCTACGAAGAATCGCGCGGCCAGTGCCGGACTGTAGGAGCGAGCTTGCTCGCGAACCCGCACGGCACGGCAGCGGCCTCAGAGCACTCCCGCCAGCCGCCCCAGCTCCGCGCAATCGCGCGCGTGCCAGTCGGTCAGCTCCGGCCAGGGGTTCTCCTGCAGATGGTCCGCCAGGTTCACCAGCGCGCTGTGCGCCCCCGCGGCACGGGCGCACTCGAGGTCGAAACGGTAATCGCCCACCATCAGCATCCGCTGCGGCGCCACGTCCCAGCGCGCGGCCAGGCGTAGCAGGCCGTCCGGGCTGGGCTTGGGATCAGCCTCGCCACGGCCGAGGACGTCCTCGGTGCGGAAGCAATCATCGATGCCAATCGCCGCCAGCGTGATCAACGCCAGCTCATGGGCATTGCGGGTGAGGATGCCCAGCCGGTAGCCGGCGCCGTGCAGCGCGCGCACCAGCGCCACGGCGCCCGGCGCGGCGGTGGAGGCCACCGCCAGCTCGCGTTCGTGCTCCAGCAGCCAGGCATGCTTGGCCGCCGCCTCGTCTTCCGGCAGCGCGGCCAGGTGGCTGAGGATGTCGTGCTCCTGGGGGATCCCCAGGGCCCGCTTGATCGCCGGGAAGTCGTGCACCGCCAGGGTCAGGGTGCCGTCCATGTCGAACACCCAATGACGGATCTCGCCCAGGCTCATGGCGGGTGTCATGCCCAGTCCTCGCGGCGGCGGATCAGGCCTTCCTGGGTCGAGGAAGCGACCAGCTGGCCGTCACGGTTGAAGATGCTGCCGCGCACGAAGCCGCGGCCGTTGCCGGCCCACGGGCTGTCGATGGCGTAGAGCAGCCACTCGTCCGCGCGCAGGTCGCGGTGGAACCACACGGAATGGTCGATGGTGGCGACCTGCATGTCCTTCTGCCACACCGAGCGGCCGTGGGGCAGCAGCGAGGTAGTGAGGAAGCCGAAGTCCGAGGCGTAGGCGAGGATGTACTTGTGCAGCGCCGGGATGTCCGGCAGCTTGCCGTCGGCGCGCAGCCAGAGGTACTTGATCGGCTCGCCGACGGTGGGTTCGTAGGGGTCGTTCTGGGTGACCGGGCGAATCTCGATGGGCTTGGGATAGAGCAGCTTGTCGCGGATGCGCTCGGGGAATTTCTCCGCGCCGGCCTTCTTCAGTTCGAGGTCGGTGGGCAGGTTTTCCGGGCCGACCACGTCGGGCATGGCGATCTGGTGCTCGAAGCCTTCCTCGTCGGTCTGGAAGGAGGTGCTCAGGGCGAAGATCGGCTGGCCCTTCTGGATCGCGGTGACGCGGCGGGTGCTGAAGGTGCCGCCATCGCGCACGCGGTCGACCTGGTAGACGACAGGCTTGCTGGCGTCGCCCGGGCGCAGGAAGTAGCCGTGCATCGAGTGCACGTGGCGCTCCGGGTCCACCGTCTGGCTGGCCGCCGACAGCGCCTGGCCGAGCACCTGCCCGCCGTACAGCTGGCGGAACCCGAGGTCCTGGCTCATGCCGCGGAACAGGTTCTCTTCGATCTGTTCCAGGCTCAGCAGAGCCACCAGGTTGTCCAGGATCTGGGTCATGCGCGTTGTTTCCTCAATTGCGGTCTTGCTGAAGTGGGAGTCGGCGTGGCGACGGATAGGCGGGAAGGCTGCTGAGGCGTTCGTCCCACACGGCGCGGCCGATGGTGAAATGATAGAGGCTGACCGGGCAGTCCGGACCGCCGCCGAGCAATTCGTCCAGTGCCGGGTCGAAATAGCAGCCGATGCCGGTGCCCGACAGACCCGCCGCTTCGGCTTCCAGGTAGAGCAGTTGGCCGACCTGCCCGGCTTCCCAGTACAGGCGCGGATAGGTCCAGGCGCCCTCGCCGAGCGCGGCGTCGAGATCGGCGAGCATGGCGAAGGCCACGCAGCCATCGCTGGCGATGTCCTGCCCGCAGGAGAGGAACGCCGAGAGCCCGCGCGCATCGCCGGCCAGCAGGCGATAGAGCGGCACGCCGCTGTCCGCCACGTGCTGCCACAGGTAGTCCTCGCGCAACCCGCCCGCCTCGCGGCCGCTGCGGCCTAGCCAGTAAAGCCCCGGCTCCAGGCCCTGGACACGGTGGACGAACAGCAGCAGATCGAGGCGCGCCGGCTCGCCGGTGCAGGCGAAGGGCACCGGCGAGTGCTGCGGCATCAGCCGGCGCAGCCAGGCGTAGAGCAACTCCGCATGAATGCCGCTGCGGCCGTCCATGGATTGCGCGCTGCGCCGGCGATGGAGAATCGGGCGCAGCGGCAGGCCGGGGTTATCCACAGCCGTCTCGGCTTTCGGTGCCGACCCGTCACGAGCCGGCAACATGGGCGCGCGGCACAGCGAGTGGACACGTTCCAGCTCCGGCCAGTGGCGATAGTCCCGCGACAGGCGATTGGGCGTGCCGGCCAGCGGCAGCTCGGCGAGGCCCTTGAGCAGCGCGTCGGGCAAGGGGAATTCATTGGGCTGCGGCGGCCCGATCCAGAGCAGCGCGTCGGCAAACTCGTGCTCGCTGAAGCCCTCCCGGTCGAGACCGACCAGCGTATCCAGTCGCGCTTCGGCCACACCCCGCAGCAGGCGCACCTCCCAACCCTGGATCGCCGCGGCGATGCCGAGGCAGGCCAGCGCGTGGCCCGCGTCGTGGTTGCAATAACGGTAGGCACGCTCGCCGTACTTCCAGGCCTCGCGCCAGGGAATGCTGGCCAGCGCCAGCAGGAAGCCGCCGGCGGGCAGTGCGTCGCGGAGCTGTTCGGCCAACGGCGCGGGCAGCTCGGCGCGCACCTCCAGCACGTGCTCGTCCGCGCTGTAGTGCGCCAGCAACGCTGCGTTATCCACAGCCCCGGCGGGCAACAGCAGGTAGGCCTCGGTGGGGTGCAGGTTGCCGCTGGAAGGGTTGACCCGCAGCGCCCAGCGACTGCCGCCGGCGTCTTTCCAGGCCGACAGCGCCAGGCTGTCGTAGAGCAGCTGCGAGACGCTGGCAAGGTTCAGCGGCGCGGGCACACCGAGCGGGCCGGCGAACACCTCGTCATACCCCGGCGATTCCTCCTGCGGCCGGTGCAGCAGCTCGATGCAGCGCGCCCCGGCATAACGGCGAAAGGCAGCCGGCTGGGTCGCCCAGTCGAGCTGGCCGGGGCCGGGAGCGAAGCGCTCCGGGCGGTGGCTGCTCAGCGCGTGATAGGCGCGCACGCCCTCGATCGGCGTCATGGCCGGCGGATCCGGTAGAGCACGTGGCGGCGCAGCGGATGACCTTGCGGCAGGCGCGGATGCTCGAAGTCGCCGGCCTCGTCACGCTGCATGCCCAGGCGCTGCATCAGCCCCTGGGACGGCAGGTTGGCCGGCACGGTGAAGGCCACCACCTCCTCCAGCTGCAACTGCTCGAAGGCAAAGGTCAGCGCCGCGCGGGCGGCCTCCAGCGCATAGCCCTGGCGCCAGTAGGCGACGTTGAAGCGCCAGCCGATTTCCACCGCCGGGGTGAACGGCGCATCGAAGGACACGCGGGCCAACCCGAGCACGCCGATGAACGCGCCGTCCTCGCGACGCTCGACCACCCACTGGCCGAAGCCGTGCTCGTCGAAATGCTGGAGGATGCGCGCGGCCAGCAGGTCGCTGTCCTCGCGGCTCAGGCAGGCGGGGAAGTGCTCCATCACCCGGGCATCGGCATTGAGCGCGGCGAAGGGCGCCAGGTCGTCATGGCGCCACGGCCGCAGCAGCAGGCGCTCGGTGGTCAGGCTGGGAAAATCCATGGGAATCTTCGTAGGTCCTCAAAGGTCACCATGATACCCGGCGACGGGCCTGTAGGAGGCAATCCGTCAGACGAGGCGCAATCGATTCAGCACAGGAGCGCCTTCATCTGGTATTTTTCGCCTACCTTCGCTGTCGGTCACTGCCTTGACCGTGCTCACGCAGACAGCCGCGCCGCCCGGGCGCACTCAAAAAAGACCAAGGAACCTCCATGACCACCTCCACCACCGGACTGCCCCGCAGTACGGCCCTGGTGCTTTTCGCTTTGGCTGTCGGCGGCTTTGCCATCGGCACCACCGAATTCGCCACCATGAGCCTGCTGCCCTACTTCGCCCCGGCGCTGGGCATCGACGCCCCCACCGCCGGCCATGTGATCAGCGCCTACGCCCTCGGCGTGGTGGTCGGTGCGCCGCTGCTGGCGGTGCTCGGCGCACGCCTGCCCAGGCGCACCCTGCTGGTGCTGCTGATGGCGCTGTTCGCCCTGGGCAACGGCCTCAGCGCCCTGGCGCCGACCTACCACTGGATGCTGCTGTTCCGCTTCATCAGCGGCCTGCCCCACGGCGCGTATTTCGGCATCGCCGCGCTGGTCGCCGCGTCCATCGTGCCGCCGCACCGGCGCACCGTGGCGGTCGGGCGGATGTTCCTCGGCCTCACCGTCGCCACCATCATCGGCGTGCCGCTGGCCAACTGGCTGAGCCAGGCGGTGGGCTGGCGCTGGAGCTTCGCCCTGGTGGCCGCGCTGGGCGTGCTGACCATGGTCTGCGTGCGCCTGCTGGCACCCCATTCGCCGGCCGAGCCGGACTCCAGCCCGCTACGCGAACTGGGTGCGCTCACCCGCGGCCAGGTCTGGCTGACCCTGGGCATCGGCGCCATCGGCTTCGGCGGCCTGTTCGCGGTGTACACCTACCTCGCGGACATCCTCGGCGCGGTGACCCACGTCTCGCCGAGCATCGTGCCGCTGGTGATGGCGGTGTTCGGCATCGGCATGACCCTGGGCAACCTGTTCATCCCGGTGCTCGCCGACCGCGCCGTGATGCCCACCGCCGGCGGCCTGCTGGTGTGGAGCGCGGTGGTGCTGGCGATCTTCCCGTTCACCGCGGGGAACATCTGGACCATCTCCCTCTGCGTGTTCTTCATCGGCTTCGGCGGGGCTCTGGGCACCGTGCTGCAGACCCGCCTGATGGACGTCGCCGAAGACGCCCAGGGCCTGGCCGCGGCGCTCAACCACTCGGCATTCAACTTCGCCAACGCCCTGGGCCCCTACCTCGGCGGCCTGGCCCTGGCGGCCGGCTATGGCTGGACCTCGCCCGGCTGGGTCGGCAGCCTGCTGGCCATCGGCGGCTTCGTGCTGTGGTCCATCTCGCTGGCCACCAGCCGCAGCGCGCGCCGCAACGCCGCCCTGTCCAACGAAGGCTGAGTCGGCGGTTACCCTGAGAACGGCCGGCGCACCGCCGGCCCTTTCGTTCATGCACGACCTCGGCGTACCCTGACCCCATGCCACTGCCCCTGGTCTACCACGACGACTACAGTCCGCCCTTCCCGGACAACCACCGCTTCCCCATGGAGAAGTTCCGCCTGCTGCGCGACCACCTGGTGGACAGCGGCCTGGTGGAGGACGCGCAACTGCTGCGCCCGGAACTCTGCCCCACGGACATCCTCGCCCTGGCCCACGACCGCGACTACATCGAGCGCTACTGCAGCGGCGAGATGAGCCGCGAGGAACTGCGTCGCCTCGGCCTGCCCTGGAGCGAAGCCCTGGCGCGGCGCACTGTGCGCGCGGTGGGCGGCTCGCTGCTGACCGCGGAGCAGGCCCTGCGGCACGGCCTGGCCTGCCACCTCGCCGGCGGCACGCACCACGCGCACCACGACCATGCCTCGGGCTTCTGCATCTTCAACGACCTGGCGGTGATCAGCCTCTACCTGCTGGAAAGCGGCAAGGCCAACCGGGTGCTGATCTTCGACTGCGACGTGCACCAGGGCGACGGCACCGCGCGCATCCTGGAGAACGTGCCGGACGCGGTGACCGTGTCACTGCATTGCGAGAAGAACTTCCCGGCGCGCAAGGCGCACAGCGACTGGGACATTCCCCTGCCGCTGCACCTGGGCGATGTGGAGTACCTGAAGGTGGTGCAGCAGGCGCTGGACTACCTGCTGCCGCTGTACCAGCCGGACATCGTGCTCTACGACGCCGGCGTGGACGTGCACAAGGACGACGCCCTGGGCTACCTGCAACTCACCGACGCAGGGCTGGCGGCGCGTGACGAGCACGTGATCCGCCGCTGCCTGGCCAGCGACATCCCGGTGGTCGGCGTGATCGGCGGCGGCTACGACAAGGACCGCCTCGCCCTGGCGCGCCGCCATGGCATCCTCCACCACAGCGCCGCGCGGGTGGCGGCGGAGTTTCAGTTGGCGCGGTAGCGCGAGTTGTTGGTATCCATGCGCGACGGCAGGCGCTGCTGTTCCCAGCGCATCATCTCGTGCTCGGAGAAGCCCAGCAGCGCGGCGGCACGGGACCGGTAGTCCGCCGCGTAGTGCTTCTCGCAGAAGCGCGTCACCTGCTCCGGCACGTGGTGCTGCAGCAGTTCCTGGGCGCGCAGCGGCCCCGCGTACTGCAGGTAGCGCGGCAGCAGGCGGCTCCAGTTGGTGAACACGTAGAGGTTGTGCAGCGCGATCTGGATCGACAGCAACTCCAGCACCCGCTGCTCGAACTTCACCTTCGAACCGGTGAGGTTCTTGTTCAGGCGCACCACCATGTGGGCCACTGCCTCGTTGAGCAGCGTGCGGATTTCCTCGCTGGGGAGGCTGCGAATGACAATATCGAGGCCATTCACCCGGACACGGGTGTCGCTGCCTTCCACCCAAAGGTGGGCCTCGTGGGAGCGCAGGTAATCACGGACTTTCATCGACAGTTGGACCGGAGTTGCAAGAGGCCCGCATGCTGATGGATTCACAAAAGCACCAACATCGGCGGAATCTCGATCCGCTGTAAGAATTATCGCATCCCCCGGCTGGCGAGGGCTTCAGACGTGGCCTGGAAAATCAGCAACCGGCGCCAGGCGCCGCTGCGCTAGAATTGCGCCCTTTCCGCACTCCTTCGCCTGGCCTTTCGCATGACCGACTCCCGCCCGCTCGCCTCCCGCACCGCCATCGTCATCGGCGGCGGCCCCGCCGGCCTGATGGCGGCCGACGTACTGGCCGGCGCCGGCGTGCAGGTGCAGCTGTTCGATGCCATGCCCTCGGTAGGGCGCAAGTTCCTGCTGGCCGGCGTGGGCGGGATGAACATCACCCATTCCGAGCCGCGCGAGCCGTTCCTCGCGCGCTACGGCCAGCGCGCGCACAGCCTCGCGCCGCTGATCGACGCCTTCGACAACCAGGCGTTGTGCGCCTGGATTCACGGCCTGGGCATCCAGACCTTCGTCGGCACCTCCGGCCGCGTGTTCCCCACCGACATGAAGGCGGCGCCGCTGCTGCGCGCCTGGCTCAAGCGCCTGCGCGAGGCCGGCGTGGTCATCCACACCCGCCACCGCTGGCAGGGCTGGGACGACCAGGGCGCGCTGCTCATCGACGGGCCGGACGGCCAGCGCCGCCTCGTCGCCGACGCCACCGTGCTGGCTCTGGGCGGTGGCAGCTGGCAGCGCCTGGGCTCGGACGGCGCCTGGGTGCCGCTGCTGGCCGAACGCGCGGTGGCTGTCTCGCCGCTGCGCCCGGCCAACTGCGGCTTCGAGGTGGCGGGTTGGAGCGAGTTCTTCCGCGACAAGTTCGCCGGCGCGCCGGTCAAGCCGGTGGCGCTCTCGCTGGCCGGCGGCACGCCGCGCCAGGGCGAGTTCGTCGTTACCGCCGGCGGCATCGAAGGCAGCCTGGTCTATGCGCTGTCCGCCGCCATTCGCGAACGCATCGAGCAGACCGGCAGCGCCACCGTACACCTGGATCTGCTGCCCAACCGTAGCCTTGAGCAGGTCGCCAAGGCCCTCGCCCAGCCGCGCGGCTCCAAATCCATGGCCAACCACCTGCGCGGTCGCCTGGGGCTGGACGGCGTGCGCGCCGGGCTGCTGCGCGAGTTGTCCACTGCCGCCGACTATGCCGACCCGCAGCGTCTGGCCCAGCTGATCAAGGCGTTACCGCTGACCGTGGTGCGTACCCGCCCACTGGACGAAGCCATCAGCAGCGCCGGCGGCGTGACCTTCGAGGCGCTGGACGCCCAGCTGATGCTCAAGGCCCTGCCGGGGGTGTTCTGCGCCGGCGAAATGCTCGACTGGGAAGCGCCCACCGGCGGCTACCTGCTCACCGCCTGCTTCGCCAGCGGCCGCGCCGCCGGGCTTGGCGCACTGAAGTGGCTGCAAGCGCAAAGCTGACCACTGCTCTTTATGGAACCATGGTGCTAGATTGCCGATTCCCACCCAGGAGTCGCCTGCATGCCGCTGACCTTCCGCCGCGCCCGCCCTGCTGATGTCGATGCCGCCGTCCCGCTGATCTACAGCTCCGGCCCCGACGCCTTCGACTACGCCTTCGCCCGCCCCGGCCGCAACAGCGCCCAGGACTTCCTGCGCTACGCCTTTCTCCAGGGTGGCGGCCAGTTCGGCTGGCGCCAGCACTGGGTCGGCGAGCAGGACGGCCAGGTCGTCGCGGCCGGCACGGTGTTCGGCGGCGAAGCGAACCTGGGCTACCTGCTGGCGGCCACGCGGCAGATTCTTGGCTTCTTCGGGCTCGGGGCAGTCGGCGTGATGCGCCGCGGCCTGCAGCTGGAACGGATCATTTGCCCGCCGCCGCGCAAGACCCTGTACCTGGCGCACCTGGGCGTGGCGCCGACGCTGCGCGGCGAGGGGCTGGGCAGCCAGTTGATCGATCACTTCCTGCAGATCGGCCGCAGCAGCGGCCTACCCATGGCGGCGCTGGATGTCTCCACGGCCAACCCCAAGGCCCAGGCGCTGTATGAACGACTGGGCTTCAGCGTGCAGGTGGAACGCCGCTCGACGCTGCCGGGCGTCGCCGGCAGTCGCTACATGCAGCGCCAGCTCTGAGGTAGACTCGCGGCCAGCCGCCCGACAGAGGCGGCCCGCCGTTTGCCGTCGTGAATGCCTGCTCACGCAAGAACCAGGAAGGTTGCCCATGAGCACTGCCAGCATCGAACTGAAAGTCTTCGTCCCCGCCCGCGATTTCGCGCTCTCCCAGCAGTTCTACCAGGACCTGGGGTTTCTCAGCCCCTGGCAGTCCGAGGAGCTTGCCTACTTCCACCATGGCGAGCGCTGCGCCTTTTTGCTGCAGAACTACTACGTCAAGGAATTCGCCGAGAACCTGATGCTGCACCTGCTGGTGGAAGACGCCGACGCCTGGTACGCCAGGGTGAGCGACGCCGGCCTGGCCGAGCGCTACGGCGTTCGCCTCGGCGCGCCGCAAGACCAGCCGTGGAAGATGCGCGACTTCACCCTGCACGACCCCAGCGGTGTGCTCTGGCGGATCGGGCATAACCTCGATTGAGGCGCTCGCTCAGGTGGTTCGTGTAGGAGCGGATTCATCCGCGATCCGGCCGCGAAGCCGGCCGGCAACCATCGCGGACGAAGTCCGCTCCTACACCACGGGAGATACAGGTGCCGACTTGTCGGAGCGCGCCAGGCGCGCGGTCGCGGGCATGGCCCGCTCCTACATGGAGGCGCGCCGCCCCGCAGGGGCGGACCTTGTCCGCGAAATCCGAGTCTGGCCTGACCTGTAGGAGCGAGCTTGCTCGCGAACAGGACTGGCACGGCGCGGCCTGAAACGCCGCTCGCTCCCACCCTAACGGCCGCACCGCTTATTTCAGGTACCAGCCCCACGGCTGGTCCGAGATGTACTCGGTCACCTGCTTCACCTCCAGGTAATTCTCCAGCCCCCACACGCCCAGTTCGCGGCCGATGCCGCTGTGCTTCATGCCGCCCCAGGGCGCCTGGGTGAAGGTCGGCTGCGAGCAGTTGACCCAGACGATGCCCGCGCGCAGCCCATCGGCCACCCGCGCGGCGCGCTGCGGGTCGCCGGACATCACCGCGCCGGCCAGGCCGAAGCGGCTGTCGTTGGCCAGGCGCAGGGCCTCGGCCTCGGTCTTGAAGCGCTTCACGCAGAGCACCGGGCCAAAGATCTCCTCGCGCCAGATCAACGCGTCCTCGGCGGGCTCGTCGAAGATC
Source organism: Pseudomonas sp. GCEP-101 (assembly GCF_025133575.1). Classification (NCBI taxonomy): domain Bacteria; kingdom Pseudomonadati; phylum Pseudomonadota; class Gammaproteobacteria; order Pseudomonadales; family Pseudomonadaceae; genus Pseudomonas; species Pseudomonas sp. GCEP-101. The sequence goes on along the minus strand of NZ_CP104011.1, from coordinate 2,688,104 downwards.
GCCGGCTCGATGAACCAGCCCTCCTCCAGCCCCGCCGGCCGCTTGCCGCCGGTGAGCAGCCGCGCACCGCCAGCCCGGCCACGCTCGACGAAGCCGAGCACCTTCTCATGCTGCCCCTGGCTGACCAGCGGCCCGAGCAGCACGCCCGGCTCCAGGCCATTGCCGATGGTGATGGCGCGGGTTGCCTCCACCAGCCGCTCGATCAGGCGCGGGGCGATGCCCTCCTGCACCAGCAGGCGCGAGGTGGCGCTGCACACCTGGCCCTGGTTCCAGAAGATGCCGAAGAGGATCCACTCCACCGCCGCCTCCACGTCGCTGTCGTCGAAGACGATGAAGGCCGACTTGCCGCCCAGCTCCAGGCTGACGTTCTTGATGTCCTGGGCGGCCGCCGACATGATCCGCGAGCCGGTCGGCACGCTGCCGGTGAAGGCCAGCTTGTCCACGCCCGGATGCTGGCTCAGCGGCCCGCCGGCCTCCGCACCGAGGCCGGGCAGCACGTTGAGCACGCCGGCGGGCAGGCCGATGGCGTCCGCCGCGGCAGCCAGCTCCAGCGCACTCAGCGGCGTCAGTTCGGAGGGCTTGAGCACGCAGGTGGCGCCCGCCGCCAGGGCCGGCGCGACCTTCCACGCGGCCATCAGCAGCGGGTAGTTCCAGGGGATGATCTGCCCGGCCACGCCCACCGGCTCCTGGCGGATGCGGCAGCGGAAACGCTCGTCGGGCAGCGGCAGCACCTGGTCCTGGCGCTCGTCCAGCTCCCGCGCCAGGTCAGCGTAATAGCGGAAGCAACCGATGGCGTCGGCCACGTCCCACTGCGCCTCGGGCAGCGGCTTGCCGTTGTCGCGCACTTCCAGTTCGGCCAGGGCGTCCTGGTTGCGTTCCAGTTCGCCGGCCAGCGCCACCAGCCATTCGGCGCGCTCGGCGCCGCGGCTCTGCCCCCAGCCGCGATTGAACGCGGTGCGCGCCGCGCGCACCGCATGGTCGACGTCTTCCTCGGTGGCCGCCGGGACCTCGCGCAGGGGCTGGCCGGTGGCCGGGTCGAAGCTGGTGAAGCGGCCGCCCAGGTCCGGCCTGACCCACTGCCCGTTGATGTAGAGCTGGTCGCGCATCCTTCAGTCTCCTTGAAGTCGGCCCTCAGGCGGCCTGAACGCCGGTGCGGCGGTTCTGCAGGTAGCGGGAGGTGAACAGCAGCGCCAGCGAGGCGCAGATGATCACCGTGGAGATGGCGTTGATCTCCGGCGTGATGCCCCGGCGGATCGACGAGAAGATGTAGATCGGCAGCGTGGTCTCGGAGCCGGCGACGAAGAAGGCGATGATGAAATCGTCGAAGCTGAAGGTGAACGCCAGCAGGAAGCCGGCGAGGATGGCCGGGGCGATCTGTGGCAGGGTCACCCGCCAGAAGGTGTCCAGGGGCGGTGCGTAGAGGTCGGCGGACGCCTCCAGCAGCGACTTGTCCATGGCCTCGACGCGGGTGCGGACGATCACCATCACCAGCGCCATGGTGAACAGCGAATGCGCCGCCACCACGGTGCCGAAGCCCATGTTGAGTTTCGGCAGGCCGATGTCCAGCAGCGCCAGCAGCGGGTTGAGCACGTCGAACAGGGTGATGAAGGCGATCAGCGTGGCGATGCCGATGACGATCCCCGGCACGATGATCGCGCAGTAGGTCAGCGCGTCGAACAGCAGGCGCACGCGCTTGCCAACCCGCTGCAGGCCGAACACCGCGAGGGTGCCGAACAGCGTGGCGATCAGCGCCGAGGACAACGCGATCAGCGCGCTGTTGCCCAGCGCCTCCATGATGAACGGGTTGTCGAAGGCGCGGCCGAACCATTGCACCGAGCAGCACTGGAAGCTCAGCCCGCTGCGCCCGGCGTTGAAGGCGAAGAGCATGATCAGCGCGATGGGCGCGTAGAGGAACAGGTAGACCGAGGTGGAGTAACTGCGCAGCCACATGTCAGAGCACTCCGTCGTTGCGCGAGCCGCCGTAGCGGGCCACGAGTTTCAGGTAGACGCCGATGATCACCAGCATCATCGCCACCAGGGTCATCGCCACCGCGCTGCCGAACGCCCAGTTGCGCGATTGCAGGAACAGGTCGACCAGCGCGTTGCCGACGAAGAACACCTTGCCGCCGCCGAGGATCGCCGGGATCAGGAACTCGCCCATGAGCAGGATGAACACCAGCATCACGCCGGTGATCACCCCCGGGGCGGACAGCGGCAGGGTGACCCGGCGGAAGGTCTCGAAGGCGCTCGCGCCGAGATCGCCGGAAGCCTCCAGCAGGCGTTTGTCGAGCTTCTCCAGAGTCACGTAGATAGGGAACACCATCAGCGGCAGGTAGCCGTAGACGATGCCGATCAGCACCGCGTAGGGCGTGTTGATCAGGCGCACGTCGGCGATGCCGAAGGTCTCCAGCAGCGCCGGGATGCCACGGCCGCTGAGCAGGAAGATCCAGGCGTAGGTGCGGATCAGGAAGCTGGTCCAGAACGGCACGATGACCAGCGTGAGCAGCAGCGACTTGTTGCGCCGCACCTTCACCGCCAGGAAGTAGGCCAGCGGGTAGGCCGCCAGCAGGCACGCCAGGGTGCCCAGCGGCGCCAGGGTCAGGGTGTTCCAGAAGGCCTGGGCGCGGGAGCCGAGGTTCAGGTAGTTCGCAAGCGTCAGCCCGCCGCCGTAGCCGCCGACGGCGCTGCGCTCGCCGACGCTGAAGACCAGGATGATCACCAGCGGCATCAACAGCAGCAGCAGGAACCACAGGGTGGACGGCAACAGCAGCAGAAGCGTGACGCGCCGGCCGAGGCTTTTCGCGCGCGAGGGTGCCGGCGTTGCCTGGGTCTGCGGCAACGGGGCGCTGACAGCGATGTTCATGTTCGATTCCCTACGCATGGGATGGCACGGACCTGTAGGAGCGAGCTTGCTCGCGAACGAATTTTCCGGCAGCTCCGAGGCTGGGCGGGTTCGCGAGCAAGGGCTAGGCGCCCCCCTCGCTCCTACAAGAGCATCGTCCTCAGGCGGCCTTGAAGCGCGCCATCAGTTCGGCGCGCGCCGGGCTGGTGAGGGTCGCCGCGGCGCCGAACTCCAGCGGCGACAGGCGCTCGGCCGCCGGGTACATGATCGGGTCGTCGAGCATTTCCTTGGAGAGCAGCGCATCGACGCGCTTGTCCCCGCTCGGGTAGCCGTGGGAGAGCACCTCCAGCTTGTTGTGTTGCGGGTCTAGCAGGTAGTTGATGAACGCGTAAGCGGCATCGCGGTGCTCGGCGCTCTTGGGAATGGCGAAGAAGTCGCTCCAGATCTCGCCGCCTTCCTTGCCCAGCACGAAGGTCATGTCCGGGTTGTCGCGGTGCAGCTGGGAGGCGTCGCCGGTCCAGGCCATGGCCATCCAGGCGTCGCCGTTGCGCAGCGAGGGCTGGATGTCGGAGTTGATCGCGAACAGGTGCGGCTTGGCCTGGATCAGCAGCTTCTCGGCCTCGGCCAGCTCCTTGGGGTCCAGCGAGTTGAAGCTGTAGCCGTAGTACTTGAGCGCGTTGCCGATGGCGGTGAGCTGGTAGTCGTGGACGATGGTGCGGCCCGAGGCGCTGGTGAGGGTCAGGTCCCAGAACTGCTTCCAGGAATCCGGGCTGCCCTTCACGCGGCTGGCGTCATAGACGATGCCGGTGGTGCCCCAGTTCTTCGGCACCGCGTAGACCTTGCCGTCCACGGTGCCCTGGGCCATGAAGCGCTCCTCGAAGGCCTTGGGGTCGAAGTTGGGAATGCGCGAGAGGTCCAGCGGTTCGATCAGGCCGAGCTGCACGTAGGTGCTGATGGTGTAGTTGGTCGGCACGAAGACGTCCCAGCCGCTGCCGCCGGCCTGCAGCTTGGCGAGCATCTCCTCGTTGGAGCCGAACACGTTCATCTGCACCCGCGCGCCGGTGGCCTTGGCAAAGGCGTCGAAGTTCTCCTGGCTGTGGTAGTTCGGCCAGGTGGCCAGGGCCAGACGATCGCCGATGTTGCTGCCTTCGGCCGCGTAGGCCTTGCCGCTGAGCAGGCCGGGAGTGTTGGCGGCGAGCACTGCCATCGCCAGCCCGAGACCGGTCTTGCCGAGAAAGTCGCGCCGCGTGATGGAGCCGTTTTCCCAGCTGCGCATCGTCTTGATGAAACTCTTCTTGTCCATCGTCACTCCCCGCCTGTGTGCTGATTTTTCTGGTTAGGGTTGGATCGTTTTCACAGCGCCATCGCCAGGCCGCTGGCCTGGTTCCAGCCGACCTGCACCGGCGCGCCATGCTCGAAGCCCTGGTCGGTGCCGCCGGCCTGGCGCGGCACGCGCACGCAGACGATGCCGAAGGCGTCGGTGCGCACGCGGTATTCGGTGAGGTTGCCCAGGTAGATGCGGTCCTCCACGCGGCCCTTCAGGCGGACCTCGCGCGGCAGCTCCGTATCGGCGGCGGCGATGCCGACCAACTCGGGGCGCACCGCGATGCAGCCCTCGGCCTGGGGCGCCAGCGCGGGGCCGGTGGGCGTCGGCGGGCTGCTCAGTTCCAGCCCGGCCGGGGTGCCCAGCACCACGCGTCCGGAGTCGAGGCGACGCACAGTGCCGGAGAACAGGTTGGATTCGCCGATGAAGTCGGCCACGTAGCGGCTCGCCGGGGTCTCGTAGAGCGCTTCGGGGGTGGCGGTCTGGATGATCAGGCCGTCCTTCATGATGCTGATGCTGTCGCTCATCGACAGCGCCTCTTCCTGGTCGTGGGTGACCAGCACGAAGGTGATGCCGACCTCGCGCTGCAGGCGCAGCAGTTCCGACTGCATCTCCTTGCGCAGCTTGCGATCCAGCGCGGCGAGCGGTTCGTCGAGCAGCAGCACGGTGGGCTTGTTGACCAAGGCACGGGCCAGCGCGACGCGCTGCTGCTGGCCGCCGGAAAGCTCGTGGGGCTTGCGCGTGCCGAAGCCGGACAGGCGCACCATCTCCAGCGCCTCGTCGGCCATGCGGCGCTGCTGCGCGCGGTCCGGGCGCGGCGTGCGGTAGCGCAGGCCGTAGGCGATGTTCTCGGCCACGCTCAGGTGCGGGAACAGCGCGTAATGCTGGAACACCATGTTCACCGGGCGCTGGTGCGCCGGCACCCCGGCCACCGCCTGGCCGGCCAGCTGCACCTCGCCTTCGCTGGGCTGCTCGAAGCCGGCGATCATCCGCAGGGTGGTGGTTTTGCCGCAGCCGGAGCTGCCAAGGAAGGAATGGAAGGCGCCGCGCTTCACCTTGAAACTCAGCCCATTGACCGCCGGCACGCTGCCGTAGCGCTTGACCACGTTACGGAATTCGATATCGAAGTCCTGACCGCTCTCCATCACCGCGCGCTCCCGCTTTGTTCTTGTTGGGACTTACGCTAGCAACGGGGCTTTCGGGGTGTATATATCCCTCGGGGGATAGATGCCGGGATTGGGGTTCCACATGATCGGGAGCCCCTCTGCCTTTGCAGAAGGAAAAGACAGCAGCACGGAACCTGTAGGAGCGGGCCATGCCCGCGATCGCGGACAAAGTCCGCTCCTACAAGGGATCCCGGGCTGTAGGAGCGAGCTTGCTCGCGAACAGAATTCCCCGGCGGCTCCAGCGTTGGGCGGTTCGCGAGCAAGCTCGCTCCTACAGCCGACGTTGCAGGTCGAAACCATGACGTCAGCCGGGACGGACTGGCTGCATGCGGGACGCCGTGTGACTCACGTCTGGGAAGACGGCGCTCCCTGTAGGAGCGCGCCATGCGCGCGATCGCGGGCATGGCCCGCTCCTACAACGGGCCCCGGAGCTGAGGGTGATGGTAGGAGCGAGCTTGCTCGCGAACAGAATTCCCCGGCGGCTCCAGCGTTGGGCAGTTCGCGAGCAAGCTCGCTCCTACGAACAGCCGACGTTACAGGTCGAACCATGCCTCAGCCGGGACGGACTGGCTGCATACGGAACACCGTGTGACTCACGTCGGGGATGACGGCGCTCCTACAATGGGCCCCGGAGCTGGGGGGCTGTAGGAGCGAGCTTGCTCGCGAACAGAATTCCCCGGCGGCTCCAGCGTTGGGCGGTTCGCGAGCAAGCTCGCTCCTACGAACAGCCCGCAGGCATCAGCCGGCTGCGCGCATCCCGCCCGTGCCATCTCGGCCCGCCAGTTCGCGGATGAACAGGCCGAGCAACTCAGACTGGCTGCCGATGCCGAGCTTGGCGTAGAGATTCTTGCGGTGGATCTTCACCGTGCCGGGGCTGATGTCCAGTTGCTCGGCCACCGAGGCGCTGGAGTGGCCGCGCAGCAGCAGCTGGACGATCTCCTGCTCGCGGGGCGTGAGCAACTGCGCACCGAACTGGTCGAAGGCCTCGCGGATCTGGTAGTCCAGGTCCTGCGCCGGTCGCGGTTGCCCGCGGCGCAGCTCCCAGGCCTCGCGCACCACCTGCTCGACCACAGGCCGGGCGCACTCCAGCAACTGCATCTCGTCGCGACTGAAGGCCGGGCTGGATGTCTTGCGCATCAGCGACAGCACGGCGGTGGCGCCATCGGCGAGGTCGATGAAGAAGGCGATCTCCTCGGTCAGGCCGGTCTGCTGGTAATAGGTCTGGTAGTACTCGCCCAGGTAGAAGTGGTCCGGCGCGAACTGCCGCAGGCGCCACAAGCCCGGCGCCTGTTGGCGGGTGCAGGCGAGGTAGAAGGGGTCCAGCAGATAGGGGCCGACCTGGTAGTCCTCCACGTAGACGTGGCGGATGTCGGCCGGGAAGGTGTCGAACAGGTCCAGCGGGCGGTGGTTGCCTTCATAGACGAAGAGCACGAAGTTATCCACCGCGCAGACCTGCTGCAGCCACTGGCTGAGGCCGAGCAGGCGCGGGCGACCGGGGGCCAGCGGGAGCAGGTGGGCGACTCCGCCGGTCCAGGCTTTGAGTTCCTTGTGGCGCATGGGCTGTCGTTCTTGTTGTGTGCGCAATGGACACACTATAGGCGTTCGGGATTCCACACGGAAATGCAGCTTTTGCGCCACACCCCGCCAGGCCCCGTCGCGCCTGGGGACAGCCGTCGATTCAGCCTCCGGCGCGCACCGCGATGAGGCAGGCGCGCGCCTTAACGGCTCAGGGGCGCCGGCCGCCCTTGCCGCCCGGCTTACCGGAGGACCTGCCCGCAGCGGGCTTGCCACCCATCGGCTTGCCGCCCAGGCCAAAGCCCGGCGCCTTGCGCACCGCCTTGACCTGCGGCGTGTCGTCCAGCAGCGAGCCGAGGTGCACCTTGCCCGGCTTGCCTTCCGGCACCTTCGGTTGCTTGGGCTTCTTCGGCTTTTTCAGCACCTGGCCACCGGCCGTGGTGGCAGGCACCCGGTGCTCCGCCTCGAAACCGTCTTCTTCCTTGCGCTGCAGGGTCTGGCCGATCAGCGTCTCGATGGCCGCCAGTTGCTGTACTTCATCGGCGCAGACCAGCGAGATCGCCTGGCCGCTGGCGCCGGCACGGCCGGTGCGGCCGATGCGGTGCACGTAGTCCTCGGGGACGATGGGCAGGTCGAAGTTGACGACCAGGGGCATCTCCTCGATGTCCAGGCCGCGCGCGGCGACGTCGGTGGCGACGAGGAAGTCCACCTCGCCGGCCTTGAACCGCGCCAGGGCGCGCAGGCGCGCGGGCTGCGGCTTGTCGCCGTGGATCGAGTCGGCGCGGATGCCTTCGTGCTGCAGCAGCCCGACCAGTTCATCGACGCCCTTGCGGGTCTTGGCGAACACCAGCGCCTGGCCCCAGCCCTGCTCGCGCAGCAGGTGCAGGAAGAGTTCGGCCTTGCGCTTCTTGTCCACGGTCACCAGGTGCTGCTTCACCGATTTCGCCGCCGTGTTGCGCGGCGCGACGTCGATGGTCAGCGGGTCGCGCAGCAGGCCGCGGGCCATCTGGCGGATGGCGTCGGAGAAGGTCGCGGAGAACAGCAGCGTCTGCCGGCGCTTGGGCAGCGCCGCGAAGACCTCGTCCAGCTCGCGGGCAAAGCCCAGGTCGAGCATGCGGTCGGCCTCGTCCAGCACCAGGACCTGCAGCTGGGTGAACTTCAGCGCGTTCTGCCGGTACAGGTCGAGCAGACGGCCCGGGGTGGCCACCAGCACGTCGACGCCCTTGCGCAGCTTCATCATCTGCGGGTTGATGCTGACCCCGCCGTACGCCACGGCAGTGCGCAGCGGCACGTGCTGGCCGTAGGCGCGGAAGCTCTCGTGCACCTGCTCGGCCAGCTCGCGGGTCGGCACCAGCACCAGCGCGCGGATGGAGTTGGCGGCCACCTGCGGGCCTTCCTGCAGCAGCCGCTGCAGCAGCGGCAGGGCGAAGCCGGCGGTCTTGCCGGTGCCGGTCTGGGCAGCGGCGAGCAGGTCGCGGCCCTTGAGCACCGCCGGGATGGCCTGGGCCTGGACCGCCGTCGGGTTCTGGTAGCCAAGCCCGTCGAGGGCGCGCAGGAGGGGATCGATCAGGCCAAGGGTGGCGAAAGTCATGGAGCGCTCGCGAAAACGAATCGGAATGGGCGGCATTGTAGCCGCAAGGGTCAGGAACGCAGCAGCAGCGCGCCCTCGATGGGCACGTAGCGGCTGGCCGCGCGGATCAGCGCCTGGGCGGTAAGACCCGGCACGCCGTAGGCGGTGGCATCGGTGCCGCCGGCGCGGACGCGGTCGAGCAGCAGGTCGAAATCGCCATCGCCGGAGGCCAGGACGATCTCGTCCACCTGGGGCGCAGCATCGAGGATGTCGATGGTGATGCCGACGTCCCAGTCACCCTTGGCCGAACCGTCGGCGCGCTGGATGTAGGGCTTGAGCTTCACGGTGAAGCCCAGCTTGCGCAGGATCTGCTGGAACTGCTGCTGCTTCGCGTCGCCCCGGTCGATGGCGTAGGCATAGGCCTGGACGATCGTGCCCTGGGCGCTCAGCTCGGCCCACAGGGCGGCATAGTTGAAGTGGCAGCCGTAGGCCTGACGCACGGTGTAGTAGAGGTTCTGCACGTCGGCGAACAGGGCGATGGTCTTCAACGAATACTCCGGGACACGGACAGCGGGGGCGCATTATCGGCACAGCGCGCAGCCCCCGCCAGCCCCGGCGGACGGGATGACCTGATGACGGGCTCAGCTGAACAGGTCGCCGTCGTCGTCGCCGAAGAAGCTCGAATCGTCGCCGAAGCTGTTGCTGTCGTCGTAACTCGTATCGGCAAAGCCATTGTCGGCGTAGCGATCGCCGCCCAGGGAGTCATCGCCGTGCCCGTCATCGAAGCTCGACAGCTCCGGTTGCAGCGGCTGCTCCTGGATCACCTCGACGATCTCCTGCGGCTGGCTGTGGTGGAACATGCTGGTCAGCAGGTCCGCCACCATCACCCCGCCGGCCACGCCAGCGGCCGTCTGCAGGGCCCCGCGCATGAAGCCGCCGCCCTGGGGCGCGGCAGGCGACGCCTGTGCCGGGCGGAAGTCGTTCGGGTTGCTGGCGCCGGGGTTGTTGGCGTAGGACGCGCCGCCAGGCTGCGAGAAGCGCGTCTGGCCCCAGCAGTCGGGGCGCTGCTGCGCTGGCGCCGGGCGCGGCTCCTGGCTCTGCCCGCCGCCGAACAGCCCGGCGAGGAAGCCGCCGCTGCTGGGACGCTGCTCCTGCGCCCGCGCCTGCTCCGCCTCCAGCTCCTTGACGCGCTGGTCCAGTCGCTTGATCGCCGCTTCCTGGATCAGCATCGCCTGGGCCATGTAGTACGGCGCGGCCGGCTGCTGCACCAGGTGCTTGTTGATCTGCGCCTCGGCCTGGGCATCGCGCGGCGCGGTCTGCGCCTCGGCGTCGCGCAGGCGGGTGAACAGACCATCGATCAGGGATTGCTCTTCGGAATTCATGACAGGCCTCGGATGGATCGCTGCGGGTGGATCATTGCTGACTGAGATTGGAACGAGTCGGAAAAAAACAAGTTCCACGCGCAGAATTCTGGCGCCTTCAGCTGAGGGTTTGCTTAAGTTAGAGTCGAAGCCCTCGGACAGTATCGGGTTACTGATGAATCCCCTTTCCATCCTCCGCGACACCTGGTTTTTCTTTTCCCGTCATCTGGGCACCCTGGTGCCGCTGTGCCTGCCCTGGATCGTCATCGAGACGCTGGTGCAGCAGCAGATCAACGTCGCCGCCGGCTCGCAGAACTTCGCCCCCTGGGGCATGGCCGCCGGCCTGGTGTTCTACCCGATCTACACCGCCAGCCTGATCCTGTTCATGATCGACGCCGGCGAGGGCGTGGAGCGCGGCGTGCGCGAACTGTGGAGTGCCGCCCTGCGCCTGTGGCCGGCCTTCGCCCTGCTCTCGGCGATCACCTCGCTGCTGATCGTGCTCGGCCTGTCGCTGATGGTGCTGCCGGGCATCTTCGTGATGATCAAGCTGGCCTTCGCCGAATTCCTCCTGGTGCAGCGCGGCCGCGCGCCCATCGACGCGATGCGCGAGAGCTTCGCCCTGACCACCGGGCATTTCTTCCTGCTGCTGATGACCTCCCTGGCGATTCTCGCCCCGGTGTGGATCGCCGAGGGCTGGATCACCGAGGCCGGCCAGGATGCGCCGGTGCTCAGCGTCGCGCTGCATTCGCTGAGCGGGTTCTTCCAGCTGCTGCTGACGGTGGCGGCCTACCGCATCTTCATCCTGCTGGAGCGCCAGACCGCCTGAGCGGCATCACGTCGCAACACATCCCCCGGCACGACCCGCGCCGGGGTTCTACGCTGGAGTCTCCTTTTTCGAGTATGGAGACTCGCCATGAACGACTTCCCGCCCAGCTGCCTGTCGCACATTTCCATCGGCACCAACGACTTCCCGCGCGCCCAGGCGTTCTACGACGCGGTGCTGCCGACCCTGGGTTGCCAGCCGATCATGCAACACCCCGGCGCGGTGGCCTATGGGCGCCTGTTCCCCGAGTTCTGGGTGCAAACGCCCATCGACGGGCGCCCGGCCAACGTCGGCAACGGCACGCACATCGGCTTCCTGGCCAATTCCCGCGAGGAAGTGGACGCCTTCTACCGCGCCGCGATTGCCGCCGGCGCGACCGACGAGGGAGCACCAGGGCCACGCCCGCAGTATGGCGAGCCTTACTACGGCTGCTTCGTCCGCGACCTGGACGGGCACAAGATCGAGGCATCGTTCTGGGACATGGCGCTGGCCGGCGGCGGGTTCGATACGCACTCGCACTGATGACTGGTAGGGCGCATAACCCGGAACGGGTTATCCTCCATTGCGGCGGATAACGCCGCAGGCGTTATGCGCCCTACGTTGCTAAGCGGTATTTCTGCGCTCGGCCCAACCCTCACCCTAGCCCTCTCCCAGGGGGAGAGGGAACCGCTCGGCGCAGGATGAAATCATGGTGTCAGCCGGCACATTCGGCCCCCTCTCCCACCGGGAGAGGGCTGGGGTGAGGGGAAAGCACGGGCACAGAGCTCCCCGAAAGAAAACATTGCCCTAACAACAAGAGTCAGTGCCCCGGCCTGAGCCCCGACATCTTCGGCACCAGCAGCTTCTCGAACAGCCGCGGGAAGAACCGCGCCAGCAAGCGTGCGCGCCAGTTGACGTTGGACAGCACCAGCAAGCGCCGACGCTTCAGCGCGCCCTGGTAGATCGCCTCCGCCACGTCCCGCGGCGACGCCACTTCCGCCCCAAGCACCACGGCCGGCTGGCGGATCACCGAGCCATCGCCCACCAGCGCATTCTTGCGCAGGTCGGTGGCGGTGAAGCCCGGGCACGCCAGGGTGATGGCCACGCCGGTGCCGTCCAGCTCCATGCGTAGCGTGTCGAACAAACCGTGCAACGCATGCTTGCTGGCGTTGTACGCGCTGCGATAGAGCAGCGGGGCGAAACCGGTGAGCGAGCTGAGCACCACGATCTGCCCGTGCCGCGCCAGCAGGCTGGGCAACGCCGCCTGGGTGCAATGCAGCGCGCCGTAGAAGTTCACCGCCATCACCCGCCGAAACACCGCCAGCTCGGTCTCGATGAACAGGCTGCGATGGGTGATGCCGGCGTTGTTCACCAGCACGTCGATGCCGCCAAAGCGCTCGATGGCCAGCGCCACCGCGCGCTGCACCGCTTCCGCTTCGGCGATGTCGCAGCGCAGGCCCAGCGCCTCGACATTCAGGTGCTCGCGCAGGTGCTGCACCAGGCTGTCCAGCGCCGCCTGGTCCAGATCGAGGATCACCGGATGGGCGCCGGCCCGGGCGAAGCGCAGCACCAGGGCGCGACCGATACCGGAACAGCCGCCGCTGACCAGCACCACCTTGTGGCGGTAGGTCGACGGAGAGAACGGAGTGCGGGGCATGACGGTCTCCTGAGGCACGCAGGGCGTGATGTCGACGTCTTGCGAACTACATCTCACATGGTTTCAGGATAATTCCCACAACAAACACGGAGGTGAAATACAAAGTCGCAGCCACTATCCTCTGGACCAACAAGCATAGCCCCTGGTCACCCATGAGCCTCTCGCTTCGCCGCCGCGTCCTGTTCCTGCTGTTCATCGTCCTGCTGCTCGCCGTCACCGCTGCCGCCTGGCTGCTGGCCTGGCACCCCGCCGAGCGCGAAGCCGTCGCCGCCCAGTGCCGTGGCCCGGCGCCGCAATTGCAGCCCGGGCAGGCGCTGAAGGTGATGACCTGGAACGTCCAGTACCTGGCCGGCAAACGCTACATCTTCTGGGACGACCTGCCGGACACCACCGGCCCGGACGACAGCCCCAGCCCCGAGGACATCGCCTACAGCCTCGACGAAGTCGTGCGGGTGATCCGCGACGAAGCGCCGGACGTCGTGCTGCTGCAGGAGGTGGACGACGGCGCCGCCGCCACCGGCAAGCAGGACCAGCAGGCGCTGATCGGCGACCGCCTCACCGACCTCTACCCCTGCTCCACCGCCGCCTTCGACTGGAAGGCGCGCTTCGATCCCAACCCCCACGTCTTTGGTAGCGCCGGGCGCAAGCTGGTGACCTTCAGCCGCTTCCAGATCACCCGTGGCGAGCGCATCGCACTGCCGCAGCGCTCCTCCATCCCGCTGCTGCGCCTGTTCGCGCCGCAGCCGGCGATGCTGCAGAGCGATTTGCCGATACGCGGCGGCGGCCAGCTCAGCGTGATCAATACCCGCCTGGAACGGCCCAACGGCGACGACACCCCGCAGCGCCAGGTGGAAGCGCTCGAAGCCCACCTCAACGCCCTGCAGGCGTCCGGCCGCCCCTGGCTGCTGGGCGGCGACCTCGGCCTGCTGCCGCTGGGCCAGTACCCCTACCTGCCGGAAGTGCTGCGCGCACCGTACCGCGCCAACAGCGAGCTGAACCTGCTGGCGGCGCGCTTCCCGGTCATCCCGGCGGTGGAGGAATCCAGCGGCGCCGACCAGGCCACCTGGTACACCCACTTCCCCAACGACCCGCGCGTGCACAAGCCCGACCGCACCCTCGACTACCTGTTCCACAGCCCCAGCCTCAACCGCCTGCAGGCCGGCGTGCGCAGTCATGACACGCTGCGCATCTCCAATCACCTGCCGCTGTCCGCGCGCCTGCTGCTGCCCCACTGAGCGCTGCGGCACATCGCCGCCGAGCCACGCTGGACAAGCACGGCGCGGCGGCCCCATGCTCGGCCGGCGCCGCATAACAACGACAACATGCCCCCGGTTCTCCATGCACTTTCGCCGCCTGATCGGATTGATCGTCGCCCTGCTCTGCCTCAACGCCCTCGCCGTCGACCGGCCCACACTGGCCGACCGGCTGCCGCATCCGCTGCCGACGCTGAGCGTGGGGTATTACGAATTCCCGCCCTACACCTACACCGCCGCGGACGGCACCGCCCAGGGCAGCGGCACCGAGATGGTCCGGCTGATCCTGCGCAAGGCAGGCTACCGCGCGGACTTCCGCCCGCTGCCCAGCGCCCGTTTGTACCTCGGCCTGCAGGACGGCAGCGTGCAACTCTGGGCCGGCGCGCCGGGCAAGCCCGAACTGGCGGGCAGCACACTGGAATGCGAGCGCGTACTCGGCCACGTCGAGCTGAACCTCTATCGCCTGGCCTCGCGCCCCTCCCCGTCCCTGCCCGCGGGGCTGGCCGGCAGCCGGGTGATCCTGATCAGCGGCTACAGCTACTGGCGGCCGATCACGCAGATGCTCGAGGACCCGCGGCTGAAGCTGGAAGTGCACCGCACCAGCACCCACACGGCTGCCCTGCAGATGCTCGAACGCGGCCGTGGCGATTACCTGATCGACTACCAGACGCCGGTGGAACAGGCGCGCCGCGAGCTGAACATGCCGCCGCTGGCCTTCGACAACCTGTACAGCGTACCGACCAAGCTCATCGTCTCCCGCCACGCCCCCGACGCCGAAGGCCTGCGCGCACGGCTGGACCACGCCTACGACGAACTGCAGGCGGCCGGCTACGAGATGAAATTGCCCTGAGCGACAGGGCCGGGTCGCCCCCTGTAGGAGCGAGCTTGCTCGCGAACCCGCCACACTCCGATGCTCGGAGGGTTCGCGAGCAAGCTCGCTCCTACGAAAAGCGGTCGCCCTTCGAAACCGTGCGCAGCCTGATCCAGGGGTAGGAGCGGACTCTGTCCGCGATTGGCCACCTGCCACTCCCGACCATCACGGATGAATCGCACCTACGGAATCGCCACCCGTTTCACCGACTGAGGCCGGCTCCACCTGTAGGAGCGCGCCATGCGCGCGATCGCGGGCATGGCCCGCTACGACCTGATATTTCGTGCCGGGGCCTGCCCTCTCCCCCGCCCTCTCCCTGAAGGGAGAGGGAGCTTTCCGTGCCGGCTGACGCCATGGATTCCTCCTGCACCGACCAGTCCCCTCTCCCTTCGGAGCGGGGCGCACAGCCAGGGTTAGGGAGAGAGGAAACCCTCGGTACAGGCCTGCAAGTTGTTGCTCTAAACAGGCTCTGCTCAGCTCTTGCGCGGCTTCGCCCGCGCCGTCGGCTCGGCGATCAGCGGGTCGTCCGGCCAGTAGTGCTTGGGGTAGCGGCCCTTCAGGTCCTTTTTCACCTCGGCGTAGGTGCTGCGCCAGAAGTTCGCCAGGTCCTGAGTCACCTGCACCGGGCGCTGGGCCGGGGACAGCAGGTGCAGCTTCACCGCCACCCGCCCACCGGCGATGCGCGGCGTATCGGCCAGGCCGAACAGTTCCTGCAGGCGCACGGCCAGTACCGGCGGAAACTCGCTGTAGTCCAGGCGGATATTCGAGCCTGAGGGCACCTGCAACGTGCGCGGCGCCAGCTCGTCCAGGCGTTGCGGCAGCGGCCAGGGGAGCAGCCCGTGGAGAATCGCGCTCAACTCCAGGTTGGCGAAGTGCGACAGCCGCGACACCTTGCCCAGGTAGGGCAGCAGCCAATCCTCCAGCGAAGCCAGCAGCGCGGCGTCACTGACGTCCGGCCACTCGCTGGCGCCCTTGCTTTCGCTCTCCAATCGGCGCAGCAAGGCGATGCGCGCCTGCCATTGGCGCAGCTCCGGCGTCCACGGCAGCAGCTCCAGGCCCTTGCGCCGCACCAGCCCGAGCAGCGCACGGCTGCGGGCCTCCGCGTCGAGGTTGGGCAGCGCCTCGGTGGACAGCACCAGCTCGCCAACCTTGCGCTGACGCTCGGCGCGCAGCACGCCCTCGCGTTCATCCCATTCCAGCTCGTCGTGGACGCTGACCTGCTCGGCCAGGATGCTGTCGAACAGCGCCGGCTCCAGCGCAGCCGCCAGGTAGATGCGCTCCTCGCGCTGGCCCTGGCGGCTGCCCAGGTCGGCGATCACCAGCCAGGCTTCCCTCATCAGTGCATCCGGCTCGCCGAACAGCGCGGCGCGGCCGTTGGCCAGGCGGTATTCACCGCCGCCGGCGCGTCGCTGGCGGGCGATGCGGTCCGGGTAGGCGAAGGCTAGCAGGCCGCCCAGCCAGCGCGGATGATCCGGGTCGGCGACCGGCTCGCGGGCCGGGCCGCGCAGGTAGCCCTTGAACTGCCGCGCCAGCTGGCGCACCCGCTGCACCGCGCCGCGGCTGGCCCGCGGGCCGCTCTGCTCGCCAGCCAGCAAGGCGATGCGGTGATGCAGGTCGGCGTCGTTGCCGCGCAGGATGTCGCGCTCGCCGAGCAAGGCGGCCAGGTCACAGGCCAGCGGCCCCAGCCCCAGCGCATGGCCGCGCAGCAGCAGGTGGGCGATACGCGGGTGCGCCGGTACCTCGGCCATGGCCTGGCCGTGGGGCGTGAGGCTGCCGCCGCCAGCACGGGAGGCCAACGCGCCGAGGCGCTCCAGCAGGTCCTGAGCCTGTGCATACGCGGCAGCGGGCGGGAGGTCGAGCCACGCCAGCTCCTGCGGGGCGACGCCCCAGCGCGCCAGTTGCAGGGCCAACCCGGCGAGGTCGGCCTGGAGGATTTCCGCCGCGCCATAGGCCGGCAACTGGTCGTGCTGCGCCTCCGACCACAGGCGGTAGCAGGCGCCCGGCTCCAGGCGCCCGGCACGGCCGGCGCGCTGGGTGGCGGAGGCGCGGGAGATGCGCTGGGTTTCCAGGCGCGTCATGCCGCTGCCCGGGTCGAAGCGCGGCACCCGCGCCAACCCCGCGTCCACCACCACGCGCACGCCGTCGATGGTCAGGCTGGTCTCGGCGATGTTGGTCGCCAGCACCACCTTGCGCGTGCCCGTCGGCGCGGGCTCGATGGCGGCGCGCTGGGCATCGAGGTCGAGTTCGCCGTGCAGCGGGCACACAAGAATGTCCGAACGGCCGGCCAGCGCCTCGCCCAGTTGCTCGGCCACCCGGCGAATCTCTGCCTGGCCGGGCAGGAATACCAGCAGGCTGCCGGGCTCGTCGGCCAGCGCCTGCTGCACCGTCTGCACCACGCGGGGCTCGATGAACTCGCCGGCCTGCCAGGGCCGGCCCCAGCGGATATCCACCGGGAACATGCGCCCCTCGCTGCGCACCACCGGCGCATCGTCCAGCAGCGCGGAAAGCCGCTCGCCCTCCAGCGTCGCCGACATCACCAGCACCTTCAGCGGCGGTTCGTCGCGCAGCAGCGCGCGGCCGTTGAGGGTCAGCGCCAGCGCCAGGTCGGCATCGAGGCTGCGCTCGTGGAACTCGTCGAAGATCACCAGGCCCACGCCATCCAGCGCCGGGTCGTCCTGCAGGCGGCGGGCGAGAATGCCCTCGGTGACCACTTCGATGCGCGTCGCGGGGCCGACCCGGCTGTCGAGGCGGATGCGGTAGCCGACGGTTTCGCCGACCTTCTCGCCCAACTCCGCCGCCAGCCGCTCGGCAGCGGCGCGGGCGGCGAGCCGGCGCGGCTCCAGCATCAGGATCGTCTGCCCGGCCAGCCACGGCTCCTCCAGCAGCGCCAGCGGCACGCGGGTGGTCTTGCCGGCGCCCGGGGGCGCCTCCAGCACCACTTCGTGGCGCGCAGCCAGTGCCTGGCGCAGGGCGGGAAGGACGCTGTCGATGGGAAGGGCGTTCATGCCGGCTCCTGGAACTCGAATGTCGATGGCGGTCACCCGGTCTTCACGGGGGGCGGCGATTATAGCGGGCGAACCGCAATGCCAACCGGACGGTCATAGGAGCAACGAGCGCGCTGCCTAATGCGAAACTGCCAGCAGCGGTTCAGAACTCGTTGTTATAGTTATCCGCATCGTCCTCCCGGAGGTTATTTCATGCGTCTTGCCACCCGAGTCTCCTGTGCAGTTCTGAGCGCCGCCCTGTTCAGCCAGCTGACGGCTTGCGGCACCCTGTTCTACCCCGACCGCCGCGGCCAGATCGACGGCCGCGTCGACCCGGCCATCGTCGCTTTCGACGCCATCGGTCTGTTGTTCTACATCATCCCGGGGCTGATCGCCTTCGGCGTAGACTTCGCCACCGGCGCGATCTACCTGCCCGACGCGAAATACTCGGTCGCCCCGGAAAAACTCAAGGATGCGGTGAGTGAAGACGGCAGCGTCGACAAGGCTAAACTCAAGGCGATCCTCGAGCGTGAAACCGGCCGCAGCCTGCCCCTGGACGACCCGCGTCTGATCCAGCGCAGCGGCAGCCTCCAACAACTCGCCAGCCTGGGCCTGCGCCCGGAGGCCTGACATGCACGGCGCTCTCGCTTCACACCTTCAGCAACTCCTGGCGTACCACCAGTGGGCCTATGCGCGCATCCTGGAGGCCGTCGCGCCCCTGGATGAAGAGGCCTACCGCGCACCGCGCGGGCTGTTCTTCAGCAGCCTGCACGGCACGCTCAACCACCTCGCGGTGGTCGATCGCATCTGGTTCGCCCGTGTGCAGCGAGAGCCCTGGCAATTCGAACGCCTCGACGCCGAGGCCGCGCCGGATCGCGCCGGCCTCGCCGACTTCCTCAACGACGGCGTCGGTGCCTGGCGCCTGTGGCTGAGCAAGCAAAGCGACGCCACCCTCGGCACCCAGCTGGACTACCGCAACATGGCCGGGCAGGAACACCGCCAGAGCCTGGCGAACATCGTCCAGCACCTGGTCAACCACGGCACCCACCACCGCGGGCAGATGAGCGCCGCGCTCACCGCGCTGGGCCAGAAGGCGCCGCTGCTGGACTACATCTACTTCCTGCCCGATCGCCTGGATACCTGATGCTCAAATATGCCAGCCACGCCCACTTGATGAGGCTGGCGACGTTCGCCTCGCTCGGCGTGGCCACCACCCTGATCGTGGCCAAGGCCATTGCCTGGTGGCTCAGCGGCTCGGTCAGCCTGCTGGCCGGCCTCACCGACTCCCTGCTCGACGGCGCCGCCTCCTTCCTCAACCTGCTGGCGGTGCATTACGCCATCCGCCCCGCGGACGACGATCACCGCTACGGCCACGGCAAGGCGGAATCCCTGTCGGGGTTGGCGCAGGCGCTGTTCATCGCGGTCAGTGCGCTGCTGGTCGGCGCGCAGGCCTTCGACCGTCTGCAGCACCCGGCGCCCGTGGAAGCGGTCGGCTGGGGTATCGGGGTGATGATCCTGTCCCTGGTGCTCACTGCCGGCCTGCTGGTGCTGCAGGGCCACGTGGTGAAGATCACCGGCTCCAACGCCATCCGTGCCGACTCCCTGCATTACCGCTCGGACATGCTGCTCAACAGCAGCATCCTTGTGGCATTGCTGCTGGCAGAGTTCGGCTGGCAGCAGATGGACGCCCTGTTCGGTCTGGGCATCGCGCTGTACATCCTCTGGAGCTCCTTCCAGATCGCCCGCGAATCCGTCGCCGTGCTGATGGACGAGGAACTGCCGGCGGACGTCAGCACGCGCATGCTCGAACTGGTGAAGGAGGTGCCCGGCGTGCTCGGCGCCCACGACCTGCGCACGCGGATTTCCGGCACCCACTGGTTCGTCCAGCTGCACCTGGAACTGCCCGGCGAGTTGCCCTTGTCGAAGGCGCATCAGCTGTGCGACGAGGCGGTGCTGGCGATCCACAAGGAATTCCCGCGGGCCGAGGTGCTGGTGCACGCCGACCCGCAGGAAGTGGTGGGCAAGGAAACGATCAGTTGACGCTGTAACCGCGTCCGCTCAGGCAGGCGCCCAGCGCGCGGCGGTAGTTGTCGGCGACGTAGGCCGGCGGCGCATAGCTCGCCATCGCCGGGTCGAAGCCGCTCTGGTCGGCCGCCCAGCGGTGGCACTCGTAGCGGTCGCGGTTCTGCTGGTCCGGGCCCTGGTTGTACATCGGGTAGGCCATCACGTCGTAGGCCGACTGCGCCACCGCGACCGGCGCCTGCTGCGGCGGCTCCACCACCTGGTAATCCTGCGTGCTGGCCTGCCACAGGTAGTAGGTACCGGCAGCGAGGAAATAGCCGATGCTGCCGATCCACACCTGTTCGGCATAGGACGGCAGGTAGCGCACGCGCACCCCATAAGGCGGCGTCACCACCACGTAGCGCGAGCCGTACGGGCGATACCAGTAGCCGTCATTGAAGTAGTAGTCGCTGCCGCGGTACGGCACGCGGTAGTGCCCGCTCGGCATGCTGTCCACCACATAGCCTGGCCGCCAGTAGGACGGATGGGGGCCCCAGTTGCCGTGGGAAGCCGGCGGGCGAGCCTGCCAGCCCGCCGACGGGGGACGCACGCCGCCCTGCCAGCCGGGGCTGCCGTGGTCATTGCCCTGCGGACGCCCCTGCCATTGCCCGGCATTGCCGCCCTGCCACTGGCCAGCCGTACTGCCCGGCGGGCGGCCCTGCCATTGGCCGCCGTCATTGCCCTGGGGACGGCCTTGCCATTGCCCATTGGCGTTGCCCTGTGGATGGCCCTGCCATTGTCCGTTGGCATTGCCCTGCGGACGATCATGTTCCTGGCCGCCGTTGTTACCCTGCGGACGCCCCTGCCATTGCCCGCCATTGCTGCCTTGCGGACGGCCCTGCCACTGCCCGCCGTTGTTACCTTGCGGATGCCCCTGCCACTGGCCGCCAGCATTGCCCTGCGGGCGTCCGTGCTCCTGGCCGCCGTTGTTACCCTGCGGGCGCCCCTGGGGCTGACCGCCACCACCGTTCGCCGGCGGGCGGCCTTGCGGATCGGGGCCATCGGCCGCCAGCGCCTGGACCGCGACGGCCAGTGAAAGCACAACGAACGAGGCGCACCGCGCGAAACCCGACTTCATGGAATCCTCACTTCGGCGACGGCCGAAAACAGTGATGCGACATTGCCATAGACCACGCTGCAAAGCCGGCATTGCGGGGCGCTGGGTAAAGTCAGGGTAAAGATGGCGGGGTAAATCACAGGCAAGAAAAAAGGGAGGCTCGTCAGCCTCCCTTCCGGAATCTCGTCCTGCTCGTCGCTGTTGGCGCCGGCTCACCTCGCTCCGCCTTCTGGGCAGTGCGTAGCCCGGTGGCCGGCGCGATCCTGTAGGGTCGGCGGGCCGCGAAGCGCCTGATTGGGCGGATCGCAGGGGGACGTTATGTCCGGGCTGTGAATCTGGAAGAAATAGTACGGCGACAGAGCGGGGAAATGATTGCTAAGATTGCTCACACAGGCACCACCTGAGCAATAAATCACCAAAAATTACGCCATAAGCGCAATTCATTCGAAAGACGAGGCTTTCATGGACAAGCTGGACCGTTACGATCTGCGAATTCTCGCCGAACTGCAGCGCGATGCGCGCATCTCCAATCAGGAGTTGGCCGAACGCATCGGCCTGTCGCCTTCGCCCTGCTCGCGGCGGGTCAAGCAGCTCGAGGACGACGGCTACATCGTCCGCCAGGTCGCCCTGCTGGACAGCCGCAAGCTCGGCCTGAGCCTCACCGCCTTCGTGCTGATCGGCATGGACCGCCACACGCCGGAGCGGTTCGAGCACTTCCAGCAGATCATCGGCAAATGCCCCGAGGTGCTGGAGTGCAGCCTGGTGACCGGCATGGACGCGGACTACCAGCTCAAGGTGATGGTGCCGGACATGGACCATTACCAGCAGTTCCTGCTGGGTACCGTGACCCGCATCGAGGGCGTCACCAGCGTGCGGTCGAGCTTCGTACTGCGCAACGTGCTGGCGAGCACCGAGCTGCCGCTGGATCACCTGCGGGTCTGAGCCGGGAGGTTTTTTTGTAGGAGCGGAGCTTCTCCGCGATGCTTTTGGCCTGGGTGTTATGCGCCGCTTCGGCGTCCTCGCGGACTCCGTGCTTCGCCCCCTCGGGCGACCTCCTTTGGCAAACGCCCCAAAGGAGGCAAAGGTCTCGCCCCTGCCATCCGGCTTTTCGCTTCGCGAAAAGTACCCTCGGTTCTTCGGAGTTCCAGGGGCCCGCCGCGACATCCATGTCGCTCAACCCCTGAAACTCCGATCACCTTCGGCCTCCTGAAAGGGGATTCCGGAGCGTGCGGATATCTCGCTGGAAGACCTCAAGATCCAGAGCCCGAGCCGGTGGCTGTAAGTAGGGCGCATAACCCGGAACGGGTTATCCGCCGATACCTCGACGGCGGATAACGCTGGCGCGTTATGCGCCCTACGGACTGTTCGCGAGCAAGCTCGCTCCTACAATCCAGTCAAACTCCGGAGCTTCGTAGGAGCGAGCTTGCTCGCGAACCGCTTCACTCTGAACGGCCTCGCAGGAACAGGCCAGGCCCACGGTCCGTCGGCAAAGCCGACGCCCTCCTGCGACACATCACCGCACCCAGCCTCCCGCCCAACGAAGCCGACACCGCAGATTTCCTCGCCAACCCCGCGCCCGCGGGAATTTCCAGGGTGATCCACCCGTCCCACAGCAGGAACTGATCATTTTATGAACGGTTCTGAACACCACAGCGCCGCATGCGTATAATGCGCGCCTTCTTCACCACCACCGCGCCCCGGCGTCCCTCGGACACCTTCCGCACCGGGCAGGAGCT
Source organism: Pseudomonas sp. GCEP-101 (assembly GCF_025133575.1). NCBI lineage: Bacteria > Pseudomonadati > Pseudomonadota > Gammaproteobacteria > Pseudomonadales > Pseudomonadaceae > Pseudomonas > Pseudomonas sp. GCEP-101. The sequence continues at coordinate 2,665,905 of NZ_CP104011.1, read as the reverse complement.
GCAATGAACGAAAGTTTCGAAGACTGGATGATGTATGGCCTGGTGACCGGCCTGATCCTGTTCATGGCCTTCATCGTCTGGGACCTCGCCAAGAAGTCCAAGGCCGGCCGCATGGGCACCATGGTGCTGTTCTTCGCCCTGGGCCTGGGCGTGCTTGGCTTCCTGATCAAGTCCGTGGTCGTCGCCGGCCTCGAAGGCGGCTTCTGACGCGCGCCTCGCCCTGAGCCTCACAGCTCGGGGCTGACTTCCCGCCACTGCCCCGGCTGCAGCCCATCCAGCTGCCACGGCCCGATGCGTACGCGCACCAGGCGCAGGGTGGGCAGGCCGACCGCCGCCGTCATCCGCCGCACCTGGCGGTTGCGTCCCTCGCGGATCACCAGTTCCAGCCAGGCGGTGGGCACCGACTTGCGGAAACGCACCGGCGGGTCGCGCTCCCACAGCTGCGGCTCCTCCAGGCGCCGCGCCTCGGCCGGCAGGGTCGGGCCATCGTTGAGCTGCACGCCCTGGCGCAACTGGTCGAGCTGCTCGTCGCTCGGCTCGCCCTCCACCTGCACCCAATACGTCTTCGGCAGCTTGTGCCTGGGGTCGGCGATGCGCGCCTGCAGGCGGCCGTCATTGGTCAGCAGCAACAGGCCTTCGCTGTCGCGGTCCAGGCGCCCGGCCGGGTAGACGCCCGGTACATCGACGAAATCCTTCAGTGTCGCGCGGCCTTCGCTGTCGTTGAATTGCGTCAGCACGTCGAACGGCTTGTTCAGCAGGATCAGCTTGGGCTGCGCCGGCGGCGCCTTGGCCACGCGGCGAGGCGCGGGACGGGCGGCGGGACGGCGATTGGCAGGGCGCGGAGGACGGGGCATGGCGAAAAGACTAGTAACCGAGGTAGGCGTACGGCAAATTCCCGGCATGCTAGGTTGTGCCGAGTCCCCACTGCAATAGCAGGCACGAGCACGCCCATGAGCCACCCCACCTGGCTGATCACCTTGCAGAACCTCAGCGGCCGTCTCGGCGCGCGCTATCGCGGCCCGCGCAGCGCGCACTTCGACGGGCAGCGCTTCCACAACCTCGACCGCCAGCCGCACCACGGCTTGCGCGCCTTCCTCAAGTGGCAGCGCGAGCGCGGCCGCCAGGCGGCGTGGGTCGTCCAGCCCGGCCCGCAGACCCGCCCGGAAACCCCGGCGCACGTCGAAGGCGACGAACTGCGCGTCACCTACATCAACCACGCCACCCTGCTGATCCAGCACCGCGGCCTGAACATCCTCACCGACCCGTTGTGGTGCGAGCGCACCAGCCCGTTCAGCTTCGCCGGGCCCAAGCGCGTGCATCCGCCGGGCCTTGCGCTGGACGAGCTGCCGCCGATCAACCTGATCCTGGTCAGCCACAACCACTACGACCACCTGGATATCCACAGCCTGCGCGAGCTGGCCCGGCGTTTTCCGGCGGCCAGGGTCGTGACCGGCCTGGGCAACGGCGAGCTGATCCGCGCGTGCGGCTTCCATGACGTGGCGGAGCTGGACTGGTGGCAGAGCCTGCCGATGCCCGAGGGCCTGCTGCTCACCGGCGTGCCGGCGCAGCACTGGTCGGCGCGTTCGCGGCGCGACACCAACCGCACGCTATGGATGGGCTTCGTACTGGAGTCGCCGGACGGCCCGCTGCTGTTCCCCGGCGATACCGGGCTGGGCGAGGAATTCCGGCTGATGCACGAGCGCTTCGGCCCCATGCGCTTCGCCGCCCTGCCCATCGGCGCCTACGAGCCGCGCTGGTTCATGCGCCACCACCACATGAACCCGGACGACGCGGTGCAGGCGCACCAGCACCTCGACTCGCAGTGCAGCATGGCCATTCACTTCGGCACCTTCCGCCTTAGCGACGAAGGCCAGTTCACGCCGGTCAGCGACCTGGCGGCGGCCCTGCAGCAACGCGGCGTGGCGCCGGAGCGCTTCCGCGCGCCGAAGCCGGGTGAGCAGTGGCTCGTTCCCCCGATGCCGGATGCGTCACTGTAGGAGCGCGCCAAGCGCGCGATCGCGGGCGTGGCCCGCTCCTACAAGGAAACACCAGCGCTTGCCGGCTGGCGTAGGAGCGGACTCCGTCCGCGATAGATTGCCGGCAGCGCTGAGCCGGCCTGTGGCACATCGCGGACAAAGTGCGCTCCTGCCTGAAATATCGCGCCGCTGCCTGCCCCGTCCCCGGCCTGACTGCGCGCCCGCTCCGAAGGGAGAGGCAGTTGTCCGTGCCGGCTGACACTTCGGCTCCAACTTGCACCAAACAGTCCCCTCTCCCTTCAGGGAGAGGGTTAGGGAGAGGGGAGGCCCTCGCGCAGGAGTTCATGCAGGAGCGGACGGCGCCTCAACAGATCGAGAGCCAGCTCGCGCCTACCACGACCGGCGTCAGTTCTCCCGCACCCGCTTGCTGCAGCAGTTGCGATAGCGCTTGCCGCTGTGGCACGGGCACGGCTTGTCGCCCCGGCCGCCCAGCTCCAGCCAGCTTTCCAGGCGCTGGCGCATGGACTCGCGGACTTCCCGACGCTCGTCGTCCAGGTGTGGCTTGCCCAGCTCGCGACTGAGCCACAGGTAGTCCTCCAGCAGCTCGTCCCGCGCCAGGGCGTGCAGTTGCTCGGCCAGCGGCACGCCTTCATAGCGGCGCGCCGGGTCGGGCAGGAAGGCAATCGCCTCGCCACCCGGCAGCACGTTCCACAGGCGGCCCTGGCCGTCGCGCCAGCAGGCGCTGAAGCGCGCGCGCAAGGCCAGCCCCGGCCACTCCTCCAGGCACCAGCCATCCACCCGTTCCCCGCCCAGGCCCTCCACCGCCTTGCCCACGGAGAACCAGGGTTCGCCAGCGATGCTGTCGGGCAGCGGGAGCGGCGCGGCGACTTCCGGCGTGGCGTTTTCCACCAGGCGACGGGCGAAGCGACGCAGCGGATTGGTGAGGTGCGAGGGGGCGCGAAATGGCATCGGATCACCAGCGGAAGAGGTCGGCGAAGGTCCGACCGGAGGGACGCGCCACTGTTCCCCGTGGCGCGAAAGGCGAGCATTCTAGGCCCGAGGGGAGCGGCGTCAACGCGGGCCGTTCAATAGTCCCGCGTGGAGACCGGCCGCGCCTGCCCGCCGAGCTCGCGCAGCAGATCGTCGAGCAGTGCGGACGCCCCGAAACGCAGGTGTTCCGGCTGGATCCAGCCCGCGCCGAAGCGCTCTTCCACCAGCGTCACATAGACCTGCGCGTCGGCCAGCGTGCGCAGGCCACCGGAGACTTTCAGGCCGACCTTGCCGCCCGCCTCCGCAAGGCATTCGAGCATGACCTTCACGGCCTCCGGCGTGGCGTTCAGCGTCGCCTTGCCGGTGCTGGTCTTGAGAAAGTCGGCGCCGCCGGCGATGGCTTCGCGGCAGGCCGTGCGGATCAGTTCCGGGTCGGCCAGCTCGCCGGTTTCGAGGATCACCTTGAGCCGGTGATACGGCCCGCACAGCGTCTTGCAGGTGCGGATCAAGTCCACCGCGCCGGTCGCACGGCCGGCCTTGAGCGCGCGCCAGGGGTACACCAGGTCGATCTCGTCGGCCCCCTCGGCGAGGGTCTTGCGCACCTCCTCCACCACCTCGGCCAGCGGCGCATCGCCGGCGGGGAAGTTGCACACACTGGCAACCCGCACATCGCGCCCGCCCAGGGTATTGAGTGTGCGCCGGGCCACATGCACCAGCTTGGGCGACACGCACACCGCCGCCACTTCGCCGTAGGGCGTCAAGGCCCGGCGGCAGAGGTCCACGGTGCTTTGCAGATCATCGCCGGGGTTCAGCGACGTCAGGTCCAGCAGGGCGAGCACGCGGCCCGCCGGGGTCTTGCGAGGATCGGTCATCGGCAACGCTCTCCATCGACTCTTTTCCGCACCGCAGGGCGCACAACCTGAAACGGGTTATCCGCCGCGACCTGCACGGCGGATAACGCTGGCGCGTGACGTCCTGCGCTGCGGCCTTGATGCAGCTGAGGCGACCACCATCGCTCCGGAGGCCACCCCGTGTGCTGTCGCAGATCAGCGGAACGGTGGCTCGTCGAAGCTGCGCAGCTTGCGCGAGTGCAACGAGTTGAGCTGCGTGCGCAGCAGGTCCACGGCCGCGATGCCAATGGACAGGTGCTGGCTCACCGCACGCTGGTAAAAGGCCGTCGCGGCCCCGGGCAGCTTGATCTCGCTGTGCAGGGGCTTGTCCGACACGCACAGCAGCGTGCCGTAGGGCACCCGCAGGCGGTAGCCCTGGGCGGCGATGGTGCCGCTTTCCATGTCCACCGCAATCGCCCGCGCCAGGTTGATCAACGGGCGCTCCTGGGCCCAGTGCAGCTCCCAGTTGCGGTCGTCGTAGGTGAGCACGGTGCCGGTGCGCAAGCGGCGCTTGAGCTGGTCGCCGCGTTCACCGGTCACCAGCGCGGCGGCCTCCTGCAGCGCCAGCTGCACTTCGGCCAGCGCCGGAATCGGGATGTGCGGCGGCAGCACGCGGTCGAGGATGCCATCGCGGCGCATGTAGGCGTGGGCCAACACGTAGTCGCCGATGGTCTGGGACTGGCGCAGGCCGCCGCAGTGGCCGACCATCAGCCAGCAGTGCGGGCGCAGCACGGCCAGGTGGTCGGTGATGTTCTTCGCATTGGACGGGCCGACGCCGATGTTCACCAGGGTCACGCCGTCGCCGTCCTCGGCGATCAGGTGATAGGCCGGCATCTGGAAGCGGTGCCACTCGACGCTGGCGACGATGGCGTTGGCCTCGCCTTCGTCCGTGCCGCGTTCGATGATCACGTTGCCCGGCAGCACCATGCGCACGAAGCGCGGGTCATCGCGCAGGCGCTCCAGGCCCAGGTGGATGAACTGGTCGACGTAGCGGTGGTAGTTGGTCAGCAGGATCCACGGCTGCACATGGCGCCAGTCGCTGCCGGTGTAATGCACCATGCGGCGCAGGGAGAAGTCGGTCCGCGCGGCATCGAACAGCGCCAGCGGCATCGGGTCGGCGTTCTCCCATTCGTACAGGCCGTCCGCGACGCCGTCGGAGGTCGCCGACAGATCGGTGCTGGGGAACACCCGCGCCAGCTCGGCGGCGGTCACACCAGAGCCGCCCAGCTCGTCGCCACCCTCCACGACGTAGGGGTAGGGAATGTTCTGCTGGCTGACGCCGACCTCCACCCGCACGGTGAAGTCTTCCATCAGCGGTCGCAGCTGCTCCAGCAGGTATTTGCGGAAGGCCTTGGGCTGGGTGATGGTCACCGCGTAGGTGCCGGGCACCTGGACCTTGGCGTAGGCGCGGGTCGTGGAGGGCACTTCGCCCTGGCACAGGTAGGTCACCCGCAGCAGCGGGTAGCGGAATTGTTCGCGCTGCTGCGCGTCGGGGACTTCGCGGTCCTTGAGGTACCGCTTGAGCGCCTGGTTCAGGGCGCCGGTGGCGCGCTCGTGAAGCAAGGCCAGTTGATCGACGGCCTCCTCGGCCGTCTGCGCGACGAAGAACTCGTCGCCAGTCGTAAGACTCATGGTGGGCATCCTGTCTGAACGATCAGCTCCATCTTGCCTGCTTCCGGCACGGAAAGGGATGACAGATTTCGCCCTTGATCTTCAGCCTGACCAGCGACACCATAGGCAAATCGGACTTTATAAAGTCTTTATTCGATCCTCACCACAGGTGGTCATCGTGCGCTATTCCAGCCAGGTCAAACCCATCAGCTACCTGAAATCCAACGCCGCCGAAGTGCTCAAGCAACTGGCCGAACAACAGGAGCCCCTGATCATCACCCAGAATGGCGAAGCCAAAGCGGTGATTCAGGACGTGCGGTCCTATGAGGAAACCCAGGAAACGCTGGCGCTTCTGAAAATTCTCGCGTTGGGTAATCAGGAAATTGCCACTGGCCAGACCAGCACGCTAGGTGATGTCACGGAGCGCTTGCGCAAGCGTCGCCTGCAACCGTGAGCGACGTGACCTATGAGGTTCTGATCACGCGCGGCGCAGAGCGGGACCTGGAAGGGATCTATGACTACATCGCCGATTTCGACTGCCGCGAGAACGCCGACTACGTGCTCGACCAATTGCTGCGAACCATTGCCGAACTGGTCCAACAACCCCAGCGCGGCGGTCACCTGCGGGAATTGATGAAGCTAGGCATCCAGGAGTACCGCCAGGTCTTCTTCAAGCCATACCGTGTCATCTACCGGATCAGCGACAAGACCGTTCATGTCCATCTGGTCATCGATGGGCGGCGCGATTTCCAGCAATTGCTGAGCAAACGCCTGCTCAGCTGAAAGCGGGGCAACATCGCCCCGCTCTCCCACCTCACGCCAGATGCGGCGTCGCCCGAGCCACCAGCGCTTCCACATCCACCCCGCGCGGCAGGGTGCCGTAGACGCGGCCGCCGTCGTCCAGGCGGCTGGCGATGAAGGCGTCGGAAACCACCGAGTTGCCCGCCTCCAGCAGCAGCTTGGCCTGCAGGGCGACGGCGACGTTCTCGGTGAGCTGGCGGGCGCGGTACTGGATGTCCTGGGTGTCGGCGAAGGAGGCCTTGAGGTTGCCGATGAACGAGGCCAGGCGCGCGTCCCCGTGGCCGTCGCCCAGTTCGGTGAACAGCGCGTCGAGCACGCCCGGCTCCTTCGACAGCGCGCGCAACACGTCCAGGCACTGGACGTTGCCCGAGCCTTCCCAGGTGGAGTTCACCGGCGCCTCGCGGTACAGACGTGGGAGAATGGTGTCCTCGACGTAGCCAGCGCCACCCAGGCATTCGGCGGCTTCGTTGATCATCGCGGGGGCGCGTTTGCAGATCCAGTACTTGCCCACGGCGGTGACCAGGCGGGCGAACTTGTCCTCCTGCTCGTCGTGCAGGTGATCCAGCGCGCGGCCCATGCGCATCGTCAGCGCCAGCGCGGCTTCGCTTTCCAGCGCGAGGTCGGCCAGGACGTTCTGCATCAGCGGCTGCTCGGCCAGCACGCGGCCGCCGACCTGGCGGTAGGCGCAGTGGTGCGCGGCCTGGGTCAGTGCCTGGCGCATCAGCGAGCTGGAGCCGACCATGCAGTCGAAGCGGGTCATGGCGACCATCTCGATGATGGTGGGCACGCCGCGGCCTTCTTCGCCGACCATCCAGGCCAGCGCGCCGCGGTATTCCACCTCGCTGGAGGCGTTGGACCAGTTGCCCAGCTTGTTCTTCAGGCGCTGGATGTAGAACTCGTTGCGGCTGCCGTCCGGGCGATGGCGGGGCAGCAGGAAGCAGGTCAGGCCCTTGTCGGTGTAGGCCAGGGTGAGGAAGGCGTCGCACATCGGCGCGGAGCAGAACCACTTGTGGCCGACCAGTTCGTAGGCCTGGCCCGGCCCCGGGATGCCCACCGGGTAGGCGCGGGTGGTGTTGGCCCGTACATCGGTGCCGCCCTGCTTCTCGGTCATGGCCATGCCGATGGTGGCGCCGGCCTTCTGCCCGATGGGCAGGTTGCGCGGGTCGTATTCGGTGGAGAGGATCTTCGGCAGCCACTGCTCGGCGAGGTCCGGTTGCAGGCGCAGGGCCGGCACGCTGGCGAAGGTCATGGTCAGCGGGCAGCCGCTGCCGGCTTCGGCCTGGCTGTGCAGGTAGCTCATCCCGGCGCGGGCGACGTGGGCGCCGGCGCGCGGGTCGGTCCAGGGCATGGACGGGATGCCGGCTTCGATGGCCGCGCGCATCAGCTCATGGTAGGCCGGGTGGAACTCCACCAGGTCGACGCGGTGGCCGAAGCGGTCGTGGGACTTGAACACCGGCTTGTTCTCGTTGGCGAGGAAGCCCGCCGCCATCAGCGGCCCGCCGGCCAGCGCACCATAGGCATCGAGCTTCTGCTCGGCCCAGCCGCCGCCGTAGCGGCGTACCCATTCCTGCAACGGGACATCGACGCGATAGAGGTTGGCGCCGTCCAGCGGCGGTACCTGGTTGGTCACTTCGTGGGTTTCGGCGTACTGGTGCGGGATCATGGCGGGTCCTCCGTAACAGGCGTGGCAGACGTGTGCGCCCCGACGGCGCGCAGGCAGAAGCTGGCGAGGGCGTCGCTGACGTCCTCCAGGGAAGCGCTGGGTTGCCCGGCATCCCGCGCGGCGCGGGCCGGCGGCGACAGCGGGCCAACCAGCGCTTCAGCGATAGCGCCCACCAGGCAGGCGGCGGTGAGTTGCACCGGCTGGGGCTGGAATTCGCCGGCGGCGATGCCCTGCTCCAGCAGGGTGACGAACAGCGCGGCGTAGGCTTCGCGGTAGATCAGGCGCTGCTCGTCCACTTCCGGGTCGACCGGTTCGGCGATCAGCGCAAAGGCCAGCCGGCGGCTGCCCCAGGCGCGCGCGGCGAACTGATGCAGGCCGCGCCGCAGGCGCTCGGCGGGGCTGCCGGGCGCCTGCAGCAGCGCTGCGAGGGTATCGACCTCGCGCTGGCTGGCGCGGGCGAAGACCTCGGCAGCCAGCTCGCCCTTGCCGCTGAAGTGCCGGTAAAGGCTGCCGGTGGCGATGCCGGCGTCGTCGGCCAGGCTCTGCATGGTCAGCGCGGCGAAACCACCGTCGGCCACCCGTGCCAGCGCCAGCCTGAGGATGCGCTCGCGCAGTTCGCCGTCCTTCTGCAACCGCGCCGGGGAGTGTCGGTAGGCCATGGTCTGAATCCGAATTCATTGCATGAAAATCAGTGAATCATGCTTCAGACCTTGGCTAAAAGGGGCAAAAGCGCCAGCGGCAGGGCCAATCAGGACAACGCGCCGCACCACCCGCGGGCGCGTGTCGCCCGTTTCTCCAGACGACTGATGGCAGCGATATTCGCAGGCAGGCCCCCACAGCCGCGAATATCGCCGGTATCATGGCAAGTCTTGATGGAGTCCTGGCGGTGACCATCCCGCGGAGAACGCCGTTCCCGCCGCGCCACCCAATCGCTGGTCGATTCGGGCAGCCCGCCGCCAGAGCCCGCCAAACCCTCTGCCCGGATGCTCGCCTGCCTTGCTCGGCGCGCGGCAACCGCAGGTAATCCCATTGAATTGAGGCAACCATGGAACAGAAAGACATCGATTGGGGCACGCTCGGATTCGATTACATCAAGACCGACTTCCGTTACATCTCCCACTGGCGCGATGGTCTGTGGGACGACGGCAAGCTGACCGAAGACAACACCCTGCACATTAGTGAGGGCTCCTCGGCCCTGCACTACGGCCAGCAGTGCTTCGAAGGCCTGAAGGCCTACCGCTGCAAGGACGGCTCGATCAACCTGTTCCGCCCGGACCAGAACGCCGCGCGCATGGCCCGCAGCTGCGCCCGCGTGCTGATGCCGCAGGTGTCCGAACAGCAGTTCATCGATGCCTGCAAGCAGGTCGTGCGCGCCAACGAGCGCTTCATTCCGCCGTACGGCTCCGGCGGCGCGCTGTACCTGCGCCCGTTCGTGATCGGCGTCGGCGACAACATCGGCGTGCGCCCGGCCCCGGAGTTCATCTTCTCGGTGTTCTGCATCCCGGTCGGCGCCTACTTCAAGGGCGGCATGAAGCCCCATGACTTCGTGATTTCCACCTACGACCGCGCCGCCCCCAACGGCACCGGCGCCGCCAAGGTCGGCGGCAACTACGCCGCCAGCCTGATGCCGGGCGCCCAGGCCAAGAAAGACGGCTTCGCCGACTGCATCTACCTCGACCCGGCCACCCACAGCCGCATCGAGGAAGTGGGCTCGGCCAACTTCTTCGCCATCACTCACGACAACGAGTTCGTCACCCCGCGCTCGAGTTCCGTGCTGCCAGGCATCACCCGCCTGTCGCTGATGCAACTGGCCGAGCAGCGCCTGGGCCTGAAGGTGATCGAAGGCGACGTGCAGATCGACGATCTGGCCCGCTTCAAGGAGGCCGGCGCCTGCGGCACCGCGGCGGTGATCACGCCGATCGGCGGCATCCAGTACAAGGACAACCTGCACGTGTTCTTCAGCCGCGAAGACGTCGGCCCGGTGACCCGTCGCCTGTACGAAGAGCTGACCGGCATCCAGAAGGGCGACGTGGAAGGCCCGGAAGGCTGGGTGGTCAAGGTCGACTGAGACTGACAGCTCGCTCAGAGAAACGCCGCGCTACCGCAAGGTACCGCGGCGTTTTTCATGGGCTCACGGAGTCGTAGGAGCGGACTTCGCCGGTGATGGTTTCCAGCTAGCAGCGTGGCCAAGCGCGGACAGACTCCGCTCCTGCGGCTCGGCAGGCGTGGTGCAACATTGTAGGAGCGCGCCATGCGCGTGATCGCGGGCATGGCCCGCTCCTACAGGGGTAAGCCGCTGCCGCCTGCCGGCCCTAAGAGCTGTTCGCGAGCAAGCTCGCTCCTACGAAGAGCGCGCCGACCTGTAGGAGCGAGCTTGCTCGCGAACAGAACGGCATGGATTCCGCGGCACATGCAGGCCTGGCGCGCTTCCTGTCAGGCCTGGCTCGGCAACGCCGGCTGGCACAGCAGCCAGTCGTGCAGCAGCGTCTGCAGCTCCTCGAACTTCACCGGCTTGGCCATGTAGTCGCTCATCCCGGCAGCCAGGCAGCGCTCGCGGTCGCCGCTGTGGCTATGGGCGGTAATGGCCAGTACGGGCAGGTCCGTGCAGCCCGGCAGGGTGCGGATCGCGCGGCAGGTGGCGAAGCCGTCCATCACCGGCATCTGGCAGTCCAGCAGCACGGTGTCGATGGTCTCCCGGCGCAGCAGCTCGATGGCTTCGGCGCCGTTGTCGGCGGTGCGCACGCGGTAGCCGAGCTTGAGCAGCATGCCGCGGATCACCAGCTGGTTGATGGCGTTGTCTTCCACCACCAGCACGGTGCACTGGTCCGGGCTGCGCAGCGCCTGGCCACCGGCGCGGCGCGGCGGCGGGGCAATGCTCTGGGCCGGCTGGCCGACCTGCAGTTCCAGCGCGAAGCGGCTGCCCTGCCCCGGCACGGACTCGTGGCTCAGGGTGCCACCCAGCAGCGCCACCAGCTTGCGGCACAGCGCCAGGCCAATACCGAGGCCGCCGTACTCGCGGGTGAGTGAGCCGTCGAGCTGGAAGAAGCGCTGATACAGCGCACCGTCCGACGGCGTCGAGAAGCCGATGCCGCTGTCCTGCACCTCGACGCGCAGCGCCAGCCCTTCTGCATTCGTCGTTCCCCCCACGCGCAGGTGCACGCCGCCCTGGTGGGTGAACTTGATGGCGTTGTCGATCAGGTAGCCCAGCGCCTGGGTCAGCTTGCCGGCGTCGCCTTCGAGGGTGTCGGGCAGGCTCTCGTCCAGTTGCAGGACGAAGCGCAGCCCGCGTTCCTCGGCGCGCGGCGCGTACTGCGCGCGCAGCCCGTCGCACAGCCCGCGCAGGCTGAACGGCTCGCGGCGCGGGTAGAGCTTGCCGGCCTGCAGTTCGATCAGCGCGAGGATGTCGTTGACCATGCGCATCATGTCCCGCGCCGAACCGCTGGCGGTCTTGTGGTACTGGGTCAGCTCGATATCCATCGGCACCGTCTGCATCAGTTCCAGCGAACCGATGACGCCGCTCATCGGCGTGCGCAGCTCGTGGGTGACGGTGGCGAGGAATTCGTCCTTGAGGCGGTTGCTGCTGGCCAGTTCCAGGTTCAGTTGTTCCAGCTTGCGGCTGGTTTCCTGGAGGATGCGCGTGCGTTCCTCCTTCATGGCGTTGATGCGGTCCGCCAGCGCCAGGGACAGCAGGCCGACCTCCAGCGCCGAGCCGATCTGGCTGGCGTACATGGTGAGGAAGACGTTGGGCAGCAGGCCCAGCACCATCAGCGTGTTGATGATCCCGCCGAGCAGGAAGGCGCTCCAGGCGAAGATGAAATAGCGCGCCACGCGCATGCCGCGCAGCCAGGCAACGATGCCGGCGGTGAAGATCACCACGGTGAAGGCCAGCGCCAGGTAGGTGGCCAGGCGCAGGGCGATGGCGTAGCTGACGGTCAGCGCCAGCACCATCACCAGCGCACCGACGCCCATCAGCACCCGCAGGATGCGGTCGATCCACAGGCTGTGCTCGCGGGTGTGCAGGAAGCTGCGGGCGAACTGGCAGCCGAACAGCCCGGCCGAGCCGATCAGGAAGGGCGTGGAGGCGTTGGCCCACCAGGGGTTGTTCGGCCAGAAGTACTCGATGCCCGCGCCGTTGACCGAGATCTGGTAGAAGCCGAACGAGGCTATATAAAGGATGTAGTAGAGGTAGCTGGTGTCGCGGACGCTGAGGAAGATGAACAGGTTGTAGATCATCATCACCAGCAGCACGCCATAGATGATGCCCAGCACGTAGATGCGTCCCGGCTGTTCTTCCAGGTACGCCTTGGGCGACCAGAGCGTCAGCGGTGCCTGGATCGAGCCCTGGCTTTCCAGGCGCAGGTAGACGCGCAGCGGTTGGTTCGGCTCCAGCTTGAGATCGAACAGGTAGTTGTTCTGGCGAATCGGCCGGCTGTCGAATGGCAGGGTATCGCCGGTGCGCTGGGCCAGCGCGAAGCCGCCGCGGCCGTCGGGCAGGTACAGGTCGAGCTTGTCCAGCGGCGGGTAGGCCAGCTCCAGCAGCCAGTTGGCCGGGTCGCTGGAAGCCTTGGGCTGGTAGTCCAGGTCCAGGCGCAACCAGAACACCGAGCGCGAATAACCGGCGTTGAGCACGTCGCGCTCATGGCGCCGGAAGCTGGCGGCCAGCGCCGGCGAGCTGATCTCGGCGATGTCGGCCGTGCCGCGCACGTCCTCGAAGACATCCATCGCCCGCCCCAAGGGCAACTGCCCGACGTGCTCGTCGAAGCTGATGGCGCTCGCCACTGGCGAGAGGATGAGAAGGATCAGGAAGATCAGCCAGTGCCGCATGGTGCCCCGCAGTGCCGCCGACAGCCACGCCGGAGATCCCCATCTCCCGCTTTGGCGCACCGTGGTGGCGTTGTGTTGGAATCGGCGAACTCTAGCACAGCCCTTGTGGCCCGTGGCATTCGACGATTCGCGCAGAGCGCGGCACGGTGATTGCCGTGGACCGTTCGGTCAGCTCAGCGGCGCGTTTTGGTGATAAGCTCCCGCGCCATGAAAACACCTGCCTCCCGTCCCGTAGTGCTCTGCCTGTCCGGCCACGATCCCAGTGGCGGTGCCGGCCTGCAGGCCGATATCGAAGCCCTGATCGCCCAAGGCTGCCACGCGGCGCCTACTGTCACCGCGCTGACCGTTCAGGATACCGTCAACGTTTCCGACTTCCGCGTGCTCGACCGCGAGTGGGTGCTGGCCCAGGCCAACGCCGTGATCGCCGACCTGCCGGTGGCCGCGGTCAAGCTGGGCATGCTCGGCTCGGTGCAGATGGTCGACACGGTGGTCGAGATCATGCAGTCGCTGCCGGGCATCCCGCTGGTCTGCGACCCGGTGCTGCGCGCCGGCGGCGGCGGCTCGCTGGGCAAGGACGACGTCGGCTATGCCATGCGCGAGCGCCTGCTACCGATCGCCGCCGTGGCGACGCCGAACCTGCCGGAGGCGCGCATCCTCGCCGAACTGCCCGAAGGCAGCGCGGACGAGTGCGCCGAGAAGCTGCTGCCGTTCATCCAGACCCTGCTGATCACCGGCGGCCACGGCGACGAATCCGAGGTGCACAATCGCCTGTACACCCGTGACGGCCAGCGCCACACCTTTACCTGCCAGCGCCTGCCGGGCAGCTACCACGGCTCGGGCTGCACCCTGGCCAGCACCCTCGCCGGCCGCCTGGCCCTGGGCGAAGAACTCGTGAGCGCGGTGCGCAGCGCCCTGGACTACACCTGGCGCACCCTGCGCGACGCGGAAGCGCCCGGCCATGGCCAGTACGTGCCACGCCGCCTGCCGCTGGACTACTGCAACTGATCTGATCGAGGCCCTGATGAAACTGCGCGGACTCTACGCCATCACCGACAGCCAGCTGCTCGACGGCGGCCGCCTGCTGCCCTACGTCGAAGCCGCGCTCAAGGGCGGCGCCAGGCTGCTGCAGTACCGCGACAAGTCCGACGACGCCTCGCGCCGCCTGCGCGAAGCCGAGGCCCTGCGCGAGCTCTGTGCGCGCTACGGCGCCACGCTGCTGATCAATGACGACGCCGAACTGGCCGCGCGCCTGGGCGTCAGCGTGCACCTGGGGCAAACCGACGGCTCGCTGGCCGCCGCCCGCGCCCTGCTGGGCCGTCAGGCGGTGATCGGCGGCACCTGCCACGCCAGCCTCGAACTGGCCGAGAAGGCCATCGCCGAAGGCGCCAGCTACGTCGCCTTCGGCCGCTTCTTCGCCTCCCAGACCAAGCCCGGCGCCTCCGCCGCCAGCGTCGAACTGCTGGAGCAGGCCAAGGCCCGCTTCAACGTGCCGCTGGTGGCCATCGGCGGCGTCACCCTGGACAACGCGCCCGAGCTGATCGCCCGCGGCGCCGACATGATCGCCGTGATCCACGCCCTGTTCGCCGCCGACTCCCCGGCCGAAGTCGAACAGCGCGCGCGCGCCTTCAGTCAACTCTTCGAAACCCGCTGAGCGCCCGCGCGCCCAGCCCTTCACAGCTTCGCGAGGTACACCATGTCCCGTTCCGAAACGCTTTTCGCCAATGCCCAGAAACACATCCCCGGTGGCGTGAACTCGCCGGTGCGCGCGTTCAAGAGCGTCGGCGGCACCCCGCTGTTCTTCAAGCACGCGGAAGGCGCCTACGTGGTGGACGAGGATGACAAGCGCTACGTCGACTACGTCGGCTCCTGGGGCCCGATGATCCTCGGCCACAGTCACCCGGACGTGCTCGACGCCGTGCGCAAGCAGCTCGACCACGGCCTGTCCTACGGCGCGCCGACCGCGCTGGAAGTGGAAATGGCCGACCTGGTCTGCTCCCTGGTGCCGTCCATGGACATGGTGCGCATGGTCAGCTCCGGCACCGAAGCGACCATGAGCGCCATCCGCCTGGCCCGTGGCTATACCGGCCGCGACAGCATCATCAAGTTCGAAGGCTGCTACCACGGCCACTCCGACAGCCTGCTGGTGAAAGCCGGCTCCGGCGCCCTGACCTTCGGCGTGCCGAATTCCCCGGGCGTGCCGGCGGCCTTCGCCAAGCACACCCTCACCCTGCCTTACAACGACATCGCCGCAGTGGAGAAGACCCTGGGCGAAGTCGGCAAGGACGTGGCCTGCATCATCGTCGAGCCGGTGGCCGGCAACATGAACTGCGTGCCGCCGGCGCCGGGCTTCCTCGAAGGCCTGCGCAGCCTGTGCGACCAGCACGGCGTGGTGCTGATCTTCGACGAAGTGATGACCGGCTTCCGCGTGGCCCTGGGCGGCGCCCAGGCGCACTACGGCATCACCCCGGACCTGTCGACCTTCGGCAAGATCATTGGCGGCGGCATGCCGGTCGGCGCCTTTGGCGGCAAGCGCCAGATCATGGAGCAGATTTCCCCGCTCGGCCCGGTCTACCAGGCCGGCACCCTGTCGGGCAACCCGCTGGCCATGGCCGCCGGTCTGACTACCCTGCGCCTGATCAGCCGCCCCGGCTTCCACGACGAGCTGAACAGCTACACCACCCGCATGCTGCAAGGCCTGCAGGACCGCGCCGACGCCGCGGGTGTGCCCTTCGTGACCACCCAGGCGGGCGCCGCGATGTTCGGCCTGTACTTCAGCGGCGCGGACGACATCGTCACCTTCGAGGACGTGATGGGCAGCGACGTGGAACGCTTCAAGCGCTTCTTCCACCTGATGCTGGACGCTGGCGTCTACCTGGCGCCGAGCGCCTTCGAGGCCGGCTTCACCTCCATCGCCCACGGCGAAACCGAGCTGAAACTGACCCTGGACGCCGCCGAGCGCGCCTTCGCCGCGCTCAAGTAAGCCCTTCTCGCCAAGGCGCCCGACCGGGCGCCTTGCGCTGGGTTCCGCGGCTTCCGGGACTTTATCCCCGCGTTACGCCCACCCCGCCCCAGTTGCCGTTTCCAGCAAAAAAACAGAAAAGAAGGTAAAGACTTTGTAAGGAAGCGCCTGCTTATTTCATAATGTGAAGGCTGGCGCATTTCGCTGGCCGGGTTTTACCCGCCCCGATCCTGGAGGCCGTTTCTCCCCATGTACCGTTCCGGTCGCACCCTGCTGGGTTGCCTGTTGCTCGCACTGCCCCTGTTCACTCAGGCGGGCGGCAACTCGCTGCTGATTCCAGCCACCGGACGCTGCACCTTGAATACCGTGCCCGAACAGCTGCAACAGGCCCTGGCCAGTTGCCAGCAGGCCGCCAATGCCGGCGACGCCCAGGCACAGTTCGAACTGGGGGAATTCTTCTACACCGGCGAACGCGCCCCGCGCGACTTCCAGGCAGCCCTGCACTGGTACGAGAAGGCCTCGCTGCAAGGCCACGCCGACGCACAGCTGCGCCTGGGCACCATGTTCTTCCGCGGCGAAGGCGTGAAGGCCAATAACGTGCAGGCGTACATCGTGCTGAAGATGGCGGCGGTCAACGGCGCCGAAGACGCCATGGACAGCGCCGACCTGGTCGCCGAGCAGATGAACAAGGACGAGCTGGACATCGCCACCAAGGTCCTCGGGCAAATCTTCCGCAACTACCTGATCGAACTGCAGACCGCCGGCAACTCGCCGTTCTCGCCGCTGCCCTGATTCATTGCCAGACACCCTGTAGGAGCGAGCTTGCTCGCGAACAGAGCTGGCCGGCTGATCTCGGTGCAGGGCGGTTCGCGAGCAAGCTCGCTCCTACACAAGAGCAAGAACTGAGCGTCAGTCCTTGCTCGGCATCGGCATGGGGAACGGCATCACGTTGCCGCTGGGCTTTGCCTCGCTGATCTTGGCGGTGCCCAGGCGCTCCACCTCGTCGATGCGGATGATCGAGTGCAGCGGCACGAAGCTGCGGATGACGCCGTCGAATTGCGCCTTGAGCTTCTCCTCGCTGGGGTCCACCACCACCTGGGTGCGCTCGCCGAAGACGAACTCCTCGATCTCCAGGAAGCCCCACAGATCGCTCTGGTAGATCTGTTTGGCGTACATCTCGTACACCTGGCCCTGGTTGAGGAAGACCACCTTGTAGATCGGGTTCTCGCGCTTGCTCATGAACGAAGGATGACAGCCGTACAAAAAGGGCACGCAGCATAGCACAGACAGCCGCCCCTCATGCGCCGCCGCTGGTAGACACCGGCGTCGAGGCATATAATGCGCGGTCATTTTTTAACCAGCTCAAGACAGATTCCATGGCCAAGAAGCTTTTCATCCAGACCCACGGTTGCCAGATGAACGAGTACGACAGCTCGCGCATGGCCGATCTGCTGGGTGAACACCAGGCCCTGGAGATCACCGAGAAGGCCGAAGAAGCCGACGTCATCCTGCTCAATACCTGCTCGATCCGCGAGAAAGCCCAGGAGAAGGTGTTCTCCGAGCTGGGCGCCTGGCGCGTGCTCAAGCAGCAGAACCCGGACTTGGTGATCGGTGTCGGCGGCTGCGTGGCCAGCCAGGAAGGCGCGGCGATCCGCGAGCGCGCGCCCTACGTCGACGTGGTGTTCGGCCCGCAGACCCTGCACCGCCTGCCGGAGATGATCGACGCCGCCCGCGCCACCCGCAAACCGCAGGTGGACGTGTCCTTCCCGGAAATCGAAAAGTTCGACCGCCTGCCCGAGCCCCGCGTCGACGGCCCCACCGCCTTCGTCTCGGTGATGGAAGGCTGCAGCAAGTACTGCACCTTCTGCGTGGTGCCCTATACCCGTGGCGAGGAAGTCAGCCGCCCGTTCGACGACGTGCTGGCCGAGGTGATCCACCTGGCCGAGAACGGCGTCAAGGAAGTCACCCTGCTGGGCCAGAACGTCAACGGCTACCGTGGCCATACCCACGACGGCCGCCTCGCCGACTTCGCCGAGCTGATCCGCGTGGTCGCCGAGGTCGATGGTATCGAGCGCATCCGCTACACCACCTCGCACCCGCTGGAATTCTCCGATTCGCTGATCGCCGCCCACGCCGAAGTGCCGCAGTTGGTGAAGTTCGTCCACCTGCCGGTGCAGGCCGGTTCCGACCGCATCCTGGCCGCGATGAAGCGCAACCACACCGCGCTGGAATACAAGTCGCGCATCCGCAAGCTGAAGGCCGCCGTGCCGGACATCTGCATCAGTTCGGACTTCATCGTCGGCTTCCCCGGCGAGACCGAGAAGGACTTCGAACAGACCATGAAGCTGGTGGAAGACGTCGGTTTCGACTTCTCCTTCTCCTTCATCTACAGCTCGCGCCCGGGCACCCCGGCCGCCGACCTGGTCGACGACACCCCGGACGAGGTGAAGAAGCAGCGCCTGCTGATCCTCAACAGCCGCCTGAACCAGCAGGGCTTCGAGATCAGCCGACGGATGGTCGGCAGCATCCAGCGCATCCTCGTCACCGATTACGCCAAGCGCGACCCCGGTCAGTTGCAGGGGCGCACCGAGAACAACCGCGTGGTCAACTTCCGCTGCGACAACCCGCGCCTGATCGGCCAGTTCGTCGACGTGGAAATCTACGAGGCGCTGCCCAATTCCCTGCGCGCGACCCTGGTGGACACACGTCACTGACAACCCACCGATGACGACTCCGATAGCGGCCGAACTTTCGTACTCAGTCGCCTGGGGTTATTCTTCGACCATCCCCCTTTGCAGCACGGCGACTTAGACAGCCCTTGAACGCCCCCCTGGATATCCATCGTTTCATGCTCGAGCCCTTCGAGGCCCGCAGCTTCGCCAACCTGTGCGGCCAGTTCGACGAACACCTGCACCAGATCGAGAAGCGCCTCGGCATCGAGATCCGCAACCGCGGCAACCAGTTCGAACTGGTCGGTGAGCCCGAGCGCACCCAAGCGGCCGAGAACCTCCTGCAGCGCCTCTACCGTGAAGTGCAGAACGGCACCGAGCTGACGCCCGACATGGTCCACCTGTTCCTGCAGGAATCCGGCCTGGAAGACCTGGCCAGCGAGCCGGCCGCCCCGCTGGTGACGCTCAAGACGCGCAAGGCGCACATCCGCCCGCGCGGCGCCAACCAGCAGCGCTACGTCAAGGCGATCCTCGACCACGACATCAACTTCGGCATCGGCCCGGCCGGCACCGGCAAGACCTATCTCGCCGTGGCCTGCGCCGTGGACGCCCTGGAACGCGAGCAGATCCGCCGCATCCTGTTGGTACGCCCGGCGGTGGAAGCCGGCGAGAAACTCGGCTTCCTGCCCGGCGACCTGTCGCAGAAGATCGACCCCTACCTGCGCCCGCTGTACGACGCCCTGTACGAGATGCTCGGCTTCGAGACCGTGGCCAAGCTGATCGAACGCCAGGTGATCGAGGTCGCGCCGCTGGCCTACATGCGCGGCCGCACGCTGAACAACAGCTTCATCATCCTCGACGAAAGCCAGAACACCACGATGGAACAGATGAAGATGTTCCTCACCCGCATCGGCTTCGGCTCCACCGCGGTGATCACCGGCGACGTCACCCAGGTCGACCTGCCCAAAGGCACGCGCTCGGGTCTCAAGCACGTGATGGAAGTGCTGCGCGACGTTCCCGGCATCAGCTTCACCCACTTCAAGTCCAAGGACGTGGTGCGCCACCCGCTGGTGCAGCGCATCGTCGATGCCTACGACGCCTACGAGAATCGCCTGACCGGCGTGGAAGGCCAGGGCAACAAACATGCTTGAACTGGACCTGCAGGTCGCCTCGCAAACGCCTGGCCTGCCGAGCGAGGCGCAGTTCCGTCACTGGTGCGAACTGGCCCTGCGCCAGCGCCAGAACGATTCTGAACTCACCATCCGCCTGGTGGACGAAGCCGAAGGGCGCGAACTGAACAAGACCTGGCGACACAAGGACTACGCCACCAACGTACTGTCCTTCCCCGCCGACGTTCCCGATGAGCTGCTGGACATCCCGCTGCTCGGCGACCTGGTGATCTGCGCCCCCGTGGTCACCCGCGAGGCCGCCGAACAGGGCAAGTCCGCCGAGGCCCACTGGGCCCACCTGGTCATCCACGGCTGTCTCCACCTGCTCGGCTACGATCACATCGACGATGCCGAAGCCGAGGAAATGGAAGGCCTGGAACGGGAATTGCTGGCCGAACTGGGTCACCCCGACCCGTACGCGGCCGATGAAGAATAAAAGCCACCGAGCAAGGAAAAGATGAGCGAAGACCGATCGAGCAATGGGCACAAGTCATGGTTGGACAAGATCACCCAGGCTTTTGCCCATGAGCCGAGAAACCGCCAGGAGCTGCTTGAGCTGCTGCGCGAAGCCCACGACAACAAGCTGCTGGACAGCGAAGCGCTGTCCATCGTCGAAGGTGCGATCCAGGTGGCGGACCTCCAGGTTCGCGACATCATGATCCCGCGCTCGCAGATGATCTCCATCAAGTCGACGCAGAAACCTGCCGACTTCCTCCCCGCCATCATCGAAGCGGCGCACTCGCGATACCCGGTGATCGGCGAGAGCCTGGACGACATCATGGGCGTGCTGCTGGCCAAGGACCTGCTGCCGCTGATCCTTCACGACCAGAACCATGCCTTCAACATCAAGGACCTGCTGCGCCCGGCCACCTTCGTGCCCGAGTCCAAGCGCCTGAACGTGCTGCTGCGCGAGTTCCGCGCCAACCGCAACCACATGGCCATCGTCATCGACGAATACGGCGGCGTGGCCGGGCTGGTGACCATCGAGGACGTGCTGGAGCAGATCGTCGGCGACATCGAGGATGAGCACGACGTCGAGGAAGACAGCTACATCAAGCCGCTGCCCAGCGGTGACTTCATCGTCAAGGCACTGACCCCGGTGGAAGCCTTCAACGATTTCTTCGGTGCGGAATTCTCCGACGAGGAATTCGACACCGTCGGCGGCGTGGTGATGAGCGCCTTCGGCCACCTGCCCAAGCGCAACGAAACCACCGAACTGGGCGGTTTCCGTTTCCGCGTGCTGAACGCGGACAGCCGCCGGCTGCACCTGCTGCGCCTCACCCCGCTGCAGGACTGAGCCGAACTGCTGGGCGTACTACCGTTCGCGGTGGTACGCCGCAGAAACCGATCCTGTAGGAGCGAGCTTGCTCGCGAACCGGCCTGATAGCTGACTCGCCGGTAAATCTGTTCGCGAGCAAGCTCGCTCCTACAATCAGCCCCGACCTTTCCTGCAACATCCCGCCGCAGTCAGCTCATGGCTTTTGGCTTTCATCCCCATAGCCTACCGTTCGTCTCTCCATTACTCTTGCGCATCGCTTAACCGCCACAAGGATTCCCGATGCGCTGGATCACCCGCCCCGGCCTGCCAGGCCATCTGCTCGCCCTGGCCGCTGGCGCGCTCACCCCGCTGACCCTGGCTCCGTTCGGCTACTGGCCGCTGGCGGTGTTGTCACTGGCCCTGTTCTACCTCGGCCTGCGCGGCACCACGCCCGGCTCGGCGCTCTGGCGCGGCTGGTGGTACGGCTTCGGCGCTTTCATCGCCGGCACCAGCTGGATCTACTTCAGCATCCACAACTTCGGTGGCGCCTCCGGCCCCCTGGCCGGCTTCCTGGTGGGCGGTTTCAGCGCCGGCGTCGCCTTCTTCTTCGCCTTGCCCGCCTGGGTCTGGGCAAAGTTCTTCCGCCGCAACAACGCGCCGGTCAGCGATGCGCTGGCCTTCGCCGCGCTGTGGGTGGTGCTGGAGCTGTTCCGCAGCTGGTTCCTCACCGGCTTCCCCTGGCTCTACGCGGGCTACAGCCAGCTGGACGGCCCGCTCGCCGGCCTCGCCCCGCTGGGCGGCGTATGGCTGGTGTCCTTCGCCATCGCCCTGACCGGCGCGCTGATCATCAATATCCCGGCCCTGACCCAACGCCCCTCGCGCCTGGTCACCGGGCTGATCCTGCTGATCGCGCCCTGGGCCGCTGGCCTGGGCTACAAGGGCCACGCCTGGACTACCCCGGCCGGCGCGCCGCTGAAGGTCGCCGCCCTGCAAGGCAACATCGCCCAGGAAATGAAATGGGACCCGAAGGCCATCACCCACCAGCTGGAGCTGTACCGCGACCTGACCGCCGAGCAGAACGGCGTGGACCTGATCGTCTGGCCGGAAACCGCCGTGCCGGTGCTCAAGGACCAGGCCACCGGCTACCTGGAGATGATCAACGGCGTCGCCACCGCCAAGAAAGCCGCGCTGATCACCGGCGTGCCGGTGCGCGAGAAGACCGCCGAGGGCATTCGCTACTACAACGGCATCACCGTGCTCGGCGAAGGCAGCGGCAACTACCTGAAGCAGAAGCTGGTGCCCTTCGGTGAATACGTCCCGCTGCAGGACCTGCTGCGCGGCCTGATCGCCTTCTTCGACCTGCCCATGTCCGACTTCGCCCGCGGTCCGGCCGACCAGCCACTGCTCAAGGCCAAGGGTTACGCCGTGGCGCCGTACATCTGCTACGAAGTGGTCTATCCGGAGTTCGCGGCCGAACTGGCGGCGCAAAGCCAGCTGCTGCTGACTATCAGCAACGACGCCTGGTTCGGCACCTCCATCGGCCCGCTGCAGCACCTGCAGATGGCGCAGATGCGCGCCCTGGAAGCCGGGCGCTGGATGGTGCGCGGCACCAACAACGGCGTGACCGCGCTGATCGACCCGTTCGGCAAGCTGGCGGTGCAGATTCCGCAGTTCCAGCAAGGCGTGCTGCGCGGCGAAGTCGTGCCGATGCAGGGCCTGACGCCCTACCTGCAATGGCGCGTCTGGCCGCTGGCGATCCTCAGCGCGGTGCTGCTGGTGTGGGCGCTGGTGCGCCGCCGCACCCACCCCGAAGAACGCCGGCTGTTCGGCTGACTCCGACGAAAAAGGGCCTCATTGCGAGGCCCTTTTTCATTGCCGCTATCGGGTTCGCGAGCAAGCTCGCTCCTACAGGAGCTTTCTCGCTCTGGCAGATCGTAGGTATTCCTGTAGGAGCGGACTTCGTCCGCGATAGGCCGCATCGCGCCGGAAACAATCGCGGACAGAGTCCGCTCCTACAAGAACCTGCTAGCGATAGAACAACCGATACCCGACCAACCCGATCGCCTCGTTGAGCAGCTGCCCGCTCTGCCAGATCGCTCGTCCTTCGGGCAGCCAGCCGCCCAGGGGCACCTCGTCATCCGTGCCGAGATAGCCCGCCGGCGCCGGCACCACCTGCAGGCCGGCCTTCTCGAAACTCCAGATCGAACGGGGCATGTGGATGGCACTAGTCACCAGCACCACCCGCTGGATCCCTGCCTCGCGCAGCATTTGCGCGCTGAACTGCGCGTTCTCCCAGGTCGTGCGGCTGCGGCCTTCTTCCCAGCGCACCGGCACGCCGTAATCGTCCAGCAGGCTCTGCGTCATGATCCGCGCCTCGGAAGGCGGCGTGCCGTAATGCAGCCCACCGGAGGTCAGCACGGGCAGCCCGCTGGCCTTGGCCAGGCGGGCGGCGTAGCGAATGCGCTCGCGGGCCATGAGGCCGGGCTGGTCGTCCTGCCACGCCCGATCCCCGCGCACCCGGCCGGCGCCCAGCACCACAATGGCGTCGGCGCGCTGCGCGAGCCCCGCCCAGTCCGCCTGCCTGAGCGGTGCCTGCTGCTCCAGCTGGCGCGCGCCCCACTCCACCGTCACCGGCAGGCTCATCAGCAGCAGGCCGAAGAAACCGGAAAAGAAGCACCATGCCGACACGCGCGGGTAGCGCCGACGCAGCAGGAAACCCAGCAGCAGCAACAGGAGCAGCAGCCCCGGCGGCATGAAAATCTGTTTGAGGATGAAGCGGATAGGCATTGGCGACTCCTTGTCGAGCGCCAAGCCTAACGGATCGGGAAGTTCTCAGCGTGCCTTGGCGTTGCGGAACAGCTGCGATCCGCACGACGTGCACGGCAGCACGCCCTGATGGCGACTCCAGGCCACCGGCGAGCCGCACAGCGCGCACTGCAATTGCTGCGGGCGCGGCACCAGACGCGGCCGACTGGGCGGCACCGGGTGGCGCACATGGCGCGGCGCACGGGCCGGCGCGCGCTCCAGCAGGGCGAGTTCCTCCGCCGCGGCATGCCAGCCGCGCAGCCAATTCACATCCTGGTCCAGATACGCCCTGATCAACTCCATCTCGGCACTGCTCAAACCGCGCAACTCCAGTTCCACGGGGCATTCGTCACGTAGTCGCTCTGCGGTGTCGGCCTCATCCAGGGCCAGCGCGAGCCGTTGCAACAACCGTTCATACAGACCGGAACCCGACGCACTTGCGCGATGCAGCTCAGCCATCAGTCACCTCAAGACAGGCGGAAACCTCCCGCCCTCAGGCAAAGCTTAGCGGCACACCCCGCGCCACACCGAGCGTGCGACAAACGGCGCGGGCTACCGGCTCGGGTGGGGGTCATGTATGCTACGAGGCTTTCTGTAGCCGCCCGACCCAGGTCTTCTCAGGGGTCGGTTCAGCGGAGGGCCACTCGACCTCCCCGGCTGCACACTTCTTTTCCGTACAGGTTCAAATCGCGCCATGCACGAGCAATATCAGCCCCTCGAGATCGAATCCCAGGCCCAGAAATTCTGGAACGAACACAACTCCTTCCGCGTCGACGAAGTCGCCGGCAAGGAGAAGTTCTACTGCCTGTCGATGTTCCCGTATCCGAGCGGCAAGCTACACATGGGGCACGTGCGCAACTACACCATCGGTGACGTGATCAGCCGCTACCACCGCATGCAGGGCAAGAACGTCCTGCAGCCGATGGGCTGGGATGCGTTCGGCATGCCGGCGGAAAACGCCGCGATGAAGAACAACGTCGCACCGGCGGCCTGGACCTACGACAACATCGCCTACATGAAGTCCCAGCTCAACAGCCTGGGCCTGGCGATCGACTGGTCCCGCGAGGTCACCACCTGCAAGCCGGACTACTACCGCTGGGAGCAGTGGCTGTTCACCCGCCTGTTCGAAAAGGGCGTGATCTACCGCAAGAACGGCACCGTGAACTGGGACCCGGTGGACCAGACCGTACTGGCCAACGAGCAGGTCATCGACGGCCGCGGCTGGCGCTCGGGCGCGCTGATCGAGAAGCGCGAAATCCCGATGTACTACTTCAAGATCACCGCCTACGCCGACGAGCTGCTGTCCAGCCTCGACGACCTGCCGGGCTGGCCGGAACAGGTCAAGACCATGCAGCGCAACTGGATCGGCAAGTCCCGCGGCATGGAGATCGCCTTCCCCTATGACCAGGCTTCCATCGGCGAAGCGGGCCAGCTGAAGGTCTTCACCACCCGTCCGGACACCCTGATGGGCGCCACCTACGTCGCCGTGGCCGCGGAGCACCCGCTGGCCACCCTGGCCGCCGAGCGCGATCCGTCGCTGCAGGCGTTCATCGACGAGTGCAAGCGCGGCGGCGTCGCCGAAGCCGACATCGCCACCCAGGAGAAGAAAGGCGTCGCCACTTCCCTGTTCGTGGAGCACCCGCTGACCGGCGACAAGCTGCCGGTGTGGATCGCCAACTACGTCCTGATGACCTACGGCGAAGGCGCCGTGATGGCCGTTCCGGGCCACGACGAGCGCGACTTCGAGTTCGCCAACAAGTACGCCCTGCCGATCCAGCAGGTGATTGCCCAGGTCGGCGCCGACAACGACTTCGAGCCGACCACCTGGAAAGAGTGGTACGGCCTGAAGGACGACAGCGTCATCACCGTCAACTCCGGCAAGTACGATGGCCTGGGCTACCAGGCAGCCTTCGACGCCATCGGCGCCAACCTCGCCGCCAAGGGCCTGGGCCAGCAGCGCACCCAGTTCCGCCTGCGCGACTGGGGCATCAGCCGCCAGCGCTACTGGGGCTGCCCGATCCCGATCATCCACTGCGACGCCTGTGGCGACGTGCCGGTCCCGGCCGACCAGCTGCCGGTGGTCCTGCCCGAGGACGTGGTGCCGGACGGTGCCGGTTCGCCCCTGGCCAAGCTGCCGTCGTTCTACGAGTGCAGCTGCCCGAAATGCGGCCAGCCGGCCAAGCGCGAAACCGACACCATGGACACCTTCGTGGAGTCCTCCTGGTACTTCGCCCGCTACGCCTGCCCGCAGTTCGAAGACGGCATGCTGGACAAGAAGGCCGCCAACTACTGGCTGCCGGTTGACCAGTACATCGGCGGCATCGAGCACGCCATCCTCCACCTGCTCTACGCGCGCTTCTTCCACAAGCTGATGCGCGACGAAGGCCTGATCGACTCCGACGAGCCGTTCAAGAACCTGCTGACTCAGGGCATGGTGGTCGCCGAGACCTACTACCGCACCAACCCGAACGGCAGCAAGGACTGGTTCAACCCGGCCGACGTCGAAGTCGAGCGCGATGCCAAGGCCAAGGTCATCGGCGCGCGCCTGAAGACCGACGGCCTGCCGGTGGAAATCGGCGGCACCGAGAAGATGTCCAAGTCCAAGAACAACGGCGTGGACCCGCAGGCCATGATCGATGCCTACGGCGCCGACACCTGCCGCCTGTTCATGATGTTCGCCTCGCCGCCGGACATGAGCCTCGAGTGGTCCGACTCCGGCGTCGAAGGCGCGAGCCGCTTCCTGCGCCGCGTCTGGCGCCTGGCCCAGAGCCACGTCAACGCGGGCCCCGCCGGCAGCGTCGACAAGTCCGCCCTGGACGACGCGCAGAAGGCCATCCACCGCGCCATCCACCTGGCCATTCGCCAGGCCAGCCAGGACGTGGGCCAGCACCACAAGTTCAACACCGCCATCGCCGCCGTGATGACCCTGATGAACGTGCTGGAGAAAGCCCCGGCCGAATCCGCCACCGACCGCGCCCTGCTGCAGGAAGGCCTGGAAACCGTCACCCTGCTGCTCGCTCCGATCACCCCGCACATCTGCCACGTGATCTGGCAGGAGCTGGGCAAGGACGGCGCCGTGATCGACGCCAGCTGGCCGCAGGTCGACGAAGCCGCCCTGGTGCAGGACAGCCTGCAGTTGGTGGTACAGGTCAACGGCAAGCTGCGCGGCCACATCGAAATGCCCGCCAGCGCCAGCCGCGAGGACGTCGAAGCGGCCGCCCGCGCCAACGAGAACGTGCTGCGCTTCACCGACGGCCTGACCATCCGCAAGGTCATCGTGGTGCCGGGCAAGCTCGTCAATATCGTCGCCAACTAACAGCAACGCTGGAAAAGACCCATTCGCCCGTGGCACCTTCGCCACGGGCATACCGGATCAACAGGAGTGAGGGAAGCTTGATGAAACGTATCCTGACCAGCCTCGCGCTGATCGGCCTGGCCAGCGTGCTGAGCGCCTGCGGTTTCCAACTGCGCGGCCTGGGCGATACGAACTTTGCGCTCAAGGAAATCGACGTGAGCGCGCGCAATGCCTATGGCGAAACCGTCACACAGCTCAAGCAGGTGCTTGAAGGCAGCGGCGTGAAAGTCGTCTCCCGCGCGCCGTATCACCTGATCCTTGCCCGTGAAGAAACCACCAGCCGCTCGGTAAGCTACACCAGCTCCGCGCGCAGTGCGGAAAACGAGCTGACCAACACCCTGAGCTACGAGATCCGCGGCAGTGACAACCTGCTGCTGCTCGCCAACCAGGTGCAGGTGCGCAAGGTCTACGTGCAGGACGAGAACAACCTGATCGGCTCCGACCAGGAAGCCCAGCAGATCCGCAACGAGATGCGCCGCGACCTGGTCCAGCAGATGGTCACCCGCCTGCAGTTGATCACCCCGGCCCAGCTCGACGACCTGCAAGCCAAGGCGGAAGCCAAGGCCAAGGCCGAAGCCGAGGCGCTCAAGGCCGCGGACGAGGCTGCCAAGTCTCAGCCGCAGCAGTCGCCGATCGAATTCCCGAAAGCACAGTAAGCGACAAGGGGCCGGCCAACCGGCCCCTTTCTCATTATGAAGCTCAATCCCGGACAACTCGCGAAGCACCTGCAAGGCAACCTCGCGCCCGTCTACGTGGTCAGCGGCGACGAACCGTTGCTCTGCCAGGAAGCCTGCGACGCCATCCGCGCCGCCTGCCGCCAGCGTGATTTTGGCGAACGCCAGGTGTTCAACGCCGAAGCCAACTTCGACTGGGGCCAACTGCTCGAAGCCGGTGCCAGCCTCTCGCTGTTCGCCGAAAAGCGCCTCATCGAACTGCGCCTGCCCTCGGGCAAGCCCGGTGACAAGGGCGCGGCGATCCTCCAGGAATACCTGCAGCGCCCGCCGGAGGACACCGTCCTGCTGGTCAGCCTGCCCAAGCTCGACGGCAGCACGCAGAAGACCAAGTGGGCCAAGGCCCTGATCGACGGCGATGCCGCGCAGTTCATCCAGATATGGCCGATCGACGTGCACCAGTTGCCGCAGTGGATTCGCCAGCGCCTGTCCCAGGCGGGCCTTGCCGCCAGCCAGGACGCGGTGGACCTGATCGCCGCACGGGTCGAAGGCAACCTGCTGGCTGCCGCCCAGGAAATCGAGAAACTCAAGCTGCTCGCCGACGGCCAGCAGATCGACGCCGACACCGTGCAGGCCGCCGTGGCTGACAGTGCGCGCTTCGATGTATTCGGCCTGATCGACGCGGCCCTCAACGGCGAAGCCGCCCACTGCCTGCGCATGCTCGAAGGCCTGCGCGGCGAAGGGGTGGAACCACCGGTGATCCTCTGGGCCCTGGCCCGGGAGATCCGCGTGCTGGCGAGCCTCGCCCAGCAGTTCAGTCAGGGCGTACCGCTGGACAAGGCCTTCAGCCAGGCCCGCCCGCCCATCTGGGACAAGCGCCGACCGCTGATGAGCAAGGCCCTGCAACGCCACACCGCGCCCCGCTGGAACCAGATGCTGCAGGATGCCCAGCTGATCGACGCACAGATCAAGGGCCAGGCGGTGGGCAACGTCTGGAACAGCCTCGCCCGCCTCGCCCTGCTGGTGGCCGGGCAGCGCATCAGCCTGCCGTCAGCCTGACACCGACGCGCCCGCGGCCCCTGCACGGGCCGCCGGCTTGTCAGGGCCGCGCCGGCTGCGCCCGATGGGCTTGACCTTCCCCGCGGTCCAGCGCTACCCCGCGCGTATCCCGCCCGGTGCTGATCAACGCGCAGATGAGCACCGCCACCACGCCGGCCACGATGGCCATCGCCGTGCCATAGCTGTAGCTCTTGGCGATCTCCGCCTGCAACGGTGCGTTGACCGAGGCGATCAGGTTACCCAACTGATAGACGAACCCCGGCAGCACCGCGCGGGTGCCCACCGGTGCCAGTTCGTTGAGGTAGGCGGGAATGACGCCCCAGGCGCCCTGCACCATGAACTGCATCAGAAATGCGCCGATGCCCAGCGCCACCGCACCGTGACTGAAGGCCCAGAGCGGCAGCACCGGCAACGCCAGCAGCGCGCCGCAAATGATCGCCTTCTTCCGCCCGATCCGTTCGGACAGGCTGCCGAACAGGATGCCGCCGAGGATCGCAGCGATGTTGTACGTCACCGCGATCAGGCTGACGGTGTGCGTATCGAAGCCATGCTGCACCTTCAGAAAGGTCGGGTAGAGATCCTGCGTGCCATGGCTGAAGAAGTTGAAACAGGCCATCAGCAGCACCGCGTAGAGGCACAGCTTCCACTGGCTGCGCAGCACCGGCCACAACGGCGTCGACTCCTTGCGCTCGCGCGCCGCCTGCCAGATCGGCGACTCCGGCACCTTGAACCAGATGAACGCCACCAGCACGACCGGCAGGCAACCGACGATGAACATTCCGCGCCAGCCGAGCACCTCGAACAACAGGCCGTAGACGATCGAAGCGATCAGGTAGCCCGCCGGGTAACCGGCCTGGAACAACCCGGAGACCATGCCACGGGACCGCTCGGGGATGGTCTCCATCGCCAGCGAGGAAGCCACGCCCCAGATGCCGCCCATGGCCACGCCGTAGACCACCCGCAGGACTAGGAAGGTCGTCAGGTTCGGCGAGAACGCCGAGGCCAGTTCCAGCAAGGAGTAGATCAGGATATTGATCATCAGCACCGGCCGCCGGCCATAGCGCTCTGCCGCGCGGCCGAACAGCAACGCGCCGATCGGGCGCACGGCCAGGGTCAGGAGGATCGCCAGGGACACCTGTGGCAGGTCGACATGGAACGTCTGCGCGATATCCGTGAGGACGAAGACCAGGAGGAAGAAATCGAAGGCATCCAGCGTCCAGGCGAGCACTGAAGCGATCACCACATTGCGTTGGGTAGGGGACCATTGCTGCATCACACATCTCCAGCCGGGGCGTCGCCGTCGCTGTACACCGAGGCACTCGTGAGTCAGCTATCACGCTAACCGAGCCCGGAAGCCAACCACAGCTGCGCGCCTGAAAATATCTGTTACAGAAATAGCGACAATCCGCCACAGGTCCCGGTTCGATCAGATGCGACCGAGGCATGAGCGCATGCCCCTTGGCGAGACATTCGGCATCCCCCTGTAGGAGCGGGGCATGCCCGCGATCGCGCGCATGGCGCGCTCCTACCTGGAAAATCCTGCGCTGACCCCAGCCCTCTCCCTGAAGGGCGAGGGAGCTGTCCGTGCCGGCTGATGCTTAGGTTTTATCCTGCACCGTACGGTCCTCTCTCCCTTCAGGGAGAGGGAAAATACACGCACATATTTTCAGATGAAGACAGTTGCTCATACAGGGGAGCGACTTCTTTCTTGCCAGCCCGATCACTCCCACTCCCGCACCTGGCGCACCTCCACGCAGCCCAGCCGACCCGGCGGGATCTTCGCGGCGATGCGCTCGGCCTCGTCCAGGCTCTGCGCCTCGATCAGGTAGAAACCGCCCAACTGTTCCCGCGTCTCGGCAAACGGCCCGTCGGTCACGGTGAGTTTGTCGCCCTGGCCGCGCAACGTGCGCCCGGTAGGCGTCGGCAGCAGGGCATTGGCCGCGATGTAATGGCCGCTGCGCCGCAGTTGCTCGCTGTAGGTCATGCACTCGTCGACGATGCCGCGCAGCTCGGCCTCCGGCAGTTCCGCCGCCTTGCGCTCGTCGAAATAGATCATGCAGAGAAATTTCATCGCCTTCTTCCTCGTTATTGTCCGGGGTGTCGGAAAGATTCGTCGCCCCAGCGTAGCCCCGATTGCCGCGCGGTGACCTTGGCCCGCCCGGCGGTGACCAACGGCATGGACAAACGTCCCAGATAGGCAGAAGATGCGCGCGCCGGCAACGGCGCCGGCCTCAACGAGGAAAGACTGATGGCGAAGAAATCCAAACGGCCGAACAAGGCCAAGTCCCTGGTTGCTCAACCGCTGTTCCGCAGCCGCCAGGAACAGCCGCTCAAAGGCAAAGGCAGCTACCGCCGCGAAGCCTCCCGAAACTGGGAGGCTTCTTCGCTTCTGGCGGCCTGAAAACCTCAGAAAACCTGAACCACTCCCGCCCTTTTGCTTTCAACCGGACAACCCTGCCTTGGAGGTCCGCCATGAAAGCGCCGCTCATCCTCGCCATCCTCGCCCTGCCCTTCAGCCTGTCCGCCCATGCGTTCTGCTCCGACCAGGAAGCCGAAGCCAAGGGCAAGCAAGTGGCCGCCAAAGTCACCGAAGTGACGCGCAGCGATCCGCAACGTGCACAGAAGCTCAACGAAAAGCTCGCCGAGATGAAGAAGTCCCGCTCCAGCGAACAGCGCCCGGACGACTGCGCGGCGTACGACGACATGCTCAAGGAGCTGAACCAGAGCGCGCCCAAGGTCGACCAGGAAACCGGCAGCCAGCCCAAGCAGTAGCGGCGCCGCGCGCAGCCGGTACGGCGGAGATCCCACCGGGACATCTGCGCGTACTTCGCCCGTCCCCTGAAGGGAGTGGAGCCCAGGCACCTATAGGCCTGCCAGCCGATGTGCCACTCGACGGGTATCCAGACGGAAGGGGAATTTTCCCCCGCCCGCGCCATCGAATCTGCAAACCCGTCATCCGCGCCCGACGCAGACGCGTCACAGAGGCCATGCTAAGGTGGCCCCTCGCCTGCCCGTTCCCGAGGAGAGCAATGCGCAAGCCCGTTTCACCTGTTGTCGGCCAACGCTGCCTGCTCGTCGCCGCCTTGTCCCTGGCCAGCTTCGGCCTGCTGACCTCCTGCACCGAGCCGCCGCCCAAGGGTGCCGCCGCGGAACACGCGCGCCCCACGCAGAGCTTCGCCCAATGGCGTGACGGTTTCCGCGTGCAGGCCCTGGCCGCCGGCATCACGGCGCAGACCTTCGACCGCGCCTTCGCCGGCATCGAACCGGATGACTCGGTGGTGACCGCCGACCGCAGCCAGCCCGAATTCACCCGCCCCGTCT
This sequence comes from Pseudomonas sp. GCEP-101, assembly GCF_025133575.1. NCBI lineage: Bacteria > Pseudomonadati > Pseudomonadota > Gammaproteobacteria > Pseudomonadales > Pseudomonadaceae > Pseudomonas > Pseudomonas sp. GCEP-101. Next base: position 2,633,884 of record NZ_CP104011.1, on the reverse strand, counting down.
GGCAATACCTGGACAGCGCCGTGTCGGCCGCCCGCGTGCGCAATGGCCAGGATCGCGCGCTGGAAAACGCCGACGTGCTGCAACGCATCGAGGCCACCTATGGCGTCGACCGCGAGGCGGTGGTGGCGATCTGGGGCATGGAAAGCAATTTCGGCCAGCAGATGGGCAGCAAGAACGTTATCCGTTCCCTCGCCACCCTCGGCTACGAAGGCCGCCGCCCGGACTTCGGCCGCGAGCAGTTGATCGCCGCGCTGCAGATCATCCAGCACGGTGATGTGCCGGCCAGCAACATGATCGGCTCCTGGGCCGGCGCCATGGGGCAGACGCAGTTCATCCCCACCACGTACAACCGCTACGCCGTGGACTTCGACGGCGACGGCCGGCGCGATATCTGGGGTTCCTCCAGCGATGCGCTGGCCTCCACCGCCAACTACCTGAAGAGCTCCGGCTGGCGGCGTGGGCAGAGCTGGGGCTTCGAAGTCCGCCTGCCGCAGGGCTTCGACTATGCCCAGGCGGACATGGACATCCGCAAACCGATGAGCGAATGGCTGCGCCAGGGCGTCAGGGTGGCCAGCGGCAACCTGCCGAGCGCCCCGCAAGCCAGCGTCTCGCTGCTGTTGCCCGCCGGGTACCGTGGGCCGGCTTTCCTGATCACCGACAATTTCCGCACCATCCTCAGCTACAACAATTCCACCTCCTATGCGCTGGCGGTGGGCTTGCTGGCGGACAGCTTCAAGGGCGGCGGACAGCTGGCCGGCAGTTGGCCGGTGGGTGACACGCCGCTGAGCCGCTCCGAGCGCATCGAGCTGCAGCAGTTGCTCGCCACCCGCGGTTACCAGCCCGGCACGGCGGACGGCATCATCGGCGCCAATACGCGCAAGGCGATCCGTTCGTTCCAGCAGTCCATCGGCGTGCCCGCCGACGGCTACGCCTCCACGCAGCTGCTGTCCCGCTTGCGCGCCACCTGAAGCAGAGACGGCGCCGCCCATACGGGCCCAAACGAAAAAGGCCGCTTCCTGCGAAGCGGCCTTTTTGCGAGTGCGGCAGCGGCGATGGATCAGCCGATCTTGCTGCCGTGCGCCTGTTGGTCGGCGTGGTACGAGGAGCGCACCAGCGGGCCGGAGGCGACGTTCTTGAAGCCCATCTTCTCACCTTCCTCGGCGAACCAGGCGAAGGTGTCCGGGTGGACGAAGCGCTGCACCGGCAGGTGGTTGCGCGAGGGCTGCAGGTACTGGCCAAGGGTCAGCATGTCGATGTCGTGCTCGCGCATGCGGTGCATGACTTCGATGACTTCCTCGTCGGTCTCGCCCAGGCCGAGCATCAGGCCGGACTTGGTCGGTACGTGCGGGACCATCTGCTTAAACTTCTGCAGCAGGTCCAGCGACCACTCGAAGTCGGACCCCGGACGGGAGGACTTGTACAGGCGCGGCACGGTTTCCAGGTTGTGGTTGAACACGTCCGGCGGCTCGTTGGCGGTGATTTCCAGGGCAATGTCCATGCGACCGCGGTAGTCCGGGACCAGGGTTTCCAGCTGGATGCCCGGGGACAGCTTGCGGATCTCGCGCAGGCAGTCGGCAAAGTGCTGGGCGCCGCCGTCACGCAGGTCGTCGCGGTCCACCGAGGTGATCACCACGTACTTCAGGCGCAGGTCGGCGATGGCGATGGCGAGGTTGGTCGGCTCGTCGACATCCAGCGGCTTCGGCCGGCCGTGGCCGACGTCGCAGAACGGGCAGCGACGGGTGCAGATGTCGCCCATGATCATGAAGGTCGCGGTGCCGCCGGAGAAGCACTCGCCCAGGTTCGGGCAGGACGCTTCCTCGCAGACGCTGTGCAGCTTGTGCTTGCGCAGCAGTTGCTTGATGCGATCGACCTCGGGGGAAACCGGGATGCGCACGCGAATCCAGTCGGGCTTCTTCGGCAGCTCCTCGGTGGGAATGATCTTCACCGGAATGCGCGCGACCTTCTCTGCGCCGCGCAGCTTGACGCCGACTTCCACCTTGCCCGGCTTGGCGGCCGGGGCGGCCTGGCCGGAATTCTCCACAACAGTGCTCATCTAGGTTAGATCCCGCCCGTTAGGGTCTTCTGTCCCGCGTAGCCAAGGCGTTCGACGAGTTCGCCACGCAGGCGCTCGCGCACATCGGCCAATGCGATGGGGCCGGCCAGCTGACTCAGCTGGGTCATGGCCATGCCTGCGTAACCGCAGGGATTGATGCGTCGAAAGGGTTCCAGGTCCATGTCCACGTTCAGTGCCAGGCCATGGAAGGAACGGCCGTTGCGGATGCGCAGGCCGAGGGATGCGATCTTCGCGCCGTCCACATAGACGCCCGGCGCATCGGGTTTGGACACAGCGGTCACACCGTAGCTGGCGAGCAGGCCGATCAGGCTCTGCTCGATGCGCGAGACCAGGTCGCGCACGCCGATGCCGGAGCGGCGCACATCGAGCAACAGGTAGGCCACCAGCTGGCCGGGGCCGTGGTAGGTCACCTGGCCGCCGCGGTCCACCTGCACCACCGGGATGTCGCCGGGGAACAGCACGTGCTCGGCCTTGCCGGCCTGGCCCTGGGTGAATACGCGCTCGTGTTCGAGCAGCCAGACTTCATCGGGCGTAACGGCGTCGCGCTCGGCGGTGAAGCGCTGCATGGCGTGCCAGGTCGGCTCGTAAGGAAGGATTCCCAGCTCACGAAAGCCCAGCGTTTCGCCCATCAGAGCACCATGTGGACGCGGCCGGTGGCGCGCAGGTCTTTATGGATGTTCTGCAGTTGGTCGACGCCGGTGGCGGTGATCAGCACCTGCACGGACAGGAAGCGGCCGTTGCGGCTGTCGCGGGTGACCAGGGTGGTGATGTCCAGGTCCGGCGCGTGGCGCTGGATGACTTCGATCACCAGGTCGGAGAAGCCTTCGCCAGCATCGCCGATGACCTTGATCGGGTAGCGTTCGCAGGGGAACTCGATCTTCGGCGCGGGCTGTTCGTTCTCGGTCTTGAGAGGATCGACGGTATCAGGGGTATCAGTCATGGCTCTCGCGGGCGGGTGGCCCGCCTCCGCATGAGCGTCCGGGATGGGGACGCTCCGGGTGGATCGGACGACGAATGCCGGGCCACGCAAGGGCCGGGCAGTCGCAGGCGGGCATTTTACCCGAGTTTGCGACCGCGCGGGCAGGTCAATCCCGGTCTTGTATACAAAAGTGCAAGACCGGGACGGACGGTCAGTTGAACAGACCGTAGAAGAACAGGCGGATGCTGTCCCAGACGCGGCGGAAGAAGCCGCCTTCTTCCACGGCGTTCAGCGCGACCAGGTCGGAGGTGCGCACCACCTTGTCACCCAGCTTGACCTCGACCTTGCCGATCACCTGGCCCTGCTGGATCGGCGCCATCAGATTGGGCTCGACCACCATGTTGGCCTGCAGCTGCTTGAGCTGGCCGCGCGGCACGGTCATGGTCAGGTCTTCGGACAGGCCGGCTTTGACTTCGTGATCGGAGCCTTTCCAGACCATGGCCTTGGTCAGCTCGGCGCCCTTCTTGTAGAAGGTCTGCGATTCGAAGAAGCGGAAGCCGTAGGTCAGCAGCTTCTGGGTCTCGGCGGCACGCGCCTGCTCGCTGTTGGTGCCGAACACCACGGCGATCATGCGCTGACCGTCACGCACGGCGGACGCCACCAGGCAGTAGCCGGCTTCGTCGGTGTGGCCGGTCTTCAGGCCATCGACGGTCTTGTCGCGCCACAGCAGCAGGTTGCGGTTGGGCTGCTTGATGTTATTCCAGAAGAACTCTTTCTGCGCGTAGATCGCGTAGTGGGTCGGCTCGCCGTAGATGATCGCGCGGGCCAGGGTCGCCATGTCCTTGGCGGAGGAGTAGTGCTCCGGGTTGGGCAGGCCGGTGGCGTCCATGAAGTGGGAATTGGTCATGCCCAGCTTCTGCGCGGTGGTGTTCATCATGTCGGCGAAGGCGTCTTCGCTGCCGGCGATGTGCTCGGCCAGGGCGACGGAGGCGTCGTTGCCGGACTGGATGATGATGCCGTGCAGCAGGTCGCTGACCGAGACCTGGGAGCCGAGCTTGATGAACATGCGCGAGCCGCCGGTGCGCCAGGCGTGCTCGCTGACGGTGACCAGGTCGGATTCGGCGATGCGGCCGCCTTCGATTTCCTTGGTGGCGATGTAGGCGGTCATCAGCTTGGTCAGGCTGGCGGGCGGCAGGCGCTCGTCACCGTTGTTCTCGACCAGGATGTTGCCGCTGGCGCCGTCCATCAGCACCCAGGCCTTGGCCGCGAGCTGCGGGGCGGCGGGAACGACTTCCGCTGCCCAGCTGGCCACGGGGGCGCTGAACAGCACGAGCAAGGACAGGCGTTTGGCGAAGTTGAAGATGTTCATCCGTCTCTCTGGGGTTCACTAATGGTCAAACAATCCCCTTGGGGGGAACTCGGGTGCTGCGGCCTCTGCCGGGCCGCTGCGGCACGTGCGGTGGAATCTCAGTCCAGGCGCACGAGCTTGGGTTGGCCAAGGTTGGCCACGCGGATGCTGTCCTGCATCCGGCTTGCTTCATCCTGCGTTCCGATCGGTCCCAGGCGTACCCGGTACAAGGTCTGCTGGTTGACCACGACCGAGCTGATAAAGGATTTCGCCCCCGTCAGGCCGCCGACCTTCTCCTTGAGAAGCTCCGCAGCGTCCGGGTTGGCGAAGGCACCCACCTGGAGATACAGGCCATCGGCTGGTAATGAAGCGTTTTTTTTTGAGTCGATCTGTACCGGCGCCACGGGCACGGCGTGCTGTGCGGGCGGCGGGGTGTAGGTTTCGATGGGCTGGGCCATGGCGACCGCCTGCGGCTGCGCGGCGGCGGGCTGGGCGGCCATCTTCGGCAGGGCCATGATCATCGGCGGTTGCTTGCCCTGGGCGGCCCACCAGCGGTCGGGGTCAATGCCCTCGACCTTGACGTGGGCGGTGCCGGTCTCGGCGTAGCCGAGCTTCTTGGCGGCAGCGAAGGACAGGTCGATCACCCGGTCGGAGTAGAACGGGCCGCGGTCGTTGACGCGGACGATGACGCTCTTGCCGTTGTCCAGGTTGGTCACGCGCACGTAGCTGGGCAGCGGCAGGGTCTTGTGCGCGGCGGTCATGCCGTACAGGTCGTACTGCTCGCCGTTGGCGGTGGCCTGGCCGTGGAACTTGGTGCCGTACCAGGAGGCGGTGCCCACCACGCTGTAGGTGCTCGCGTTGTTGAGCGGGTAGTAGGTCTTGCCCAGGACGGTGTAGGGGTTGTTCTTGAACGGCCCGTTGTGCGGCATCGGCACGGCATCGGGGATGCGCGAGACGTCCACGTCCCACCAGGGCGCGCCGTCGCGGTGCGGACGGTTGTAGTCATACGGCCCGGAAATCCCGCTGCTGGCCACCGGCTGCTGCGGCTGCGGCGTGCGGTTGCCGGTGCAGCTGGCGAGGAACACGGTGCTCAGGCCAACGCAGGCGGCCAGCGACCAGAGGCCGGGACTTGCGATTCGCTTGCTCAATGGACACCTCTCGCCTTGGCGATCTCGCCAGCCAGCTGATGCACCGCCATAGCGTACATGGCGCTACGGTTGTAACGGGTAATCACGTAAAAGTTCGGCAGGCCGACCCAGTACTCGGTGCCCTGGGCGCCTTCCAGGCGCATGGCGGTCACCATCAGGTCGTCTCGGATCACATCATGGGTACGCCAGCCCTGGGAGCGTAGCTGGCCAAGGTTCAGCTGCGGCTCCAGGCCCTGGGTGAGCGCGTCTTCGGCGGTGGAGGTGGCGACTTCCGCCTGCGACACCACCGGCTCGCCGGTGTGCCAGCCGTGCTGCTTGAAGTAGTTGGCGACGCTGCCGATGGCATCGGTGGGGTCGCTCCAGATATTGATGTGGCCGTCGCCGTCGAAGTCCACCGCGTAGGCGCGGAAGCTGCTCGGCATGAACTGCGGCAGGCCCATGGCGCCGGCGTAGGAGCCGGTCAGGCTGAGCGGGTCGACCTGCTGCTCGCGGGCCAGCAGGAGGAACTGCTTGAGTTCCTTGCGGAAGAAATCGGCGCGCGGCGGGTAGTCGAAGCCCAGGGTGGACAGCGCGTCCATCACCTTGAAATTGCCGGTGTTGCGGCCGAAGAAGGTCTCGACGCCGATGATGGCCACGATGTACTGGGCCGGCACGCCGTATTCCTGCTCGGCGCGGGCCAGGGCCTCGGCGTTCTGGTTCCAGAAGTCCACGCCGCGGTTGATGCGCGCGTCGGTGACGAAGATCGGGCGGTATTCCTTCCAGGTCTTCACCCGCTCGGCCGGGCGGGAGATGGCATCGAGGATGGACTGCTTGCGCTCCACGTCGTGGAAGAGGGCCATGAGCTGTTCGCCGGCGAAGCCGTAGTCGCGGGTCATCTCGCTGACGAACTCGGCGACCTGGGGCGAACCATCGTAGTCGCCCGCGTGGGCCGCGCCGGACATGCCGATCGCCCCCGCGATTCCGACCCAATGCACCCCCCTGGCAGCCCAGGCGCGCAGTACTTGCATTCCTTTCTTCACTCTTGTCATCAAACCTGGGCGATCCACTTGCGATGGGTGTGGATCGACATCAAAACGCCGAACCCTGACATCAGGGTCACCAGCGAAGTTCCACCGTAACTAATGAAGGGCAGCGGCACCCCCACCACTGGCAACAACCCGCTGACCATACCAATGTTGACGAACACATACACGAAGAAGGTCATGGTGATGCTGCCGGCCAGCAATTTGCCGAACAGCGTCTGCGCCTGCGCCGTGATCACCAGCCCCCGGTAGATCACCAGCAGGTACAGCACCAGCAGCAGGCACACGCCGACCAGGCCGAACTCTTCGCCGAGCACGGCAATGATAAAGTCCGTGTGGCTTTCCGGCAAAAAATCCAGATGGGATTGCGTGCCCAGCAGCCAGCCCTTGCCGAACACGCCGCCCGAACCGATGGCCGCTTTTGACTGGATGATGTTCCAGCCGCTGCCCAGCGGGTCGCTTTCCGGATCGAGGAAGGTCAGCACGCGCTGCTTCTGGTAGTCGTGCATGACGAAGTACCACATGCCCACCGCCACCGGCACCGCGGCCGACACGGCCATGATGATCCAGCGCCAGCGCAGGCCGCCGACAAACAGCACAAAGGCGCCGGACGCCAGCACCAGCATGGCGGTGCCCAGGTCCGGCTGCTTGAGGATCAGCACGAAGGGCACCACGATCAGCGCCAGGCCGACCACGCTGTGCTTGAAGCCGGGCGGCAGGGCGCGCTTGGACAGGTACCAGGCGATGGTCATGGGCATCAGCAGCTTCATGAACTCCGCCGGCTGGAAGCGGATCACCCCGGGGATATTGATCCAGCGGGTGGCGCCCATGGCGTTGTGGCCCATCACGTCCACCACCACCAGCAGCGCCACGCCGATCAGGTAGCCCAGCGGCACCCAGCGAGCGAGGAAGCGCGGTTCGATCTGCGCCAGCACGAACATCGCGCCAAGGCCCATGCCGAAGGACGATGCCTGCTTGATCAACAGGTCCCAGCTCTTGCCGCTGGCGGAATACAGGACGAACAGGCCGACCGAACCGAGGGTCAGCAGCAGGAGCAGCAGCAAGCCGTCGATGTGCAGGCGCTGGAGCAGCGTGGAGCGCCGCTTCATCACGTCTTCGCTGGACAGCGTGCGGTCGAAGTTACCGTTCATGGTCATGGTTTGGGCGCCTCCGCCGTCGCCTGCGGTGCGTATTCGGGCTTGAGCCTGCCACTCTCGTCGAGCAACCAGGCATCGGTCACGGCCTTGAGCACGGGGGCGGCGACGCCGGAGCCGGACTCGCCGTTCTCCACCATCACCGCCACGGCGATCTGCGGGTTGTCGGCCGGCGCGAAGCCGACGAACAGTGCGTGGTCACGGTGGCGTTCGAGCAGCTTGGAGCGGTTGTACTTCTCGCCCTGCTTGATCGCCACCACCTGCGCGGTACCGGACTTGCCGGCGATGCGGTAGACCGAGGTGGCGCCGACCTTGTGCGCGGTACCGCGGGCGCCGTGCACCACCTGCTGCATGCCGTAGTCCACCAGGTTCCAGTTGTTGGGGTCCTTGAGGACGATATCGGGCATCGGCTCCCCGTCGACCGGCGGCTTGCCGTCGATGGTCTTGGCCAGGTGCGGGCGGATCCACTTGCCGCGGTTGGCGATCAGCGCGGTCATCTGCGCCAGCTGCAGCGGCGTGGCCTGCATGTAGCCCTGGCCGATGCCCAGGATCAGGGTTTCGCCGGGGAACCAGGCCTGCCGGCGCAGGGCGCGCTTCCACTGGCGGGACGGCATCAGGCCCTCGGCCTCGCCGTACATGTCCAGGGCGACGCGCTGGCCGAAGCCGAACTCGCTCATGTAGTCGTGCAGGCGGTCGATCCCCAGCTTATGCGCCAGGTCGTAGAAGTAGGTGTCGTTGGAGCGCATGATCGCGGTCTCCAGGGTCACCCAGCCGTCGCCCGTGCGGTTCCAGTTGCGGTACTTGTGGTCGTAGTTCGGCAACTGGTAGTAGCCGGGGTCGAACACGCGGCTGGTGGGCGTCACCACGCCGGCATCGAGACCGGCGATGGCCACCGCCGGCTTCACCGTCGAACCCGGCGGGTACAGGCCGCGCAGCACGCGGTTGTACAGCGGGCGGTCCTCGGAATCGCGCAGCGCGGCGTAATCCTTGAAGCTGATGCCGGTGACGAACAGGTTGGGGTCATAGCTTGGCTGGCTGACCATGGCCAGCACGTCGCCAGTGGACGGCTGGATCGCCACGATGGCGCCGCGCCGCCCGGCCAGCGCCGCTTCGGCGGCGGCCTGCAGCTTGCTGTCGATGCTCAGCACGATGTCGCGGCCGGACACCGGTTCGGTGCGCTTGAGCACGCGCAGGACGCGGCCACGGGCGTTGGTCTCGACTTCCTCGTAGCCCACGGTGCCGTGCAGCGCATCCTCGTAGAATTTCTCCACGCCGGTCTTGCCGATGTGGTGGGTGCCCGAATAGGCCACCGGGTCGAGCTTCTTCAGCTCCGCCTCGTTGATCCGCCCGACGTAGCCGACCGAGTGCGCGAAGTGCTCGCCCAGCGGGTAATGGCGGACGAACTGCGCGGTCACGTCGACGCCGGGCAGGCGGTACTGGTTCACCGCGATGCGGGCGATCTGCTCTTCGGACAGCTCGAACATGATCGGCGCCGGCTCGAACGGCCGGCGCCCCTGCTTCATGCGCTTCTCGAAGATGGCCTTGTCTTCCTCGGTCAGACCGAGGATGTCCACCAGCGCCTTGAGCGTGTCCTGCAGGTTCTCGGTGCGCTCGCGGGTGATGGTCAGGCTGAAGCTGGGACGGTTGTCGGCGATGATCACCCCGTTGCGGTCGAAGATCAGCCCGCGATTGGGCGGAATCGGCTGCACGTGGACGCGGTTGTTCTCCGACAGCGTCGAGTGGTAGTCGTACTGCGTCACCTGCAGGTGATACATGCGCGCCACCAGCACCAGGGCGAGCAGGAAGATCGCCACCCCGCCGACGATGACGCGGGCGCGGACCAGACGGGCGTCCTTCTCGTGGTCCTTGAGCTGTATCGGCTGCGGCATCGAAAACGGCTACGACTACTTGTGGTAGGGGTGCCCGGACAGAACCGTCCAGGCGCGGTAGATCTGCTCGCCGACCAGGATCCGCACCAGCGGGTGCGGCAGGGTCAGCGGCGACAGCGACCAACGCTGCTCGCTGCGCGCGCAGACCTCCGGCGCCAGGCCTTCCGGCCCGCCGACCATGAGGTTGACGGTGCGCGCGTCCAGGCGCCAACGGTCGAGTTCCTGCGCCAGCTGGGGGGTGCTCCAGGGCTTGCCTTCGACTTCCAGGGTGACGATGCGTTCCCCAGGCTGGACCTTGCTCAGCATGGCCTCGCCTTCCTGGCGGATCAGCCGCGCCACGTCGGCGTTCTTGCCGCGCGTGTTCAGCGGGATTTCCACCAGTTCCAGGGACAGCTCCGAGGGCAGCCGCTTGACGTACTCGGCCCAGCCCTCTTCCACCCAGCGCGGCATGCGCGAGCCGACCGCGATCAGACGCAGACGCACGACAGACTTACTCGGCGCTGTGCTGGGCGCGGCTCTGCTCGGCGCCCTGCCACAGGCGCTCGAGGTCGTAGAACTGGCGGGTGGCCGGCTGCATGACGTGGACCACGACGTTGGCGAGGTCGATCAGGACCCACTCGCCGCCTTCCTGGCCTTCGCTGCCGATTGGGCGCACGCCCTGTTCCTTGACCTTCTCCAGGACGTTGTCGGCCAGCGACTTGACCTGACGGCTGGAGGCGCCGGTGGCGATGACCATGGCGTCGGTGATGCTGGTTTTCTCGCGCACGTCGATGACGACGATGTCCTGCGCCTTGAGATCTTCCAGAGCGGCGATGGCCAGCTCGACCAGTTGTTCGGTTTGCATTGAATGACTCTCTGACTCGTTCAGTGGGGCGCCTGGTACAGGCCGTGCGCCTCGATATAGTTCAATACCGCGTCCGGCACCAGGTAGCGCACCGAGCGCCCCTGCGACAGGAGTTGGCGGATCTGGGTGGCCGAAACCGCCAGCGGCGTCTGCCAGACGAAGGTGATCTGCCCGGCGGGGCCGGTCATCGCCTTCGGGTCGGCAACACTGCGCGCCGCCAGCAGGTCGCGCAGGTCTTCCGGCGGCTCGCTGTCGGCATCCGGGCGCTGCAGCACGACGATATGACAGTGCTCCAGCAGCGCTTCCCAGCGATGCCAGGTCGGCAGGCCGCAGAATGCGTCCCAGCCAACCAGCAGGAACAACTGGTCCTGCTCATCCAGCTCCCCACGCAGCGACTCCAGGGTGTCGATGGTGTAGGAGGGTTTGTCGCGCTTCAGCTCGCGGTCGTCGACCACCAGCGGGGCCACACCGGCTACTGCCAGTTCGACCATCGCCAGCCGCTGCGCCGGTTTCACCTGCGGGGTGTCACGGTGCGGCGGGCGGAAGTTGGGGATCAGGCGCAGTTCGTCGAACTCGAACTGCTCGGCCATCTCCAGCGCACTGCGCAGATGGCCGATGTGCACCGGGTCGAAGGTGCCGCCGAACAGACCGACCCGACGGGAACGCGCCTTGTTCATCAGGTCCGCACGTGCCCGTCGCCGAACACCACGTACTTCTCGCTGGTCAGGCCTTCCAGGCCAACCGGGCCGCGGGCGTGCAGCTTGTCGGTGGAGATGCCGATCTCCGCGCCCAGGCCGTACTCGAAGCCATCGGCGAAACGGGTGGAGGCATTGACCATGACCGAGGCCGAGTCCACTTCGGTGAGGAAGCGCCGGGCGTCGGTGAAGTTCTCGGTGACGATCGCGTCGGTGTGCTGCGAGCCATAGGTGTTGATGTGCTCGATGGCGGCGTCGAGGCCGTCGACGATGCGGATCGACAGGATCGGCGCGTTGTACTCGGTGCGCCAGTCCTGCTCGGTGGCTTCCAGCACGTCGGCGCCCAGCAGCGCGCGGGTGGCGGCGTCGCCGCGCAGCTCCACGCCCTTGTCGCGGTAGATGGCGGCCAGCGGCGGCAGCACGCGGTCGGCGATGCCGGCATGCACCAGCAGCGTTTCCATGGTGTTGCACGGCGCGTAGCGCTGGGTCTTGGCGTTGTCCGCGACGCGGATCGCCTTGTCCAGGTCGGCGGCGACGTCGATGTAGACGTGGCAGATGCCGTCCAGGTGCTTGATCACCGGGACCTTGGCGTCGCGGCTGATGCGCTCGATCAGGCCCTTGCCGCCGCGCGGAACGATGACGTCCACGTACTGGGGCATGGTGATCAGCGCGCCGACGGCGGCGCGGTCGGTGGTTTCCACCACCTGCACGGCGCTGGCCGGCAGGCCGGCTTCGGCCAGGCCCTTCTGGATGCACGCAGCGATGGCCTGGTTGGAATGGATCGCCTCGGAACCGCCACGCAGGATGGTCGCGTTGCCGGACTTCAGGCACAGGCTGGCGGCGTCGATGGTCACGTTCGGACGGGATTCGTAGATGATCCCCACCACGCCCAGCGGCACGCGCATCTTGCCCAGCTGGATACCGGACGGCACGTAGCGCATGTCGCGGATTTCACCGATCGGGTCCGGCAGCGAGGCGACCTGGCGCAGGCCCTCGATCATGTCGTCGATGCGCGCCGGGGTCAGGGCCAGGCGGTCGAGCATGGCTGGCTCAAGACCATTGGCACGGCCATTGGCCAGATCCTGTTCGTTGGCGTCGGTCAGTTGGGCGCGGGCGGCGTCCAGGGCATCGGCGGCGGCCAGCAGGGCTTTGTTCTTCTGCGCGGTCGTGGCGCGCGCGACAACGCGCGACGCTTCACGGGCGGCGCGGCCCAGGCGGCTCATATAGTCGAGAACGGACTCGGTCATGATCTAACGCGTCTGCGTGAGGGAAATGCGCAAGTATAGCGGGAGCGCCCCCTCAGCGGCCAGCCACAGCAGCCGGCCGGTCGGCGACGCGCTTCACGTAACGCTGCCGCCCGCCATCCCCCGCCGCCGGTTACACCCGGCCCTCCCCTCCCCTCTCTGCCGCCCGAAGGTTGGGTAAACAATTTCGTATCGGCTGGTTACCTTGCTCGGGGGCCGTTGCCACTTTTCCTTGGCCATGCACCACGAGCAACGGACCGCGCGGCCAGCTGCCCCCGCAGTGCTCGCATGCCAGGGACTCACGCCAGGGAAGAACAACAAGAGGCGGCCCACCGCCGGAGAACTGCCATGCGCTATCGCACCGATTACAGCGCCCAGTCCCTGACCGCCGCCCCGGCGGTGCTGGAACTGGACGGTTGGCAACTGCACTACCAGGCCTTTTCGTCGCGCGAGGATGACAGCCGCCCGCCGGTCCTGCTGCTGGGCGGCGCGTTCCAGAGCTTCCGCTCCTTCGCCAGCGAGGTCTCGGAGCTGCTCGCCGGGCACCCGGTGATCCTGCTCGACCTGCCCAGCCAGGGCGGCAACCTGCAACTGGCGCCGCAGCTGAGCCTGGAAGACCTGGCCGACCTGATCGCCGCCTTCGCCGAGACCCTGCAACTGCCGCCACTGATGCCCATCGGGCTGTCCTATGGCTCGGCCCTGGCCGCGCTGTTCGCCGCCCGGCACCCGGCGCGCTGCGGTCGCCTGCTGCTGGCCGGCATCACCGCCTTCGGCCGCCCCGGCGCCCGCGCCCTGCTGGTGGAAGCCCTGGCGCGGCTGGAACTGGGCGAGCAGACGCCGTTCGCCCACGGCGTGCTCACCGGGCTGATCAATCCGCTGCGCCTGGCCGATACCGGCGTCTCCCCGGTGTTCCGCAAGGCCCTGCTGCGTCAGTTGCAGCGGCTGACCCCGGCGGAAATCGAGCGCTACCGGCAGAACAGCCAGCGCCTGCTGGCCTTTGGCGGCTTCGACCGCCATCCGCAATGCCCGACCCTGGTGCTGGCCGGCGAGTACGACCATTTCACCCAGCCCTGGGAACACGCCGAATTCGCCCATGCCTGCGCGAACGCCGAGTTCGCGCTGATCCACAACGCCGACCACCTGGCCCAGTTCGAACGCCGCGATGCCTGCGCGCGGCTGTACAACCCCTTCCTGCGTGGCGAAGCATTGCCGCGCAGCGCCGCCGGCAGCACGCGCTTTCAGCGCCAGCAACTGCTGCACCTGGAACGCCGCTTCGAACCGCGCCTGGCCCCGGCCGACAGCCGAGCCGTGCTGCGCAACGGTGACGGTGGCCAATGGCGCTGCGAACTGACGGAGCTGGGCTATTTCGGCGGGCTGCTGCGCGTCGAGCTGCCGGCCGAGCGCCCGGCGCGCGGCTGGAAACTGAGCGCCGCCGGCCTGCCGGAACTGGACATCCTGCCGCTGCGCTACAGCGGCGAAGGCCTGGCGTTCATCTTCGCCCACGGCGACCCGCAGGCCAGCGCGGCGCTGGCGGCGATGGTGGTGCCGATGCAGCGAGGGGCGTGGGCGGCGTGATCGGTTGATCATCGAGGCCCTGCGCTCGGGTTGCCCCTCACCCCAACCCTCTCCCATGGGGAGAGGGGGCCATTCGGTGCGGGATGAAACGGCAGCATCAGCCGGCAGGACAGCTCCCTCTCCCTTCAGGGAGAGGGCGGGGGGAGAGGGAAGCCCCGGTACCGTCATGCAGACATGAAGCCCGACTGTTCGCGAGCAAGCTCGCTCCTACAGGTGCCCGCACTCGCCGAAGCCGCCTCGTGTAGGAGCGAGCTTGCTCGCGAACCGCCCAGCCACCTCAGCTCAAGCCCTGCACCCGCGCCTCGATCACCCGCACCAGGCTCGGCATCCGCCCCTTGGGCAAGCCCAGCCCCGCGCCGTCCACCTGCGGATCGAGCACCTCCACCCGGCCAAACCCGCAGCCCGTGAAGGCCTGTTCGATCTCCGCCGCGCTGCGGTAGTGCAGCGGATAGCCGCCGCGGGTCAGCCGCCCGATCAGCCCGACGCCCCAGCGGATCTGCCGGTAGCGCGGGTGCTCGCGCAAGTCCGGGTAAAGCTCGGTCAGGTAGGTCGCCTCCGGGAACAGCCGCAAGGCCGAGGCCAGCCGGCGCCAGAAATCCTCGATCACCGGACGCTGGAAGTAGTTCACCAGCCCTTCCGTGATCACCACCACGGGGCGATCCGGGTCCAGCTCCGACAGCAGCGCCGCCAGGCTCTGTTCGCCCTGCTCGGCGAGGATATCCACCGCCCGCACGCGGTGCTTGCCGTCCAGCCAGCCCTGCTCCTGCAGCAGCGCGGACTTGCGCGCGGCCATCGGCGGCAGGTCGGCCTCCAGGTAGGTCAGGTGTGGATAGCGCTCGCGGAAGCGCCGGCCGCGAGGCGACAGACCGCAGGCGATCTCCACCACCTGGGCGACGCCGCGCGACTCGATGGCCTGGGTCAGCCGGGCATCGATGAGCAGGTGACGTTGTAACAGGAAATCTTCGATATTCAGCCCGAAACCGATCCGCGCGCCCCAGTTGATCGGCGCCACGCAGCCGTGCACCCAGCGCCCGAACGCCGTGGCGAAGGCCGGGTCGGCCAGGTGGTGCCGGTACCAGACGTAACCGGTGTAGTGCGCGCTGGGGGTGATGTGGGCGCTGTCGGCCCGGATCCGTTCAGCCATGCTTAAGAATCTTGTTGTTATGATTCCCCAGCCTAAGACCGGCCCGAGAACCGCGACAATCCAATGCCCGCCGAACCCAACCTAAGTTTGCCCTGGCCCGAGGCCAACCCGCTGCCGGACGCCTTCTTCAACCGCGACGCGCTCACCGTCGCCCGCGAGCTGCTGGGCAAGGTGATCCGCCACCGCGTCGGCGACCTCTGGCTGTCGGCACGGATCATCGAAACCGAGGCCTACTACCTGGACGAAAAGGGCAGCCACGCCTCCCTCGGCTACACCGAGAAGCGCAAGGCGCTGTTCCTCGATGGCGGCCACATCTATATGTATTACGCCCGCGGCGGCGACTCGCTGAACTTCAGCGCCGGCGGGCCGGGCAATGCGGTGCTGATCAAGTCCGGCCACCCCTGGCTGGACCGTATCTCCGGCGACGCCGCCCTGGCCCGCATGCGCCAGCTCAACCCGGCGGCAGACGGCAGCGAACGCGCGCCGGGCAAGCTGTGCGCCGGCCAGACCCTGCTCTGCCGCGCCCTGGGCCTGAAGGTGCCGGAGTGGGACGCCCGCCGTTTCGACCCGCAGCGCCTGTTCGTCGACGATATCGGCGAACGCCCCGCGCAGGTCATCCAGGCCGCACGCCTGGGGATTCCCCACGGCCGCGACGAACACCTGATGTACCGCTTCGTCGACGCCGCCTTCGCGCCCTTCTGCACGCGCAACCCCTTGCGCCGCGGGCAGGTCGAAGGTCACGACTACTATCTGCTCGAACCCCAGGACGACTCCCGCCGATGATCGATCTCGCCGCCTTCAACGCCTGGATGGCGACCCACCCGCAATGGCTCGCCCTGGTCCTGTTCCTGGTCGCCTTCCTCGAATGCGCCGCCGTCATCGGCATCATCCTGCCCGGCGTGGTGATGCTCTTCGCCATCGCCGTGCTGGCCGGCAGCGGCGCCCTGGGGCTGGGGGAAACCCTGGCGCTGGCGTTCTTCGGCGGGCTGCTGGGCGACCTGTCGTCGTACTGGATCGGCCGCCACTTCCACCAGGACATCCGCCGCCTGCCGGTACTGCGCCATCATCCGGAATGGATGGCCAGCGCCGAAGGCTTCTTCCACCGCTACGGCGTCGCCAGCCTGCTGGTCGGCCGCTTCATCGGCGCGCTGCGGCCGTTCCTGCCGATGATCGCCGGCATGCTCGACATGCCCTTCGGCCGTTTCCTGGCGGTCTCCATCGTCGCGGCCGCCGGCTGGTCCATCGCCTACCTGGTGCCCGGCTGGGCCACTGGCGCGGCCATGCGCCTGCCGCTGCCGGACGGTTTCTGGCCGGAGGCCGGGGTGGTCGCCGCCTGTATCGCCGCGGTGTTCGCCCTGATCATCCACGCCGAACTGAGCAAGGAGCGCAACGCCCCGCTGATCGGCGCCGCGGGCTGTTTCGCCCTGCTGATCGCCCTGCTGGTCGGCTGGCCGCACCTCGATGCGCTGGACAAGGGTCTGATGGCCCTGGTGCAGGAACATCGCCAAGCCTGGCTGGACCACGTGGCGGTGGCCGTGACCCGGGTCGGCGACTTCCGCACCCAGTTCATTGCCGGCGCGCTGCTGGCGGTGCTGCTGGCCGCACTGCGGCTGTGGCGCCATGCCATCTTCGCCGCCGGCACCATGGTCGGCACCGCGCTGCTCAACACCACGCTCAAGCACCTGTTCAGCCGCGCCCGCCCGGAGGTAATCGCCGACCCGCTGTCCGCCTTCAGCATGCCCAGCGGCCACGCCTCCGCGTCCTTCGCGTTCTTCCTGGTGCTCGGCGTGCTGGCCAGCCGGGAGAAATCCCCGCGCGTGCGCCTGGCCTGGATGCTGCTGGCGGTCATCCCCGCCGCCTGCATCGCCCTGTCCCGCGTGTACCTGGGCGCGCACTGGCCCAGCGATGTCATCGCCGGCGCGCTGCTCGGCGCCTCGGTGTGCGCCGCCAGCCTGTGGATAAGTCAGCGCCGCAGCGAGTTGCCGGCCCTGGCGCCGCGCATCTGGTGGAGCCTGCTGCCGACCGCCATGGTGCTGCTGGCAGTGGCCAGCGCCTGGGGCCTGTCGGCGGCGATCCACCGCTACACGCCGCTCTGATCAGGCCCAGGGGCAGCCGCGCATGTGCTCGGCGCAGCGCAGCTGGACGAATTCGCGCAGCTGCGTCACCGCCCGGCTGAGCTGGGCGCGGTGGGTGCAGAACAGGTTCATCGGGGTGGCCTCGCCCAGGTAATCCGCCAGCGCCACCTCCAGCCGGCCGGCGCGCACGTCGGCCGCCACGTCCAGCCAGGACTTGTACACCAGCCCCTGCCCCGCCACGGCCCAGCGCCGCACCACGTCGGCGTCGTCGCAGAGGCGGTCGCCGCTCACCGTCACCTCGTGCTGCTTGCGGCTGTCGCTGAAGCGCCAGCGTTCGTGGGCGCGGCCGCCGAGCATGTAGAGCAGGCAGTTGTGCCGTTGCAGGTCGTCCGGGTGCGTGGGCTTGCCGTGGCGGGCGAAATACTCCGGCGCGGCGCACAGCACCCGGCGGTTGTCCGGCGCCAGCGGCAGCGCCACCAGGTTCGAGTCGCCCGGCAGGCCGAGGCGGAAGGCCACGTCCACCGGCTGGCGGTAGAGATCGACCTGGCGATCGCTGATCAGCAGGCGCAGGTTCATCCGCGGGTGCAGCGCCTGGAATTCGTCGAGCCAGGGCAGCAGCACATTGCGGCCGAAATCCGACGGCGCCGAGACCTGGAAATTCCCGGCGATCTCGCTCTTGCCACCGGCGAGCAACTGGCGTCCGTCGTCCAGGCTCTGCAACGCGGCGCGGGCGTGGGCCAGGTACAGCTCGCCCTCGGCGGTCAGGCGCAGGCTGCGGGTGGAGCGGGCGAACAGGCGCACATCCAGCTCGCTTTCCAGGCGCTTGAGCGCCGCGCTGGCCACAGCTGGCGACAGCTCCAGCTCGCGGGCAGCCGCCGAGAGGCTGCCGCGCTCGGCGGTGCGGACGAAGATCTGCAGGTCGTCGAAACGCAGCATTTTCAAAAATCCTTTGAAAGAGACTCTCTACTTACGCGGTTTTTCTTGCCAGCGAAAGAGAGCAGCATGCCCTCACCTTCCCCGCCTCACCTGGAGATACACGGATGAGCCTGACCCTGATTGCCATCATTCGCGCCAAACCCGGCCGCGCCGACAGCCTGCAGGAGCGCCTGCACGGCCTGCTCGCACCGTCCCGCGCCGAGGCCGGCTGCCTGCAGTACGACCTGCACCGCGACCTCAAGGACGCCGACCTGATCTACATGATCGAGCAATGGCGCGACGAGGAGGCCCTGGCCGAGCACGAGGCCACGCCGCATTTCCAGGCCTTCGTGAAGGCCGCCGAAGCGGACCTGGCGGAACTCGACATCCGCCTGATGAACCGCATCGACTGATCGTTTCCACCCCATAGGAACACGCCCATGAAAGCCATCGGCTACACCCAGAGCCTGCCCAGCAGCGACGCCAACTCGCTGATCGACATCCAGCTGCCCGAGCCCACGCCCGGCCCGCGCGACCTGCTGGTGGAAGTCCGCGCCATCTCCGTCAACCCGGTGGACACCAAGGTCCGCCAGCGCGCCCAGCCCGCCGAGGGCCAGTACAAGGTGCTCGGCTGGGACGCCGCCGGCGTGGTCCGCGCGGTGGGCAGCGAGGTCAGCCTGTTCAAGCCCGGCGACAAGGTCTGGTACGCCGGCGACCTGACCCGCCCCGGCAGTAACGCCGAGCTGCAGCTGGTGGACGAGCGCATCGTCGGCCCCATGCCGCAGAGCCTGGACTTCGCCCACGCCGCCGCCCTGCCGCTGACCACCATCACCGCCTGGGAACTGCTGTTCGACCGCCTGCAGGTGGCCGAGGGCCAGGGCAGCGCCGGGCAGAGCCTGCTGATCGTCGGCGCCGCCGGCGGGGTCGGCTCGATCCTGACCCAGCTGGCACGCCAGCTCACCGGCATGACCGTGATCGGCACCGCGTCGCGCCCGGAAACCCAGGAGTGGGTCCGCAACCTCGGCGCGCACCATGTGATCGACCACCGCAAGCCGCTCAGCGAAGAACTCAAGCGCATCGGCGTCGGCGAAGTCACCCACGTGGCCAGCCTGAACCAGACCGAGCAGCACCTGCCTGAAATCGTCGCCAGCCTGCGCCCGCAAGGCCGCCTGGCGCTGATCGACGACCCGGACAACCTTGACGTGCGCCTGCTCAAGCAGAAGAGCCTGTCGCTGCACTGGGAGTTCATGTACACCCGCTCGATGTTCCAGACCGACGACATGATCGAGCAGCACAACCTGCTGCAGCGCGTGGCCGGGCTGATCGACAGCGGCGTGCTGAAAACCACCCTGGGCGAGCACTTCGGCAAGATCGACGCCGCCAACCTGCGCCGCGCCCATGCGCTGCTGGAAAGCAACACGGCCAAGGGCAAGATCGTGCTGGAAGGGTTCTGACCCGCCGCTGCCTGTAGGAGCGGGCCATGTCCGCGATGGCGCCCACGGGCGCCCCTACAGGGGGCGGCAGTGCAGGGGCTGTTCGCGAGCAAGCTCGCTCCTACGAAGAGCCGCTCCGGCGTTTCCGGTGATCTGTAGGAGCGAGCTTGCTCGCGAACCCCGGCCCGCTCAGTTGCCGGCCTTGGCCCCCGCCAGCAACCGGCAGAGCTTTTCCGTGGCGTCGAGCATCGCGAAGCTCGGCCTCTCCAGGTTGCGATCCGGCACCACCCAGAGCTGCTTCAGCCGTGTGGCGCGAAGTTGCTGCATGCTGGCCCAGCCCCTCAGCTGGTCGTCACTGGCCGCCAGGATCACCGGCGGGTCGCGCGCCAACACGGCCTCCTGGCCAACCTGAGGCGCCGGCAGGTCGAGATCGGCGAACAGGTTGCGGCCACCGCAAACCTCCAGCGCCTCGCTGATGATCTGCCGCCCACCGACCGTGTACAGCGGGCGATCCCACACCTGGTAGAACACCTTGAGCGGCGGCTCGCGGCGGTACTGCGCGCGCAGCTGCGCCACGCGTGCATCGAAGGCCTGCGCCAGCTCACGACCCTTCTCCGCCTGGCCCAGGCGCTCGCCCAGTTCGCGCAGTTGCCGGGAGATATCCTGCAGATGGTGCGGGTCGGCCACATAGAGCGGAATGCCGACGCCCTTCAGGCGCTGCAGCTGCGCCTCCGGCACGGCACCGGGCCAGACCAGCAGCAGGTCGGGTTGCAGGGCAAGGATCTGTTCGAGGTTGACCTGACCGTAGCGACCGACGGATGGCAGGGCCTGCAGGGAATCCGGACGCGGCGCGCCATCCAGAAGGCCGACCAGCCGGTCGGCGGCGCCCAGTTCGAGGACCATGTCGGTGAGCGAGGGCGCCAGACTGACCACCCGCTCCGCCGCCGCAGCAGGCAGGCCGGCGAGCAGCAGGAGCAGGCAGAGGAGACGGCGCATCAGGCCAGTTGGCGCGGCAGGCGGTACAGCCAGAGGATGATCAG
Organism: Pseudomonas sp. GCEP-101; assembly: GCF_025133575.1. Classification (NCBI taxonomy): domain Bacteria; kingdom Pseudomonadati; phylum Pseudomonadota; class Gammaproteobacteria; order Pseudomonadales; family Pseudomonadaceae; genus Pseudomonas; species Pseudomonas sp. GCEP-101. The sequence goes on along the minus strand of NZ_CP104011.1, from coordinate 2,613,365 downwards.
GCTGGCGAAGCCCAGCAGCAGGACCGGCACGCCATGCAGGTCGACCAGCACCGCCAGCGCGCCAATCCAGGCCGGCAGGCTGCCGACCAGCGCACCGCGGCGCTGCGCGCTACCCAGCGCCTGCCAGGCGGCGGGCTCGTCGGCGCTGTCGCGGGCCTTGCCGGTGGCAATCAGCGCATGCTTGTAGCGGCGGAACAGCGGCAGCGTGAGGAACATCGACAGCAGGCCGACGACGAACACCGGCGTGGCGAGGGATTCTGGCCCGGGCGCATCGCCCACCAGCGCCAGCATCAATTGCTGCGGCGCCAGCGCGAGCGCCAGCAGCAGCCACCAGAGCAGGTTCAAGCGGCGCCGGGCGGCGGCGCGGTTCACGACGCAGAGACCTCGGCCTCGGCTTCGCCCTGGTGCATGTTGCCCAGCATGTGGCCCAGCTTGCCGGCCTTGGTCTGCAGGTAGCGCTTGTTGTGCGGGTTCAGGCCCTTCTGCAGCGGTACGCGCTCGGCGACGGTCAGGCCGTAGCCTTCCAGCGCCTTCACCTTGCGCGGGTTGTTGGTCATCAGCTTGAGCGAGCAGACGCCCAGGTGCTGGAGCATCGGCAGGCACATGGCGTAGTCGCGCTGGTCGGCGCCAAAGCCCAGGGCCAGGTTGGCTTCCACGGTGTCGGCGCCTTCATCCTGCAGGGCGTAGGCGCGGATCTTGTTGAGCAGGCCGATGCCACGGCCTTCCTGGCGCAGGTACAGCAGCACGCCGCGGCCTTCGTTGGCGATGGCCGAGAGCGCGCCCTCGAGCTGGAAGCCACAGTCGCAGCGCAGGCTGAACAGCGCATCGCCGGTGAGGCACTCGGAATGCAGACGCCCCAGCACCGGCTGGCCGTCGTCGAGCGTGCCCATGGTCAGGGCGACGTGTTCCTTGCCGGTTTCCTCGTCGAGGAAGCCATGCATGGTGAATTCGCCGAAGGGAGTGGGCAGCTTGGAGGCGGCGACGAAAACGACAGACACCGGAAACTCCTGAAAGATTTATCTAAGGAAGGAGGACCGGCATTGTAACAGCAGCACCGGCCGCGCCGTCATTGCGAATTCTGCAAGATAAGCATCGACGCGGTTGATAGAAGCCGCGCGGTCATTGCTTGGCCTGGATGTACATGATGCCCTGCTCTTCACGCCAGCCCACGCGGTTGAGGTAACTCATGCCCAGCAGGATGTCGGTGGGGAACTCGCCTTCGAGCACCACCGCCTCGACGCCCAGGACCTCGACGCCGCCGAGCTTGACGCTGTTGAGCGTCACCCGCCAGCCCTTGGCCGTGCCGCTGGCGGTGGACGCCATCATCGGCGTGCCGCTGGCGCGGTAGTCCAGGCCCAGGCGGCGGGCCTGGCCTTCGTTCATCGCCACCGAGGTGGCGCCGGTATCCACCAGGAACTGCGCGCTCTGGTTGTTGATGGTGCCCGCCACCCAGTAGTGGCCGCCGGTGCCGCGGGCGATGCTCATCTGGGTGCGCGCGGCCGGCGCGGCATAGCCTTCGGTGTTGTATTCACGGCTCAGCTCGTAGGTCTGCTCGACGCCCCCCACGCGCAACACCGCCTTGTGGCTGTCGGCGCTGACCACCTGGATGCCTTCCGGGCCCGTCTGCCCGACCTTCACCAGCTTGCGCTGGCCGTCGACGCTGAGCACCGCGGCGCCGGGAAACAGACCGACCACCTGCACCTGGGGCGCCGCCACGGCGGCGAGGGAGCAGAGGGACAGGCAGATCAGGGCAGACAGGCGCATGCGATCACTCCTTGGGCGGCAGCAACGGTTTCAGCGGGGCGTAGGGCCAGTGCCAGCGGGCGAAGAGGCGCTCCAGCTCGCCGCTGCGGTAGAGGGCCTGCATGCGCGAATCGTAGAGTTTCGCCAGCGCACGCCCACGGTCATTGTTGGCGAAACCAAGATACAGCGGAATCGAGCCGACATCGGTGATGCGGTACGCGCTGGCGTCGACACCCGTCGCCGCGATCATCTCTTCCAGCTCCGGCCGCGCATCGATGAAGTAGTCGATGCGGTGGCCGTCGAGCATCGGCAGCGCGGAGCTGCGGCGTTGCAGTTCGTTGCGCTGCTTGAGGTGGTCCAGGTAGCGATCGAAGGCATAGCCGCGCATCCACGCCAGGCGGTAGCGGTCCAGCGTGGCCAGGGTCGGGGCGGCCGACGTCTTCAGGCCCAGCGCGCCGATGGGGTCGACGTCATAGGGCCAGTGCGGATAGATGACGTGGTCGATTTCATTGCGGTAGGAGCCGACCCAGGCATCCGCTTCGCCGCGCTGCACCAGCCCGACCGAGCGCACGTAGGGTTCGCTGCGCAGGCTCAGGCGCACGCCCGCGGGCTCGTAGATCGCCCGCAGCAGGTCCCAGGCCAGGCCACGGCCGTCGGCCTGGCTGTAGTTGATCCAGACCTCGCTGACCACGCGGATCTCCGCCGGCAGCCCGGCGGGCGTTTCGGCGGCCAGGGCCGAGGGGGTGGAAAGCGCCGGCAGCCAGCACAGGCAGAGGAGCAGGCACAGCAGTCGGCGCATCGCTCGTCCTCAGATCAGCCAGTGGGCCCAACCCCATGTCAGGCCTTGCATCACCAGCCAGGCGAAGACACCGGCCAGCACGTCATCGAGCATGATGCCGACGCCGCCGTGGACGTTGCGGTCGATCCAGCTGATCGGCCAGGGCTTGGCGATGTCGACGATGCGGAACACCACGAAACCCACCAGCAACCACCACCAGCCTTCCGGCACCAGCCAGAGGGTGATCCACATGCCGACCATTTCGTCCCAGACGATGCCTTCATGGTCGTGCACGCGCAGATCGTCGGCGACCTTGCCGCACAGCCAGAAGCCGAACAGCATGGTGACGCCCAGCATCAGCCAGTAACCCCAGTCCGGCAGCATCTGCCACAGTGGTATGAAGGGTAGCGCAACCAGCGAACCCCAGGTGCCTGGCGCCTTGGGCAAGGTGCCCGAGCCGAAGCCGAAGGCCAGGAAGTGCCAGGGATTGCGCCATACCGAATGGGGCACGGGTTGGGCCGGGGCCTGATCGGGGTGTTCTGTCACGGTCACTCCATGAAATGCAGATAGCCGCCCTGACGCGGCGTGATGTCGGCGCCAGCGCCATCGAGCACGCGCACGCCCGAACCGGCTTCCACCCTACCGACCATGCGCAGGGCCGGCCAGTTCGCCGAAAGCGCCGGCAGGTGCTCGGCGGGCAGGGTAAAGGCCAGCACGTAATCGTCGCCGGCGCCCAGCTTGAGTTGCAGCGCGCGTTCCGCGCCGAGCAGGGCGTGCAGCGCCGGGCTTTCCGGCAGCCTGTCGGCCTCCACCACGAGCGCCACGCCGGAGGCGCGGGCGATATGGCCGCAGTCGGCCAGCAGCCCGTCGGAAATATCCAGCGCCGCCGTGGCCTTGCCGCGCAATGCCTGGCCGAAGTCCAGTTGCGGCTGCGGCGACCAGTAGCGCGCCAGCAGCGGCTCGGCAATCCAGGGCTCGGCGCTCATCTCGCCCAGCACCAGCGGCAACGCCCCGCCCGCCTCGCCCAGCGGGCCGCCGACACAGAGCAGGTCGCCCGGTCGCGCGCCGGCGCGGGTCAGCGCCTGCCCGGCGGGCACGCCGCCGAATACCGTGACGGTCATCGCCAGCGGGCCACGGGTGGTATCGCCGCCGATCAGCGCCAGCGCGCATTCCTGCGCCTTCTGGTTCAAACCACGGGCAAACCCCTCCAGCCAGGCCGGGTCGGCCTCGGGTAGGGTCAGGGCGAGGGTGAAGCCGATGGGCGCGGCGCCCATGGCCGCCAGGTCGCTGGCGGACACCGCCAGGGCGCGCTGGCCGAGCAGGAAGGGATCGCAGACGTCCGGGAAATGCACGCCGACGACCAGGGTATCGGTGGAGATTGCCAGCTGTTCGCCGGCCTTGGGCGCAAGGAGCGCACAGTCGTCGCCGATCCCCAAGGCCACTGCCTCGCCGCCGGCCGCACAGGCGGCCGAGGCGAAGTAGCGACGGATCAGCTCGAACTCACCCATGCTCAGAACCGGTCCAGGCTCTGTAGCGAGAGGCCGCCAGCGGAACGAAGAGCAGCGCATGAGTTCCGATCACGGTCTCGCAGTAGGAGCATGGACAGGGTCTCAGCGCTTGGCGCCGCGCAGTTCCGCTGCCCGCAGGCGCGGAGCGAGCTTGTCCAGCACGCCGTTGACGAACTTGTGTCCGTCGGTGGCGCCGAAGGTCTTGGCCAGCTCGATACCTTCGTTGATGACGACCTTGTACGGCACGTCCAGGCGGTTGCGCAGCTCATAGGTAGCCAGGCGCAGGATGGCCAGTTCCACCGGGTCGATTTCATCCAGCGGGCGATCCAGGCACGGGGTGAATTCCTCGTCCAGGTCGCTCTTCAGGCGCGGCACGCCGTGCAGGATCTCGTGGAAGTAGGCGCCGTCGACATCGCTGAAATCGTTGTCGGTGCGGAAGGTCGCCTCGATCTCGTTGAGCGGCTGGCCAGCCATCTGCCAGGAGTACAGGGCCTGCACCGCGAGGCTGCGGGCCTTGCGGCGCATGGCGATCTTGTTCGGCTTGGCGGGCTTTGCCGGAGTGCCGCTGTCCTGGCTCACTTGGCCTCCAGCTGCGACAGCAGGCTCACCATTTCCAGGGCGGACAGGGCAGCTTCGGCGCCTTTGTTGCCGGCCTTGGTGCCGGAGCGCTCGATGGCTTGTTCGATGGAGTCGACAGTCAGCACGCCGAAGGCGACCGGCACGCCGAACTGCAGGGAAACCTGCGCCAGACCTTTGGTGCACTCACCGGCTACGTATTCGAAGTGCGGGGTGCCGCCACGGATCACCGCGCCGAGGGCGATGATGGCGTCGAACTCGCCGCGCTGGGCGACTTTCTGCGCCACCAGCGGGATTTCGAAGGCGCCCGGCGCGCGGATCACGGTGATGTCGTCCTGGGCAACGCCGTGGCGCACCAGCGCGTCGATGGCGCCTTCCACCAGGCTTTCCACCACGAAGCTGTTGAAGCGGCCAACCACCAGGGCGAAGCGGCCTTTGGGGGCGATGAAGGTACCTTCGATGGTCTTCAGGGTCATGGGCAAGTCTCACTGTTAAAGAGCCGGAGCGTCAGCGTGGCGCTCCGCAAATAGGGTAGAAGAACGGCGCCGCCGTGCCAGGGCACGGCGGCGAGGTTCATTCGGGGAGTACCGAGTGCGTCGTGCGCAATCAGTGCTGCCCGTCAGCGGGCAGATATTCTACAACTTCCAGGTCAAAACCGGATATCGCGTTGAAGCGCATCGGCGCCGACATCAGGCGCATCTTGCGCACGCCCAGGTCGCGCAGGATCTGCGAACCGGCACCCACGGTGCTGTAGGTGGTGGTCGGCTTCTGCACCGGCGCCGGGGTGTTGGTGATCTCGCGGACATGCGCCAGCAGGTCGTCGCCGCCCACCTGGTGGCCCAGCAGCAGGACCACGCCGGAGCCGGCCTCGGCCACCTTGGCCATGGCCGCGCGCAGGCTCCAGCGGCCCGCCTGGTTGACCATCAGCAGGTCGCGCAGCGGGTCGGGGTTGTGCACGCGCACCAGGGTCGGCTCTTCGGGGCAGACGTTGCCCAGGGTCAGCGCCAGGTGCACGTCGCCTTCCACGGAGTCGCGGTAGGTGATCAGGTTGAACTGGCCCAGCTCGGTGTCCAGCTTCTGCTCGGCCAGGCGCTCGACGGTGCGCTCGTGGATCAGGCGGTAGTGGATCAGGTCGGCGATGGTGCCGATCTTGATGTTGTGCTGCTTGGCGAACTCTTCCAGTTCCGGGCGACGGGCCATGGTGCCGTCGTCGTTCATGATCTCGCAGATCACCCCGGACGGCTCGAACCCGGCCATGCGCGCCAGGTCGCAGGCTGCTTCGGTATGGCCGGCGCGAGCCAGCACGCCGCCGGGTTGCGACATCAGCGGGAAGATGTGGCCGGGGCTGACGATGTCGGCGGCGACGGCGTTCTTCGCCGCGGCGGCCTGCACGGTGCGGGCGCGGTCGGCGGCGGAGATGCCGGTGGTGACGCCTTCGGCGGCCTCGATAGAGACGGTGAACTTGGTGCCGAAGCCGGAGCCGTTGCGCTGCACCATCAGCGGCAGGCCCAGGCGCTCGCAGCGCTCGCGGGTCATCGGCATGCAGATCAGGCCACGGGCGAAGCGGGCCATGAAGTTGATGTCTTCGGTGCGGACGCACTCGGAGGCGATGATCAGGTCGCCTTCGTTCTCGCGGTCCTCGTCATCCATGAGGATGACCATCTTGCCCTGACGCATGTCGTCGAGCAGTTCTTCAATGCTGTTGAGTGCCATACGGGGACGAGCCTTATCAGTGTTTCAGAAAGCCGTTTTCGGCCAGGAATGCTTCGGTGATGCCGCCAGCGCCAGCGGCGGGTTCCGCCGCCTTGTCGCCCAGCAGCAGACGCTCCAGGTAGCGCGCCAGCAGGTCCACTTCGAGGTTGACCAGGCGACCACCGCGGTAGTCGGCCATGATGGTCTCCTGCACCGTGTGCGGGACGATGGTCAGCTCGAACTCGGCGCCGTTGACCGCGTTCACCGTCAGGCTGGTGCCGTCCACGGTGATCGAGCCCTTGAGCGCGATGTACTTGGCCAGCTCGCGCGGAGCGCGCACGGTGAACTGGATGGCGCGGGCGTTTTCCTCGCGCTTGACGATCTCGCCGACGCCGTCGACGTGGCCGCTGACCAGGTGGCCGCCCAGGCGGGTGGTCGGGGTCAGGGCCTTTTCCAGGTTCACCCGGCTGCCGATCTTGAGCTGGGCGAAGGCGGTGCGCGCCAGGGTCTCGCGGCTGACGTCGGCCCAGAGGCCGTCGCCGGGCAGGTCCACCGCCGTCAGGCAGATGCCATTGACGGCGATGCTGTCGCCGAGCTTGACGTCGGCGAGGTCGAGCTTGCCGGTCTTCACGTACAGGCGTACGTCACCGCCCTTGGGGGTGATGGCCGCAATGGTGCCGATGGATTCGATTATGCCGGTGAACATGGGGCCTCCCGCACGGCGAAGGCCGCTGGCCGGCAGGGCCGCGTAGCCAACTGGGAACGATGGTGCATGTGGCGAACTCCTGTTTTGGTTAAAAAACAGGGCGTCTCGATCGAAGGGATTTCACGGGCGCGCGCAGGCACGCCCCGATGGCTCATCCCGTTCTCTCTTCATCCGGACTATTACCGTCGGCCCCGGAATCACACCGGGTCTGCTGACCCTGGCCATCCGGCGAACCGGTCTGGACAGGCGCTCGCGGGCTAGACGCGTTGCGCGCCATTACCGCCGGTGGGGACTTGCACCCCGCCCTGAGAACGTCAATCGCGGTCGTTACAGCATCGACCGCGTGTGGCGTTTTACCACAGGCGGGCGCAAGTCGGAAGCTTCCTATTGATCGCTCCGCGCCCGCCGGCAAGCCAGGCACCCAAGCCCCGCCGCGCCATCACAGCGGTCTGGCGGTGACCAGCCAGTCGTCCCCCACCGCACGGATGTCGACGATCTTCAGCTCGCGGGATTCGCTCATCCGCTCCAGCGGCAGCTCCAGCAGCGGGCGCGCGGAGGAGCCGAGCAGCTTGGGCGCCATGAAGATGCTGTATTCGTCCACCAGCCCGAGGCGGGCGAAGGCGCCGGCCAGGCGCGGGCCGGCTTCCACCAGCACTTCGTTGATGCCACGGCGGCCGAGTTCGCTCAGCAGCGCCGCCAGGTCGACCTGGCCATCGAGGCCGGCGAGGTTCAGCAGTTCGTGGCCGACCACGGCGTAGTTCGGGTCGTCGCGGGTGCTGATCACCAGGGCAGGGCCAGCCTGGAAGAAGGTGGCGGTCAGCGGCACGCGCAGGCGACCATCGATCAGCACGCGCAACGGCTGGCGCTGCGCGGCCAGCCCGGTCTGTTCGGCGTCCAGGCCCAGCTCGGCCGGGCGCACGGTCAGGCGGGCATCGTCGGTCAGCACGGTATCGGCGCCGGAAAGCACCACGCTGGACTGCGCGCGCAGACGCTGCACGGCGCGGCGCGCGGCGGGGCCGGTGATCCACTGACTCTCCCCGCTGGCCATGGCGGTGCGGCCGTCCAGGCTCATCGCCAGCTTCACGCGGACGAAGGGCAGACCGGTTTCCATGCGCTTGAGGAAGCCCACGTTCAGCGCGCGGGCTTCGCTCTCCAGCACGCCGCAGCGAATCTGGATGCCCGCCTCGGCGATGCGTGTCATGCCGCTGCCGGCGACCTGCGGGTTCGGGTCCTGCATGGCGGCGACCACGCGGGCGAGACCGGCGCCGATCAGCGCGTCGGCACAGGGCGGCGTGCGGCCGAAGTGGCTGCAGGGCTCCAGGGTGACGTAGGCGGTGGCGCCACGAGCCTTGTCGCCGGCCTGGCGCAGGGCGTGGACTTCCGCGTGGGGCTCGCCGGCGCGCACGTGCCAGCCTTCGCCGACCACCTCGCCATCGCGGACGATGACGCAGCCCACACGAGGGTTGGGATGGGTCGTGTACCAGCCCTTGCGCGCCAGCTCAATGGCGCGGGCCATCCAGAACTCGTCCACCTCGCTCATTCCTTGGACGGCTCGCGGGCCAGGCGCTCGATTTCCTCGCGGAACTCGTTGAGGTCCTGGAAGCGGCGGTACACCGAGGCGAAGCGGATATAGGCGACTTCATCGAGCTTCTGCAGCTCGGCCATGACCAGCTCGCCCAGCACCCGCGACTTGATCTCGCGCTCGCCGGTGGCGCGCAGCTTGTGCTTGATGTGGGCCAGCGCCTCCTCCAGCCGCTCGATGCTCACCGGGCGTTTTTCCAGCGCGCGCTGCATGCCGGCGCGCAGCTTGTCTTCGTCGAAGGGCTGGCGGCTGCCGTCCTGCTTGATCAGGCGCGGCATGACCAGCTCGGCGGTCTCGAAGGTGGTGAAACGCTCGCCGCAGGCCAGGCACTCGCGGCGCCGGCGAACCTGGTCGCCCTCGGCGACCAGGCGCGAATCGATGACTTTGGTGTCGTGGGCGCCGCAGAAAGGACAATGCATGGCGAGTCTTGGGCAGTCTTGTCGGAGGAATAGATAAGAGCCTCATGGTAGCGCATCGCTTGATCGAATAAACCCCGCTCCCACGAGACAAGCCGCAGGCATTAGGCTATACAGGCGCCCGCCTGGAACCTGCCGCGATGGAGTCCGCCATGTTTGCCCGCCTGCTCTGCCTGTCCCTGACCGTACTGCTGGCCGCCTGCGCCAGCGAGAAGCCCGCGCCGGCCACGCCGCCGGCTGCCGTCTCGAAGCGATCGTCATCGCCGCTGGACGCGCCGGTGCCGGCCAATATGCGCGCCCTCACCGGCCAGCTCAGCAGTGCCCAGGGCTTCCTGCCGGCGGGCAGCGAAGTGGAGCTGGCGCTGCTGGTGATCGACCAGCGCGACCGCCCGCAACAGTTGCTGTCCAGCGAGAAGATGATCGCCACCGGCCAGGCCCTGCCGTTCCGCGTGGTGTTCAACCCGCAATCCTTCCCCGCCGGCGCCCGCGTCGAACTGCACGGCCGCGTCTCGCAGTCAGGGCAACTGGCCTGGCGCCTGCCACCGGTACGCATCACCCAGCCGGAAACCCGCGCCCTGGGCGAACTGCGCGTGGAACGCGCGCCGTGACGCCGCCGCTGTCCCTGCAGCGGGCCCTGGGCGAACTGCTGGGCGATGCACGCCTGAGCGCGGAAACCCTGCCCGGCACCGACATCCGCCTCTGGCTGATCGACGCGCAGAACATGGACCGCGCGTTCAGCCCCGACGAAACCCGGCGCATCCTCGAAGAGCCGCCCTACTGGTGCTTCTGCTGGGCCAGCGGCCTGGTGCTGGCGCGCTGGCTGGCGGAACGGCCCGACTGGGTGCGCGGCAAGCGCGTGCTGGATTTCGGCGCGGGCTCCGGCATCGCCGCGATCGCCGCGGCCAAGGCCGGCGCCGCCGAAGTGGTGGCGTGCGACCTCGACCCGCTGGCGCTGGACGCGTGCCGCGCCAACGCCGAGCTCAATGGCGTGGAGCTGACCTACTCGGCGGACTTCTTCCAGGAGGAGGACCGCTTCGATCTGATCATCGTCGCCGACGTGCTCTACGACCGCGCCAACCTGCCGCTGCTGGACGAGTTCCTCAGCCGCGGCCGCGAAGCCCTGGTGGCCGACTCGCGGGTCCGCGACTTCAGCCATCCGCTCTACCAGCGCCTGGGGATACTCGACGGCTGCACCTGGCCGGACCTGGCCGAGCCGGCCGAATTCCGCCATGTGAGCCTGTACCACGCGCAACGTGGCTGACCTCGGCGCAGCGGGTGGATCGATCGCGGACGCAGTCCGCTCCTACGCTCAGTGCCTGACCGGTGTGCCCTTGTAGGAGCGGGCCATGCCCTCGATCACGTCCATGGGACGCTCCTACAGGGAATGCCGGCGCCAGCGTGTGGGTTGTTTCCGTCAGGCCGCGCCCCCACTTATAGTGGCAACCACCTTCATCGCCCCACTCGATTCGAGACTCCCCATGAGCGATACGCCCTACATCTTCGACGCCAGCATCGCCAACTTCGATCAGGTCGTCATCGAGAACTCCTTCCACAAGCCGGTCCTGGTGGACTTCTGGGCCGACTGGTGCGCGCCGTGCAAGGCGCTGATGCCGCTGCTGGCGCAGATCACCGAGTCCTACCAGGGCGAATTGCTGCTGGCCAAGGTCAACTGCGACGTCGAGCAGGACATCGTGATGCGCTTCGGCATCCGCAGCCTGCCCACCGTGGTGCTGTTCAAGGACGGCCGGCCGGTGGACGGCTTCGCCGGCGCGCAGCCCGAATCGGCGATCCGCCAGATGCTCGAACAGCACGTCCAGCCGCCCGCCCCGGCCGCCGGCAATCCGCTGGAGCTGGCGCAGGCCGCCTTCAACGAGGGCCGCTTCGCCGACGCCGAAGCGCAATTGAAAGCGCTGCTGGGCGAGGACAACACCAACGCCGCCGCTCTGATCCTCTATGCCCGCTGCCTCGCCGAGCGCGGCGAGCTGGGTGAGGCCGAGACCGTGCTCGACGCGGTGAAGAGCGACGAACACAAGCAGGCGCTGGCCGCCGCCAAGGCCCAGCTGACCTTCTTGCGCCAGGCGGCCGACCTGCCCGACGCCGCCGCGCTGAAGACCCGCCTGGCCGCCGACGCCAATGACGACGAAGCCACCTACCAGCTGGCCATCCAGCAACTGGCCCGCCAGCAATACGAGGCGGCGCTGGACGCCCTGCTCAAGCTGTTCGTGCGCAACCGCAGCTACGGCGAGGACCTGCCGCGCAAGACGCTGGTCCAGGTATTCGACCTGCTGGGCAACGACCACCCGCTGGTGATCACCTACCGGCGCAAGCTAGCGAACGTGTTGTATTGATCGATCCACCGTCGTTCGCGGCGGGAAATCGACCTTGTAGGAGCGAGCTTGCTCGCGAACCCAATCCCGCAGCGGCTGTTCGCGAGCAAGCTCGCTCCTACGAAAAGCTTCTACTCCTCGACCCAGTTGAAGACCTGCACGCCCTCGCGCACCTCGATCTTCACCTTCGGGCTGTGCCGCAGGCGCACCAGCAACCCCTTCGCCGCACCTGAACTGCCCGCCAGCGCCGCCAGCTCGTCCAGCAGCTGCGGCCCCTCGCTGCTGCCGCTGCGGCGCAGCAGGTCCTGTGCCGCCAGCCACAGCTGATCCACCGGCGCGCCGGCAGCCGCTGGCGGCTCAGCAGCGGCCGCAGGCGCCACGGCGGCAGCCGGCAGGCTTTGCGCCAGCCGCGCCCAGTCGGCGTCGTCCATCTCCACGGTGAGGTCCACCGGCCAGTCGCCGATGGTGCCCTTGATTCTCAGCATCGCCCTTCTCCTCGCGGCCTTTCGCGCATGCTCCCATGCCATCGGCGCGACGCCAAACGAACGCTAAGCTGGCGTTAATATTTAATCTGTTATAACGTAACAAAATCATTCACCACTCCGGAGTTTCCCCATGCGCCCCCTGCTCCTCGCCGTCGCCCTGCTGCCCATCGCCGCCCACGCCCACGACGAACATGAACACGGCAGCCTCGGCAAGCACGAGCATGGCGTCGCCCAACTCAACGTGGCCCTCGACGGCAAGACCCTGGAGCTGGAGATGGACAGCCCGGCGATGAACTTCGTCGGCTTCGAGCACGCCGCCACCAGCGACGCCGACAAGGCGACCGTCGCGGCCGTGCAGGCGCAGCTCAAGCAGCCGCTGCAACTGCTCGCCCTGCCCGCGTCGGCCAAGTGCGCCGTGCAGTCTGTGGAACTCTCCAGCCCGCTGTTCGGCGACGCGCCCAAGGCCGAGGACGACCATGACCATGAGCACGCGGACGGCGACCACGACGAGCACGAAGGCCATCACCACGCCGACATCGACGCTCATTACCAGTTGACCTGCGCCCAGCCGCAGGACCTGGCCAGCCTCGATTTCGCGCCGCTGTTCAAACGCTTCCCGGCGACCCAGAAGATTCAGGTACAACTGATCGGCCCGAGCGGCCAGCAAGGTGCAGAATTGACCGCCGCCAACCCGACCCTGAACTTCTGATACCGACTCGTTGAAATGACCGCACTGCTCGAACTCGACAACCTCGGTTTCGCCTGGCCCGGCCAGGCGGAGCTGCTGGACATCCCCGCCTTCGCGCTGGCCCGTGGCGAAACCCTGTTCCTCAAGGGCCCCTCCGGCAGTGGCAAGACCACCCTGCTCGGCCTGCTCGGCGGCGTGCAGCGCCCGCAGCGTGGCAGCGTGAAGTTGCTGGGCGAGGACATCGCGCAGATGAAGCCGGCGCGCCGCGATCACTTTCGCGTCGACCACACCGGCTACATCTTCCAGCAATTCAACCTGCTGCCGTTCCTCTCGGTGCGCGAGAACGTCGAGCTGCCCTGCCACTTCTCGCGCAGCCGGTCCGAGCGAGCGACGCTGCGCCATGGCAGCGTCGCCAGGGCTGCGGAAACCCTGCTCAGCCACCTGGGCCTGGGCGACGCCACGCTGATCGAGCGCCGCGCCGACAGCCTGTCCATCGGCCAGCAGCAACGCGTTGCCGCCGCCCGCGCACTGATCGGCCAGCCGGAACTGGTGATCGCCGACGAGCCGACCTCGGCCCTGGACTCCGACGCCCGCGAAGCCTTCCTCCAGCTGCTGTTCGCCGAATGCCGCGAGGCTGGCGCCAGCCTGCTGTTCGTCAGCCATGACCAGAGCCTCGCGCCGCTGTTCGACCGCAGCGTCTCCCTCGCCGACCTCAACCGCGCCACCCGCGCCCCGGGAATCTGAGCATGTACCTGTTGCGCCTGGCACTCGCCAGCCTGTCCAACCGCCGCTTCACCGCCTGGCTGACCATCTTCGCCATCGCCCTCTCCGCCTGCCTGCTGCTGGCGGTGGAGCGCGTGCGCACCGAGGCCAAGGCCAGCTTCGCCAGCACCATTTCCGGCACCGACCTGATCGTCGGTGCGCGCTCCGGGTCGGTGAACCTGCTGCTCTACTCGGTGTTCCGCATCGGCAACGCCACCAACAACATCCGCTGGGAAAGCTACGAGACGGTCACCCACAGCCCGCTGGTGAAATGGGCGATCCCGATTTCCCTGGGCGACTCGCACCGCGGCTACCGCGTGATGGGCACCGACACGGGCTATTTCGAGCACTACCGCTTCGGCCGCGGGCAGACACTGGAGCTGGCCGAGGGCCGGCCGTTCGGCCAGGACCTGTTCGACGTGGTGCTCGGCGCGGAGGTCGCGCAGGCACTGCATTACAAGCTCGGCGACAGGATCGTTCTCGCCCATGGCGTCAGCACCATCAGTCTGGTGCAGCACGACGACAAGCCGTTCACCGTGGTCGGCATCCTCAAGCGCACCGGCACGCCGGTGGACCGCACCCTGCACATTTCGCTGCAGGGCATGGAGGCGCTGCACGTCGACTGGAAGAACGGCGTCCCGGCGCGCGGCGCCGACCGCGTCAGCGAGGACCAGGCACGCACCATGGACCTGCAGCCCAAGGCGATCACCGCCTTCCTGCTGGGCCTCAAGAGCAAGGTGGCGACCTTCACCCTGCAGCGGCAGATCAACGAGTACGACGGCGAGCCGCTGATGGCGATCCTCCCGGGCGTGGCGCTGCAGGAGCTGTGGGGGCTGATGGGCACGGCGGAGAAGGCGCTGTTCGTGGTCTCCCTGTTCGTCGTCCTGACCGGCCTGATCGGCATGCTCACGGCGATCCTCACCAGCCTCAACGAGCGCCGCCGCGAAATGGCCATCCTGCGCTCGGTGGGCGCGCGGCCCTGGCACATCTTCAGCCTGCTGGTGGCGGAAGCCTTCGCCCTGGCGCTGGCTGGCGTGGTGCTGGGCGTCGGCCTGCTGTACGCCGGCATCGGCGGCAGCCAGGCCTATGTGCAGGCGAACTACGGCATCTTCCTGCCTTTGGCGCTGCCCAGCGCCTATGAATGGACGCTGCTGGGCGGCATACTCCTGGCCGCGCTGCTGATCGGCTGTGTACCGGCGTGGCGCGCCTATCGGCAGTCGCTGGCCGATGGCTTGTCGATCCGCCTCTGAGCCGGCCCTTGCGAGGAAGCCCCATGCGTCGCCTGCTGTTTCTGCTGTTGCTCGCCACCAGCGCCACCGTCTGGGCGGCGCCGCGCGAGCTGACCTGGCCCGAGCTGATTCCCGAGGGCGCGCCGCCGCCCCCACCGCCCGTGCCGCTGCACGATATGTCCAAGCTCTCCGACGTGCTCAATGCGGAGAGCGGCCCGGCGGTGAAGCAGCAGACGCCCCATGCCCCGGTGGTGCAGAAACTCGACGGCCAGGAAGTGAAGATGCCCGGCTACATCGTGCCGCTGGAGGTGGAAGAGGACGGCCAGACCGTACGCGACTTCCTGCTGGTGCCCTACTACGGCGCCTGCATTCACGTGCCGCCGCCGCCGTCTAACCAGATCGTTTATGTTCGAGGCGGCAAGGGGGTAAAAGTCGACGAGCTTTACCAGCCGTTCTGGATCATCGGCACGCTGAGCGTGAAGGCAGTGGAGAGCGACCTCGCCGAGGCCGGCTACCAGATGCAGGCCAGCAGCATCGAACCCTACGAATACACCGGACAGTGAAGGTGCGGCACTTCGCCGCACACCTTGCCCGGGTGCCGTCTGTGGACTTTATTGAGCCAGGTCAAAAGTGCGCTTTTAGTGCTCTCTACTATTCTGAGCACCAACACTTATACCAAAGAGATATTGGAGCTCATCATGCGTAAGTCCTGGCTCACCGCCTCTCTGCTTTCCCTGGCCGTTGCGGCCCCCATCGCCGCCCAGGCCGCTGACATCCGTGGTCACCAGGCTGGCGATTTCCTGGTACGCGGCGGTATTGCCACCGTGGCACCCGATGACAGCAGCTCCGACATCAAGCTCGACGGCGCCAAAGTCAGCGGCACCAAAGCCACCGTCAACAGCGACACCCAACTGGGCCTGACCTTCGCCTACCTGCTCACCGACAAAATCGGTGTCGAGCTGGTCGCCGCCACTCCGTTCAAGCACCAGGTTGACGTGAAAGGCCTGAACCGCGCCACTGGCCTGACTGGGCTGGACGGCAAGCTCGCCGACATCAAGCAACTGCCGCCGACCGTCCTGCTGCAGTACTACCCCATGGGTGGTACCAGCTCTGCCTTCCAGCCCTACGGCGGCCTGGGCGTGAACTACACCACCTTCTTCGACGAAGACCTGGCCAGCAACCGCAAGGACCAGGGCTTCAGCAACCTGAAGCTGCAGGACTCCTGGGGTCTGGCCGCCGAACTGGGCATGGACTACATGCTCAACGAACACGCCTTCGTCAACGCCGCGGTCTGGTACATGGACATCGACACCAAGGCCAGTGTCAACGGCCCGACTGCACTGGGCGTGCAGAAAACCAAAGTCGACGTTGACGTCGACCCCTGGGTTTACATGGTTGGTTTCGGCTACCGTTTCTGACGGAGCAAACAGGAAAAAGGCGCCCAAGGGCGCCTTTTTCACTTTCAGGGAACCGGTATGTACCTCGAACTCAAAGCACTGCACGTCAGCCTGGCGATCATCAGCACCCTGCTCTTCCTGCTGCGCCTGGGGCTGAGCTGGTGGGGCAAGCGCTCCTCGGGCTGGCAACGCGGCCTGCCCCATCTGGTCGACACCCTGCTGCTGCTCAGTGCGCTGGGCCTGGTACACCTGGCCATGCCCTGGCCGCTGCCGGTGTGGCTGCAGGTCAAGATCGGCCTGCTGGTGCTCTACATCGTGCTGGCGGCCTTGGCGCTGCGCAGCGCATCGAAACCGCGCAAGGCCGTGCTCAGTGCGCTGGCATTGAGTTCGCTGGCCAGCGTCTTCTATCTGGCGGTCAACAAACCCTGGTGGTGATCAACTGCGCCAGGCCCTCGGCCAGGGGCGTCGGCGCATCCAGGTTGTAGCGCGCCAGCAGGCGGCGATTGTCGGCGCGGGAGTGGCGGATGTCGCCGTGGCGCGCCGGCTGGTAGGTAATGGCCGGCAGCCCGCCCGTCAGCTTGCCGATCTCGGCGAGCAACTGGTTGAGGCTGGTGGACTGGTCGAGGCCGACATTGATCGCCGACTCAGCCACCTCATCCGCCAGCAGCGCCGTCACCAGCAGCTTGACCAGGTCGCCGACATAGATGAAATCGCGGGTCTGCTCGCCATCGCCGAACACGGTGATCGGCAGGCCCTGCTCGGCGCGCCGGGCAAAGATGCTGATCACCCCGGAATACGGCGAGGACGGATCCTGGCGCGGGCCGTAGACGTTGAAGAAGCGGAAGATCGCCGGCTCCAGGCCATGCTCGCGGCGGTAGAAATCGAGGTAGTACTCGCTGGCCAACTTGTCCGCGGCATAGGGCGTCAACGGAGCCTTGACCACGTCCTCGTCGATGGCGGTGCCTTCGCCGTTCTGCCCGTAGACCGCCGCGCTGGAGGCGAACAACACCCGCTGGATGCCCTCCTGACGCATGGCCTCGCAGAGGTTCAGGGTGCCGATGAAGTTGGCGCGGTGGGTGCCCACCGGGTCTTCCACCGAGGCCTGCACCGAGGCAATGGCCGCCAGGTGCACGACGCCCTGGCAACCGTGCAGCGCGCCGCGCAGCGCGGCTTCATCGGCGACATTGCCGACAATCAGCTCGACGCGGGGATCGAGGTTCTCGCGCTTGCCGGTGGACAGGTCGTCCAGTACGCGCACGGCAAAACCCTGCGCCAGCAGCGCGTCCGCCAGATGGGAACCGATGAACCCCGCGCCGCCGGTGATGAGGATGGGCTGCGCGGAGGGGGATAGACGATCAGACATGGCGGTAGTAACGGTCCAGCAGGGCGGGCAGGCCGGCGCGCCAGGCGCGCGGCTTGATACCGAAGGTATGGAGGATCTTCTTGCAGGCGAGCACCGCATGTTGCGGTTCGTCGCCGGCGTCCGGGCGCGCGGCGTGGGCCTGCGGGCTCGGCTCCTGAACGGCCAGGGTATGGAAGGCGCGGGCTTCGCCGAGTACCACCTGGCCCAGGGACAGGGTGGTGGTGGCTTCCAGGCCGCCGTAGTGGTACGTGCCCCACAGCGGCGCCTGGCAGTCGAGCTGCTTGAGCACGGACAGGATCACCCGCGCGGCGTCGTCCACCGGGGTCGGGTTGCCGCGCCGGTCATCGGCGAGGAACAGCACCTGCTCCTTCTCGGCGCGCTCGAGGAAGCGGCCGAGCACGCCGTCGGCGCTGTCGTCCAGCAGCCAGCCGAAACGCAGCAGCACGTGCCGCGGGCAGGTCGCCCGCACCCACTGCTCCATGCGCCACAGCGCCTGGCCACGTGGGCCCAGCGGCAGCGGCTCGTCCTTCTCGCTGTAGGCGGTGGCGCGGGCGCCATCGAACACGCGGTAGCTGGACGGCTGGATCAGCAGGATCTCATGGTGCTGGCACAGCTCGGCCAGACGCTCCACCGCGCGCTCCTGGCTGGTCAGGCGGGCGGCGTCGACCGACTCGGCCTGGAACCAGTCGTAGTAGTAGGCGAGGTTGATCACCGCGTCGGGGCGGGTTTCGTCCAGCAGGACGGTAAGACTGGACGCGTCCCAGCCCTGTTCGGGCGGCCGGGGGGCGAGGAAGCCGATGTCTTCCTCGGCGCCAAGGCGGATCAGCGCCTGTCCAAGGGCATTACCGCCACCCAACAGCATCAGGCGCATGCGCATATTCGGGGGGTCACTCGAATCCGTGGGTTACCGCCGGCGCGCACGGCGCCGGGGATGATGCCCGCATTTTTCCTGCGCCCCGGCACAGCGTCAAGCTTGGCCGACCCGCTGCAGCCCTGGACGCACGAAGCGGTGACCCGCTAGGTGCGTCGGCGGAACAGCGGACGCGGCTCGATCGCCGAGCGGCCGTAGAGCACGCTCAGGCCCGCCAGCCCCTTCAGCGCGTCCTCCACGGACTTGTCCTCGCGCACCGCAAAGGCGTCGAAACCGCACTGGCGCAAGTGGGCCAACTGGTCGCGCAGCACATCGCCCACCGCACGCAACTCGCCGCACCAGCCCAGGCGGCTGCGCAGCAGATAGGCCAGGCTGTAGCCGCGGCCGTCGCGGAAGCTGGGGAAGTCGATGGCGATCAGGGGCAACGGGTCCATCAGCCCCTCCAGTTGGTAAGGATCATCATCCGGCGATAACCAGACGCCATGCTTTTGCAGGAGCGAGTTTGCTCGCGAACCGCCCAGCTGCGCAGTTGCCGGGGAGTTCTGCTCGCGAGCAATAACGATGGCGTCCCCCTCGCTCCTACAGGGAGCACCAGCCAGCCACTCCTTCAGCGGCAGGATCAGGTGACCGGTCGGAAGTTCGCCTGATACCTCGCGCAGCAGCTGCCAGGGATCGTCCGCCGCCACTTCCGCCACGCCATCGCGCAGGCGAATCACATTCTTCATGCCGGCACCTCCGCCTGGCGATAGACCCGCGCCTTGAAGGGCTCCAGACCGATGCGCTCCACCGTCTCGACGAAGCGCTCGCCGGCGCCGCGCTGTTCCACGTAGGTCTGCACCAGCGCCTCGATCACGTCCGGCACCTCGGCGGCGCTGAACGACGGGCCGATCACCTTGCCCAGCGCACTCTTCGCGCCCTGCGCGCCGCCCAGGGTGATCTGGTACCACTCGCTGCCGTTCTTATCGACGCCGAGGATGCCGATGTTGCCGATGTGGTGGTGGCCGCAGGCGTTCATGCAGCCGGAGATGTTCAGGCTGAGTTCGCCCAGGTCGTGCAGGTAGTCCAGGTCCTCGAAGCGCTGCTGGATGCCCTGGGCAATGGGGATCGACTTGGCGTTGGCCAGGGCGCAGAAGTCGCCGCCGGGGCAGGCGATGATGTCGGTCAGCAGCCCCTGGTTCGGCGTGCCCAGCCCCGCGGCGCAGGCCTCGCGCCAGAGGGCGTGGAGGTCGGACTTGCGCACGTCCGGCAGCACCAGGTTCTGCTCGTGGGCCACGCGGATTTCGCCGAAGCCGAAACGCTCGGCCCAGTCGGCCACGCACTCCATCTGTTCGGCCGTGATGTCCCCCGGCGGCGCCTCGGCGCCCGGCTTGGTGGACAGCACCACGCTGGCATACCCCGGCACGCGGTGCGGACGCACATTGCGCGAGGCCCAGCGGGCAAACGCCGCGTCGGCGGCCAGCGCGCAGCCGTAGGCCAGCTCGTCGGAATGGGCATAGACTGGAGGCTCGAAGGCGGCGGCGACCCGCTCGTATTCGTCCCGCGTCAGTTGCGCCTCGCCATCGCGCAGGTGCTGCCACTCCTCCTCCACCTCGCGGGCGAACGCCTCGATGCCCAGCGCCTTCACCAGGATCTTGATCCGCGCCTTGTACTTGTTGTCGCGCCGGCCGTGGCGGTTGTACACGCGCAGGATGGCTTCGACATAGGACAGCAGGTGTTGCCAAGGCAGGTCGTCGCGGATCACCTGGCCGAGCATCGGCGTGCGCCCGAGCCCGCCGCCCACCAGTACCTTCAGGCGCAGCTCGCCGTCCTCGGCGCGGCGCAGGTAGAGACCGATGTCATGCATCATCACCGCCGCGCGGTCTTCCTCGGCGGCGCAGAGAGCGATCTTGAACTTGCGCGGAAGGAAGAGGAATTCGGGGTTCACCGTCGACCATTGGCGGAGGATTTCCGCCAGCGGCCGCGGGTCGAGGACCTCGTCGGCGGCGACGCCGGCGAAGGCTTCGGTGGTGATGTTGCGCACGCAGTTGCCGGAGGTCTGGATGGCGTGCATCTCGACATCCGCCAGGCGCTCGAGGATGTCCGGCACGCGCGCCAGTTCCACCCAGTTGAACTGGATGTTCTGCCGCGTGGTGAAGTGGCCGTAGCCGCGGTCGTGCTCGCGGGCGACCCAGGCCAGGGTGCGCATCTGCGCGCTGGACAGGGTGCCGTAGGGAATCGCCACCCGCAGCATGTAGGCGTGCTTCTGCAGGTACAGGCCGTTCTGCAGGCGCAGCGGCAGGAATTCCTCCTCGCTCAATTCGTCGTTCAGGCGCCGCTGCACCTGGTCGCGGAACTGCGCCACCCGTTCGCGCACCAACGCGCGGTCGTAATCATCGTATCGGTACATCGCCAGGCCACCTTCGGCACGTTGCGTAGCGGCCTGCTTCTGTCGTCGAGCGCGCTACTTCAGGGTTGACCGAACTATGGCCGGGGCCTGCTGTGCAAAACAGCGGCAGATCGCGCGGGAAAAACCGGATCAGATACGGCGCGGCCCTGCCGCGGCGGGCCTGCGACCGGTTGCCGCAACAGGCCCGATCAGTCGCTGCGGGGCGCAGCGCGCCAGCCCCGTGGCGTCGCGGGCCACGGCGTTTTTCGGCATCTGATATGGTTTTTTCCGGCGAACCTGAATCTGTTTCGGGTGCAGACGGATTCGTACAGTCGCGGCGCCTCTTCTGCCTGATGGGCCACGACAATGAGCGAAAGAATCCCCGCGAAGGTCATCGAGATCGACGCACCGCAACGTTTCACCCCGCCGTCCAAGCCGCTCTCCGCGGTCACCCCGACGGTCTACACCAAGCGCTTCGCCGGGCGCTTCCGCGACCTGCGGCGCCTGGGCGGCGGCCTGCTGTTCCTGCTGTTCTTCGGCACTCTGTGGCTGAACTGGAACGGCCGCCAGGCGGTGCTCTGGGACCTGCCCGAGCGCAAGTTCTACATCTTCGGCGCGACCTTCTGGCCGCAGGACTTCATCCTGCTCTCGGCGATCCTGATCATCGCCGCCTTCGGCCTGTTCTTCATCACGGTGTTCGCCGGGCGCGTGTGGTGCGGCTACACCTGCCCGCAGAGCGTGTGGACCTGGATCTTCATGTGGGCCGAGCAGGTCACCGAGGGCGACCGCAACCAGCGCATGAAGCGCGACGCCGGCCCGGCCAGCGTCGAGAAGGTCCTGCGCAAGAGCGCCAAGCATGGCCTCTGGCTGCTGATCAGCCTGGTCACGGCGATCACCTTCATCGGCTACTTCACGCCGGTACGGCCGCTGGTGGCGGACCTGTTCACCCTGAAGCTGGACCTGGAAAGCACCTTCTGGGTCGCCTTCTTCGCCGCCGCCACCTACGCCAACGCCGGCTGGCTGCGCGAGCAGGTGTGCATCCACATGTGCCCGTACTCGCGCTTCCAGAGCGTGATGTTCGACAAGGACACCCTGATCATTTCCTACGATGCGGCGCGCGGTGAATCCCGTGGCGCGCGCAAGAAGGACGCCGATCCCAAGGCCCTCGGCCTGGGCGACTGCATCGACTGCTTCCAGTGCGTGCAGGTCTGCCCCACCGGCATCGACATCCGCGACGGCCTGCAGATCGCCTGCATCGGCTGCGCCGCCTGCGTCGACGCCTGCGACTCGGTGATGGACAAGATGGGCTATGACCGTGGCCTGGTGCGCTATACCTCCGAACGCGCGCTCGAAGGCGGCAAGACCCACCTGCTGCGCCCGCGTCTGGTCGGCTACGCGGCGGTGCTGCTGGTGATGATCGGCACCTTCGTCTGGGCGCTGGAAGCACGGCCGCTGATCAACCTCGACGTGGCCCGCGACCGCGGCCTGTTCCGCGAGAATGCCGCCGGCGAAATCGAGAACATCTACAACCTCAAGCTGATCAACAAGACCCAGCAGCCGCAGCACTACCAGCTGAGCCTCGCCGACGGCGCCGGCTACCGCCTGCAGGGCGTGCCGGAGCTGAGGCTGCAACCGGGCGAGATCCGCGACTTCGCCGTGTCGGTGGCCCGTGAAGCGCAGAGCAGCGCCGGTGGCTCGGTGCCGCTGCATTTCAGGGTCAGTGACGGCAACGAAGCCATCGACGCCGCCAGCACCTTCGTCTCGCCGAGACGCTGAGCATGGCCAGGGAGCTTGGCGTGACCTCGGCGCAGCGCCTAGAGTGGGCGGATTCTTCCGCCCCCCAGGCCGCCGTGCAGGACAAGATGAAGCGCTACGAGAAATTCGCCGACGAGATCGCCGGCCTGATCCGCAGCGGTGTGCTCGCTCCCGGGCAGAAGGTCCCCTCGGTGCGGCATGCCAGCCGCACCTACGGGGTCAGCGCCTCCACGGTGTTCCAGGCCTATTACCTGCTGGAGGACCGTGGGCTGATCGTCGCCCGCGCGCGCTCGGGCTACTTCGTCCGCGAGCACGTGCAGCGCGCCCTGGCCGAGCCGGACATCGCCCGCCACGACGCACAGACCACCGAGGTGGACGTCAGCGAACTGGTGTTTTCGGTGCTCAGCTCGATCAAGGACCCGGACACCGTGCCCTTCGGCTCGGCCTTCCCGGCGCCGGAGCTGTTCCCCCTGCCGCGCCTGGCGCGCTCCATGGCCCACGCCGTGCGCGACATGAACCCGCGTTCGGTGGTCGCCGACCTCGCTCCGGGCAGCCACGCGCTGCGCCGGCAGATCGCCCTGCGCTACATGGTCGGCGGCATGCCGCTGCCGGTGGAGGAGCTGGTGGTCACCAACGGCGCGCTGGAAGCGCTGAACCTGTGCCTGCAGGTGGTCACCCAGCCGGGCGACCTGGTCGCCATCGAGGCGCCGGCCTTCTATGCCAGCCTGCAGGTGCTCGAACGCCTGAAGCTCAAGGCGGTGGAAATTCCCGTGCACCCGCGCGAGGGCATCGACCTGGACGTGCTCACCGACAGCCTCGCGCGCCTGCCGATCAAGGCCTGCTGGTTCATGAGCAACTTCCAGAACCCGCTGGGAGCGAGCATGGCCGAGGACAAGAAGCGCGCCCTCGCCGCCCTGCTGGCCCGGCACCAGGTGCCGCTGATCGAGGACGACGTCTACGCCGAACTGTACTTCGCCGCCCAGGCGCCCAAGCCGGTGAAGGCCTTCGACAGCGAGGGGCTGGTGATGCATTGCAGCTCCTTCTCCAAGAGTCTCGCGCCGGGCTATCGGGTCGGCTGGGTCGCCGGCGGGCGCTATGCCGAGCCGATCGAGCGGCTCAAGCTGATGACCAGCCTGTCGGCCTCGGTGCCGGCCCAGGCGGCCATCGCCGACTACCTGCAGCACGGCGGCTACGACAGGCACCTGCGCAAACTGCGCCACGCGCTGGAAAGCCAGCAGCACGCGATGCTCGCCGCGGTGGCCCGGCACTTCCCCGCCGCCACCCGCGTCACCCGGCCCAGCGGCGGCTACTTCCTGTGGCTGGAGCTGCCCGAGCACATCGACGCGCTCAAGCTGTTCCAACTCGCCCACGCCCAGGGCATCAGCCTCGCGCCGGGGCCGATCTTTTCCGCCACGCGACGCTTCGGCCACTGCCTGCGGCTGAATTACGGCCACCCCTGGACGACCGCCAGCGAACAGGCGATGGAAACCCTCGGGCGGATCATCCACTCGCTGTAGCGCGATGTGCGGACACTGATCCGCACATTCAGCAACGCTCTGTACCTATGCGGCGCTTTGTCGCAGGCCTACCCTATGAGCCAGGAAACCCGGACGAGGGAGGCTGCCATGGATGCCGAAGGCCTGATGATTCTGCTCACCGTGTGCGCCGCACTTGGCGTGCACCTGTGGGTGCGCTGGTACTTGCGCCGCGGCCTGGCGCCGCGCGCGGAGCAATGGCTGGCATGACGGGCCCGCCCGCGACGGAGGTCACCGGCGGGCCGCCTGCTCACCAGAGGCTCAGGGTGTAATCCAGGTTGACCCGCGTCTCGTCGAAATCGCGGGAAAAGTCGTTGCGATAGGACGCCTGCCGCACGCGCATTCCCAGCCCCTTGAAGGTGCCCGACTGGATCACGTAGGCCAGCTCGACGCCCGCCTCGCGCTCCTTGCCTGAGCCATTGGTGATAGGCAGGTCGATATCCGAGCCCCTGATGTAGCGCCCCATGGCCCGCAGCCCGGGAATGCCCAGGCCGGCGAAATCGTAGTCGTAGCGCACCTGCCAGGTACGCTCATGGGGGTTGACGAACTCGGAGGTCAGCGCGCCCTCGGTATTGACGTTGACGTCGGTGCCGGCGAGATAGGGAAGCGCCGTGTCACCGCTGAGGTGCATGTAGGCGACACCGAGCGAATGGGCGCCCCACAGGTAGGTGAACATGGCGTTGGCGGTGCGGTTGTCCACCTGTCCGGCGCGGGCGCTGCCCTGCTCGCTGCTGTCGAAGAAGCGCAGGTCGCTCTTGAGCTTGCCCGGTCCCAGCGGCTGGTAGTGCAGCAGTGCCAGGTAGTGCTGGCGGTAAAGGTCGTTCAGTTGCGCGTAGTAGTAGGTGCCCGTCAGGTTTTCGCTGAAGGCGTAATCGGCGCCGACGAAGTTGAACGAGTTGGATTCGGCGCTGGCCTTGAAGCGCCCGTTGGGGCTGCTGATGCGCATGGGCTCGTAGTCGGTGGAGTCGCGCAGCTTGATGCGGTCCATGTGCCCGGCATGCAGGGTCAGGCCCTCGACCTCCTGCGAGCGCAGGTAGGTGCCGCGGAACAGCGGCGGGAACAGCCGCGAAGGGACACCCAGAATCACCGGCAACATCGGTTGCAGGGTGCCCGACTGCAACTCGGTGGCCGAGAAGCGCGCCTTGGCGGCCAGGCCGAACTTGCTGTACTCGTCGGCCGGCTCCTTGGTCAGCGGGTCCCTCGGCAGCAGGCCGGTGCCGCTGCGGCCAGGGCCGGAATCGAGCTTGTAGCCGGCCATCCCCGTGGCATCCAGGCCGAAGCCGACCGGGCCGTCGGTGTAACCGGACTTCATGCGCAGGATGAAACCCTGCGCCCATTCCTGCGCCTGGGACTGGCCCGGGCCGTCGTGGAAGTCGCGGTCGAAGTAGAAGTTGCGCATCTGCAGGTTGGCCGAGCTGTCCTCGACAAACGCCGCGCTGGCGCCGGTGCTGAGACCGGCGGCCAACAGCGCCATGGTGACGCGGTGAGTGATTGCTCCCATTGATCAGTTCTCCGATCATTATTTTTATGTGGTTGAGTCGCCAAAGGCATGCGGCGGCTACCGCGTGGGGACTCGTCACGCGGAGCGCAGAAACCATTCGGGTTTGCTGGATGAGGTCAGGCACCAGCGCCGGGTTCGGCGCTGGTGTCCATGGAAAGGCCCCGGTTCGATCAGGCCTGGTGGCGGCGATGGAACAGCCAGTAGACCGCGAGGCCGGCGGCGACCAGCCCCGGTGCCGAGGCCAGCATCACGCCGGCGGCGCCAGTGCCCAGCGCCAGCATCTTGCCGGCTACCAGCGGGCCGCTCATGGCGCCCAGGCGGCCGACCGCCACCGCGGAGCCCACGCCGGTGGCGCGCACTTCGGTGCGGTAGAACAGCGGCGCCAGCGCATACAGCACGCCCTGGCCGCCGGTGGCGAACAGGCCGGCGGCGAAGCCCGCCAGGAGCATGCTGGCGAATGCCTCGGCCAGGCCCAGACCGGCCAGCGCGCAGAGCAGCCCCAGGTAGATCAGTACGGAGATCGCCAGCGGGCGCAGGCGATTCATCAGCACGCCGAGCATCAGCGTGCCCACCAGGGCGCCGATCTGCAGGGCGAACATCACCCAACCGGTCTGCGCGTGGCTGAAGCCCTGGCCCACCAGCAGGCTCGGCAGCCAGCTGATGAGCATGTAGACGACCATCAGCGTGAAGAAATAGGCCAGCCACAGCAGCAGGGTCGGCGCCGCGTTGCCGTCCTTGAACAATCCTTGCGTCACCGAGACCGCGGGCGCCTGCTGCGCCGGGCTTTTGCGTTCGCGGCGGCGCGCCAGGAACACGGCCGACTCCGGCAGCCAGATCGCCAGCAGCGGCAGGACCAGCAATGGCAGCAAGCCGCCGACGTAGTAGACCAGCGTCCAGTCGGCAGAAACCCCGGCGATGCTGACCAGTGCGGCCATCGCCGCGCCCAGCGGCACGCCGCAATACATCATGCTCACGGCGATGCCGCGCAGGCGCTCGCCGGCCGCTTCGGAGCACAGTGCGATCAGGTTCGGCAGCGCGGCGCCCAGGCCCGCGCCGGTCAGCAGGCGGGCGCCCAGCAGGCTGGGCAGGTCCCAGGCGTGGGCGGTGGCGATGGAGAAGATGCCGAACAACGCGACCGAGCCGATCAGCACCCATTTGCGGCCGATGCGGTCAGCCAGCCAGCCGCCGCACAGGGCGCCGGGCAGCAGCCCGAGAATGCCGGCGCTGAGCACCCAGCCCATCTGCAGCTTGTCCATGGCGAAGGCCTGGGCCATGCCGGGCGCGGCGATGCCGGGTGCCTGGAAGTCGATGCCTTCGAGCACGGCGACGATGAAGCACAGGGAAATGGTCAGCCAGGCGCTGTGGCCGGCGCTATCTCGCTCGGGGACGAGCGCGGACGGGGAGGCAGTTTTCATCGGTCATTCCTTATTCTTGTAATGATCAACCGGCCGGCTTCCTTGAGGAGCCGGCCGGGCGGTGCGGGCTGTCAGCGCTTGAGCAGGTCCAGGGCGACGTCGACGATCATGTCCTCCTGGCCGCCGACCATGCGGCGTTTGCCCAGTTCGACGAGGATGTCCACGGCCTTGATGCCGTACTTCGCCGAGGCCACCTCGGCGTGGCGCAGGAAGCTGGAGTAGACGCCGGCATAGCCCAGGGCGAGGGTCTCGCGGTCGCCCCGCACCGGGCGATCCTGCAGCGGGCGCACCAGGTCATCGGCGGCGTCCATCAGCGCGTAGAGGTCGGTGCCGTGGTTCCAGCCGAGCTTGTCCGCCGCGGCGATGAACACCTCCAGCGGCGCGTTGCCGGCGCCGGCGCCCATGCCCGCGAGGCTGGCGTCGATGCGGTCGCAGCCCTCCTCCACCGCGGCGATGGAGTTGGCCACGCCAAGGCTCAGGTTGTGGTGCGCGTGGATGCCGGTCTCGGTTTCGGCCTTGAGCACCGACTTCACCGCCCGGAAGCGCGCGCGGATGTCGTCCATGTTCATCGCCCCGCCCGAATCCACCACGTAGATGCAGGTGGCGCCGTAGCTTTCCATCAGCTTGGCCTGGCCGGCGAGGCCCTCGGGCGTCTGCATGTGGCTCATCATCAGAAAGCCGACGGTGTCCATGCCCAGCTCGCGGGCGTACTCGATGTGCTGCCGGGACACATCCGCCTCGGTGCAATGGGTCGCCACGCGGACCACCCGCGCGCCGGCGTTGTAGGCGGCCTTCAGGTCATGGATGGTGCCGATGCCCGGCAACAGCAGCGTGGCGATCTTCGCGTGCTTGACCACATCGGCGGCCGCTTCGATCCACTCGAGGTCCGTGTGGGCGCCGAAGCCGTAGTTGAACGACGAACCTTGCAGGCCGTCGCCATGGGCTACTTCGATGGAGTCGACTTTCGCCAGGTCCAGCGCGGCGGCGATGGCGCGCACGTCCTCCAGCGAGTACTGGTGGCGGATGGCGTGCATGCCGTCACGCAGGGTGACGTCGGAGATATAGAGTTTCTTGCTCATGCCGAGGCTCCCATCGCCTGCGCCATGCGCTCGGCAGTGGTCAGCGCGGCGGAGGTCATGATGTCGAGGTTGCCGGCGTAGGCCGGCAGGTAGTGGGCGGCGCCTTCGACTTCGAGGAACACCGAGGTCTTCAGGCCGGAGAAACGACCGTGGCCGGGGATGTTCAGGTCGCGCACGTCGTCGAACTGCACCTTCTGCTTGAGGCGATAGCCCGGCACGTAGGCCTGCACCGCGGCGGCCATTTCCTCGATGGAGGCTTCCACCTTGGCGCGGTCCACCGACTCGCTGAGCACGTAGACGGTGTCGCGCATGATCAGCGGCGGCTCGGCCGGGTTGAGGACGATGATCGCCTTGCCCTTGGCCGCGCCGCCGATCACTTCGATGGCCTTGCTGGTGGTCTCGGTGAATTCGTCGATGTTGGCGCGGGTGCCAGGGCCGGCGGACTTGCTGGCGATGGAGGCGACGATCTCGGCGTAGTGCACCTTGGCGACGCGGGACACCGCGGCGACCATCGGGATGGTCGCCTGGCCGCCGCAGGTCACCATGTTCACGTTCAGCGCGCCCAGGTGCTGCTCCAGGTTGACCACCGGCACGCAGTACGGGCCGATGGCCGCCGGGGTCAGGTCGATCATGCGCAGGCCGGGCTTGTGGCGACGCAGCAGGGCGTCGTTCTTCACGTGGGCGGAGGCGGAGGTGGCGTCGAAGACGAAATCGATCTCCGCGAAGACCGGCAGGCGGGTCAGGCCCTCCACGCCTTCATGGGTGGTCGCCACGCCCAGGCGCGCGGCACGCGCCAGGCCGTCGGAGGCCGGGTCGATGCCGACCATCGCGGCCATTTCCAGGTGCTGCGCATGGCGCAGGATCTTGATCATCAGGTCGGTGCCGATGTTGCCGGAACCCACGATGGCGACTTTGCGTCGGGTACTCATGCTCAGCTCACTCACGTCGGGAGAAGGGCGGCGTCGGGCGCCGCGCGGTAGAAGTAGGTGGACACGCTGCCGATGCCTTCGATGGTGGCGCTGAAGCGATCGCCGGCCTTGGCCGGGACCATCGGGCCGAGGGCGCCGGTCAGCACCAGGTCGCCGGCCCGCAGCGGGGTGCCCAGCGCGGCCATCTTGCGCGCCAGCCACACCGCCGCATTGAGCGGGTGGCCCAGGCATTCGCGACCGCGCCCGGCGGACACTTCCTCGCCGTCCAGGGTCATGCGCATGGCGCAGTCGAGCAGGTCCAGGCCGTCCAGCCGGCGCGCCGGCCCGCCCAGCACGTAGGCGCCGCAGGAGGCGTTGTCGGCGACGGTATCGACGAAGCGGATGTTCCAGTCGCGGATGCGGCTGCCGACGATTTCCAGCGCCGGCAGCACCCAGTCCACCGCCGCGCAGAGTTCGTCGAAGGTGGTGTCGGCATGGGGCAGATCACGGCCCAGGACCAGGGCGATTTCCGCCTCGACCTTGGGCTGCATCACCTGCTCGATGGCGATGCCCTGCTGGTCGCCGTAGCACATGTCGGCGAACAGCGTGCCGAAGTCCGGCTGGTCCACGCCCAGCTGGGCCTGAACCTTGGGGTTGGTCAGGCCGATCTTGCGGCCGACCACGCGGCGCCCGGCGGCTTGCCAGTGCTCGACGTTGAGCTGCTGGATGGCATAGGCGGCCTCGCCGTTGCCCAGGCCCAGCGTGTCGCGCAGCGGCTCGATGGCCTCGCCGTGCTGCTGCGCCTGGCGCAACGCGGCGGCCAGGCGTTGGAGCGTGTCGTGGGACAGACTCATGGAGTACCTCGGGAGTCAGTGGCGAAGAAAATCCAGCACCAGGCGGTTGAAGGCGGCGGCGTGCTCCCACTGCGCCCAGTGGCCACAGTTGTTGAACACGTGCAGCGTGGAGTTCGGGATGCCGGCCAACAGGCGCAGCCCGGCGTCCATCGGCACGAAACGGTCGTTGCGGCCCCAGACGATCAGGGTCTGCGCGCGGATTTCGCCCAGGCGCGGGCCGAAGTCGGGGAACTGCTTCGGGTTGGCGGCCAGGCTGGCGACGAAGTTCTCCAGGTGGTCACGGCGCGCGAGCATGTTGTCCAGGCGGGTCTGGAACAGTTCCTCGGTCAGCTCGCTGGGGTCGAAGACGAAGACGTTCATCATCTTCTTCAGGTTGTCGATGGTCGGCTCGCGGTACAGGCCGTTGAGCAGCTTGATGCCCTCGGTGGGCATCGGCACGAACGGGCTGGCGCCGCCGGTGCCGCCCCCCATCAACACCAGCTTGCCGACCCGCTCGGGGTAGGTCAGGGCGAAGGCCACGGCGCTATGCCCACCCATGGAGTTGCCGATCAGGTGCACGCGGTCCAGCTCCAGGGCATCGACCAGGCCCTTGAGCGCGGTGGCGTTGAGGTCCGAACGCGAGCCCTTGCAGACGATGGGATCGCTTTTGCTCCAGCCGGGGCAGTCGAGCAGGATCACCCGGTAACCGGCCTCGAGCAGCGGCTCCAGGTTGCGGTTGAAGTTGGCCCAGCCACTGGCGCCGGGACCGGAGCCGTGCAGCATGACCACGGTCTGTGCGCCCTGGCCCAGGTCGTTGTAGTGCAGTTGCAGGTCCAGCTCGCCCTCGCGGATGCGGACGAAACGGCTGCTGGCGGATTCGCTGAGTACTTGGCTCATGGCATCACTCCTGGGCGGCGACACGGCGGAACGCGCCGTTCATGTAGAGCAGCGGCTCACCCGCCGCGGGCGCCTCGCTGGCCAGCACTTCGCAGAGGAAGGCGTTGTGCGTGCTTTCGTCGTAGACCTTCACCACCCGGCAATCGAAGTTCGCCAGGGCGCCGTCGAGTACCGGCGAACCGGTCACCCGCTCACTCCATTGCCCGTGCTCGAAACGGGCGGGGCCGAAGACCCCCTCGACCATCCCGGCGAAGACCCGCGCCATGTGCTCCTGGTCCTCGGCGAGCACGTTGATGCACAACGCGCCGCTCTCCAGGATCGCCTCGCTGGCGGCGACCTTCTTGTTCACCAGCACCACCATGCGCGGCGGTTCCACGGTGACCGAGCAGACCGCCGTGGCGGTCAGGCCCACCGGGCCCTGGGCGGTGCGCGCGGTGATGATCGACACGCCGGAGGCGAAGTGGCGCATGCCGGCGCGCTGCACATCCGCACCGACCATCGGCAGCGTGCTCAGCTCGGCGTTCCAGTCCCAGTCCAGGCGTTGGTTGATGGCTGTATTCATCACGTTCACCTCGCCGTCACACGCGCACGCCGAACGGGTTGCCCGCCGGCAGCGGATTGCCCAGCAGCTGCCCGCCCAGCAGATCGCCGATGTTGTCCTGGTTCTGGGTGATGTGGTTGGCACCCACGAGGATGTCGCGCAGCTGGCGCTGCATCGGGTTGTTCAGCCAGACACCGCGGGTGGAGGTCTTCTTGAAGATCATGTGCGCGGCATCGAAGCACTCGCCGCCGGTGAACTGGTTGGTGGCGAAGTGACGTACTCGGACCGGCAGCGGCACCAGCTGACCTTGCGAGGTGTAGCTCCAGGCCTCCTCGGTGTTGTGCAGGATGCGCGTGGCGGCGCCGAGGATCTTGGCGTGGGCCTCGCCCAGGCGAGCCTTGATGAACGGATCGTTGACCGCGGCGCCCACCGCCTGGTTGAGGTTCTGCCGCGGCACCATGTGCTCGATGTAGAGGTCGGCCATGCCGCGGGCCATGCCCACGATCACCGACGACACCGCGGCGTAGAACACGTAGAAGAACGGCATCTTGTAGAGGTTCTCGACCTGCCCGTGGGTTTGCTCGCCATAGGCGGCGATGACGTGGCAGCGGTAGCTGGGCACGAAGGCTTCGCGCACCACCAGCTTCTTGCTGCCGGTGCCGGCCAGGCCGACCACGTGCCAGTCGTCGACGATCTCGAAGTCCTCGGCCTGCACCCAGAAGGAGCGGAACACCATCTCGCCGTTCTCCATCACCCGGCCGCCGAGGAAGGCGCCGCCGGCGGCATGGTCGCAGCCGCTGGAGGTCAGCCATTCGCCCTTGAGCACATAGCCGCCGTCGACCGCCGTGACGGTGCCGAACGGCGCGTAGGACGACGACACCAGGCGGGTGTCGTCCTGGCCCCACAACTCATCGCCGCAGCGCGGGTCGAGCAGCCCCAGCTCGAAGGGGTGCACGCCCAGCACCATGACGTTCCAGGCGCTGGACGGGCAGCCGCGGGCCAGTTCCATCAGCACCTTGTTCAGCACGTTGGGGCTCATCTGGTAGCCGCCCCAGCGGCGCGGCTGGAGGATGCGGAAGAAACCGGCATCGTGGAACGCCTGGATGGTGTCGCGCGGCACCATGCGCGCTTTTTCCACGGCATCGGCTTTCTCGCGCAGCCAGGGGATCATCGCTTCGGCGCGGGCGACCAGTTCGGCTTCGGTAGGCATCGGGGTAGGCATGAGGGTCATTCAAATTCTCCTTCGGTGACGCAATGTCGTCAGGGCAACTGGCTCAGCACAGGTCGGCGCTGAGCACGCCATAGCCGGTGATCCATGGGTTGATTGGCCGGTAGTAGTCGCAGCGCGCGCGATAGGGGCCGATGGCCGCGAGGGCGGAACAGGCCGCCACCCAGGTGCGCACTTCGTGGGTCGAGCGGCCGGCGATGCGCGAGATGTCGTCGATGTTGAAGTCGTCGACCTCGGCCAGGCGGCCCTCGACCAGCAGTTGCATGAAGGCGCGGTCCCATTCGGCGTTCAGCGGCGTCAGGGCGCTCTGCTCGGTGCCGTAGATCTGCCCGGCGGCCAAGGTGCGCGCCTGGCGCGCGGCCCGCGCCTCCGGCGTGGGGTTGCGCCCGCAGATGAGGAATTCGCTGATCGCCGGTTCCGCGCCCGCCAGCAGCGGCACGGGCGGCTCGTGGGACAGACCGCCGGTGCCGAGGATCAGCACGCGCTTGTTCAGCCCCGCGACGAAGCGGCCGACGGCCTCGCCGAGCTTGCGGATGCGGCGATACGGACAGAACGGCGGGGCCACCGAGTTGATGATGATCGGGATGACCGGGTAGCGGGTCAGGCTGCCGGTGGTTTCTTCCAGCGTCTGGGTGCACCCGTGGTCGACCTGCAGGCGGTGCGACAGCGCAATGTCGATGTCCTGGTCGAGGACGTAGCGGGTCAGTTGCAGCGCCAGGTCTGAGGGGATCGACAGCGGCCCGGGCAGGGTCTTGTAGTCGGCCACCGACTCCGCCGCCGTGGCGATCACGAAGGGCGGCATCAGGTCGTAGAACAGGCCGTTGTAGTGATCGGGGGCGAAGATGACGATCAGCTCGGGATCGAACGCCTCGACCTCGGCGCGGGCCTGGGCGAGTACCGCGGCCACTTCCGCGTCGATCTCGGGGCCGGGGCTGTTCAGCCCGCGCAGCGGGGTGTGCGACAGGCACTTCAGGTGTATAGCCATGAGAATTCCCTTGCTTCGGAGATATCCGGCCCGCACCTGGGGAGCAGTTCCGGATCGGGCGCTGCCGACGGCTGTGCGTGGCGGCCTGACTCCTGATGGTTGTTGTTCGAATCTGCCGGGGACCGATTCTAGGGTTGGCTTTTCGAAGGCCTCAAAAACTATCTGCACCTGCGTGCACTGCATGCACTTGATTGATTTATAAGGATTTTTATTCATCAAACGCCGCGACAAAAAAGCGCGTAAGCGGCTCTATGGCGAGACTTCTGAAGGATTTTTCCGGTAACCCGGAAGGGAAGACGGGGGTGGACGGATGGGCCTGTGGCGAGGGGAAAAAGCGTGCTTGAATGCCCCCAAGAACAATACGGACAAGCCAGCCCATGCTGCCCAACCGACGAGATACCGAATACAAGAACGTCCGCGGCCTTGCCCGCGGCATGCAGGTGCTCAACACCCTCAATCGCCTCGATGGCGGCGCCACGCCGACGCAACTGGCCGAGCTCACCGGCCTGCACCGGACCACCGTGCGACGCCTGCTGGAGACTCTCCAGGACGAGGGCTACGTGCGCCGCAGCGAGTCCGACGACAGCTTCCGCCTGTGCCTGAAGGTGCGCGAACTCAGCGAGGGTTTCCGCAACGAACAGTGGATATCCGAACTGGCCGCGCCGCTGCTGGCCGACCTGCTGCACGAGGTGGTCTGGCCGACCGATCTGTGCACGCTGGACGTCGACGCCATGGTGGTGCGCGAAACCACCCACCGTTTCAGCCGCCTGTCCTTCCATCGCTCGATGGTCGGGCGCCGCCTGCCCATGCTGCTGACCGCCACCGGGCTGGCCTACCTCGCCTTCTGCCCCGAGACCGAGCGGCGCTGCATCCTCGAACTGCTGGCCAGCCGACGCGACGAGGAGAACACCCTGGCGCGCGAGCCGCTGGCGCTCGACAACCTGCTGCGCAAGACACGCAACCGTGGCTACGGCGAGAACTACATGAACTGGAACAAGGAGGAGCGCATCGCCTCGATCGCCGTCCCGGTCCATGGCCAGGGGCGCGTGCTGGGCTGCATCAACCTGGTCTACGTGGCCAAGGCGATGACCATCGAGCAGGCGGCGGCGCGCTACCTGCCGGCCCTGCGCCGCACCGCCGGGCAGATCGAGCAGGCCATCAGCCTGCCGGGCAACCAGCTCGCGCGGGAATTCGGCCCGGGCGGCGACACGCTGCTGCCGGCCACCGGTGCGGAGCCGGGCAGGCCCTGCGAACCCGGCGTGCCGCGCTGAGCGCAACGGGCCAACGCGGCGCGGGATGACGGGCAAGCGCTGATTCCTGCACAGCGGGCTGGGCGCTGTGGGCGGCAGTTGCTATACAGACAGCGATCACCGCCCACCATGGAAGGCCCGATGAACCTCTGGCAGCGCGACCTCAGCCACTCCCCCTACGCCGATGCGGTACGCGCCGAGCAGTTCGACGTGCTGCGGCGCAACTCGCCGTTCTCCATCATCGCCGCCTATCTGGTGGCCGGACTGACCACCTGGGTGCTCAGCGACGCCCAACCGCTGACAGCGCTGCTCGCCTGGTTCGCCGCGCAGACCCTGCTGGGCGCCCTGCGCCTGTGGCTGCTGCGCCGCTACGACCAGTTGCAGGACGGCGACGCCGTGGCCAGGCGGCGCTGGCTGATCCAGGTGATGCTCACCACCGGCCTGTCCGGGCTGCTCTGGGGCTTGCCCGCCGCCTACTGGGTCACGGTGCTCCCAGCGTCATTGCAGATGTACGTGGTGGTGGTCCTGCTCGGCCTGGGCACCGGCGTGATGAACGCCTACAGCATCGTCCTGCCGCTGTTCTACCTGTTCATCGCGCCAGCGTTCACCCTGCCCTTCGCCAGCCTGCTGGTGCTGTTGCCCGACGCGCTGAGCAAGACCCTCGGCGCGGCGGCGCTGGTCTATGCCGTCACCATCTGCGCCTTCGCCTACCGCTTCCACGCCACCCTGGTGGACTCGTTGCTGCTGCGCTTCGAAAACATCGAGCTGCTGCAGAAACTGAGCATCGAGAAGGAAGCCGCCGAGCGCAGCGACCAGGCCAAGACACGCTTCCTCGCCTCCGCCAGCCATGACCTGCGCCAGCCCACCTACGCCCTGGGCCTGTACCTGGGCGCGCTGCAGAAGCGGCCGCTGGACGACGCCAGCCGCAACCTGGTCGAGCACATATCCCGCGCGCTGGCGGCGCAGGGTTCGCTGTTCGACGCGCTGCTGAACATCTCGCGGCTGGATGCCGGCATCGTCCAGCCCAACCTGCAGGCCTTCTCCCTGGCCGAGCTGCTGGAGCGCATCGCCGAAGACTGCAACGTGCAGGCGGCCGACAAGGGCCTGCGGCTGCGCGTGCGCGCCGGCGCGCCCTTCGTGACCTCCGACCCGGCGCTGCTGGAGCGCATCCTGCGCAACCTGGTGGAAAACGCCCTTCGCTACACCGAGCGCGGCGGCGTGCTGATCGGCTGGCGGCGCCGGGGCCGGCGGGTGCGGGTGGAAGTCTGGGACAGCGGCCCGGGAATTCCCGCCGCCGAGCGGCAGAAGGTGTTCTGGGAATTCCACCAGCTGAACAACCCCGAACGCGACCGCAGCAAGGGCCTCGGCCTCGGGCTGGCCATCGTCCAGCGCACCGCCAGGCTGCTCGACCATCCGCTGGCGTTGCACTCGCGCGAGGGCCGCGGCAGCGTCTTCATGCTCAGCCTGCCCCGCGCCACTGCCCAGCAACCGCGCGCGCCCGAGCCCGCCGTGCCGCGCACCGCGGTGGGCAGCAACAAGCTGATCTACGTGATCGAGGACGACGCGGAAAACCGCGAGGGCCTGCGCCTGCTGTTCCAGAGCTGGGACTACCGCCACCGCATCGTCGCCGACGTCGCCGACCTGCTCGAGGACCTGGCCGCGGCGCGGGAGAAACCCGACCTGATCATCAGCGACTACCGCCTGCGCGACCACCAGACCGGGCTCGACGCCATCGAGCGCCTGCACCGCCACTACGACGACGACTGGATCGCCGCCATGCTGGTCACCGGCGACACCGACCCACGCCTGCTCGCCCAGGCCGCCGCCCACGGCTGGCCGCTGCTGCACAAACCGCTGGCGGCCGAGCAGTTGAAGGCGCTGATCGATGAACAGTTGAGCGAGCTGGAGCCGGAGGAGCGCTGAAACTCCAGAATACTCCGTGCTCGAAAGACCCTCACCCTAACCCTCTCCCAGGGAGAGAGGGGACCGTTCCGTGCAGGAGGGCACCCGGGTATCAGCCGGTACGCATTGCCCCCTCTCCCTCCGGGAGAGGGCTGGGGTGAGGGGGGGCAGCAGCACGGGTTTCACGGGATGAAAACAGGGCCAGACTACCGCCGATACAGATGCGCGTGCCCCACGCTGTACAGCGACGAATCGGCAAAGCCCTCCGCGCCCAGCACCCTGCCCACCAGGATCAGCGCCGTGCGCTTGAAACCCTTGGCCTCGGCCCTGGGCAGGATGTCGCCGAGGGTGCCGGTGACCTGGTCCTGGTCCGGCCAGCTGGCGCGGTGGATCACCGCGACGGGGCAATCGGCGCCGTAGTGCGGCAGCAGCTCGGCGACGATGTTCGACAACTGTCCCACGCCCAGGTGGATGGCCAGGGTCGCGCGGTGCTGCGCCAGCTCGGCCAGCGACTCGCCCTCGGGCATGCGCGTGCGGCTGGCGTAGCGCGTGAGGATCAGTGTCTGGGAAATATCCGGCAGGGTCAGCTCGCACCCCAGGATCGCCGCGCAGGCCGAGGTGGCGGTGACGCCGGGGATGATCTCGTAGGCGATGCCGCGGGCCCGCAGGTGGCGGATCTGCTCGCCGATGGCGCCATACAGCGAAGGGTCGCCGGAATGCACCCGCGCCACGTCCTTGCCCTCGGCGTCAGCCTGCGCCAGCAGCGCGACGATCTCGTCCAGGTTCAGCTCGGCGGTGTTCACCACGCGCTCGGCGCGATGCCCTTCCAGCACGGCCGGCGGCACCAGCGAACCGGCGTAGAGGATCACCGGGCAGCAGCGGATCAGCCGCTGGCCCTTCACCGTGATGAGTTCCGGGTCGCCCGGGCCGGCGCCGATGAAATAGACCGTCATGGCTGCTCCTGTGCGGATTCGACGGGAATGAAGGCCAGCGCGCAGGTGGCCTGCTCGCTGCGCCGCTTGCCCACCAGCAGGCGGGCCGGTGCGCCGGCCTGGGCCTCGGCCTGCAACAGCGCGGCGGCTTCGGCCACGCTGGCCGTGCCGGTGGCGGCGCGTACGCTGTCGGAAGGGTCGCCCAGGCGCGCTTCGCAGGCCGCCAGCTGCTGTGGCGTGAACAGCACCAGCGGCAGGTCAAGGGCCGCCGCCAGGGCGCTGAGCCCCGCTTCGTCGGCCTTCAGCGTGGCGCTGGCCAGGGCAGTGAGCATCGACTCGTCGAGCCCCGCCTCGGCCAGCGTGGCCTGCAGCAACGCGCGCAGTTCATCGAGCGGGCAGCCACGGCGGCAACCGAGGCCGGCAACCAGCGTCATGGTCGCTCTCCTTGAAGATGACAATAAAAACCCCGCAGCGGCCGGGCCGGCTGCGGGGTCGAGCATAGCCCCCGGATCAGGCCTGCGGCGTGAATCGGCGGAACAGCCAGGCGGCGACCAGCCCCAGCGCCACCCAGAACACCGCGTTGGTGACCAGCGAGGCGAGGATGAACTCGTGGGCCAGGCTTTCCGGCGCGAGGCTGGAGTGCACCTCCGGTTGCGGCGCGCCGATCACGTGCGGCACCACCAGCAAGGCCAGGCCAACGCTGCGCAGCGCCCAGTGGCGGCCGAACACCAGCAGAGCGAGGCCGGCGGCGGTGGCAGCGGCAGTGCCGATCCACCAGGTCTGCCGCAGGCTCAGGTCGGCGGCGGCGGTGCCGGGGACTTCCGGAGGCAGGCCGAGGGACGGCGCCAGGGTGAACACCGCAAAGCCGGCCAGGCCCCAGAACAGGCCCTCGGACGTCTTGCCCGGCTCGCGCAGGGTGAACAGGCCGGCCAGCATCAGCGCAAAGCCCACCGCGACCACCAGGTTGCCGCCGGTGGTGGAGAGGATGCGCTGCCAGCCGTCTTCCGGCTCCCAGGCTTGCGAATCATGGTGATGGTCGGCGACGGCACCTTCAGCGTGCTCGTGGCTGTGCTCGGCCATTGCCACCGGTTCGGACTTTTCGTAGGTCTCCGCCTTGAGGATCAGCGGGGACACCCACAGCAGCTGGACCACGGTCAGCACCAGCGCCGCGATCAGACCGGCGAAACCGGCGGTCTGGGCGATACGTTTGATCATTCGCTCTTTCCTTCTTTCTTCTGCGAGCCATCGAATCGAGCGAGCTAGAGCCAGTCAAGGCGGAGGATCGCCGGGGACGCGCAGTGGACTGCTGTCCATGAGCAGTCCACGGCGATTTTCCAGCGCAGCCCGGCCGACGCGCAGCCGATTGAACTCAGAACCGCGTCAGTGGCAGGGGAAGCCCGCACTATGACGGGTATCGTGGGCGGCGTTGTGCACCGCTTCCAGATGCGAGAAGCCGGCGAAATACACCAGCAGCGCACCGAGCAGGCTGGCGCCGATGGCCAGGCTGATGCGCTTGGAAAGGGGGATGGAAGTGCTCGACGCCTGTTGCGCCAGGATGCTGCTGGACATGAACGTTCCCTCTGAAACTTGAGTAGAGAACGCAGAGGTTGAACGCATTCGAACGCGCCGGATCGGTCGCGCCACGGCCTGCGCCCGCCCACCGCGGGTTTGCCAAAAACGAAGGATTCCAGGCCGGTCTCCGGGCTTGCGATGACAGCCGGCTGGCTGGGCGGGTCAGCCTTCCCATGCGCGAGCACAGTGGCTACCGATGACCCTTCATTCGCTTACCGTTGCGGGGGCAGCGCCGGACTGGTCCTTGCGGACGCACCGGCTTCCCGTTTCACCTCGCGCGCGTCGGCGCGAGACACCTGGAACCGCGCTAGCTGACCACGACCGCCCGGCAGCGTCAACCACGGCCGAACCGATCCCCGGCGATTGACCGCCCCGCTCACGCTGCGTAGCCTTCCTCCCTTCGAGGTTCTCCGGCGCTGGCCGGAGCTAAGAGGGAACGTGGAAATCTTCGGATGCGCCACGGCTGCCCCCGCAACTGTGAACAGCCTGTTCTTTCACACGCCACTGCCGACCACGGCGGGAAGGCGAAGGAACACGACAGGGCTGTGAGCCAGGAGACCTGCCTCGTGACTGGTTTTCGATCTGCTGCGCGTCGGCCATGCTGCGTGGGAGGATCGTCGTGGACTGCTCATTGACTACAGTCAACTCCGCGTCCCCGACGACCCTCCGCCTTGCCTGGCTCTAGCTCGCGAGATCCGGAACCGGTTCGTTATGAACAGACAACCGGGCGGGGTGATCCGGTGGCGACCTTCGTTGCGCGGCGAACCCGCGCGCGCGCCCTTCATCCGCCTTCCAACTCCCGCTTGCGAGGCGCGCATGAAAACCCTGGCCAAACTCCCCGTCACCATCGTCACCGGCTTCCTCGGCGCCGGCAAAACCACGCTGCTCCGCCACATGCTGGACAACGCCGAAGGCCGCCGCATCGCGGTGATCGTCAACGAATTCGGCGAGCTGGGTATCGACGGCGACATCCTCAAGCAGTGCTCCATCGGCTGCAGCGAAGAAGAGGCGGTCGGCCGCGTCTTCGAGCTGGCCAACGGCTGCCTGTGCTGCACCGTGCAGGAAGAATTCTTCCCGGTGATGCGCGAGCTGGTGGCACGTCGTGGCGACCTCGACCAGATCCTCATCGAGACCTCGGGCCTGGCCCTGCCCAAGCCGCTGGTGCAGGCCTTCCAGTGGCCGGAAATCCGCAACGCCTGCACCGTCGACGCGGTGATCACCGTGGTCGACA
Organism: Pseudomonas sp. GCEP-101; assembly: GCF_025133575.1. NCBI lineage: Bacteria > Pseudomonadati > Pseudomonadota > Gammaproteobacteria > Pseudomonadales > Pseudomonadaceae > Pseudomonas > Pseudomonas sp. GCEP-101. The sequence continues at coordinate 2,573,313 of NZ_CP104011.1, read as the reverse complement.
GCCCGGCCGTGGCCGCCGGCACCTTCGCCGCCCACCCCGAGCAGGTGGACCAGCAGCGCCAGCAGGACCCGAACCTGGACCACGAATCGCCGCTGCACGAGCTCTTCGAGGACCAGTTGGCGAGTGCCGACCTGGTGGTACTGAACAAGGCCGACCTGCTGGATGCCGAGGCGCTGGCCCGCGTGCGCGCCGAAGTCGCCGAGGAGCTGCCGCCGGCGGTGAAGATCGTCGAAGCCAACTCCGGCCAGCTGCCGCTCTCCGTGCTGCTGGGCCTGAACGCCGAGGCCGAGCTGCACATCGACAGCCGCCCCACTCACCACGACCACGAAGGCCATGAAGACCACGACCACGACGAGTTCGACTCCTTCCACGTCGACCTGCCGGAAGTGGAAGAGCGTGCCCTGCTCGATGCGCTGAGCGCGCTGGTCGAGCGTCACGCCATCCTGCGCATCAAGGGCTTCGTCGCCATTCCCGGCAAGCCCATGCGCCTCCTGGTACAGGGCGTCGGCAAGCGCTTCGACAAACACTTCGACCGCGCCTGGCGCAGTGATGAGCCCCGCGGCACGCGCCTGGTGGTGATCGGCCAGGAGCTGGATCAGGCCGTCATCGCCAACGAGCTGCGTACCGCCCTGACTTGATGACGTCGTAGGGTGGCGTGGAGCGCAGCGATACCCACCGCCAATGATGGTTATCGCTGCGCTCCACCCATCCTACGACCGTGCAATCCCCCTGTAGGAGCGAGCTTGCTCGCGAACCGCAGCCCCGCTGCGGAGGTTTGTTCGCGAGCAAGCTCGCTCCTACGAAAAACCGAAAACCGAGCAAGCCTCATGCACCTGCTGCGCACCCAACCCGGCGGCTTCGTCCCCGACGACGGCATCGCCCACCTGGCCCAGACGCCCGCCGAGCTGGTGATCCTCTGCAGCGGCGACTCGCACCTGGCGCTGCTCGCCGAGGCCGCACGCGCGCTGCCGGAGGACTACCCGAGCCTGCGCCTGGCCAACCCCATGCAGTTGCAGAACCACGCCTCGGTGGACCTCTACGTCGACGAGGTGCTGCAGCACGCGAAGGTCATCCTGATCTCGGTGCACGGTGGCGTCGGCTACTGGCGCTACGGCATGGAGCAATTGGCGGCGCTGGCCGAGCGCGGCGCCACGCTGATCGCGGTGCCGGGCGACGACAAGCCCGACCCGGAACTCAGCGCGCTGTGCAGCGTCGCGCCGCAGGATGCCGAGCGCCTCTGGCAGTACCTGCGCCAGGGCGGCATGGACAACGCACGGCAGTTCTTCGCCTGCCTGGCCGACCGACACCTGCAACGCGACTATGCGTGGAGCGAACCCCGGACGCTGCCGCGCGTGGCGGTCTATCACCCGCACGTCGGCAGCTGCGACCTCGCCCGCTGGCAGGCGGACTGGAACCCCGCCTGCCCGGTCGCCGCGCTGCTGTTCTATCGCACCCACCTGCAGGCAGCGAACACCGGCTTCATCGACACCTTCTGCGAACGCCTGCAGGCCCAGGGCATCAACCCGCTGCCCATCGCCGTGGCCAGCCTCAAGGAAGCCGCCTGCCTGGACGCGGTGGAAACCCTGCTCGACAGCGCGGACGCCGAGCTGATCATCAACACCACCGGCTTCGCCCAGTCGAACCCGGAGGCGCCGCAGGACCGGCCGTTCAGGCGCGACGTGCCGGTGCTGCAAGCCATCTGCTCGCTGGACAACCACGACCTCTGGCGCGCCAACCCACAAGGCCTCGGCCCGCGCGACCTGGCCATGCACATCGCGCTGCCGGAGCTGGACGGTCGCCTCATCACCCGGCCGATCAGCTTCAAGGGCCTGGCCTGGCGCAGCGAGCGCAGCCAGAGCGACGTGGTCTGCTACCTGCCGCACCTACCGGGCATGGACTTCACCGCCGAACTGGCGCGACGCTGGATGCTGCTCTCGCGCAAGGCCAACGCCGACAAGCGCGTGGCGCTGATCCTGGCCAATTACCCGACCCGCGACGGGCGCATCGGCAACGGTGTCGGCCTCGACACGCCGGCCGCCGCGCTGAACATCCTGCGCGCGCTGGAGGCGCAGGGCTACCCGGTCGCCGGCCTGCCCGATTCCGGCACCGCGCTGATCCAGCAACTGCTCGGCGGCGTCAGCAACGACCTCGACAGCCTCGACCTGCGCCCCTGCGCGCAGAGCCTGGCGCTGGACGACTACCTAGCCTGCTTCGCGCGCTTGCCCGAAGCCAACCAGCAGGCCGTGCGCGAACGCTGGGGCGAGCCGCAGCAGGACCCGATGTTCCGCAGCGGGCGGATGATGGTCGCCGGCCTGCGTTTCGGCCTCGGCTTCGTCGGCATCCAGCCGGCGCGTGGCTACCAGCTCGACGCGGCGGCGATCTACCACGACCCGTCGCTGGTGCCGCCCCACGGCTACCTCGCCTTCTACTTCTGGCTGCGCGAGGTGTTCGGCGCCGACGCGGTGGTCCACGTCGGCAAGCATGGCAACCTCGAATGGCTGCCGGGCAAGGGCGTCGGGCTCTCCGAGGAATGCTGGCCGGACGCGATCCTCGGCCCGCTGCCGAACCTCTACCCGTTCATCGTCAACGACCCGGGCGAAGGCGCGCAGGCCAAGCGCCGCGCCCAGGCGGTGATCATCGACCACCTGATGCCGCCGCTGACCCGCGCGGAAAACTACGGCCCGCTGCGCGACCTCGAACGCCTGGCCGACGAGTACTACGACGCCTCCCTGCTCGACCCGCGCCGCGCCAGCGAACTGCGCGGCGACATCCTCATGCTGGTGCGCGACACCGCACTGGACCGCGAGCTGGGCCTGCAACTGAGCGACGACCCGGAAAGCTGGTTGCCGCAGCTGGACGCCTACCTGTGCGACCTCAAGGAATCGCAGATTCGCGACGGCCTGCATGTGTTCGGCGAGTCGCCCGTGGGCGAATTGCGCCGCGATACGCTGCTTTCCCTGGTGCGCATCCCGCGTGGTGATGGACGCGGCGGCAATGCCAGCCTGCTGCGCGCGCTGAGCGAAGACCTGCAGTTGGGCCGCGACCCGCTGGATGAAGCCTTCGCCGAGGCCTGGGAGGGCCCGCGCCCGGACGTGCTGCTCGCCGTCAGCGACGAGCCGTGGCGCAGCAACGGCGACACCCGCGAACGCCTGGAACTGTTCGCCCTGCGCCTGATCGACGGCCATGCCAGCGCCCCCGGTAACGCCAGCGCGGCGGTCCTCGCCCACCTGCACCAGCAGATCGCGCCGACCCTGGATGCCTGCGGCGCCAGCGAAATCGGTCACCTGCTCGCCGGCCTCGACGGCCGCTTCGTCCCACCCGGCCCCAGCGGCGCGCCCAGTCGCGGGCGGCTGGACGTGCTGCCCACCGGTCGCAACTTCTTCACCGTGGATGTGCGCAACCTGCCCACACCCACCGCCTTCCGCCTCGGCTTCCAGTCCGCCAGCCGGCTGCTCGAACGCCACCTGCAGGACCACGGCGACCACCTGCGCCAGCTCGGCCTGTCGGTGTGGGGCACGGCGACCATGCGCACCGGCGGCGATGACATTGCGCAAGCGCTGGCGCTGCTCGGCGTGCGCCCGGTGTGGCAGGCCGGCAGCCAGCGCGTGGAAGACTTCGAGATCCTGCCGGTCAGCCTGCTCGACCGCCCGCGGGTGGACGTGACGCTGCGCGTCTCGGGCTTCTTCCGCGATGCCTTCGCCAACCTGATCCGCCTGTTCGACGCCGCCGTGCAAGCGGTCGCCGCCCTGGATGAGCCGGACGACCTGAACCCGCTGGCCGCACGCGTGCGCGCCGATCAGGCACGCCTGCAAGCCGAGGGACTGCAGCGTGATGACGCCCGCCGCCAGGCCGGCTGGCGCATCTTCGGCGCCCAGCCCGGCGCCTACGGCGCTGGCGTGCAGGGCGTGATCGAATCGCGCCAGTGGGACAGCCGCGCCGACCTCGCGGAGGCCTACCTGAACTGGGGCGGCTACGCCTACGGCGCCAGCGACGACGGCACGCCGGCGCGCGAGCGCTTCGCCCAGCGCCTGTCCGGCCTGCAGGCGGTGCTGCACAACCAGGACAACCGTGAGCACGACATCCTCGATTCCAACGACTACTACCAGTTCCAGGGCGGCATGCTCGCCGCCGCCGAGGTCATCCAGGGACAGCCGCTCGCCAGCTACCACGGCGACCACAGCCAGCCGGACAACCCGCGCATCCGCACCCTGAAGGAAGAACTCGGCCGCGTGGTGCGCGCCCGCGCGGTGAACCCCAAATGGATCGCCGGCATGAAGCGCCACGGCTACAAGGGCGCCTTCGAACTGGCCGCGACGGTGGACTACCTGTTCGCCTTCGACGCCACCAGCGAACTGGTGGACGACCACCAGTACCGCCTGCTGGCCGACGCCTACCTGCTGGACGACGACACCCGCGAGTTCATCCGCCAGCACAACCCTGAGGCCCTGCGCGACATCGCCGAACGCCTGGTGGAGGCGCAGCAGCGCGGGTTGTGGGAAGAGCCGGGGGAGTACCGGGAGACGCTGGAAAACCTGCTGGTGGACAGCGAGGAGCAGTGAGGGGGTTCGCGCTTGCGTAGGAGCGGACTCCGTCCGCGATGGCATCCGGCGCGATGCAAACCTATCGCGGACAAAGTCCGCTCCTACACCAGGTCCGCACTCAGCGCCCCGGGTGGGGTTGTGTGTAGGAGCGAGCTTGCTCGCGAACCCGGCCAGCTTCGGTACTGCCGGGAAACTTGTTCGCGAGCAAGCTCGCTCCTACAGGAAAAGCATCAGCCCCGGCGCAGGCGCTCCGCCGTGTTCAGCAGCAGCGCCTCGGTGCCGCTCCAGCCCAGGCAGCCGTCGGTGATCGAGACACCGTAGCGCAGCTCGCCAGACAGCGGCTGGCACCCGTCGAACAGGTGACTTTCCAGCATCACGCCGCGCAGCGAGGCATCGCCGGCCAGGCGCTGGTCGAGCACGCTGGCCAGCACCGCCGGCTGGCGCAGCGGGTCCTTGCCGCTGTTGGCGTGGCTGCAGTCCACCATGATGCTCGGCTCGAGCCCCAGCTTCTCCAGCCCCTGGCGGATCTGCTGCACGCTGGCCGCATCGAAGTTCGGCCCGGCGTGGCCGCCGCGCAGCACCAGATGGGTGTCCGGGTTGCCCTGGGTCTGCACCAGCGACGGGCGCCCCAGCGCATCGATGCCGAAGTGCTGGTGCGGGTGCGCCGCCGAGCGCATGGCGTCGGTGGCGATGCCGATGCTGCCGTCGGTGCCGTTCTTGAAGCCCACCGGCAGGTCGAGGCCGCTGACCATCTCGCGATGCACCTGGGATTCACTGGTGCGCGCGCCGATGGCGGCCCAGCCCAGCAGGTCGTCGAAGTAGCCGGCCACCAGGGGTTGCAGCAGTTCGGTGGCGATCGGCAGGCCGCGTTCGAGCATGCCCAGCATCAGCCGGCGCGACAGCTCCAGGCCACCGGCCATGTCGCCGCTGCCGTCGAGCTGCGGGTCGTAGACCAGGCCTTTCCAGCCGACGGTCGTGCGCGGCTTCTCGACGTAGGCGCGCATCACCAGCAGCAGCTGGTCGCTCACCTGCGGCGCCAGTTCGACGAGGCGGTCGGCGTATTCGAGGGCGGAAACGGGGTCGTGCAACGAGCAGGGGCCGATCACCACCAGCAGGCGCGGGTCGCGGCCATCGAGGACGGCGCGGATCGCCTCGCGGCCTTCGCGCACGCGATGGGCCATGGCGGCGGACAGGGGCAGGTGCTGGCGCAGTTGGGCGGGGCTCGGCAGCGGTTGTTCGCGGCGGCGGGCGGAAGGCAGCGGCAGGTCGAGGACTTCGGCGGTGGCTGCGTGTTCGGGGCGGATCAGGGCGGAGGTGGAAGCGTTCATCTGACTGGCATCCTTGGCCGGCGCGGTGGTTTTTCCGCGCTCGGCGCTCTATCTAAGTGTTCGTGGCAAGGCTCGTTGGGTGGCGCGCAGCGCGCTGCTAAATCGCCAGTCGGAGTTGCGGTAATAGCGGTAATAGGTGGTGTTCATGTGTCGATCCTCTGTCCGGGCGTTTTGGCCCGATTCAATTGGGTGGCGATGCGTTGGCCTTGTGGGCCGGAAAAACAAAAACCCCGGTCGGGTTGCCGACCGGGGTTTGAAGAATCTGTCTGGTTGGCGACCCTGCTTGCTAGGGCGCCTGTGGGGTATCAGGCGCGCCGTTGGCTAAACCAATACCCATAGAAGAAATAGCCGGCAGCAGCAGCCAGAACCTGCACGCGAGCAGCGACGGAGCCAATGGCACCGAGGCGGGCGAGGGACTGAATGGACAGGCTGGACGGCATGATGTTCTCCGTGGACGTGGGGCCAAGGTACTGCATCGCGCAGCGCCGATCAATGACTTGAAGCTATCGATCCGATGGAGACGGGTCGCACCTCCTACGCCCGGTTCGCTACCATGCACGGACGAAATCCGCAGGACATCCCCATGAGCGCCCTTCTCCATTTCCCACTGGCTGCCGTCGTCGGTGCCGATGAGCTGAAGCTGGCCCTGTGCCTGGCCGCCATCGACCCCGCCATTGGCGGCGTGCTGATCGAAGGGCCGCGCGGCATGGCCAAGTCCACCCTGGCGCGCGGCGTGGCCGACCTGCTGGACGGCGGGCGCTTCGTCACTCTGCCGTTGGGTGCCAGCGAGGAACGCATCGTCGGCACCCTCGACCTGGACGCGGCGCTGGGCGAAGGCCGCGCGCAGTTCTCCCCCGGCGTGCTGGCCCACGCCCACGGCGGCGTGCTCTATGTGGATGAGGTGAACCTGCTGCCCGACCACCTCGTCGACCTGCTGCTCGACGTGGCCGCCAGCGGGGTCAACCTGATCGAGCGCGACGGCCTGTCCCACAGCCACCCGGCGCGCTTCGTGCTGATCGGCACCATGAACCCCGAGGAAGGCGAGCTACGCCCGCAGCTGCTGGACCGCTTCGGCCTCAAGGTGCAATTGGAAGGCGCGCCCGCGCCGACCGCGCGCGCCGAGATCGTCCGCCGCCGCCTGGCCTTCGATGCCGATCCGCAGGCGTTCCTGGCGCACTGGCAGGGCGCGCAACTGGCCCTGCAACAGCGCTGCGCTGACGCGCGCCAGCACCTGGCTGCGATCCCCCTGGACGACGCCGCGCTGGAGACCATTGCACAGCGCTGCCACGCCGCCGGCGTCGACGGTCTGCGCGCGGACCTGGTCTGGCTGCGCGCCGCCCGTGCCCATGCCGCCTGGCGTGGCGCCAGCGCCATCGAGGCGCAGGACATCGATGCCGTGGAGCACTTCGCCCTCGCCCACCGCCGCCGCCATGCGCCGTCCCAACCGACCACGCCGCCGCAGTCCGCTTCCAGCCAGCCGCACGCACCGTCCTCTGCCTCCAACGGCGAAGGCCACTGGGGCGAACTGCCCGCGCAGAGCGTGGCCATGGGGGAGCGCCGGCAATTGACGGGCTGGCCAAAAAAGCCCTGAGCATCCGCCCGCGCCCGGCCCCAGGCGCGGATGCCACCCCCCGACCCGGCCAGCTCGCCGGCGGCCGCAGCGGCGCCCGCCAAGCGGGCGCGCACGGCCGCATCGACTGGCCCGCTACCCTGCGCAACGGCCGCCCGCAACGGCGCGCCGACCTGGTATTGCGCGCGCGCAGCCGCACGCCCGGCGAGCTCTGGCTGGTGATCGTCGACGCCTCTGCCAGCACCCGCCGCCACGGCGCCCTGGCCCAGGCCAAGGGCCTGCTCGCCGACACCTTCGAACAGGCCTACCGGCAGCGCGCGCGCCTCGCCGTGCTGCACGCCACCGGCGCGCAACCGCGCTGGTTGTGGCAAGGCCAGAAGGCTTCTGGCCAGCTGCAGCAATGGCTGGCACAACTCGGCGCCGGCGGTGGCACCCCGCTGATCGAAGCCCTCGGGCAAGCCCGCGAATGGCTGGACCAGCGCCAGCGCCAAAAGCCGGCCGAACACCAGCGCCTGCTGGTGCTGACCGATGGCCGCCTGCGCGACTGGCCGACGCTGCAGCCGCTGAACTGCCCGACGGTGCTGGTGGATATCGAAGGCGGCGGCGTGCGACTGGGCAGGGCCAGGAAGCTGGCGGTAGAGCTTGAGGCGGACTATCGGCCGATCAGCGAGCTTTCAGCGAAAACTCGCTGAAAGCTCCCTCACCCTAACCCTCTCCCGGAGGGAGAGGGGACTGCCCCGAGCGATTCATCTACCCCGAACAAGCCGGCTGACGTCCATAAAAACACGTTACGCCGAACGTCCCCCTCCCCCCTTGGGGAGACGACTGCATGGAGGCAGGAGATAGAGCAACGCTGGATGCCAAAGCCGAGGGCTGGGGTGAGGGGTTGATGCGTCAGGGCATTGCCTCAAGGCTCCCCATTGCGCCCATGCACCTGGAACCCCGGGCGCTCGCTCAGCCGCTCGTAGTAGGCCGCCACCGCCGGCAGCTCCGGGCGCTGCATGGGCGTCAGGTACCAGCGGTTCACCGACAGGCCGAGTACCACATCGGCGAGGCTGAAGCAGGCGCCGGCGACGAAGGCACCGGTGCGCTCCAGCTGCCGATCCAGCAGCGCCATGCAGTGATTCCACTGCGCCTCGCTCAAGGCGATGGCGGATTCGTCGGTGTGGCTCGGGCTGTTGCGCACCCGGGCCATGAATGCGTAGCGCCAGGCAGTGTTCAGTTCGGTGGCCTGCCAGCCCATCCACTGCTCCACCAATGCCCGCTCGCGCGGTGCGGTGGGCAGCAACTCGTCCAGCGGGTACTGGGTGGCGAGGTAGCCGCAGATGGCATTGGACTCCCAGAGCACGAAGTCGCCGTCGATCAGCACCGGCACCATCGCATTGGGATTGAGCGCGATGAATTCCGCCGAGGCGGTGGAACGAAAACCCGTGCCCCAGTCTTCCCGTTCGTAGGGCAGGTTCAGCTCGGCGCAGGTCCAGAGGACCTTGCGCACGTTGATGGATGAAGCGCGGCCGAGGATTCGCAGCATTGGTGTCACTCCCTGTGAAAACCGGGGCCCAGCTTAGAGGCCAGCGGGGCGCCGGAAAAGCATCGCGACAACGTTCGTAGGATCGAGGGGGACGCCGAGTTCGTGCTCGCGAACCACTACGAAGCTGTGAACACCGCCGCGCCGGGTCGTTCAATGGAACCGTCCGGGTGGCTCGGTGGCAGAGGGGCGACCTGCGGCAATGCGCGACACGAGGGTTCGCGAGCACGCTCGCTCCTACCTGAAGCATCGCACCTGCGCTCTCCCCCGCCCTGGCTGCGCGCCCCGCTCCGAAGGGAGAGGGTTAGGGAGAGGGAAATACACGCACGGATTTTCAGATGAAGACAGTTGCCTACGACAGGCCGCGCTCCAGCGCCGCCCACAGCGACTCGACGCTGTCGAACTCCCGGTCCACCGCGGGCAACACCGGCCGCGCCAGGATCAGCACCGGCACGCCGCGCTCGCGGGCGACCTGCAGCTTCGGCTCGGTGGCCTGGCTGCCGCTGTTCTTGCTCACCAGTACGTCAGTGCCCAGGCGGGTGAACAGGTCGCGCTCGCCGTCGAGGGAGAACGGCCCGCGCGCGCCCAGTACGTCGGCGCGCGCGTTGCCGGGCAGGCTTTGCAGGCAGCGCACGGTCCAGTGCTGGTGGGCGGGAATCTCGTCCAGGTGTTCCAGCGGCTCGCGGCCCAGGGTGAACAGCGGGCGCCTGAATGGTTCCAGCGCCTGGATCAGCGCTGGCCAACCGGCCACCTCGCGCCAGTCATCATCGGCGCCCGCCTGCCAACCCGGGCGCCGCAGCGCCCAGCAGGGCACGCCGGCCAGCTGCGCAGCACAGGCGGCGTTGGCGCTGATCTGCGCGGCGTAGGGATGGGTGGCGTCCAGCAGCAGGTCGAAGCCGCGCTGGCGGATGAAGTCCGCGAGGCCTTCGGCGCCGCCGTAACCGCCCACCCGCACCTCACAGGCGAGGTCGTCCGGCACCTTACCGAGGCCGGCGAGGCTGTACAGGTGCTGCGGCCCAAGACGGCGCGCAATGGCCAGCGCCTCGCCGATGCCGCCCAGCAGCAATACTCGCTTCATCGCACCTCCAGGGCCTCGCCCACCAGGTTGCCCTGGCGGTCGATGGCGAAGACTTCCAGCGTCACTTCGGCGGGCACGATGCGCCGGGCAAAAGCCAGCGCGCGGGCGCAGACGGCATCGCCCAGCGCTATGCCCTCGGCGCGGCACAGCGCCAGTGCCTGCTGGCTGGTATTGGCGTCGCGCATGCGCTGTTGCAGTTGCGCCGACGCGCCGATGTCCGCCGCCCACTGGGCCAGCTGCGGCAGGTCGATGCTGGAGTGGCGGCTGTGCAGGTCCATGTGGCCGGCGGCGAGCTTGCTGATCTTGCCGAAGCCGCCGCAGACGCTGAAGCGCTCCACCGGCACCTTGCGCAGGTGCTTGAGCGCGGCGCCGGCAAAATCGCCCATCTCGATCAGCGCGGTGTCGTCGAAGCCGTAGCGACGGCGCATGGCGTCCTCGCTGGCGTTGCCGGTGCAGGCGGCCAGGTGGCGGAAGCCGTTGGCGCGGGCGACGTCGATACCCTGCTGGATCGAGGCGATGTAGGCCGAGCAGGAGAACGGCCGGACGATGCCGGTGGTGCCCAGGATCGACAGGCCGCCGAGGATGCCCAGGCGCGGGTTCATGGTCTTGAGCGCCAGCTCGGCGCCGCCTTCGATATTGATCGTGACGTCGAAGCCGCCGGTGTAGCCGCACTCCGCCGCCAGCGCGGCGAGGTTGGCCTGCATCATCTGCCGCGGCACCGGGTTGATCGCCGGCTCGCCCACCGCCAGCACCAGCCCCGGCTTGGTGACGGTGCCGACACCTTCGCCCGCCCGGAAGCGTACGCCCGGCTCGGCGCTCAAGGTGACGCGGGCAAAGACCAGCGCACCGTGGGTCACGTCCGGGTCGTCGCCGGCATCCTTCAGCGTGCCGGCTTCGGCACCCTCGGCGATGAGCCGGCAGAACGCCAGGCGCAGCGTCGCGCTGCGCTCTTTGGGCAGGGATATCTGTACCGCGTCGAGCGCCTCACCCGTCAGCAGCAGGCGCGCCGCCGCCAAGCTGGTGGCCGTGGCGCAGCTGCCGGTGGTGTAGCCGCTGCGCAGCGGGCGGGGTGCTTCGGAAGTCTCTTCGCGCATCGTCAGTCGGCCAGAGGCTTGCACACGTCCAGCAGGGTGATCGGCAACGCCGCACGCCAGGTATCGAAGCCGCCCAGCGGCTGGGCCTGAGACACCGACAGCCGGGTCAGCTCGCCACCGATGCGGGCGCGCCAGCTCAGCAGCAGGGACTCGCTCTGCAGCGTGACGGCATTGGCCACCAGCCGGCCGCCGGGCTTGAGCTGCTCCCAGCACTGTTCGAACACGCCGGGCAGGGTCACGCCGCCGCCGATGAAGATCGCATCGGGCCGCTCCAGCCCCTGCAAGGCTTCCGGCGCCGCGCCGCAGACCAGTTGCAGCGCCGGCACGCCAAGCGCATCGCGGTTGAAGCGGATATGTTCCTGACGCCCTTCGTTGGCTTCGATGGCCAGGGTGCGGCAGCTCGGGTGCGCGCGCATCCATTCGATGCCGATGGAGCCGCAACCGGCGCCGACGTCCCACAGCAGCTCGCCCGGCCGGGGCGCCAGCCGCGCCAGGGTGACGGCGCGCACGTCGCGCTTGGTCAGTTGGCCGTCATGGCGGTAGGCGTCGTCCGGCAGGCCGGTGGTCAATGGCAGGCGAATCGCCTCGGCGCCCGCCGCGCACTGCACCGCGACCAGGTTCAGCGCAGCGGTCTCGCTCGTCGACCAGTCGCTGGCGAGCCCGTCGATGCGTCGTTCGGCATCACCGCCCAGGTGCTCCAGCACGCTGAGGCGGCTGGCACCGAACCCCCGCTCGCGCAGCAGCGCGGCGATGGCGGCCGGGCTGCTGCCATCGTTGCTGAGGATCAGCAGCTTCGCGCTATCGTGAATCTGCGCATGGAGGGCGGCCAAGGGGCGTGCCACCAGCGAGAGCAGCGTGCAGTCCTGCAATGCCCAGCCCAGCCGCGCCGCGGCCAGGGAGGCGGAGGACGGCGCGGGAAGCACGAGCATTTCCTCGGATGGTACCTGCCGGGCGAGGCTCGCGCCGACGCCGAACAGCATCGGGTCGCCGCTGGCCAGCACGCAGGTGGGCTCACCTCGCCGGCGCAGCACCGGCTCCAGGCTGAACGGGCTCGGCCAGGCCTGGCGGCGGGCGCCCAGGCAAGGCGGCAGCAGGTCCAGCTGGCGCGGCGCGCCGATCACTTCGCTGGCGGCGAGCAGGGCGCGGCGCGCGGCCTTGCCGAGGCCGGCATAGCCGTCCTCGCCGATGCCGACGATGGTCAGCCAGGGCGTCATGAAATGTCCTCTGGGGTGCGACGATCGATCCGACGGGCAGGCTTTTCCTGACGTCGGGCAAAGCAGGCATAATACCCGCTTCGTCGGTGCTCGTAGGACGCTTCGCCTTTCACGGTGGGTTTCCCAGAGCCGAAGAGGGAACACGGTTAAGCCGTGGCTGCCCCCGCAACTGTAAGCAGCGAGTCCGCGCAATGCGGCGGCACGAGAACGATGTTCCGTGCCGCCGGCCAGGCCACTGGGCAACCGGGAAGGCCGCGCTGGATGAGGACCTGCCAGCCAGGAGACCTGCCGACGAAACCAGTCGCGCGTGCAGACATCGAGCGGGGTGTATCGGTGTCGTGAAATCCCCTGTGGGGATTCGCAGGTCACCGCGACCCAGCCCTGGTGACCACCGTGCACGACTCCTCCGCTCTGCCCGTCCGCCCGCATGCCTGCCCCGGCCTGCTGCGTATCGTGGCCTCCCGCGATGGCGGCATCTGCCGCATCAAGCTGCCGTGCGGGCAACTCGATGCCACCGCCGCGCGCGCCATTGCCCTGGCCGCCGAGCGCCACGCCGGCGGCGTTCTGGAAGCGACCAACCGCGCCAACCTGCAGATCCGCGGCGTGCACGCCGGCGCCGAAAGCGCGCTTAGCCGTGACCTGCTGGCGGCCGGCCTCGGCCCCCGCGAGCTGGCGGCGGACGACGTGCGCAACCTGCTGGTCAGCCCGGCGCTGGGCCTGGACCCTGGCAGCGCTTTCGATGCCAGTCCGCTCGCCCGCCAGTTGCTCGACCTGCTGGAACGCACCCCGCGCTTCCACGGCCTGTCGCCCAAGTTCGGCATCCAGCTGGACGCCGGCGAAGCGCTGGCGATGCTGGAGCATCCCAACGATATCTGGCTGTCGGCCATGTCCGCCGACGCCGCGCCGCTGTTCGCCGTCGGCCTGGCCGGCTGCCCGCCGCAGCGCGCCACCGATCGCCCTGCCCTCGCCGCTGTGACCGCCGCACAGGTGCCCGTGCTGGTGGACACCCTGCTGCACCTGTTCCTCGATCTCGCCGGCGACGGCCAGACGCGCCTGCGCCACCTGCGCGAGATGCTGCGCGACGACCTGCTGCTGGAGCGCCTGCAACAGCGCCTGCCGTTCGAACTGCAGCTCGGACCGGCTGTGGATAACTGGCGGCGTCCTGCACCACGGGCGTTCGGCCACCTCGGGATTCATCCGCAACGCCTGCCGGACCACGCCATGATCGGCGCGGGATTCGTCCTCGGACGCCTCGACAGCACCACCCTCTTCGGCCTGGCCGATCTCGCCGAACGCTTCAGCGGCGGACAGCTGCGCCTGACACCGTGGCAGAGCCTCATCCTGCCCGATGTGGCGCAGGCCGACGCTGCCGTGGTGCTGGGTGCGCTGGCCAACCTCGGCCTGCTGGTGGATGCCGCGCAGCCGCTCTCGCGCCTGGTCGCCTGCAGTGGCTCCAGCGGTTGCGCCCGCGGGCTGGCCGACACCAAGGCCGACGCCCTGCGCCTGGCCGAACGCCTGCGCCATGCGCCGCCCGCCGGCGTGCACCTGTGCGGCTGCCCGCGCTCCTGCGCCGCCGCCCACGTGGCCCCCTACACCCTGCTGGCCGTCGCCGACGGCCGCTATGACCTGTTCCGTCGCGCCGATGGCCTGGCCGGCTTCGGCCACCCGCTGGCGCGCAACCTGTCCCTCGAGGCCGCCGGCGATCTACTGGCCGCCCCCGGAGTCTCCATCGATGCTTGATTACATTCGCGACGGCCTGGCGATCTACCGCCAATCCTTCGCCACTATTCGCGCGGAAGCCGATCTGTCCGCCATCCCCGCGGACCTTGAGAAACTCGCCGTGCGGGTGATCCACGCCTGCGGCATGGTCGACGTCGTCCAGGACCTGCGCTTCTCCGCGGGCGCCGGGGCCATCGGCAGGGCGGCGCTATCCGCCGGCGCGCCGATCCTCTGCGATGCGCGGATGGTCGCCGAGGGCATCACCCGTGCGCGCCTGCCGGCGCACAACGAGGTGATCTGCACGCTCAACGATCCGGATGTTCCGGCGCTGGCCCGCGAGCTGGGCAACACGCGCTCGGCAGTGGCGCTGGAGCATTGGCGCGAACACCTGGAAGGCAGCGTGGTAGTGATCGGCAACGCCCCGACCGCCCTCTTCTACCTGCTCGAAATGCTCGACGCCGGCGCACCGAAACCGGCGCTGATTCTCGGCTTCCCGGTGGGCTTCGTCGGTGCCATGGAGTCCAAGGACGCCCTCGCTGCCGACAGCCGCGGCGTGCCCTACGTGATCGTGCGCGGCCGCCGTGGCGGCAGCGCGATGGCCGCCGCGGCCGTCAACGCCCTGGCCACGGAGGTGGAGTGATGACCGGCCGCCTCATCGGCCTGGGCGTAGGCCCCGGCGACCCGGAACTGCTGACCCTCAAGGCCCTGCGCCTGCTGCGCGCGTCCCCGGTGATCGGCTACTTCGTGGCCAAGGCCAAGCACCATGCCGGCCAGGGTGGCAACGCCTTCGCCATCATCGAGCAACACCTGCTCGATGAGCAGCAGCGCCTGCCGCTGGTCTACCCGGTGACCACCGAGAAGCTGGAGCCGCCGTTGACCTACGAAGGGGTGATCAGCGACTTCTACGACACCGCCGCCCAGCAAGTGGCGATGCACCTGGATGCCGGCCGCGACGTGGCGGTGATCTGCGAGGGCGATCCGTTCTTCTACGGCTCGTACATGTACCTGCATGACCGTCTTTCAGAGCGGTATGACACCGAAGTCGTACCCGGCGTCTGCTCGATGCTCGGCAGCGCGGCGGTGCTCGGCGTGCCGCTGGTGTATCGCAACCAGAGCCTGTCGGTGCTGTCCGGCGTCCTGCCGGAAGAGGAACTCAAGCGCCGCCTGGCCGACGCCGACGCGGCGGTGGTGATGAAGCTCGGCCGCAACTTCGACAAGGTCCGCCGCGTGCTGCACGAGCTGGGCCGCGACGGCGGCGCGCACTACGTCGAGCGCGCCACCATGCGCGAGCAGCGCATCGTTGCGCTGGACGAGGTCGACCCGATGGCCTCGCCGTACTTCTCGATGATCGTCATCCCCGGCCAGCGGTGGAACGGCTGATGCGCGCGGCCATCGTCATTCTCGGCCAGGGCGCGCTGGCCACGGCGCGGCGCCTGCAGGGCATTTATCCACAGGCGCGTGTGCTGGGCCTGAAGGACCGCGTCGAAGGTGCCGACGAGTCCTACGCGAACTTCGGCGACACCCTGCGCCAGCTCTACCGCGACGGCACCCCGATCATCGCCCTGTGCGCCGCCGGCATCGTCATCCGCACCCTCGCCCCGTTGCTCATCGAGAAGGGCGGGGAACCGCCGGTGCTGGCCGTCGCCGAAGACGGTAGCGCCGTGGTGCCGCTGCTTGGCGGGCTCGGCGGGGTGAACCGCATGGCTCGCGAGATGGCCGCCGCGCTGGAGGTGCCCCCGGCCATCACCACCAGCGGCGAACTGCGCTTCGGCGCCTGCCTGCTCGATCCGCCTCCGGGCTACGCGCTGGCGGACATCGAACAAGGCAAGCGCTTCGTTTCCGACCTGCTGGGCGGCGATAGCCTGCGCATCGAAGGCGACGCGCCCTGGCTGGACGAGCTGGACCTGCCACTGGCCGACGATGCCGCGCATACCCTGCGCATCGACGCGCGCGCCGAAGGCATCGCGTACAACGAGCTGCGCATCCACCCGCGCCTCGTCCTCGCCCATGTCACCCTGGTGGATTCGCAACTGCCCGAGCGCATCCGCCAGGGCCTGGCCCAAGCCGGGCTGGCCGAAGCGTCGCTGGCCGCGCTGGTGGCGCCCCGCTGCCGCATGGCCGATCCGGCCCTGGCCGATGCCGCCGGCGAGCTGGGCGTGCCGTTGCGCTTCATCGACGGCGACGACGAGCTGCCGCCAGCCGTGCTGCAGGGCGACTCCTTCCACCTGCACCGCGCCGCCAGCCCGGCCGACGCCGAGGGTATCGGCCAGCCGCGCGGGCGACTCAGCGTGATCGGCCTTGGCCCCGGCGCCAGCGACTTCATGATTCCCGCCGTGCGCCGCGCGCTGGACGAAGCCCAGGACCTGCTGGGCTACGAGACCTACGTGAAGATGGCCGAGCCGCTGCGCGATGATCAGGTGCGCCACTGCACCGACAATCGCGAAGAAATGCAACGCGCCCGCCACGCCTTCGAGCTGGCCGCCAGCGGTCGGCGCGTGGTGGTGATTTCCTCCGGCGACCCGGGCGTGTTCGCCATGGCCGCCGCGGTAATGGAGGCGCTGCACGAGAGCAGCGACCCGCACTGGCATGGGGTCGAACTGGAGGTGCTGCCGGGGGTGTCCGCCGCGTTGGCCGCCGCCGCCAAAGCCGGCGCGCCGCTGGGGCATGATTTCTGTCTGATTTCGCTGTCGGACAACCTCAAGCCCTGGGAGACCATCGAGCAGCGCCTGGACCACGCCGGCGCCGCCGACCTGGCCATGGCCTTCTACAACCCGATCTCCAAGGCGCGGCCCTGGCAACTGGGGCGCGCGCTGGACATCGTTCGCCGCCATCGCACAGCGCACACGCTGGTCGTGCTCGGCCGCGACATCGGCCGCCCGGCCGAGGCGCTGCGCGTCGTCACCCTCGGCGAGCTGGTGCCGGACATGGTGGACATGCGCACCCTGGTGATCGTCGGCTCGTCGCTTACCCGACGCTTCCCCCGCGCGGGCGGCGGCGACTGGGTGTACACGCCGCGCTGGTATCGCTGACCGTTTTCTGTAGGAGCGAGCTTGCTCGCGAACAGATTTCCCGGCAGCGCTGGTGCCGAGAGGTTCGCGAGCAAGCTCGCTCCTACCGGAAACGCCCCGTGGCGCGGCCGGCGCCACGGGACCTTCTTGCCTTAGTACTCCGCCGCGTGGCGGTAACGTGCTTCCAGCTCCAGGGAAATACGGTAGGCCTGCGCCTCGCCTTCGGTATGGAAGATGCCGACCAACTGGCCTTCCTGGTGCACATCCCAGCAACGCCCGCCGTGGGCGCGGAACTCGCGGGATTTATGGTCGTCGTCACGCTCGGTCACTGTAATGCTCATGTCTTTCTTCTCCGGTTTTGCCGTACATCAAGGCAATGCCAGAATCATTTAATTAGCTAGCTAATTAAATACTCGCCCGCGAGAAAGACTCTTACGAAGTTTCGCCAAAACGAGCGTCCCAGAAACGCAAAAGCGCAGCTCGAAGGCTGCGCTCTGGGTGACGATTCCGTTCGACCTAGAACGGAATGTCGTCGTCGAAGCTGTCGTAGTCCGGAGCCGGTTGCGGCGCGGGCTGGGACTGCTGCTGCGGCGCAGGGCGCTGGGCCTGCTGCGGACGCTGCTGCGGCTCACGGGGAGCGCGCGGAGCGTCGTCACCACCGGCGCCCGGACGGCCGCCCAGCAGCTGCATGTTGCCGTTGATGTCCACCACGATTTCGGTGGTGTAACGGTCCTGGCCGTCCTGACCCTGCCACTTGCGGGTACGCAGGCTGCCTTCGACGTAGATCTGCGAACCCTTGCGCACGTACTCGGCGACGATTTCCGCCAGGCGACCGAAGAACACCACGCGGTGCCACTCGGTACGCTCCTGCTGCTGGCCGGTCTGCTTGTCCTTCCAGCTTTCGCTGGTGGCCAGGGTGACGTTGGTCACCGCGTTGCCGTTGGGCATGTACCGGGTTTCCGGATCGCCACCGACGTTACCCACCAGAATGACTTTGTTAACCCCACGGGCCATGACGCTCTCCTAAAGGCTTCAGCACGTCGCCTGCTCGGCGCCGGCGAGGCGCGCGAGGGACGTGCGATCAACTTGTTGGGAATCCACTTTGACATAAGCGGCCGCTTCTTCCACGACCACCATCACATCGCTCACACCGGGCAATGCCTTGAAACGCTCAGCCAACGAAGCATCGCGCAGCGCCTCGTCGGACAGAGGCAGGCGGATACTCGTTACATAAGGCGGTTCACGCATGGTAACAGCAATCGCCAGCCAGAGGGCAGCCAGCACGGCGCAGCCGATGAACACCCCGTCCAGCCCGCCGTGCTGGAACATCCAGCCGCCCAGGATGCCGCCCACGGCGGCGCCGAGGAACTGGCTGGTGGAATAGACGCCCATCGCCGTGCCCTTGCCGCCGGCCGGGGACACCTTGCTCACCAGCGACGGCAGCGAGGCCTCCAGCAGGTTGAACGCGGTGAAGTAGACGATGATGCCGAACACCAGTTCCTTGAGGCTGTTGCCGAACTCCCAGAAGAACAGTTCGCAGAGCATCAGGGTCGCCACGGCGCCGGTGAGCACGCGCTTCATCTGGCGCTTCTTCTCGGCGTAGATGATGAAAGGGACCATGCCGAAGAAGCCCACCAGCAGCGCGGTCAGGTAGACCCACCAGTGTTCTTCCTTGGGCAGCCCGGCGCGCTCCACCAGCGCCAGCGGCAGCGCGACGAAGCTGGCCATGAGGATGGCGTGCAGCACCAGGATGCCGGCGTCCAGGCGCAGCAGTTCGCCGTTCTTCAGGGTCGGCAGCAGCGACTGCTTGGCCACGCTGGATTCGCGGTGCTGCATGCGGTGGTCGGGGGTCGGCACGAAGAACAGGATGATCAGCATGCCCACCAGGGCCATGCCGGCGGTGAACCAGAACAGGCCGTGCAGGCCGAACCAGTGGGTCAGCACGGGGCCTGCGACCATCGCCACGGCAAAGGACACGCCGATGCTCATGCCGATCATGGCCATGGCCTTGGTGCGGTGCTGCTCGCGAGTGAGGTCGGAGAGCATCGCCATCACCGCCGCCGAGATCGCTCCGGCGCCCTGCAGGACGCGGCCGGCGATGATGCCCCAGATGGAATCGGCGTTGGCCGCCAGGGCGGCGCCGGCAGCGAACACCAGCAGACCGACGATGATGATCGGCCGGCGGCCGATGCGGTCGGACAGAGTGCCCAGCGGAATCTGCAGGATCGCCTGGGTCAGGCCATAGGCGCCGATGGCCAGGCCGATCAGGGCAGGCGTGGCGCCGGCCAGGTCCTGGCCGTAGGTGGCGAGCACCGGCAGCACCATGAACATGCCGAGCATGCGGAACGCGAAGACCAGGGACAGGCCGGCGGCAGCGCGGGTTTCGGTGCCGCTCATGCGCTCAGTGTGGGAATCGTGCATAGGCCCCTCATGGAAAGACGAAAAACGGGAATGCGCTACATTGCCCCCGTGGCGAGGCGTCATCCGGGCCTTGCAGAGCCGGTTGTCGCCCACGCCGAAAAATAGCCGCGCATTCTACCAGTCCTGCGGTCCAACGACACGTACGCGCCACTTTGCCGCGTGCCGACCCCGCCCCGTATACTCATCTGTTTTCGCCCGCCAAGCGAGGCCGTAGTGGACAAGATCCTCATCCGTGGGGCCCGTACCCACAACCTGAAGAACATCGACCTGACCCTGCCGCGCGACAAGCTGATCGTGATCACCGGCCTGTCCGGTTCCGGCAAGTCTTCCCTGGCCTTCGACACGCTGTACGCCGAGGGCCAGCGTCGCTATGTGGAATCGCTGTCGGCCTATGCCCGGCAGTTCCTCTCCATGATGGAAAAGCCCGACGTCGACACCATCGAAGGTCTGTCGCCGGCGATTTCCATCGAGCAGAAATCCACGTCGCACAACCCGCGTTCGACCGTGGGCACCATTACCGAGATCTACGACTACCTGCGCCTGCTCTACGCCCGCGTCGGTATTCCGCGCTGCCCGGACCATGACATCCCGCTGGAGGCGCAGACCGTCAGCCAGATGGTCGACCAGGTACTGGCGCTGCCCGAAGGCCGCAAGCTGATGCTGCTGGCCCCGGTGATCCGCGAACGCAAGGGCGAACACCTGGCGGTGTTCGACGAAATGCGCGCCCAGGGTTTCGTCCGCGCCCGCGTCGACGGCAAGCTCTACGAGCTGGATGACGTGCCCAAGCTGGACAAGAAGCTCAAGCACTCCATCGACATCGTGGTGGACCGCTTCAAGGTGCGCGGCGACCTGCAGCAGCGCCTGGCGGAGTCCTTCGAGACGGCGATCAACCTGGCCGACGGCATCGCGCTCGTAGCGCCGATGGATGATGAAGAAGACGAAGAGATGATCTTCTCCGCCCGCTTCGCCTGCCCGATTTGTGGCCACTCCATCAGCGAGCTGGAGCCCAAGCTGTTCTCCTTCAACAACCCGGCCGGCGCCTGCCCGACCTGCGATGGCCTGGGCGTGAAGCAGTTCTTCGACGCGCGACGGGTCGTCAACGGCGAGCTGACCCTGGCCGAAGGCGCGATCCGCGGCTGGGACCGGCGCAACGTCTACTACTTCCAGATGCTCGGCTCGCTGGCCGGGCACTTCGGCTTCAGCCTGGAAGAGCCGTTCCAGAACCTCGACCCGGAACACCAGAAGTTCATCCTCAACGGCTCGGGCCGGGAGAATGTCGAGTTCCGCTACCTCAACGACCGTGGCGACATCGTCAAGCGCGCGCACCCCTTCGAGGGCATCCTGCCGAACCTGGAGCGCCGCTACCGCGAGACCGAGTCGACCACCGTGCGCGAGGAGCTGGCCAAGTTCCTCAGCACCCAGCCCTGCCCGGACTGCCACGGCACCCGCCTGCGCCGCGAAGCGCGGCATGTGTGGGTGGGCGACAAGACGCTGCCGGCGATCACCGCGATGCCGGTGGGCACGGCCTGCGAGTACGCCGAGAGCCTGACCCTCACCGGCCGCCGCGGCGAGATCGCCTCGAAGATCCTCAAGGAGATCCGCGAGCGCCTGCAGTTCCTGGTCAACGTCGGCCTCGACTACCTGACCCTGGACCGCAGCGCCGACACGCTCTCCGGCGGCGAGGCCCAGCGTATCCGCCTGGCCAGCCAGATCGGCGCCGGCCTGGTGGGCGTCATGTACATTCTCGACGAACCCTCCATCGGCCTGCACCAGCGCGACAACGAACGTCTGCTGGGCACCCTCACCCACCTGCGCAACCTGGGCAACACGGTGATCGTGGTGGAGCACGACGAAGACGCCATCCGCCTGGCCGACTACGTGGTCGATATCGGCCCGGGCGCCGGCGTGCATGGCGGGCAGATCGTCGCCGAGGGCACGCCGCAGCAGGTCATGGACCATCCTGACTCGGTCACCGGCGCCTATCTGTCCGGCCGCACCAAGATCGTCGTGCCTGCCGAGCGCACCCCGCGCAACAAGAAGCAGTTGCTCAAGCTCAAGGGCGCACGCGGCAACAACCTGCAGAACGTCAACCTGGAAATCCCGGTCGGCCTGTTCACCTGCATCACCGGCGTCTCCGGCTCTGGCAAGTCGACGCTGATCAACAACACCCTGTTCCCGATCACCGCCACCGCGCTCAACGGCGCCACCACCCTGGAAGTGGCGCCCTACGACTCGTTCGACGGGCTGCAGCACCTGGACAAGGTGGTGGACATCGACCAGAGCCCGATCGGCCGCACCCCGCGTTCCAACCCGGCCACCTACACCGGGCTGTTCACGCCGATCCGCGAGCTGTTCGCCGGCGTGCCGGAAGCCCGTTCGCGTGGCTATGGGCCGGGGCGCTTCTCGTTCAACGTCAAAGGGGGCCGCTGCGAGGCCTGCCAGGGCGACGGCGTGATCAAGGTGGAGATGCACTTCCTGCCGGATATCTACGTCCCCTGCGACGTCTGCAAGGGCAAGCGCTACAACCGTGAGACGCTGGAGGTCCGCTACAAGGGCAAGAGCATCACCGAGGTGCTGGACATGACCATCGAGGACGCCCGCGCGTTCTTCGACGCGGTGCCGGCCATCGCCCGCAAGCTGCAGACGCTGATGGACGTGGGCCTGTCGTACATCAAGCTGGGCCAGAGCGCGACCACGCTCTCCGGTGGCGAGGCGCAGCGGGTGAAGCTGTCCCGCGAGCTGTCCAAGCGCGATACCGGCAAGACCCTGTATATCCTCGACGAGCCGACCACCGGCCTGCACTTCGCGGATATCCAGCAACTGCTGGACGTGCTGCACCGCCTGCGCGACCACGGCAACACCGTGGTGGTCATCGAGCACAACCTGGACGTGATCAAGACCGCCGACTGGCTGGTCGATCTCGGCCCTGAGGGCGGCTCCAAGGGCGGCCAGATCATCGCCACCGGCACGCCGGAGCAGGTCGCGGCGATGGCGGTGTCGCACACCGGGCACTTCCTCAAACCGCTGCTGGAGCGCGATCGGGCCTGATCCGCACCGGGATGAAAAAAGCCCCTGCCGCCAATCGGCGCAGGGGCTTTTTCTTGGGCCCTTCTGTAGGAGCGAGCTTGCTCGCGAACGGAGCTTCCCGGCGACAGCGGCGTTGGGCGGTTCGCGAGCAAGCTCGCTCCTACTAAAAGCAAAAGCCCCCGAAGTCGGGGGCTTCTGTGTGAGCGATCTGGCCGATCAGATCTGCGACTGCAGGTAGTTCTCCAGGCCGATCTTCTGGATCAGACCCAGCTGCTGCTCCAGCCAGTAGGCGTGGTCTTCCTCGGTATCGGTCAACTGCACACGAAGGATGTCGCGCGTGACGAAGTCCTTGTGCTGCTCGCACAGGGCGATGCCCTTGGCCAGCGCGGCACGCACGTGGCGCTCGAGCTTCAGGTCGGCCTCCAGCATCTCCGGCACGGTCTTGCCCGGGTGGATGTCGTCCGGGCGCATGCGCGGGGTGCCTTCGAGCAGCAGGATGCGGCGCAGCAGTGCGTCGGCATGCTGGGTCTCTTCTTCCATCTCGTGGTTGAGACGCTCGTAGAGCTTGGTGAAGCCCCAGTCCTCATACATGCGCGAGTGGATGAAGTACTGGTCGCGAGCGGCCAGCTCACCGGTCAGCAGCGTGTTGAGATAATCGATAACCTCGGCGTGGCCTTGCATCAGCCTTCTCCCTGGGACGTGACAGCGAATTAAACGGCGCTATGGTCGCGACTGGCCATGACCGCGGTCAAGCCCGCTTTGCCCCGCAAACGCCACCGCCCTCCGAAGAGGGCGGTGGGTGAAGCGATTGCAGATCAGTCGAGCGTCAGGCCCAGCGCCTTCGCGACACCTTCGCCGTACGCCGCATCGATCTTGAAGAACAGCGCGAGCTGACGACGCTGGATGGCTTCCGGCACGCCTGCCATGTCACCGGCGATGTTCTCGTACAGACGCTGCCGCTGGGCCTCGTCGAACAGGCGGAACAGTGCGGCCGGCTGGCTGTAGTAGTCGTCATCCACGCGGTGGTTCCAGTGATCGGCACTGCCTTCCAGGGTCAGCGGCGGCTCGGAGTAGTCCGGCTGCTCCTGCCACTGGTTGAAGCTGTTCGGCTCGTAGGTGACGGTCATGTCGCCGTTGTTGCCGTCCACGCGCATGGCGCCGTCGCGGTGGTAGATGCGCGGGTTGTTGCGCGCGGCGTTCACCGGGATCTGGTGGTGGTTCACGCCCAGGCGGTAGCGGTGCGCGTCGCCGTAGGAGAACAGGCGGCCCTGGAGCATCTTGTCCGGCGAGAAACCGATGCCGGGAACGATGTTCGCCGGGGTGAAGGCAGACTGCTCGACCTCGGCGAAGTAGTTCGCCGGATTGCGGTTGAGCTCGAAGTAGCCCACCTCGATCAGCGGGTAGTCGCCGTGCGGCCAGACCTTGGTCAGGTCGAAGGGGTTATAGCGATAGGTCGCGGCTTCCTTCTCCGGCATCACCTGCACGTACATCGTCCAGCGCGGGAAATCACCGCGGTCGATGGCGTCGTAGAGATCACGCTGCGAACTTTCGCGGTCCGCGCCCACCAATTTCGCAGCGTCCTCGTTGCTGAGGTTCTCGATGCCCTGCTGGGTTTTGAAATGGAACTTCACCCAGAAGCGTTCGTTGCTGGCGTTGATGAAACTGAAGGTGTGGCTGCCGAAGCCATGGACGTGACGGTAGCTGCGCGGCAGGCCGCGATCGCTGAAGTCGATAGTCAGCTGGTGCAGCGCCTCGGGCAGGTGCGAGAAGAAGTCCCACTTCATCGTGGCGTTGCGCAGGTTGGTGCGCGGGTCGCGCTTCACCACGTGGTTGAGGTCGGGGAATTTCAGCGGGTCGCGGAAGTAGAAGACCGGGGTGTTGTTGCCCACCAGGTCCCAGTTGCCTTCCTCGGTGTAGAACTTCAGGGCGAAGCCGCGGATATCCCGCTCGGCATCCGCCGCGCCCCGCTCGCCGGCAACGGTGGAGAAACGCAGGAACAGCGGCGTCTGCTTGCCGACCTGGGAAAACAGCTTGGCGCGGGTGTAGCGCGTGATGTCGTGGGTCACGGTGAAGGTGCCGTAGGCGGCGGACCCTTTGGCATGCATGCGGCGCTCAGGAATCACTTCGCGGTCGAAATGCGCCAGCTTCTCCAGGAACCACACGTCCTGCAGCAGCATCGGGCCCCGCGGGCCAGCAGTCTGGACGTTCTGGTTATCGGCGACCGGCGCTCCGGCAGCGGTCGTCAGACGGGTGTTGTCGCTCATCGTTACTCTCCTCAACGGCGGGGTGGACGAAGACCGGCACTTCACGAAGGCTGTGAGCGCGGCCCGCCATCCCGAACGGACAATTAGGCGCCTCCACTGGCGACCTGGCTGTTGATCCAGCTCAGCAAGCAGTAGAAGTCGACGCCGTTAAGGATCGGTGACACAGGGCATGATCAGCCAATTTATTGATTCGAGCTGATCGATAGAGAAAAACTTTTCGATAGGCGATAAAAAACCGGGCACAAGGCCCGGTTTCTTATAAGGCGTGAGCCTTACTCTGCAGCTTCTACTGCTTGGCCGCCAACAGCGCGGTCAATCAGTTCGACGTATGCCATGGGGGCATTGTCGCCGGCGCGGAAGCCGCACTTCAGGATGCGCAGGTAGCCGCCCGGACGGTTGGCGTAGCGCTTGCCCAGTTCGTTGAACAGCTTGCCTACGGCTTCTTTCGAACGGGTACGGTCGAAAGCGAGACGACGGTTGGCAACGCTATCCACTTTAGCCAGGGTGATCAGCGGCTCGGCAACGCGACGCAGTTCCTTGGCCTTGGGCAGGGTGGTTTTGATCAGTTCGTGTTCGAAGAGCGACACAGCCATGTTCTGGAACATAGCCTTGCGGTGCGCGCTGGTGCGGCTCAGGTGACGACCACTTTTACGATGGCGCATGGTTCAATTCCTTTCCAAACTTTACGTTCGGTAGCTACGACGATCAGGCAGTAGCCTTGTCGTCTTTCTTGAGACTTGCCGGCGGCCAGTTGTCGAGGCGCATACCGAGGGACAGACCGCGAGAGGCCAGAACGTCCTTGATTTCGGTCAGGGACTTCTTGCCCAGGTTCGGCGTTTTGAGCAGCTCTACTTCGGTGCGCTGAATCAGGTCGCCGATGTAGTAGATGTTCTCTGCCTTCAGGCAGTTGGCCGAACGGACGGTCAGCTCCAGGTCATCGACCGGACGCAGCAGGATCGGATCGATCTCGTCTTCCTGCTCTTCAACGACGGGTTCGCTGTCGCCTTTGAGGTCCACGAACGCTGCCAGCTGCTGTTGCAGGATGGTAGCGGCGCGACGGATAGCCTCTTCAGGGTCCAGGGTGCCGTTGGTTTCCAGATCGAGGACCAGCTTGTCCAGGTTGGTACGCTGTTCGACACGGGCGTTCTCGACCACGTAGGCAACACGACGTACGGGGCTGAACGAGGCGTCGAGCTGAAGACGGCCAATGCTGCGGCTTTCGTCTTCATCGCTCGAACGGGCATCAGCCGGCTCGTAGCCACGGCCACGAGCGACTTTCAGCTTCATGTTCAGCGCGCCGTTATCGGCCAGGTGGGCGATAACATGGTCACCGTTGACGATCTCGACATCATGATCCAGCTGAATATCGGCAGCGGTCACCACACCCGAGCCCTTTTTCGCCAGGGTCAGCGTCACTTCGTCACGGCCGTGCAGCTTGATGGCCAGGCCTTTCAGGTTGAGCAGGATCTCGATGACATCTTCCTGCACACCTTCGATGGCGGAGTACTCGTGGAGTACGCCGTCGATCTCGGCCTCGACTACTGCACAGCCAGGCATGGAGGACAACAGGATGCGACGCAGCGCGTTGCCCAGGGTATGGCCGAAACCACGCTCGAGGGGCTCGAGGGTGATCTTGGCGCGGGTTTGGCTGACCACCTGCACATCGATGTGGCGGGGGGTCAGGAACTCATTTACCGAACTCTGCATGGATGCACCTATTTTCTAGCCCTTACTTGGAGTAGAGCTCGACAATCAGGTTTTCGTTGATGTCGGCGGACAGATCGGCACGAGCCGGAACACTTTTGAAGGTGCCGGACTTCTTGTCGGTATCCACTTCGACCCACTCAACGCGACCGCGCTGGGCGCACAGGTCCAGAGCTTGGGCGATACGCAGCTGGTTCTTCGATTTCTCGCGAACAGCAACCACGTCACCAGCTTTGACCTGGTAGGACGGTACGTTTACGGTCTGACCGTTGACGCTGATGGTCTTGTGGGACACCAGCTGACGGGATTCGGAACGAGTGGAACCGAAGCCCATGCGGTAGACGACGTTGTCCAGACGGCACTCAAGCAGCTGCAGCAGGTTTTCACCCGTGGAGCCCTTGCGGCGGGACGCTTCCTGATAGTAGCCACGGAATTGACGTTCCAGAACGCCGTAGATGCGGCGCACTTTCTGCTTCTCGCGCAGCTGCAGACCGTAGTCGGACAGGCGACCACGACGCTGACCGTGCTGGCCAGGAACGTTTTCTGCTTTGCACTTCGAGTCGAGGGCGCGGACGCCGCTCTTCAGGAACAGATCAGTGCCTTCGCGGCGGGACAGTTTGCACTTGGGACCAATGTAACGAGCCATTTCTCACTGTCTCCTATTACACGCGACGCTTTTTCGGCGGACGGCAGCCGTTGTGCGGGATCGGGGTTACGTCGGTGATGCTGGCGATCTTGTAACCGCAGGCATTCAGCGCACGAACAGCCGACTCGCGGCCCGGGCCCGGGCCCTTGACGTTGACGTCGAGGTTCTTCAGACCGTATTCCAGAGCAGCCTGGCCGGCACGCTCGGCCGCTACCTGGGCAGCGAACGGGGTGCTCTTACGCGAGCCGCGGAAGCCCGAACCACCGGAGGTAGCCCAGGACAGAGCGTTGCCCTGACGGTCGGTGATGGTAACGATGGTGTTGTTGAAGGATGCGTGGATATGCGCGATCCCGTCGACCACCGTCTTTTTGACTTTCTTACGAGGACGAGCAGCAGGTTTTGCCATGACTAAATTCCTAAGCGATTACTTGCGGATCGGCTTACGCGGGCCCTTACGGGTGCGCGCGTTGGTCTTGGTACGCTGACCGCGAACCGGCAGACCGCGACGATGACGCAGACCGCGGTAGCAACCGAGGTCCATCAGACGCTTGATGTTCATGTTGATTTCGCGACGCAGGTCACCTTCGGTGGTCAGTTTGCCCACCTCGGTACGCAGCGAATCAATCTGCTCTTCGCTCAGGTCTTTGATCTTTGCAGCCGGGCTGATGCCGGTGGCTGCACAGATGCTCTGTGCGGTAGTGCGACCAACACCATAGATGTAGGTCAGCGAGATAACAGTGTGCTTGTTATCCGGAATGTTTACGCCTGCAATACGGGCCATTCAGAAAAACTCCAATTGACAGCTACCCGGCGCCCAGGAAGCCAAGAAAGGGCGCGGATATTAGCGCTGTAAAAACAAATAATCAACCCGGCAGCACACTAGCTGCCGGGTTATAACGCGTGGTTCACACTCAGCCTTGGCGCTGCTTGTGACGCGGCTCCGCGCTGCAGATCACACGAACGACGCCTTCGCGACGGATGATCTTGCAGTTACGGCACAGCTTCTTTACCGATGCACGAACTTTCATCAGTGACTCCTCGAACCTTACGGGTCAGCGCAGCAGACCGCTGCCATAGCCCTTCAGGTTGGCTTTCTTCATGAGGGATTCGTACTGGTGAGAAACGAGGTGCGATTGTACTTGGGCCATAAAGTCCATCACAACCACGACCACGATCAGCAACGAGGTCCCGCCAAGGTAGAACGGTACGTGGGCAGCTACGACCAGGAACTGGGGCAGCAGGCACACAGCCGTCATGTACAGGGCACCGAACATGGTCAAACGGGTCAGCACGCCATCGATGTAGCGAGCAGACTGTTCACCCGGACGAATACCCGGAATAAATGCACCGGACTTCTTGAGGTTTTCCGCCACGTCCTTGGGGTTGAACATCAGCGCTGTGTAGAAGAAGCAGAAGAAAACGATCCCTGCACTAAACAGCAGAATGTTCAGCGGCTGACCAGGGGCGATCGCTTGCGCGACGTCCTGCAGCCAACCCAGGCCTTCCGACTGACCGAACCAGGCACCCAGGGATGCCGGGAACAGCAGGATGCTGCTGGCGAAGATCGCGGGGATGACACCCGCCATGTTCACTTTCAGCGGCAGATGGCTGGTCTGGGCGGCAAACACCTTGCGACCTTGCTGGCGCTTGGCGTAATGCACGGCGATACGACGCTGACCACGCTCGATGAACACCACGAACGCGATGATGGCCACGGCCAGCAGGCCGATGGCGATCAGGGCGAAGATGTTGATGTCACCTTGACGCGCGGACTCGAAGGACTGGCCGATTGCTCGGGGCAGGCCTGCGACGATACCGGAGAAGATCAGCATGGAGATGCCGTTGCCGACACCCCGCTCGGTGATCTGCTCACCCAGCCACATCATGAAGAGCGCACCCGCCACGAAGGTGGTGACCGACACGAAGTAGAAGCCGAAGTCGTTGGAGAAGGCCACGCCCTGACTACCCAGGCCAATGGACATGCCAATGGCCTGGACGAGTGCCAGGGCGAGGGTTGCGTAGCGGGTGTACTGGCTGATCTTGCGACGCCCAGACTCACCCTCTTTCTTCAACTGCTCCAGCTGCGGGCTGATAGCGGTCATGAGCTGCATGATGATCGACGCCGAGATGTACGGCATGATCCCCAGTGCAAAAATACTCATGCGCTCCAGCGCGCCGCCGGAAAACATGTTGAAGAGGCTAAGAATGGTCCCCTCGTTCTGCCGGAACAGTGCCGCCAAGCGATCGGGGTTGATGCCCGGGACTGGGATGTGCGCGCCGATCCGATAGACGATGATCGCCAGGAACAGGAAACGCAGACGTGCCCAGAGCTCGGACAAACCACCACCGTTGCTCAGCGCAGAGAGAGCACCTTGCTTAGCCATTTAGTCCTCGATTTTGCCGCCAGCTGCTTCGATAGCCGCACGAGCGCCCTTGGTGGCGCCGATGCCTTTCAGGGTGACCGCGCGAGTAACGTCGCCGGACAGCATGACTTTCACACGCTGTACGTTCTGGTTAATCACGTTGGCATCCTTGAGGGCCTGCACGGTTACGACATCACCTTCGACCTTGGCCAGTTCGGAGGTACGCACTTCTGCGCGATCCATGGCCTTCAGCGAGTTGAAGCCGAACTTCGGCAGACGACGGTGCAGCGGCTGCTGACCACCCTCGAAGCCCGGAGCAATGGAGCCACCGGAGCGGGAGGTTTGACCTTTGTGACCACGGCCACCGGTCTTGCCCAGACCGCTACCGATGCCACGGCCCGGACGGTGCTTTTCGCGACGGGCACCCGGCGCGGAACGCAGATCGTTCAGTTGCATGGATTAACCCTCCACACGCAGCAGGTAGTAGGCCTTGTTGATCATGCCGCGGTTTTCAGGAGTGTCCTGAACTTCGACGGTATGATTGATGCGACGCAGGCCGAGACCTTTGACGCAAGCCTTGTGATTGGCCAGACGGCCGTTCAGGCTCTTGATCAGGGTAACTTTGACAGTTGCCATGGTTAGAGAATCTCCTCGACGCTCTTGCCACGCTTGGCCGCTACCGACTCAGGGGACTGCATGTTCTTCAGGCCCTTGAAGGTTGCGTAGACTACGTTCACCGGGTTGGTGGAGCCGTAGCACTTCGCCAGAACGTTCTGCACACCGGCTACTTCCAGGACGGCACGCATGGCGCCGCCGGCGATGATGCCGGTACCTTCGGAAGCCGGCTGCATGTACACCTTGGAGGCGCCATGGGCGGACTTGGTCGGGTACTGCAGGGTGGTGCCGTTCAGATCAACCTGGATCATGTTGCGGCGAGCAGCTTCCATTGCCTTCTGGATAGCGGCCGGCACTTCACGCGCCTTGCCACGACCGAAGCCAACACGGCCTTTGCCATCGCCAACCACGGTCAGCGCGGTGAAGGCGAAGATACGGCCACCTTTTACGGTTTTGGCGACGCGGTTCACTTGAACCAGCTTCTCGATGTAGCCTTCGTCGCGCTTTTGATCGTTGTTTGCCATAACTTAGAACTCCAGACCGCCTTCACGAGCGGCATCAGCCAGGGCCTTGATACGACCGTGGTACTTGAAGCCAGAACGGTCGAACGCCACCTGAGTGACGCCGGCAGCCTTGGCGCGTTCCGCGACCAGTTGACCAACTTTCTTGGCTGCGTCGACGTTGCCGGTGGCACCTTCGCGCAGTTCTTTGTCCAGGGTCGAGGCGCTGGCCAGGACCTTGCCGCCGTCGGCTGCAATGACCTGGGCGTAGATGTGCTGGGCGGAGCGGTACACACAGAGGCGTACGGCTTCCAGTTCGCGCATCTTCAGGCGAGCCTTGCGAGCGCGGCGCAGACGGGTTTCTTTCTTGACGCTCATTTGCTATGCCCTACTTCTTCTTGGCTTCTTTACGAAGGACGACTTCGTCGGCGTAACGCACGCCCTTGCCTTTGTACGGCTCCGGCGGACGGAAGTCGCGGATTTCCGCGGCAACCTGGCCAACCAGCTGCTTGTCGATACCCTTGATCAGGATGTCGGTCTGGCTGGGGGTTTCCGCGACGATGCCGGCAGGCAGTTCGTAATCAACCGGGTGGGAGAAGCCGAGAGCCAGGGACAGCACTTGGCCTTTGGCCTGCGCCTTGTAACCAACACCAACCAGCTGGAGCTTGCGCTCGAAGCCCTGGCTGACGCCGACTACCATGTTGTTGACCAGAGCACGGGTGGTACCGGCCATGGCACGGGTCTGCTGGTCGCCGTTACGCGCAGCGAAACGCAGCTCACCGTTGTCCTGAATGACTTCGACGGACGGATGGACTTTCAGCTCGAGAGCGCCTTTGGCACCCTTGATCGAAAGCTCCTGACCAGCCAGCTTGACTTCAACGCCGGCGGGCAGTTTGACGGGGTTCTTAGCAACGCGAGACATGCTGATTCCCCTTAGAACACAGTGCAGAGCACTTCGCCACCAACGCCAGCGGCACGGGCAGCACGATCAGTCATCACACCTTTGTTGGTGGAAACGATCGACACACCCAGGCCACCGCGAACTTTCGGCAGCTGGTCTACGGATTTGTACTGGCGCAGGCCAGGACGGCTGATTCGCTTCACTTCCTCGATGACAGGCTTGCCTTCGAAGTACTTCAGCTCGATGGACAGCAGAGGCTTGGCCTCGGCGGTCACTTGGAAATCCGCAATATAGCCTTCGTCCTTGAGGACTTTGGCGACTGCCGCTTTCAGCTTGGAAGACGGCATGCTCACGACGGTCTTCTCAGCCATCTGGGCATTACGGATGCGAGTTAGCATGTCTGCTAACGGGTCCTGCATACTCATGGGCTTAATGCTCCTGATACAAAAGATAAGCCTTCAACTTCATAACTCGCCCTCAAAACGCCAGGCGAACTAAAACCCAGGCTCAGGGGAGCCGGGTATTCTAGAGATCGCTCAAAAACGAATCAAGCCCCACGAGGGGGCTTGATGCGTAAAGCGATCAACGGAGCCGTTGCCAGCTCCGCCTACGACTTACCAGCTGGCTTTCACCAGACCCGGTACGTCGCCGCGCATTGCAGCTTCGCGCAGCTTGTTACGGCTCAGGCCGAACTTGCGGTAGAAGCCGTGCGGACGACCGGTCAGACGGCAACGGTTACGCAGGCGGCTGGCGCTCGCGTCACGCGGTTGCTTCTGCAGGGCGACCTGGGCGTTCCAACGATCTTCCGCGGAAGTGTTCGGATTAGCGATGATCGCTTTCAGCTCGGCACGCTTCTTGGCGTACTTGGCTACCGTTTGCTGACGCTTCAGCTCACGGTTCTTCATGCTCTCTTTAGCCATGGTCCTACTCCAATCAGTTGCGGAACGGGAATTTGAAGGCGCGCAGCAGGGCACGACCTTCATCATCCGAACGCGCGGTGGTGGTCAGAGTGATATCCATACCGCGGAGGGCATCGATCTTGTCGTAATCGATTTCCGGGAAGATGATCTGCTCTTTGACGCCCATGCTGTAGTTGCCACGGCCGTCGAAGGACTTGGCGTTCAGACCGCGGAAGTCACGAACGCGCGGCAGGGAGATCGACAGCAGACGGTCCAGGAACTCGTACATGCGATCGCCACGCAGGGTGACTTTGACGCCGATCGGCCAGCCTTCACGAATCTTGAAGCCTGCGATGGACTTACGAGCGTAAGTCACGACCGGCTTCTGACCCGCGATCTTTTCCAGATCAGCTACGGCGCTCTCGATGACTTTCTTGTCGCCGACAGCTTCGCCAAGACCCATGTTCAGGGTGATTTTGGTAACGCGCGGAACTTCCATCACGTTCGCCAGCTGAAGCTCTTGCTTCAGCTTGGGAGCGATTTCCTTCCGATAAATTTCTTTCAATCGTGCCATGGTGATCTACCTAGCTCCCTCAAGCCTGAACCGGTTTCTGGGTCGACTTGAAGACACGAATCTTCTTACCGTCTTCGACTTTGAAACCAACGCGGTCAGCCTTGTTGGTTTCAGCGTTGAAGATGGCGACGTTGGAGACGTGCAGAGGCGCCTCCTTCTCGACGATCCCGCCTTGCTGGTTGAGCATGGGGTTGGGCTTGGTGTGGCGCTTGACCAGGTTCACACCGCCAACGACCAGACGGTCGTCAGCCAGAACCTTGATCACTTTGCCACGCTTGCCCTTGTCCTTGCCGGCAATGACGATGACTTCGTCGTCACGACGAATTTTTTGCATGACGGCTACTCCTTACAGCACTTCAGGGGCAAGGGAGACGATCTTCATGAACTTCTCGGTACGAAGTTCACGAGTCACCGGCCCGAAGATACGGGTGCCGATCGGCTCCTGCTTGTTGTTCAGCAGGACGGCGGCGTTGCCGTCGAAGCGAATGATGGAACCGTCGGTACGACGTACGCCGTGCTTGGTGCGAACGACCACGGCAGTCATTACCTGGCCCTTCTTCACCTTGCCACGCGGAATTGCTTCCTTGACGGTGACCTTGATGATGTCGCCAATGCCGGCGTAACGACGGTGGGAACCGCCGAGTACCTTGATGCACATTACGCGACGCGCGCCGCTGTTATCAGCGACTTCGAGCATGGATTGAGTCTGAATCATCTTCTATCTCCGACCCTTAGACTTCAACCGCGCGCTCGACGATATCAACCAGGGTCCAGGCCTTGGTCTTGGCCAGCGGACGGGTCTCGCGAATGGTGACCAGGTCACCAATGCGGCACTGATTGGTTTCGTCGTGTGCGTGCAGTTTGGTCGAACGCTTCACGTATTTGCCGTAGATCGGGTGCTTGACGCGGCGCTCGATCAGAACGGTAACGGTCTTGTCCATCTTGTCGCTGACGACACGGCCGGTCAGCGTACGGACGGTTTTCTGAGCTTCAGCCATGATTACTTACCTGCTTGCTGGTTGAGCACAGTTTTAACGCGAGCGATGTCGCGCTTCACTTGCGAGAGCAGGTGAGACTGCCCCAACTGGCCAGTTGCTTTCTGCATGCGCAGATTGAACTGGTCGCGCAGCAGGCCGAGCAGTTGCTCGTTCAGCTGCTCAACGGATTTTTCACGAAGTTCATTCGCTTTCATCACATCACCGTCCGCTTAACAAAGGAGGTGGCGAGCGGCAGCTTTGCAGCAGCCAGGGCGAATGCCTCACGCGCCAGCTCTTCGGATACACCCTCGATCTCGTACAGGACCTTGCCCGGTTGAATCTGGGCTACCCAGTACTCGACGCCGCCCTTACCTTTACCCATACGTACTTCCAGGGGCTTCTTGGTAACAGGCTTGTCGGGGAATACGCGAATCCAGATCTTGCCGCCACGTTTTACGTGACGGGTCAGCGCACGACGTGCGGACTCGATCTGACGCGCGGTGAGACGGCCACGGCTGGTTGCCTTGAGGGCGAACTCGCCGAAGCTGACTTTGGAACCGCGATGAGCCAGGCCACGGTTGTGACCGGTCATTTGCTTGCGGAACTTCGTACGCTTAGGTTGCAGCATTTGCGTACTCCTTACTTAGCAGCTTTTTTACGAGGAGCGGGCGCTACAGGCTTCAGCTCTTCCTGGCGGCCACCGATGACCTCGCCTTTGAAGATCCAAACCTTCACACCGATCACACCGTAGGTGGTGTGCGCTTCGTAGGTTGCATAGTCGATGTCGGCACGCAGGGTGTGCAGGGGCACACGACCTTCGCGATACCACTCGGTACGAGCGATTTCAGCGCCGCCCAGACGACCGCTTACCTGGATCTTGATGCCTTTGGCACCAATGCGCATGGCGTTCTGTACAGCGCGCTTCATGGCGCGACGGAACATAACGCGACGCTCCAGCTGCTGAGCTACGCTTTGCGCAACCAGCATACCGTCGAGCTCCGGCTTGCGGATCTCTTCGATGTTGATGTGCACCGGCACACCCATTTGCTTGGTCAGGTCCTGACGCAGCTTCTCAACATCTTCACCTTTCTTGCCGATCACGATGCCGGGACGAGCGGTGTGGATGGTGATACGTGCAGTCTGAGCCGGACGATGGATGTCGATACGGCTTACGGACGCGCTTTTTAGTTTGTCTTGGAGATACTCACGTACCTTCAGGTCGGCGAACAGATAATCGGCGTAAGTGCGCTTATCTGCGTACCAAACGGAGGTGTGCTCCTTGACGATACCCAGGCGGATGCCATTGGGATGTACTTTCTGACCCATCTGATCGACTCCGTTACTTGTCCGCAACCTTGACAGTGATATGGCAAGACCGCTTGACGATGCGATCAGCACGGCCTTTGGCACGCGGCATGATGCGCTTGAGCGAACGACCTTCGTTGACGAAGACGGTGGAGACTTTGAGGTCGTCCACATCGGCGCCTTCGTTGTGCTCGGCGTTGGCAACAGCCGACTCCAGCACTTTCTTCATGATCTCGGCGGCTTTCTTGTTGCTGAAAGCCAGGAGGTTGAGCGCGTCGCCCACCTTCTTCCCGCGGATCTGGTCGGCGACCAAGCGGGCTTTCTGGGCGGAGATACGAGCGCCCGAGAGCTTAGCGGCTACTTCCATCTTCCTTACCCCTT
Source organism: Pseudomonas sp. GCEP-101 (assembly GCF_025133575.1). Taxonomy (NCBI): domain Bacteria; kingdom Pseudomonadati; phylum Pseudomonadota; class Gammaproteobacteria; order Pseudomonadales; family Pseudomonadaceae; genus Pseudomonas; species Pseudomonas sp. GCEP-101. The sequence continues at coordinate 2,537,656 of NZ_CP104011.1, read as the reverse complement.
AACGCTTGGCTTTCTTGTCCGCAGCGTGCCCACGATAAGTGCGGGTAGCAGCGAACTCGCCGAGTTTGTGACCGACCATGTCTTCGTTGACCAGAACGGGCACGTGTTGACGGCCGTTGTGGACAGCGATGGTCAGACCAACCATGTGCGGCAGGATCATCGAACGGCGCGACCAGGTCTTGATCGGCTTGCGGTCGTTCTTTTCCACCGCCACTTCGATCTTCTTCAGCAGGTGAAGATCGATAAAAGGACCTTTTTTCAGAGAACGTGGCACTGTCGTATCCCTCTATTTACTTGCGGCGACGGACGATCATGTTGTCGGTACGCTTGTTCGCGCGAGTCTTCTTACCCTTGGTCTGAAGACCCCACGGCGATACCGGATGACGACCAGCAGAGGTACGACCTTCACCACCACCATGCGGGTGGTCGACCGGGTTCATGGCAACACCACGAACGGTCGGGCGAACGCCACGCCAGCGCTTGGCACCGGCTTTACCCAGCGAACGCAGGCTGTGCTCGGAGTTCGAGACTTCGCCCAGGGTCGCACGGCAGTCAGCCAGGACTTTGCGCATTTCGCCGGAACGCAGACGTACGGTGACGTAGGCACCTTCACGGGCAACCAGCTGAGCCGAAGCGCCAGCGGAGCGAGCGATCTGAGCGCCTTTGCCAGGCTTCAGTTCGATACCGTGGATGGTGCTACCAACCGGGATGTTGCGCAGCGGCATGTTGTTGCCGGCCTTGATCGGAGCGCCGATGCCGGAGATCAGCTGATCACCAGCCACCACGCCTTTGGGGGCGATGATGTAACGACGCTCGCCGTCCGCGTATTTCAGCAGAGCGATGTGAGCAGTACGGTTCGGATCGTATTCGACGCGTTCAACGATGGCAGGGATGCCATCCTTGTTGCGACGGAAGTCGACCAGACGATAGTGCTGCTTGTGGCCACCACCGATATGACGGGTGGTGATACGACCGTTGTTGTTACGGCCGCCCGACTTGGACTTCTTCTCGAGCAGGGGAGCGAACGGAGCACCTTTGTGCAGGTCCTGGTTCACTACCTTGACGACGAAACGACGACCAGCGGAAGTCGGTTTGCATTTAACGATTGCCATGATGCACCCCTTTACTCAGCGCCAGCTGCGAAATCGAGATCCTGGCCCGGCTGGAGAGCGATGTACGCTTTTTTCCAGTCGTTACGCTTGCCCAGGCCGCGAACGGTACGCTTGGTCTTGCCCTGAACGTTCAGGGTGGTGACGCGACGTACTTTCACGCCGAACAGGCTTTCTACGGCCTTCTTGATTTCCAGCTTGGTTGCATCAGTGGCAACCTTGAAAACGAATTGGCTGTTGCCGTCCGCCAGGCCAGTGGCCTTCTCGGAGATATGCGGGCCCAGCAGCACTTTGAATACGCGTTCCTGGTTCATGCCAGCAGCTCCTCGAACTTCTTCACGGCAGACACGGTGACCAGCACCTTGTCGTAGGCGATGAGGCTGACCGGATCGGAAGCCTGGACGTCACGTACATCGACGTGGGCCAGGTTGCGAGCTGCCAGGTACAGGTTCTCATCGACGCCTTCGGTGACGATCAGTACATCTTTCAGGCCCAGGCCTTCCAGCTTGCTGACCAGACCCTTGGTCTTCGGTGCGTCGACAGCGAAGTCGGCAACGACAACCAGACGATCCAGACGAACCAGCTCAGAGAGGATGGAGCGCAGAGCAGCGCGGTACATCTTCTTGTTGAGCTTCTGGGAGTGATCCTGGGGCTTGGCTGCGAAGGTCGCGCCGCCGCCACGCCAGATGGGGCTACGAATGGTGCCAGCACGAGCACGACCGGTGCCCTTCTGACGCCACGGCTTCTTGCCGCCACCGGAGACTTCGGAACGAGTCTTCTGAGCCTTGGTGCCCTGACGGCCGCCAGCCATGTAGGCGACGACTGCCTGGTGAACCAGGGTCTCGTTGAATTCGCTACCAAAGGTACGCTCGGAAACTTCGATCGCCTGAGCGCCATTTACATTCAGTTGCATCTCAGCTTCCTCTCTTAACCGCGAGCCTTGGCTGCCGGACGCACCAGCACATCACCACCGGTAGCGCCGGGAACGGCACCTTTGACCAGCAGCAGATTGCGCTCTGCATCGACACGTACGACTTCCAGGGATTGAACGGTTACACGCTCAGCACCCAGGTGGCCGGACATTTTCTTGCCCTTGAACACTCGACCAGGAGTCTGGCACTGGCCGATAGAACCCGGGACGCGGTGGGAAACGGAGTTACCGTGGGTGTTATCTTGACCACGGAAGTTCCAGCGCTTGATGGTACCGGCGAAGCCTTTACCCTTGGACTCACCGGTAACGTCTACCAGCTGGCCTGCCTGGAACAGATCGACAGAGATGGAATCGCCTGCCTTGAACTCCTCTTCGCCCAGACGGAATTCCCACACGCCGCGACCGGCGGCGACATTCGCCTTGGCAAAGTGACCGGCCTGAGCCTTGGTCACGCGAGAAGCACGACGCTCGCCAGCAGTTACCTGCACAGCGCGATAGCCATCAGTCTCTTCGTTTTTGAATTGGGTGACGCGATTCGGCTCGACTTCAATGACCGTAACCGGAATAGAGACACCATCTTCGGTGAAAATGCGGGTCATGCCGCACTTACGACCGACAACACCAATTGTCATCTTTAGAACCTCTTTAGTGTACGGGGCTTTCACCCGCTATGGCCGCCCATTTCAGAGCGTTACACGACCAATGCCGAGGGCATTAGCCGAGGCTGATCTGTACTTCGACGCCAGCAGCAAGGTCGAGCTTCATCAGCGCGTCGACGGTTTTGTCGGTCGGCTGAACGATGTCGAGAACACGCTTGTGGGTACGAATTTCGTACTGGTCACGAGCGTCCTTGTTGACGTGCGGGGAAATCAGCACGGTGTAACGTTCCTTGCGGGTCGGCAGAGGAATCGGACCACGCACCTGAGCGCCAGTACGTTTCGCGGTTTCCACGATTTCCTGGGTAGATTGGTCGATCAGGCGATGGTCAAAAGCCTTCAACCGAATACGGATTTGTTGATTTTGCATTTGACCTCAGACTCCAAGTTGCCATTCCCAACGGACGGACTCCGCCCGTTAAAAGGAGGCGCAATTGTACGGATGCGCCTGGAGGGTGTCAATATTTAACCAACTCAACAAAAAAGGGACCCCGAAGGGTCCCTTTTTCTGGAGCGGATCAGCGATTACTCGATGATCTTGGCAACCACGCCGGCGCCAACGGTACGGCCGCCTTCGCGGATCGCGAAGCGCAGGCCATCTTCCATGGCGATCGGAGCGATCAGGGTGACAACCATTTTCACGTTGTCGCCCGGCATGACCATCTCAACGCCTTCCGGCAGTTCGCAGTTGCCGGTTACGTCGGTGGTACGGAAGTAGAACTGCGGACGGTAGCCTTTGAAGAACGGGGTGTGACGACCACCTTCTTCCTTGGACAGCACGTACACTTCGCACTCGAACTTGGTGTGCGGCTTGATGGTGCCCGGCTTGGCCAGAACCTGGCCACGCTCTACGTCTTCACGCTTGGTGCCACGCAGCAGGACGCCGACGTTCTCACCAGCACGACCTTCGTCGAGCAGCTTGCGGAACATTTCAACGCCGGTGCAGGTGGTCTTGGTGGTCGCCTTGATGCCGACGATTTCCACTTCTTCCTGGACCTTGACGATGCCACGCTCAACACGGCCGGTTACCACGGTGCCACGACCGGAGATCGAGAACACGTCTTCGATCGGCATCAGGAACGGCTGGTCGATTGCACGAACCGGCTCAGGGATGTAGGAGTCCAGGGTTTCTACCAGCTTGCGCACGGCGGAAACGCCCATCTCGTTGTCGTCCTGGCCGTTCAGAGCCATCAGAGCGGAACCGATCACGATCGGAGTGTCGTCGCCCGGGAAGTCGTAGGTGTTCAGCAGATCGCGAACTTCCATTTCGACCAGTTCCAGCAGCTCGGCGTCGTCAACCATGTCGGCCTTGTTCAGGAACACGACGATGTAGGGAACGCCTACCTGGCGGGACAGCAGGATGTGCTCGCGGGTCTGCGGCATGGGGCCGTCAGCAGCCGAGCAAACCAGGATCGCGCCGTCCATCTGGGCAGCACCGGTGATCATGTTCTTCACGTAGTCGGCGTGGCCCGGGCAGTCTACGTGAGCGTAGTGGCGTACCGGGGAGTCGTATTCAACGTGAGAGGTGTTGATGGTGATACCACGAGCCTTCTCTTCCGGCGCGTTGTCGATCTGATCGAAAGCGCGAGCGGAGCCGCCCCAGGTCTCGGAGCAGACCTTGGTCAGAGCAGCGGTCAGAGTGGTTTTGCCGTGGTCAACGTGACCGATGGTGCCGACGTTGACGTGCGGTTTGTTACGTTCAAATTTTTCTTTAGCCACGAGAGTAACCTCTTACTAAAAGAGCTGAATCAAGCTTGTTTTTTGGCCAGAGCTTCGACGACGTTCGACGGAGCTTCAGCGTACTTGGAGAATTCCATGGAGTAGCTAGCGCGACCCTGGGACATGGAACGCACGTCGGTTGCATAACCGAACATCTCGCCCAGCGGAACCTCGGCACGGATAACCTTACCGGAAACCGAGTCTTCCATCCCCTGAATCAGACCACGACGACGGTTCAGGTCACCCATCACGTCACCCATGTAGTCCTCAGGAGTCACCACTTCCACCTTCATGATCGGTTCCAGAACCTTGCCGCCGCCCTTCTGGGCCAGCTGCTTGGTCGCCATGGAAGCGGCGATCTTGAACGCCATCTCGTTGGAGTCGACGTCGTGGTAGGAACCATCGAAGACGGTCGCCTTCAGGCCGATCAGCGGATAGCCGGCAACAACGCCGTTCTTCATCTGCTCTTCGATGCCTTTCTGGATGGCCGGGATGTATTCCTTCGGAACCACACCGCCCACGACTTCGTTGGTGAAGACCAGGCCTTCAGTGATGTTGCCCTTCTCGTCCACGTCGGGAGCGGAGAAGCGGATCCAGCAGTGACCGAACTGGCCACGGCCGCCGGACTGGCGAACGAACTTGCCTTCGATCTCGATGTTGTCCTTCGAGATGGTTTCGCGGTAGGAAACCTGCGGCTTGCCGATGTTCGCCTCAACGCCGAATTCACGCTTCATGCGGTCGACGAGGATGTCCAGGTGCAGCTCACCCATACCGGAGATGATGGTCTGGCCGGTTTCTTCGTCGGTCTTGACGCGGAACGACGGGTCTTCCTGAGCCAGCTTGCCGAGGGCAATGCCCATCTTCTCCTGGTCAGCCTTGGTCTTCGGCTCAACAGCTACCGAGATCACAGGCTCCGGGAAGTCCATACGCTCGAGGATGATCGGCTTCTCGATGTCGCACAGGGTGTCACCGGTGGTGACGTCCTTCATGCCGATCAGAGCAGCGATGTCACCAGCGCGTACTTCTTTGATCTCGTCACGCTGGTTGGCGTGCATCTGCACCATACGACCAACGCGCTCTTTCTTGCCTTTCACGGAGTTGACGACCGATTGGCCGGACTCCAGAACGCCCGAGTAGACGCGAACGAAGGTCAGAGTACCTACGAACGGGTCGGTGGCGATCTTGAATGCCAGAGCGGAGAACGGCGCGTTGTCGTCAGCCGGACGCTCGTCGTGGATTTCGTTCTCGTCAGTGCTGTCCGGGTGGACGCCCTGAATCGCCGGAATCTCGGTCGGAGCAGGCAGGAAGTCGATAACGGCGTCGAGAACCAGGGGCACGCCCTTGTTCTTGAACGAGGAGCCGCAAACAGCCGGTACGATTTCGCAGGCGATAGTACGCTGACGCAGGCCGGCCTTGATCTCTTCGATCGACAGCTCACCCTCTTCCAGGTACTTGTTCATCAGCTCTTCGTTGGCCTCGGCAGCAGCCTCGACCATGTTGTTGCGCCACTCGTTGGCCAGGTCAACCAGCTCAGCGGGAATCTCTTCCTCGCGATAGGAGGTGCCCTTGTCGTCTTCGTTCCAGTAGATGGCCTTCATCTTCAGCAGGTCGACTTGACCCTGGAAGTCATCTTCTGCACCGATGGCGAGCTGGACCGGAACCGGGGTGTGACCCAGACGGTTCTTGATCTGGCCGATAACGCGCAGGAAGTTGGCGCCGGCGCGGTCCATCTTGTTCACGTAGACGATACGCGGAACGCCGTACTTATTGGCCTGACGCCATACGGTTTCGGACTGCGGCTCAACGCCGGAGGTGCCGCAGAACACCACGACAGCGCCGTCCAGTACGCGCAGGGAGCGCTCAACTTCAATGGTGAAGTCTACGTGGCCGGGGGTGTCGATGACGTTTACGCGGTACTTGTCGTACTGGCCGCGCGAACCTTCCCAGAAGGTGGTGATCGCAGCGGACGTGATGGTGATACCACGCTCTTGCTCCTGCACCATCCAGTCGGTGGTAGCAGCGCCGTCGTGTACTTCACCCATCTTGTGGCTGAGACCGGTGTAGAACAGGATCCGCTCGGTAGTGGTGGTCTTGCCCGCGTCAACGTGGGCGCAGATACCAATGTTCCGGTAGCGGTTGATTGCTGTGTTACGAGCCATAAAGCCCTCGCAGAAGTGTTGTTGCCGTAATTAGAAGCGGTAGTGCGAGAACGCTTTGTTGGCCTCGGCCATACGGTGCACGTCTTCACGCTTCTTGACGGCAGCGCCTTTGCCTTCAGCGGCATCCAGCAGCTCGCCAGCCAGGCGCAGAGCCATGGACTTCTCGCCACGCTTGCGGGCGAAGTCCACCAGCCAACGCATGGCCAGTGCATTACGACGGGACGGACGTACTTCGACCGGAACCTGGTAGGTAGCACCGCCAACACGGCGGGACTTTACTTCGACCAGCGGAGCGATGGCGTCGAGTGCTTTTTCGAAGAGTTCCAGGGGGTCGCCTTTACCGCGCTCTTTGACCTTGTCCAGAGCACCGTAAACGATACGCTCGGCAACGGCTTTCTTGCCGCTTTCCATCACGTGGTTCATGAACTTCGCCAGAATCTGGCTTCCGTATTTCGGATCGGCCAGGATCTCACGTTTGGCCGCTACACGACGTCTTGGCATTGATAAGCCCTCAAACGGTCTTCAGGTTAGCCCGGGACGATGCCCGACCTTACTCTTATCGACTCAGAAAATAGGAAAACAAAATTACTTCGGACGCTTCGCGCCGTACTTCGAACGACCCTGCTTACGGTCTTTAACGCCGGAGGTATCCAGCGAACCGCGCACGGTGTGGTAACGCACACCCGGGAGGTCCTTTACACGACCGCCGCGGATCAGCACTACGCTGTGCTCTTGCAGGTTGTGACCTTCACCACCGATGTACGAGGAAACCTCGAAACCGTTGGTCAGACGAACACGGCACACTTTACGCAGTGCGGAGTTCGGCTTCTTCGGGGTGGTGGTGTATACGCGGGTGCATACGCCGCGACGCTGAGGGCAGTTCTGCAGGGCAGGAACGCCGCTCTTGTCTACCAGGCGCTTGCGCGGTTTGCGCACCAGCTGGTTGATAGTTGCCATCTATAGCTCCACTGATTGTCTTACGACACTTAAAAACGAAAATGGGCAGAGCATGCGCCCTGCCAATTTTCGGGGTACAAGATACTAAAGAGCTTACGGAATCCAGTCAAGACAAAGCCCCGGTTGTCAAGACAACCGGGGCTTTGCAGGAGGCTTAGTTACCGCTCAGGTTGAGCGCTTCGGCCAGTGCTGCTTCGGCCTCGCTCGCGCTCACGCGCTGCGGTTTGCCGAGGTCACGCTGACGCTTGCGCTCGCTGTGGTAAGCCAGACCGGTACCTGCCGGGATCAGACGACCCACGACCACGTTCTCCTTCAGGCCGCGCAGGAAGTCGCGCTTGCCGGTGACCGCCGCCTCGGTGAGGACGCGGGTGGTCTCCTGGAAGGAGGCCGCCGAGATGAACGACTCGGTGGACAGCGAGGCCTTGGTGATACCCAGCAGGACGCGCTCGTACTTGGCCGGGAACTTGTCCTGGGTGCCCAGTACTTCGTTCTCTTCCAGCACGTGAACCAGTTCGACCTGGTCGCCCTTGATGAAGGACGAATCGCCCGACTCGGCCACTTCGACCTTGCGCAGCATCTGGCGCAGGATGGTCTCGATGTGCTTGTCGTTGATCTTCACGCCCTGCAGACGGTAAACGTCCTGGATCTCGTTGACGATGTACTTGGCCAGCGAGCTGACACCCAGCAGACGGAGAATGTCGTGCGGGTTGCTCGGGCCGTCGGAGATCACTTCACCACGGCTTACCTGTTCACCTTCGAACACGTTCAGGTGACGCCACTTCGGAATCAGCTCCTCGTACGGATCGCTACCGTCGGTGGGAGTGATGACCAGGCGACGCTTGCCCTTGGTTTCCTTGCCGAAGGAGATGGTGCCGCTGATTTCCGCCAGGATCGAAGGCTCTTTCGGACGACGAGCTTCGAACAGGTCGGCAACGCGCGGCAGACCACCGGTGATGTCGCGGGTCTTCGAGGTTTCCTGCGGGATACGCGCGATCACGTCACCGATACGCACTTTGGCGCCATCGTTGAGGTTGACCAGGGCGTTCGCCGGCAGGAAGTACTGGGCCGGTACGTCGGTACCCGGCAGCAGCAGATCCTTGCCTGCGGCGTCGATCAGCTTCACGGCCGGACGAATGTCCTTGCCGGCAGCCGGACGATCCTTCGGATCCATCACCTCGATGTTGGTCAGACCGGTCAGTTCGTCGGTCTGGCGCTTGATGGTGATGCCCTCTTCCATGCCCACGAAGGCCACGGTACCGTCCATCTCGGTGACGATCGGGTGGGTGTGAGGGTCCCACTTGGCGACGATGGCGCCCGGGTCGACCTTGTCACCTTCCTTCACGGAAATCACCGCACCGTACGGCAGCTTGTAGCGCTCGCGCTCACGACCGAAGTCGTCGGCGACCGCCAGCTCACCGGAACGGGAAACCGCTACCAGGGCGCCGTCGGCACGCTCTACGTGCTTCAGGTTGTGCAGGCGGATGGTGCCGCCGTTCTTGACCTGGACGTTGTCCACGGCGGAGGTACGGCTGGCCGCACCACCGATGTGGAAGGTACGCATTGTCAGCTGGGTACCCGGCTCACCGATCGACTGGGCAGCGATAACGCCGACAGCCTCACCGATGTTCACGCGGTGGCCACGGGCCAGATCGCGGCCGTAGCACATGGCGCAGATGCCGTGACGGGTTTCGCAGGTGATCGGCGAACGCACAACGACTTCGTCGACGCTCATCTGCTCGAGGTAATCGACCCACTTCTCGTCGATCAGGGTACCGGCTTCGACGATCACGTCGTCGCTGCCCGGCTTGAACACGTCGCGAGCGATCACGCGGCCGAGTACACGCTCACCCAGCGGCTCTACCACGTCGCCGCCTTCGATGTGCGGGGACATGACCAGGCCGTGCTCGGTGCCGCAGTCGATCTCGGTCACCACCAGGTCCTGGGCCACGTCGACGAGACGACGGGTCAGGTAACCGGAGTTCGCGGTCTTCAGTGCGGTATCCGCCAGACCTTTACGAGCACCGTGAGTGGAGATGAAGTACTGGAGTACGTTCAGGCCTTCACGGAAGTTCGCGGTGATCGGGGTCTCGATGATGGAGCCGTCCGGCTTGGCCATCAGGCCACGCATACCGGCGAGCTGACGGATCTGGGCCGCGGAACCCCGCGCACCGGAGTCCGCCATCATGTACATGGAGTTGAAGGACTCCTGGTCGACCTGCTTGCCTTCGCGATCGGTCACCTTCTCTTTCGAGAGGTTGGCCATCATCGCCTTGGAGACTTCGTCGTTGGCCTTGGACCAGAGGTCGATCACCTTGTTGTACTTCTCGCCCTGGGTTACCAGGCCGGAGGCGTACTGGCTCTCGATCTCCTTCACTTCCTCGGTGGCGGCATCGATGATGCGAGCCTTCTCGTCCGGGATGACGAAGTCGTTCACGCCGATCGACACACCGGAGATGGTCGAGTAGGCGAAGCCGGTGTACATCAGTTGGTCAGCGAAGATGACGGTGTCCTTCAGACCCACCACGCGGTAGCAGTGGTTGATCAGCTTGGAGATCGCCTTCTTCTTCATCGACTGGTTGACCACGTCGAAGGGCAGGCCAGCCGGGACAACCTGGAACAGCAGCGCACGGCCGACGGTGGAGTCGACGATACGGGTGTTCGCGGTCAGCGAGCCGTCTTCGTTCTTGATCTTCTCGTTGATGCGCACTTTTACGCGGGCGTGCAGGGACACCTGGCCGCTGCGGTAGGCACGGTCAACTTCCTGCAGGTCGGCGAACGCCATGCCCTCGCCCTTCGCATTGATCGCTTCACGGGTCATGTAGTACAGACCCATTACCACGTCCTGCGACGGAACGATGATCGGCTCGCCGTTGGCGGGCGACAGGATGTTGTTGGTGGACATCATCAGCGCGCGCGCTTCCAGCTGAGCCTCGAGGGTCAGCGGAACGTGCACGGCCATCTGGTCACCGTCGAAGTCGGCGTTGTACGCGGCGCAGACCAGCGGGTGCAGCTGGATGGCCTTACCTTCGATCAGTACCGGCTCGAACGCCTGGATGCCCAGACGGTGCAGGGTCGGCGCACGGTTCAGCAGTACGGGATGTTCGCGGATGACTTCAGCGAGAACGTCCCACACTTCCGGCAGCTCGCGCTCGACCATCTTCTTGGCGGCCTTGATGGTGGTGGCCATGCCACGACCTTCCAGCTTGCCGAAGATGAACGGCTTGAACAGCTCCAGAGCCATTTTCTTCGGCAGACCGCACTGGTGCAGACGCAGGGTCGGACCAACGGTAATAACCGAACGGCCGGAGTAGTCCACGCGCTTGCCGAGCAGGTTCTGACGGAAGCGACCTTGCTTGCCCTTGATCATGTCGGCCAGGGACTTCAGCGGGCGCTTGTTCGAGCCGGTGATGGCACGGCCGCGACGGCCGTTGTCCAGCAGGGCGTCGACGGCTTCCTGCAGCATGCGCTTTTCGTTGCGCACGATGATGTCCGGAGCGGCCAGGTCGAGCAGGCGCTTCAGACGGTTGTTACGGTTGATCACGCGGCGATACAGATCGTTCAGATCCGAGGTCGCGAAGCGGCCGCCATCCAGCGGAACCAGCGGACGCAGGTCCGGCGGCAGTACCGGCAGGACGGTCAGCACCATCCACTCGGGATGGTTGCCGGAGCCCTGGAAGGCTTCCATCAGCTTCAGGCGCTTGGACAGCTTCTTGATCTTGGTTTCCGAGTTGGTCTGCGGAATTTCTTCGCGCAGGCGGCCGATCTCGTGCTCCAGATCGATAGCGTTGAGCAGCTCGCGAACGGCTTCCGCACCCATGCGGGCGTCGAAGTCGTCACCGAACTCTTCGAGGGCTTCGAAGTACTGCTCGTCGTTCAGCAGCTGGCCCTTTTCCAGGGTGGTCATGCCCGGATCGATCACCACGTAGCTCTCGAAATAGAGCACGCGCTCGATGTCACGCAGGGTCATGTCCAGCAGCAGGCCGATACGGGACGGCAGGGACTTCAGGAACCAGATGTGGGCGACCGGCGAGGCCAGCTCGATGTGGCCCATGCGCTCGCGGCGCACCTTGGCCAGCGCGACTTCCACGCCGCACTTCTCGCAGATCACACCGCGGTGCTTCAGGCGCTTGTACTTACCGCACAGGCACTCGTAGTCCTTCACCGGGCCAAAGATCTTGGCGCAGAACAGGCCATCGCGCTCCGGCTTGAAGGTGCGGTAGTTGATGGTCTCCGGCTTCTTGACTTCGCCGAAGGACCAGGAACGAATCATCTCGGGCGAGGCCAGGCCAATACGGATGGCATCGAACTCTTCGATCTGACCCTGGTTTTTCAACAGATTAAGCAAGTCTTTCAAGGCCTTTCCTCCTCACGGACCCGGTGCGACCGGCTTTGACCAGCCGCACCGTCTGACGTCACGTGTTATTCGGTTTCCAGTTCGATATCGATGCCGAGCGAGCGGATCTCTTTGATCAGCACGTTGAAGGACTCGGGCATGCCGGCCTCCATGCGGTGATCCCCGTCCACGATGTTCTTGTACATCTTGGTACGGCCGTTCACGTCGTCCGACTTCACGGTCAGCATTTCCTGCAGGGTGTAGGCGGCACCGTAGGCTTCCAGCGCCCAGACCTCCATCTCCCCGAAACGCTGGCCACCGAACTGCGCCTTACCACCCAGCGGCTGCTGGGTAACCAGGCTGTAGGAGCCGGTGGAACGTGCGTGCATCTTGTCATCGACCAGGTGGTTCAGCTTGAGCATGTACATGTAACCCACAGTGGTCGTACGCTCGAACTGGTTGCCGGTGCGGCCGTCATACAGACGCATCTGACCGCTCTCCGGCAGATCGGCCAGCTTCAGCATGGCCTTGATCTCGCGTTCCTTGGCACCGTCGAACACCGGGGTAGCCATGGGCACGCCGCCCTTGAGGTTGTTGGCCAGAGCGAGGATCTCGTTATCGTTCAGCTCGTCCAGGTTCTCCTGGCGGCCGCCGATCTCGTTGTAGATCTCGTTCAGGAACACACGCAGCTCGGCGATCTTGCGCTGCTCTTCGAGCATGCGGTTGATCTTCTCGCCCAGGCCCTTGGCCGCGAGGCCCAGGTGGGTTTCGAGGATCTGGCCGACGTTCATACGCGACGGTACGCCCAGCGGGTTCAGAACGATGTCGACCGGAGTACCGTTGGCATCGTGCGGCATGTCTTCGACCGGCATGATCACGGAGACCACACCCTTGTTACCGTGGCGGCCTGCCATCTTGTCGCCCGGCTGGATGCGGCGCTTGATAGCGAGGTAGACCTTGACGATCTTCAGTACGCCCGGAGCCAGGTCGTCGCCCTGCTGCAGCTTGCGCTTCTTGTCTTCGAACTTGTCGTCCAGCAGCTGACGGCGGTCGCTGATGTAGGCCTGGGCCTTCTCCAGCTGCTCGTTCAGAGCATCTTCCGCCATGCGCAGCTTGAACCACTGGCCGCGCTCGAGGCCGTCCAGGTACTCGTCGGTGATCTCTGCGCCTTTCTTCAGGGCAGGACCGCCGTCGGCCTTGGCACCGACCAGAGCGGAGCGCAGACGCTCGAAGGTTGCGCCTTCGACGATGCGGAATTCTTCGTTCAGGTCCTTGCGGATCTCGTCCAGCTGCATCTTCTCGATGGACAGGGCGCGGCTGTCGCGCTCAACGCCATCGCGGGTGAAGACCTGTACGTCGATCACCGTGCCCTTGGTGCCGGTCGGCACGCGCAGGGAGGTGTCCTTCACGTCGGACGCCTTCTCACCGAAGATCGCGCGCAGCAGCTTCTCTTCCGGAGTCAGCTGGGTCTCGCCTTTCGGAGTGACCTTGCCGACCAGGATGTCGCCGGCCTGTACTTCGGCGCCGACGTAGACGATGCCAGCTTCGTCCAGCTTGTTCAGCGCAGCCTCACCCACGTTCGGGATGTCCGCGGTAATTTCTTCTGGGCCGAGCTTGGTGTCACGGGCAACGCAGGTCAGTTCCTGGATGTGGATCGTGGTGAAACGATCTTCCTGGACCACGCGCTCGGACAGGCAGATGGAGTCTTCGAAGTTGAAGCCGTTCCAGGGCATGAACGCGACGCGCATGTTCTGACCCAGAGCCAGTTCACCCATGTCGGTGGACGGGCCGTCGGCCAGGATGTCGCTGCGCGAAACCTTGTCACCCTTCTGCACCAGCGGACGCTGGTTGATGCAGGTGTTCTGGTTGGAACGGGTGTACTTGGTCAGGTTGTAGATGTCGACGCCGGCTTCGCCAGTCTCGACTTCGTCATCGTTCACGCGGACCACGATACGGCTGGCATCGACGGAATCGATCACGCCGCCACGACGGGCAACCACGCAGACACCGGAGTCACGGGCGACGTTGCGCTCCATGCCAGTACCTACCAGCGGCTTGTCGGCGCGCAGGGTCGGTACAGCCTGGCGCTGCATGTTCGAACCCATGAGTGCACGGTTGGCGTCGTCGTGCTCGAGGAACGGAATCAGCGAGGCAGCGACGGAAACGACCTGCTTCGGCGAAACGTCCATGAGGGTGACGTCTTCCGGCGCCTTCACGGTGAATTCGTTCAGGTGACGTACGGCAACCAGTTCGTCGATCAGTTGACCCTTTTCGTTCAGGGTCGCAGAGGCCTGAGCGATGACGTGGTCAGCTTCTTCGATGGCGGACAGGAAGACGATATCGTCGCTGACCAGACCGTCCTTCACCACGCGGTACGGGCTTTCCAGGAAGCCGTACTTGTTGGTGCGGGCATAGGTCGCCAGGGAGTTGATCAGACCGATGTTCGGACCTTCAGGGGTTTCGATCGGGCACACGCGGCCGTAGTGGGTCGGGTGTACGTCACGAACCTCGAAGCCCGCGCGCTCACGGGTCAGACCACCTGGGCCGAGTGCGGAGACGCGGCGCTTGTGGGTGATCTCGGAGAGCGGGTTGTTCTGGTCCATGAACTGCGACAGCTGGCTGGAACCGAAGAACTCCTTGATCGCGGCAGCCACCGGCTTGGCGTTGATCAGGTCCTGCGGCATCAGGCCTTCGCTTTCGGCCATCGACAGGCGTTCCTTGACCGCGCGCTCTACACGCACCAGGCCAACACGGAACTGGTTCTCGGCCATCTCGCCCACGCAACGGACGCGACGGTTACCCAGGTGGTCGATGTCGTCGACGATGCCTTTACCGTTACGGATGGCAACCAGGGTCTTGAGGACCTCGACGATGTCTTCCTTGCTCAGGACGCCCGGGCCTTCGATCTCGGTGCGACCGATGCGGCGGTTGAACTTCATGCGGCCAACAGCGGACAGATCGTAACGCTCGGCGCTGAAGAACAGGTTGCCGAACAGCGTTTCTGCGGCTTCCTTGGTCGGCGGCTCGCCGGGACGCATCATGCGATAGATCTCGACCAGCGCTTCCAATTGGTTGCTGGTGGAGTCGATCTTCAGCGTGTCGGAGATGAACGGACCGCAGTCGATGTCGTTGGTGTACAGGGTTTCCAGGCGCACGACCTGAGCCTTGGCGATCTTGGCCAGGGCGTCGACAGTCAGCTCGGTGTTACACTCGGCGATGATCTCGCCGGTGGCCGGGTGCACGACGGCCTTGGCCACGGTGCGGCCAATCAGGTAGTCGAACGGCACTTCCAGCTGGGTGATGCCAGCCTTCTCGAGCTGGTTGATGTGACGTGCGGTGATACGACGACCCGCTTCGACGATGACCTTGCCGCTGGCATCCTTGATGTCGAAGCTGGCGATCTCGCCACGCAGACGCGAGGGCACCAGTTCCAGGTTCAGGGTTTCGCCCTTGATCTGGAAGACGTTGGTGTCATAGAACGCGTTGAGGATTTCCTCGGTGCTGTAGTTCAGCGCGCGCAGCAGGACGGAAGCCGGCAGTTTGCGGCGACGGTCGATACGAACGAACACGCAGTCCTTCGGGTCGAACTCGAAGTCCAGCCAGGAACCGCGGTACGGAATGATACGAGCGGAGTACAGCAGCTTGCCGGAGCTGTGGGTCTTGCCACGGTCGTGGTCGAAGAACACACCCGGGGAGCGGTGCAGCTGGGAAACGATGACACGCTCGGTACCGTTGATGATGAAGGTACCGTTCTCGGTCATCAGGGGGATTTCCCCCATGTAGACTTCCTGTTCCTTGATGTCCTTGATCGCTTTGTTCGACGATTCTTTGTCGAAAATGATCAGGCGCACTTTCACACGCAGCGGGACGGCGAAGGTCACACCACGCAGTACGCATTCCTTGACGTCAAATGCCGGCTCACCCAGACGGTAGCCGACGTATTCCAGGGCAGCATTGCCGGAATAGCTGATAATCGGGAAAACGGACTTGAAGGCCGCATGCAGGCCGATGTCTCGAACCTGGTCCTTGCTCGCGCCGGCCTGCAGGAATTCGCGATAGGAATCCAGCTGGATGGCCAGCAAATACGGCACATCCATGACGTCCGGCAACTTGCTAAAGTCCTTGCGGATACGTTTTTTCTCAGTGTATGAGTAAGCCATCAGCGTTCCCCAGCTTGGTCACCTGCTTGATTGGCCTCTCCCGCGCGGGGAGCAGCCCAAAAATCGTGCAAACCCTAGGTTTGCGCCGCCAGTCGTGGCGGGATTTTCCCGTTATGGAAGGGCACCCACGGTACCCCACCCATAACGGAAAAAGGCCGGTGGCATTTGCCACCAGCCATCAGCCTGTCGCTTAACGCTCGGGCTGTAGACGCAAGGTCCGAACTTACTTGAGCTCGACCTTGGCGCCTGCTTCTTCCAGGGCTTTCTTGGCAGCTTCGGCTTCTTCTTTCGAAGCGCCTTCCTTGACCACGCCCGGGGCGCCGTCAACGACAGCCTTGGCTTCTTTCAGGCCCAGGCCGGTCAGTTCACGGACGACCTTGATCACGTTCACTTTCTTGTCGCCAGCTTCGGCCAGAACGATGGTGAACTCGGTCTGCTCTTCAGCAGCGGCAGCGGCAACAGCCGGGCCAGCAGCAACAGCGGCAGCAGCGGTAACGCCGAACTTCTCTTCCATCGCCTTGATCAGTTCAACGATCTGCATGACGGACATTTCGGATACGGCGGAGATGATGTCTTCGTTGGTCAGAGCCATGACTCTAATTCCTGTATTGGGTGACGGCCTAAGGCCATCGAATTAAACAAAAAAGGGTGAAAGCAGATGCCGAGCCTTAGGCTGCGGTAGCTTCTTTCTGATCGCGAATTGCCGCCAGAGTACGAGCCAGCTTGCTGGTAGCGCCTTGGATCACGCTCATCAGCTGTGCAACAGCTTCGTTGTAGGTCGGCAGGGTCGCCAGCACGTCGATCTGATTGGCTGCGAGGAACTGACCCTCGAACGCGGCCGCCTTGATCTCGAACTTGTCCTGACCCTTGGCAAACTCCTTGAAGATACGAGCGGCAGCGCCCGGATGTTCGTTGGAGAAAGCAATCAGGGTCGGGCCCTTGAACGTGTCGTTGAGCACTTCAAACTGAGTGCCTTCAACGGCGCGCTTGAGCAGGGTGTTACGTACGACTTTCACGTACACACCAGCTGCGCGGGCCTCTTTACGGAGTCCGGTCATTGCGCCGACAGTCACGCCGCGTGCATCAACCACGACAGCGGACAGACCGGCTTTGGCAGCCTCGTTGACTTCAGCGACGATGGCCTTCTTGTCTTCGAGTTTAATTGCCACGGGTTTACTCCTGGATGTTACCGATTCGTCCAGCCGGAGCCGGACGGCGTTTTGGTGTCTGATTCGGTAAACGAATCGGGAGCACCATCTGCGTAGGCTTGAGGTTTAAGGCTTGCGCCGCCTACGGTCTTGGATAGCCCCCGCCAGGCAGGGACCCCAATACCTGCGAACAGTGGGCGAACCCACTGTTCGACTTAGTTCATCAGCCTTCCAGCGAAGCCTGATCGATCTGCAGACCCGGGCCCATGGTGGTGCTCAGGGTAACGCGCTGAACGTACACGCCCTTCGAGGAGGACGGCTTCAGACGCTTCAGATCGCTCAGCAGCGCTTCCACGTTCTGCTTCAGCTTGACCGGCTCGAAGTCGATCTTGCCAACGGAAGCGTGGATGATGCCGTTCTTGTCGGTACGGAAACGTACCTGACCGGCCTTGGCGTTCTTGACGGCGGTAGCGACGTCCGGGGTCACGGTGCCGACTTTCGGGTTCGGCATCAGACCACGCGGGCCAAGAACCTGGCCCAGCTGGCCTACAACACGCATCGCGTCCGGGGAGGCGATAACGACGTCGTAGTTCAGGTCGCCGGCTTTCATTTCGGCAGCCAGTTCGTCCATGCCAACCTTGTCTGCACCAGCAGCCAGGGCAGCTTCAACACCAGGACCCTGGGTGAAGACGGCAACGCGTACGGATTTGCCGGTGCCGTTCGGCAGAACGGTGGCGCCACGTACGACCTGGTCGGATTTACGCGGATCAACGCCCAGATTGATGGCGATGTCCACGGACTCCTTGAACTTGATGGTCGACAGCTCGGCCAGCAGTTTGGCGGCGTCTTCGAAGCCGTATTGCTTGCCGGCTTCAACTTTCTCGGCGATAGCCTTTTGACGCTTGGTCAGCTTAGCCATTACACACCCTCCACGTTCAGGCCCATGCTGCGCGCGGAGCCAGCGATGGTACGTACGGCAGCGTCCAGGTCAGCAGCGGTCAGGTCAGCCTGCTTGGCCTTGGCGATATCTTCCAGCTGAGCACGGGTAACGGTGCCCACTTTCTGGGAGTTCGGACGAGCGGAGCCGCTGGTGATGCCGGCTGCTTTTTTCAGCAGAACGGATGCCGGGGTGCTCTTGGTTTCAAAGGTGAAGCTGCGGTCGCTGTAAACGGTGATGATCACAGGAGTCGGCAGACCAGGTTCCATGCCCTGGGTCTTGGCGTTGAACGCCTTGCAGAATTCCATGATGTTCACGCCGTGCTGACCCAGAGCCGGGCCGACGGGCGGCGACGGGTTGGCCTGGCCGGCCTTTACTTGCAGCTTGATGTAAGCCTGGATTTTCTTAGCCATTTGCTACTCCAAATTCGGGTCAAGCGCCCTGACGGGCTCCCCGGTTGCTTTCGCGTTTATCCCAATGACGACAAAACCCCGCAGCCTAGGGCTGCGGGGTGTGGGATTCATTGTGCCAGTTAAACTTTCTCTACCTGGCTGAACTCCAGCTCTACCGGGGTAGAGCGACCGAAAATAAGCACAGCGACCTGGATCCGGCTCTTTTCGTAGTTAACTTCTTCGACGACGCCATTGAAGTCAGCGAACGGACCGTCGATCACGCGAACAGTCTCGCCCGGCTCGAACAGGGTCTTCGGCTTCGGCTTGTCGCCGCTATCGGCAACGCGACGCAGGATGGCATCAGCTTCTTTGTCGGTGATCGGCGCCGGCTTGTCGGCAGTACCACCAATGAAACCCATGACGCGAGGAGTATCCTTGACCAGGTGCCAAGTACCCTCGTTCATTTCCATCTGCACCAGGACATAGCCCGGGAAGAATTTGCGCTCACTCTTGCGCTTCTGGCCGTTCCGCATCTCCACCACTTCTTCGGTGGGGACGAGAATCTCACCAAACCCATCTTCCATGCCGGCCAGTTTGACCCGCTCGATCAGCGAGCGCATGACATGCTTCTCGTAACCCGAGTAGGCATGCACAACGTACCAACGCTTAGCCACGGAACACCCTTAACCTACAATCATGGAAACCAGCCAACCCAGCAGGGAGTCGAGCCCCCACAGCACCAGCGCCATTACCAGCACTACTGCCACTACGATCAGCGTGGTCTGAGTTGTCTCTTGACGAGACGGCCATACAACCTTGCGAATCTCGGCGCGAGCCTCTTTAGCCAAGGTAAAGAATGCACGCCCCTTGACGGTCTGCAGCGCGATGAAGCCAGCGACAGCCGCCATGACGAGAATACCGAGAACGCGATAGAAGATCGGTTGCGCCGAGTAATACTGGTTGGCAACCACAGCCACCACCACCAGCACTGCAACCACAAGCCACTTCAAGAGATCAAGACGCGACTCTTTGGCTTCTACCTTCGCATTCATCTGCTAGGAATCCCGTTTAAAGAAATGCCAGATCTTGAGAAATCTGGCAGGCCAGGAGGGAATCGAACCCCCAACCTGCGGTTTTGGAGACCGCCGCTCTGCCAATTGAGCTACTGGCCTAGAACAAAGTCAGGCCGACCATTATGCCGGCCCGAGAGGGAAAGATCAATCGATTATTCGATGATCTTGGCAACCACGCCGGCGCCAACGGTACGGCCGCCTTCGCGGATCGCGAAGCGCAGGCCATCTTCCATGGCGATCGGAGCGATCAGGGTGACAACCATTTTCACGTTGTCGCCCGGCATGACCATCTCAACGCCTTCCGGCAGTTCGCAGTTGCCGGTTACGTCGGTGGTACGGAAGTAGAACTGCGGACGGTAGCCTTTGAAGAACGGGGTGTGACGACCACCTTCTTCCTTGGACAGCACGTACACTTCGCACTCGAACTTGGTGTGCGGCTTGATGGTGCCCGGCTTGGCCAGAACCTGGCCACGCTCTACGTCTTCACGCTTGGTGCCACGCAGCAGGACGCCGACGTTCTCACCAGCACGACCTTCGTCGAGCAGCTTGCGGAACATTTCAACGCCGGTGCAGGTGGTCTTGGTGGTCGCCTTGATGCCGACGATTTCCACTTCTTCCTGGACCTTGACGATGCCACGCTCAACACGGCCGGTTACCACGGTGCCACGACCGGAGATCGAGAACACGTCTTCGATCGGCATCAGGAACGGCTGGTCGATTGCACGAACCGGCTCAGGGATGTAGGAGTCCAGGGTTTCTACCAGCTTGCGCACGGCGGAAACGCCCATCTCGTTGTCGTCCTGGCCGTTCAGAGCCATCAGAGCGGAACCGATCACGATCGGAGTGTCGTCGCCCGGGAAGTCGTAGGTGTTCAGCAGATCGCGAACTTCCATTTCGACCAGTTCCAGCAGCTCGGCGTCGTCAACCATGTCGGCCTTGTTCAGGAACACGACGATGTAGGGAACGCCTACCTGGCGGGACAGCAGGATGTGCTCGCGGGTCTGCGGCATGGGGCCGTCAGCAGCCGAGCAAACCAGGATCGCGCCGTCCATCTGGGCAGCACCGGTGATCATGTTCTTCACGTAGTCGGCGTGGCCCGGGCAGTCTACGTGAGCGTAGTGGCGTACCGGGGAGTCGTATTCAACGTGAGAGGTGTTGATGGTGATACCACGAGCCTTCTCTTCCGGCGCGTTGTCGATCTGATCGAAAGCGCGAGCGGAGCCGCCCCAGGTCTCGGAGCAGACCTTGGTCAGAGCAGCGGTCAGAGTGGTTTTGCCGTGGTCAACGTGACCGATGGTGCCGACGTTGACGTGCGGCTTGTTACGCTCAAACTTTTCTTTAGCCATCTTGACCGCCTCCCGTAAGGAATTGAGAAAGTCACGTCACCATTAAAACAAAGGCAGATATTTTCATATCTGCCTTTGCGAGATGGAGCTCATGAGCGGATTTGAACCGCTGACCTCACCCTTACCAAGGGTGTGCTCTACCAGCTGAGCTACATGAGCAAGACATAAGCAACAAACTTGGAGCGGGTAGCGGGAATCGAACCCGCATCATCAGCTTGGAAGGCTGAGGTTCTACCACTGAACTATACCCGCGGAGCTTGCGGCTCACGCTTGAAACTGGTGGAGGGGGAAGGATTCGAACCTTCGAAGTCTGAGACGTCAGATTTACAGTCTGATCCCTTTGGCCGCTCGGGAACCCCTCCGAGTGAGGCGGCATTCTACAGCCTGCCACCGCGTTGTCAACTGTTTTTCTTTAAAAAACTTGAGCTTAGCTCTTCGACAACGGCTTCCAGTGTTCGGCCTTTTCAGGCCACCCCTGTGAAGCGGGCGCCATTCTATTCAAACTACTGAGGGCTTGCAACGTTTTTGCACGGCATTGTTTGTTTTTGCAGTTCCGGGAAATCCGGGGCCAGTTGACGCACCAGCGAGTCATCCACCAGACGCGCGCTTTCGGGCGTTACCTGCGCCCAGTAGTCATGCTGCGAGCGAGCCAGCTCGCGCACTAACGCGTCGTAACCTGCCGATTTCAAACGCTCCACGACGCTGTCCGCGGAATCCTTGCGCTGGAATATCCCCAGGGAGATGCCGTCAGTGAGATCCCCTTCCGTGATGATGTAGCTGTCGATCTTGCGTGCCTGCAGCTCGCGCAGCTGCCATAGAGAAGCCTGGCGCGAAGCCAGCGGCGGCAGGTACACCCAATAGTCGACGCCGGCGGCGGCATCCACCGCCTGAACCGACGCCTGAACATCGAGGCTCAGCAAACGCTGCACCAACTGCCGGGCACGCTCCTCAGCGGGGAAACTGCCCAGGTACACGCAGGCGGAGGCCTGGGCAGCCGCCGGCTTCTCTTCTACCGAACGGCGCTTCGGCGCCTCGGCCGACTCACTGAGCAGCCGAATATTCTTCTGCTCGCTGTGGAACAGGCTGAGCGGCGCTATCTCCTTCGGCCGAAGCGGCGTCTGCTGTTGATGCCAGACGAAATAGAAGACGTTGAGGGCAAGCAGGAAGAGGAAGAACCAACGCATCGATGAGACTCACTCGATCGGACAGGCAAGCGCCAGGCCGAGAAACACCAGATCCGGAAGCACGACTGCACGAGCCGACTCGTCCTTGACGAGCTCGGCGTCGCCGCCAGTGAGGTACACGGCGCAATCTTCGCCCAGCAGCCTGTTGGCAAGCTCGATCTGCTCCCGTACAAAACCGCGCAGCATCAGCACACAGCCACGCTCCACCGCTTCGGACGTTTCCTGGCCCGGCAGCAGATTCTGCAGCGCCTCATGGGCAGCGTCGTCGTCATAGCGAATACGGCGTGTATGGGTTCGCAGCTGGCTACGCATCAGCGGCATGCCGGGAGCGATGTAGCCCCCGAGATGCTTACCGGCGCCATCCACCAGATCCGACGTCACCGCAGTACCGAGGTCGAGCACGAGGCATCCACGGCCCGCCAGGCAGTGCCCCGCCACCAAAGCCAGCCAGCGATCCATGCCAAGGCGTTGATACTCACGATAGCCATTCGTCACGCCGCTGAGTTCAGTCGCCGGCGTGGCAATCTGCACCTTAATGGGGAAGGCGCCTTCCAGGCCGACCCGTAGCGCATCGGTCTCCTGCTCGCTACGCACACTGACCATGCGGCAATAGCGAATATCCACCACATCGTTCGCCTGCAGCTGTGCGAGCAGCGCCTGATCGGAATCAGCCACGCCCCCGGCGATGGTCACCAGGTCATGCTTTCTGACGACCCGCCACTTGATCAGGCTATTTCCGCAATCCAACTCAAGAATCATCCGACAACCTCAGACTCAGCTCGCCTCCGCTGTAGCTCTGCTCCTTGCCATCGACCAGTAGACGCAGCGCGCCTCTCTCGTCGATGCCGAGCGCACGCCCAACGATATTATTGGCGACAGTGGACAGCGTGACCTGTTTCCCCTGCCATAGATGAAGGGATTCCCACTCTTCGCGAGTGGCAGCAAAACCGTCTTCGCGATGGCGAGAGAGCGCATGCGCGAGCTCGGACTCCAGCGCCTGCAGCAGATCATTGCGGTCGACCAGACGCCCCAGCGCCTCACGCACCGACGTCCAGGGCTGGTCGATCGCTTCGGCCTTACGCATATTCACGTTGATGCCGATGCCTATTGCGACACTGCAGATATCAGCAGGATCACCCGTGAGCTCCAGCAGGATGCCGGCAATCTTCTTGCCGCCCACCAGAACGTCATTGGGCCATTTGAGACCGACATCCTTCACGCCGAGCGCCTGGATGGCTTTTGCAACGGCAAGGCCGACAACCAGGCTCAGCCCCTCCAGTTCCTGGGCACCGCCGCGCACCGTGATACCGAGGGTGTAATAGAGGTTGGCACCAAAGGGGCTTTCCCATTGACGCCCTCTCCTACCCCGCCCGGCAGTCTGCCGCTCAGCCAGAATGGCAAACGGCGCGATAGCTCCGGCGGACAGGCGTCGCAGCACCTCGGCATTGGTGGAGTCGATGGAGAACAGAACATCGAGCGGCCACGCACCGTCGTGAGCCCGCGGCGCGATGATACTCAGCGGCTCTTCCAGGCGATAACCACGGCCGCGCACTCGCTGCACGACGATACCGTAGTCACGCTCGAACCCCTCAAGGCGCTTCCAGACAGCGCTGCGACTTACTCCGAGCAGAGCACCCAGCTCCTCTCCGGAATGAAAGCGGCCATCGCTCAGCAATTTCAGCAAGGTCTGCATATCACCCCCGCAACAGTCAGGCACGCATCATATAGACGCACGCCTGGCTTGCCTACGCGGCAATGGCTCCAGTTTTTCGCGCGCAAAAGCAAAACCCCCGGCCAGCGATGCTGACCAGGGGTCTTGGGATAGGAGCTTGACGATGACCTACTCTCACATGGAGAAACTCCACACTACCATCGGCGATGCGTCGTTTCACTACTGAGTTCGGGATGGGATCAGGTGGTTCCAACGCTCTATGGTCGTCAAGCAATTCTTTAGGACGCTCGTGGCAGTTGCGCACGCTCATCCGAATTCGGGTATGTGACAGGTATTTGCGGTTCACACGAACTTTCGGTTCGTTACGTCTTCACCGTACAACACACAAATTGTTTGGGTGTTATATGGTCAAGCCTCACGGGCAATTAGTATCGGTTAGCTCAACGCCTCACAGCGCTTACACACCCGACCTATCAACGTCGTAGTCTTCGACGGCCCTTCAGGGGAATCAAGTTCCCAGTGAGATCTCATCTTGAGGCTAGTTTCCCGCTTAGATGCTTTCAGCGGTTATCTATTCCGAACATAGCTACCCGGCAATGCCACTGGCGTGACAACCGGAACACCAGAGGTTCGTCCACTCCGGTCCTCTCGTACTAGGAGCAGCCCCTCTCAAATCTCAAACGTCCACGGCAGATAGGGACCGAACTGTCTCACGACGTTCTAAACCCAGCTCGCGTACCACTTTAAATGGCGAACAGCCATACCCTTGGGACCGGCTTCAGCCCCAGGATGTGATGAGCCGACATCGAGGTGCCAAACACCGCCGTCGATATGAACTCTTGGGCGGTATCAGCCTGTTATCCCCGGAGTACCTTTTATCCGTTGAGCGATGGCCCTTCCATACAGAACCACCGGATCACTAAGACCTACTTTCGTACCTGCTCGACGTGTCTGTCTCGCAGTCAAGCGCGCTTTTGCCTTTATACTCTACGACCGATTTCCGACCGGTCTGAGCGCACCTTCGTACTCCTCCGTTACTCTTTAGGAGGAGACCGCCCCAGTCAAACTGCCCACCATACACTGTCCTCGATCCGGATAACGGACCAGAGTTAGAACCTCAAGCATGCCAGGGTGGTATTTCAAGGATGGCTCCACGCAGACTGGCGTCCACGCTTCAAAGCCTCCCACCTATCCTACACAAGCAGGCTCAAAGTCCAGTGCAAAGCTACAGTAAAGGTTCACGGGGTCTTTCCGTCTAGCCGCGGATACACTGCATCTTCACAGCGATTTCAATTTCACTGAGTCTCGGGTGGAGACAGCGCCGCCATCGTTACGCCATTCGTGCAGGTCGGAACTTACCCGACAAGGAATTTCGCTACCTTAGGACCGTTATAGTTACGGCCGCCGTTTACCGGGGCTTCGATCAAGAGCTTCGCTTTCGCTAACCCCATCAATTAACCTTCCGGCACCGGGCAGGCGTCACACCCTATACGTCCACTTTCGTGTTTGCAGAGTGCTGTGTTTTTAATAAACAGTCGCAGCGGCCTGGTATCTTCGACCGGCATGGGCTTACGTAGTAAATACTTCACCCTCGCCGGCGCACCTTCTCCCGAAGTTACGGTGCCATTTTGCCTAGTTCCTTCACCCGAGTTCTCTCAAGCGCCTTGGTATTCTCTACCCAACCACCTGTGTCGGTTTGGGGTACGGTTCCTAGTTACCTGAAGCTTAGAAGCTTTTCCTGGAAGCATGGCATCAACCACTTCATCATCTAAAAGACGACTCGTCATCAGCTCTCGGCATTAAGACCCCGGATTTACCTAAGATCTCTGCCTACCACCTTAAACTTGGACAACCAACGCCAAGCTGGCCTAGCCTTCTCCGTCCCTCCATCGCAGTAACTAGAAGTACAGGAATATTAACCTGTTTCCCATCGACTACGCTCTTCAGCCTCGCCTTAGGGACCGACTAACCCTGCGTCGATTAACGTTGCGCAGGAACCCTTGGTCTTTCGGCGTGGGAGTTTTTCACTCCCATTGTCGTTACTCATGTCAGCATTCGCACTTCTGATACCTCCAGCAAGCTTCTCAACTCACCTTCACAGGCTTACAGAACGCTCCTCTACCGCGCATCTTGCGATGCACCCGTAGCTTCGGTGTGTGGTTTGAGCCCCGTTACATCTTCCGCGCAGGCCGACTCGACTAGTGAGCTATTACGCTTTCTTTAAAGGGTGGCTGCTTCTAAGCCAACCTCCTAGCTGTCTAAGCCTTCCCACATCGTTTACCACTTAACCACAACTTTGGGACCTTAGCTGACGGTCTGGGTTGTTTCCCTTTTCACGACGGACGTTAGCACCCGCCGTGTGTCTCCCACGCTGACACTTCCAGGTATTCGGAGTTTGCATCGGTTTGGTAAGTCGGGATGACCCCCTAGCCGAAACAGTGCTCTACCCCCTGGAGTGATACGTGAGGCGCTACCTAAATAGCTTTCGAGGAGAACCAGCTATCTCCGAGCTTGATTAGCCTTTCACTCCGATCCACAAGTCATCCCCTACCTTTTCAACGGGAGTGGGTTCGGTCCTCCAGTCAGTGTTACCTAACCTTCAACCTGCTCATGGATAGATCGCCCGGTTTCGGGTCTATACCCAGCGACTAAATCGCCCTATTAAGACTCGCTTTCGCTACGCCTTCCCTATACGGTTAAGCTCGCCACTGAATATAAGTCGCTGACCCATTATACAAAAGGTACGCAGTCACCTAACAAAGTAGGCTCCCACTGCTTGTACGCATACGGTTTCAGGTTCTATTTCACTCCCCTCTCCGGGGTTCTTTTCGCCTTTCCCTCACGGTACTGGTTCACTATCGGTCAGTCAGTAGTATTTAGCCTTGGAGGATGGTCCCCCCATATTCAGACAAAGTTTCTCGTGCTCCGTCCTACTCGATTTCACTTCAAAGAACCTTTCACATACGGGGCTATCACCCACTATGGCCGCACTTTCCAGAGCGTTCTGTTAGATTCAAAGAAGCTTAAGGGCTAGTCCCCGTTCGCTCGCCACTACTAAGGGAATCTCGGTTGATTTCTTTTCCTCAGGGTACTTAGATGTTTCAGTTCCCCTGGTTCGCCTCTTACACCTATGTATTCAGTGCAAGATACCCGAGTTATCTCGGGTGGGTTTCCCCATTCAGAGATCTCCGGATCAAAGTCTGTTTGCCGACTCCCCGAAGCTTATCGCAGGCTACCACGTCTTTCATCGCCTCTGACTGCCAAGGCATCCACCGTATGCGCTTCTTCACTTGACCATATAACCCCAAGCAATCTGGTTATTGTCTCGAACGTGAAGACGACATTCGCCGAAAATTCGCGCTTGAACTCGCAAATTTTACCTTGACTTGAATAATCACCAGTGAAAGAGATTATTCAGTCTACTTCTATCACATACCCAAATTTTTAAAGAACGGTTCTGGCACAAAGACCAGACATCAATGTTCGTTCAACCTGAACATTCATGTCTGAGCTTTCGACGATTAATGGTGGAGCCAAGGAGGATCGAACTCCTGACCTCCTGCGTGCAAAGCAGGCGCTCTCCCAGCTGAGCTATGGCCCCTTATCGGATCAGCAGCACACCACAACAATTGGTGGGTCTGGGCAGATTCGAACTGCCGACCTCACCCTTATCAGGGGTGCGCTCTAACCAACTGAGCTACAGACCCAATCGTCTAACCAGTGAATCAAGCAATTCGTGTGGGAGCTTATGAAGAAGCTGAGATCTTCGATTAAGGAGGTGATCCAGCCGCAGGTTCCCCTACGGCTACCTTGTTACGACTTCACCCCAGTCATGAATCACTCCGTGGTAACCGTCCCCCTTGCGGTTAGACTAGCTACTTCTGGAGCAACCCACTCCCATGGTGTGACGGGCGGTGTGTACAAGGCCCGGGAACGTATTCACCGTGACATTCTGATTCACGATTACTAGCGATTCCGACTTCACGCAGTCGAGTTGCAGACTGCGATCCGGACTACGATCGGTTTTATGGGATTAGCTCCACCTCGCGGCTTGGCAACCCTCTGTACCGACCATTGTAGCACGTGTGTAGCCCTGGCCGTAAGGGCCATGATGACTTGACGTCATCCCCACCTTCCTCCGGTTTGTCACCGGCAGTCTCCTTAGAGTGCCCACCCGAGGTGCTGGTAACTAAGGACAAGGGTTGCGCTCGTTACGGGACTTAACCCAACATCTCACGACACGAGCTGACGACAGCCATGCAGCACCTGTGTTCCGATTCCCGAAGGCACCCTCGCATCTCTGCAAGGTTCCGGACATGTCAAGGCCAGGTAAGGTTCTTCGCGTTGCTTCGAATTAAACCACATGCTCCACCGCTTGTGCGGGCCCCCGTCAATTCATTTGAGTTTTAACCTTGCGGCCGTACTCCCCAGGCGGTCGACTTATCGCGTTAGCTGCGCCACTAAGATCTCAAGGATCCCAACGGCTAGTCGACATCGTTTACGGCGTGGACTACCAGGGTATCTAATCCTGTTTGCTCCCCACGCTTTCGCACCTCAGTGTCAGTATCAGTCCAGGTGGTCGCCTTCGCCACTGGTGTTCCTTCCTATATCTACGCATTTCACCGCTACACAGGAAATTCCACCACCCTCTACCGTACTCTAGTCAGGCAGTTATGGATGCAGTTCCCAGGTTGAGCCCGGGGATTTCACATCCATCTTACCAAACCACCTACGCGCGCTTTACGCCCAGTAATTCCGATTAACGCTTGCACCCTTCGTATTACCGCGGCTGCTGGCACGAAGTTAGCCGGTGCTTATTCTGTTGGTAACGTCAAAACAGCAAGGTATTAACTTACTGCCCTTCCTCCCAACTTAAAGTGCTTTACAATCCGAAGACCTTCTTCACACACGCGGCATGGCTGGATCAGGCTTTCGCCCATTGTCCAATATTCCCCACTGCTGCCTCCCGTAGGAGTCTGGACCGTGTCTCAGTTCCAGTGTGACTGATCATCCTCTCAGACCAGTTACGGATCGTCGCCTTGGTAGGCCTTTACCCCACCAACTAGCTAATCCGACCTAGGCTCATCTGATAGCGCAAGGCCCGAAGGTCCCCTGCTTTCTCCCGTAGGACGTATGCGGTATTAGCGTTCCTTTCGAAACGTTGTCCCCCACTACCAGGCAGATTCCTAGGCATTACTCACCCGTCCGCCGCTGAATCCAGGAGCAAGCTCCCATCATCCGCTCGACTTGCATGTGTTAGGCCTGCCGCCAGCGTTCAATCTGAGCCATGATCAAACTCTTCAGTTCAATACTGCTTGGGTTTTGAGAAAACCCTAAACTTGGCTCAGCAATCGCATGCTCAACTTAATGAGCTAAAACTCTCGAATTCACGAGTGTTACTTGCGTTGCTGATAATCAGTCGATCATCAGTCTTACATCACAAGCACCCACACGAATTGCTTGATTCAACTTGTTAAAGAGCGTTTGGCTGAGTCTTTCGTCTCAACCGAGGCGCGCATTCTACGCTAACCTCATCTTTCGTCAAGCTTTATTTTTCGAAAATTTCTTTTCTACTCAATCGCTTGTGCTTCAGCGAAGGAAACCTTCTCATCAGCGGGAGGCGCATTCTACAGCGATCAATGTCGCTGTCAACCACCTCGGCGACCTTCTTTTCAGCTCGCTGCCGGAGCAGCCAGTGAAGAGCGGCAAGTGAATCACCTGCCTGATCACCACTCTCAACTTCTAACCTCTGTAAGTACTTGATTTTCAAGTTCTTTCAGCGCTTCGTCGCTGGGAGTGGTGCGCATTATAGGGAGTTTAAATTGGCCGTCAACGGCTAATTTAAACTTTCTTCACTCGGCGACCAGGGAAACGCGAGCGAACGCCTTCTTGCCGGCCTGCAGGACGTGAGTCGCGCCCAGCTTGAAGACAAAGCTGCGATCAACGACTTCACCATCCACACGCACACCGCTGGAAGACAGCAGGTCACGGGCAACGGCGGAGTTCTTTACCAAGCCTGCCTTATTAAGGACGGCGCCGATGGGCAGATCTTCCGCAGCAGCCACTTCGACTTCCGGCAGGTCTTCCGGCAGCTCGCCATCCTTGAGGCGGTTACCGGCGGACTTGTGCGCAGAGGCTGCCGCCTCTTCGCCATGGAAGCGAGCGACGATTTCCTCGGCCAGCTTGATCTTGATGTCGCGCGGATTCGCACCGGCCTCCACATCCTTCCTGAAGCCTTCGATCTCCTCCATGGAGCGGAAGCTCAGGAGTTCGAAGTAACGCCACATCAGGGTATCGGGGATGGAGACCAGCTTGCTGTACATGACGCCAGGCGCTTCCTGGATGCCAATGTAGTTGCCCAGGGACTTGGACATCTTCTTCACGCCATCCAGACCTTCGAGCAGCGGCATGGTCAGGATGCATTGCGGCTCCTGCTCATAGGCGCGCTGGAGCTCACGCCCCATCAGCAGGTTGAATTTCTGATCGGTGCCGCCGAGCTCGACATCGGCGCGCAGCGCCACCGAGTCGTACCCCTGCACCAGCGGGTAGAGGAACTCGTGAATGGCAATGGACTGATTGCTGGCATAACGTTTGCTGAAATCATCGCGTTCCAGCATACGAGCAACGGTGTACTGGGAAGCCAGACGAATGAAATCAGCGGGGGAAAGCTGGTCCATCCAGGTGGAGTTGAAGGCCACCTCGGTTTTCGCGGGGTCGAGAATCTTGAAGACCTGGGCCTTGTACGTCTCGGCGTTGTCGAGAACCTGCTCGCGGGTGAGGGGTGGGCGGGTAACACTTTTCCCGCTAGGGTCACCGATCATCCCAGTGAAGTCGCCGATCAGGAAGATCACCTGATGGCCCAACTCCTGGAACTGACGCAGCTTATTAATGAGGACAGTGTGCCCCAGGTGCAGGTCGGGAGCGGTCGGGTCGAAGCCGGCCTTGATACGCAGGGGCTGGCCGCGCTTGAGCTTTTCGATCAGCTCGGCCTCCACGAGAATTTCGTCTGCTCCGCGCTTGATCAGCGCCAGCTGCTCTTCGACCGACTTCATTGCAGGTTCCTGTACGTTGCGAATTGCGAAAGGGAACCAACGATACAAGAACAGGCACTAAAAACAAGTTTTGCCCAGCGCCAGAGGACAGGACGCCAGAAGCCCGACATCAGGGTTGCTTCAGAGGGAATTTGGTTATATTTTAGGCAGTTATTTCACATTCCAAAAACACCACTCACGCCATGACGCAATCCGATCAGAAAGCGCCGTACTACCCGAAGAGCCATCTGCTGGCCGCAAGCGGTGTAGCAGCGCTCCTCAGCCTGGCTCTGCTGGTGTTCCCCTCGGCCGAGGTCGAGGCGAAGAAGACCACGCTCAATCTCGAGCTGGAAAGCGGTACCGAGCAGATCCTCCAGGAAAAAGACGACCTCCGACCCAACCCGGTCACGGAAGACGACGGCTCTTCGCCTTTTGCCCAGATAGAAGGCCAGCCGGACAACCAGAACAGCGCCGGAAAAGACGCGGAAAAGAACCACGATCTCGCCGATTCGAACAAACCAGCCTCCCCCTCCGCTTCCGCAGAACCTGCGTGGAAAAGCGTGACCGTGGGCAAGGGCGACACCCTTTCTACCGTGTTCGCGAAGGCCGGCCTGCCGGCGAACGTCGTGCACGACATGCTGGCTTCCAACAAGGATGCCAAGCAGTTCACCCGTCTTGATATCGGCCAGGACGTGGACTTCCTCATCGACACCAAGGGCGAACTGCAAGGCCTGAAGGTCAAGCGCAGCGATCTTGAGACCATCAGCCTGAACAAGTCGGCCAAGGGCTATGACTTCACGCGCGACCTGGTCAAGCCGTCGGTGCACGCGAACTACGCCCACGGTCGCGTCGACAGCTCGCTGTTCGTTGCCGGCCGCAACGCCGGGCTGTCCCACGACCTGATCATGTCGATGGCCAACATCCTCGGCTACGACATCGACTTCGCCCAGGATATTCGCGAAGGCGACGAATTCGACGTGATCTACGAGTCCCAGCAGGTGAAAGGCAAGCAGGTTGGCACCGGCAGCATCCTCGCGGTGCGCTTCGTCAACCGCGGCAAGGAATACACCGCCGTGCGCTATACCACCAAGCAGGGCAACACCAGCTACCTGCGTGCCGATGGCAGCAGCATGCGCAAGGCGTTCATCCGCACTCCGGTGGACTTCGCCCGCATCAGCTCGCGCTTCTCGATTGGGCGTTTCCACCCGATCCTGAACAAGATTCGTGCACACAAGGGTGTGGACTACGCGGCGCCGATCGGCACGCCGATCAAGGCCACCGGCGACGGCAAGATCCTCGAAGCCGGTCGCAAGGGTGGCTACGGCAACGCCGTGGTCATTCAGCACGGCCAGCGCTATCGCACGGTGTATGGCCACATGAGCCGCTTCGCCAAGGGCATTCGCTCCGGCGTGGCGGTGAAGCAGGGCCAGATCATCGGATACGTCGGCATGACTGGCCTGGCCACCGGCCCGCACCTGCACTACGAGTTCCAGGTCAACGGCCAGCACGTCGACCCGCTGAGCGCCAAGCTGCCCACCGCCGACCCGCTGAGCGGCCCGGAGCGCAAGCGCTTCCTGGCGCAGACCCAACCGCTGATCGCGCGCATGGACCAGGAGAAGGCAACCTTCCTGGCCCTGAACAAGCGCTGAGTCATGCCGCTCTATCTGGGGGTGATGTCCGGCACCAGCCTCGACGGACTGGACATCGCCCTGATCGAGCAAGGCGAGCAGACCACGCTGCTCGCCTCACACTACCTGCCCATGCCCGCCGGGCTGCGCGCCGATCTCCTCGCGCTGTGCTCCTCCGGCCCTGACGAAATTGCCCGCTCCGCCCTGGCGGAAAACCACTGGGTGCGCCTGGCAGCCCAGGGCATCACTGAGCTCCTGGCGCGCGAGAAGCTCGCCCCCGGCGCCATCCGCGCCATCGGCAGCCACGGCCAGACCATTCGCCACGAGCCGCACCAGGGCTTCACCGTGCAGATCGGCAACCCGGCGCTGCTCGCCGAACTGACCGGCATCGACGTCGTGGCCGACTTCCGGCGCCGCGATGTCGCGGCCGGCGGCCAGGGCGCGCCGCTGGTGCCGGCGTTCCACCGCGCACTCTTCGGCGGTGATCGCCGCGAATGCGCGATCCTCAACGTGGGCGGGTTCAGCAACGTTTCACTGCTCAGCCCCGGCCAGCCGGTTCGCGGTTTCGACTGCGGCCCCGGCAACGTCCTGCTGGATGCCTGGATTCAGGAGCAGCGCGGCGACGCCTATGACCGCGATGGCGCCTGGGCTGCCAGCGGCAGTATCGATCAAGGGCTGCTGCAGGCGATGCTGGCTGACGACTTCTTCGCCGCCAAGGGGCCGAAAAGCACCGGGCGCGAGCGTTTCAACCTGAACTGGCTCAACACCGTGCTGGCCAGCCATGCGCCAGCGAAGGCCGAGGACGTGCAAGCCACCCTGCTGGAACTCACCGCCCGCAGCATTGCCGCTGCGCTACTGGATGCACAGCCGGGTTGCGAGGAAGTGGTGGTGTGCGGTGGCGGCGCGTTCAACAAGACATTGATGCAGCGCCTTGCCGTGCACATGCCCGGCGCCAGCGTGATCAGCAGCCTGGACCGCGGCGTGCCGCCGGAATGGATGGAAGCCATGGCTTTCGCCTGGCTGGCCCATCGCTTCCTCGAGCGTGAACCCGGCAACTGCCCGGAAGTCACCGCCGCCCAGGGGCCACGCATTCTCGGGGCGCTCTACCCCGCCTGAACCCGCGCCACCAACAAAAACGCCGCGCATCAGCGCGGCGTTCTTGTTTCTAAGCGATCAGATCGAGAAGGACTGACCGCAGCCGCAGGTGGTCGCTGCGTTCGGGTTCTTGATGACGAACCGCGAACCTTCGAGGCCTTCCTGGTAGTCCACTTCCGCACCGGCGAGGTACTGGAAGCTCATCGGATCGACCACGAGGCTGACGCCGTCGCGCTCGACGATGGTGTCGTCGTCCGCGGTGTCTTCATCGAAGGTGAACCCGTACTGGAAGCCCGAGCAGCCACCGCCCGTGACGAACACCCGCAGCTTGAGGCGCGGATTGCCTTCTTCGTCGATCAGGTTCTTCACCTTGTTCGCAGCGCCGTGCGAAAACATCAGCGGAGTGGGGGTGAAGGTTTCGATGGTCATGGTGAACACTCTCCCGGCCGAAGCCGTACGTTACAACATTGCGGACCATTATCCGCTTACCCCAGAAAAACGGTCAACTAATCCGACTCATCCATTGGTCCAGATCACTCGGCCGCCTTCCGGGGCAGTCTTTCCTTACGGCAGCAGTGCGACGTTGGACAGACCCAGGTGCTCGTCCAGGCCGAACAGGATGTTCATGTTCTGGATCGCCTGGCCGGAGGCGCCCTTCACCAGGTTGTCGATCACCGACAGGATCACCACCAGGTCACCGCCCTGTGGACGGTGCACCGCGATGCGGCAGACGTTGGCGCCGCGCACGCTGCGGGTTTCCGGGTGGCTACCGGCCGGCATCACGTCGACGAACGGCTCGTTGGCGTAGCGCTCTTCATACAGCTTCTGCAGATCGACGCCACGATCAGCGACGCGCGCGTACAGGGTCGCGTGGATGCCGCGGATCATCGGGGTCAGGTGCGGCACGAACGTCAGGCCGACCTCACCCTTGGCCGCACGGCGCAGGCCTTGGCTGATTTCCGGCAGGTGGCGGTGACCTTTTACCGAATACGCCATCATGCTCTCGCCGGCCTCGCAGAACAGCGAACCGACCTTGGCGCCACGCCCGGCGCCGCTGACGCCGGACTTGCAGTCGGCGATCAGTTGGCTGGCATCCGCCAAGCCGTTCTCCAGCAGCGGGATGAAGCCAAGCTGAGTGGCGGTCGGATAGCAGCCGGGTACGGCGATCAGCCGCGCGGTCTTGATGGCCTCGCGGTTCACTTCCGGCAGGCCGTAGACGGCCTCGGGCAGCAGATCGGGCGCGCCGTGGGGCTGGCCGTACCACTTGGCCCACTCCTCGGCGTCCTGCAGGCGGAAGTCCGCGGACAGGTCGATCACCCGCGTTCCGGTCGCCAGCAGCTCGCCGGCCAGGGCGTGTGCCACGCCGTGGGGCGTGGCGAAGAACACCACATCGCAGTCGCCCAGACGCTTCACGTCCGGCACGCTGAAGGCCAGGCCGTCATAGTGGCCTCGCAGGTTCGGGTACATGTCGGCGACTTTCACGCCCTCCTCGGAGCGCGAGGTAATCACCTCGACGCGCGCCTGGGGATGTTGTGCCAGCAGGCGCAGCAGTTCCACGCCCGTATAACCCGTACCACCTACGATACCGACCTTGATCATCTGCCTGTCACTCCACCTATGGGGCCAAATTCAGGGGCGACCATGATATGAGCCGCTGCCCGGGCTGAACAGAGCGAATGTGCCGGTGTTCATGCCCCTTTTGTCGGACCCAGGCTTTCCTGCATCTGGCGGGCGAGGGCGTGGTAGATCGGCAGCGGGTTCAGGCGCGCCGATACGCCACTGGCCAGTAGTGTGGCCGCGAGGATCGGAATCAGCATGTCCGGGCTGTGCGACATCTCCACCGTGATCACCGTGGCGGTCAGCGGCGTACGCGTCACGCCGGCGAGGTAGGCGGACATCCCCAGCAACCCGACTGCCGGCAGGCTCGCGCCGGGGATCAGCGGCGCCAGCCAGGGCGCCAGGCTCGCGCCCACGGTGAGCGAAGGCGAGAACAGCCCGCCGGGAATCCCGGCGATGAAGGAAATCACGTTGGCGATGAACTTCAATAGCAGGAAGTCGTGTCCCACCACCGGCTGTCCCTCGAGGATCGAACGCGTCTCGGCGTAGCCGGTGCCGAACACATGGTGCCCGGACAGCAGACCGAGGAGCGCCAGCAGCAGCCCGCAGGCTGCGGCGAAGCGGATCGGCCAGCGCCCGCGCCAGCGGCTGATGAAGCTCAGCGGGCCGCGGTCGGTCGGCAGCACCAGCCGGCAGTAGAGGCCGCCGAGCAAACCGCCCAGCAGCCCGCACGCCACCACGGCAATCCATGCGGGCCCCAGGGGCATGCTTTCCGAGAGCCGGCCGAAGTAGCTGTAGCTGCCCATCAGGCCGAGGGTGACCATGCCGCCCAGCAGTACAGCGGTGAGCACCAGGCCGCTGAAGCGCTGCTCGAAGGTACGGCTCAACTCCTCGATGGCGAACACCACCCCACCCAGCGGCGTATTGAACGCTGCCGCGATGCCCGCCGCGCCCCCGGCAATGATCAGCCCGGAGACCGTGTGCTTCTCGTAAAGCCCCAGGCGACGGCCGAAGGAATACATCAGCGCCGCACCGATGTGCACGGTGGGCCCTTCGCGGCCGGCCGAAGCGCCCACCAGCAGTGCGAGCAGCGTCATCACCAGCTTGCCGACGGCGATTCGCACCGACAGCAACGCGTTGCGGGTCGGGCTGCTGCGCTGCTCCAGCGCCACGATGACTTGCGGAATGCCGCTGCCCCGGGTGTTCTTCAACGCGCCCTGGGTCAGCCAGACCAGCGCGGCGAAGCCCAGCGGGCAGATCAGCCAGGGCCACCACTGGCTGTGCGCGACGACACCGCGGAAGGTCGCACTGGCCAGATCCGCCAGGTGCGCGAAGGCCAATGCCACCAGCCCCACCAGCAGGGCGCCCAGCCAGAACGCCAGATTGCGCCGCCACTGGCGCAGCAGCGGATGCCGTGCCAGCGGGCGCTTGGGCGTCAGGTGCTCAGCGGCCTCAGCGGGCGGCGGGGGCGTCTTGGAAGGGTCGGCTGCGGACATAGGCGGGCGGGCCAGGCATCTGCCGGATGCCATGCGGCACACGCGGCACGTCGCCACGCGTGGAATCTCGATGACCCACCACAGTGTAATGAGAACCAGGGATGACGCCATTGCACCGCGCCACTACTATCGGCTCACCGTGATTCGAGGACGTCCCGATGCTCTATCTCTGGCTCAAGGCCTTTCATATCGTTGCCGTGGTCTGCTGGTTCGCCGGCCTGTTCTACCTGCCGCGCCTGTTCGTCTACCACGCCATGAGCGAGGACGCCGCCAGCCGCGAGCGCTTCTGCGTCATGGAGCGCAAGCTGTACCG
Organism: Pseudomonas sp. GCEP-101; assembly: GCF_025133575.1. NCBI lineage: Bacteria > Pseudomonadati > Pseudomonadota > Gammaproteobacteria > Pseudomonadales > Pseudomonadaceae > Pseudomonas > Pseudomonas sp. GCEP-101. The sequence continues at coordinate 2,500,760 of NZ_CP104011.1, read as the reverse complement.
CGGCATCATGGGCCCGTCGATGATCCTCACCATCGTCCTCGGCGCCTGGATGCTCTACCTCAACCCGGCCTGGCTGACCCAGGGCTGGATGCACGCCAAGCTCACCCTGGTGGTGCTGCTGATCGGCTACCACCACGCCTGCGGCGCCATGCTCAAGCGCTTCGCCCGCGGCGAGAACGGCCGCAGCCACGTGTTCTACCGCTGGTTCAACGAAGTGCCGGTCCTGTTCCTGGTCGCCATCGTGATCCTGGTGGTCGTCAAACCCTTCTGACCCCTACAAGGAGACTGCCATGTCCCTGCCCGCCCTGCTCGACCGCCGCCTGCGCATCCCCCTGGTGGCGGCCCCGATGTTCCTGGTCTCCAACCCGCAACTGGTGCTGGCCTGCTGCAAGAGCGGCATCGTCGGCAGCTTCCCGGCGCTGAACCAGCGCGAGAGCAGCGGCTTCAAGGCCTGGCTGGAAGAGATCGAAGCCGGGCTGGCAGCCGACCCGCAGGCCGCGCCCTATGCGGTCAACCTGATCGTTCACAACACCAACCCGCGCCTGCAGGCGGACCTCAAGCTCTGCGTGGAGCACCAGGTGCCGATCGTCATCACCAGCCTGGGCGCGGTGCGCGAAGTAGTCGATGCCGTGCACAGCTATGGCGGCCTGGTGTTCCACGACGTGACCACCCGCCGCCATGCGGAGAAGGCAGCCGAGGCCGGCGTCGACGGCCTGATCGCCGTCGCGGCCGGCGCGGGCGGCCATGCCGGCACCTGGAGCCCGTTCGCGCTGATCGCCGAGATCCGCCAGTTCTTCGACAAGACCCTGCTGCTGGCCGGCTGCATCAACCACGGCCACGAAATCCTCGCCGCCCAGGTGCTGGGCGCCGACCTCGCCTACCTCGGCACACGCTTCATCGCCACCCGCGAGAGCGCCGCGTCCGAGGACTACAAGCACATGCTGCTCGACGCCCGCGCCGCCGACATCATCCACACGCCCGCCGTTTCCGGCGTGCCCGCCAGCTTCATGCGCCAGAGCCTGGAAGCGGCCGGCTTCGACATGCAGCGGCTGAACGACAAGGGCTCGCTCAATTACGGCGAGAAGCTCAAGCCGGTCAGCGACGAGGCCAAGGCCTGGAAGACCGTGTGGTCCGCCGGCCAGGGGGTCGGTGACATCCGCGACCTGCCGGCAGTGGGCGAGCTGATCGCCCGCCTGGATCACGAATACCGCCAGGCCCTGACCCGCAGCGCCGGCTTGTCCAACCAACTGCTGGTCTGAGCTGCGGCACCGCTCACGATATATCCGCCAGGGCCGCTTGTTGGCCCCTGGCGGCCCGATTACGCTGTAGCGATTCCACCATAGCCAGAAGACAAGGATGCCCCGATGGATCAATCCCGCTTCAAGATCGTCTTTGACGGCGCGCTGATGCCGCAGACGCCTCTGGAAACCGCCAAGGAAAATCTCGCCCGCCTGTTCAAGAGCGATGCCTCGAAGATCGACGCACTGTTCAGCGGCCAGCCCGTCGTGCTCAAGCGCGACCTGACCGGGGACGAAGCCGACAAGTACCTGCGCGCCCTCCACGGCGCCGGCGCCAATGCCCGCAAGGAGGCCGAAGGCGCTGCCGGATTCAGCCTGGTGGAAACCGACGACCATCCCAGCGAAGCGACCCTGGCAGCCCGTTCCGCCGGTGAAGCGGCCGGCAGCGAGCGGATGACCTGCCCCAAATGCGGGCACGAACAGGCGACCGCCATCGAGTGCAGCGCCTGCGGCATCGTGATCGAGAAGTACCTGGCGCGCCAGGCGGAACTGGCGGCCAACCCGGTTGCCGCCACGCCCGTTGCGGCGCCCACGGCGAGTGCCTCGCCCTATGCCCCGCCGCAGGCTCAGGTGGGCGAGCAACTGCCCGAATACGGCGATCTCAAGGTCCTCACCACCGACGGCCGGATCGGCCGGGTACGCTACCTGGGCTGGAGCATGGCGGTATCGCTCATCGCCATCCCGGTGTTCCTGGTGGTGGCCGGTCTGTTTGCCGTCTCCAACCTCCTCGGCATTCTCGTCGGGGCGATCGCGCTGATCGGCTTCGTGGTGGTCAGCGTCATGATCGGCGCCCAGCGCCTGCATGACATCGGCTGGTCCGCCTGGCTGCTGTTGCTCAACCTTGTCCCCGTCGTCGGCAGCGTGTTCCCCCTGCTGATGCTGCTGGTGCCCGGCACCGCCGAAGCCAACCGCTACGGCCCGCCGCCGCCGCCCAACAGCCGTGGCGTGGTGATCTTCGCCTGGACCGCCCTGCTGGTGCCGATTATCGGTATTCTTGCCGCCATCGCCATTCCTGCGTACCAGGGCTATCTGGAGCGCGCGCAAAGCGCCCAGTACGAGCAGTACCAGCAGGACGACTCCAGCGCACCGGCCGCCAGCGCCGAACCGTCGGACGAACAGTTCAACAGCGGCGACACCGAAGGCGCTGACTCCGACGACGGCGACAGCAGCGACCAGTAATGCAACAACCCGTGGCGGGCGTGGTCGAACGCCACCCCGCCACAGAGACTCCTGAATGCCTCGTTTTGCCCTCATCACCGGCGCTTCCAGCGGTATCGGCCTGGCCTTGGCCGAAGCCCTCGCCCGCCGTGGCCAGGCCCTGATCCTGGTGGCGCGCCAGCGCGACGCGCTGGACAGCATCGCCTGCGAACTCTCGCAACGCTTCGGGGTGGAGGTGCTGTTCCGTGTCTGCGACCTGTCCGAGCCGCTGCAGATATCCGGGCTGCTGCACGAGCTGGAACAGAGCGGGCGGCAGATCGAGTTGCTGGTGAACAATGCAGGCGTCGGCACCTCTGGCGCCTTCGTCGACCAGGACTGGTCCCGCGAACAGGAATTGCTGGAGCTCAACGTCCTGGCCCTGGCGCGCCTGTGCCACGGTATCGGCGCGATGATGGAGCGCAGCGGCGGCGGGCGGATTCTCAACGTCGCCTCCGTGGCCGGCCTGCTGCCCGGCCCCTGGATGAGCAGCTACTACGCCAGCAAGGCCTTCGTGCTGCACTTTTCCGAAGGCCTGCGCGAGGAGTTGAAAGGCCGCGGCATCAAGGTGTCCGTGCTGTGCCCGGGGCCGACCCGCACCGCGTTCTACCGCAACGCCGACCTGCGCCTGGGCAAGCTCGACGACGGCAAGCGCGTCATGTCCGCCGAGGAGGTCGCCTTCCTGGCCGTGAAAGCCCTGCGCCGGGCGCCAGCCCTGATCATCCCTGGCTGGCGCAACCGCCTGTTCGCCTATGGCGTGCGCCTGCTGCCACGCTGGCTCATGCGCAAACTGGCCGGCCGCATCAATCGCCTGGCGCTGGCCGGTTGAGCCGGCACTGGGCGTAGCCTGAGCGCGGGCGCTAAACTCCTGCTCCTGCCCACACGCTGGAGGAGCCTTTCGTGGACTGTCTGTTCTGCAAGATCGTTGCCGGGGAAATACCCGCGCGCACGCTGTACGAGGATGACCAGGTGATCGCCTTCCATGACATCGGCCCGCAGGCGCCGGTGCATTTCCTGGTGATCCCCAAGCAGCACATTGCCACCCTCCATGACCTGAGCGAAGCGGACAAGCCGCTGGCCGGGCACATCCTCTTCACCGCCCAGCGCCTGGCCAAGGAACAGGGATGCGACGAGGGCTTCCGCGTGGTGATGAACTGCAACGACCTGGGCGGCCAGACGGTGCACCACATCCACATGCACGTGCTGGGTCAGCGCCAGATGCACTGGCCGCCGGGCTGATCCGTTCCCGACCAGAAGACGCTGCGCGCACCTCGGCAAGACCTGTCATCCGCCATCCGGTAAACTGCCGGCGAATGTTCCTTATCGGAGGTGCGCCATGTCCGCCGACCGTCACTACTCCCCCGCCGACCGCTTCCTGCTGCAGGCCGATGCCGCTCTGCGCACTCTGCTGCCGTTCAGCGGCCATCCGGGGCGCCCGTCCCCCGCTATCGTCCAGCCCGACGCCGAGCTCAGCGAGAGCGATGCCCGTCACGTCGCCGGCCTGATGCGCATCAACCACACCGGCGAGGTCTGCGCCCAGGCGCTGTACCAGGGCCAGGCACTGACCGCCAAGCTGCCCAAGGTACGCAAGGCCATGGAAGAAGCCGCCGACGAGGAAGTCGACCACCTTGCCTGGTGCGAACAGCGTATCCGCGAGCTGGGCAGCCGCCCGAGCGTGCTCAATCCGATCTTCTACGGCCTCTCGTTCGGTGTCGGCGCTGCCGCCGGGCTGATCAGCGACCGCGTCAGCCTGGGCTTCGTCGCTGCCACCGAAGATCAGGTGTGCAAGCACCTGGACGAACACCTGGCGGAAATTCCCGCCGAAGACCAGAAGTCCCGCGCCATTCTCGAGCAGATGCGCGAGGACGAGGAGCACCACGCCACCAGCGCCATCGAGGCCGGCGGCCTGCGCTTCCCGGCGCCAGTGAAGTTCGGCATGACGCTGCTGTCCAAGGTGATGACCAAGTCCACCTACCGGATCTGATCCCGTCCTGGGGCGATGCAGTGGCATGGCCCCAGGAGATTTCCTGGCAAAACGGGAAAATTTCCCAAGCTTTTTTCGCCATCTTTCGTCGCAGTTTCGCAGCGAGGATGCTGCTCCGGCTGATTACCCATCCGGAGTTTCCATGCGCTTCATCCCCCGCGTTTCCTGCCTGCTCGCCCCGCTCTGCCTGGCCCTTTCCACCGCCCACGCTGCCGATGCCCATTGGTCCTACAGCGGCGATCAGGGCCCTGCGCACTGGGGTGAACTGGGTAGCGCCCTCTGCGCCAGCGGTGCCGAGCAATCGCCGATCGACATCGAGAAATCCAAGGTGGAGCCGAAGAAGGTGCCGGCGAGCGAGCTGAAACTGCATTACGGCAAGACTGCCCTCACGCTGCTCAACAACGGCCACACCCTCCAGGCCAGCGCGGCCGATGGCGATACCCTGACCTACAAGGGCACCGAATACCGCCTGCTGCAATTCCACTTCCACACGCCCAGCGAACACCAGTTCAACCACCAGCCGTATCCGATGGAGATGCACCTGGTGAACCAGGACAAGGACGGCCACCTGCTGGTGCTGGGCCTGATGATCCAGCAAGGCCACGAGAACAAACAGCTGGCGCAGCTGTGGAAGCACCTGCCGACCCAGCAGGGACAGGAGGCGCCGCTCGCCGCCGCGCTGGCTCCCGACCTTGCCCGGCTGGTCCCGGCGGCCAGTCATCACCGGTTCTACCACGGCTCGCTCACCACCCCGCCGTGCACCGAAGGCGTGCAGTGGGTGCTGTTCGAAAAGCCCATCGAGCTGTCGAAGCAGCAGATCCGGCAGTTCCAGGCGCTGTTCCCGGACAACCATCGCCCGACGCAGTCCGATACCGGCCGCGAGGTGGACGAGGACTGATCGCCCCCAACGAAAAAGGGCGCCCAATGGGCGCCCTTTTTCGTTTCTGCTATCGAGCGTTGCGAGATCAGCGCGGCATGTTGCGCGCGTAGAAGATCTCCAGCATCTCGTGCCGCACGCGCTCTTCCACCTGCTTGCGCTGCTCGGGCGACAGGTTGCGGGTCGCGTCGCCGAACAGGTAGTTGTCCAGGTCGAACTCCTTGAGCAGCATCTTGGTGTGGAACAGGTTCTCCTGGTACACGTTCACGTCGGTCATCTGATAGGCCTCGTACGTGTCGTCGGAGAGATAGTTCTGGATCGAGTTGATCTCGTGGTCGATGAAGTGCTTCTTGCCTTCCACGTCGCGGGTGAAGCCGCGCACGCGGTAATCCACGGTGACGATGTCCGAGTCGAACTGGTGGATGAGGTAGTTGAGCGCCTTGAGCGGCGAGATGACGCCGCAGGTCGACACATCGATGTCCACCCGGAAGGTCGCAATGCCTTCCACCGGATGGATCTCCGGATAGGTGTGCACGGTGATATGGCTCTTGTCGAGGTGCGCCAGGATGGTGTCCGGCAGCGGCCCCGGGGATTCCTCGATCTGGCTGTCGGTCGGGGTGACCGGCTGCTCGGAGATCAGGATGGTCACGCTGGCGCCTTGCGGATCGTAATCCTGACGGGCGATGTTCAGGATGTTCGCGCCAATGATGTCGACAACATCGGTGAGGATCTGCGTGAGACGCTCGGCATCGTACTCTTCGTCGATGTACTGCACGTAGGCCTGCTGGTCTTCAGGCGTCTCGGCATAGCAGATGTCGTAGATGTTGAAGCTCAAGGTCTTCGTCAGGTTGTTGAACCCGTGGAGCTTGAGTTTGCTTTTCACCGTGGGAAAACTCTCATCAAATGCGGCTCTGCCGCGTGGTTGAGCATGCCCGTCAGATGCGTACGGCAGCACCTGCGTAGGACGGTTTACACCTCTTCGCGATGGCGATTGTGGTTGCTTGGTTTCGGGCCGGGGGGCCCTGAAAAAAGGTGGCGCATTATGCAGAGGTCAGACGACCTCTGCCAGACTTTGCCCACCTTTGATGATGAAAGGATGAATCCGGCTGTCAGCCCAACTCTACGATCTCGTAGTCATGGGTGATCTCGACGCCCGCGCGGCCGAGCATGATCGACGCGGAGCAGTACTTCTCGGCCGACAGTTCGACCGCGCGCTTGACCTGCGCTTCCTTCAGACCACGCCCCTTGACCACGAAATGCACGTGGATCTTGGTGAAGACCTTCGGGTCCTCGTCGGCGCGCTCGGCTTCCAGGAAGGCTTCGCAGCTTTCCACCGGCTGGCGACCTTTCTTGAGGATGCTGACCACGTCGAAGTTGGTGCAGCCACCCAGGCCGAGCAGGAGCATCTCCATCGGCCGCACGCCCAGGTTGCGGCCACCGGCGTCCGGCGGACCGTCCATCACCACGACGTGGCCACTGCCGGATTCGCCGAGGAACATCGCCTCGCCCGCCCACTGGATTCGCGCTTTCATTGCAAGGAACTCCGCCGGAAAAAAGGGGCGACAGCTTATCACAGCCCTCTAACACGCCCAGCGGGCGCGGTGGCTGTTACCCACGTCTCATTTCCACACGGCCAGTATGCATTTATCACTTAAGCTGGCGCCGGATTACTGGCACACTCTCGGAAATTGCCTACACGAACGTTCCAGCTTTCCGATTGTTGGTAACACGACGTCTGTTAAGCTCTTGCAGATTTACGTACATGCAAGACTGCTCAGCCAGGCAATTGCCGCCCTGGGGATCGAGGGGGATCGCGCCAGGGACGCACGGCACCACAGCTGAACATAAAAAATCATTAGCGCCTGTTGTGCAAAGGCCACTCTTTCTACTTTCCGGGACTCGGGCATGGTAGCTATTACCCTCACACCCAAAATCAAGAACCTCGACAAGCTGCTCGCGCACTGTCATCGCCGCCGCTTCACCGCCAAGAGCACCATCATCTACGCCGGCGACCGCTGCGAGAGCCTGTTCTTCATCATCAAGGGGTCGGTGACCGTCCTGATCGAGGACGACGACGGCCGCGAGATGATCATCGGGTACCTCAATACCGGCGATTTCTTCGGGGAGATGGGGCTCTTCGAGAAGGAAGGCAGCACCGGCCAGGAGCGCAGCGCCTGGATTCGCGCCAAGACCGAATGCGAAGTCGCCGAGATCAGCTACGCGAAATTCCGTGAACTGAGCCAGCAGGACCCGGAGATTCTCTTCACCCTCGGCAGCCAGATGGCGGACCGCCTGCGCAAGACCACGCGCAAGGTCGGCGACCTGGCCTTCCTCGACGTCACCGGCCGCGTGGCCCGCACCCTGCTGGACCTGTGCCAGCAGCCGGACGCCATGACCCACCCCGACGGCATGCAGATCAAGATCACCCGCCAGGAAATCGGCCGCATCGTCGGCTGCTCCCGCGAGATGGTCGGCCGCGTGCTCAAGAGCCTGGAAGAACAGGGCCTGGTGCACGTCAAGGGCAAGACCATGGTGGTCTTCGGCACCCGCTGAAGACTGCAGGACGCAAAAAAGCCGGCAATCGCCGGCTTTTTTTTGCCCTACCTGCAGGAGCGAGCTGGCTCGCGAACAACCTTCCGGAAACTCCAGCGCTGTTCGGTTCGCCGGCAAGCTCGCGCCTGCCAGACGGATTCAGTCCGGATCGGCGCCCAGCTTGGTCTTGCTGCGCTCGGGGAAGAACAGGCGCTTGAGCTCGGTGCCCGGCTCGTCCGCCCGCATGAAGGCTTCGCCCACCAGGAAGCCGAACACGTCGCTGACTTCCATCAGCTCGACATCGGCGCGGTTGAGGATGCCGCTCTCGGTGATCACCATGCGATCGCGCGGGATGTCCGGCAGCAGATCCAGGGTGGTCTCCAGGCTCACCTCGAAGGTGTGCAGGTTGCGGTTGTTGATGCCCACCAGCGGGGTATCCAGAAGCTTCAGCGCGCGCTCCAGCTCCGGGGCATCGTGCACTTCCACCAGTACGTCGAGGCCAACGTCCTTGGCGACCGCGGCCAGCTCGGCCATGCGCACGTCATCCAGCGCCGAGACGATCAGCAGGATGCAATCGGCGCCGATGGCCCGGGCTTCCACGACCTGGTACGGATCGATGAGGAAGTCCTTGCGGATCACCGGCAGCTTGCAGGCCGCACGGGCTTCCTTGAGGTAGGCATCGCTGCCGAGGAAAAAGTCGATATCGGTCAGCACCGAGAGGCAGGCAGCGCCACCCTCTTCGTAGCTGCGGGCGATGTCGGCCGGGTCGAAATTCTCGCGAATGATGCCTTTGCTCGGCGACGCCTTCTTCACCTCGGCGATCACCGCCGGCTCGCGGCGCTTGGCGCGCTCCAGCAGGGCGCTGGCGAAACCGCGCGGGGCGTCGGCTGCACGGGCAAGCTGCTCCAGCTCGGCGATGCTGACGCGGGTGCGGCGTTC